>NZ_PHHD01000001.1:5434237-6792797 GCF_002813445.1 Pseudomonas tolaasii NCPPB 2192
AGGGTTCCAGTCCGTTTGCCAGTCATTGAGGCGCGGGTTGGCGCTTTGCGGATGATAAATCGCCGTGCGCGGCAAGGTTTGCGGCTCGGCCCAGGCGTAATCGCGGCCCAGAAAACCACTGGCCAGGCAGCGATAAAAATCCAGCGCGTTGCCCATGCCGCCCTGACGCAGGAAATGCCACAGGCGGTCGCGCACCTCCACGCCCACGGTGCTCAGGCTGCTGAGTTCCGGGTCCGGGCGATCGTCCCCCGGCACCAGAATCAGCTGCACGCCGCGCTCGGCCAGCTCCACCAGACGCTCAATGCCGTAGCGCCAATAGCCGATGCCGCCGTGCAGCGAAATCAGGATGACCCTGGCGTGGCGTAGCACTTCATCGACGTACAGGTCGACCGATGCATGGTTCTGCACCTGCATCGGGTTGGCCAGGCGAAAGCTGGGGTAATCGTCAGGCAACTGCCGGGCGGCTTCGGCCAGCAGCGCCAGGCTCGAATCACCGCTGCACAGGATCACCAGCTCTGCGGGGGTTTGGCCCAGGTCGGCAATATTGTCGTCCGAGACGAAACCGCCGGGCTGGGTCCTGAGCAGGTGCATGGGTTAAACGCTGAGCGCAGCGCGCAGTTGCGCTTCAAGGCCTGCCGCGTCCAGTTCCTGACCGATCAACACCAGGCGCGTGGTGCGCGCTTCGTCCGCGCCCCAGGCGCGGTCGAAGTGCTTGTCGAAACGCGTGCCCACGCCCTGGATCAGCAAGCGCATCGGCTTGTTCGGAATCGCGGCAAAGCCTTTGACGCGCAGGATGCCGTGTTGCACCACCAGTTGGGTCAGGGCGTCGAGCAGCAGTGCTTCGTCGGCTTGCGGCAGGTCGATGGAAATGGAGTCGAAGGCATCGTGGTCGTGATCATGGTCGTCGTCACCGTCGTGGTGATGATCGTGATGGCTGTGACGACCGTCGATGTGCTCTTCAGAGCCGGCGCCCAGGCCAATCAGCACGTCCAGCGGCAGGCGACCGCTGCTGGCTTCGATGATTTTCACGGCTGGCGGCAGCTCTTCGGCGACTTCGAGGCGCACGCGGGCCAGGTCTTCGGGGCTGATCAGGTCGGTTTTGTTGAGAATCACCAGGTCGGCGCTGGCCAGTTGGTCGGCGAACAACTCGTGCAGCGGCGATTCGTGGTCCAGGTTCGGGTCGAGTTTGCGCTGGGCGTCGACTTGATCCGGGAACGCCGCGAAGGTGCCCGCAGCCACCGCCGGGCTGTCGACCACGGTGATCACCGCGTCAACGGTGCAGGCGCTGCGGATTTCCGGCCACTGGAAGGCCTGAACCAAAGGTTTTGGCAGGGCCAGGCCCGAGGTTTCGATAAGAATGTGATCGAGGTCGCCGCGACGGGCCACCAGTTCGCGCATCACCGGGAAGAACTCTTCCTGCACGGTGCAGCACAGGCAGCCGTTGGCCAACTCGTACACGCGGCCATTGGCTTCTTCTTCGGTGCAACCGATGGAGCATTGCTTGAGGATTTCGCCATCAATGCCCAGCTCGCCGAACTCATTGACGATCACCGCAATGCGACGGCCCTGGGCGTTGTCGAGCATGTGCCGCAGCAGGGTGGTTTTGCCCGAACCGAGGAAGCCGGTAACGATGGTGACGGGGAGTTTGGCCAGTGTTTTCATCGGATGCCCTTGAGGGCGGGCATACGGGACGACAAGCCCTGCGACGGCGCGCAGGGGCTGATTTCGTCACCGGATCACCCCGCCCGGTTGAATTGAAATTCGGTTGCGAGGCAGGTCTCCTGGCTTGGGGCTTGCAGGTCTTGCGACCGGCGCTGATTGCGCCTTCCCGCCGATTTGGCAGTGGCGTGGCAGTCAGCTCAACCCTTTACAGTTGCGGGGGCAGCCGCGGCTTGGACCGCGTTCCCTTCTTAGCTCCGGCCTGAGTCGGAGAACCTCGAGGGTGCAAGGCTACGCAGTGCTTGGGGGATGGTCAATGATGGGGTTTGGGTTGTGTACACATCCGTTGCTGCGGTTGCGGCCACCTGCGGACCGCGCTCCCCCAGAAAATGAATATCCAGCGGTGGGAGCGGGCTTGCCCGCGTAAGCGGAGTGCCAGCCCGCATCTATGTCGCTGCCAGACCGCCTTCGCGGGCAAGCCCGCTCCCACATTTTTGACTGTGCTCGGCTTTTCTTTTCTGTCGGAGTTGAGCTCCCGCACCGAAGCGTTTTTGCTTCGCACCACTCAGACCGCCGTGCTTTTGCTTCTGTAAGAGCGGAACCCCTATCAGCCGCTACTCAAGAAACGGATAGGTACACCTACCAAAAACACATCCCGAATTGACTCACCTCCCACCCCCATGCTCTCCTACACCTCTTGTTTCGGGTGCCCTGCAAAGGGTGAAACGGGAAACCGGTGCGTCATAGCGATATGACCAGTCCGGTGCTGCCCCCGCAACGGTAAGCGAGCGAAGCGTCATTGCCACTGTGCGCAGGCATGGGAAGGCGATGCTTTCAGGACTCTCTCAAGAGCCCCCTCGCAAGCCCGGAGACCGGCCCGAAAATCAGATAACAAACCCGCGGTGGGCGGGCGCTGTTCGAACCCTGCGTGCCCGGCTCGCGGGGTTTTCATGCGCCTGCGTCACCCTGAAACCCGAAGGGACGCGCCATGTCGATCATCAGCAGCACCTCGCACACCGCCAGCACCACTTCCACCCTGAGCCAACGCCTGACCGCCGCCATCGGTGCGTCGATCCTCGGCGCGTGCCTGGTGTATTTCGCCGGTTTCTCGCACATCGAAGCGGTGCACAACGCCGCCCACGATACCCGCCACAGCGCCGCGTTCCCGTGCCACTGAGACCTGCCGACATGATCAAGCGTATTGCCCAGACCGCAGGTTTCACCGGCTTGCTGGCCGCCCTGCTGCTGACCCTGCTGCAAAGCTTTTGGGTCGCCCCGCTGATTTTGCAGGCGGAAACCTTTGAAAACGCCTCGCCAGCCGCCGAAGTCGCCCATGAACACGCCGACGGTGCTGCTGCGCACACTCACGACGCCGAAGCCTGGGAGCCTGAAGATGGCTGGCAGCGCGTGCTGTCGACCACCGGCGGCAACCTGGTGGTGGCCGTAGGTTTTGCGCTGATGCTGGCCGGTCTTTACACGCTTCGCGCGCCCACTCGCACCGCTCAAGGTTTGCTGTGGGGCCTGGCCGGTTATGCGACGTTCGTGCTCGCGCCAACCTTGGGTCTGCCACCTGAATTGCCGGGCACCGCTGCCGCTGACCTGGCCCAACGCCAGATCTGGTGGATCGGCACCGCGGCCTCGACCGCCGTCGGTATCGCACTGTTGGTGTTCGGTCGCAACTGGCTGCTGAAAATCCTGGGCGTGGCGATTCTGGCCGTGCCACACGTGATCGGCGCGCCGCAGCCGGAAGTGCATTCGATGCTGGCGCCCGAAGCGCTGGAAGCGCAGTTCAAGATTGCCTCCCAATTGACCAACGTGGCGTTCTGGCTGGCCCTGGGCCTGATCAGCGCCTGGCTGTTTCGCCGCCATCGCGACGGTCAATACTCGGTATGACCCTGGTGGTCGGCCTGGGCTGCCAGCGCGGCTGTGATGTTCACACCTTGCTGGCGCTGTTTGAAACCGCCCTCGCCGAGGGCGGCATTGAATGTCGGCGCGTGACCGCATTGGCCAGTATTGATCGAAAAAGGGATGAGCCGGGGCTGATCGCCCTGGCGCAACGGCTGAATCTGCCTTTGGAATGTTTCAGTGCCGAACAACTGGCGCCCTACGCAGACCGCCTGAGTCACAAGTCCGATGTGGCTTTCGCCCATACCGGCTGTTACGGCATCGCCGAAAGCGCCGCATTGGCCCTCGCCGAACAACTCGGCAATGCCCCCGCCCGCCTGCTGATCACCCGGAAAAACACCGCCCAGGCCACCTTTGCATTGGCATGCGCCGGCTAAAATCCCGATAATCAGCGCGCTCGATCATGAGCAATCTTCATGCTCGCACGTTTTTTACAGGAATTCCCATGACCGTCTACTTCATCGGCGCCGGCCCCGGCGACCCGGAATTGATCACCGTCAAAGGCCAGCGGCTGATCCGCAGTTGCCCCGTGATCATCTACGCCGGCTCGCTGGTACCCGCAGCGGTACTGGAAGGCCATCAAGCGGAACAGGTGGTCAACAGCGCCGAATTGCACCTGGAGCAGATCATCGACCTGATCAAGGTCGCCCACGCCAAGGGCCAGGATGTGGCGCGCGTGCACTCCGGCGACCCGAGCCTGTATGGGGCGATCGGCGAGCAAATTCGTTATCTGCGCGAGTTGGGCATTCCCTTTCAGATCATCCCCGGCGTCACGGCGGTTGCCGCCTGCGCTGCACTGCTGGAAGCCGAACTGACCTTGCCGGACATCGCCCAAAGCGTGATCCTGACGCGCTACGCCGGCAAAACAAACATGCCGACCGGCGAGGAATTTGGCAGCCTGGCGCAGCACGGCACGACCATGGCGATTCATTTGGGCGTTAGCCACCTGGAGAAAATCGTCGCCGAGTTGCTGCCGCATTACGGTGCGGATTGCCCGATTGCCGTGGTGCACCGGGCAACCTGGCCGGATCAGGATTTCGCGATCGGCACACTGGCGGATATCGCAGATAAGGTCGCGGCCAAGGGGTTTCGGCGCACGGCACTGATCATCGTGGGCCGGGTGCTGGCGGATGACAGTTTCAGCGAGTCTTCGCTGTATCGAGCAGGTCATGCGCACCTCTACCGGCCTTGAACACATGCCGAAGGCAATGCAATACCCTGTGGGAGCAGGCTTGCCAGCTCCCACAGTTGATCTGTTTTGTTAGATAAATCCTGTAAGACATTAATTTTAAAGCATAAAAAACGGCGCTCACGGGGCGCCGTTTTTTGTTTGCAGTGAACACCTTACTCAGTAGTAGGCGTTTTCTTTCTGCGTGTGGTCGGTCACGTCGCGTACGCCCTTGAGCTCCGGAATACGCTCGAGCAAGGTACGCTCGATGCCTTCGCGCAGGGTCACGTCCGCCTGGCCGCAGCCCTGGCAGCCGCCGCCGAATTTCAACACGGCGATGCCGTCATCCACCACGTCGATCAAGCTGACCTGGCCGCCATGACTGGCCAGACCCGGGTTGATCTCGGTTTGCAGATAGTAATTGATGCGCTCGTTGACCGGGCTGTCGGCGTTGACGTTCGGCACCTTGGCGTTTGGCGCCTTGATGGTCAACTGGCCGCCCATGCGGTCGGTGGCGTAGTCGACCACGGCGTCGTCGAGGAAGGCTTCGCTGAAGGCATCGATGTACGCGGTGAAGCTTTTCAGCCCCAGGGCGGTGTCTTCAGGCTTTTCTTCGCCGGGCTTGCAGTAGGCAATGCACGTCTCGGCATATTGGGTGCCGGGCTGGGTGATAAAGACGCGGATGCCGATACCCGGGGTGTTCTGCTTGGACAGCAGGTCAGCCAGGTAATCGTGGGCGGCGTCGGTAATGGTTATGGCAGTCATGGAAACTCCTCACAGGCTTGCCGGCAGTTTACGCCAAAATATTACGCAGGTACAAAGTCCGAGTAATTTTGTCGGAAAAGACTTTGCAGCCCCATCAGAGGTTTTCATATCGGTTCATGTCCAGCACGCCCTCTTCCACGGGTGTGGTTTCGTGGATGTATTGCGACAGGTCATGGAAATACTGCCAGAACAGCGGATGACTGCGGCGTACCCCCCAACGGTCGACAACCTTCTCGAAACGCTTGGCGTCCTTGGCGCTTTCCATCGCCGTGACGAACTCAGGCACTTCCTGAGCGGGAATATTGAACATGAAGTTCGGGTAGCTGCTCAGCACGCCCGGATAGATAGTGACCGTGTCCAGACCAGGCTGATAGCGATAAGCCTCGCCCAGCAAAAAGGCCACGTTGCTGTGCGCCCGGTTGCGCAACATGCTGTAGACCACGCGTTTTCCGCTGTTGGTTTCGATGCGCAGCATGGTGGCTTCGGGCAACTGGTCAATCACCTTGAGCCCCGCCGCCGGGCGCGAGGTCAGGCGGCTCAATGCTTGCTCGGCCTCCTGCAACGCCGGGTCAATGCCGTCGCGCGAGCAATAGGCGCCGCTGCAGCGGTTGATCGGGTCCGGGCTGGCATTCAAGTCGCCGTAGCGGGTCAGCAACTGGTTGGCGAAGTCGCGTTTCGGGTCTTTTTCGTCCAGATGCAAGCCGGTTGGCTTGTCGTCATCAATCGCCTCGTAGTCCAGCCACAGCTTGAGTTTGCCGCTGTTCTGGTACCAGTCGTCCATAAAGCCGTCGCGGCTGTCGGCAGGCATCAGGCGCAGGAAGTTCTGTTCGGCGCCGTTACGGATCAGGTCGAAGTACAGCCGGGTCTGGGCTTGGTGCGATACGTTGCCGAACACGTCGAAGTTCACCGCCAACTGATAATAGGTGCGCTCCAGCAGCGGGTAGTCGAACAGCCACATCGTTTGCGGCACTTCACCAATCAGGCCTTTGGTCACCGAGGCGCTGTCGAAGTGGCGGAAGATGCTCAGCAAGGCATTGTCATTGCCGGCCCACAGGGTCGACCAGCTCGGTGGCGGCAAATCCGCATAGTTGTCACGGCGCAAGGCTTCGTATTGGTTGCGTTTGTCGCGGTAGGCCAGCCACAGGCTCAGCACGCTGCCCACGTCATCGTTTTGCCCCGGCATCGCCAGCAGCGGCGTGGCCTGGCCACGGTAACGCGCGTCGGTGATGTACAGGTCGTGGTCCGGGTCCTGGAACAGCGTCCAGAAGTTGTCGCGGATGACGTCCGTGGCAATCTGCCCCCGGCACACCGGCCCGCGAATAAAGGTGCGTACAAAGTATTCGGCGTTATCCAGCATGAACTGGTAGCGCGCCTTGGCCGGAATGGCTTCGAAGGTGGCGAACGGGTTGGCGCGGCTGCCCGGCCCATAGCCAGGCAAGGCGTTGACCTGCCAGTTACCGGCGTAGAACAGCTCTTTCACGCGCGCCATTTTCGCCGCGCTGAACGGATAGGTGATGTGGGTTTTGTGCACGATCACGCCCTGCACCGGCCACAGGCGGTAGTACACCTGGGTGCCCGGGTCGTCATTGGGGCGACGGGTGGCGATCAAGTCAATCGGCTTGCCGCTGGGCGTGCGGGAGCGCACCCACTGGAAGTAATGCCCCGGCTCGCCGTTCTCGAAATAGATGTGAGCCAGGAACAGGTGCTCGAACAACCAGCGCGCCACCAGGCTTTCCCGGGCGCCAGGCTGATTGAACAGGTTTTCCCATTGCTGCACCTGCAGGGCTTCTTTGGCGCTCGGCGCCAGGCCCTGCTCATCGATAGGCGCACCGGACGCCAGCCAGCGCTGCAACGTCTGGTATTGCTGGTCGGTCAGGCCGGTGACCGCCAGCGGCATGCCTTCCTTGGGATGACTGCCTGCGTAGGCATTGAACTCGCCCGGCGTCGCGCACATGTTTTCGCGGTTCAGACCCAGCACGATGTCGTCGGGCAGCTTGGCGTTGGGCTGCAGCGGCGCGTTGTGACCCAGCTCCAGCATGCGCGCCATCAACGCAGCCTGGCTGCCCTGGGCGTCCAACACTGAATAGAAGCCCTTCTGCTGCCACGCCTGTTTGCCGAAGGCGTCATAGAACAGCCGCGTAGTCGGCGTGGCCTGGCTGCGCTCGCCGTCATACACCGGCACTTTGCTCGCGCCACGGGCCGCGCCCTCGGCACTGCCCAGGTTCAACTGGCAGGCGGAGTCGTAGCAGGCATGGCAGGCCACACACTTCTCGGTAAAAATCGGCTGGATGTCGCGGGTATAGGAAAGCGCGGGAGCCGGGCTTTGCGCCTGAGTGCTACTGGCGATCAGCAACAACACCGCGCTGACGATAAGACGAAATGACATGTACCCGGTCCCGATTCAATGCGTGCGCTGAAAAATTGCCGGTGATTCTACCGGGCCAAGGCCTGCAGCAACATGAACGATATTCATGCAAAATCTGCACATACTCTAAATCGGCACAGGTTTGCTATGATTGCCGCCCTCCGAAATGCCTGACCAGAGTAGTCCCATGTCCGATCGTAGCGTTCGTCTGCAAGCCCTCCATCAAGCCCTTAAGGAACGCATTCTGATCCTCGACGGCGGTATGGGCACGATGATCCAGAGCTACAAGCTTGAGGAACACGACTACCGTGGCAAACGCTTCGCCGACTGGCCGAGTGACGTCAAAGGCAACAATGACCTGTTGGTGATCACCCGCCCCGACGTGATCGGCGGCATCGAAAAAGCCTACCTGGATGCCGGCGCCGACATCCTGGAAACCAACACCTTCAACGCCACGCGCATTTCCATGGCCGACTACGGTATGGAAGAGCTGGCCTTTGAGCTAAACGTAGAAGGCGCACGCCTGGCGCGCAAGATCGCCGACGCCAAGACCGCAGAAAACCCGGCCAAACCGCGTTTCGTCGCGGGCGTGCTCGGCCCTACCAGCCGCACCTGCTCGTTGTCTCCGGACGTGAACAACCCCGGCTACCGCAACGTGACCTTTGATGAACTGGTGGAAAACTACACCGAGGCCACCAAAGGCCTGATCGAAGGCGGCGCCGACCTGATCCTGATCGAGACCATTTTCGACACCCTCAACGCCAAGGCCGCCATTTTCGCCGTGCAAGGCGTGTTCGAAGAACTGAACATCGAGCTGCCGATCATGATCAGCGGCACCATCACCGACGCCTCCGGTCGTACCCTGTCGGGCCAGACCACCGAAGCGTTCTGGAACTCGGTGGCCCACGCCAAGCCGATTTCCGTGGGCCTGAACTGCGCCCTCGGCGCCAGCGAACTGCGCCCGTACCTGGAAGAATTGTCGAACAAGGCCAACACCCACGTTTCCGCGCACCCGAACGCCGGCCTGCCCAACGAATTCGGCGAATACGACGAGTTGCCGTCGCAAACCGCCAAGGTCATTGAAGAGTTCGCCCAAAGCGGCTTCCTCAATATCGTCGGCGGTTGCTGCGGCACCACGCCGGGCCACATCGAAGCCATCGCCAAGGCCGTGGCCGGCTATGCGCCGCGCGTGATCCCCGACATTCCCAAAGCCTGCCGCCTGTCGGGCCTGGAGCCGTTCACCATTGATCGCAGTTCGTTGTTCGTCAACGTCGGCGAGCGCACCAACATCACCGGCTCGGCCAAGTTCGCCCGCCTGATCCGTGAAGACAACTACACCGAAGCCCTTGAAGTCGCCCTGCAGCAGGTGGAAGCCGGCGCCCAGGTGATCGACATCAACATGGACGAGGGCATGCTGGATTCGAAGAAGGCCATGGTGACCTTCCTCAATCTGATTGCCGGTGAGCCGGATATCTCCCGCGTACCGATCATGATCGACTCCTCCAAATGGGACGTGATCGAAGCCGGCCTCAAGTGCATCCAGGGCAAGGGCATCGTCAACTCCATCAGCATGAAGGAAGGCGTGGAGCAATTCATTCACCACGCCAAGCTGTGCAAGCGCTATGGCGCCGCCGTGGTGGTGATGGCGTTCGACGAAGCCGGCCAGGCCGACACCGAAGCGCGCAAGAAAGAGATCTGCAAACGCTCCTACGACATTCTGGTGAATGAAGTCGGTTTCCCGCCGGAAGACATCATCTTCGACCCGAATATCTTCGCGGTCGCCACCGGTATTGAAGAACACAACAACTACGCCGTCGACTTCATCAACGCCTGTGCCTACATCCGTGACGAGCTGCCCTACGCACTGAGTTCCGGTGGTGTGTCCAACGTGTCGTTCTCGTTCCGTGGCAACAACCCGGTGCGCGAGGCGATCCACTCGGTGTTCCTGCTGTATGCGATCCGCAACGGCCTGACCATGGGTATCGTCAACGCCGGCCAGTTGGAGATCTACGACCAGATCCCGGCCGAGCTGCGTGACGCCGTGGAAGACGTGGTGCTCAACCGCACGCCGGAAGGCACCGACGCCCTGCTCGCCATCGCCGACAAGTACAAGGGCGACGGCAGCGTCAAGGAAGCCGAGACCGAGGAATGGCGGGGCTGGGACGTGAACAAGCGCCTGGAGCACGCGC
Source organism: Pseudomonas tolaasii NCPPB 2192 (assembly GCF_002813445.1). Taxonomy (NCBI): domain Bacteria; kingdom Pseudomonadati; phylum Pseudomonadota; class Gammaproteobacteria; order Pseudomonadales; family Pseudomonadaceae; genus Pseudomonas; species Pseudomonas tolaasii. Next base: position 5,444,289 of record NZ_PHHD01000001.1, read on the forward strand.
TGGTCAAGGGCATCACCACCCACATTGTGGAAGACACCGAAGAATCGCGGCTGTCGTTCGCGCGCCCGATCGAAGTGATCGAAGGCCCGCTGATGTCCGGCATGAACATCGTCGGCGACCTGTTTGGTGCGGGCAAAATGTTCTTGCCACAGGTAGTGAAATCCGCCCGTGTAATGAAACAGGCCGTGGCTCACCTGATTCCGTTCATCGAGCTGGAAAAAGGCGACAAGCCGGAAGCCAAGGGCAAGATCCTGATGGCCACGGTAAAAGGCGACGTGCATGACATCGGCAAGAACATTGTCGGCGTGGTGCTGGGTTGCAACGGCTATGACATCGTCGATTTGGGCGTGATGGTGCCGACGGAGAAGATCCTGCAGGTGGCCAGGGAGCAGAAGTGCGACATTATCGGGCTGTCCGGCCTGATTACGCCGTCCCTGGACGAAATGGTGCACGTGGCCCGCGAGATGCAGCGCCAGGACTTCCACCTGCCATTGATGATCGGCGGCGCGACGACTTCCAAGGCACACACGGCGGTGAAGATCGAGCCCAAGTACAGCAACGATGCGGTGGTGTACGTCACCGACGCCTCCCGCGCGGTGGGCGTGGCCACACAGTTGCTGTCCAAGGAACTGAAAGCCGGCTTCGTCGAACGTACCCGTGAAGAATACGTGGAAGTGCGCGAGCGCACCTCCAACCGCAGCGCCCGCACCGAGCGCCTGAGCTACGCGGCGGCGATCGCCAAGAAGCCGCAGTTCGACTGGAGCAGCTACACCCCAGTGGTGCCGACTTTTACCGGTGCCAGGGTGCTGGACAATATCGACCTCAAGGTGCTGGCCGAGTACATCGACTGGACGCCGTTCTTCATTTCCTGGGATCTTGCCGGTAAATTCCCGCGCATTCTCGACGACGAAGTGGTCGGTGAAGCCGCCCGCGCGCTGTATGCCGACGCCCAGGAGATGCTCGCCAAGCTAATCGATGAAAAACTCATCAGCGCCCGTGCGGTGTTCGGCTTCTGGCCGGCCAACCAGGTGCAGGACGATGACCTGGAAGTCTACGGCGACGACGGCAAGCCCCTGGCGACCTTGCATCACCTGCGCCAGCAGATCATCAAGACCGACGGCAAGCCGAACTTCTCCCTGGCCGACTTCGTGGCGCCCAGGGACAGCGGCGTGACCGACTACGTGGGTGGCTTCATCACCACCGCCGGCATCGGCGCCGAAGAAGTGGCCAAGGCGTATCAGGACGCGGGCGACGACTACAACTCGATCATGGTCAAGGCCCTCGCCGACCGCCTGGCCGAAGCTTGCGCCGAATGGCTGCACCAGCAAGTGCGTAAAGACTATTGGGGGTATGCCAAAGATGAAGACCTGGACAACGAGGCCTTGATCAAGGAGCAGTACAGCGGTATCCGCCCTGCTCCCGGCTACCCGGCGTGCCCGGATCACACCGAGAAAGGCACCTTGTTCCAACTGCTGGATCCCGAAGCGCAGGAAATGCACGCCGGGCGCAGCGGTGTATTCCTCACCGAGCACTACGCCATGTTCCCGGCGGCGGCCGTCAGCGGCTGGTACTTCGCCCACCCGCAGGCGCAGTACTTCGCCGTCGGCAAGATCGACAAGGACCAGGTGACCAGCTACACCACGCGCAAAGGCCAGGATCTGACTGTGACCGAGCGCTGGCTGGCGCCGAACCTGGGTTACGACAACTGATCTACCGCAACGCCGATCAAAATGTGGGAGCTGGCTTGCCTGCGATGCAGACACCTCGGTACTTCAGGCAAACCGAGTTGATGCCATCGCAGGCAAGCCAGCTCCCACATTGGTTTCGTGCTGTTTGGACTATGCTTTCCCCCAGGCACATTGTTCTGAGGGATGTATGGACGATCCGACCGACCACAAGCCTCCTACCTTCTGGCAGATGCTGCACAGCGTCATGGCCGCCGCCTTTGGCGTGCAGAGCGGCAAGAACCGTGCGCGCGACTTCACCCACGGCAAACCCAGCCACTTTGTGATCCTGGGCATCCTGTTTACGGTGGTGTTTGCCTTGACGCTGTTCGGCATCGTCAAGCTGGTGCTGTTGATGGCGGGCGTTTAGCGCAGCAGCCATTGCAGACTGAACGGGTAGCGATAGGACGCAGGCTTGCCCACGGCAGACATCCCTCGAAAATCCACCGACGGCGCAGGCCCCAGCAAGCGTTGCGCCTGTGTCGCGTCGATCAGTTGAAACAGCGACGCCTGGCGGTCTCTGCCGCCGTACGTGGCCATGTCCACGCCCCTGGCGTCGTCATTGATCAGCACCATCGCCCAGCCGCCCAAGGTGAAATGCCCCGCAACGAGGGTCGTCAACCGCCCCTCCAAGCGCGCGTTCAAGGCGGCTGGCGAGCTGTTCGCCGCGCTGAACAACACATCCTTGCCCGGCACACGCCCACTGTCTTGCAGCGCCTGCATGGCACCCAGCGCCATCTCGTCATTGGCCGACCATACCAGCGCCGTCTGCGGGTAACGCTTGAACAGCTGCGTGGCCTGCTCAAAGGCACGCTGGCGGCTCCATTCGCCGTACACGAGCTGGCGCAGGCGCACTTGCGGGTGCTCCGCCAGGGCGCGATGCAGGCCCTGCTCGCGCAGTTGTGAGACGGGGGTATTTTTGGCGCCGGAGAACGCCAGCAAGTCGATGGTCGCGCCCGGCGCAACCGGGCCGTGCTGGCGCAGCAGGTCAGAGAGCATCAGGTAGCCGGCCTGTTCGTCGTCGGCGATCAGGCTGCCGATCCAGTTGGTATCCCGGTGGGCATCGAGCAATTGCACCTGGTCGGCCGTCAGGCTGTTATTGACCATCAGCAGCTTGACCCCGCTACCCCGCGCCATGCGCAGGATTTGCGGTGCCACATACTCCTCGTTCACCAACACCAGGTAATCGGGCCGTTGGCTGCCTTGCAACACTTCGCGGGCTTGGGCCACCGTGTTGTGGCCGTCACGCTCGGAATAGCGCACACGCAAATCCAGGCCGAGGTCCTTGGCCGCGGCCTGCATGAATTGCGTGTAGCTGACCCAGAAGGTTTCAGTCGACATGCCAGGGTTGAGAAACACCACCGACGCCGCGTGAGCCATGGCCCCGTACGTCGATCCCAGCAACCACACACACGTAAGCAGAACCTTCAACATAGTTGTTCAAGCCCTGAAGATTGAGCGCCATGATAATGGCAATGCGACACTCAATGAAGGCTCAATCAACGCTCTTTTACTGGTGGCTGACCCAGAACACCGCGGTTCCCACCACCAGAATGATCAGGAACAAAATCGCCCAGGCATCAACGGTGCTGTCGGGTTTACGCGCCTTTACAGGATTGCTCATCGCATCGCCTCTTGTCGGTTTTATAGGTGATTGCACTAAGACTCGACGACAGTAAAGACCACACTTGCCCCCATGACAAATGTGGGCATTGCGAGAATCAGTCTCATTAGTCATTTTGGTTATTTACATATACTCAAACATCACTTTTGCGCATAAACGCAAACTGGTATCGTGCGCCGGCTCCGTTGGGAGTGCGCGGCCGTGCGCGCAGATTTGCCGAGAACAGGACCTATATGTACGTATACGACGAATACGATCAGCGCATCATCGAGGACCGCGTCAAGCAGTTCCGTGATCAGACCCGACGCTATCTGGCAGGTGAACTGAGCGAAGAAGAGTTCCGCCCTCTGCGCCTGCAAAATGGCCTTTATGTTCAGCGCTTTGCGCCGATGCTGCGGGTGGCCGTGCCTTATGGCCAGCTGACTTCGCGCCAGATGCGCATGATGGCCAAGATTGCCCGCGACTACGACAAAGGCTATGCCCACATCAGTACGCGCCAGAACGTACAGTTCAACTGGCCGGCGCTGGAAGACGTGCCGGACATCCTGGCTGAACTGGCCACCGTACAAATGCACGCCATTCAGACCAGCGGTAACTGCCTGCGCAACGTGACCACCGACCAATTCGCCGGCGTTGCCGCCGACGAGCTGATCGACCCACGCCCCTGGTGCGAAATCGTCCGCCAATGGACCACCTTCCACCCAGAATTCGCTTACCTGCCGCGCAAGTTCAAGATCGCCATCAATGGCTCGACCTCGGACCGTGCAGCCATCGAAGTGCACGACATTGGCCTTGAGCCGGTGTACAACGCCGCCGGCGACCTGGGTTTCCGCGTCCTGGTGGGTGGCGGCCTGGGCCGCACCCCGGTGGTCGGTGCCTTCATCAACGAGTTTCTGCCGTGGCAGGACCTGTTGAGCTACCTCGACGCCATTCTGCGGGTCTACAACCGCTACGGCCGTCGTGACAACAAGTACAAGGCCCGGATCAAGATCCTGGTCAAGGCGCTGACCCCTGAGGTGTTCGCCCAGAAAGTCGACGCCGAAATGGAACACCTGCGCGGCGGCCAGACCACCTTGACCGAAGCCGAAGTTCACCGTGTGGCCAAGCACTTCGTCGACCCTGAGTACAAGGCCCTGGCCAATCAGGACGCCGAGTTTGCCACGCTGGATAAAGAGCATCCGGGTTTCGCCCGCTGGCGCAGCCGCAACACCCTGGCGCACAAAAAGCCGGGCTATGTGGCCGTGACCCTGTCGCTCAAACCGACCGGCGTTGCACCGGGCGATATCACCGACAAACAACTGGATGCCGTCGCCGACCTGGCCGACCGCTACAGCTTCGGTCAACTGCGCACCTCCCACGAGCAGAACATCATTCTCGCGGACGTTGAGCAAAGCCAACTGTTCACCCTGTGGGGCGAGCTGCGCGAAGGCGGTTTCGCCACGCCGAACATCGGCCTGCTGACCGACATCATCTGCTGCCCGGGCGGCGATTTCTGCTCCCTGGCCAACGCCAAGTCGATCCCGATCGCCGAATCGATCCAGCGGCGTTTCGACGACCTGGACTACCTGTTCGACATCGGCGAGCTGGACCTGAACATTTCCGGTTGCATGAACGCCTGTGGCCACCACCACGTCGGCCACATCGGCATCCTGGGCGTGGACAAGAAAGGCGAAGAATTCTACCAAGTGTCCCTGGGTGGCAGCGCCAGCCGCGATGCGAGCCTGGGCAAGATCCTCGGCCCGTCCTTCGCCCAGGAAGCCATGCCTGACGTGATCGGCAAACTGATCGATGTGTACGTCGAACAGCGCACCGAAGATGAGCGTTTCATCGACACCTACCAGCGCATCGGCATCGACCTGTTCAAGGAGCGCGTCTATGCAGCGAATCATTAAGAACAACGAAGTCCTCGACGAAACCTGGCACCTGCTGCCCAAGGACGCGAGCTTCGACGGCATTTCCAACTGCGACGACCTGATCGTGCCGTTGGCCCTGTGGCGCGAACACGGCCACGCCCTCAAGGCGCGCGACGGCGGCCTGGGTGTGTGGCTGGACGCCGATGAAGAAGCCGAAGAAATCGGCGCCGACGTGGAACACTTCCAGGTCATCGCCCTGAACTTCCCGGCCTTCACCGACGGGCGCAACTACTCCAACGCACGCCTGCTGCGCGACCGCTACGGTTACAAGGGTGAGCTGCGCGCGATTGGCGACGTGCTGCGCGACCAGCTGTTCTACCTGCGCCGCTGCGGTTTCGATGCCTTCGCCTTGCGCGCCGACAAAGACCCGTACGAAGCGCTGGAAAGCCTCAAGGACTTCTCGGTGACGTACCAGGCTGCAACGGATGAACCATTGCCGTTGTTCCGTCGTCGCTAAGCCTAGGCGCATTGATCGTTCCCACGCTCTGCGTGGGAATGCCGCCGGGGACGCTCTGCGTCCTGCTGAAGCATCAGCGCATGAAAAAGCCCTGGCACGCCGGGGCTTTTTTATGCGTTGGATTTAATCGACGCCAGCACCTGTTGCTGCCCCATTGAGCACGGCACGCCTTCAGGCTGCGCCCGTACCGCCTCGATCACACCCAGCAACTGCGCCTTGCTGTGGGCCAGTTGCGCCTGCATCACTTCGATCTGCGCGACCTTGCGCTCCAGCCCTTCAATCAACTCCTCGCGCTTGTGTTCACCCGGCGCCGGCATCAGCGCTTTTAGCTCCTGCAACGTAAATCCGGCCTGCTGCGCGCTCTGAATCAACTGCAGCGTTTGCAGCGCCTCCTGCGAATAGCGCCGATAGCCATTGGCCTGGCGCCCCACCTGGCTGATCAAGCCTTCAGCCTCATAAAAACGGATGCGCGACGCCGCCAGCCCGCTCTGCTTTGCCAACTCACCGATATTCATCACCAAACCCTGCTTGACATTAAAGTTAACTTTAAGCTTAGCCTGAGGCCTCCCCCGCTCAGGAGTCAACCCATGTCACCCTTTGAAGCCCTGCAACTGCCCAATGGCCAAGTCATTTCCAACCGTATCGCCAAAGCGGCGATGGAAGAAAACATGGCCGATGCGCACCAGGCGCCCTCTCCCGAATTGAAGCAGCTATACAAGACCTGGGCTGAAGGCGAACCCGGCCTGTTGATCACCGGCAACGTGATGATCGACCGCCGCGCCATGACCGGCCCCGGCGGCGTGGCCCTGGAAGACGAGACGCACCTGGCAAGCTTTCGTGAGTGGGCCGACGTGGCGCGGGCCAAAGGCGTGCACTTCTGGGTGCAACTCAGCCATCCGGGGCGCCAGACGCCGGGTAATCTGCGCCAGCCTTCTGTCGCACCTTCCGCCGTCGCGCTGGACCTGGGCGGCTTCTCGAAGATGTTCGCCATGCCCAAGGCCATGACCGAGGACGACATCCAGGACGTGATCAAACGTTTCGCCACCAGCGCACGCCTGGCCGAGAAAGCCGGGTTTACCGGGGTGCAAATCCACGGCGCCCACGGCTACCTGTTAAGCCAGTTTCTGTCGCCGTTGAGCAACAAACGCACTGACCGCTGGGGCGGCTCGCTGGAAAACCGAGCACGCTTGCTGCTGGAGGTGATCGCCGCCATTCGCGCCAGCGTCAGCCCGTCGTTTTGCGTGGCGGTGAAACTTAACTCGGCGGACTTCCAGCGCGGCGGTTTCGACGCTGCCGATGCGCGCGCTGTGGTGCAAATGCTCAACCCGCTGCCCATCGATCTGCTGGAATTGTCCGGCGGCAGCTACGAGGCGCCGGCCATGCAAGGCGAAGCGCGTGATGGCCGCACTTTGGCGCGCGAAGCGTATTTTCTGGAATTCGCCAAGGAGCTGGCCGCCATTGCCCGGATGCCGTTGATGGTCACCGGCGGCATCCGTCGCCTGCCCATCGTGCAACAGGTGCTGGACAGCGGCATCGCCATGGCCGGCATCGCCACGGCCCTGACCCTGGAACCGCAGCTGATCAAACACTGGCGCGACGGCCGCGACCTCAACCCGCAACTCAAGCCGATCAATTGGCAGCGCAAACCTTTGGCCGCCCTCGCTACCCTGGCCGTGGTGCGCTACCAGATGCGCCGCCTGAGCCGCGGCCATGCGCCCAAGGCAGACGTCAAACCGTGCATGGCACTGGTACGTGACCAGTGGTTCCTGGCGCGACGCACCCGCCAATACCGCGCCGCCATGAGTCAATCTTCACATTAAGGGGTGAGTATTCGCCGTGATCGAACTGTCCTCTACTGATCAGCAGCTTTTAACCTCACTGACGATTGGAGTTCTTCATGGCGAAAATCAACCTGGCCCAGCAATTGGCGACCACCCTTGAACAGGCGGGCATCAAGCGCATCTGGGGCCTGACCGGCGACAGCCTCAACGGCCTCACCGACGCCCTGCGCACCATGGACAGCATCGAGTGGATGCACGTGCGCCACGAAGAAGTCGCCGCGTTCGCCGCCGGTGCCGAAGCCGCCGCCACCGGGGAATTGACCGTGTGCGCCGGCAGCTGTGGCCCGGGCAACCTGCATTTGATCAACGGTTTGTTCGACTGCCATCGCAACCATGTGCCGGTACTGGCGATCGCAGCCCAAATTCCGTCCTCGGAGATCGGCCTGAACTACTTTCAGGAAACCCATCCCCAGGAACTGTTCAAGGAATGCAGCCACTTTATCGAACTGGTGACCAACCCGGCCCAGATGCCGCAAGTGCTGCACCGCGCCATGCGCTCGGCGATTCTCAACCGTGGCGTGGCCGTGGTGGTGATTCCCGGCGACGTGTCATTGCTGGAAGTCGAAGACAAGCTCAAACCTTGGCCAGCCCTGCACGCCCCGCGCACATTACCGGCCGAGCAAGACCTGCAACAGCTCACCGAGATTCTGCAAGGCAGCGAGAAAGTCACGCTCCTGTGCGGCAGCGGCTGTGCCGGCGCCCACGATCAGGTAGTGGCGCTGGCTGACACCTTGGGCGCGCCGGTGGTGCATGCCCTGCGCGGTAAAGAACATGTGGAATGGGACAACCCGTTCGACGTGGGCATGACCGGCCTGATCGGCTTCAGCTCGGGCTACCACGCCATGCTCGACTGCGACACGCTGATCATGCTCGGCACTGATTTCCCGTACCGCCAGTTCTACCCCACCGACGCCAAAATCATTCAGGTGGACCGCAACCCGCAGGCGCTGGGCCGACGCGCCACGCTGGACCTGGGGATTGCCGCCGACGTCAGCGAAACCATCACGGCACTGCTGCCACGCCTGACCCGCAAGACCGACCGCAGCTTCCTCGAAACCTCGTTGAAGCACTATGAAAAGGCTCGCCAGGGGCTCGATGACCTGGCGCAACCCTCCAAGGCCGACCGTCCGATCCATCCGCAATACGTAGCGCGCCTGCTAAGCGAACTGACCGACGACGATGCGATTTTTACCGCCGACGTTGGCTCGCCGACGGTGTGGGCCGCGCGCTATTTGAAGATGAACGGCAAGCGCCGGCTGATCGGCTCGTTCAACCATGGCTCAATGGCCAACGCGATGCCACAGGCTATCGGCGCCCAGGCGGCGTTTCCGGGGCGGCAGGTGATCTCGATGTCCGGTGACGGTGGTTTCGCCATGTTGATGGGGGATTTCATTTCGCTGGCGCAGTTGAAACTGCCGGTCAAAATCATCGTATTCGATAACTCGTCACTGGGTTTCGTCGCCATGGAAATGAAAGCCGCCGGTTACCTGGACGCCGGCACCGAGCTGAAAAACCCGGACTTCGCCGCCATGTCGAACGCCATGGGCATTCTGGGCATTCGTGTGGAGCAATCCGAGGACCTTGAGCCGGCCTTGCGCCGCGCACTGGCCCATGACGGCCCGGTGTTGGTGGACGTGGTCACGGCCACTCAGGAACTGGTGATGCCACCGACCATCAAGCTGGAGCAGGCCAAGGGCTTCAGCCTGTACATGCTCAAGGCGGTGATGAGCGGGCGTGGTGATGAAGTGATCGAGTTGGCACGCACCAACTGGCTCAGATAACCCCCTGTGGGAGCTGGCTTGCCTGCGATGGCGTCACCGCAGTGTGACTGACACACCACGGTGCCTGAATCGCAGGCAAGCCAGCGCTCACACTAATGCTTGTCAGCCCTTCTGTTTTTCCACCCACTTGCCATAAGCGTCGATAAACGCTTGCAGGAAGGGCCTGGTCTTTTCCGACAATGCGCCCGACTCGTCAAACACACTGCCCGCGCCGCCCAGGTAGGCCTCCGGCTGTTGCATGCACGGCACATCCAGAAACACCAAGGACTGGCGCAAATGGTGGTTGGCACCAAACCCGCCGATGGCGCCCGGCGACACACTGATGATCGCCCCCGGCTTGCCGCTCCAGGCGCTTTGGCCATATGGGCGGGAACCCACGTCAATCGCATTCTTCAACGGCGCCGGCACGGAGCGATTGTATTCCGGCGTCACGAACAACACCGCGTCGGATGAACTCACTTGTTTGCGGAAAGTACTGTAGGCTGCGGGCGGCGAACCTGCGTCGATGTCCTCGTTGTAGAGCGGTAAGTCGCCAATTTCGACGATATTCAACTTGAGGTTGGCAGGGGCCAGTTCGGCCAGTGCCAGTGCGACTTTGCGGTTGATCGACGCTGCTCTCAAGCTGCCCACCAGGACGGCAATCGTGTAGACCTTGCTCATTGAGGTTTTCCCGACGTCTGACTAAAAGAGCTTGTAGTTATAGAGTTTTCACCCGGTGTTCACCAGCACGTTTTTTACTGTCCCCGAAGCTTCACTGCGTATTGCTGACGCAGGAAGGCTCTAAAAATATCAACGACTAGTATTTTTTCCTTGTAGGAAAACTACCGCGCTCCATGACGGTCTACAGAACCGCAAATCGAGTGTTTATCTCCAGAGGTTCTAAACAGATGGCTGCAGTACTTGTCGGACAGTTCCATGCCAGAGACGCAGAAGGACGCGTGTATTCGGTGCATGAGTTCCAGGAATCCAACCCGGCGCAGGACAGCCAGGCTGGCTCGACGCCTACCACCACCTACAAGCTGGCCATTGGCGACCGTGTAGAAAAACTGGAAGGGGATGAGTTCAAACTGATTCAGTCGGGCACGATCATCGTGCGCGAATCGCAAACGACCCTCGCTTCATAAGATCGCGCCTTATCTACCCGCTCAGTCCTGGCCCTTGCCGGCGTCGACTGGGCCGGGCGATCAAGGTTTGCGGATTTCCGTGATTTCAGCGCCTGTCTCGCCTTCCATCTGCTTGAGCGTCACCACCAGCCTGCCCTTCTCCCCCTCGACGTCAAACATCGAACGCTTGTAGCCCGCCGCGCCATACGCGGGATGCGCCACCACTTGCCGCACCAGCGTAATACCCAGCACCGCGCCCACCTGTTCGCCCACCTGTTCCTGGGAACGGATAAATGCCTCAAGGGCGAGGTTGTCGGGGGTGTGTTCGTCACTGGCATTGAAGAGATAAGCAGCCGCGCACCCCACGGTCACCAGGACCAGAAGTTGCTTGGCCGTTACCCCGAAAAACATCGAGGGTAGAGGCATGTGAGACCAGACTTGTTTTTGTTGTAAGTGCCGGTTGACCGGCATTGGTCGTTGATGATCAGAGCCGCCATTCTAATCAGGTCGATGGGTAATGCCAGCGGTATCAGCGGTCGCCGTAGGTAATATCCTTGTTCTCCCCCACACCGCCAAGCGTGCGATCCTTGCCGAACGAGAACAGATCAAAGGGCGTTTGCGCCTTGCCAGGGGAATAGTGGTATTGATAAGCCACACCCCAAGGGTCGGTCAGTTGTTCGTCTTTGACATAGGGGCCCTTCCACTTCGTTTCGCCTTGCGGTGGCGTGATCAACGCGTCCAACCCCTCGTCATCTCTGGGATAACGGCCAATGTCTTGATGAAACTGCTCGACAGCCTGGCCCAGTTCGGCGACCTGTCGTTTGGCCGTGGCTATTTCCGCCAGCGTCACATCACCAAACAAACGTGGCCCGACCGCCAGCGCCAGCAGGCCGAGGATGATCAACGCCACCAGCACGGCCCACCGCGTAAAACCGCGCTGGTTGTGCAAGCTGTCATTGGCTGCGGTTTTGCCGGGCATCGTAGGGTTCCCTCTGAATGCTTTGGTTGATACACGCTTTGTGTGAACTGACGATTGCAGTACCCAACAGACATAAAAGTAGACGCCCCGCAGGCAGGCTCGCGCTCTTTTGTGCCCGGCCATTGAAACCCCGCCGCGCGCCCCCTAGACTCCGGCCATGCGTTTACGTCATATCGAAGTGATTCAAGCCATCTTGCAAACCGGACACCCAGGCTTGGCGGCCGAATGGTTGCAACTTCCCGTGGCCGACGTAGACGCAGCACTCAAAGAGGCCGAGCAGCAATTGGGTTTCATGCTATTTGCCAGTGTGCGCGGGCGTTTGCAAGCGACGCGCGAAACATTGGCGCTGCAAGCCGAAATTGCGCGCGTGTATGAAGCACTGGAGCCCGTGCAACGGCTGGCCAGCCGCCTGAAACATCACCATGCCGCGCCCCTGCGCGCCTTGTGCACCCCGCCGCTGGCCAATCAACTGCTGCCGCAAAGCATCGCCGTGCTGCGCCGCCGTTTTCAGGACACGCCGTGCAACCTGTCCAGCCAACCGACGCGGGATATCGTGCGCAGCCTGTTGCTGCATGAGGCCGAAGTGGGCCTGAGCCTGCACGACCCGGAACACCCGCAGATTCATAGCACTGTGCTGGCTCAGGGCAAGCTGCAAGTGCTCGCGCCCCACGGCTGGCTCAAACCCAAACAGAAATACATCGCGCTGCAGGACCTGGCCGGGCAGTCGATGATTGGCCTGGAAGGCCACGACCCGCTAAGCCGCCTGCTCGACGCCAAGCTGCAAGCCCTTCGGCCGCTGCCGGTGGTGCAAACGCGGGTGCAGACCTACCAGATGATGCGCAGCATGGTGGAGGCCGGCGAAGGTCTGGCGATTGTCGACCCGTTCACCGCCTTCGGCGCGCGGGAGGCCGGGCTGGACGCGTGCCCGGTGTCGCCGCCGATTCCGGTGAGCCTGTATGCGTTGACCCTCAGGGACGGCATGACCACGCCGGCCTTGAATGCGCTGCTGGAGATCGTCACGCAAAAAGCCGAGAGTCTGTTAGTGGGTTAAACCTGTTCGCCTTCGGTCTTGAACAGGCGATACCAGAAAATCGCCACCTCGCGGGTTTGCGGATCAATGCCGCGATAACGCAACTGATCAATCCCGCCCATCACATACCCGCAGCGCTCATACAGGCGGCAGGCCCCCAGGTTGTTGTTCTGGGTTTCGAGCATCATGCCCGGCAGGTTTTTCTTGCGGCTCCAGAACTGCGCCACATCCAGCAACGCCTTGGCCACGCCATGCCGACGTGCAGGCAAAGCCACCGCCAGTTCATCGACATGGGCAAACCCGTTCCAGTTGGTGCTCACCACGATATGCCCCACCGCGCGGTCATCCAGGTAGGCCATGAAGATCGCGCTGTCCGGCGCGTCACGAAAACTGGCGAACTCCTCTGGGTCAATGCCGTAGCATTTGCGATACGGCACGATGCGCTCCACCGCCCACTGATCGACGCGCTTGCCCATCTGGGGCACGCCATAGGCGCTGACTTCGAAACTGAAGTCGTTGCCCCACACGTAGGCATCGAAGCCTTCGTCGGCAACGCGCACACTCAGGCCCGGGTACTTCGGGTTCATTACAGCCTGCATAAACATCCTTAACCCTTGATGCAATCGACGGTGTAACAACGACCACTGCCGTCGTCTTCGTGTTGCAGCCCGTGAACATCGGCGACAAAACCGGGGAAACTGCTATCGAATGTCCGGGCAAACGCCAGGTAGTCGATGATCGAGCGCGTTGACTCGGTAAAACGCTCGCCGGGCATGATCAACGGTATGCCCGGCGGATAAGGCACCAGCATCACGGCTGCGATGCGTCCTGGCAAGGCATCGATGGAAACGGCTTCAACTTCGCCTCTGACCAGCTGGTCGTAGGCGTCGGCCGGTTTCATAGCGATCTCCGGCAACACGGTGTACATGCGCTTGAGATGCCTGGCGGTGGCGTTGCTGCGATAGCAACTGTGCAATTGATCGCACAGGTCGCGCAAGCCCAGGCCCTGATAGCGCGCCGGGCCTTGTGTGTAGACCGATGGCAAACAGCTGGCAAGGCTGACATTCGCGTCGTAATTGCGTTTGAACTCCAGCAGTTCGGTAAGCAACGTACTCCATTTACCTTTGGTAATGCCCATGGAAAACAGCACCAGGAAGGAATACAACCCGGTTTTTTCCACCACCAGCCCACGTTCCCAGAGGAATTTACTGACCACCGCCGCCGGAATGCCGCACTCGCTCAACGCGCCACCGGCGTTCAGGCCGGGCATCACCAGCGTGACTTTGATTGGGTCGAGCAGCACATAATCTTCGGCCACATCGCCGAAGCCGTGCCAGTCATCCTGAGGGTGCAGCAGCCAATCCGTCGTGGCAACGCGGTCAATGCCCGCCACCGAAGGCGGCTGCCAGATAGAGAACCACCAGTCTTCAGCGGCAATGTGCTGTCGCAAATTGGCAAGGGCGCGGCGAAAGCTCAGGGCCTCGTCGAACATCTCCTGCAACAGCGAGCGCCCGGCCGGGCCCTCCATCATGGCCGAGGCCACATCCAGCGAGGCAATGATGCTGTACTGCGGCGAGGTGGAGATATGCATCATGAACGCTTCATTGAAACGGTCGCGGTCCAGCTGCCGCGCGCCACCGTCCTGCACATGAATCATCGACGCCTGGCTGAACGCCGCGAGCAGCTTGTGGGTCGAGTGGGTGGTGAACACCAGCGGGCTGTCCGGGGTGCGCGAGGTGCCCATGCCGTAGCGCCCGGCAAAGAACTCGTGAAACGCCGCGTAGGCGTACCAGGCTTCGTCGAAGTGCAACACCTCGACACTGTTGCCCAGTTGCTGCTTGATCAGCTCGGCGTTGTAGCACAGGCCGTCGTAGGTGGAGTTGGTGACCACGGCCATCTTCACTTTCGGCGGGCGCCCGCGGGTCAGTGGGCTGGCGTCGATTTTGGCGCGAATGGCGTCGGGGCTGAATTCACTCAGGGGAATCGGGCCGATAATGCCCAGCTCGTTGCGCTCCGGGCACAGGTAGAGCGGGATCGCGCCGGTCATGATGATCGAATGCAGCACCGACTTGTGGCAGTTGCGGTCCACCAGCACCAGGTCGTCACGCCCGACCATGGAGTGCCAGACGATCTTGTTGGCGGTGGACGTGCCGTTGATCACAAAGAACGTGTGGTCGGCGCCGAAGTTTCGCGCAGCGCGGGCCTCGGCTTCGGCGAGCGGCCCGGTGTGATCGAGCAGCGAACCCAGTTCCGGCACGGAAACCGACAAATCCGAGCGCAGGGTATTTTCCCCAAAAAACTGATGAAACGCTTGCCCCACCGGGCTTTTGCGATAAGCCACGCCGCCGCCATGGCCGGGGGTGTGCCAGGAATAATTGGAGTCGGCGGTGTGTTGCACCAGCGCCTTGAAGAAAGGCGGCAACAGGCCATCAAGGTAGGCCCGCGCTGCCCGCGCGACTTGCCGGGCCAGAAACGGCACGGTGTCTTCGAACAGGTAAAGAATGCCGCGTAACTGGTTGAGTTCGCTCATGGCATCGGCCGGGGCGTTTTCCAGGGTGACCTGCTCGCCGAGGGCGAAGATCGGCAGGTTCGGCGCCCTCACCCGCGCAAGGCGGATCAGCTCGACCATGTTTTGCAGCAGGTGGGTGTTTTCGCCGGCGCCTTCAGCGGCGATCAACATGCAGGCCAGACCATGATGGGTAGAAGCCACCAGCCGGCCTTCGGCGTAGTCCACCGCGGAAAAGATACTGAAGCCCTCCTGTTCTAATTCCCTGGCGATGCCTCGGACCCGGTCACCAGCCACGGTGTCGGCCTTGATGTCGCGGTGCACAATCAGAACGGGAAACTTCAGGTCTTTGTACATGAGCGCTTTTAGTCCTGAGGGCTATGCACTCAAGGGTAGAAGCTGCGGCGGGATGACGCGAATGAAGATTTTGAAAGCGAAGGTGATCAACTGTGGGAGCTGGCGTCCCTGCAATGGCGGTAGATCAGTTGATTTACCTCTGGCTGACTCACCGCCATTGCAGGCAAGCCAGCTCCCACATTAATTAGTGCTGGGTCAGGGTCGACCACAACGCCGGCGCACCGGCTGACTTGGCAATCGCTTCCAGCCGCGCGGCATGCTCGGCCATGTCCTGCTCGCTGGCGCGAATGATCACGCTCGGCTTGCGATCGGCCGGCAGGCGGCGGATTTCCGAAGGGCGGTTGCCCGACCCTTCCGCAGAGCCGCTGCCATCGGAGGCGTTACCGGCCAGGGACAGGCTGGTTTGCCCGCCGGTCATGGTCAGGTAAACGTCGGCCAGAATCTCGGAGTCGAGCAAGGCGCCGTGGAGTTCACGGCCGGAGTTGTCGACGCCATAACGTTTGCACAACGCATCCAGGCTGTTGCGCTGGCCGGGGTGACGCTCACGGGCCATCATCAAGGTGTCGAGGATCGAACAGTGCTGCGAGATATCCGCACGGTCCGTCTGCCCCATCAGGGCAAACTCGTTGTTGATGAAGCCGACGTCGAACGCCGCGTTATGGATGATCAGTTGCGCGCCGTTGATGAATTCGAAGAATTCGTCGGCGACCTCGGCGAAGCGCGGCTTGCCCTTGAGGAATTCGTCGGTGATGCCGTGGACGCCGATCGCGCCTTCGTCACTGTCACGATCCGGCTGCAGGTAGACGTGGAAATGCCGCCCGGTGAGACGGCGGCCCATCAGTTCGACGCAGCCGATTTCGATGATCCGGTGGCCATCGGTCACCGGCATGCCGGTGGTTTCGGTATCGAGTACAACAGATCGGATGGCCATCAGGGTTCAGCTCTCAGCGGGTGGTGTGAATCAAAGGGCGCGATGTTACCACGTCAGCTTTGCTTGTAGCCCCGCACGTCGTCCACACCGCGGTTGGCGAGCTGGTCGGCGCGCTCGTTCCCCGGATGCCCGATGTGCCCGCGCACCCATTTCCAGGTGATGTTATGGCGATTGCATTGCTCGTCGAGCAGTTGCCACAGGTCGGCGTTCTTGACCGGTTCCTTCGCGGCGGTTTTCCAGCCGCGCTTCTTCCAGTTGACCATCCACTCGTTGATGCCCTTCATCACATACTGCGAGTCGGTCACCAGCAGCACGTCACACCGACGCTTGAGTTCTTCCAGGCCGCGAATGGCGCCCATCAGCTCCATACGATTGTTGGTGGTGTTGGGTTCGCCGCCCCACAGTTCCTTCTCCACGCCCTTGCACACCAGCAAGGCGCCCCAGCCGCCTGGGCCCGGGTTGCCCTTGCAGGCGCCATCGGTGAAGAGTTCTACGGTATCGGTCATCAGTTGCATCCATCAAAACAGGCAGGGTCTGAAATCAAAAAAGAGGTGTTACGCATCGCTTTGTTTGCGGTTGACCTTGGCCATCGGCATCGGCACCAGTTTACCCATGGGCTGACGCTGCACCTGACGCACCGGCCGCAGCCCGACCACGATCTTGCGCGCGACCAATAAATAGAAGCCGCCGCCCGCTAATTGCCAGGTGCCCGCACGGCGTTCCCAGCCGGCCATGCGGCCTTGCCACTTGGTCGACGCAAGCGGCGGACGATAGCACCCGAAGCGGCGTTTCTCCAGCGCGAAGCCCAGCAGGTTCAGCCAATCAGCCACCCGCGAAGGCGAGATGCAGCGCGCCTGGCGCAGGCCATCATGGGCGAATACATGGCGCAGCCCCCAACTGCTCCAGGGGTTGATGCCGAGAATCAGCAAATGGCCACCCGGGCGCACGCTGCTGGCGGCTTCGCGGAGCAAACCATGGGGCGACAGGCAGAAATCCAGGCCATGTTGCAACACCACCACATCAGCAGCGTGTTCGCTCAAGGGCCAGGCCTGTTCTTCGCAGACAATTTCAACGCCCGGCAATGGCGCGCCCAAACGCACATTGCGTTGCACCTGCGGCGCCGACGGTGGCGTCTGCGCCGACGGGCCGTAATGCACCAGATAGCCGCCAAAGAACCGGCCCAGCTCGTCTTCGAGCATTTTTCGTTCTTCATCCAGCAGAAATTGCCCGATCGGCCCGGACAGCCAATCGCGGGCCGCGCTGATCAGGGCCAGCCACTCGGGATCGGCCTGGGCGAACGCTTTATCAGTCATTGCATTCTCCAACTCGCCTGGACGTTCTAAGATGCACCAATGTGTTCAGCTTGGCGAATCGAAGAATGATACAGATCAGTGCCCTGCCCGCCTTCACCGATAACTACATCTGGTTGTTACAAGACCCGCAAACCCGACGTTGCGCCGTGGTCGACCCCGGCGATGCCGCGCC
Source organism: Pseudomonas tolaasii NCPPB 2192 (assembly GCF_002813445.1). NCBI lineage: Bacteria > Pseudomonadati > Pseudomonadota > Gammaproteobacteria > Pseudomonadales > Pseudomonadaceae > Pseudomonas > Pseudomonas tolaasii. The sequence goes on from NZ_PHHD01000001.1 coordinate 5,462,020, forward strand.
GGTACTGGCCTGGCTCAAGCAAAACCCGGGTTGGGCCTTGAGCGACATCCTGATCACTCACCATCACCATGATCACGTCGGCGGCGTCGAGCAACTCAAAAGCACGACCGGAGCCCGAGTCTACGGCCCGGCAAACGAAAACATTCCGGCGCGGGACGTGGACTTGCAGGATAACGACCGCATTACCGCGCTCGGTTGGGACTTCGACGTTTATGCCGTGCCCGGCCACACCCTGGGCCATATCGCCTATTACCACGAGGGCGTGTTGTTCTGTGGCGATACCCTGTTCGCCGCCGGTTGCGGACGCCTGTTCGAAGGCACGCCCGAACAGATGCACACTTCGCTGGAACGCTTGGCCGCACTCCCGGCCAGCACCCTTGTGTACTGCACCCATGAGTACACGCAAAGTAACCTTAAGTTTGCCCAGGCCGTGGAGCCCGATAACGCAGACATCGCCGAACGAGTGGCCAACGTCAACCAATTGCGTGCATCTGGCGAGATGACGTTGCCGTCCAACCTGGCTCTCGAAAAACGCACTAACCCTTTTCTGCGGACCGCCGAAACATCCGTTAAACAAAAAGCGGACGAACGGAATGGGCGCGACAACCGCTCTGGGGCCGAGGTGTTTGCTAGCTTGAGGGCATGGAAAGATAAGTTCTAAGCCGATGCAATCTGATACGGAATTTCTGAATGGTTGACCGGAACTCAAGCGCTTTCTAGAATCGCCCGACATTTTTGCCCGGAACTTACTTCCAGCCAATGTCGTCATCTATTCGTAAATCCATTTCTTCAGACGCATTGACCCGCCTGGCTCAAGCTGTGGCGGTGGCTGTTTCCGCGACTCTGGCGGGCTGCCAATCGACAAATTTCGCTGCACAATCCACCGTGCAACCCAAACCGAATCTTGCTGCCAAGATCAAGCAAAAACCTATCTGGCTCTCAGAGAAGCCAAGCCCCGAAGTCCCCCAGGATGTCTGGGAACGCATGCGACGGGGCTTTCAATTACAGGACGGCCTGGGCGTCAACCCGCGCATCGAGCAACAGCGTTTGTGGTTCGCCAGCAACCCGTCCTTTCTGGAGAACGCCGGCGAACGCGGCAGCCTCTACATTCATTACATCGTCGAACGCCTTGAAGAACGCAACATGCCCCTGGAGCTGGCGCTGCTGCCAGTAATTGAAAGTGCCTACAACCCCATGGCCTATTCGCGCAGCGATGCGGTCGGCTTGTGGCAGTTCATTCCCTCCACCGGGCGCTACTTCAACCTGCGCCAGACCCGCGCCTACGACGGCCGTCGCGACATCACCGCTTCCACCACCGCCGCCCTGGACTATCTGACGCGTCTGCATGACATGTTCAACGGCGACTGGCTGCTGGCCCTGGCGGCCTACAACGCCGGCGAAGGCACCGTGAGCCGGGCGATCGAGCGCAACGAAAAGCTCGGCCTGCCAACCGACTACTGGAACCTGCCCCTGCCCCAGGAAACCAAGGACTATGTGCCCAAGTTCCTGGCGCTGTCCCAGGTGGTGCTGGCCCCCGAGGCCTACGGCGTCAACCTGAGCCCGATTGCCAACACGCCGTATTTCGAAGTGGTTGAAGTCAAGCAAAGCATGGACCTGTCACGGGTGGCCGCGCTGGCAGAAATCGACGAAGACGAACTGTTCCAGCTCAACCCGGCGCTGAAACAACGCACCACCCTCGACGGCCCGCAACATTTGCTCGTTCCCAGCTCCAAGGCGCAACTGCTGACCAGCACCCTTTCGACGATGAAGCCGGAAGAATTGCTGGCCATGCGCCCGAAAAAGCAGGTGTTCGACGAAGTTGAAACCGCGCGGGTGGCCGGGCGTACGCGCAATTACAAGGTACGCAGCGGCGACAACCTCACGCTGATCGCCAAGGCCAACAAGGTTGATGTGCATGACCTGCAGCGCTGGAACAAGCTCAACGGCCAGGCGCTCAAGGTCGGCCAGACCCTGGTGATGCAGGACACGCGAAAGGTCGTGGCCAGCAGCAAAAAGCCCGTGCAGTACAAGGTCAAGAAAGGCGACTCGCTGTACATTGTTGCCAAGCGTTTCAACGTTGAGATGCAACATCTCAAGCGCTGGAACCCGCGCACCGGCCAGGCGTTGAAGCCGGGGCAGATGCTGGTGGTTTCCGGCCCGCGTTAACTTTTGTGGGAGCTGGCTTGCCTGCGATGGCATCACCACGGTACATCTGGAGCACCGGGGTGAGGCCATCGCAGGCAAGCCAGCTCCCACATTTGTTTTGCACATGGCTCAAGCCTGAGCGAGCCTCAAGCTGACGTTTTCAACAACCTTTTTCCAACCGGAACAAGCTGTTACTGTACCGATCATAAAGCCCAAGCCGCCTGGATCGGATCTCTGACTTGAAGCGTCCCCTCCTTCTACTAATAAGTCTGGCCTTGAGCTTTGCTGCGAACGCGACGATTACCGAGAGCCACGGTTACACGCAGTTCGGCACGCTCAAGTACCCGGCCAAATTCACCCACTTCGACTGGGTAAACCCTGCAGCGCCCAAAGGCGGGACATTGCGGGTCATGGCATTTGGCACTTTTGACACCCTCAACCCTTATACCTTCAAGGGCTCAAGCCCGGTTTCCACGCCCAATTTCCTGCAATACGGCGTCAATGAGCTGAACGAGCCATTGATGGTCGGCACTGGCCAGTACGCGCCCTCCGGCGACGAACCTGCCTCCAGCTATGGGCTGATCGCCCAATCCGTTGAATACAGCGAAGACCGCAGTTGGGTGGTGTTCAACCTGCGCCCGGAAGCGCGCTTTCATGACGGCAAGCCGATCACTGCCTATGACGTGGCGTTCTCCTATCGTACGCTGCTGACCGAAGGTCACCCGCAATACCGCACCAACCTGCAGGAAGTGGCACGGGTCGACATTCTCAACCGCCACCGCATCCGCTTCGTGTTCAAGCGCGCCGGTAACCCGCTGCTGATCCTGCGCCTCGGCGAGTTGCCGGTATTGCCCCAGCATTACTGGAAAAACCGCGACTTCAAGGCCACTACCTTCGAGCCGCCCCTGGGCAGCGGGCCGTACCGCATCACCAAAGTCACACCCGGCCGCCAACTGGTGTTCGAGCGGGTCAAGGATTACTGGGGCAAGGACCTGCCGGTCAATCAGGGTTTGTACAACTACGACAAGGTCGAGGTGGAATTCTACCGCGACAGTGACGTGGCCTTCGAAGCCTTCAAGGCCGGCGAATTCGACATCTATATCGAACATCAGGCGAAGAACTGGGCCACCGGCTACACCTTCCCGGCCGTGAACCGGGGCGACGTGATCAAGGCGCAGATCGCCCACCAGATCCCGACACAAAGCCAGGGCCTGTTCATGAACACACGGCGGCCGACCTTCAGCCAGGTCAAGGTGCGCGAAGCCCTGGGGCTGATGTTCGACTTCGAGTGGACCAACCGCACCCTGTTCAGCAGCGCCTATAAACGTACCCTCAGTTACTACCCCAACAGCGAGTTCTCGGCGACCGGCGTACCGGTGGGCCACGAATGGCTGATGCTCTCGCCCTACCGCGACCAGTTACCGGCCAACCTGTTCACCCAACCCTTCAGCCTGCCGCAGACCGACGGTCGCGGCATCCCGCGCGAGACCATGCGCCGTGCCCTCGCCCTGCTTGGCGAGGCCGGGTGGAAACTGTCGGGGCAACGTTTGCTCAACAGCGACGGCCAGCCGCTGCGCTTCGAGATACTGCTGGTTAACCCGAACCTGGAGCGCATTCTGCAACCCTATGTCGAGAACCTGATCAGCATCGGCATCGACGCGCGCCTGCGCACCGTTGACCGCGCGCAATACAAGCAGCGCCTGGATCAGTTCGACTACGACATGATCCTGATCACCCTCAACCAAACCCTCAGCCCCGGCCTTGAGCAGTGGCAGTATTTCCACTCCAGCCAGGCGGCGATCAAGGGCAGCAAAAATTACGCAGGCATCGCCAACCCGGTCGTCGACCGCCTGCTGGAGCAACTGCTGGCGGCGAAGACCCGCGAAGAGCAACTGGCCGCCGGCCGCGCGCTGGACCGCGTGCTGCTGTGGCAGCACTACAGTATTCCCAACTGGTACCTCAACTATCATCGCCTGGCGTACCGCAACCGGTTCGCCTTTGTGACCACGCCGCCCTACAGCCTGGGGCTGAGCGCGTGGTGGCTGAAAGCTTCGGAGAAAGCCCAATGATGTCTTTGCGTACTGCCTTGCTGGGCAGCCTTTTGCTGTGCGGCGCGGCACATGCCGCGCCGCAACACGCGCTGACGCTCTACAACGAGCCCCCCAAGTACCCCGCCGACTTCAAGCATTTCGACTACGTGAACCCGGACGCGCCCAAGGGCGGCACCTTCCGCGAGTCGAGCATGGGCGGCTTCGACAGCCTCAACCCCTACATCAGCAAGGGTGTGCCGGCGGACAACCTGCCACTGATCTACGACACCCTGGCCATGCAAAGCCTGGACGAGCCCATCACCGAATACGGCCTGGTCGCCGGCAAGATCGAAAAGGCCCCGGATAACAGCTGGGTCCGCTTCTACCTGCGCCCTGAAGCACGCTTCCACGACGGCCACCCCATGCGCGCCGAAGACGTCGTGTTCACCTTCCAGGCACTGATCAAGGACGGCTCGCCGCTTTATCGCACCTACTATGCCGATGTTGATGAGGTGATCGCCGAAGACCCATTGCGCGTGCTGTTCAAGTTCAAGCGCACCAACAACCGCGAATTGCCGTTGATCCTAGGTCAACTGCCGGTATTGCCCAAACATTGGTGGGCAACCCGCGACTTCACCAAGGGCAACCTGGAAATACCGTTGGGCAGCGGGCCGTACAAGGTGGCCGAAGTCAAACCGGGGCGCATGGTGCGCTACGAACGGGTCAAGGACTATTGGGCCAAGGACCTGCCGATCACCCGGGGCTTCTACAACTTCGATAACCGCATCACGGACTATTACCGCGACAGCACCGTGGCGCTGGAAGCGTTGAAGGCCGGCCAGTTTGATTATTGGCTGGAGTTCAGCGCCAAGAACTGGGCCAACGCCTACAACATCCCGGCGGTCACCCAAGGCCGGCTGATCAAGGAAGAAATTCCCAACGGCAACCCCACCGGCATGCAGGGGTTTGTCTTCAACATCCGCAAGCCGATGTTTCAGGATGTGCGCGTGCGCAAGGCCATCAGCCTGTTGCTGGATTTCGAATGGAGCAACAAGCAGCTGTTCAACGGCGCCTACACCCGCAGCCGCAGTTATTTTGAAAATTCGGAAATGGCGGCCACCGGCCTGCCCGGCCCGGACGAACTGGCGATCCTCGAACCGCTGCGCGACAAGATCCCGCCCGAAGTCTTCACCCAGGCCTTTGAACCGGCCAGAACCGATGGCAGCGGCATGATCCGCACCCAGCAACGCGAGGCTTACCAATTGCTGCAAGCCGCTGGCTGGAAGATCGTCGACGACAAGATGGTCGACACCACCGGCAAGCCGGTGACCATCGAGTTCCTGCTGGCCCAGACCGAGTTTGAACGGGTGCTGCTGCCCTTCAAGCGCAACCTGGCGGACCTTGGCATCGACCTGGTGATTCGCCGGGTTGACGTTTCCCAATACATCACCCGCGTGCGTTCGCGGGATTTCGACATGGTCGTGGGCAGCTTCCCGCAATCCACGTCGCCGGGTAACGAACAACGTGAGTTCTGGAAAACCTCCAGCGCCGACAAACCCGGCAGCCGCAATTACATCGGCCTCAAGGAGCCGGCCATCGACCAGCTGGTTGAAGAACTGATCGACGCCGACTCGCGCAAAAGCCTGGTGGCCCATGCCAAGGCCCTCGACCGCGTGCTGCAATTTGGCTACTACGTGATCCCCAACTGGCACATCAAGACCTTCCGCGTGGCGTACTGGGACCACTTGGGCCACCCTGAAGTCCCGCCGCGCTACGACGTCGGCACGGCCACCTGGTGGGCCAAGCCCGACGCCAAACCTGCCGTCACCCTTGAAACAAGCACAAACGCCGATCCGGCGAGCGGAGGCGATTAAATGCTGGCCTATATCTTTCGCCGCCTGTTGCTGATCATCCCCACGCTGTTCGGGATTCTGCTGATCAACTTCGTCATCATCCAGGCCGCCCCCGGTGGCCCGGTGGAACAGATGATCGCCAAACTCGAAGGTTTCGACGGTGCCACCAGCCGCATCGCCGGGGGCGGTGCCGAAGTCTCGGTGGCCGGCTCCAGCTACCGCGGCGCGCAAGGCCTGGACCCGGCGCTGATCAAGGAAATCGAGAAGATGTACGGCTTCGACAAGTCGGCGCCGGAACGCTTGTGGATCATGGTCAAGAATTACGCCCGGCTGGATTTTGGCGACAGCTTCTTCCGCGATGCCAAGGTCATCGACCTGATCAAGGAAAAGATGCCGGTGTCCATCTCCCTCGGGTTGTGGAGCACGCTGATCATGTACCTGGTGTCCATTCCGCTGGGCATCGCCAAGGCCACGCGACACGGCAGCCATTTCGATGTGTGGACCAGCTCGGCAATCATCGTCGGCTACGCCATCCCGGCGTTCCTGTTTGCGATTCTGCTGATCGTGGTGTTTGCCGGAGGCAGTTACCTCGACTGGTTTCCCTTGCGCGGGCTGACCTCCAATAACTTTGAAGAGCTGAGCTGGGGCGGCAAGATCCTCGATTACTTCTGGCACCTGGCCCTGCCTGTCACCGCGCTGGTGATCGGCAACTTCGCGACCATGACCCTGCTGACCAAAAACAGCTTTCTGGACGAGATCAACAAACAGTACGTAGTCACCGCCAAGGCCAAGGGCCTGACCAATCACCGCGTGCTCTACGGCCATGTGTTCCGCAATGCGATGCTGCTGGTGATCGCCGGTTTCCCTTCGGCCTTCATCGGGATTTTCTTCACCGGCTCCCTGCTGGTGGAAGTGATCTTCTCCCTCGACGGCCTGGGCCTGATGAGCTTCGAAGCGGCGATCAACCGCGACTACCCGGTGGTGTTCGGCACCCTCTTCATCTTCACCCTGCTGGGGCTGGTGGTGAAGCTGATCGGCGACCTCACCTACACCCTGGTCGATCCACGTATCGACTTCGCCAGCCGGGAGCATTGAGATGAACCTGTCCCCCCTCAATCGCCGTCGGTTCGAGCGTTTCAAGGCCAACAAACGTGGCTGGTGGTCGCTGTGGCTGTTTCTGATCCTGTTCGTGCTCAGCCTGGGCGCCGAACTGATCGCCAACGACAAGCCGCTGGCCGTGCATTTCGACGGCGGCTGGTATTTCCCGGCGCTCAAACGCTACCCGGAAACCACTTTCGGCGGCGAGTTCCCGCTGGAGGCCAACTACAAGAGCCCGTACATCCAGGAATTGCTCAAGGCCAAGGATGCCTGGACCTTGTGGGCGCCCATCCCGTTCAGCTACCAGAGCATCAATTACGACCTGAAGGTGCCTGCACCGGCGCCGCCGTCGAGCGTCAACCTGCTGGGCACCGATGACCAGGGCCGCGACGTCCTGGCGCGGGTCATCTATGGCTTTCGTGTATCGGTACTCTTCGCACTGACCTTGACCGTGCTCAGCTCGATCATCGGCGTGATCGCCGGAGCCTTGCAGGGTTTCTATGGCGGCTGGGTCGATCTGGCCGGGCAACGGTTCCTGGAAATCTGGTCCGGCCTGCCGGTGCTGTACCTGCTGATCATCCTCGCCAGCTTCGTGCAACCCAACTTCTGGTGGTTGTTGGGGATCATGCTGCTGTTTTCCTGGATGAGCCTGGTGGACGTGGTGCGTGCCGAGTTCCTGCGCGGGCGCAACCTCGAATATGTACGTGCGGCGCGAGCGCTGGGCATGCAGAACGGCGCGATCATGTTCCGGCATATCCTGCCCAATGCGATGGTGTCGACCATGACCTTCATGCCCTTCATTCTGACCGGCGCCATCGGCACCCTCACCGCCCTCGACTTCCTCGGTTTTGGCCTGCCGGCCGGCTCGCCGTCGCTGGGCGAACTGGTGGCCCAGGGCAAATCCAACCTGCAAGCACCGTGGCTGGGCATGAGCGCCTTTGCGGTGCTGGCGATCATGTTGAGTTTGCTGGTGTTTATCGGCGAGTCCGCTCGCGATGCCTTCGACCCGAGGAAATGAGATGAATCAGGACAATCTGATCGAAGTCCGCGACCTCAGCGTCGAGTTCGTCACGGGCGAACATCACCACCGCGTGGTCAACAACGTCAGCTTCGATATCAAGCGGGGCGAGACCCTGGCCCTGGTCGGCGAAAGCGGTTCGGGCAAGTCGGTGACGGCGCATTCGATCCTGCGCCTGCTGCCCTACCCGCTGGCGCGGCATCCCTGCGGCACCATTCACTATGCCGGGCAGGACTTGCTGAAGCTGAAAGAAAAAACCATCCGGCACATTCGCGGCAACCGCATCGCGATGATTTTCCAGGAGCCGATGACCTCGCTGAACCCGCTGCATTCGATCGAGAAGCAAATCAACGAAGTGCTCGGTCTGCACAAGGGGCTGCAAGGCAAGGTGGCCACCCAGCGTACGCTGGAACTGCTGGAGCTGGTGGGCATCCCTGAGCCTCACAAACGCCTCAAAGCCCTGCCCCATGAGCTCTCCGGCGGCCAACGCCAACGGGTGATGATCGCCATGGCCCTGGCCAATGAGCCGGAACTGTTGATCGCCGACGAGCCGACCACCGCCCTCGATGTGACGGTGCAGTTGAAGATTCTTGAACTGCTCAAGGAATTGCAGGCACGCCTGGGCATGGCGCTGCTGCTGATCAGCCACGACTTGAATCTGGTACGCCGCATCGCTCACCGCGTGTGCGTGATGCAAAAAGGCTGCATCGTCGAGCAGGCGGAGTGCGAAACGCTGTTCCAGGCGCCGCAGCACCCTTACACCCAGGAACTGCTGGCAGCTGAACCCAGCGGTGGGCCGGCGACCAATGACGTCGGGGCACCGTTGCTGGAAGTGGATAACCTGAAGGTCTGGTTTCCGATCAAGAAAGGCTTTTTGCGCAACACCGTGGATTACGTCAAGGCGGTGGATGGCATCAACTTCAGCCTGCCCCAGGGGCAAACCCTGGGCATTGTGGGCGAGAGCGGCTCGGGCAAGTCCACATTGGGTTTGGCGATCCTGCGCCTGATCGGCAGCAAGGGCGGGATCCGTTTCGAAGGTCAGCAACTGGATACACTCAGCCAGCAACAGGTGCGACCGTTGCGCCGGGAAATGCAGGTGGTGTTCCAGGACCCCTTCGGCTCGCTGAGCCCACGCATGTGCGTCAGCGAGATCGTCGGCGAAGGCCTGCGCATCCACAAGATGGGCACACCCGCCGAGCAGGAAGCGGCAATTATCGCGGCACTCAAGGAAGTCGGCCTGGACCCGGATTCACGCCACCGTTACCCCCACGAGTTTTCCGGGGGGCAGCGCCAGCGTATCGCCATCGCCCGTGCCCTGGTGCTCAAGCCGCGCCTGATTCTGCTGGACGAACCGACCTCGGCGCTGGACCGCACGGTGCAACGCCAGGTGGTGGAGTTGTTGCGAGGACTGCAGGCCAAGTACAACTTGACCTACCTGTTCATCAGCCATGACTTGGCGGTGGTGAAGGCGTTGAGTCACCAGTTGATGGTGGTCAAGCATGGGCAGGTGGTGGAACAGGGGGATGCGCAGGCGATTTTTGCGGATCCGCAGCATGCCTATACCCGGCAGTTGCTGGAGGCGGCGTTTTTGGTGCCGACCAATTAAAGCGCAATACACCCTGTGGGAGCTGGCTTGCCTGCGATGCAGACACCGCAGTGTGTCAGGCACACTCAGTTGATGTCATCGCAGGCAAGCCAGCTCCCACAGGTTCCCAGCTCAGGTTTTGTAGTCCGTATCCGTACGCTCCAACTGCCGAATCAGCGCATTCCAATGCCTGGCCACCCCCGGCCCTTCACCGTTGCTGAACACCTTGGCCTGTTGTTCCACCTTGGCCACCACCTCGGCTGGCGGGAAGATCAACTCCGCGTTCCCCCCCGCCTGCGCCGCAATCTGGATATTGCACGCGCGCTCCAACCCTTGCAGTTGCTGAAACGCATGTTCAACGCTCACGCCCGCCGTCAGCAGGCCATGATTGCGCAAAATCATCACGCTCTTGTCGCCCAGGTCCGCCACCAGCCGCTCACGCTCGTCCAGGTCCAGCGCCACACCTTCATAGCCGTGGTACGCGACGCGTCCGGAGAATGCGATGGAATGTTGGGAAATCGGCAACAAGCCGTCTTTCTGCGCCGACACGGCAATGCCGTCGCGGGTATGCGTGTGCAGCACCGCTTGCAGATCAGGGCGCGCACCATGGATGGCACTGTGAATCACGTACCCTGCGTAGTTGATGCCCAACCCGGTCGGGTCGTCGACGATGGTGCCGTCGAGGTCGACCTTGACCAGGTTGGAAGCGCTGATTTCATCAAACAACAAGCCAAAGGCATTGATCAGGAAATGCTCCTCCGGCCCCGGTACGCGGGCGGAAAAGTGCGTGTAGATGTGGTCGGTCCATTTGTACAAGGCCGCCAGTCGATAGGCCGCGGCCAGTTTGACGCGCACTTCCCACTCTTCTGGCGTGACGCGCTGGCGGACGTTACTGGAGACACTCGATAGCGAGGTGACGCTGCTCATGGCAAAACTTCCTGGATGGCCTTAAGGACTTCCAGGCAGCCTAGGGGATGCCGAAAAATAATAAAAAGCACATTTTAATCTAAGCTAATTATTATTTTTTTTCATATAAAAAGTCACAACACAGAACACCTGTGGGAGCTGGCTTGCCTGCGACAGCATCGTCGCAGTGCAGCTGATACACCGAGGTGACGGCATCGCAGGCAAGCCAGCTCCCACACAAGCCAGCTCCCACAAGAGGACTCAGGCGGCGTCAGGGACTTTATGCAAAGAGGCAGCCACCCACTCGCCGAACGCATCCACCGGCCCCTGCAGGTTGCCGAGAAAATGCGGGTAGATCAGCCACAAATCCATCACCGGCTTGAAGTCCTTGAGCGGCATCACCGCCAATTGCTCACGGTGCGCGCTGCGCTCCAGCAACGGGCGCGGCACCAGCCCCAGCCCCAAACCGTCCGCCACCAGGCCCAATTGCAGTTCGGTGCCGAACGTCTCCAGGTTCACCCGCAACGCCAGGCCCTGATCCGACAAGGTGCGCTGCAACCCCGCGCGGAAACCGCAGCCATCCGGGTTGAGAATCCAGCCATTCTGGTACACATCCGCCAGCTTGCACGGCTTTTTCGGCAGTTGGGATAGGGCGCACACCGCCACCAGCTCCATCTTGCCGACGGATTGGCCGACGATGTTGTCCGGGAAAATCTTGCCTGCCGGAAACAGCGCCGCCGCGGCGTCCAGCTCGCCGCGCTCGATCTTGCCGACCAATTGGCTGCCCCACCCCGTCGCCACTTGGGCGCGCAGGTCAGGGTATTCGGTGCGCAAGTGCTTGAGCGCATCGAGCAACACCACGTCACCGATGGTCTGCGGCACGCCCAGGCGCAGCAGGCCGGTGGGCGGCGCATCGGTGGCCACCAGCTCGCGCAGGGCATCCATTTCACGCAGGATCAGCCGGCATTGTTCATAAACGCGGGTGCCGATAAGCGTAGGCTTGAGGGGCTTGGTATTGCGGTCGAACAGCTCCACCCCCAGCGCTTGCTCGAAGTTCTGCACACGGCGGGTAATGGCCGGCTGGGTCAGTTGCAACGACTCGGCGGCGTGGCTGATGGACTGGCAACGAATCACTTCGACAAAGGCATCGATATCGTCAATTTTCATTTGGGCCGCACATAGAGAACAGTCATTAAGATGTGCGCCAAGCATAGTTGTCGCCACGCTGTCTGGATAGCCCGCGCTGTGATCGATAACGTCTAACGCTATTCAGACCGGTTCTAAATTACCTCCAGCTATAAGCTAATCATTAAAAAATAGCATATTAACCATAAACATTATGCTTAGATAAACCCATCAACACAGACCGACGGAATTGCCATGACCCAGGCCCGACACCCCGAAAGATTGAGAGCCTTCATAGGCGCCCTGGCGGAACTGATCGACGGCAACCCACGGGAAGGCGACCTGCTGCACCGTGGCGGCAGACTCCTCGCGCAACTGGTGAGCCATGACGACTGGCTCCCCGACGAATACGCCCAGCCCGACCCCGAGCGCTATCAGCAATTTTTGCTGCATGCCGACTCGCGCCAGCGCTTCAGCATCGTCAGCTTTGTGTGGGGGCCGGGCCAGACCACACCGATTCACGACCACCGCGTGTGGGGCCTGATCGGCATGCTGCGCGGTTCCGAGTTTTCCCAGGGCTTTGAGCGCGCGCCGGATGGCCGCCTGATCGCCGAAGGCAAGCCGGTTCAATTGGTGCCGGGTCAGGTTGAGGCCGTGTCGCCCAAGGTCGGTGATATCCATCAGGTCAGTAATGCCTACAGCGACAAGGTGTCGATCAGTATTCATGTGTACGGCGCCAATATCGGCGCCGTTCGCCGTGCGGTGTACCAGCCCGACGGCAGCGAGAAACTGTTTATCTCCGGTTACTCCAACGCTTACCTCCCGAATATCTGGGATTTGTCCAAAGAAAAGAGCCCTGCCCTATGACCACCGTATCGACCCGCCGCTTTGCGCAGATCCGCCAGGCCCTGTTGGACCACCAGGAAGTCGCCCTCGTGGACGTGCGCGAAGAGGCGCCGTTTGCCGAATCCCACCCGTTGTTCGCGGCCAATATCCCGCTGTCCAAATTGGAGCTGGAGGTGTATTCGCGCATCCCTCGCCGCGATACCCGGATCACGGTCTACGACAACGGCGAAGGCCTGGCGGCGCGGGCGGCCGAGCGCTTGCTGGAACTGGGCTATAGCGATGTCAGCCTGCTCGAAGGCGGCCTTGACGGTTGGCGGCGGGCCGGTGGCGAGCTGTTTATCGATGTAAACGTGCCAAGCAAGGCCTTTGGTGAACTGGTTGAAAGCGAGCGGCACACGCCGTCCCTGGCCGCCGAAGAAGTGCAGGCGTTGCTCGACAACCAGGCCGACGTGGTGGTGCTGGATGCCCGCCGTTTCGACGAATACCAGACCATGAGCATTCCCACCGGCATCAGCGTACCCGGTGCCGAGCTGGTGCTGCGCGCCCGAGAACTGGCACCGGACCCGGCCACCCGCATCATCGTCAATTGCGCCGGGCGTACCCGCAGCATCATCGGCACCCAATCGCTGATCAATGCCGGCGTGGCGAACCCGGTGTCGGCGCTGCGCAACGGCACCATCGGCTGGACCCTGGCCGGGCAGAAACTTGCCCATGGTCAGTCGCGCCGCTTTGCACCCACGTCCGAAGAGCACCGCCAGATTGCGGCCCGGGATGCACGCCGCGTCGCCGACAAGGCCCGGGTTGGCCGCGCGACCCTCGCTGACCTGCAGGGCTGGCAGCAAGACGCGACGCGCACCACCTACCTCTTCGATGTGCGCACCCCGGAAGAATTCGAAGCCGGCCATTTACCCGGCGCGCGCTCAACGCCCGGCGGCCAATTGGTGCAGGAGACCGACCACGTCGCCAGCGTGCGCGGTGCGCGGCTGGTGCTGGCCGATGACGATGGTGTGCGGGCCAACATGTCCGCCTCCTGGCTCGCCCAACTGGGGTGGGAAGTGCATGTGCTGGACGACCTGCAACCGGCGAATTTCAGCGAAACAGGTGCCTGGGTCGCGCCGGTGCCGGCACCGCCGCAAGCCGAACCGATCAGCCCGCACACCCTTGCCGACTGGTTGACCCACGGCGACACGGCAGTGCTGGACTTCACCCCGAGCGCCAACTACGTCAAACGCCATATCCCCGGAGCCTTCTGGGCCTTGCGCGCGCAATTGCCCGAAGCCCTGGCCAAAGTGCCTGCCGCCGACCGCTATGTGCTGACCTGCGGCACCAGCCAACTGGCGCGCCTGGCCGTGGCCGAAGTCGAAGCCCTCACCGGCAAGCCCGTGTTCCTGCTGCAAGGCGGCACCCTGAACTGGATCGCCGAAAAGCTGCCGCTGGAAGAAGGCGAAACCCGCCTGGCCTCCCCGCGCATCGACCGCTACCGCCGCCCGTACGAAGGCACCGACAGCCCCAAAGAAGCCATGCAGGCCTACTTGGACTGGGAGTTCGGCCTGGTCGAGCAACTGGCTCGCGACGGCACCCACGGTTTCTACGTGATCTGACCCCGCCCAGCCTGCCTGCCCCCCTTTTGTGGGAGCTGGCTTGCCTGCGATAGCGTTCCTTCGGCCGAAACATTGGTGGCTGACACACCGCCATCGCAGGCAAGCCAGCTCCCACAGCAATCGCAGTGTTCTCAGGAATCTCCTCGTGCCTCCCGCCCTGCCAGCAAAAATGCATTGCTGTCATTGGGGCCGCTGCGCCCCCCCCAACGCAGGCAAGCCTGCTCGTCACGAAATGAAGGCGCGGTTTGCACTCGCTCGTAGCGCCCATTCAAATGCAAATACAGAATAATCAATAAGAACATAATCAAATATTTTAATAATTAACATATAACCAAAAAGAACTTCACAGCGGGTTTTTATGGGAATAACGTGAATCTACACACCGACCCCTTCTCCAGGCGGAGGTAGCCAACCCTTATTCGTTTTGCCTGGAGCCTGCACGCCATGGTCTTTACCACCCCTTTCAAACGCTTGCTCCTGGGCACTGCCCTCGCCTTCGGCCTGCTCGGCAGCGTCACCGCCGCCGACTTGCAACCACTGCGCGTGGCCAATCAGAAATCCACGATCAAGGCCTTGCTGGAAGCCTCTGGCGAAACCCAGCATGTGCCCTACGAAATCCGCTGGTCGGAGTTCCCGTCCGCCTCGCCGCTGGGTGAAGCCTTGAACGCAGGCGCAGTGGATGTGGGCGCCCTGGGCGATGCGCCTTACGTGTTCGCCCTCGGCGCCGGTGCCTCGCTCAAGGTGGTCAGCATCATCCACGCCGAAGGGCGCAACACCACCGCGCTGCTGGTGCCCAAGGATTCACCGATCAAGACCGTGGCTGATCTCAAGGGCAAGAAAATCGTCACCGGGCGCGGTTCCATCGGCCATTACCTGGCACTCAAGGCGCTGGCCAGCGCGGGCCTGAGTTCCAGGGACGTCGAGTTTGTGTTCCTGCTGCCGGCCGAATCGCGTCTGGTGCTGGACAACGGCACCGTCGACGCCTGGGCCACCTGGGACCCGTACACCACCGTGGTGACCTCGCAAAGCCAGGCCCGCGTACTGATCAGCGGCAACACGCTGTTGAGCAACCACCTGTATTTCGCCGCCACCGGCCAGGCCATCGCCGACAAGCGCGTGCAACTGGATGACTTTGTGGCCCGTGTGGACCGTGCGTATGCCTGGGCCAACGCACACCCGGATGAGTACGCCGCCGCCCAGGCGAAAATCACCGGCCTGCCCCTGGCCGTGCACCTCGCGGTGGCCAAGGACACTCACCTGAGCCCGGTCACCATCGACGACAGCGTGATCAGCGGCCTGCAAGCCACCGCCGACACCTATGAACAGGAAGGCCTGATCAACAAACATATCGATGTGTCCCAAGGATTCGACAAGAGCTTTAACGCCAAGCGCGTCCCTCTTTCCCAAGCCTCGCGCTAACAGGAGCAGAACATGAGCAAGCCACATCCATTGAAGCCTCGCCATTTGAAACTCGGCGCCATGGTCCACGGTGTCGGCCACGGCTGGGGCGAATGGCGCCACCCGCAGGCGCAACCGAACGCCAGCACCAGCTTTGCGTTCTACAAACAGCAGACGCAACTGGCCGAAGCCGCCAAATTTGACTTCGTGTTCATTGCCGACAGCCTGCACATCCACGCCAAATCCAGCCCCCATTACCTCAACCGTTTCGAGCCGCTGACCATCCTTTCGGCCCTCGCCGCACTGACGACGAATATCGGCCTGGTCGCCACCGTCACCGTCAGCTACACCGAGCCCTATCAGGTGGCCCGTCAGTTCGCCTCTTTGGACCATATCAGCGGTGGCCGCGCCGGCTGGAACGTGGTCACTTCCTGGCTCAGCGGCACCGCCGACAACTTCGGCAAGGCCGAGCATCCGCCCCACGCCGTGCGCTACCGCATCGCCAGGGAACACCTCAATGTAGTCAAAGGCCTGTGGGACTCGTGGGAAGACGACGCGTTTGCCTACAACAAGCAAAGCGGCGAGTTTTTCACCCCGCACAAGCTGCATGCGCTGAACCACAAGGGCGAATTTTTCTCGGTGAAAGGCCCACTGAACATCGCCCGTTCGCGCCAGGGCCAACCGGTGATTTTTCAGGCGGGCACTTCCGAAGACGGGCGCAACTTTGCCGCCGAACATTCCGATGCGATTTTCGTGCACGTTGAATCCATCGAAGAAGCCAAAACCTACACCGCCGACCTGAAACGCCGCGCCACAGGGTTTGGCCGTGACGCCGCCAGCCTGTCGATCCTGCCGGGCATTCGCCCGATTGTCGGGCGTGACGCGGCTGAGGTGGAAAGCCGCTATCAGCAGGCCGTGGAACTGGTGTCCATCGAAGACGCCATCGTCGCCCTTGGCCGCCCGTTCAATGACCATGATTTCAGCCAATACCCGCTGGATGCGCCGTTCCCCGAGCTCGGCGACCTGGGCGCCAACAGCCAGAAAGGCGGTTCCGACCGCATCAAGCAATTGGCCAGGGATGAAGGTCTGACCTTGCGCGAAGTGGCCCTGCGCTTTTCACGGCCCAAGCGCGATTTTGTCGGCACCCCGGAACAAGTCGCCGACGCGATCCAGACCTGGTTCGAAACCGGCGCCAGCGACGGCTTCATCATCAACTCGGTACTGCCTGACGGCCTGCAATACTTCACCGAACTGGTGGTGCCGGTGCTGCAGCAGCGCGGCCTGTTCCGCACCGAGTACACCGGCCACACCCTGCGCGACAACCTGGGCCTGGAGGTGCCGGCCAACCGCTACAGCGTCGCCGAGGTCGAACCGGCGCTGCACGCAGTGGAACAACGTTCCGCCTGACAGCCGGTGCAGTGGGTACACACCCATTCCCTGTGGGAGCTGGCTTGCCTGCGATAGCAGTCTGTCAGCCACCGCAGCGTCGCCTGAACCACCGCCATCGCAGGCAAGCCAGCTGCCACAGGGTTCGGCCTGCCCCCATCGATTTGATCGAGTGACATCAGCATGAGCCAATCTTCTCACCCCTCCTTACGCTCCGTGGAAGTGGCCAACTTCGAAGCCCTGCTCGAACGCCTCAGTGCCGAACTCGCCGCCACCGCGCACCTTTACGACGACAGCGGCGCCTTCCCACACGCCAACTTCACATTGCTGCATGACCACGGCCTGGTCGCCCTCACCGTACCCAAGCACCTCGGCGGTGGCGGCGCGAGCCTGCCCCAGGCGCGCAAGGCGATCAGCGCGATTGCCAGGGGCGAGCCGTCCACCGCGCTGATTCTGGTCATGCAATACCTGCAACACACCCGCCTGCAAGACAGCAAGACCTGGCCGCGCCACCTGCGCGAACAGGTCGCCGAAAGTGCCGTACGCCATGGCGCGCTGATCAATGCGCTGCGCGTCGAACCTGACCTCGGCACCCCGGCCCGTGGTGGCCTGCCGGCAACCACCGCCGTGCGCACTGCCGAAGGTTGGCGCATCAGCGGGCGCAAGCTCTACTCCACCGGCAGCCACGGCCTGAGCTGGTTCAGCGTATGGGCACGCAGCGACGATGCCGACCCGCTGGTCGGTGCCTGGCTGGTGCCCAAAGGCAGCCCCGGCGTGAGCATCATCGACACCTGGGACCACCTGGGCATGCGCGCCACCTGCAGCCATGAGGTGGTGCTCGACAACGTGCTGGTGCCGCTCGACCACGCCGTCAGCGTCAGCCCGTGGAGCGCGCCGCAACCGGAACTCGATGGCGAGGGTTTCCTGTGGATGTCCGTGCTGTTGTCGTCGGTGTACGACGCCGTGGCCCAGGCTGCGCGGGACTGGCTGGTGACCTGGCTGGAACAACGCACGCCGTCCAACCTTGGCGCCGCGCTGTCCACGCTGCCGCGTTTTCAGGAAACCGTCGGGCATATCGACACCTTGCTGTTTGCCAACCGCAGCCTGCTGGACGCCGCCGCCGAAGGGCACACCCCGGCGGCTAACGCGGCGCAGTTGAAATACCTGGTGACCGGCAATGCCATCCGCGCCGTCGAGCTGGCCATTGAGGCCTCGGGCAACCCCGGCCTATCGCGCCACAGCCCGTTGCAACGTCACTACCGCGACGTGCTGTGCAGCCGCGTACATACCCCGCAAAACGACGCCGTACTGCAAGGCGTCGGCAAAGCTGTCTTCGCCCAACGTCAGAAGGAACGCACATGAGTCAGGTGATTATCGCCAGCCAGCTGGACGAAGATTTCAACCAGGTGATCCGCGAGCGCCTGGCGCCGCTGCACCCTGAAGCCCAGGTGATCGGCGTGCCCGTCGGCGTGCCCAGCGACCTGCCGCCCCACGCCAATATCCTGCTGCTGCGCCCGATCAATGTGCGCGGCTACACCGCGCCGGACACCCCGCCACCGGGCTGGCCGTATGGCGCGCAGTGGGTGCACTTGGTGTCGTCGGGCATCGATTTCTATCCGCACTGGCTGTTCAACGGCCCGCCGGTCAGCACCTCACGGGGCAGCGCCTCCGATAACCTCGCGGAATTCGCTCTGGCGGCGATCTTTGCCGCATCCAAGCACTTGCCGGACATTTGGGTGAAGGATGCCCAGTGGCACTTCACCGCGCTGCGCCCGCTCAAGGGCACCACGCTCGGCATTCTTGGCTTTGGCGCAATTGGCAAAAGCCTCGCGCGCAAAGCGCTGGCCTTGGGGATCAATGTGATCGCGTTGCGTCAACGCCAGGCGCCCTTCGAGGTTGAAGGGGTTGAAGCGGCGAAGGATATCCATGACCTGTTCGCCCGTGCCGACCATCTGGTACTGGCCGCGCCGCTGACCGAGGCCACGCGGCATATCGTCAATCGTGAGGTGCTCGACAGCGCAAAGCCGGGGCTGCACCTGATCAACATCGCGCGCGGCGGTTTGCTGGATCAGCAGGCCTTGCTGCAAGCCCTGGACAATGGCCGGATCGGCCTGGCCTCCCTCGACGTGACCGAACCTGAACCGCTACCGGACGGGCACCCGTTGTACAGCCATCCGCGGGTGCGGCTGTCGCCCCATACTTCGGCGATTTCGACGAACAGCGCACATGAGATTGCCGAGGCATTTCTGGCGAATCTGGAGCGCTATCTCGACGGTTCAAAACTGGCCAACCTCGTCGAAATCTAAGCCAAACACCGATCAAACAATGTGGGAGCTGGCTTGCCTGCGATATCGGTGGGTCAGTTGACGCAGTTTCAACGGTTAGATAGCTATCGCAGGCAAGCCAGCTCCCACAGTGGATCTTTGACGGGTTCAAGAATGTTCAACAGCCACCGGCCAGGCGCTCGCGCAAGAACTCCACCAGCGCCTGCACCGGCCGTGAACTCTGGCGGTGCTGGGGATACACCGCCGACAGTGTCAACGGTTCAGGTGCGAATTCCTCCAGCACCGTCACCAGTCGCCCGTCTTTCAACGCCTCGTCGACGATGAAGGTCGGCAAGTAAGTCACCCCCAATCCGGCAATCGCCGTGTCGCGCAACAGCTCGCCGTTATTGACGCGCATACGCCCGCTCACATTCACCGACTGCAACTTGCCCTTGTTTTGGAACCGCCATTGCACCTGGCGGCCATGGCCGTAGGGCAGGCAGTCGTGGGCGGCAAGGTCTTCGGGTTTGCGCGGCGTGCCGCGCAGGGCCAGGTAGTCGGGGCTGGCGCAGTACACGCGCGGCACGTTGCCGATGCGTCGGGCGATCAGGGTGGAGTCTTCAAGAATGCCGATGCGCAGCACCAGGTCGTAGCCCTCGCCGATCAGGTCCACGGGGCGGTCGCTCAGGTCGACTTCCACCGAGACCTGGGGATGGCGTTGCAGGAATAACGGCAGCAGGCAGCTCAGGTGGGCCATCGCAAACGACAAGGGGGCACTGAGCCGGATCGTGCCGCGCGGCTCGCTGTTCTGGCCGGCAATGCCCTGCTCAACTTGCTCGACTTCACCGAGCAGGCGCAAGGCCGATTCGTAGTAACTCTGGCCCAGTGGCGTGACGTCGAGGCGGCGTGTGGAGCGGTTGAGCAGGCGCACGCCCAGGCGGTCTTCCAGCTGAATCAGGCGGCGGCTGACGAATTGCTTGGACAGGCCCAGTTGCTCGGCGGCGGCGGTGAAACTGCCGGACTCCATGACCTGGCAGAACAGGCGCATGTCTTCGAAGGGGTTCATTGTCGCTTCTCGGTGGACATTTGAGCGGATGTATAACCGTTTAGCCGCACCATCACAAAGCAAAATGTGGGAGCTGGCCCAGTCCCCTATCGTTGCGCCAGGTGATGCGACCTTGCAGCGACGGCATCCAAACCTTGAACATCCGGCGGATATGCCTGAGTCTGGCGCTGCAACCCTTTCGGAGCTCCGCACCATGACCTCGCCCGCCAACCCTGCTACCCCCAGTTTCTGGCGCGACCCGGCCCTGCCGTTTATCGAGGCGCGGGCCATTGCCGACGGGCGCAAGGTCGCTTACGGGCGCCACGCCCACGAGCACTTCTCCATCGGCGCGGTCACCACCGGTTGCAGCTATTACCACCACGGCGCGCAAACGTTCGAGATCAGCGCCGGTACGGTGGTGCTGATGAACCCCGGCGACGTGCACGCCTGCAACCCGATCCGCAATCAGCCCTGGTCCTATCAGATGCTGTACCTCGACACCCCCTGGCTGACCGACCTGCAACATCAGCTGGGTTTCAGCAGCGACCTGGGCTATCGCCCGTTCAGCACGCCTTACACCCGCGACGAAAACCTCTACAACGGCCTGCTGGCGCTGTACCGCCTGTTGGTCGACGAACAGGCCGAACACCTGCACAAGCAAAGTGCGCTGGTGAGTTTTTTCACTGAGGTGCAGCAGCGCCTGAACCCGTCCGATACACCGCCGCGCGAGGTCAACCACAAGCTGGAACGCGCCGCCGACTACATCCGCGAGCACTGCAGCCAGGCGTTGAAACTGGAAGACATTTGCCTGGCCGCCGAGCTGTCGCCGTCGTACCTGATTCGCGCCTTCAAACAGTATTACGGGATGACGCCCCACGCCTACCTGGTCAACCGGCGCATCCAGTTTGCCCGCCGCCAACTGCGCGATGGCGGGCTCATCGCCGAGGTCGCCCTGGCTGCAGGCTTTGCCGATCAGGCGCACTTCCAGCGCACCTTCAAGCAGCACTTTGCGGCGACGCCGGGGCAGTACCGCGACGTGCTCAAGCCATCAGCAAATAACCCACACTGGCCACCAGCAACGCGGCCATTGAGCGGTTGAACAAGCGCACGCCCTGCGGGTTGCCCAGGTAACGCCGCAAAAAGGTGCCGGCATAGGCCCAACACGCCACCGACAGGTAGCAGATCACCAGATACAGCGCGGCAAACAGCCAGACCTGACCGGCGTCGCCGTCGGCCACAAACAAACCCATGCCGGCGACGCAGGCCAGCCAGGCTTTCGGGTTGAGCCATTGCATGATCGCGCCGTACAGCATCGACGGCGCGGTGGCCGTGCCGTCGGCATTCAGCCGGCCATCGTCGACCGCAAGTTTCCACGCCATGTACAACAGAAAGGCCACCCCGCCCCACTGAATCAACTGCGTCAGGATCGGCCAGCGTAGCAGCACTTCATGCAGGCCCAGGCCGATCAGCACCAGCAGTAGAGTGAAACCCACTGCCGCGCCGAACACGTGTTTCTGACTGGCGACAAAACCGAAGCGCGCCCCGGTGCTTAACGCGACCACGTTGACCGGGCCGGGCGTGATGGACGTGGCGAGAGCGAAGGCGGCCATGGAGAGGATCAAGCTCATTGCAGTTCCTTTTTATTCGAGCCAATGACGATGGGGTCACGGTAAAGCGCAGACTCTGGGGCGTATTGAACAAAATCACCCTCAGTGAACTTGCACTTCGCCACGCTGATCGTTTTGACGACTTTCGCGGCCTGCCACAGGCTCTTTAGAAGTTTTTATTCCATTGATATCGCTTCATTTTTTTCTTTCAAGCGGTCTGTTTCAATAGGAATAAATGCATATTTACCAGGCAAATGGCGGTGCTAGAGTTCAGGCCCCTGCTCACTTCTCATTGATCACTGTAAAAGGGAATCGCCATGTCACGTCGTCTATTGGCAGCTGCCTGCCTGTTGTTGTCTTTCTCTGCGGCCCAGGCCGCCGAGCGCTGGGAAACCTTGCCGCCGACACCAGCTGCGGTGGCCGGTGCCCAAACCGGCTACGCCGCCGTCAACGGCATCAAGGTCTATTACACCCGCACCGGCCACGGCTCACCGGTGGTGCTGCTGCACGGCGGGTTGTCCAACTCCGATTACTGGGGCAACCAGGTCAAGGCTCTGGCGGCCAAACACACGGTGATCAGCCTCGACAGCCGTGGCCACGGGCGCAGCTCGCGCAATGAACAACCCTACGGTTATGACCTGATGGCCGACGATGTGGTGGCCGTGCTCGACAGCCTGAAAATCCCGCGCGCCGATATCGTTGGCTGGAGCGACGGCGCGATCATCGGCATCGACCTGGCCCTGCGTCATCCTGAGCGTATCGGCAAGGTGTTCGCCTTCGCCGCCAACACCCAGACCTCCGGGGTCAAGGATGCCGTCGAGAAGAACCCGACCTTCGCCGCCTTCATCGAACGCGCGGGCAAGGAATACGCCAGGCTCTCGCCGACGCCAAAAGAGTACGACGCGTTTGTCGAGCAGATCAGCCACATGTGGGCCAGCCAACCGAACTGGACCGACGCGCAACTGGCAAGCATCAAGACGCCGATCCTGATTGCCGACGGCGACCATGACGAAGCGATCAAGCGCGAGCACACCGAGTACATGGCGGCGACCATCCCCGGTGCCGGCCTGCTGATCCTGCCGAACACCAGCCACTTCGCCTTCCTGCAGGACCCGGCGCTGTTCAACGCGGCGGTGTTGAACTTCCTCGACAGCAAATGAAGCCGGTTGCGCCTGTTTGACGAATAACTCGCAGTCCCGCGCCTTCACATGGCCGGGACTGTTTCGGGTTTTCCAGGCTCACGCCCTTGCTCAGCGGGCCATCAAGCCACTGGCGCCTGGGTGACGATATCGTTCACATCCAGCACGCGGCCATCTTCAGACATCACCTCGACCTTGCGCAGCGGCTTGAGCAAGCGCGCATCCAGCACGCGGGCGCCCTCCACTTCGGGCTCGGTATGCACCTCGCCCCACTGTGCCAGGGTCACCAGCACCGGCATCAAGGCGCGGCCTTTGTCAGTCAACTCATATTCACTGCGCGCACCGACTTCGCGGGTTTGGAGCAAGCCTTGCTCGACCATCTCCTTGAGGCGCGTGGCGAGGATGTTTTTCGCCACGCCCAAGTGCTTCTGGAAATCGCCGAAGCGGGTCACCCCGGCGAACGCATCACGGATGATCAGCAGCGTCCACCAATCCCCCACCACATCCAGCGCGCGGGCGACCGGGCAAGCGTCACCTTCCAGGCATTTGCGTTTCATCGGCGGCCTCCCGGCAGCTTGAAAAATAAGGTTGCATTATAGGACCCAAACGCGCAGGATAAAAACAGTTTCATTATTAAACCAAACTGTCGTGTGGAGTGGATCATGGATATTCGTGGAAAAGTCGTACTGGTCACCGGCGCCAATCGTGGCCTGGGCAAAGCCTTTGTCATCGCATTGCTTGAGGCGGGTGCCGCCAAGGTCTACGCCGGCGCTCGCGACCCGGCGAGTGTCAATATTCCCGGCAGTACCCCGGTTGCTCTGGACATTACCGATGCGGCCAGCGTGCAACGCGCCGCCGAGCAGTACACCGACGTCAGCGTAGTGATCAACAATGCCGGTTGGCTCAAGTACGGTTCACTGCTGGCCGAAGACAGTGTCGACAACCTGCAGCAGCATTTTGAGGTGAACACCCTCGGTACCCTGCGTGTGAGCCGCGCTTTTGCGCCGATCCTGGCCAAACAGGGCGGTGGCGCATTGATCAATATCCTGTCGGTATTGAGCTGGCTGAGCCCTCCCGGCTCGGGCGGCTACAGCACCTCGAAATCCGCCCAGTGGGGCCTCACCAACGGCCTGCGCGGTGAGTTGCGCGAGCAGAACACCCTGGTGATTGGCGTGCACCCGGCCTACATCGACACCGACATGGTGGCCGATATCCAGGCGCCGAAAAGCACGCCCCAGGACGTGGTCGCCATCACCCTCAAGGCCCTGAGCGAAGACCGCGAAGAAGCGCTGATCACCGACATGACCCACGCAGTGAAGGCCTCGCTTTCCACCGCCGCCCCGGTCTACCTCACCCGTTGATCAACGAAAAGTGCGCGCCCACCCCGGCGCGCACGCCCTCGCCCACCGCCAGCGCCACGGAACCGGCTGCCAGCGAAGTATCGCCGCAGGCAAACACGCCGGTGACGGAGGTCTGGCGCATCTCGTCCGTTTGCAGATAAGACCCCGTCGGGCCCTCCAGCATGCTGCAGCTCAATTGCCCTGCCAGCGGGCTGATGCGCGTGCGGGACATGATGAACACACCATCAAGGCTGAACACCCGGCCGTCATCCAGTTCAACGTCCGCCCGCTCACCGCTCAGACGCCTGACCGCGGCGCTTTCCACGCTTACCCCACGCCGATCCAGCTGCACCTGTTGCTCGGCATCCGGCGTGAACACGCCATTGGTGAACAAGGTGGTGGTGCCCCAATCCGGCAGCATCAGTGCGTGGTGCATGGCCAAGGGGGACGTGGCGATGACACCGATGCGGCCCTGGTCCAGCTCGTAGCCGTGGCAGTAGGGGCAATGAAATACCCGTTTGCCCCAGCGCTCCTCCAGGCCCTCGATGGCAGGCAGTTCGTCGACCACACCGGTGGCCAGGATCAGGCGTCTGCCCTGGAACGCCCCGTTACAGAGGGTTCGGACACTGAAGCCGTCCAACTGTTGCTGCGCTTGCATCACGTTGTCGTGCACCCAGGTCACCGTCGGATACTCCATCAATTGGCCGCGCCCTTCGGCGGCGATGATCTCCGGCGGCTGGCCGTCCTGACCGAGGAAACCGTGGGACGTGGCCGCGAACCGGTTGCGCCGCAGCCCCGCATCAATCACCAGCACCTTGCGCCGCGCTCGCGCCAGTTGCAGGCCCGCAGACAGGCCGGCATAGCTGCCGCCCACGATAATGACGTCATAAATCATGTGTGCGATCTCGTCTTTCGCTGCGCAAGGTGATCCCGGCGCTTTCATGGCACACCATAAGTTACATGAAAATAAGCCGTCAAGAGTCTCGCAACTCTTCAGGTTACAAACGATACTTCGCAGCGAATCGACTTGAGGTTTGCTGATGAGAAACGACACCCGCCTTTCGCGCATGCTGCACGTGCTGATCCACATGGGTCGCCATGAAGAACGTGCCACATCGGAAACCATCGCACAGATGCTTGGCACCAACCCGGTGGTGGTAAGGCGCACGCTCGGCTTACTCAAGGAGAAAGGTTACGTGCGCTCGGAAAAGGGCCACCAGGGCGGCTGGACCCTGGGCAAGCCCTTGAGTGAAATCACCCTGCTGGAGATTCACCACGCCCTGGGTGCACCGTCGATCTTTGCCATCGGCCTGTCCACCGACCACCCGGAGTGCCTGGTGGAACAGGCAGTGAATGCAGCATTGACCGACGCCTTCGAAAAGGCTCAGGCCCTGTTGTTGGAGCGCCTGGGCAATGTGACCCTGGCGCAGTTGGCGGAAGATTTTGACGAGCGCTATCGCGTGGCAATGCTGCCTTAGCGCTGTGAGGGAATGCGGATATCGCCGCCACGGCACTGTGTCTTCACGCTGCGCGGGCAGCCGGCGAATGCCAGGTCCTTGGTCAGGCAAACCCGCACCTCCGACAGCACCTTGCCCTTGCAGATCACCGCCAGCCCATGGTTACCCATGCGCGGGTTGCTCTCGCGAAACAACGCTTCGATCTCGCGGGCCTGCAATGACGGTGGCGTGTTGAAGGGCTGCAATTGCTGCGGAATATTCACCACGCCCAGCGCGGTATCGGTTTTCTCCAGATAGGCCAAAGGCTCAAGCCCGCTGCAGGTGCCGTGTTTGGCCCATTCGTGCTTGAGCAGCGAACGGGTCGGAAACAAAGTGGCGCCCTTGTCCATGGCTTCGCGGCTCAAGCGTGACTGCGGGTCGCAGGAAGCGGGCCAACCACCCTTCGCGTATTGCGGCCACAAGCCGTGCAACACAAAGCCGTAACCCTTGCCCGAGCACTGTTCATTGTCCGGGTGCGTGAGGCAAAACGTCGGCGACCATGACAGCGACAGCACATAAAAATCAAACGCCCCCGGCGTGCCCTGATCTCGCGGCGCCGCCATTGCGCAGGTGGCAAACGCCAGCCACAACGCCATCCAGTATTTCATCCGTCTGTTCCTTGAAAAAAACCAATCACCCCGGAAGGTGGGGATTACGCTGCAGCACCTTGTCCAGAATCCTGTCGGTCTTCAACGCTTCGATCGCCAGGGAAGGATGCTCGGTTTCACCGCGAATATGTGCATTCATATTCAACACATGGTGCCACTGGATATGCGCATGGCACGGCACCTCCAGCACTTCACTGGTTTGGCCTTCAAGCCGCAGCGGCTGGTCGTCGAATACGGCAAAGGTGATGCGCCCATGGCTGCCGATCAACTCGACCTTGTCTTCGCGACGGTCCGCCACGAAGTTCCAGCAACCCATGCCCAGCGCGCCCGAGGTGAAGGTCCAGCAGGCCGTCACCGCGTCTTCGGCGGCATAGCTACCAGCCTGCCGGGCGGTGAAACCGGTGACTTCGACGATATCACCCGCCAGGTACTGGAACAGATCAAACCCGTGGCTGGCCAGGTCGGCAAAGTAACCCCCACCGGCGATCGCCGGGTCGGTGCGCCAATTGGCGGCGCTGGCATCCCCCGCCGCCGCCGGTTTACACAGGCTCCAGGTCACGTGGCGCAATTCGCCGATGCGCCCTTCCTGCAGCCAGTCACGCACTTGCTGGAAGCGCGGCAGCGAACGGCGATAGTAGGAAACGAACAGGTGCAAGCCGGCGCGCTCGAACGTGCGCTGCATCAGCGCGCTCTGTTCGGCGTTCAGCGACATGGGTTTTTCGACGCAGCAGTGCTTGCCGGCGGCGGCCACCATCAGGCTGTATTCCAGGTGGCTGTCGGGCGGTGTGGCGATGTACACCGCGTCCACTTCAGGGTCGTCGATCAGGGCCTGCGCGTCGGTGTAGAAGCGGGCGATGCCATGACGTGCCGCATAATCGCGCACGGCCTCTTCGCGGCGCCCCATCACGGCCACCAGCGCAGAACCTGGCGCTTTGTAGAAGGCAGGCCCGCTCTTCAATTCAGTGACGCTGCCACAGCCGATCATGCCCCAACGTACGGTGTTCATCGGTTTTCCTCGTGCGTTTTTTCATTCAACAGGCAGTATCCACATCCCCCCTCGTCGGCGCCACCGCCGATTAGCATGACATTTGCATTACACTTTTATGACAGCCACTGCGATATGGGGGAAACATCAGGATGAAAATAAGGGCCACGGTCATTTGCCAACACGAGGGGCAGATCCTCTTCGTGCGCAAGGCCAGAGCGAAATGGGCGTTGCCGGGGGGCAAGGTCGAGCAGGATGAACGCCCGGTCGGTGCCGCCGAACGGGAGCTGGAAGAGGAAACCGGGCTGAACGTGGACGGCCTGCTGTATTTGCAGGAATTGAAGGCCCGCGACACCGTGCACCACGTGTTCGAAGCCTCGGTGGTAAACCTTGGCGAAGCGCGGCCACGCAACGAAATCGTCGAGTGTCAGTGGCACGACTACCACGCCATGGACGACCTCGACACCACCGACGCCACCCGCCACATCGTCAAAGCCTTTCTACGTCGCCTGTAGTCCGGCACTCTGCCCGCTGGCCAGCAAGCCCCGCTTCACCCCGCCACTCTCTTTCTGCCGTTCGACAAAGGATTTGACGAACGCGGCAGCGGCTGCGTGCGCCACCGGAACCGCCATGGCCTGGCGGATCGTCATGAAATCATCCTCGACCAGCCGCCACTGCGCCGACACCTTGCCCAACAGTAAATCCCGCACCCCCGCCGCCGCGTCCAGGCCTTGCTCGATAAACCAGTCCACGGCCGCCGCCGAAGTTGGCGCGCGCACCAGCTCGGCGTGCTGCAGCGTGCGGCTCAAGTACAGGTCATAGGCTGCGCCCTGGCCGACGGCGATGCGCCTGCCCGGAGCATCCAGTTGCGCCACGCGGGTGATGGCTGAATCGGCCGCCACCAGACAGGTGCCCTTGATCGCCACATAAGGCGCACTGAAGGCAATCTCCTGCTCGCGCACCGGCTCAATGGCCAGAAATGCCACCCGCCACACATCCTCGGCGAGCGCGGCAAACACCTTGCCCGCTGCGTCAAAGGTGATCAATTGCAACTCAACACCCAATTCTTCGGCCAAAGCCTCGGCCAGCGCCACGGAAACTCCCTGAGGCTCACCGGCGGGGCCGCGTTGCGCGAGCACCGGGTTGCCGAAGTTGATGGCGGCGCGCAACACGCCGTCGGGGGCCAGTTGGTGCAGCACTTGCGGGTCAATCATTGAGCGCTCCTTGACGAGTCCGTTGCACGGTCTTGCGAATCACAAACGGCAACACGCCGCCGTGCTCAAGGTAACCAAGCTCTTGCAACGAGTCGAGGCGCAGGGCCAAATCGCAGGTCGCAAGCGTGCCATCGGCGCGCGTGATCTGCAGGGTAATCGGATTCTCGCCGACCTTCAGCGCGTCCAGCCCCAGAAAATCCAGGCGCTCGCTGCCGTCCAGCGCCAACGCCTGCACCGTCGTGCCCTCGGCGAACACCAGCGGCAGCACGCCCATGCCGATCAGGTTGCTGCGGTGAATGCGCTCGATGCTGCGCGCCACCACCGCTTTGATCCCCAACAGGCTCAGCACCTTGGCCGCCCAGTCACGGCTGGAACCGGCGCCATAGTTGATGCCGGCAAACAGCACCGTCGGCGTACCCGCATAGCTTTGCGCGGCAAGGTACAGCGGCAAGTACTCGCTGTGGTCGGCAGTCCACGCCCACACGCCACGGCGCGGGGGTTGCTGTGTATCCAGCAGGTTATTCAGGCGCGGGTTGGTGAAGGCACCGCGCACCATCACTTCATGGTTGCTGCGGCGGGTGGAGTACTGATTGAAATCCACCTCGGCTTCACCACGCTCGCGCAGCCAGGCACCCGCCAGGCTATCGGGCGGGATGGTGCCGGCGGGCGAGATATGGTCGGTGGTGACGTTATCGCCCAGCACCACCAGCGCCCGGGCGTCACGCACCGCCAGGCTCTTCGCGGGCAGCGGCTGCACATGCGCCAGATACTGCGGGCGCCGCAGGTAGGTGGAATCCGGGTGCCAGCCGAACCGCACACTGCCATCGGCGTCCAGCGCCTGCCAATGATGGGTGCCCTGCCACAACAGCTCGCTGCGTTGGCGAAACAACGCAGGGCGCACCACCTCGGCCACCTGCGCCGCCACCTCGGTATCATCGGGCATCAGCTCGTGCAGATACACCGGTTTGCCCTGGGCGTCGATCGCCAGCGGCTGGCTCGACAGGTCAATGTCGATACTCCCGGCAATCGCATACGCCACACACAGCGCGGGCGAGGCCAGGTAGCCGGCGGGCACGTCCGGGTTGACCCGGCCTTCGAAGTTGCGATTGCCCGACAGCACCACCACACCCTTGAGGCCTCGCCTGGCAAATCTTTCGACATGGGCTTCAAGGCTGCCGGAGTTGCCGATGCAGGTCATGCAGCCAAACCCCGCCAGCTCGAACCCCAGCGCGGCAAAATCCTCCAGCAGCCCCGCCGCCTGCAGATAATCGGCCACCACCCGCGACCCCGGTGACAGCGAAGTTTTGACCCACGGCCGGCGCCCCACGCCACGGGCTCGCGCATTGCGCGCCAGCAAACCGGCCTGGACCATCTGCGCCGGGTTGGCGGTGTTGGTGCAACTGGTGATCGCAGACATCACCACAGCGCCGTGGCTCAACGGGGCATCAAACGACGGCTCGAAAAACTGCTGGCCAGGTTCGCCCTGCACATGCCGATGAAACGAGGCGGCCGCATTCGCCAGCGACTGGCGCTGATGGGGCTGATGCGGCCCGGCCACGCTTGGCTCGACCTGCGCGAGGTCCAGCTCGATCAACTCGTCGAACTGCGGCTGCGGCGCCTCTTCCTGGCGCCACAAGTTTTGCGCCGCCATATACGCCGACACCTTGGCCAGCAACGGCTTGGGCCGCGCGCTCAGTGCCAGGTAAGACAAGGTCTCGTCATCGAACGGGAAAAACACCACGGTGGCGCCATATTCCGGCGCCATATTCGCCACGGTTCCACGCGCCGCCCAACTTAACGACGACAGCCCGGGCCCGGTGAACTCGACAAACTTGCCGACCATGCTGCGCTGACGCAGCAACTCGGTTACGGTCAACGCCAGGTCCGTCGCGGTCACACCGGGACGCAGCGCGTTGCTCACGCGAATGCCCACCACCTGCGGAAAAGGAATCGGCACCGGCTCACCGAGCATCGCTGCCTGGCCTTCCAGCCCGCCGACACCCCAACCGAGTACGCCGATGGCATTGATCATCGGCGTGTGGCTGTCGGTGGCGACCATGCAATCGGGGTGCAGCAGCACGCCGCCGTCGGCCGCCGGGCTTTCCCACACCACTTGCGCAACAGCCTCCATGTTCATCTGGTGGATGATCCCCGTGCCCGGCGGGATCACCTTGAAGTTGTCGAGGCTGGCCTGGGCCCACTTGATAAAGCGGTAGCGCTCGCTGTTGCGGCGAAAGTCGATGTCGAGGTTGGCATCCACCGCGCCCGCTTCGGCGTAATGCTCGACGATCACCGAATGATCGATAGTCAGCACCGCCGGAATCGACGGATTGACCGCCGTCGGGTCGCCACCGAGCTCCGCCACCACGTCGCGCATCCCGGCGAAATCCGCCAGGGCGGGCAAACAGGTGGTGTCGTGGAACATCAGCCGGTTGGGCTGGAACGGCACTTCGCACTCCGCGCCATTGCCGGTCGCGCGCGCCAGCACCTGCGGCAGCGAAGCCGGGGCACAGCGGGCGATGTTTTCCAGCAAGATGCGCACTGAATACGGCAACCGATGCAGCTGTTCAGGCGTCAGCAGTTTATGCAGGTCGATATAGGTGTAACGCTGCCCGTCGATGTGCAGGTGGTTGAGAAAATCGCTCATAGCTGGCCGAACACTCGTTCGATGCGCGCCAGGCCCCAGTCGAGTTCTTCGCGGGTGATCGATAACGGCGGCGCGATGCGCAGCACGTTTTCGTGGGTTTCCTTGGTCAACAGGCCTTCGGCGAGCAGGGCTTCGCAGATCGGCCGCGCATCGCGGTCGAGTTCCACGCCCACCCACAAACCACGCCCGCGAATCTCGCGAATCGCCGGGGAGTTCATTGCCGTCAGGCGCTCCACCAGGTACTGGCCGAGGCTTGCGCTGTTGTCGATCAAGCCTTCGTCTTCCAACACGTTCAGCGCTTCCAGGCCAACGGCGGCGGCCAACGGGTTGCCGCCAAACGTGGAGCCGTGGCTGCCGGCGTCAAACAGGTCCATGATCGAGTGGTCGGCCACAAACGCCGACACCGGCATGATCCCGCCGCCCAGGGCCTTGCCCAGAATCAATGCGTCCGGGCGAATGCCTTCGTGCTGGAAGGCGAACCACTTGCCGGTGCGACCCAGGCCCGACTGAATTTCGTCAAGAATCAGCAGGGTGTTGGTCTCATCGCACAGCTGGCGCAATTCACTCAGGAACCCGGCGGGCGGCACGCGAATGCCCGCCTCGCCCTGGATCGGCTCGATCAACACTGCGCAGGTGTCGGCGGTGATCGCCTGGCGGAAACTTTCGATATCGCCAAAGCGTGCTTCGGTGAAACCGTTACAGAACGGGCCGAAATCGGCCTTGTAATCCGGCTCTGACGAGAAGCCGACAATGGTCGACGTACGGCCATGGAAATTGTTGTCGGCCACCACGATGTTTGCCCGGTTGGCGGCGATGCCCTTGACCCGGTAACCCCAACGGCGCGCGGCCTTGATCGCGGTTTCCACCGCCTCGG
The DNA here is from genome assembly GCF_002813445.1 of Pseudomonas tolaasii NCPPB 2192. Taxonomy (NCBI): domain Bacteria; kingdom Pseudomonadati; phylum Pseudomonadota; class Gammaproteobacteria; order Pseudomonadales; family Pseudomonadaceae; genus Pseudomonas; species Pseudomonas tolaasii. The sequence continues at coordinate 5,494,230 of NZ_PHHD01000001.1, forward strand.
CACCGCTGTTCATCGGCAGCGCCGAATCAAACCCGCTGATGCGGCACAACGCCTTGAGAAAGTTGCCCAGCGGCTCGCTGTAGAACGCACGGGATACCACGCTGATCTTGTCGATCTGCGCCACGGCGGCGGCGCGGATGCGCGGGTGGACATGGCCGTGGCTGACGGCGGAATAGGCCGACATCATGTCCAGGTAGCGCTTGCCGTCGTCACCCATCGCCCAGACGCCCTCGCCCTTGACGATGACCACCGGCAGTGGCGAGTAGTTGTGGGCGCAGAATTGGTTTTCGAGGGTGATTGCCGGGTTGGAGTGCATGGGGGGTGTCCTGCCTGGTAAAAAACTAGTGAACAAAAGAGATCAACTGTGGGAGCTGGCTTGCCTGCGATAGCGGTCTGTCTGCTGTACCGCCATCGCAGGCAAGCCAGCTCCCACATTGAATTGCATTTCATGCCTGGAAAATCAGGCGCTCAGCAGCTTGCCGCTGCGAATCGGCGTGGCGCCGGAGACGCGGCCCAGCGGGTCGCCGGGTTTCACAAAGCGCACATCGCGGCGCATGTACAGCACGCCCGTGTTGTGGCTCGTCACCGTCACGGTCTTGCCGCTGTGGGGGTCAACGATGTCGAACAACGCCTGCCCCGCTTCGACGCGGCTGCCGACCGTCGCGCGGTGCACCAGCACCCCGGCGCCCGGCGCGTAAAACTGTTCGCTGCCTGCCAGCGGCGTCGCCGGGTTGCGCAACGCCGGCAAGGGGCGCGGCGTGCCTTCGATGGCGCCCAGGTGGGTCAGGTAATCGATGATCGCGCTGGCGTCATGCTCGGCCAGCTCGTAAGACACATCACGCTGCCCGCGGTGTTCCACCGTCACGGCAATGCTGCTGTCCGGAATCGGGAAACGCTCGCCCAGTTGTTCGCGCAGGTTCACCCACAACAGGTACAGCGCTTCATCAAAGGAATTGGCCTGGGAATCGGTGGCCAGCAAGGTGGCCTCGGCGCCGATGTAACGCGCCAGGGGTTCGATGGTCGGCCATACCGACTCACCGGTGTAGAGGTGCATCGCCGCTTCGCGGGAGCAATGCAGGTCGAGCACGATGTCGGCGTCGTGGGCCAACAGCATCAGGGTCTGTTGCAGTGACTGGTATTCATCCATCGGCTGGGCGGCGCGCAGGCATTCGCCCCAGGCGGTGCGGATCAGCTCGCGGTTGGCGTGGATGTCCTGGCCCAGCAGGTGCTCGACCTTGCCGACAATCGCCTGGTACGGCACCGGAAAACCGCGGTTGTAATTGCGCCCGCTGCCCAGTTCAAACCGCCCGCTCGGGGCGCCCATGATGTACTGGCCCAGGCCCGCCGGGTTGGCCACCGCTACCAGTACAATTTCTGCGTTCAGGCGCCCTGCACTTTCCAGCGCCACCAGGTGCCGACGCAGTTGCGCGGCCACCAGCATCGCCGGGGTTTCATCGGCGTGCAGCGCCGCCTGAATATAGATTTTTCGACCTGCACCCGCCGCGCCGTAATGCTCACTTTCCACGTACCTGTGGGTGCCCTGTGTCGCTTGCAGCAAAGGGTGTTGATTAAGTTTCATAAACCGGAAGTCTCGATATTCGAGTGATGGACCTTGAGAAAATACTAACGAGACCGGGTGATCGCCTGTAAGGGCGGCTACAGCTATCTCGATCTGATAATCCGATCAGTGTGGGAGCTGGCTTTTGGGGGGCGCTTCGCACCCCAGCGCAAGCAAGCTTGCTCGCCACAGCAAGCCCGCTCCCACAGTGAGGGGAACTACCAGAGCGCCAGGGTGTAGCCCAGCATCACGCGGTTTTCGTTGACGTCATTGAAGTAGTTGCCCTTGCTCAGGGCATTGCGCCAACGCATCGACACGCCTTTGAACGGCCCGTTCTGCACCACATAGCTGATGTCCAGGTCACGTTCCCACTCACGCCCTTCGCCGTTGAAGCCAATCACCTCGGCCGAATCACCCTTGGCGTACTTGATGCCCATCAACAGGCCCGGCACGCCCAGGTCGGCGAAGTTGTAGTCGTAGCGCGCGTGCCACGCCTGTTCCTTGGTCTGGGTGAAGTTGCTGAACTGGTATTCGGTGAACAGGTAGGTGATCGAGCCGTCCAGGTAGGTAAACGGCGTGGTGCCGTACTGGCGCTGGAAGCCGCCGCCGATGCTGTGCCCACCGTACTGGTAGGTCAGGCGCGTGCTCAACGCACTGTTATCAACCTTGCCGGCCAGGCCCGCGCCGTCCTTGTCGGAGTTGAAGTAGCGCACGTCGGTTTTCAGCGTGCCGCCACCGAGGCCGAAGTTGTTCTTGAAACCCACGTATTGCTGCTGGTAGATGCTGTCCAGCGCGGCAAAGTGGTAGCTGACCAGCGTGTTGGGTGTCAGCGAATAGTCACCCCCGGCAAAGCGGAACTTGTCGCTCAGCGCAGTGCTTTTGTAGACCTTGCTGACCGTGGTCAGCTTCATGTCTTCATAGTTGGTGGAATCACGGTCCTTGGCCTGGTCGAGCTGGCCGAGGCTGATTTTCAGGTTGCTGATGTCGTTGGAAACAAGCTGCGTACCGCTGAACGACTGGGGAAACAGGCGGCTGGTGTTGGGCTGCAAAATCGGCAGGTCCGGCACCAGGTAGCCCACCCGCAGCTCGCTTTTGGCGAAACGCGCCTTGGCGGTCACGCCGAGTTTGGAGTACTCATCGGAGACGTTTTTGTCGCTGTCGCGTTGCAGCAAACCGGTGCCGGAAAGCCCCGGGCTGGAGTCAAGTTTCACGCCGAGCATGCCGGTCAAATCCAGGCCGAAACCGACGGTGCCCTCGGTAAACCCCGACTTGATGCCCAGGATAAAACCCTGGGCCCATTCCGCCCGCATCGACTGCGAGGCGTTCTCCCGGTAGTCGCGGTTGAAGTAGTAGTTCTTCAATTCCAGCGTGCCGCTGCTGTCCTTGATGAAGTCGGCCTGGGCGGCGAACGGGATCATCCCGCTGCTCACGACGCCTACGCCTGTGATGAGTTGAGTCAGGGATTTTTTCATTTTTTTAAGCTCCTGGCAGTGTCATGGTTGGGGGTTTTTATTGTTCTTCGGGCATGGCTTCGCCGTTCGCGCAAATCGGTGATTTGCGCGGCGGGTGCAGTCAGCTCTGGGTTACAGCGCTAGCGGTACGGGGCCCTGACGGATGCGGTAGCCACCGTTTTCAAGTTTCTCCAGGGGGCTGGCAGCGGCCAGCAGCTTGCGGGTGTAGGGGTGTTGCGGGCGGTCGAAAATCTCGTCTCGCGCGCCCATTTCCACCACCCTGCCCTCACTCATCACCGCCACCCGGTGGGCAATGCGCTCCACCGCCGCGAGATCATGGGAGATGAACAGGCAGGCAAAGCCGTACTGGGCTTGCAGGCGTTCGAAGAGTTCGAGAATCTGCTTCTGGATGGTCATGTCGAGCGCCGAAATCGGCTCGTCGGCAATCACCAACCGTGGGTGACGCACCAGCGCGCGGCCAATCGCGACGCGCTGGCGTTGGCCACCGGAGAGCTGATGCGGGAAACGGTCGACAAACTGCTCGGCCAGGCCGATATCCAACAAGGTTTTGGTGACCCGCTCACGCTTCTGCGCGCCGCTCATGCCCGGCACGTGGCGCAGGGGTTCGGCGAGGATGTCGCCGATTTTCATGCGCGGGTCGAGGGACGAATACGGGTCCTGGAAAATCATCTGGCACTGCAGGCGATGCTCGCGGTTGCCGGACTTGAGAATGTCCACACCCTCAAACTCAATGGCGCCGGCACAGGCTTTGTTCAAGCCGACAATCGCCCGCCCCAATGTGGTTTTGCCCGAGCCGCTGCCCCCCACTAACGCCAGGGTTTCCCCCGGTGCGATGCTCAGATTGGCCGAGTGCACCACACGCTTGAACTGGCTGCGCCCCCACAAGCTGCGCGGGCCGGGGTGTTCGATGCACACGTCCTTGACCGTCAGCAGTGGCCCGTCAGCCTTGGGCAACTGCGCCAGTACGCCGCGACGCGGCAAGGCTTCCAGCAATTGCCGGGTGTATTCAGCCTTGGGCGACAGCAAAATCTGTTCGATGGTGCCCTGCTCCACCGCGCGACCTTCGCGCATCACCACCACCTTGTCGGCGTAACGCGCGACCAGCGACAGGTCATGGCTGATAAACAGAATGGCCGTGCCCTGCTCGCGGGTCAGGTCGAGCATCAGTTTCAACACGTCCAGTTGCGCCAGGCAATCCAGCGCCGTAGTTGGTTCGTCGGCAATCAGCAGCGCCGGACGCAGCAGCATCACCGAGGCGAGCATGATGCGTTGGCGCATGCCGCCGGAGAACTCATGGGGGAACGCCGCCAGACAGCGCTCGGCGTCCTTGATGCCGATATGCCCGAGCATCTCCAGGCTGCGGGCGCGAATCTGCTCCTCGGTCAGCTTGGTGTGCAAGCGCAGGCCCTCGGCCATTTGCTCGCCGATGCTCATGGACGGGTTCAACGACACCATGGGTTCCTGGAACACCATGCCGATTTTCGCCCCGCGCAGCTGGCGCAGTTGCTCGGGCGCCAGGCTGTTGAGGTCGTGGCCCTGGAAGCGTACCTGCCCGCCGCAATGCTCCAGCGGCGGCGGCAACAGGCCGATGGCAGCCCGGGCGGCCATGGTCTTGCCGCTGCCGGACTCGCCCACCAGGGCGACGATTTCACCCGGCGCAATGGTGAAACTCAGATCGTTGACCGCCAGCGGGCCGTGGGCGCCGACGCGGATTTTCAGGTGATCGACGGCCAGAAGTACGTCAGTCATGGTCATTTACTCATCCGTGGATCAAGGCGGTCACGCAAGGCGTCGCCACACAGGTTGAACGCCAGCAACGCCATGGCGATGCAGACCCCGGGAAACAACCCCAGCCAACTGGCCGTGGCAATGTACGGCCGGCTGGCCGCGAGCATGTTGCCCCAGGTCGCCGCCGGCGGCGGCACGCCCAGGCCGAGGAAACTCAAGGCGCTTTCGGCCAGAATCGCCCAGCCGAACATGCTGGTCGCCAGCACGCACACCGGCGCCACGCAGTTCGGCGCGATGTGGCGCAGCATGGTGTACAGCTCGGAATTGCCGATCACCCGCGAGGCTTCGACGAACTCCTTTTCACGCAGCGACAACACCGTGCCGCGCACCACCCGCACCACCGACGGCGTGTAAGCCAGGCTCAGGGCGAAGACGATGCCGTACAGGCTCGGGCCGATGATCGCCATCAAGCCCAACGCGAGCAGAATCCCCGGAAACGCCAGCAGCGCGTCGTTGATCATCATCAGGCCACGGTCGACCCAGCCGCGCAGGAAGCCGGAAAGCAGGCCGAGGAAGGTACCGGCGACGATGGCCAGGGTCACCGTCAACACGCTCACCCACAGGCTGGTGTGCGCGCCGATCATCAAACGGCTCAGCACGTCGCGGCCGTATTCATCGGTGCCCAGCAGGTGCGCGGCGCCGGGAGCCTGCAAACGCGCCAGCAGGTTCAGCGCCAGCGGGTCGTGGGGTGTCCACACCAGACCCAGGGCGGCCATCAGCAACAGCACCCCCAGCAGAAACGCACCGATCAGCGCATTCAACGGCGGCACACGCCAGGCCTTCGGGGCACGCGCCGGTGCCGGCAGCAGCACGTCGGGCGCAACAGGAAGAGGCTTATTCATAACTTAACCCTAGGGTCGAAGAGCGGGTACAGCAGGTCCACCAACAGGTTGACCAGCACATAAACAAAGGTCACCAGCAACAGGCAGCCTTGCAGCACGGGGTAGTCGCGGGCATAGATGGCGTCGACCATCAACCGGCCGATGCCCGGCAGGGTGAATACGGTTTCCAGCACCGCGATGCCGCTGAGCAGGTTGCCGAGGATCAGGCCGATCAGGGTCAAGGTCGGCGCAAACGAGTTGCGCAAGGCATGCCGCCACAGCACCGCGCGCTCCGACAGGCCCTTGGCCCGGGCGTGGGTGATGTATTCCAGGCGCAGCACTTCAATCGCACTGGCCCGCGCCATGCGGGTGATCGCGCCCAACTCCACCAGCGTCAGGGTGACAATCGGCAGCACAATGAAGGTGACGGCCTGCCAGGGCGACTGGCTGAACGACACGTAACCCACCACCGGCAACCAGCCCAGCTTGATGCCGAACGCGTAGAGCAACAGCAGGCCCAGCCAGAAACTGGGGATCGACAGCAGCAGCGTCGCGGTCGACACCACACCAAAGTCCAGCGCGCTGTCCTGCTTCCACGCCGCCAGCAAGCCCGCCGGCACCGCGATCAGCGCCGCCAGCAGCACCGAGACCAGCACGATTCCGGCACTCACCTGAAAACGGTCCAGAATCAGCGGCAATACCGCTTCATTGGTCGTGATCGAATGCCCCAGGTCACCGCTGAGCACGGCCTTGAGCCAAATCACAAATTGCACCGGCAAGGGCTGGTCCAGCCCCAACGATGCGCGCGCGACTTCCAGGCTATGGGCGTCGGCCATGTCGCCGAGCATCAGCAGCGCCGGGTCACCGGGCACCAGGCGGATGATCGCGAACACCATCAGCGAGATCAGCAGCAAGGTCGGAATCGACATCGCCAGGCGTTGAGAAATAAAGCGCAACATCCTCAATTACTCCCGGAGGCAGGGACGCTGACGGTCCACAGGCGCGGCTTGGACACCGGCCAGGTGCGCAGGCCCTTGACGTAGTCGCGGCTGGCGGCGATGGCGTTGCCGTTGTACATCGGGATCAGCGGCACGTCCTTGATCATCTGCTGGTGCAGTTGATCGAACAGCGCCTGGCGCTTGGTGATGTCGCCTTCGCGCTGGGCTTCACGCAGCCAGTGGCGGGCGTCGGGGTTGTCCCAGACCTTGCGCGCTTCCTTGTCCTTGTCGCCGGTCATCGAGTCGAAACTCAAGGCCGGGTCGAGGCGTTCGGAATACGGGAAGGCCATCATCTGGTAGTTACCGCTCTGGTAGCGCTCAAGTTGGGTGCCCCACTCCAGGGTTTCCAGCTCCAGGTTGATGCCGCTGGCCTTGGCCATGGCTTGCACGAACACGCCCATGTCGAAGATCGCGGCGTAGCGTTTGTTGACGATCAGCTTGATCGGCTCGCCCTTGTAGCCCGCCTCGCGGAGCAGTTGCGCGGTCTTGGCCGGGTCGAAGGCAAAGCCCTGGTCTTCAATGGCGGTGTGGTAATGGCTGCCGCTGGCGACCATCGAATTGTTGGCCTTGGACCGCCCGCCGGTGAGGGCTTCGACGATTTGCGCGGTGTCCAGCGCGTGGGCGATGGCCTGGCGCAGGCGCACATCTTTAAGCAATGGGTCGCGGGTCTGGAACAGCAAGGCATTGACCGACATGGTGCCGCTGGAAGTCACGCGCACGCCGGGGTTGGCGGCCAGTTCGGTGGCGTCCAGCGGGGTGACATCAATCAGCAGGTCGACGTTTTTCGACAGCAACGCCGCCTTGGCCGCCGCCGGGTCCGGAATCACCAGCAGGCGCACACGGTCCAGACGCGTGGTCTTGTTGCCGGTGTAGCCGTCAGGGTCTTTCTCATCGCGCGGCGTGTAGTTGGGGTTGCGCAGCAGCTCCACGTATTGGCCGGGTTTCCACTCGCCCAACTGGAACGGGCCGGTGCCGACCGGGGCTTTCCAGCTGCCGTCGGCATTCAGTGAATCCGGTGACAGGATGCCGCTGCCGCCACACTCCGGCAGCGCGGTGCTGGTGAGGAACAGGCCGTTGGGCTTGTCGAGGGTGAACACCACGGTCAGTGGGTCCGGGGCACTCATGTCGACGATTTTCGCGCCGCCATGTCCATCGAATTCAGGCGCGCAGCGCCATTGGGTCTTGGGGTCCAGAAAGCGTTTCCAGGTCCACAGCACCTCGGCGGAGGTCAGCGGTTTGCCGTTCTGGAATTTCACCCCGTCGCGCAGGTGGAAGGTGTAACGCAGGCCGTCATCGGAGACCTGCACGTCCTTGGCCAACAACGGGCCAACCGTGGCGTCTTCACGAAACGCCACCAGCCCTTCGGTGATGTGCATGATCACCGCGTCCGAGTTGGTGTCGCGATTCACACCGGGGTCGGTGCTGCGGATGTCGGCGTTGAGCGCCACCTTCAAGACACTTTCAGCGTGGGCAGTGCCCATCAGCGCCGCAGACAAGGCGCCTGCCAGGATAAAAGTCTTGTTCATGGATAAATGCACCTTAACTGTTCCTTACGCATGGGTTCGGACGCTGGCAGGACCCAAAAAGAGGCACGGCCGAACTCCTGAATAGTTGTTGTTGTTTTGGTCGCCGTTCACGGTGGGCGAATGTTCCTGGACCGATCTTATTCTTCACGCGCCAACCTTGAGAAGAACGCTCCAGGTGATCGGGCTCGGGTTTTCCGATCACCGGGCGAACCTGAGCGGGAATGCCCTGAGCCTACCGAAAAATCGAGGGCCGGGGCCGTTTCCAGGCGATCAGAAATAATGAACCTGATTGCTTAAACCGATCTGTGCGTCCGGAAAGCCATCAGATAAGCTGGCCGGCATCCAATGAATTTGCTGGCGCAGCCGAGGCCGTCCGATATGACTCTCACCCATCTTCGCGCGTTCTGCGCCGTGGTTGAAAAAGGCAGTTTCCGCTCTGCCGCGCGCCAGCTGGACGTGGCGCAAAGCACCCTGACCCAGTCGATCCAGACCCTGGAAAAGGAACTCGGCGTGGTCTTGCTGCAACGCTCGAACCAGGGCATCAACCTCACCCCGGCGGGCGAAGTGTTTCTGGTGCGCGCACGCTCCATCACCCTGGACTGCGAACGCGCCCTGCTCGACCTGCAACCGTGGAAAGGCGAACCCGAAGGCAACATCGCGCTGGGCGTCACCTCCGAACCGCTCGCCGAACTGCTGCTGCCGGTGCTGAGCAACTTCACCCAGCGCTTCCCGCGCATTCAGGTGCACGTGGCCAGCGACACCACCAAAGGCCTGGTGGAAAAGGTGCGCGATGGCCGCCTGGATTTTGTGCTGTGCCCGCTGGCGCCGAATGTTACCGACATCGACCTCTCGATTGACCGCCTCTACAGCTCCAACGCCGGGATCATCGCGCGCAAGGGCCACCCGCTGGCACACGCCAAGTCGGTGCAGGCGCTGGTGGACTGCCAATGGATCAGCGTGCGCCCTTCCGGCGTGGTCGGCGGCGCGCAAAACCGCCTGGTCGAGCTGTTCCGCACCCAGGGCCTGGCGCCGCCGAAAATCGCGATCACCACCGACTCGTTACTGGAAACCCTGCACATTGTCTCGGAAACCGATTACCTGACCATCGAGCCGCGCATGTTGCCGGGGATGAAGCTGTTTTCCAGCGCCCTGACCACCATTGCCATCGCAGAGCCTCTGGCCAGCCGCGATGTGTGCCTGATCAGCCGCCGGTCCTCGCCCCTGACCAGCGTCAGCCAGGAACTCACCAGCATGCTGATTTCCTATTCGCGGCTGGTGCATCGCAGCCGTTGACCCTTAGCCCCACGAGCCTTTTCATGCCCCCGACTTCCTACGATGGTTTGCCCCGTGCCAGCGCCAGCAGCGTTGGCGTTGACCCCGATCAAGTGGTTGCGTTTCTCGATGCGGTGAAGGCCGCCGGCCTCGACCTGCACGGCTTTATGCTGCACCGCCATGGCCATGTGCTAGCCGAAGGCTGGACCTGGCCCGTGGACCCCAACGAGCCGCGCGTGCTGCATTCCATGGCCAAGAGTTTCACCGGTTGTGCGATTGGTCTGGCGATCGACGAAGGGTTGTTGAAGCTGGATGACCGGCTGGTGAGCTTCTTCCCCGACGAAGTCCCGGAAGACGCCGACCCGCGCCTCGCGGACATGACCGTCGAACACCTGCTGACCATGCGCACCGGGCACGCGAGCAATACCTCGGGCTCGGTGTGGCGTGGAATAGAGACCAGCTGGATTGCCGAATTTTTCAAGATCCCTCTGGCGTTTGCGCCGGGCACCGAATACGTCTACACCAGCGCGGCGAGCTACATGTTGTCGGCGCTGATCAACCGCGTGACCGGGCAGACCCTGCACGACTACCTCAAACCGCGGCTGTTCGCGCCGCTGGAGATTCACAACGAGCGCTGGGACATCGGCCCCGACGGTGTGAACCCCGGCGGCAATGGCCTGACCGCGCCGGTGTCGGCGGTGCTGAAACTAGCCGTGTTGCACGCGCAAAACGGCGTGTGGCAGGGCGAGCAAATCCTGCCCGCCGCGTGGGTCAAGGCGGCCACGCAGCCCCAGGGCGGGCCCAACAGCCGCTACGGCTACCACTGGATGATGAAACCCGTCGGCGCATTCAGTGCCCTGGGCGTATTCGTGCAAATGGCGGCGGTGTACCGCGAGCATGACGCGACGCTGGTGGTGGTCGGCGGCATGAAGAACTCGGCCGAGATCATTCCGTACATCGAGCAGTACTTTCCGGCGGCGTTTGGCGGCGGTGGCACGCCCGAAGCGGATGCACGGCTGGAAGTGCGATTGGCGAGCATGGCCGAACGGCCTTCATTGGTTTCAGCCTGCGCGGTTCCAGCAGACTCGACGCGTGTGTTTGCGATGGCTGAAAACGGGTTGGGCGTGAAGCAGCTGTCATTCGAGTTTCGCGGTGACGTGCTGACCTTCGAATTGACCGACAGCCAGACCACACACCGCCTGAACGTGGGAATGGATCATTGGCTGGCAGGCCTGACCAGCATGCCCGGTCGCGACCTGCACCACGGTTATGAGTTCAACGAGGCGCAGGTCGTAGCGGGCGCCCGCTGGCTGGATACGCGCACGCTGGAAATGAACTGGATCTACCCGCAGACCGCGTTCCGGGATCGGGTGATGTGCGTGTTTGAGGGCAACGGCGTGAGCGTTGCACGCTGCGTGAACGTCAACAGCGCACAGCGTGAGCAGGAGGTTCTGGTCGGTGTACGCAGCCCGCTCGCCACAGGTACCTGACCGCTAAACAGCCATCGCAGGCAAGCCAGCTCCCACAGAAAAGCACAGCCGCGCTCGGTCAAAAATGTGGGAGCGGGCTTGCCCGCGATGGCAGTGTGTCAGTCAATTTAGTCTTGGCTGAACCACCGCGATCGCGGGCAAGCCCGCTCCCAGAGGGGATCCTCCTCGCTCCAAATACCGCGCCAGCGTCCTAGACCTCGACTTCCTTCTCCAGCACCAGGGTAATTCCCGTCTGCGAATACACCTTGGACCACGTATTCATCGTCTTGAAATTGTCATGGTTATCGCCGTCCGCCGGGTCCATGAAATCCCCTCCCGGCCGCAACATCACATAATGCAGCCCTACGACAAAGGTGGTCACCACACATAACGCGCGGCGGTTGGCCGCCATCGGCGGTGGTGCGCCGTGAATCACCGGGAAGCCCGCCTTCACGCACAGCTCCTCGCACTTGGGGTACAAGGTTGCCAGCGCGCTGGCCAGAAAACCTTCCATATAGATGGTCACATTCAACCCCAACGTCCGCGCCGCCAGCGCCACGCTGTGGGGGTAGGAATATCCGGCCTTTGTCGGATCGAAGGGTTTGACCACCCCGCCGGTCAGCGCCCCGGAGGTGTATTTGTAGAGTTCCACCTCACACATGTTGGTGCGCAGCGCATCAGTCGCATTCATGCCACCGGGCAAGGTCGCATCCAGCTCCACCGCCGCGCATAGCAACGACGCAGCCCCACAGGAAAAATCAAAAGCCTGTTTCTTTTTCGCAGCCGGCATAAGCACACTTCCATAGAGTTTATGCGGGCTTAACGGCTCAAGAACGGGGTTTATTCCCCACCGTCTGGATTAATTTTTCTTTAGTTCCGGACTGCCCGCGCTGGTACAGCGCCTCGACGAGTTTCTGCCGTTCATCCTGCGGCAAATTGCTCGCAAATTGCGCCAGCGTGCCGTCCACCAGTGCCCTGAGTGACGCATCGGCCTCCCGCGCTTTAGCCAGCTCGGTCACCAGCGCATCGCGATCCAGCGTCGGCGCTTCGAGTTGTTTGATCACCCCCAGACGTGCCTCGCGGCCGGCCATGATCAGCGGCTGGCTGTCGGAACGGTTGTGCCGCAGCAACGCACGCAGTTCCTTGCGCCGCTCTGCCGGCAACTTGATCATCGCCTGGCGCAAACCATGCTGGTTGACCACTGCTTCGGCAGGCTTGGGGGCAGCCATCCAGTGATACAGCCCCCCACCCACACCGCCGAGCAAAAATACGTTGAGCAATACCGACGCGAGCAACCAGGGCTTAAGGGGTTTGGAGGTCATTGCTCGGCTTCCTCGGCGTTGACGGTAAAGACGACATCGGCGTCGCCCTGATCGAAGACGCTGGGCAGCACTTCGGATGAAACCATCGGTAAGGGCGCACTCAGCGAGGCCACCAGCACCCCGGCGGCGATACCGGCAATGCCCGCGCCCACCAGCCCCGCCGGTGACAGCCAGTTGGCATAGCGCGACCAGAACGATGCGCGCCGCGGCGCCGACTGGCGAATCTGCCGCGCCAGCGCAGGGTCGGGCAAGGCCAACGCGTAACCGTTCAATTGTGTGTCGAGCCAGCCGGCTTCGCGCAACGCCTCACGCGCACGGGCATCGCCGCTGTCGAGCAGCGCCTGGGCGCCAGCCTGCTCGGCGACGGGCCAGCGTTGCAAGCTGGCACCGTAGGCATCGGCCAGGTACGCAAATCGTTCAGGTGTCATGGTTTTCCCCTTCCTGGGCGGGCGAGCCCGGGTGTATCGGCAAGTTGGCTGCGCAACTGACGTCGGGCCCGCGACAGCAGGCTCTCCAGTGCCTCGACGCTGATATTCATCAGGGCTGCGGCGTCGATGTTCGACAGCTCCTGGTAATACTGCAGCACAATGGCTTCGCGCTGGCGCTCGGGCAAGGCCGCCACGGCGGCGGCCATCCTTGCGCTGCGGTCGGCCGTCTCCAGCTGTTCCTCCGGGGACGGCGCACTGTCCGCCAGTTCAAGCACTTCGTCCTCGTCCAGCGGGCGCTCCTTACGGCGGCGCAAACGGTCATGGCACAGGTTGAGCGCCACGCGATGCAGCCAGGTGTCGAAGCGCGCTTCGCCCGGCCGCCAATTCGCCGCGTGGCGCCAGATCTTCAGGAAACTTTCCTGGGCCACGTCCCTGGCCTCGTCGGCGTCCCCCAGCAACCGACCGGCAAGCGCGAGCAGGCGCGGCAGCTTGCGCGTCACCATTTCGTTGACGGCGGCGGGTTCGTTGTTGCCGATACGTGCCAGTAGCTCAACGTCCGGATCAGTGTCTTTCAATCAGGTCATACTCGGTCCGGGGCCAGGGGGTGTTCAGTGAATCCAGTGCCCTTCGCGCCAGTACCAGTTCGGCCCGCGGGATTCCCAGTGGCCGGGCTCCCAGCGCCCGTTACGCTCAACCGGCTGCCAATGCCCCGGCACCCAGGCGTAGGCACCGCCTTCCCAGCGCCAGTGGCCACGGTCCCAGGCATAGCCCGGGCGTTCAGCGGGAATCACTTCAACACGCTCGGCGGGCGGCGCCTGGCGAATGATCACTTCGGTTTCGGCAAAACCCGGGGTGCTGACAAGCGCGGTGAACGCCAGCGGGACAAGCAAGGCATAGCGCAATTTGGCCAGTGAACTCATGGCAACTCCTTCATACGGCGAGCGTAAATGCACGCTGCTGATGGGTTGAACGGCGGGTGCGGAAAAATCCGTCGCAAAAAAAACTGAATATTTTCTCGGCGAGGATCGAAGGGAAGTATTGCTCAGGCACTCACGGCGCTTGATGAAATGTTTGAACGTATCGCGACGGATTTTCGCAGGCGGCTGCGTTCAACGGTTAACGCAGTACACATAAAGAGGAAACATCATGCCCCGTCGCCTGACCCTGCTTGTCGCCGCCCTGTTGATTGCCAGCCTCAGCGGCTGTGTGATCCTGCCGGAACACCGGCATTGCTGCTGGCGCTACTACGGCGCCGTCTCCACCCAGACAGACACCGTCAACAGCTAACCCACGGCCGCAAAACCACGACGCCCGGCCTTGAGCTCGGTGCGCAGTTCACCAATCAGGTTTGAGATGGAACGGATGCTGTCCAGACCCTGGGGTGAAACCCGGGTGAGCAGCAAGTCGACGCGGCCGGACGTCGGCTCGTACACGCTGATGCGCAGCGAGCCATCACTGTTCAGGCTGCATTCGCACGACAGCGGCAGAAAGCCCGAGGCCATTATCTGGTTGAGTTCGGTGATGGAAATCATGATAAAGCCCCGTCCCTGGGTTCTACCCTGTCGGTGTGATGCCACCAGCATAGATAAGCTTTTGCCTGCTACTGAACAATTAATTCAAAAGTGATACCTGCTCCGCATTTTGCCCTTTAAACGCTGGTGTGTTGGCGCCAGAAAGCAGGCGTGCGACCTCTCGTCTGCCGGCTTTTTCAAGGCTTGACTCGCGCTGTGGATCGCAAGAGGCTCATGGCTCTTTGCCTTCTCGCGAGCCACCTTTCATGAGCATCGAACCTCCAAGCGCGCCCGACAGTGATGTGTACAAAACACTGCTGGAATCGACCAAGGCCATCCCCTGGCGCATCGACTGGCCGACCATGACCTTCAGCTACATCGGCCCGCAGATCGAAACCCTGCTGGGCTGGACTCCGCAAAGCTGGGTCAGCGTGGATGACTGGGTCGAACGCATGCACCCCGACGACCGTGAATACGTGGTGAATTTCTGCGTGTCGCAATCCCGAGCCGGGGTGGACCACGAGGCTGATTACCGTGCGCTGACGGTCAATGGCGACTACGTGTGGATTCGCGACGTGGTGCATGTGGTGCGCAAGGACGGCGAAGTACAAGCGCTGATTGGCTTTATGTTCGACATCAGCGAGCGCAAGAAAACCGAGGAGCACCTGATTCGCCTGCAAAAACAGCTGGAGGAATACTCTTTCCAGGACGGCCTGACCGGCATCGCCAACCGCCGCATGTTCGACACCGTGCTTGAACGCGAGTGGGCCAGCGCCCTGCGCAGCCAGTTGCCGCTGTCATTGATTATTCTCGATATCGATTTTTTCAAGCAGTACAACGACCACTACGGGCACATCAAGGGCGATGAAGCCTTGCGCCAGGTGGCACGCACCCTGGCTCAGGCTGCCAACCGGCCGCGGGATTTCATTGCGCGCATCGGCGGAGAAGAATTTGTGTGGTTGTTGCCCGAGACGGATGCGGCTTCAGCGCGGCAAGTGGCACAACGCTGCCTGCATCTGATTTGCCAACAGCAGATAGAGCACGGGTTTTCGCCGGTTTCCAGGCTGTTGACCCTGAGCCTGGGGGTCGGTACGCGGATCGTGAGGCCTGACAGTCACATGCTCGGGTTTGTGGAGACCGTGGACAAGTTGCTGTACCAGGCCAAGCGCAATGGACGCATGCGCGCGGAGTTTGCAGATATTGAAGTTTGACGCTGAGGTCAAATTCCGGGCAAAAAAAATCCCAAGTAGCTGATGGAAACTTGGGATTTAAAAATGCATAAACCGTGGGAGGTGAACGCCCGGCAATAATAACGATTGTAATAACCTGTAACAAGACGAATTTAATCCTTTCGTCGGATTAAAAACGGTGTAAGTCATTCAATAACCACATGTTTTTCAGGGTAGTCAACGCAATAAGTGCCACTTTTTGGTGCAAGTTGCGCTCATAAGGCATTGCACTTTGCTTATGCAATTCCATTATTTAAATAGGGTTATTGATTATAACGGTGCGGATGTTTTGGAATAACGCGCCTTTAATTCCTCACAGGTAAGTCCCGGCTCGAGGTTGCCCGGGATTGTGGCACGCGCAATGTTTTCAACGTGTCGGCACAGTGCCAACTGCTCGCTGGCTTGCTCCCGTTGTTGGTCAACCTGGGCATTGAGCCGCACGAAATAGGCGCCCAGCAGCACCGCGACGCACACCACCCCGATCACAAAGTAGCGGGCGTTATCGGAGGCTGACGGTTCTGGCAGGCTCATGGCACTAGCGCGCCCTGCGCTTTTGGTCGCGCACGGGGTCACCGTCGTCCTCGTTCGCCAGGCGAATAAGCATTTGCATACTGTCCTCCAGGGTGGGAAGCGCAATTGTATGCAAATAGAAACATATCGATTGTCGTGGATTTGTAAAAGTGAGCCCGGCACGACCGCCCTGCCGGTGGAGATCATTCAAACGTCACAGCCCCCGTGGGGGAATTGTCGAGCTTTAGCGAGGCTGCGATGGCGGTGAGTCAGGTGGCCTCTGTGTTGGCAGTGCGCCGCCTTCGCAGGCAAGCCAGCTCCCACATTTGACGGCATTTCAAAGAATGGACGCGGTCGCCTGTGGGAGCTGTCGAGCTTTAGCGAGGCTGCGATGGCGGTGGGTCAGATGGCCTCTGTGTTGGCAGTGCCGCCGCCTTCGCAAGCAAGCCAGCTCCCACAATTGACCGCATTTCAAAAAGTGGACGCGGTCGCCTGTGGGAGCTACAACGGTTGCGCCTGTTGCTGGCGACGGAACTGCCCCGGCGCCAGGCCGTGGGCCTTGCGGAAACAGCGGGAAAAGTAGGCTTCGTCGGTAAACCCGCAGCGCAGGGCTATTACGCCAATCATCTGCGCACTGTTGAGCAACAAGGTGCGCGCCAGTTGCATGCGTCGGTCGAGCACCAGTTGGGAGAACGGTTTACCGGTTTCCTTTCGCAGCAGATGGGTCAGGTAGTTCGGCGACAAAAAGGCAGCGGCGGCCGCATCGCTCAGGTTGAGGCCGGGCTCGTGCACATGCTCGCGAATATAGCCCTGCACGCGCGCCAAGGCATCCTTGCGCCCGCGCCGGGTGGCGTTGGTGGCGGCGTACGCCTGCAGGGGTTCGGCGTACTGTTCGCAGACCAGGCCAATCAGTTGAAACAGATAGCCCTTGAGCCGCTCGCGGGCGCCGAAGGTGCGCTGGGCGTCCAGCGTGCGCATGTGCGCGAGCCACGTCTGCACTTCGCCAAAGGCTGCATCCTCAAGGATGAAGTCCAACTGCTCCTGAAAGCGAAACGGCGAAAGCTCCGGCGCCTGGCCGATGGGAATATCTTCAAGGTCCAACGGATCGCAGGTCAGCTGCGGCAGGAAAAACGCCTGGCTGAAGTTGATCAGCATGAACTCACCGTCCTCAGGATGGGGAATCACATGCAGTCGGTGGGGCAGAATGAAAGCCAGCGCCTTGCGCGGAAACGGCCGCAAGGCGCCACCGATGTGTTGCACGGTGTCACCGCCGAGGTTGATCTGGATCTGGAAATACTCATGCCGATGGGGACTGGTCAGCGCCGCCCGCCCGCGTTTGTCGCGGATGTAAAAATCAGGGCGGTCGCTGCGTTGTTCCATGCCATAAGTGGTGACGCGGGTGCCGGGCATAAAGATCTCTCGATTGGCCTGGTCACCACTTTAGCCTCAACCCTTGCTGAGGGTGAAACTCAACTCACCGATGCCTTCAATACCCGCCGTAACCACGTCCCCAGGCTGCAACACGCCGACGCCTGCAGGCGTTCCGGTGAAAATCAGGTCGCCAGCCTTGAGGGCCACGGATTTTGAGGCATGGCTGATCACTTCGCTGACGGACCAGATCTGGTCAGCCAGGTCGCCGATCTGGCGCTGCTGGCCATTGACCTTCAACCAGATGGCCCCGGTGGACGGGTGCCCGATGGCGCTGACCGGCTGCAATGCCGTGCTCGGCGCCGACTCATCAAAGGCCTTGCCCCATTCCCACGGCCGCGCGAGCTTTTTCGCCTGGGTTTGCAAGTCGCGCCGGGTCAGATCAATGCCGACACCGTAACCCCAGATATGGGAAAGCGCCTCTTCAGGGCTGATATCCACCCCGCCCTTGCCGATGGCCACCACCAGTTCCACTTCATGGTGCAGGTCGGCAGTCAGCGGCGGATAAGCAATCACGCCTTCCGCCGGCACCACCGCATCCGCCGGTTTCATAAAGAAGAACGGCGGCTCGCGGTCCGGGTCGTGCCCCATTTCCCGGGAGTGCTCGCCGTAGTTGCGACCCACGCAAAACACGCGGCGCAGCGGAAAACGTGCGTCACTGCCCTGAATCGCCAGGGACGGGGTTTGCGCGGGGGTGAATACGTAATCAGTCATGGCCTGTGCCTCTTCGTTTACCTGGCGCCAGTATGGAGACGGGCGCCAGGGCAAAGTTGGACGGGCTTACACAGATTTTGCACTGACCGGTGCAAATCGAAGGTGCTATTTGCGCGCGACTTTATAGCGCAGGCAATCCTGATAGAAACTCTGGCGAATCGCCTCGGGCTTGAGCCGCGAACGGCTGTCGTAGGTCTGCTCGGTGATGCCCATGGCCATCATGCGCATCCACGACTTGCTGAACTTGAGGGTCTGGATCTTCTGCCGGGCGGCATACAGCGACACCCCCGACAGTTTGAGTTCCTGGGCCCTGGCGGCCGTACCGGCGCCCCAACTGCACATGTACTTGTCACCCTCGCGCAGCTCCCGTGCCTGCACGGCAGCCGCGCCGCCCGCCAATGAGCAGGCGATCAGCATGATTCCCACAGAGCGCATTTGCTTCCTCACCTAACCACCTGAAAATAAAAGTGATTCTGGCGAGATTTTTGTTACAAAGGGGCCATTAAATTGCCTTATCCGTGTGTGTCACCACTGATAAGTCGCACTCGCCTGCACCGTGCGCTGCGAGCCATACCAGCACCACGAGTAGGAGTAGCACGAAGCCACATATTCCTTGTTTGCCAGGTTGGTGGCATTCAGCGCCAGGCGCAGGTTGTCTTTGGGGTTGGCGATATTCGGGATGTCGTAGTGCACCGCCGCATCCACCAGCGTGTAGCCCGGCACTTTCAGGGTGTTGGCGGTATCACCCCAGGACGAGCCCACGTAACGTGCCCCTGCGCCCATGCCGAAGCCTTTGAGCTGGCCATCATGGAAGGTGTAATCCGCCCAGGCCGACGCGGTATGGCGCGGCACGCCGTAGGTGGTGGTGCCTTTGACCGGGATCGCCGGGCCGGTGCCGATGTCGCTGATCGGCGCATATTGCACGGTGCTGTTGGACTTGCTCGCACGGTTGTCCAGATAGGCATAGGCCGCCGTGATGTCGAGGTTATCGTTCAGGCTGGCCTTGCCTTCCAGCTCAAAGCCACGGGATTGCTGTTCGCCGTCCTGAATGCTGCAGCGCCCGTTGCCGCACAGGTGCGTCGGGTCCGGGTCCATGGTTGGCACGTTGCTCTGGCGCAGGTCGAAAATCGCTGCGGTGATAAAGCTGTTGCTGCCTGGCGGCTGATATTTGATGCCGATTTCATACTGTTTGCCCTCGGTCGGCTTGAACACCGAACCGCCGTAGCCGGTACCCGACTGCGGGTTGAACGACTCGGCATAACTGGCATACGGCGCCAGGCCGTTATCGAACAGATACACCAGCCCCACGCGGCCGGTGAAGGCCTTGCTGTCCAGCGAGGACTTGCTCTTGGCGCCGCTGCTGAGGGTTTTGGTGGTGCTGTCGGTGCTGGCCCAGTCATAACGGCCGCCGAGCAGCAGTACCCATTGGTCCCACTTCATCTGCTCCTGCAAATAGACACCGGTCTGCTCACTGCGTGAGGTGGCGTCAGTGCTGAAAGCAGGTGTGACGACCGGCGCGCCATAGACCGGGTCGAAGATATCCAGGGTCGGACCTTTGCCATAACCGGTCTTGGTGTCTGTGGTGATGTTCTGGTAATCGAGGCCCGTCAACAGCGTGTGCTGCAACGGCCCGGTGTCGAATTTGGCCTGCAGTTGGTTGTCGAGGGTATAGGCGTCCATATCGACATCAGCAGCGATGGTCGAA
The DNA here is from genome assembly GCF_002813445.1 of Pseudomonas tolaasii NCPPB 2192. Classification (NCBI taxonomy): domain Bacteria; kingdom Pseudomonadati; phylum Pseudomonadota; class Gammaproteobacteria; order Pseudomonadales; family Pseudomonadaceae; genus Pseudomonas; species Pseudomonas tolaasii. Next base: position 5,513,981 of record NZ_PHHD01000001.1, read on the forward strand.
CGGTTGGAGGTGCGGTAATCGGCCTGCAAGTTGCTGTTGTAAATGCTGCGATAGATACCTTCGGCGCGCATATAGCGGGCGTTCTGGCGCACGGTCCACACATCGTTGAAGTGGTGTTCGAAGGCGTAGCCCAATGAGTAATGTTCGCGGTCGCTTTTCTCGAAGCGCTTTTCGCCGTCGTAGAAATCCACGTCGATCTTATGCCCGGTGGGGCTGCGCAGCACCGAACCCCAGGCGGGCACCGAGCCGTAGGACGCGCCTTGAGGATCCTTCTGAAAATGCCCGAGCAGGGTCAGCGAGGTGGCATCGTCCGGTCGCCAGGTGAAGGCGCTGGACAGCGATTGGCGACGCGTTTCGGTGTGCTGAACCTGACCGTCGGCGTCATCGAAAAGGCCTGCCACTCGGTAGGAATAAATACCCTGATCGTCGATCGGGCCGCTCAGATCGAAGGTGGTGCGCTTCTTGTTGAAGGTGCCGTACTCCACGCCAATCTCATGAAAAGGCGTGTCCAGCGGTCGCTTGGTGACCATATTGATCACTCCGCTCGGCGTGCCCTGCCCGTAGAGCACCGAAGCCGGGCCGCGCAGCACTTCGACACGCTCCAGGTCGAACGCGTCCTTTTGCGGCGAAGCGTCTCGGCTGGACGGCAAGCGCAGGCCGTCAAGGTAAGTCGCGGGCGCGAAGCCGCGGATGGTCAACTGGTCGAGCCGCGAAGCCGTGGCGCCACGGGTTTCCGGGACCACGGCAGCGCTGTAACGCAGGATCTGGTTGAGGCTTTCGGCGTTTTGCGCGCGCATCTGGTCTTTGGTGACGATGGAAATCGACTGCGGCGTCTCGATCAGCGCGGTGTCGGTCTTGGTGCCCGACAAGCTACGCGTGGCCACATAGCCCACTACAGGGCCGGTGGGGCTTTCGCTTTGATACGCGCCGTTGATGGTCGTGGCCTGCAACTCCATGGCGCCACCGCTATCCGGAATGGGTTCCAGCCGGTAGCGATCAGCGGAAATCTTCAACGCCTGCAAGCCGCTGCCAGCCAACAGCCGAGTCAACGCCACGTCGGTGTCGAACTGCCCGCTCAACCCGTTGCTGTGCTTGCCCCGGGCCAAGCTCGCATCAAACGCCAGCACCAGCCCCGCCTGCTCGGCGAGGCTATTGAGCGCCTGGCTCAAGTCCCCGGCGGGAATCGAGAAACGGCGCACGGCACTGATGTTCTCTTCTGCAAAGGAAGACTCAACGGTGAGCAACGGCACGGCGGCAAAGGCGAACGCCACTGACAGGGCCAGTGGGTGCAAGGGACGAGCAAGGCGCGACATGGGAAATCCTGCGTAATAGAGGTTCTATTAACAGTGACGGCCCAGTCTGGAAATCGGGCAAGGATGAGAGTGGTTTTTATTTGTGCGGCTTTCTCGCAGTGAGTCGGGTCGCTTTCTTGTGTAGTCCGGCGGGCCAGCCGTTGGGCGCCAGGTTTAAGCCCACGCCACCACCAACAACCCCACCCCCAACAACAAACACAACGGCGAATAAAAATATGTATCCAGCCGCGCAAACCTCGACCCGCCCACTTTCTTGAAAAACCCCACCAACTCCGAATCCCCAATGGCCCTGGCAAACATCACCAGTGCAATCGCGCTGATCCCCCACTGCAGGGCCCCATGGGAAACCGGCGAGAAATACAGCCCGGCGCGCAAGCAGACGAGCAAGGCAATTGCGACCAACCCCAACGCCACCAGAAACGTGCCCAGTGCCGAAGGCTTGAACGCGGGTCTTGGGCCTCTGGCGAACTCGCCCGGTAATTGTGGAATGGCCGCCAGGCTGCCAAGCTTGCCGCCCGCCGCCCAGTACAAATGCACCATGCTGATGCAGGCAAACACCCCCACAATCCATCGCGCGATGACAAAGCTCATGGCTGACGCTCCCTGAAAATGTGCGAATGAGGATAGTCGCCCTGAGATTTTTTGTAGGCATTTCGTCGGCAGCTGATGGTAAAGTGCCGCCCCATGAAAATCGCCCGTGCCGACCGTTCGCTCATTGCCTGGATGCTTTATTGCTGCGTCCTGTTCAATGTATTCGCGTGCAGTATTGGCCATGGGCAGATGCTGGGGATGCAGCTCAATGGCATCGGTGGTCAGTTCTGTACCGTCGACCCGCGCACCCAGGCGCCCGCCTCGACCAACACCTCCGATGAAAACCTGCCGACCCTGGCCAAGGCCTTTGGTTGCCCGCTGTGTTCCACCGGCGGCATGGGCCCGGCGCTCAGTTCCAGCCTGAATGTGGCGGTGCTGCCACAACCCCATGCACCGCCTCCGGCGGTGGTGCTTGCCGCTGACATCCCTGCCCGTTTCACCTGGCCCACGGCCAACCCGCGCGCGCCTCCCGCTTTCGCCTGACTCTTCGCTTTCCGATCCGCACCGGCCTCCGTTCCCATTGAGGAACAGGGATGGCTGTGCGTTGTTTCAGCCAAGTTTTTCAGGATTCAACCATGAAACATTTACCCCTGTTGGCAGGCCTGTTCGGCTGCCTGCCCGTCTGCACCTGGGCGATTGAACTGGCCCCTACCACCATTGATGGCGAGCAAAGCGCCGAGCCCGGACTGACCCTGGATCAACCCAGCGGCATGGCGTCGCGCCTGGGCTTGAGCGTGCGGGAAACCCCGGCGTCAGTGGCCATCGCCACACGCAATGATATCGAGCGCCATGGCGCCAAGACCTTCCGCGATGCGGCCAACACCCTGCCTGGTGTCAACGCCAGCGCACCGCCGGGGTTTGGCGGTTTTGTGTCCTATCGCGGGTTTACCAGCAGCCAGATCACCCAGATGTTCAACGGTATCAACGTCGCCACGGGCCTGGCCCGGCCAGTGGATGCGTGGATTTACGACCGGGTTGAGCTGGTGGGCGGCCCCTCCTCCCTGATCAACGGCGCCGGTTCCGTAGGCGGCTCGCTGAACTACGTGACCAAACTGGCGACCCGTGAGGAACAGGCCGCCAAAGGCCAGCTCACCTATGGCAGCTACGACACGGCGGGCATGGCCTTTGGCCTGAATCACGCCCTGACCGAGCCGGGTGCCGATGTACAGCACTACGCGCGCCTGGACGTGAGCCGCAACACCAACCACAGCTACATCGACCGCGACCAGCGTGATGCCTGGAGTGTGGCGTTTTCCCTGCTCAGTGATTTGACGCCCGACCTGTCCCATACCCTGGCGCTGGAATATCAGGATGAACACGAGGACAGCCCCTACTGGGGCACGCCGGTCCTCAACCCCAAGGCCGGCGAGCTGAAGATCGACAGGCACAACCGCTTCAACAACTACAACGTCGCCGATGGCCGTTACGAACAACGCACCCTCTGGATGCGCTCGATCATCGACTACCGGATCAACGACAGCACCACGCTGAAAAACACGCTGTATCACCTGGACAGCCAGCGCGATTACCGCAACCTGGAGACTTACCAGTACAACGCGGACAACAGCGCGGTGAATCGCTCGACCGCCTACCAAGTACGCCATCAAGGTGAGCAGAACGGCAACCAGTTCGAGCTGCGTCACGACGACAGTTTCTTCGGCCTTTCGACGACCTGGTCCGGCGGCTTTGAATACAAGGTCAACAGCACCACCAACAACCCCTTGAATGTACCGGGCAACAGCACGGTGGATCCAAACAACTACAACCCCGGGCACTTCTATGACATTCCGGGCACTCGCCCGGGCTTCGTCAAGGACAAGACCAACGCCGTCACCACCAAAGCGCTGTTCGTAGAGAATCGCCTGGGCCTGACCGACAAATTGTCGCTGCTGACCGGCTTGCGCTATGACGCCATCGACCTGGATGTCACCAACCATCGCGTGGTTACGGTCACCAACCCGCGCCACTTCAAGCGCAGCTGGGAGCCGGTCACCGGTCGCGTGGGGCTGACCTACCAGTTCATTCCATCGGCCAATGTGTATGTGCAATACAGCACTGCCGCCGAGCAACCTTCGACCACGACGCAGGTGTTTGACGTGTCGACCGGCAAGCAGTGGGAGGTGGGCAGCAAGTTCGACTATCTGGACGGGCGTGGCTCGGCCACCGTCGCCGCCTACAGGATCGAACGCAAGGATTTTGCCGTCACCGACCCGCTGGACCCGAACAACAGCATTCCCGTAGGCGCGCAGACGTCGAAGGGCATTGAGCTGGCCAGTTCATTGCGCATCACGCCCACGTTATTGGCTGAAGGCAACTTCGCCTGGGTGGATGCCGAGTACGACGACTTCAACGAGAAAATCGCCAGCGGTGCCGTGGTTTCGCGCAAAGGCAACACGCCGACGAACGTGCCCAAGCGCGTGGGTAATCTGTGGCTGACCTACGATTTCGCCGAAGACTGGCAAGGCGGTGTGGACGCACGGTACGTGGCCGAGGTGTATGCCGACAACGCCAACACTCAGACGGTACCGGCCTACACGCTGTTCGGAACTTTCCTGCGCTACAAGGTGGACTCGCACACCTCGGTAACGGGGCGTGTGCGCAACTTGACGAATGAGGTGTATGCCGAGTTTGCGCATGTGTCGCCGGCTTACTACCTGGGGGCGCCGAGGACGTTTGAGGTGGCGGTGCAGACCCGGTTCTAAGGCTGGAATGCATAAAAATGTGGGAGCGGGCAAGCCCGCTCCCACACAAGCCAGCTCCCACATTCGGAGCTGCACTTGTATTCGAGGTTTAAGTTACTTCAAGCCCGCCTCAACCTTCTGCGCGACATCGTCCGTCAACCACGCCTTCCACACCTCGGGATGGTCCTTGAGAAAGGCCTGCGCAACTTCACGCGGCGGCGTGTGATTCTCGCTCATCGCCGCCAACGCCTTGTTCAGCGGATCAATCGGAAACTGCACCTTGGTAAAGAACGCGGCAATCTGCGGATGCTCTTGCTGGAACGGCGTCGACACACCAATGCTCAGCTTGGACGCCAGCGAACGTGTCGGCCTTGGGTTGGGGTTATCCGCATCGGTCAGGGTCTTCCAGGCATCGGCGTCAAACGGCGGCTCTTCCAGTTGGACCAACTTGTAACGGCCCATCAACGGCGTGGGCGACCAGTAATAGAAGAGCACCGGCTTGCCTCGGCGGATCGACGAGGCGATCTCGGCATCCAGCGCCGCACCCGAGCCGCTGCGGAAATTCACATAGCTGTCGTTCAGGCCGTAAGCCTTGAGCTTCTGCGCGTTGACGACTTCGGAGGTCCATCCGATCGGGCTATTGAGGAAGCGCCCCTTGCCGGGAGATTCGGGGTCTTTGAACACGTCCTTGTAGCGCGCCAGGTCCTGTACGGTTTTCAGGTCCGGTGCCAAGGGCTTGAGGCCTTTGGACGGGTCGCCCTTGATCACGTATTCCGGCACCCACCAGCCTTCCGTTGCCCCCTTGACCGTGTCGCCAAGGCCCAGCACCTTGCCTTCGGCTTCGGCCTTGATCCAGACCGGGCTGCGGCCGGCCCACTCCTCACCGATCACCTGAATGTCATTTTTCGCCAGGGCGGTTTCCAGGGTGATGGTGGTACCGGGCAAGGTGTCGGTGGGCAGGTCGTAGCCCTTCTCGACGATAAACCGCAGTACCTCGGTGATCAGGCTGCCGCTTTCCCAGTTCAGGTCGGCGAAATGCACCGGCGCCTGGGCGGCGGATACCGGCAGTGACGCCACCGACAGGCTCAAGGTCGTCAGGGACGCGGCCAACAGGGTTCTCAATCCTTTCATGCTTTTTGCACCTCGCGTGTTCGCAGCACTGGCGGAGGGCTTTGCTGCTGATGCGCGAAGCCTCTGAATAGTTAAGTCAACTCAACTGTAGTAGAGGTTCCGGGAGAGCAGGCTTGCACAGCAAGTTTATGAATTACTCGCTGGCCTTGAACGTGACGAGTTCACCCTTGCGCCACTTGGCAGCCTTGCCGGTGACGGCCTTGAGGGTTTTGGTCAAGCCTTCCTGCAATTGCTCGTGGGCTGCGAACACCAACATCACGCTGTGGCCTTCCTTGAACACGATGCCCTGGCCTTCTGCCGAAGAAACAAAGGCGTAATCGCCCAGGCCATAGACCGTCAACTTGATGTCACGAAACTTCAATTCGAACTTGCCGCCTTCACGGCTGGGCAACACGGCTGCACGAAAGTGATCGCCAACCTTGAGTTCGAGACGGGGTTTGTCATCCACCACCAGCGCCGTTTCGGTATCGATCTCGGCAATATAGATGCCTTCCGGCGTCTGTTCAGTGATGTAAACAAAACGGGATTGAAACTGTTTGACCAACTTTGCGCGCAAATCACCCAGCACGAATAACGCGTGCATATCCAGATTACTGACTGCCAAGGAAACGCCCCCACATCAAAAAGAGCGCTGACCACCGGAGCGGGCAGCACAAAAAAACGGCCCAGCGGGCACGATCACACAACACATGCTTTAAAAAACTGAAGAAGATCCCTTGCTGCGCCGTAAGACTAGTACAGGCATGCGTGATGGACCTTGTGAAAGGTCATCAGGCATCACAGGAAATCACAGGTTCACCGGTCCGAGAATACGAGCCGGCCCGCTTCAGAGAATAACCCAGTTAAAAACGCAGCTTCCGACAGCCGTCACAGCCTAAAACACTTGGTCTGGAACCAGCCGCGGGCTGCCGGCAACAATACTAAAACAGCAACGCGGGTCAAAACCACCCGAAACGCTGCGGGTGACCAACACGATCGATCGACAGGAGCTGACCATGCAACCACGTCAACACGCCGCCATGTCTTCCCGCACTCGTACATTTGGCCAAGACGAGCGCCAATATTACTGCCTGAACAGCGACAGCGGGTACTCCAATTCTGTTCTTTACCAAGTTGTACCCGCCGGACGCAATTTCTTTCATATTCTCGAGGTGACCAGCGGCAGGATCAAAGGCTTTCGCAGCAACCACATCCAGGCCTGCAAACTGGCCAGAGAGCTGGAAGCCGGCCTGCATGCGCTCCACGGTGCAATCGTTTCGTCACCTGGCTGACATTCCCCCGCCGCCGCCGCCCAACAACTGCCATACTGACCCGCCCCACTTCGGGGCCCGGTTTTATCTGTGCAGTTACCTTGATGCGGTTATCTGAAAGGGAAGGCAATACGTGACGGAATTTGATATTGGCGAATTTTTCATCCATGGCGATGCAAGGGAAATAGACGGTGAGTTTCAGGCTGTCATCATCATGCGCGCCAAACCCCCCTTGAAAACCGTCACAACGCACCAGGTGGAGAAAGACCGCTGGTTCAAAACCGTCGACGCCGCGGCACTGGCAGCAAAAGATGCCGCCAAAGCGCTGAAAGCGGCCGTGGACTCCGGTGCGCTCAATTCCTGACAATCCGATAGAACTCTGCCGCGCCACCAGCCTCACATGCATAGCCACCATCACCTTGCATGGAGAACGACCAATGGACGCGCCAATTCCCACCCTTGAAACCCTGTTCGAACAACTGGGCCTGGATTCGACGCCCGAGGCCATCGATGCTTTTATCGTCGCGCATCCGCTGCCTGAAGAAGTCAAGTTGATCGACGCGCCCTTCTGGACGCCACAACAAGCGCAGTTCCTCAAAGAAGAACTGCGTGAAGATGCCGAGTGGGCCATCCCGGTAGACGAGCTGAACCAGCGTCTGCACCAGGCACAATAATCCGCCTCAATGCAGGCTGTCTGACTGTTCGAGCTGCATCAGCGCTTGCCAGGCAGCCCTGCACTCCTCGGCTTCATCGCGGCTGGCGAAGGCCGTGCCGCGTTGCTCGCCATTGAGCAGCACGACCCAACAGGCTTTTTGACCCAGCGCACGCAGGGTTTCGGGTACACCACTGCCGATCATCACGGCCACATCGACCTTGTTTTGCATGGAGCTTCTCCGCAACACTAGTTAGCTTGCTAACAATGTTGATCATGCTACGGTTTTCTGCCAGTTGGAAAAAGCTATCCGCGGAATAGCTCCATTGCATAAACAGCAACAATCCCTAGCGGACCGCCGGTGCCCCTTCCGGTTTATAGCCCAGACGCAACCCGCCCCAATGCCGGCCGTTGACCATGATCGGCACCGACAAATCATGCATCAACTCCCCTGTGTCACGGGTGTAGGTCTGCAACAGCACCGCTTGCTGATGGCTGCCGCAGCGAATGCCGGTGCGGTCTTCGAACTTGCGTTTGGTGCGATTCTGCACCGCGTCGACCTGGGCATCGCCGGTCAGAGCGTGGGAAAACGCCTTGTTATGCGTCGGCACGTAGCCCTGAGGGGTACAGGCAATGGCGAACACCAAGCCTTCATGACGCGGCAATAGCGCTTCCTGAATCGCCGGCAGTACCTCATCGGTATAACCGTCAAAACGCGTGTGGTATTTGCTCGGGCTGGTGTTGGGGATGGGCGTGTAGCTGCGATCAAACAGGTCTTCCTGGCTGATACGGCGTTGCAGCACGTCAGCCTCGAACTGTTGGGCAATGCGACTGGCACCTTCGCGGGCCAGGTCGTAGATGCGCTGGTGATAATCGTCCAGGCCGACTTCGGCCAGGCGTTCACTGATGGTTTCCGCCTGCCCCTCCATTTGTACGGCTACATCGGCCAGTTGGCGGGTCTGCTGGTCGCTGACCGACAAATCGCTGCGCATCTGCTCCACGGCGTGAAACAGACTGTCGAGTTGCGTGCGGTTGGTATCAGTGCCCTGGGCGATTTCATTGACCTGCCCTTCTACATCCGCCGCCAGACTCGCGATGCTTTCCAACTGCTCGCCAGCGTGCTCCACCTGTTCAACCCCCGTGTGCAGGTCTGTCGACAGTTGGCGAATCTGCTCCACCACCTGCGCGGTGCGCTGCTGGATATCGGCGACCATTACCCCGACTTCATCGGTGGCCGTGGCCGTGCGCCCGGCCAGGCCACGGACTTCGTCAGCCACCACCGCAAAGCCGCGGCCATGCTCACCGGCGCGTGCCGCTTCAATGGCCGCGTTCAATGCCAGCAGGTTGGTCTGGCTGGCGATGGATTGGATCACCAGCGTGACGCGCTGGATTTCTTCACTGCGCTGGCTCAGCGCCTCAATCAGTTCGCGGCTGGCATTCGCACGCTGGCTGAGCTGATGCATGCGCGTGATCGACTGGGCCAGCACTTCGCGCCCCTCGGTGCTGCGCTGGTGAGCCTGACTCGCCGCGCCCAATGCCTGACGACTGAGCTGTGAGGTCACCTGCTCGGTGCCGATCATGACCTCGGCGCTGCTGACAATCTGCTTCGCCGCACTCAATTGCGATTGCAACCGCGCCGCCAATTGCTTGACCGAATAGGCCACGCCGGCGGCCGACAACGCATTGTGGCTGGTGGTATAGGACAGGTCGCGAGTCAGCTCGCCCATGGCATCCACGGCCTGGGAAGGCGTCTCACGCGGCGCGCGGTGTTTTAAGGAAGGCAGCCAGACCACCAGCAATATCACCGGCAGGCATACATAGAGCGGCAAGCCGGCAAACGCCAGGCCCAGCAGTACCAGCACCAGGGCGGTGCTCTGCAGAAGCGGCGTGAGCCAGCCGGGCAGCGTGCGCGCCACCGTGTGTGGTGGCACTGCTGCGCCCATCAGAGATCCGTCTCCAGCCATCGTTGTTACCCCACTGCTTGTCGTTATTGTTTCTGCATTAAACGCCACTATCTAGCCATTATCCATGGGCCTTTGGTGGGGTAGCTTGCAGCAGATCAATAGACGTGGGTGTAACCGGTGTTTCCAGGGCACCGCAAAGGCAGTGCCCAGCTTCAGCGCATCAGGCCTGGCGCTGGTGCTTGTCGATTTGCTCGTGGCGTTCTTGCGCTTCGATGCAGTACTTGGTGGTCGGGCTGATCAGCAGGCGCTTGAGGCCGATAGGCTCGCCGCTGTCATCACACCAGCCAAAGGAATCTTCCTTGATGCGCTCCAGTGCGCGCTCAAGCTGCGGCAGCATGCGCTGGTCGCGGTCGATGGCGTTTACCAGCCAGGTACGCTCTTCTTCGACGGAAGCAGCGTCAGCCGGGTCGGCCGGGGTGTCCAGGCTTTCAATGGCGATGCGGTTCTGTTCAATGCGCTCGTGGTGTTCCACTTTCATGTCTTGCAGCAATTGCTCAAAAAAAGCGTGCTGTTCGGCATTCATGTAGTCATCCGCCGGCATGGCCAGCAACTTTTCCTTTGTCATTGATTTCTCTATAAAAAATACGTGCATTAAGGCGAATAAGGGAGCGTTCCGGCCGACCTCTGCAGGTCTCGGAAAGGCGCCATCCATTCCAAGCGCCACCCGGCACTCAATTTACGAGGGGCGGCAGTCTAAGGCCGACTTGAGGGCGCAGCAACTGAAAAGACAGGCATTTTTTCCGAGATAACCCCCAAAAGCACCAGGACGGGCTCGGCGAATGGTCATCGGAGTGCGTTTATAGCAAGAAATTCAGTGTTGTGGAGCTATATGAAAGACGAATGGTTGATTTGCTGCCCAGCAATAGCTACCGCCCGGCCCCAGGTGAATAGGCATTAGCTAGCGCCCTACATCAGTAATCAACCAGGAAAGCCCCCGTTATGCCCCCAAGCCCTGCTCCATCGCCTGCCGGTGAACCCCTCAGCGGCGCCGTCAATACCCAGTTCGGCTCCCGCCCGACGCTGATCGCGGTTACCCGACAATTGCTGGCAACTCTCATCAACCAGGCTTATCCATCGCTGACCTTTGACCTGACCCGAACGCAGCTGCTCACACCGACCTCTCGCGGAGGCTGGAGCCGGCAATCACTCATGGCTTTGGCACTGGACCTGCTTGCCAATGGCACTGCGCCGGACTTCAGCGACCGTCATGGCCGCCGCTGCCAGCTGAGTCACATCCCTCCCACTCCACTGCTTGCACAGGGCGCTCCTCTGGACATGAAGATCGTCCAGGGGTTGGTCGAATCCCTCCCTCAGACATTGCCAGCCGCGCTGCAAAATGCCCTCGCGGCGCACTGGAACGGCACCAGCGACACAGGCGTAACGCGTTGGCAGTGGTTCAGCGAGGTGCTCCGAGACACCTTGCGCATGGCACTCATCCAGACGAACGACCTCATGCCGCTGGAACGGGAAATACTCGAACAACTGGTCGAGTATCCAGACGCTGACCTGCGCCTGGCCCGCTACGGCGATGCCGCCGTCCATGCGTACTTCCCCATGGCAACCTTTACGGCAGGCAAGCGCACGCAACAGCGGCTGGCCCCCGACTTGATTCTGATCCCCGTATTCAAAGGCCAGCCGCATATCTTGTGGTGCTACGCGGCGGGTGGTTATGAACGCTACTACACCCTGGAGTCGGCGTTGTCGAATTGGGCACACACGCTCGAACCGGACGCCGTATTCGAGCGCGTGACTCTCCAACGTTTCGAGGCGGACGGTCATCTGTTTGAGACCCAGTCGTCGATCATCCTCAATCATCAACTACATCAGTTGCAAAACCTGAAGCTGGGCAGCCAGTTCGGCCTCGAGGCGCTCAAGAGCGTGTATTGGCACATCACCAACCCGGTCGAAAGCCTTGAAAACGCCGCCCGTTACAGCGCCCCGACGTTGACAACGTTGCGCCAGCAGCTGCCTGAGTGGCTAACCCGGGCCACCCCGCACGAACGCGCGCAGTACAGGCATTTGAGCCTGAAACTGGCCAGCGCCAAAAAACGCGGCGAGGGTGAAACCTTCCTCAGTGATTTGCCGGATATCCGTACCTACACCCAAACCGCCTTGCTCAACCAGTTGCAGCAGGATGAGATCCGCTTCGACAACATCCGCGCCGAACAGACTCGCGCCGCGCAGTTCCAGCCCGCTGACCTTCAATTGACCTTTCATGTGGCCGCTGGCTACCCGGGTGGCGCGGGCTACGTCGAAAACGTCCGCATGAGCCTGACGGACCTGGCCATCAACAACCTGCAAAGTCGACCACAGGGGCAATTCACAATAGCCCACCGCAACAACCAGCCCCTGCCAGCCTGGCTCACGGCCGATTACCTCACCGGCAGCGGCGGCCTGATTCAACACGTCAACATTGGCAAGACTTACCCTGAAATGCTCAAGAACCGCCTGCTTGGGGACAACGAAGAATCCCGTCAGCGAGAACGCCGTTTTGCCGCGCAGGCGGTGGCGCAACTGCCGTTGCTGGCGCTGGAGTCGAGCCTCAAGCAGGTCAACGGCGTTACGGCACGAGGGGCTGCCTGCGTCGCGGCATTGGTCGCTGGCCAGGCCGGGGAACGCAGGGTGGACGGTCAGCCCATCGTCATCCGCCAGCTTGCACTGCAGCGCAAGCCCGGCGCAGCTGCGGATAGGGTTGCAAACATGTACATCATCGAACCGGAAAACAGCGACATCGGGCCGCATATTCTCTATCGCCCGCTCTATGCCGACGCGCTGCTGCAGTTCAGCAGCCGCGCGCAGATGATGAGTGCCATCGCCACACCGGGCGAGCTGCAAACCAGCGTGCTGACCTGGCTGTCCGACGGCGCGCGCCCCATTTATGACAACGGCGGGTTTGCACAGCCGCACTACGTCCGGTTTGGTGCCGGCAGTGAATTCGACCGACCTGAAATACCTGCGCCGGCCACCCTTGCCGCCAATGGAATCAATGACGAACTGTTGCAGTGCCTGGCCAACGGCGAATTGATGCAATACCTCTACGGCGCCAACGCACGCGCGCTGGTCGATCAGGCTGAGCATGAGTCCGTATCCAACGCCGAAAGCCGCTGGCGGGTATTCCTGGAAGGTGCCGGCCTGCTGTTCAGTACGCTGCTGCTGCCATTGCTGCGCGGGCCACTCATGCTGACGGGCTGGTTGCTGAGCCTGTCAAGCAGCGCCAATCGGGATATCCCGGCAGTTAACAGTGCAGACGCCCAAACCCGCGAGCTGGCCTGGGCAGACTTGCTGCTGAACGTCGGCATGCTGATGTTCGAACTTGTGCCGACACGCGTGCCTTCCAAACTCAACCTGTCAAGCCATCACCAAGAGCAGATTCTGCACTCGCCACTGGCACGGCGCGTTCCCGAACAATGGCCGCCCCTGCCCGCCGCCCCCGTCGAACACGGCGCCGTCCTGTTGGGCGGCGGTAGTTCAGGGCTGGCCAACAGCGTAGTCGACTTCGGCTTTGCCAGCGCACGCCAGCGGTTGACGGCGGACCAACGGCAGCGTCTGTCGCTGCTGCAGGTGCCCAAGCCTGAGGTGCTGCCTGACCCTGTGTCGAGCGGCCCGCATCGCGGCCTCTATCACTACCTGCGTGATTGGTACGCGCTCATTGATACAGGTTGGTACCAGGTTCGTCTTGAACCTGACTGCGTGGTGATCGTTGACCCGTTCAACACCCAACATCATGGCCCGTATCTGAAATCGGACGGTCAGGGTAACTGGTCGATCGATTTGCAGTTGCGCCTGCGCGGCGGCATGCCGCCCAAGCGCATCGCCGCCGAGCGCGAGCGCAAAGCCTTGCGCAAGCAACAACTGGGCGAAGAGCAGACCCGGTTCACCCACAGCCCGCAGGTCATGCAGCAAGGCGCCCTGGTAACCCTCAAAAGCCCGCAACAACTGTTGCAGGACAAGGTCGACATGGCCCAGACGCTGATGAACCGCGCCGCCACCGACCCCAAGTACAGCGACAAGGCCCGTGCCAATACACGCAAGAATTTCGACAACGCCCTGCATGAGCAAATGAACGTTTATGCAGGTTTTCTCGACAGCCGTCAGGAGCGCAGCGAACTGGGCATCCCCATGCCTGTCGATGTTGCCGGTGTGTTTCTGGAAAACACCGTCAACAATGCACGCAAGTCGGTCGTTGTCGCCGACATGGACCGCCAGGCGCTCTACGCCGAAACACCTGAATTGAGTGCGCCTTACGAGCAGGCGTTACCGGCAATCCTTGCCAACCCTTCCCGTTACTCAGACTTTCTCAAGGACCTGAGCCTGATCAACGAGCGCCAAATCAAGGCTTTGGAAACCAAGGACAACGCCCTGCTGGAGTTGTTTAACCTCGGCCAGCCCGGCCTTGAACGCTACAACCGATTGACTCACGGACGCCCCGACGAGCTCAGCGCACTCGCGCTCAAATATTCGCAACTGCAAAATCTGAAAAACCTGAGCAAAAAGGACTGGCGGGCCGGTCTGTTCGACAATGAACTGGATGCCATTCTTGACCCTTTGGCCCCGCAAGTGCGCACCCACAGCGAACTCAACACCTTCAACCTTGGCGCCGCCGACCGCCTCGCCGTGCTCGACAGCCTGTTCGAGCACTACGCCCAGGCCGTGGACGCCTTGCAGGGCATCGGGCTGGTACACGCCGAAAGCTTGAACATGGCCGAATTCCAATCTCTGCAAGCGCTGATCAATTCGTTGTACCAGGACGTGGTGCAACAGCTGGCCTCGGTGGTCAAGCCAATAGCCGAATCGCCGAAACGACCACCCAAGCGGGCACTCGGCACGCCTGGAAAAGTCCAGAAGAAGGTCATCAAGACTCGCAAGCAGGGCGTCCTGATTGGCGATATGAAGCCCGCTGACAACACCCTGCCTATCGATACCGTGGAAGTTCGCTCCGAACAGACCGACCAGTTGCTGGCCACTTATTCGGAGCACGAAAGCGGCTGGGACGAAATTGAATACCGGCGTCTGCCTTCCGCCCCGGGACCGCTGCCGGACACGCGTGCACTCAATGTCATCAAGGGCGACGCGCGCCAGCGGCTCAAGACACTGGACTCGACGGTCAAACGTCAGGAAGGCTATGCGCGGGTATCGAGGTTTCCGATAGAAATACAGGAGAGCCTGGACACCGAAGCAACGCGTTTCGATGCACTGGCCAATGAACTGGACCGAGCCATCACCGCTCAACCCGCAGACCGGCAAACTCCAGCCGACCGCGGGCTGGTCAGCGAATTGCTCGGTGCCGTGGAAACCTTGAAGACCAAAGACCGCACGTTACGCATTCAGCGCACGCTGGAACTTGCGCCCACCGACAGCCATCTGGCTTATCTGCTTGAACAGGACCAGGTCCAGCTCGCCAGCCTCAGCCCGCGCATCGCCTTGAAGGGCGAACGGCGCGACTTTATCCAGGAGTACGCCATCAACGACAAACGCGGCTATCCCGTGTGGTATGCACACTTTCATTACCCGCAGGCCACCACCCCCAAACTTGAATACACCGTGGCCCATCTCAAAACCAGGGCTCAGCGCACCGAGAATTACTATTCGCTGTTGAACAAGGCTGTCAGCCCGCAAAGCGTGGTAGACGTGCACCGGGGCGGGATCAGCAAGGAATTGGCGCAATGGCGTTTCCTGCCACTGGTACCTTGAAAAAGAAGGGGGGTCAGTTAAGGGGCAGCATCGGCGTGATGCCTGCATGGCCCCTTACTTGTCAGCGCTTGAGTTTGCGCTTGTTACGGTATTGGTCGATGACTACCGCAATGACGATGATCAGCCCCTTGATGATGTCCTGGATATACGCGTCCACCCCGACAAAGGTAAACCCGCTGGCCATCACCCCGAGGATCAGCGCGCCGATGACCGTGCCGGTGATGCGCCCTACCCCGCCTGCCAGGCTGGTGCCGCCGATCACCGCCGCCGCAATCGCATCCAGCTCATAGGACATGCCCATGCCCGCCTGCCCGGTCGCGGCGCGTGCCGAGGCCACCACACCGGCCAAACCTGCCAAGAGGCCCGCGATGCTGTACACGATGATCAGGTGGCGCTTGACGTTGATGCCCGAGGTGCGCGCCGCCTGCATGTTGCCGCCGATGGCGTAGGTGTATTTGCCGTACTTGGTGTAGCGCAAGGCAATGTGAAAGATCACTGCCACCACCAGAAAGATGATCACCGGCATCGCGCCATGGCCGATGGCCGTGTACGAATCCGACAGCATGCTCACCGGCTGGCCTTCGGTGTAGTAACGCGCCAGGCCACGGGCCGACACCATCATGCCCAGGGTCGCGATAAACGGCGGGATGCCGGTGACCGCAATAATGCTGCCGTTGATCGCCCCCGCCAGCAGCCCCACGCCCAGGCCCATGGCCACCGGGATCCACACCGGCAAGTCGGTCAGGCTGGGGAACACCGCCCGGGAAAAGTCCGAGGTCTGCGCCAAGCTGGCGGCGATCATCGCCGACAGCGCCAGCACCGAACCGGAGGACAAGTCGATCCCCGTGGTGATGATCACCTGGGTCACGCCAATCGCCAGCAAACCGATGATCGACACCTGCAGAATCATTAGCACCAGGCGTTGGGAATTCATCAAAAAGCTTTGGTCACGCACGATCCAGCCGAACAGTTCAAACACCAGGCCGATGCCGATCAGCACCAGAAAGATGCTCAGCTCGGTGGGCATGCGACGCCGGTGCTTGACCGGTGCCGTGGCGGGCTTGTTGTCTGTTATTGCGTTCATAGCCAATCACCTTCTTATTCTGTAATCAGTGGACTGCGGTCATACCGGAAGCCAGCTGCATGACTTTTTCCTGGGTCGCCTCGCTGCGGTCCAGGGTGCCCATCAGGTCGCCTTCGTGCATCACCATCACTCGGTCGCTCATGCCCAGCACTTCAGGCAGCTCGGACGAAATCATGATCACGGCCATGCCTTCACTGGCGAGGAAGGAAATCAAACGGTAAATCTCGGCCTTGGCGCCGACGTCGATGCCACGGGTCGGCTCGTCGAGAATCAGCAGGCGCGGGTTGGTCATCAGCCAGCGCGCCAGCAAGGCCTTTTGCTGGTTGCCGCCGGACAGCGTGTCGATGCACTGCTCAAGGGACGGGGTTTTCACTCGCAGCTTCTTGCACATGTCTTCGCACAGGGCGCGCAGGGCTTTTTGCTGAATAAAACCGTTGCCCGAATAATGCGGCAGCACGGCCATTTCCATGTTTTCCAGCACCGACAGGCACGGAAACAGGCCACTGAGCTTGCGGTCTTCGGTCAACAGCGCGAAGCCCTTTTCGATGGCCATGTGCGGGTCGGTGATGCGTACCGGCTTGCCGTCGAGGGTGATTTGCCCGCCGCTGCTTGGGGTGATGCCAAAAATGGTTTCCGCCACGTTGGTACGTCCCGAGCCCATCAGGCCGGCGATACCGAGGATTTCACCGGCGTGCAGGTCGAATGACACGTCCTTGAACACGCCGTCCAGACGCAGGTCACGCACGGTCAGCAGCAACTCACCGATGGGCGTTTCGCGCACCGGGAACAGCTGGCTCAATTCGCGGCCGACCATCATCGAAATCAGGCTGTCGCTGTTCATGCTGTCGGCGCGTTGCAAGCCGATGTAATGACCGTCGCGAAACACCGCCACTTCGTCGGCGATGGCAAACACTTCGTTCATTTTGTGGGTGATATAGACAATGCCTTTGCCCTGGGCTTTCAGGTCGGCAATGATCGAAAACAGGTGGGCCACTTCCTTGTCGGTGATGGCCGAAGTCGGTTCATCCATGATCAGGATGTCGGAGTCGTAGGACACGGCCTTGGCAATCTCGACCATCTGCCGCTCGGCGATGCTCAGGTTGCCCACGTGTTCCTCGGGGTCCAGGTTGATGCGCAACCGGGCCAGCAATTGGGCGGTGCAGCGGTGCATTTCGCGGTGGTTGACCATGTGCAGGCTGT
Organism: Pseudomonas tolaasii NCPPB 2192; assembly: GCF_002813445.1. NCBI lineage: Bacteria > Pseudomonadati > Pseudomonadota > Gammaproteobacteria > Pseudomonadales > Pseudomonadaceae > Pseudomonas > Pseudomonas tolaasii. The sequence goes on from NZ_PHHD01000001.1 coordinate 5,531,538, forward strand.
TGAGCTGCTCGCGGCCGATCCAGATATTTTCGGCGATGCTCATGTGCGGCATCAGGTTGAGTTCCTGGTGGATCATCGCAATGCCGGCCTTTTGCGCCGCCAGTGGTGTTTCAAACACGATCGGCTTGCCACGCAGACGGATTTCCCCGGCGTCCGGCTGATAGATGCCGGCGATGATCTTCATCAGCGTGGATTTACCCGCGCCGTTCTCGCCCATCAACGCCAGCACGGAACCTGGGCGCACACGCAGTTGCACATCAGCCAGGGCCACGACGCCGGGAAAGCCTTTGCTGATATTCACGATTTCCAGCAAGTAGGGTTCTTCAAGCAGCGGGGCCTGGGCGCCGGCAGTCTGCGGGACAGTCGCTTGAGCGAGCATAGAAAGGTACTCCATCTGCAGAGCGGCCGTGACCGCCCTGCCGGCTTATTGTTGTTATGTCGGGGCTACTTGAACTTGGCGACGTTGTCCGGGGTGATCAACTGGAACGGGATCACCTGGTTTTGCTCGACGGGTTCTTTCTTGGCCATCTTGCGCGCCGCTTCCACCGAACCGACCGCCTGGCCATTGGCGTCCTGGAACGCCGAGGCGGCCATATCGCCCTTGGTAATTGCGTTCAAACCGTCCGGCGTGCCATCAACCCCTGCGATCAGTACGTCTTTCTTGCCCGCCGACTTCAAAGCCATCGATGCACCAATCGCCATTTCGTCGTTGTTGGCGAGCACCGCGTTGAAATCACGGCCCTGGGTCAGCCAGTCGTTGACCAGGGTCATGCCCTTGTCACGCAGCCAGATGCCGGTTTGTTCCTGTTCGATCTTGATGCCGGGGTACTTGGCCAGCACTTCCTTGACGCCCTTGGTGCGGTTGGTGGTCGAGTTGTTCGCCAGGTCGCCGAGCAAAATCACGATATTGCCTTTGCCACCCAGCTTGTCGGCGATGTACTGCATTTGCAGCTTGCCGGCCTCGACGTCGTCGGAGGTCACGGCCACCACATCCTTGGGCAGGTCTTTCTGGTCAGGGCGGCGGTTGACGAACACCAGCGGAATGCCGGCCTTGGTCGCGGCACTGATGATGTTCTTGGTCGACGCGGTGTCCACCGGGTTGACGATGATCGCGTCGACCTTCTGGCTGATGAAGTTCTCGACCTGGCTCAGTTGCTTGACCACGTCGGCACGGGCGTCTTCGAACTGCAGCTGCACGCCGTCGCCTTTGGGGTAGGACTTGGCTTGCTTGTCCATGTCTTCGCGCAGGTAGGTCAGAAAGGTGTCATCGAAGGCGGACATGCTCACGCCCACCTTGATATCGGCAGCGCTGGCAAAACCACTGGCCAGCATCAACGACAGGGCCAGCGCGGTAAAACGGATCGGGGTCTTCATGAACGGTCTGTCTCCACATTCTTGTTGATTTTGTTGGACGTTACGTTGATCAGAGCGGGCCTTGCGCAGTAGGCAGTCGAACCACCGGAGCGCCTGGAATGCAGCACACCAGCGCGTCTTTGTTTTCGACGCACAGCACATTGAGGAAGGAGAAGTAAAATGGCCGGGCGCGGGGCAGACCGCGTGGCGTTTGGGCAGGGCGTAAAACTCGCAGTACAGCGTTGAAGATTTTCATCTGACGGTACCTGGTTGTTTTTGATCTTGTTTTTGTTGAGCCGCGCGAATCGGGTTCGAGCGTACTTTCTGCAACCTGGAAAAGACTTTATTGGAAAATTAATTCCATATCAACACAATTTGGAATTTTGTTCTATTTTTCTGGAAAAGCCCTACTGCGACGTTGTTTCGACCACTTGCTGACGCTCATGACTGAGCCGCGCAGCGTCCAATATACGGGTAGTTTCCAGCGCATCACAGGCATCCACCGGCAACGGCCCCAACCCTTGCACCGCACTGTGCAACTGCCGATAGAACTGCGTCCAGCAGCCTTTTTCCGACGGCACCCGTTCGCGCTCTTCACCCTGCTCGAACCAGCCCCAGCGTCGGTGTTCTTCGGCGCCCCAATGCTCGCCTTCGGTTTTTGGCGACTTGCCGGCCAGCAACAGTGCTTCCTGACCATCCAGGCCATCGACGGTGTAGCAACCGCGGGTACCACTGACCCGAAAACGCGGGGCCTGGCTGTTTTGCAGCGCACTGCCCCACAGGTGCGAAATCACACCGTTGGCGTGGGTCAGCGACACAAAGAAGCCGTGGTCGAGGGTTGGGTGTTCCGTACTGAACTGGAGTTGCGCGAACACCCGATCCACCGGGCCGAACAGTTGCAGCGCCTGATCCACCAGATGGCTGCCCAGATCCCGCAGCCAGCCACCGCCACTGGGGTTGCCCACGGCGTCGGGGGTGTAGCGCTCCACGCGGGATTCAAACCGGGTGATGTCGCCCAGGGCACCGGCGTCGATCAGCTTGCGCAGGGTCAGGTAGTCCGAGTCCCAGCGCCGGTTCTGGTAGACGCTGAGCAACACGCCCTGGCGCTCGGCGGCGGTGATCAGGGCCTGGGCCTGTTCGGCGTTGCTGGCAAAAGGCTTGTCACTGACCACCGCCACGCCGTGTTCGATGGCTTCCAGCACCAGCGCCGGGCGGCCTTTGAGGGTGGTGGAGATGACCAGCGCGTCAACGCCGGCCTCGACGATCTGGCCGATGGAGTCAAAGGCCTTGAGGCCGGGGTGGTCGGTTGCCAACTGCTGGCGCCGCTCAGGTGAACGGGTGACCACGCCAACAAACGTGGCGCCTGGCAGCGTGGCAATCAGCGGCGCATGAAAGAAGCGCCCTCCGTGGCCGTAGCCGACTAGTCCAATTCTCATAAGTAGATCCCTTGATCGTTCCCACGCTCTGCGTGGGAATGCAGCCCGTGACGCTCTGCGTCACAATCAAAAGCGGACGCGGAGCGTCCATTGAGGCGTTCCCACGCAGAGCGTGGGAACGATCTACCAACCCCGGTCAACTGTGGGAGCTGGCTTGCCTGCGATAGCGGTGCATCAGGTACTACATTTGCAACTGAAAGACCGCTATCGCAGGCAAGCCAGCTCCCACATTTTTCAATCGGGTTTCTTCAGTGGTTTAACCGTAGAAATGCGGTCGATCCGGCAAGCTCACTTTCACAATCTGCTCGCTGCCCTGCGCTTGGATGCACGCATCCGCCGCCACCGCCGCCGCAAAACCGTCCCACGCCGACGGCCCGCCGACTTGGCCGGCGCGTACGCTGTCGATAAATGCCTGCAACTCCACGTCATAGGCGCCGATGAAGCGATCTTTCCAGTCCATCAAAATCGCATTCGACAGCTTTGCACCGCTGCGCAGCTGAACTTGCGACGGCTCCGGCAGTTTGGCGATGCCGGTCTCCCCCACCACTTCGCACTGGATGTCGTAGCCGTACTGGCAGTTCACAAACACTTCCACATCAATGCGCGTGCCTTTGGCGGTTTCCAGCAGCACGATCTGCGGGTCGCGCAGGTGGGCCAGGGCTTTGCTCGACTTGCGGGGGAACACCACTTGCACCGACACGTAGTCGTCATTGAGCAACCAGCGCAACACGTCCAGTTCGTGGATCAGGGTGTCGGTGATCGCCATGTCGGTCTTGTAGTTCTCGCCCACCGTCGGGTTGCGATGCGCGCAGTGCAGCATCAGCGGTTCGCCGATCTGGCCGCTGTCGATCACCGCCTTCAGGGCGCGATAGCCTTCGTCATACGGGCGCATGAAACCCACCTGCACCAGGCGCTTGCCGTAGGCGATTTCGGCGTCGACGATGCGGCGACAGCCCTCAGCCGTGACCGCCAGGGGTTTTTCGCAGAACACCGGTTTGCCGGCAGCGATGGCCGCCAGCACGAACTCTTCGTGGCTCGGGCCCCAGGAGGTCACGAGCACCGCCTCTACTTCGGGAGAGGCGATCAGCGCGCGCCCGTCCGGGTACACCTCGGCGTCCAGCTTCAAATCGGCCACCACCTGGGCAGCCTGCTCCAGGTTGATGTCGGTGACCGCCACCACCTGGCTGTTGAGCAACGTCTGGCTGCACCGACGAATATGGTCCCGGCCGATAGCGCCCGTACCAATGACACCTAGCTTTAAAGACATACAAAACTCCTCTTGTTATTAGTACTGCCGGGCCTTGGCCAGCTGTTCATTGAGTTTTTTCGCGGCGGCATTCGTGCGTTCGCTGGTGGACACCTGCGCCACACCCACGCGCCACCACGACAGGTAGCCGTGGACCATGGTTTTGGGCAACACCTTGATGTCGATCAGCGTCGAAACGGTTTGCGTACGCGCATCCGCCAGCGCCGCTTCCAGTTGCTCCACAGTGCTGACCTTGTAGGTCTTGCAGCCATAGGCCGCCGCGCTCATGGCGAAATCCACCGGCACCAGGCCACCGTCGAGCCTGCCGCTTTCGGGGTTGCGGTAGCGGAATTCAGTGCCGAAGCTGTCCATGCCATTGCCGATCTGCAGGTTGTTGATGCAGCCGAAGGCCATGTTGTCGAGCAGCACCACGTTGATCTTGCGCCGCTCCTGAATCGAAGTGGCCAGCTCAGAATGCAGCATCATGTAGGAACCATCGCCGACCAGCGCGTACACCTCTTTGGCCGGCTCGGCGAGTTTCACGCCCAGGGCCGCATTGATCTCGTAGCCCATGCATGAATAGCCGTATTCGACGTGATAGGTGTTCACGCCCTTGCTGCGCCAGGCGCGCTGCAGGTCGCCGGGCAGGCTGCCGGCGGCGGCGACGATGATGGCGTCGTCGGCCAGGGTCTGGTTGAGCACGCCGAGCACACGGCTTTGGGTCAGGCAGGAGCCGGTCAATTCGATAAATTCACGCAGCACTGCGCGGTCCAGGTGGTCATCCACCTCCGGCACAAAGCCGTCGCCGGCGTATTCCACCTGATGCACGCGGTTCACTTCCGCCTCCAGTTGTGACTTGGCATCCGCCACCTGCCCGCCCCAGCCGGCACGGTAATCCCCCAGTGCATCCGCCAGCGCTTCAAGGGCGACTTGCGCGTCGGCCAGCACTTGCACGCCATCCAGCTTCAAGGCGTCGCAGGGGCTGATATTGAGGTTGAGGAATTTCACCTCCGGGTGCTTGAACAGGGATTTGGACGAAGTGGTGAAGTCGGTGTAACGCGTACCCACACCAATGATCAGGTCCGCCTCGGGCGCCAGCAGGTTCGCCGCCAGGCAGCCGGTCTCGCCGATGCCGCCGACATTCAACGGGTGGCCGGACACCACCGCGCTCTTGCCCGCCTGGGTTTCCGCGAAGGGAATATCAAAACGCTCGGCGAAGGCTTGCAACGCGGCATTCGCGCCGGAGTACTTCACCCCGCCGCCACAGATGATCAGCGGCTTGCGCTTGCCGCGAAAGGCGCTCAGGGCGTCGCCGATCATCGCGGCAGTCGCCGGACGACGCTCGATGCGGTGCACGCGTTTTTGCAGGAAATAATCCGGATAGTCCCAGGCCTCAGCCTGTACATCCTGCGGCAACGCCAGGGTGACCGCGCCCGTCTCGGCCGGGTCGGTCAGCACGCGCATGGCGTGGATGGCGGCGGTCATCAACTGCTCGGGGCGGTTGATGCGGTCCCAGTATTTGCTCACGGAGCGGAAGGCGTCGTTGGTGCTGATGCTCAGGTCGTGGAACTGCTCGATCTGTTGCAGCACCGGGTCAGGCTGGCGGCTGGCGTACACATCGCCGGGCAACAGCAGCAGCGGGATACGGTTGGCGGTGGCCGTGGCGGCCGCCGTCAGCATATTCGCCGCGCCGGGGCCGACCGAAGCGGTGCAGGCGTAGATCTTGCGGCGCAGGTGCTGCTTGGCAAAACCGATGGCCGCGTGGGCCATACCCTGCTCGTTGCGGCCCTGATGCACCACCAGGTCGCCACTGTCCTGCTCCAAAGCCTGGCCCAGGCCCAACACGTTGCCGTGGCCGAAAATCGTGAACACCCCGGCGACAAACTTGCTCTGCACGCCATCGACTTCGATGTATTGGTTATCCAGAAACTTCACCAGGGCCTGGGCCATGGTCAATCTTGTTGTGGTCATGTTCGCACCTTGTATGAACAGTGAACCCTGTGGGAGCTGGCTTGCCTGCGATTGCAGTGTGTCAGCCAATGAATCTGTGACTGGAAGGCCGCTATCGCAGGCAAGCCAGCTCCCACAGGTTGATCGGTGTCAGGTTCGAGGCTTTTGCAGGTGGGCAATGCTCGCGCCCAATGCCTGCTGAATATTGGCCAGGCCATGCACGCTTTCGGCAAACGGCTCAAACGACAGATAGCCGCTGTAACCCGTACTCAACAACGTGTCGATCTGCGCCGCATTACCAAGAATGTCCCCCTCGCCCACCAGCACCCGGTGACCGTCACGGATGGCATTGAGTGGCGCGTCGGCGTCTTCCACGCCGGAGATGTGCACCAGCCCGGTCAGTTGCGGGAAGAATTCCTGCTCGCCGGCCAGATGATGGTGAAAGGTGTCATGCACCAGGCGGAACACATCCAGGCCGCCGATGGACTGGATCGCATCCACCGCCACGCGTTTGCGGCGCAAGGCGCATTCTTCAAACCCCAGGGGTTCGATAAAGCCGAGAATCCCGTAATCACGCAGGATCGGCGCCAGCTCGCTCAAGGCCGTGCGCAGGCCGGCCGCGCGCTGGGCTTCAGTGCGGGAATCGCCCCGCTCGTTGAGCGGGCACATCACCAGCCCCTGGGCGCCGCATTCACGGGCATAGGTCGCCAGCTTGATCGCCTGGGCACGGCGCTCGTCGTTCCATACATCAAAGGGGTACAGCGCGTTGATCGACAGCACCGTGATGCCCTGCACGGCGCACAACTCGCGCACACGGCTGGCCGGGGTGCCGAACTCGATCTGCTTGTCCGCCAGGTCATTGCGGATCTCGATGGCATCGCACTTGAGCGCCGCCGCCAACTGAATGAAATCCGGCAGGGACAAGTTCGGTGCAACCATGCGGTTAAGGGCAAAACGCAGCGGCGACTTCATTATTGTTGTTCTCCGTCCAACACCGTTTAGAGGTCCAGCAGCCAGCTGTGCTGCGGGTCGTTATGGAAATGCCAGGCGCGCTTGGGCCCGGCCATCACGTTCAGGTAATAGGATTCGTAACCGTACGGCACGCTGACCGGGTGGTACCCCTTGGGCACCACCACAAGGTCGCTGTTTTCCACGGCCATGGCCTGGTCGATGCTGCGGTCGTCGGTGTAGACGCGCTGGAACACAAAGCCCTGGGGCGGGTTGATCTGGTGGTAATAGGTTTCTTCGAGAAAACTCTGGTGCGGCAAATCGTCGGTGTCGTGCTTGTGCGGCGGGTAGCTCGACGAATGCCCGGACGGCGTGCGCACCTCCACCACCAACAGCGAATGGGCCGGCTCGCTGTCCGGCAGGATGTCGCACACATAACGGGTGTTGGCGCCTTTGCCACGCACGCTGCGCTTGCAGTTGTCCGGGCGGATCAGCCGCGGCTCGTAGCCCTCGGCGCCCGGAGCCGCGCACACGGCAATCTGCACATCGCTCAAGGCGGTGACCTGCGCCTGGGTGCCCGGGGGCAAGTAGGCGGCGAACGGGGATTTGTCTTCGAAAACCGACTGGCGATCCCCCAGGTTCTGCCAGTTGAAGCCTTCGCCTTCGATATTCACCCGACCACTGAGCAATACCAGGCACAGCTCCTTGTCACCGGCGCTGACCGGCAGGGTCTCGCCAAGGCTCAGCCGATAGGCAGAAAAGCCCACGTACTCCAGGCGGCCGTCTTCGAGGGCGACCATGGTCTGCCCGCGTTTGCTGCTTTTGACCAACAGGCTCATCACTCAAGTCCTCTCGTTGAGAAGCGCGCGCAAGGTGTCATAGCCCTTTTTCGCGTAGACATAGCTGGGCGCCACCGCCGGGTCCTGCTCGGCCTCGACCACCAGCCAGCCTTCGTATTGGGCAGCCAGCAATACGTCGAGCAATTCGGCGAAGTCGATATCACCGTCGCCGGGCACCGTGAACGTGCCGTTGACGATGCAGTCGGGAAAACTCCACATCTGGTTGCGCGCCAGTTGCACCACGGGTTTGCGCACGTCCTTGAAATGCACGTGGCAAATACGGTCGATGTGCTTGCGCAGCATTTCGATGGGCTCACCGCCGCCCATGTAACAGTGGCCTGAATCGAACAGCAGGCCGACTTCGGGGCCCGTTCGGCGCATCAGTTGGTCGATGTCCTCCGGAGACTCTACATAGGCGCCCATGTGGTGGTGGTACGCCAGGCGCACGCCCTGGGACAGGGTAAAACGCGCCAGTTCCGTGAGCTTGTCGGCGTAGTCCTGCCAGGCCTGTTCACTGTGAAAACGCGGGCGTTCGATCAGGCGGATGCGCGAGCCCTGAATCGAATCGGCGACTTCGCCGTACACCAACACCGTCGCGCCGTTCTGTTTGAGCAGCTGGACATGGCCGGCGATGGCTTCGATTTCTTCAGCCACCGAGCGGCGCGCCAGGCGGCTGGAGTACCAACCCGAGACCAGCGCCAGGTCGTAAGGGCGCAGCACATCGCCGACGCCCTTGGCGTCCTTGGGGAATTTGCCGTTGAGTTCAAACCCTTCGTAGCCGATTTCCTTGCCTTCGCTCAGCGCGGTGCTCAGCGGCGTTTCACCGCCCAGGGCCGGCAGGTCGTCGTTGCTCCAGGAGATCGGGTTGATGCCAATTCGGATTGCGGGCATGGCTGCACCTATTGTTATTTTCAAATAGCACTGAGTTCTGCTTGATGTGGGAGCTGGCTTGTGTGGGAGCTGGCTTGCCTGCGATGGCATCACCTCGGTTCAGCAGTTGAACCGAGTCGCCTGCATCGCGGGCAAGCCCGACTCCCACAAAAAACTGCTCTCACATTGGATTGCATTTCAACTTTTAAGCACGGGCGCTGCGCCAGGCATTGATGAGCTGTTCGAAGGTCGCCTGCACCTGCTGAATCAGCGTCTCGTCATCGATCTCCCCCGCCATCCACGCGCGGCTCGGTTCCTGGAAGATCGTGCGCCCCACGGCAAAGCCTCGGCAGGTGGTGCTTTGGCCGGCCTGCCGGAAGCCATCGGCGAGAAACTCGGCGGAGGCATTCAGGCCCAGCAGCACCACACCGCGGCAGTACGGGTCGCGTTCCTGAATCAACTCATCGAGTTTTTTCCAGTCTTCGGCCGACTGCGCCTCGATCTTCCACCACGCCGGGTAGATGCCAAGGTTGTACAGGCGCTTGAGGCTGCGGTGGAGCACGTCCGGGTAAGTGGACGGGTGATCCTTGGGCGGGATGACTTCCAGCAGCAGTTCATGGCCGCTGACTAGGGACGCCTCGTACACTGCCTTGAGTTGCGCTTCCTGCTCCAGGCGCAGCATCGGTTCGTCGTCCGGGTGAAATTGCACCAGGCACTTGATGATCTGTTCCTGAGGCCAGGCGATCAGGTTGCTGCCCACCGAGCGGCCGTGCTCAAACGCCAGCGGGCGCGAATTCTGCACTTCCACCGGGCGCGCGATCCACCAGCCGCGACCGCTGGCGGCGTTGAGCGCGTCCTGGCCGAAACGCTGGTCGGCCAGCAGGCCCACATCGGCTTCGACGCCCTCCTCGGCGAGCTTTTTCTCCACGCGCTCAATGGCCTGGATAAACAGCTGCTTGATGTCGCTGATGCGCGCCGGGGCCTGGCCGCCTTTTTGCGCCAGGTCCACCAGTTGCCAGCGGTGGTCGAAGGCAAACACAAACAGTTGCTTCCAGGCTTTGCGCGGCACGGTCACGCGGTGCAGGCGCTGCAGGGTCACGTCCTGGTCGGGCCGGGTGATCGGCACCAGGCTGTTGAACAGGTAATCCAGTTCAGCCGGGGTCGGCATGGCCGGCGCACAGGCATGGCGCGACACCACCAACCCGCCGCAAGCGTTGGCCAGCTGGCTGCAACGCTCATCGCTGGCGTCGTTGAGCCAGCCGCTGAGAAAGCCCGACATAAAGGCATCACCGGCGCCGAGCACATTGAGCACTTCAACGCGCACGCCGGGGTAGATCGCGCCGTCTTCGAGCCGCGCCGGAATATCGCCGTGGATCACCGTGCAGCCCTGCGGGCCGAGCTTGACCACCAGCGTGGCCGGAGTCAGTTTGCGCACGGTACGCAGTGCAGTGAGCAGGTCTTCACTGCCACCGGCAATCAGAAACTCTTCTTCGGTGCCGACGATCAGGTCAAAGCGCGGCAGGATTTTCTGCACATGGGCGCTGACAGTCTGGTCGGCGACAAACCGCGTTTCGCCGTCAGCCTTGCCCGCCAGGCCCCACAGTACGGGGCGATAGTCGATATCCAGCACACGCTTGACGTTGTGTTTGGCGGCATAGTCCAGCGCTTGAATACTCGCCTTGTACACGCCGTCGGTGGAGAAATGCGTGCCGGTAATCAGCAGCGCCTTGCTGGAGGCAATGAAGGCTTCGCTGATGTCTTCGGCACGCAGGGCCATGTCGGCGCAGTTTTCGCGATAGAACACCAGGGGGAAGGTTTCGCGGTCTTTGAGGCCGAGCAGCACCAGCGCGGTCAGGCGTTCCGGGTCGACCTTGATGCCGCTGACATCGCAGCCTTCGCGAGCCAGGGATTCCACCAGGAAACGCCCCATATGGTCGTCGCCCACCCGGCTCAGCATGGCCGACTTGAGCCCCAGCCGCGCGGTACCGAAAGCGATATTGGCGGAGGACCCGCCGAGGTACTTGGCAAAGCTGGACACGTCCTCAAGCCGCGCACCGACTTGTTGTGCATAGAGGTCGACGCCCAGGCGCCCGAGGCAAATCAGATCCAATTGACGCCCACTGGCAAAACGAGTCTGGCCCATGCTGGCTCCTGTTATTTTTATCAGCCTGCGTTGCACCGTCATGGCGACGGTAAACGCTCTTGGTGCGAGCAGACTAGAACGTTCAGCGGCGCCAATCAATATTTATTCCATAATTATTTTTAGTGGAATATTTTTTCCAATAAGCCACAGTAAAAGCTCTGCCTCCACCCTGCATCGTTTCAGCAGCCCAAGCGCGCCGTGATGCCGAGGTATTTTTTTGCGCCTACCCTGTAGACTTGCGCCACCCACCAGCGCATCAGAAGAACACGCCAGAAGGATTGCCCATGCCCGAGACCCCTTCACAAGACGCTCTCGCCAGCCCCCCGCTCAACGCCGAGCGCCTGTTGCAGCTGATCACCGACGAATACGAGAGCTTGCCGCGCCAGCTCAAACGCATCGCCAGCTACATGAGCCAGCAGAGCGACCGGATCATGGTCGACCGCATCAGCGACATCGCCCGCGAGTGCGAAGTGCACCCCTCGGCCATCGTGCGGTTTTCCCAGCGTTTCGGCTTCAGTGGCTTCAGTGAAATGCAGGCGCTGTTCCGCGAGGCCTACACCCACAAAACCACGCCGGTGCAGAATTACCAGCAGCGTATCCGCAGCATGATCGCCAACAAGTCGCAGAAAGCCAGCGGCGGCGACCTGGCGCGTGAATGCGTGAATGCCACGCTCTCGGGCATCGAACGCCTGGGCCTGGAACTGGACGACGCGGCCTTTGAAAAGGCCGTGGACCTGGTGGTCAACGCCGACAATATCTACGTGGTGGGCGTGCGCCGTTCCTTCGCGGTGGCCGACTACCTGGTGTACAACCTGCAACACACCAACAAACGCATCCACCTGATCTCGGGCCTGGGCGGCAGCTACCGCGAGCAGATGCGCAGCGTGCGTGCCAACGACCTGGTGATTGCCATCAGCTTCACGCCCTACGGCAAAGAGACCCAGCACTGCCTGCGTATCGCCCAGCACCACCAGGCCAAGACGCTGATCATCACCGACAGCAACCTGTCGCCCCTGGCCAAGCGGGCGAACGCGGTGTTGCTGGTCAATGAAGGCTCGTCATTTGCGTTCCGTTCGTTGAGCGCGACCTTGTGCCTGTGCCAGGCGTTGTTTATCGCCGTGGCGTACCGGTTGGAATTGAAGGTGGATGAGATTCATGAGCAGGTGGGGTTCGACGATTGACCTCCCAGTGATCGTTCCCACGCTCCGCGTGGGAATGCAGCCCTGGACGCTCCGCGTCCGTTCTTAAGGGCATGACGCAGAACGTCACAGGAGGCATTCCCACGCGGAGCGTGGGAACGATCAGGAATCACCGGCGCATCAGGCGGTACGCCGCCGGAATGACGAACAGTGACAACAACGGCGCCGTCAGCATGCCGCCAATCATCGGCGCGGCAATACGGCTCATGACTTCACTGCCCGTGCCGCCGCCCATCAGAATCGGCAACAAACCGGCAATGATGACCGCCACGGTCATCGCCTTGGGCCGCACCCGCAGCACCGCGCCTTCAGTAATCGCTGCGAGCAAATCACCGTCCTTGCGTTCGGCCCAGGCGTTTTTCAGGTAGAGCAGCATGATCACGCCGAACTCTGCCGAGACCCCGGCCAGCGCGATAAATCCGACACCCGTGGCCACCGACAGGTTAAAGCCCAGCCAGTAAAGCAACCACACACCGCCCGTCAGCGCAAAGGGCAAGGTGGCGAGAATCAGCAGCGCCTCATCCACCCGCCGAAAGGTCAGGTACAACAGCACGAAAATGATCAGCAAGGTGGCCGGCACCACCAGTTTCAAACGCTCATTGGCTCGCTCCAGAAACTCGAACTGCCCCGAATAACTGAGGCTCATGCCCGGCTGCAGCTGCACCTGCCGGTTGATCGCCTCACGCAAATCCTTCACCACCGATGCAAGATCGCGGTCGCGCACGTCGACGTACACCCAGCCCGACGGCCGTGCGTTTTCACTTTTGAGCATCGGCGGGCCTTCGCTGACCTTGAGGTTGGCCACCGTGCCCAAGGTGATCTGGCTGCCCTGGGGCGTGTAGACCGGCAGGTTGCGCAGCGCGTCCACCGAGTCGCGCCATTCTTTGGGATAACGCAGACTGATCGGGAAACGTGCCAGCCCTTCAACGGTTTCGCCGATGGTTTCACCGCCAATCGCGCCGGACACGATCGCCTGTACATCGGCAATGTTCAGCCCGTATTGCGCGGCCGCCGCGCGGTTGATGTCGACGTCGATATAGCGCCCGCCGGTCAAGCGCTCAGCCAACGCCGAACTCACGCCCGGCACCGTTTTGGCGACCTTTTCCACGGCCTGGGTGACGGCATCGATCTGCATCAGGCTGGTGCCGGCGACTTTCACGCCGATCGGGCTTTTAACCCCGGTGGCGAGCATGTCGATGCGGTTGCGGATCGGCGGAATCCAGATATTGGTCAGCCCCGGCACTTGCACCACGCGGTCGAGTTCTTTCACCAGTTTGTCGGGGGTCATGCCCGCGCGCCATTGGTCCCGAGGCTTGAACTCGATGGTGGTTTCAAACATTTCCAGCGGCGCCGGGTCGGTGGCGGTTTCGGCGCGGCCGGCCTTGCCGAACACGTGGGCGACTTCCGGCACGGTCTTGATCAAGCGGTCGGTGCGTTGCAGCAACTCGCCCGCCGTCTGCGTCGACAAGCCCGGCAGTGCCGAGGGCATGTACAGCAAATCCCCCTCATCCAGCGGCGGCAGAAACTCACCGCCCAGCTTCGACACCGGCCACAAGGCGCTGGCGACCATCAGCAGCGCCACCAGCAAGGTCAGGCGCGGCCAGCGCAGCACGGCGTCGAGCGCCGGTTGGTACACCCTGATCAAGCCGCGATTGAGCGGGTTGCGCTGCTCATCAGGAATGCGCCCGCGAATCCAGTAGCCCATCAACACCGGGATCAGGGTCACCGACAACCCGGCTGCCGCCGCCATGGCGTACGTCTTGGTGTAGGCCAGCGGCCCGAACAAGCGACCTTCCTGGGCCTGCAGGGTAAACACCGGGATAAACGACAAGGTGATGATCAGCAGACAGAAAAACAGCGCGGGCCCGACCTCGCCCGCCGCATCGGTCATGACCTTCCAGTGATCCTCGCCTTTCAGTTCCCGACCGGGGTTGGCGTGATGCCAGGCCTCGATTTTCTTGTGGGCGTTTTCGATCATCACCACGGCCGCATCCACCATCGCGCCGATGGCAATCGCGATGCCGCCCAACGACATGATATTGGCGTTGATGCCCTGGAAACGCATGACGATAAACGCGATCAACACCCCCACCGGCAACGAAATAATCGCCACCAGCGAGGAACGCAGGTGCCACAGGAAAACCCCGCACACCAGCGCCACCACCAGGAATTCCTCCAGCAATTTGTGGCTGAGGTTGTCCACGGCGCGGTCGATCAGCTTGCTGCGATCGTAAGTGGTGACGACCTCCACGCCCGGCGGCAGGCTGCTTTGCAGTTGCTCCAGCCGGGTTTTCACCGCCGCGATGGCCTCCCGCGCGTTCTTGCCGCTGCGCAGGATCACCACGCCGCCGACGGCCTCGCCTTCGCCGTCCAGTTCGCTGATGCCGCGGCGCAGGTCCGGGCCCAGCTGGATTTTTGCCACATCGCCCAACACCACCGGCACGTTGTTCGCGCCCAGGCGCAAGGGAATGCCGCGAAAGTCATCCAGGGTTTTCAAATAACCCGAAGCACGCACCATGTACTCGGACTCGCCCATGTTCAGCACCGAGCCGCCGGCTTCCTGGTTAGCTTTGCCGATGGCGTCGGCCACCTGCGCCTGGGTGATACCACGGCTGGCCATGGCCAGCGGGTCGAGTTGCACCTGGTACTGCTTGACCTGGCCGCCAATGGTCGCAACTTCCGCCACATTGGGGATGGTCTTGAGTTCAAACTTGAGAAACCAGTCCTGCAAGGCGCGCAATTGCGCCAGGTCGTGGGTGCCAGTGCGGTCGACCAGCGCGTACTGGTAGATCCAGCCAACCCCGGTGGCGTCCGGCCCCAGCGAAGGTTTGGCCGACGCCGGCAGCCGCGCCTGCAACTGGCTGAGGTATTCCAGCACCCGCGAACGCGCCCAGTACAGGTCCGTGCCTTCGTCGAACAGCACATACACGTAGCTGTCGCCGAAGAATGAAAAACCGCGCACGGTCTTGGCGCCCGGCACCGAGAGCATGGTGGTGGTCATCGGGTAGGTGACCTGGTTTTCCACGATCTGCGGCGCCTGGCCCGGGTACGGCGTGCGGATGATCACCTGCACATCCGAGAGGTCCGGCAGCGCGTCCACCGGGGTGTTCTGCACCGCCCACACGCCCCACGCGGTGATGAACAGTGTGGCGAGCAGCACCAGAAAACGGTTGGCCACCGACCAGCGAATCAGCAAGGCGATCATGGCTGGGCTCCCGGTTGCATGCTCATCGGCGCTTCGGCGGCCGTCACGCCCCTGAGGCTGGCCTCGGAATCGAGCAGGAACTGGCCGGAAGCGACCACCTGCTGGCCCTCCTGCAAGCCGCTGAGAATCACGGTCTGGTCGCCGTTTTCCGTGCCCACGTGCACCTCGACCGGCCGGAAGCGCCCGCCCTTCTCGGCCAGCATCACCAACACGCGCTTGCCGGTGCGGATCAACGCTTCGCTGGGCACCTGCAACACGGGCTGCGCGCTGTTTTGCGCCAGCCGCACCTGCGCGGTCATGCCGGGGCGCAAGTTGCCGTCCGGGTTGGGCAGTTCCACACGCACTTGCACGGTGCGGCTGTCCATCGCTGCCGTCGGCAGGATCGCGCTGACGGTGCCTTGCACGGGCTTGTCCGGCAGGCCGACAAAGTGACTCTCCACGGTTTGCCCCACTTTCAAGCCCGCACCTTGGGCTTCAGGCACGGCCACCTGCAGCCATACCTGATCCAAACCATTGATGCGCGCCAGGGTCTGCCCGACCGCGACGGTCATGCCTTCGCGCACGTCCAGGGCTTGCAACGCACCGCCCAACGGCGTGGTGACGGTCAGCACCGACTGCACCCGGCCGCTGCGTTCCAGCTGCGCGATCAACCCGGCCGGCATGCCGCTCAGGCGCAAACGCTGGCGCGCGGCGGCAATCAAGCCGTTGTCACCGCTGTGGCGCAACGCGAGGAATTCCTCCTGGGCCGCCGCCCATTCAGGTATCAGGACGTCTGCCAATGGCGCGCCGGCCTTGAGCACATCCCCCGGCGCACGGGCATACACCCGCTCGACAAACCCCGCCGCCCGCGCCTGCACCACCGCCACCTCGCGGTCGTTGAAGGCCACAATGCCGGGCAAGTCCAGGGTGGCCGTCAGCACACCACGGGTGACCGTCGCCAGGCGTATGCCGAGGTTCTGGGTCTGGCGCGGGTCGATCTGCACGCTCGGCGTTTCGCTTGCGGCGCCGTCGGCGTAACGCGGCACCAGTTGCATGTCCATAAAGGGCGACTTGCCGGGTTTGTCGAATTTTTGCTGCGGGTACATCGGGTCGTACCAGTACAGCGCCTGTTTGTCGTCCTTGACCGGTGCCGGGGCTGCCGGACGCCACTGCGCCAGTCCGTAACCTGCGCCGAGGCCGAGAACCAGTACGGCGGCGATAATTCGATTAGTCATTGGCAGGCTCCCCATAGGCGTAATACAGCCGCGCGCCAACCAGGGCGCGCTGTTCGATGGCATCCAAGAGTTTGAAACGGGCTTCGACCTGTTCGCGGCGCGCGCTGACGAGGTTGATCAAATCACCTTTGCCGGACCGGTACCCGGCCAGGCTCAGGGCGACTTTTTCTTCGGCCAACGGCACCAGGCTGTCCTGGCTGCGCTGTACCGCGCGTTGCAGGCGCTGGTAATCGGCCAGGTCGTCGTCGAGCATCTGAGTGTGCTCGCGGGTCGCGGCCTCGCGTTCGGCGTCCAACTGGTCCAGCTCGGCCTGCTTGGCGGCGATGCCGGGGTTTTGGCGGCGGCCGGGGAAGATCGGCAGGTCGAAGCTCAATTGCAGGGTGACCATGTCGCCGTATTCGCGGCTGCGATGGCCGTAGTCGACTTCCCAGCTCCAGTCCGAGGTTTTCTGCGCCTTGGCGTCCTGCAAACGCGCCTCGGCCTCGCGGGTGCGTGGCGCGAACGCTTGCAGTTCGGGGTGTTGGTGCAGGTTATGGCTCAGGCCATGGCCGTCGATGGGCCAGTCGGGCAACTGGCCGCTGGGGGCTTCGCTGGCGGCCGCGCCGATCCAGCGCTTGAGCGCCGCACGGGCCTGGGCACGTTGCAGGGTCAATTCATCTTCGCGCCCGGCCAGCTCGGCGGCTTCCTGCCTGGGGATGACCGCATCGGACGCCTGGCCACGGCCACCGGCCAACTGCGCGCGTACGCTGTCTTGCAGCAGGCGGTTTTGTTGGTAGAAGTCTTCGAACAGGGCTTGCTTGCGCTCCACCGTCCAGGCGCGAATCCACGCCTGGGCGGTGGCCTGGCGCACGTTGAGGCGCTCGATTCGCCCTTCTGCCGCCGTGCGTTCGACGGTGGCGTCAGCCAGTTCCACCCGTGCCTTGCGCTTGTCGCGGCTGGGCACCTGTTGCTGGATGCCGATCATCTGCTGGGTCATGTCATCGCCATATAACGTGCCGCGATTCGGCCCGCCGATGGGGAAGTTCTGCAGGCCCACCAACAGTTTCGGGTCGGGCAATTCACCCGCCGGAATGGCCGCCTGGGCCGCGGCTTGCAGCTTGGCCGCCTCGGCGGTCAGGGAGGGCGCGTTGTTTTGCGCCAGGCGCAAGGCGTCATCCAGGGTCAGCGCGTTCGCCAACGCCGGCCACGCCAGCACGCCCACCATCAGGGCGCGCAGGTAGAGGGAAGTCATGTGGAAAATTCCTGATCTGTCGCGCTGCACGCCGCATTACGCGGCCCACAGCAAGGCCATCCCGGTCAGGGGATGAAGCGTGGGAAGCAACAGGTTTTCAGGAACGGGGTGGGCGCCAGACGCCGGACGGCGTGCGGTCGGGGATGAAATCCGTGGAGAGACCAAGCGCCACAGGGTGCGCCATGCCCAAGGGCGCCTTGAACACCGGCATCGCCAGTTGCACGACACCGCCGGTCTTGCATTCCTGACCGGTTTTGCAGGCCTTGCCATGGTCGACGCCGTCCTGGCAGCAGTCCGGGGTCATGTCGCTCATCATCTGCATGCTCGACATTTTCATCGGGCAAGGCTCGGTGCCCGATGGTACGCCCGCCATCCCGGCGAGGGGTAGCGTGAGGCTTAACAGCGTGACCAGGATTAAACGGATTAGGCGGCTCATGGGGCGCGAGTCTAGCCAGGCCTTGGTTAAGCCGCTATTAACAATCGCGCCGAACAAAAACCAAAGGTGGGAGCGGGCTTACCCGCGATAGCGTTGTGTCAGTCAACTAATCAATAGCTGACAGACCGCCATCGCGAGCAAGCCCGCTCCCACACAGAGCCAGACAGGCCCGGGTTTAGTGCATGAAGATCGCGATCAGGATGATCACTGGAATTGGCACGCCGAGGAACCACAGAAGTAATGAGCGCATGATGTTCTTCCTTAATTAACGGACAAAGTGTTCGGTTTCGACATACACCACGGCATCGCGACGGCGACCGCCAAAGGTGGCTGCAAAACTGGCGAAGAAGGCACCGATCAACAGGGCCACGAAGGTCCACAGCGAGGTATAGGCCGCCACTTTCGCGGCGGTGTCGGCCGCTTGCTTGGCTTTTAGCTTGGCGTCTTCGACGGCCTTGCGGGCATCGCCGTAGACTTTGTCGATACGCGCTTCGGCGTCGGCCTGGCTGAGGTTGGTGCGCTGGCTGATCAACTGGGCCAGGTAGGCACGGTCTTCAGGGGCCAGCTGGCCGTCGTTGCTCAGGGTACGGGTGAAGATGCGAGCCACCACGCCGTGTACGGCGTCATCGCTGACGGCCGCTGGGCGGTCATCGCGAAACAGGCTGTCGACGTAGTAGTCGAAGTCGCCGCTGTTGGCGCCTTTGGCTGCACTGCCCGCCGCCTGGCTAATGCCACTGGCCGCACCGGCAGCAACGCTGGCGCCGGCTTTTACGCCGCCACTGACCACACTGCTGACCGAACCGACCACCAGCACCGCCGTGATCAATGTGGCCACGGCCCAGGCCAGGAAGCCATGGGCGGTGTCGCGAAAGTACACCTCATCGCCATGCATGTTGGCCCACTTCACCCGCAGGCGGCCGGCGATGTAACCACCCGCCCCCGAGGCGACGATCTGGGTAAAGGCCAGCCAGACAATCGTGGAAATGCCAAGGCCCTTGGCACTGATGCCACTGTCGGCCCACGGCGATACCGCCGAAAAGCCCAGGCCGAAGCCCAGCAACACCAGAATCAGTGACAGTGCGGCCGCCGCGGCGGCCCCGGCGAAAATCGCCCCCCAGGAAACCCCGGAGAGCGTGCTCGACTCTTGCAGCGTGGATGAGGATGTGATCATTGTTGTTGTGCTCCCGGCAGGAAAAAAGATGTTACAAGTCTCAAAAGGGACAGTGCAGGCAGCGTGCCAGTCGCTCGAAAAATAAATTATTAGATATTTCAATAACTTAGATAAATTGAACTTACACCGACCATGCAAGTTGCAAGAAATGACTTCAAGCGGCGGGCGTATTGCACTCTTTGTAGGAAGGTTCTTTGTCACAAAAAAATGCGTGAACACAGCGTGCGTTCAGGATCGCAGGGGCATCATCGGGCTGAGATCGCGGGAAAACCGGCTTCTGCATCGAGCCGCGTCGCTCCGTGGTTTTGTGTCGGTTTTGCCAACATGAAGTTTAATTTAGGAAGCATTCAGGCATTTCTTGGCAAAATGCCCCCACTTCTAGTGTGAATCGCTCACCAGGTAATCCTATGACCCGTATTTTGACCATCGAGGATGACGCCGTAACGGCCCGCGAGATCGTCGCCGAGCTGAGTAGCCATGGACTGGACGTAGATTGGGTGGACAACGGCCGCGAAGGCCTGGTCCGCGCCGTGAGTGGTGATTACGATCTGATCACCCTCGACCGCATGTTGCCGGAACTCGATGGCCTGGCCATCGTCACGACCCTGCGCACCATTGGGGTGTCGACGCCGATTCTGATGATCAGCGCCCTCTCCGATGTCGACGAGCGGGTACGGGGCCTGCGTGCCGGCGGTGATGATTACCTGACCAAGCCGTTCGCCTCCGACGAAATGGCGGCTCGCGTGGAAGTGCTGCTGCGCCGCAAAAGCACGGTCAAGGAATTCGAAACCGCCCTGCGCGTAGCGGACCTTGAGCTGAACCTGATCAGCCGCGAAGCCAGCCGCGCCGAACAGCCGCTGAGCCTGTTGCCCACCGAATACAAATTGCTCGAATTTTTGATGCGCAACACCGGGCAGATCCTGTCGCGGATGATGATCTTCGAGGAAGTCTGGGGCTATCACTTCGACCCCGGTACCAACCTGATCGACGTGCATATCGGTCGCTTGCGCAAGAAAATCGACCCACCGGGCCTGACGCCGCTGATTCGCACGGTACGAGGTTCCGGCTATGTCATTGCTGAACCCCTCTAAGGGTTGGCGCTCTTCCAGCAGCCGCCTGCTGGCACTGTACAGTTCGCTGTTCGTGGCCTGGAGCTGCATCCTCATGGGGGTGCTCTATTACGAGGTGTCAGGGTACCTGGGCGACCTGTCGCGCCATTCCCTGATGCAGCGCCAGCACCTGTTCCAGCGCTTTGACGGCGAAGAGCTGGTGGAAGCCTTGACGACCAGCATGACCTTCGACATGAAGGGCGTGGACGCTTACGGTTTGTTCGACGAGCAATTTCGCCCGTTGAGCGGGCCGATCCGTGCCGTGCCGCCGGACCTGCCGCTGGACGGCAAGATCCACGCATTGGTCAACTGCGTCGACTCCGACGACCCCAAACTCCCCAAAGACAGCTGCGACGCCGTGGCCACCCACACCGAAGACGGCCGCTGGCTGGTACTGGTGCGCGCCAACGGTTCGCTGTTTGGCGTGACGCGGATCATCTGGCATGCCTTGTTGTGGGCGTTGTCCCTGACGATTATCCCGGGCGCCGCCGGCTGGCATCTGTTGCGCCGCCGCCCGTTGCGGCGGATTCGCGGAATCCAGGCCAGCGCCGAAGCCATCGTCGCCGGCGACTTGACCCATCGCTTGCCGCTGTCCAACCGGCGTGACGAGCTGGACATGCTGGCGGCCATCGTCAACGCCATGCTCGACCGCATCGAGAAGCTCATGAACGAGGTCAAGGGCGTGTGTGACAACATCGCCCACGACCTGCGCACCCCGCTCACGCGCTTGCGTGCCCAGCTTTACCGTATCAAACAGCAGGCCGAAGAAGACTCGGCCCACGCGGTAAAACTGGACGATGCCATTGCTGAAACCGACACCTTGATGGCGCGCTTTCGCGGGTTGTTGCGGATTTCGGAGCTGGAAGACCACCAGCGTCGTTCGGGCTTTTTGGTGATGGACCCGCTGCCGCTGTTGCGCGAACTGCATGACTTCTACCTGCCGCTGGCCGAAGAAGGCGAGTTGCAGTTGCTGCTGGAAGTGCCGGAATCGCTGCCGTGGATCACCGGAGACCGGGCGCTGTTGTTCGAAGCCTTGGCCAACCTGCTGAGCAACTCGATCAAGTTCTCCCCACCGGGCGGTGAAGTGATTCTGCGCGCAGTGAATGACGCCGGCAGCACGCGCATCGAAGTGCACGACTCGGGGCCGGGCATTCCCACGGCCGAACGGGACGCCGTGTTCCAGCGCTTTTACCGCGTGGATGAAAACGACCAGCAAGGCGGGTTCGGGTTGGGCCTGTCGATTGTGGCCGCGATTATCAACTTGCACGGGTTCAAGCTGGAGGTGGGCAGCAGTCAGAGAGGCGGAGCGTGTCTGGTGCTGGAGTGCCGGCAGCAGTTGATGCCTGAATAACCCCGACACCACAAAACCCTGTGGGAGCTGGCTTGCCTGCGATAGCGGCAGCCCAGGCAATAAATAGTTTGCCTGACACACCGCCATCGCAGGCAAGCCAGCTCCCACATGAGTTTGCGGTGGCTGTTAGAAGTTGGCGCGCAGCGCCTCAAGCCCGCCGCTGTAAACGCCGGCGAACAATTCCTCCACCGCCGCCTCCGTGGTTCCCGCCGCCGGGGTAAACACACCGGACCAGGTCACTTTGGCCGACGCATCGCCCAAGGCCTCAACCTGCAATGTCGCCAGGTAAGCACTTACCGGAAACGGCGACTGCTCGATGGTGTAGCTGTAAGTGCGGGCCACATTGTCATAGGTCTGCAAACGCTCTACGATCACGCCGCCTTCCGCCGTTTCCAGGTGACGCAAGCGCCCGCCCTCGCCCGGCTCGCTCTTGACGATAAACGGCAGCCAGTCCGGCAGCGTGTTGAAGCCGCCGACCAATTGCCATACCTGATCCGCCGACACCGGAATTTCAATCACCGAAGATGCTGTTGCCACAATCAATACTCCCAATAAAGAAAAATGATTCAGATCGCCATGCTGTCGACAACACCACCGTCGACCCGCAACGCGGCACCCGTGGTTGCAGACGACAGCGGTGAGGCAATGTACGCCACCAGGTTCGCCACTTCATCCACATTGGCCGCCCGCTGGATGATTGAGGTAGGCCGCGCATTGCGCACAAACACATCCGCCTCGTCCCGCGCGCTGCGCCCGGATTTGGCCGTGGCGTCCGCCAGCATCTGCTCCAGGCCGTCGGTAAAGGTCGGCCCCGGCAGCACGGCGTTCACCGTTACGCCAGTGCCCGCCAAACGCTTGGCCAGGCCGTGGGACACCGCCAGGTTGGCGCTTTTGGTCACGCCGTAGTTGATCATGTCGGCCGGGGTTGCCACGCCGGATTCCGATGACAGGAAAATCACCCGCCCCCAGCCCTGCTCGACCATGCCCGGCACATAGTGCCGCGCCAGACGCACACCGGAGATCACATTGACCTCGTAGAAGCGCGTCCACTCGCTGTCGGGCGCATCGAAGAAATCCACATCGTTGAAGATGCCCAGGTTGTTGACCAGGATGTCGGCGCGCGGTTCGGCGGCGAACAGTTTTTCTGCGCCTTCGGCGGTGCCGAGGTCAGCCACCAGCCCACGCAAATCCGCACCCGGCACGGCCTGGCGAATGCTCGCCAGCGCGTCGTCGACCTTGCCCGCTTCACGCCCGATCACCACCACGGTGGCGCCGGACTGCGCCAGGGCCAGGCTGATGCCCAGGCCGATCCCGGCGGTGCTGCCGCTGACGATGGCTGTTTTGCCGCTTACATCGATTTTCATAAGGTGAACTCCTGAAGTTAAAGCGGCAGTGGCGCGCGGGCCGAAATCAAACGGGCATCGCGCAGGGCCTGCCAGAAGGCTGCCGGAATCTTCTCTGACAACGCCGCGACGTCTTCGGCAATGCGCCCCGGACGACTGGCACCGGGAATCACCGCCGCCACCGCCGGATGAGCCAGGGAGAATTGCAGGGCGGCGGCTTTGATGCTGACGCCAAACGCTTGGGCAATCGCTTTGATCTGCTCGACCTTGTTGATGATCGCCGGGCTGGCCTTCTGGTATTCGAAGTGTGCGCCACCGGCGAGGATGCCCGAGCTGTAAGGGCCGCCGACAACAATCTCAACCTTCTGCGCAGCGGCGGCGTCCATCAGGCGTTGCAGGGCGCGGTCGTGGTCCAGCAGCGTGTAGCGGCCCGCCAGCAGAAAGCCGTCCGGCTGGGCTTCGGTCAAGTCCAGGGTCAATTCGCAGGGTTCAACGCGGTTCACACCCAGGCCCCAGGCCTTGATCACGCCTTCTTCACGCAAGCGGGTCAGCACTTTGAATGCGCCGGTGCGGGCCTGGTTGAAGTAGTCCAGCCATTGGTCGCCGTAGAAGTCCTGGGCGATGTCGTGAATCCACACGATGTCCAGGCGGTCGGTTTGCAGGCGTTCCAGGCTGTCTTCGATGGAACGCAGGGTGGCGTCGGCACTGTAGTCGTTGAGCATCTTGTTGGGGCGGCCGTGTTCGAACACGCCGCTTTTTTCGCCGAGGTCACGGGCGCTTTCTTCGACTTCGTCGAGGATCACCCGGCCAACTTTGGTGCTGAGCACGAAGTCATCGCGGTTGTACTGCGAGAGCACCTGGCCCAGGCGAATTTCGGAAAGCCCCGAGCCGTAGAACGGTGCGGTGTCGAAGTAGCGCACGCCGGCGTTCCAGGCGGCTTCTACGGTGGCCTGCGCTTCTTCTTCAGGAATGGCGCGGAACATGTTGCCCAGTGGCGCGGTGCCGAAGCCAAGTTGGCCAGGGAGTTTGTCTTTCAAGCTCATGGTGGATCCTCAAATGCGTGAAGGGTCGCGGTGACCGTTGAGCAGATCCTAGATTGCAGAGATCGGACCGTCCAAGACATACTGCGACCAACTTGAGTCCCTTGAGGTCTAACATGATCGACTTGCGCCAATTGCGCTACTTCGAAGTCGTCGCCGAAGAAGAACACGTCGGCCGCGCTGCCGAGCGCCTGCACATTTCCCAATCGCCCCTGAGCCGACAGATCGCCCAGCTCGAAGAGCGCCTGGGGCTGACGCTGTTCGAGCGCAGCCAGCAACGTATCC
Organism: Pseudomonas tolaasii NCPPB 2192; assembly: GCF_002813445.1. Lineage (NCBI taxonomy): Bacteria > Pseudomonadati > Pseudomonadota > Gammaproteobacteria > Pseudomonadales > Pseudomonadaceae > Pseudomonas > Pseudomonas tolaasii. The sequence goes on from NZ_PHHD01000001.1 coordinate 5,555,907, forward strand.
GCCTGACCCGCGACGGCCAGACCTTCCTGGCTGAAACCAAGGCGCTGCTGACCCACGCCAGCCGTCTGGAATCACTCGGCAAGCGCCTGGGCCGCGGTGAGGAAGGCGGTTTGTGTATCGGCTATATCGAAAACGCCATGCACGCCGGTGTGCTGCCCAATGCCTTGCGCGTGCTGAGGGACGACCGGCCCACCGTGCATATCAAGCTGTACAACCTGCCGTCTCTGGAACAGCTTGAAGGCTTGCGCCAGCGCAGCCTGGACATCGCGCTGGTCGGCGAACCGCCGGCCGCTGACGACCCGGACCTCACCGCCTTGCAAGTGCTGGACGACCCGATGCTGCTGGCGCTGCCCGAGCAGCATCCACTGGCTCGCCAGCGCGAGTTGCTGCCCGAAGATCTGGCCGAACAGGAGTGGATCGGCGTGCAGCGCAAACCCGGCGCCAACCCCGCCGATGACTTTGTGGCGGCCTGCATTCGTGCCGGCTTCACCCCGCAAATCCCCATGGAAGCCAGCGAACCGTTTACCGCCCTGGGGCTGGTTGCGTCGGGGCTGGGCGTGGCCATGGTGCAAAAGGGCCTGAGCCGCAATGCGCCGCCGGGCGTGGTGTTGCGCGAATTGCCGTGGCTGACCTACACCACCCCGCTGTGGGCGGCGTGGCACCGGATCAACCTGCGGCCCCTGGTAGAAACCTTTCGTAAGGTGCTCACCGAACCCAGTGCCTGACAAAGATCAAACTGTGGGAGCGGGCTTGCCCGCGATGGGGCTCACTCAGTCACCATTGAAGTCACAGACATACCGCTATCGCGGGCAAGCCCGCTCCCACATTTGACGGTGTTACATCAGTTAAGTCGTGTCGGCTAAATCAGCTCCCGCAGCCGATACCACAACATCCCCAGCGCCAGCAGCGGCGAGCGCAGGGCCTTGCCACCCGGAAAGGTCATATGCGGCACCTGGCTGAAGATATCCAGCCCGGTGCTTTGACCTGCGTGAATGCCTTCGGCCAAGAGCTTTGCACACCAATGCGTCACGTTGAGCCCATGCCCGGAATACCCTTGGGCGTAGAACACGTTCGGGTACTGCTTCAACCGGCCAACCTGAGGAAAACGATTGGCGGTGATGCCAATCTTGCCGCCCCATTGAAATTCGATGGCGGTATCGGCCAATTGCGGGAAGACTTTGAGCATTTTCGGCTGCATATAGGCGGCGATATCCACCGGATCGCGCCCTGAATAATGGCACGCGCCGCCGAACAGCAAGCGACGGTCAGCAGACAGCCTGTAGTAATCCAGCCCGACTTTCTGGTCACACAGCGCCAGGTTCTGCGGGATCAGTTGGTTGGCCACCGCCTCGGACAGAGGCTCGGTGGCAATGATGTAGCTGCCCGCGGGCAGCACCTTGCCGCTCAGACGCGGCTCCAGTTCTTCAAGGTGCGCGTTGCACGCCAGCACCAGGTTGGCGGCGCGTACCGTACCCCCGGCGCAGCGCACTTTTACCGTCTCGCCGTGAATCAACTCCAGCACTTCGGTCTGCTCGAAAATCTGCACGCCGAGGGACTCGGCCACCTGTGCCTCGCCCAGCACCAGGTTCAACGGGTGCAGGTGCCCGGAGCCCATGTCCACCAGGCCGCCGGCATAGGCTGTGGAGCCGACCACCTGACGCATGTCCTGCGGCCCGACCAGCCGGGTTTCATGGGCATAGCCCAGGGCGGCCAGATGCTCCTGCTCGCCCTTGAACGCGGCGAATTGCGCAGGCGTATTGGCCAGCTCGCAAAAGCCCCAGCGCAAATCACAGTCAATGCCGTGTTCGCGAATCCGCTCGCCCACCAGCGCCACCGACTCGATCCCGGCCCGCTCCAAATAACGCACACCCTCCTCGCCCACGTATTTGGCAAAGCCCGACACGTCGTGGCCGATGCCACGAATCAGTTGCCCGCCGTTGCGCCCGCTGGCGCCCCAGCCGATGCGCCGGGCCTCCAGCAGGATCACCGAGAGCCCGCGCCGGGCCAGCTCAATGGCGGTGTTCACACCGGTAAACCCGCCGCCGATCACACACACATCGGCGGTCAGGTCGGCGCCCAATGGCGGGCGCTCCGGCATGGCATGGGCCGTGGCCCGGTAATAGGACCGGGCGTGGTCAGTCGACTGCCTCATTTGTTGGTCTTCACTTTGCTCCAGGCGCGGGTCATCAAGCGCATGGTCGCCGGGGTCGGCGTGGTGGAAATGTAGAGTTTGTCGAGCACTTCCTGGGACGGGTACACCTCAGGGTTGTTCACCAGCTCCGGGGCCATGAACGGCTTGGCTGCCGGGTTGGCGTTGGCATAACCCACCGAGGCGCTGACCTTGGCGATCACCTCGGGGTCGAGCAGGTAGTTGATAAAGGCGTGGGCTTCTTTCGGATTGCTCGCGTCGGCGGGAATCGCCAGCAAGTCGAACCACAGGTTCGAACCTTCCTTGGGAATCGAGTAGGCGATGTTCACGCCATTCTTGGCCTCTTTGGCGCGGTTGGCCGCCTGGAACACGTCGCCGGAATAGCCGAACGCCACGCAGATATCGCCATTGGCCAGGTCCGAAATGTACTTGGAGGAATGGAAATAGGTGATATACGGGCGCAGCGTCAGCAGCTTGGCTTCGGCCTGTTTGTAGTCCTCGGGGTTCTCGCTGCGCGGGTCCTTGCCCATGTAGTTGAGGATCGCCGGGAACAGCTCATCCGCCGAGTCGAGGAAGGCCACGCCGCACTGGTTGAGCTTCTTGATGTTCTCGGGTTCGAACAGCACCGCCCACGAGTCGATATGGTCGATGCCCAGCACCTGCTTGACCTTGTCGACGTTGTAGCCGATGCCATTGGTGCCCCACAGGTACGGCACCGAGTGCGCGTTGCCCGGGTCGTTTTTCTCCAGCAGCTTGAGCAGCTTGGGGTCGAGGTTCTTGAAGTTGGGCAACTGCGAACGGTCGAGCTTGAGAAACGCGCCGGCCTTCACCTGGCGCGCCAGAAAGTGGTTGGACGGCACCACCACGTCATAACCGGTGCGCCCCGCGAGCAGCTTGCCCTCCAGGGTTTCGTTGGAGTCGAACACGTCATAGATCACTTTGATCCCGGTCTTGGCCTGGAAGTCGGCCAGGGTAGTCTCGCCGATATAGTCGGTCCAGTTATAGACGCTGACCGTCTGGGCGGCCTGGCCGGTAGCGCTGAACGCCGCGACAAGAGCCAGCGGGAGAAGCTTTTTCACAAGACGCATATCGACACCCCTTTATTGGTTTTTTAGACGCTCAACAGCAGGAACTCACGCTCCCAGGAACTGATCACCCGCTTGAAATTCTCATGCTCGGCGCGTTTGACCGCGACGTAGCCGCGCACGAACTTGTCGCCCAGGTACTGTTTGACCGTGTCGCAATCCTCCATGCGCGCCAGCGCGTCTTCGAGGGTGAACGGCAAACGCAGGTTGCGGCGCTCGTAAGCGCGGCCTTCCACCGGCGCGCTGGGTTCGATTTGCTCGACCATGCCCAGGTAGCCACACAACAGGCTAGCGGCAATCGCCAGATAGGGATTGGCGTCGGCGCCGGGCAGGCGGTTTTCCACGCGCATGGCTTCCGGGCTGGAGGTGGGCACGCGCAGGCCGACGGTGCGATTTTCTTCGCCCCACTCCACGTTGACCGGCGCCGAGGTGTCCGGCAGGAAGCGGCGGAACGAGTTCACGTTGGGCGCAAACATCGGAAGCAGCTTGGGGATGTACTTCTGCAGGCCGCCGATGTGGTGCAAAAACAGTTGGCTCTTGTTGCCGTCGGCGTCGACGAACACCGGCTTGCCGGTGGCGATGTCCACCACGCTCTGGTGCAGGTGCATGGCGCTGCCCGGCTCGTCGGCCACCGGTTTGGCCATGAAGGTCGCGGCTACGTTGTGCTTGAGCGCGGCCTCGCGCAGGGTACGTTTGAACACGGTGATCTGGTCGGCGAGGTCGAGGGCATCACCGTGGCGGAAGTTGATTTCCATCTGCGCCGGGCCGTCTTCGTGGATCAGCGTGTCGAGGTCCAGGCCCTGCAGTTCGCACCAGTCGTAGACGTCTTCGAACAGTGGGTCGAATTCGTTGGCGGCATCGATGGAAAACGACTGGCGACCGGTTTCGGCACGGCCCGACCGGCCCACCGGGGTTTTCAGCGGCAGGTCCGGGTCTTCGCAGCGCTGGGTCAGGTAGAACTCCATTTCCGGCGCGACAATCGGCTGCCAGCCCTTGTCGGTGTAGAGCTGCAGGACTTTTTTCAGCACGTTGCGCGGCGACAGCTCGATGGGGTTGCCCTGCTTGTCGAAGGTGTCGTGGATCACAATCGCAGTGGGTTCGATGGCCCAGGGCACCACATAGGTGGCGTTGGACACCGGACGGCAAATCATGTCGATGTCGGCCGGGTCCAGCAGGTCGTAGTAGATATCGTCGTCGACAAAGTCCCCGGTCACCGTTTGCAGCAGCACACTTTCCGGCAGGCGCATGCCTCGCTCATGCAGGAACTTGTTGGTGGGCGCAATCTTGCCGCGTGCGATGCCAGTCAAATCACTGATCACGCATTCGACTTCGGTAATCTTGTGTTCTTTCAGCCAGGCGGACAGCTGATCGAAGGGGGCGTTCATAAGGACCTCGTCATGGGTTGGGTGCATGCGCCGGCTTGTACTCCCGGCGCATTGAGGTCTATCTTGGGCCAGCCTTCAAACGGCATCTATCCACTTTGCACGCCCCACAACGCACCAATAGAGTGCGCACGGATCACCCATGACACAGGCAACGGCTTTGCGCGTACAGGCCTTCACCACCGGTGATGTGGCCGCTCAATGCAGTGCGACACCCGGCTGGGTGCAGCAGTACCAGCAGATGTCTCCCGGGCATTTTGCCGGGCAGATCCGCTACCTCGACCTGCAAGGTGTCGAGGTCTACGAAGAGTGCATGAATACCCGTGTGGAGCAGCATTTCAACGCGCCGCCCGGCTCCCTGGCGTTCTGTTTCGATGGCAGCGACAACGCGCTGTACATGCTCAATGGCGAAAGCCGCAACACCTGGATCACCCCGGAAAACTACCGCGAAGTGGCGGTGGTGTTCGGGCCGCAATTCGTGCAGCGCCAGGGCCTGGATGTGGCGAAACTCGAAGGCCTGTTCATGGCGCCGCTGACCTGCCAGCAGAATGCACTGTTCACCCGCTGGCTCAGCAGCACCTTGACGCGCTTGCCCACCGTGCCCGACCCCGTCAACCTCACCCGGCAATTGCTCGACGACTGCCTGTTTATCCTCGATAACGCTTGCGTGTGCCTGGACCGCAGCTCATTGCAGCGGCGCAGCGAAGAGCGCCGGCTGATGGCGCGCATCGGTGAATGGGCCGCGGACGCGCCGGATGAAACCGTCAACCTGCTGGAACTGGCACAAATTGCCGGCGTGCCGCTGCGCCAACTGCAACAGGGCTTCAAGACCTACACCGGCATGAGCCCCGCGCAGTGGCTGAGGTTGCGCCGGTTGAATGGTGCGCGGCGGGAATTGTTGAGTGGCGCCGATACCACCGTGGCCGAGGTGGCGATGAACTGGTCGTTCTGGCATCTGGGACGGTTTTCCAACAGTTACCGGGCGCTGTTCAAGGAATTGCCCAGCGAGACCCTCAAACACTCCACCTGAAACGCACTCTCCCCCTGTGGGAGCTGGCTTGCCTGCGATAGCTGTGTGTCAGGCGACACATCTACCACTGATACACCGCTATCGCAGGCAAGCCAGCTCCCACATTGGTTTTTTGGTGAGGCAGAACCACTCTTAATCGCTTGTAAAACCCGGCCGATATGCCTAGCTTATGCGCCCTCCCTGCCCCGCGCTTTAAGGCCTTGCCCCCATGGTTTTGCGTTTTCCCTCGTTCCCGCCTTCAAGTTTCGCCCTCGGCCTGCTGCTCAGCGGCGGTATCGGCACAGGCTTCGCAGCTGAAATAGAACTGCCGACGGTGAAGGTTCAGGGCCAGGACGAGTCCGGCTACCGTGCTGACACCGCCTCAGTGGCAGGTTTCAGCGAAGCACCTTTGCTAGACACACCCGCCTCGATCAGCGTGATCAACGCATCCCTGATCAAGGACCAGCAAGCCCGCCTGCTCAGCGAAGTGCTGCGCAACGACGCCTCGGTCGGCGACAGCTACGCGCCCATCGGCTATTACGAAAACTTTGTGGTACGCGGTTTCTCGCTGAATGCGGCCAGCAGCTACAAGATCAACGGGCGCACCATCACCGGCGAGCAGAACGTGGCACTGGAAAACAAACAACAAGTGGAAGTGCTTAAGGGCCTGGCCGGTTTGCAGAGCGGAATTTCCGAGCCCAGCGGCGTGATCAACTACGTGACCAAGCGCCCGGAGGATGTGCGTTCGGTGACGGTCTCCACCGATGATCGCGGCAGCGGCTATGTCGCCACCGACGTCGGCGGCTGGTTTGGCAGCGAGCAGCAGTTCGGCCTGCGCGCCAATGTGGCCCATGAAGACCTCAATTCCTACGTGGAACACGCCAACGGCCAGCGCGATTTCGTATCCCTGGCCTTCGACTGGAACATCAGCCCGGATGCGCTGTTGCAGCTGGACGCGGAATACCAGAACAAGCAGCAACGCTCGGTGCCGGGCTATCAGCTGTTGGGCGGCACCGAAGTGCCCCATGACGCATCGCCGAAAAAGCTGCTGGGGCATCAAAGCGGCTCCCATCAGGTGGGCATTGACTCGTTGAACCTGAACGGCAAGTTTGAGTACCGTTTCAGCGATCAGTGGAAAGGCAGCGTGAGTGCGGCACGCAGCAAGGTGGTGATTGATGATTACAGTTCGTTTGCGTGGGGCGGAGCCACTACCGGCCTCGGCAACTATTTCACGCCAGAGGGAAATTACGACATTTACGACTACCGCAGCCCCGATGACACCCGCCGTGACGATGAACTGCAGGCGTCCATGACCGGGCTGTTCGATACCGCTGGCATAGGCCACGAGCTGACCTTCGGCACCAGCGCGTTCCGCCGGGTGATCGACAAGCGCGAAGCAGTGAACGACCCGATTGGCAGTAGCAACATCAACGAAGACGCTCCTACTTTCAAACCCACCGATGAGCCATTGAACGCCAGCCACCGTAACCTTGACAGCCGTCAGTACGGGCTGTTTGTCACCGACCGCATCAGCTTCAACGAGCAATGGCAGACCATCATTGGCGGCCGCGAAGTGCGCCTGGATGAAAAAGCCTTCGACGAGGAGACTGGCGATCAAACACGCCACACCCAGCAATACGTATTCCTGCCCCAAGCGGCATTGATCTACAAACCGATAGAAAACCTGTCGTTGTACACCAGCTACAGCAAGGGCTTGTCGCTGGGCGGCACCGCGCCGTGGACGACACTCAACAGCGGTGACACCCTCGCCCCCACCACCTCACGCCAGCTCGAAGCCGGCGTTAAATACGACTGGCGCCGCATCAGCTTCGCCGCCGCCGTGTTCCAGACCCGCCAGGCGTACCAGTACGCCCAACCTATTGGCGACGACAAATTCAACTACGTACAACAAGGCGAACAGAAAAACACCGGCCTGGAACTGTCCGCCAACGGCTGGGCCACCGACCGTCTGCAAATTGCGACCAGCGTCGCAGCAATCCGCGCCCGCGTCACCGGCAGCGGCACCCCGGAATACGAAGGCCACCAGGCGATCAACGTGCCCAAACTGCGCGCCAGTGTTTACGCCGATTACGCCTTGCCGTGGGTGAACGGTTTGGCGGTGCTCGGTGGCGTGCAATACAGCGCGAAGAAGTACGCGAACCGTACCGGCAACGTGGAAGTCGGGGATTACGCGGTGGTCAACGTCGGCAGCCGCTACACCACAAAAATGGACGGCTATGAGACGGTGTTTCGCCTGAGCGTCGACAACCTGTTCGACAAGCGCTACTGGCGCGACGCGGGCGAATACCTGGGGGACGATTATCTGTTCCAGGGCGCGCCATTGACGGCGCGCCTGAGCGCAACGGTGAACTTCTAACGCTTACTTGGGCATCTTGCGAAAGCCGATCGCCAGGCGGTTCCAGCTGTTGATGGTGGTAATTGCCAGGCTCAGATCAACCTGCTCCTGGGCGCTGAACTCGGCCGCCAAGGCGTTGAAGTCTTCGTCCGGGGCGTGGGTCTGGCTGATCAGGGTCAGGCTTTCGGCCCAGGCCAGCGCGGCGCGTTCACGCGGGGTGAAGAAGGGCGTTTCACGCCAGGCCGACAGGGTGTAGAGGCGACGCTCGGTTTCACCGCCTTTGCGGGCGTCGGCGGTGTGCATGTCCAGGCAAAACGCGCAGCCGTTGATTTGCGAGACACGCAGGCGAATCAACTCGAGCAGCGGCAGCTCGATGGACAGTTTGCCGGACGCGGCTTCCAGGGCCAGCATGGCTTTCATGGCATCCGGGGAGGCGGTGTAGAAATCGGTACGGGTTTGCATGGCGGTACTCCGGAACGGTGGGGATTGGTGGCTAGATTAGCCACCGGTGGCGCCCGTAGAAATAGCCAATTGCGGGGAAGAACGGGTGACCAATCGGCTCACAACCCTCTGCTTCTCAACCACTGCATAAAGCCTTTTTTGACCGGCACTACCGGCGCGTCCTGAGTCATCGCCTGCGCGGCGTGTAACCGGAAATCCAGCAGGGCCTTCATGGCCTCGCTGATGTCGTGCCGCGCATCCAGGCACGGCTTCAAGTACTCCTTTTCAATCCGGTACAAGGTACAGAACGTCTTCGCGGTGAAGTCCGCCAGGGTCGCCTGATCGGACAGGATCCCCGCCTCGCCGATCACCTCCCCCGGCCCCATCCGCCCGGCCTCGAACGTGTGGCCGCCCTTGATCAGCATCACCGACACCACACCGGATTCGACGATAAACAAATGATCGCTGACCTCCCCCGCCGGCAAAATCATCTCACCGGCCCGGTAGGTGTGCAGGGTCATATTCTGGCTGAAGGTTTCTTTCTCCTCTTGGCGCAGCGTGGAGAAAATCGACGAGCGTTCCAGCAGCGCCCGCGCCCCCGACATCGCTGGCGCAGTGCTGTTTTCGGTGGCGGACAAAATGCCCACACCCGCCGCCTGCAAGTGCCGGAAAGCCAGGTCGTAGAGTTGATTGCGCACTTCGCGCTTGAGGCCCATGGCGGGCACGAACCCGCTGATTTCATACTCCACGCCACCGCTGGCGGACGTCTTGAACGCCACACTCGGCGCGGGCTTGGCCAGCAGAGGCCGGCAGCCCTGCATGGCGCGCTCCAGCGCTTCGATCACCACCTGCGGGCGCGCGTGGGGGCTGACTTGCAGGCTCACCGCCAGCCCGAACATATCGGCCGGGCGAGAGAAGTTGATGATCTTGGCCTTGGCCGCGAGCGAGTTGGGAATCACCGCCATGCTGCCCTGGGAGGTTTGCAGTCGCGTGGCGCGCCAGTCGATGTCGGTGACGCGGCCTTCGGTGCCGTCAATCGAGATCCAGTCATCGATCTGGTAAGGCTTGGTGGTGTTGAGCACGATCCCGGAAAACACATCGCTCAAGGTGCTTTGCAGCGCCAGGCCGACGATGATCGCCACCGCGCCCGAGGTAGCAAGTACGCCTTTGACCGGCAGGTCGAGCACATAGGCCATGGCGGCAATGATGGCAATCAGGAAAATCACCGCGCCGACGATATCCTGCAGCAGCCGCCCGGTGTGGCCGACGCGCTGCATCATCACCGTGCCGAGCAACACCGTCAGGGTGCGCGCGGCGAACAACCACCAGCCGATCTGCAAGGCAGTAGCGGCCAGGTGCAAAGCGGTGTTGTCGGCGTAGGGCGCGGCCTGCATGGGGTTCATGCCGTCGTTGAACAACACGGCACTGAAGATCGCAAAGATGACCAACCGCGCCGCAAGCTTCCAGTTGGCGAGGTCGGCGGAAATAAGGCGCCACACCGCAATGTCGATCAAAATCAGCGCCAGGGCGCAAAACATCGGGTGATCGGCGATAAATGAGGGCATCCAGGCGACTCCGTGGCGAATGCGCTGAAGATCGCATGAATTGATAAGGCTGGAAAACAAAATGTGGGAGCAGGCTTGCCTGCGATGCAGACACCTCGGTGCTTCAGTTACACCCAGGTGATGCTATCGCAGGCAAGCCAGCTCCCACAGGGTCACGGCTCAACGGTCAGGCCTGCATCTGACCGAATCGGCCCGAGTGGAAATCGGCGAATGCCTGATGGATTTCCTCCTCGGTATTCATCACAAACGGGCCATGGCCGACGATGGGCTCGTCGATCGGCTCGCCGCTGAGCAGCAGCACTTTGGCATCATCGCTGGCTTCCAGTGTCAGCCGGCTGCCATCACGCTCAAACAGCGCAAGCTGCCCCTGGCGCGCAACGTCCTCGCCATTGACCAGCACCGTGCCGCGCAGAATTACCAGCGCGGTATTGCGTCCGGCGTGCAGGTCGAGGGCGACCGTTTTACCGGCATTCAGGCGCAGGTCCCACACGTCAATGGGCGTGAAGGTCCGAGCTGGCCCCGTGCTACCGGCAAACTCACCGGCAATCAGGCGCAGTTGCCCGGCATCGTCCGCCAGCGGCAGTACCGGGATGTCACCGTCGACGATGGTCTGGTAACCGGCGTCAGCCATTTTGTTCCTGGCCGGCAGGTTGACCCACAGCTGCACCATCTCCAGCGCCCCGCCGCTGCGGGCGAAAGCTTCGGAGTGGAACTCTTCATGGATGATGCCTTTCGCGGCGGTCATCCATTGCACGTCGCCGGGGCCGATTTTGCCGCCGGCACCGGTGGAATCACGGTGCTCGACTTCGCCGTCGTAGACGATGGTCACGGTCTCAAAGCCGCGATGAGGGTGTTGGCCTACGCCACGGCGTTGTTCGGTCGGGGTGAAATCCGCCGGGCCGGCGTGGTCCAGCAACAGGAACGGGCTGATGTGTTTGCCCATCGTGTCGTAGGAAAACAGCGTACGCACCGGAAAGCCGTCGCCGACCCAGTGGGCGCGGGGGCTGGTGTAAATACCGATAAGCTTTTTCATGGTGTACCTCCAAAGTCCCTCCACCATAAGCCCACCTGCCTTTATGCACTAGCCGGTAAAAGCGGCCCGGATTGTTCTACGTATAGGACAATCCACTGACCTTGCGCTGACGCAACAGGTGAAACGCAAGAAAGGCCGTCACCGCAAAACCGGCTTCGATCACGATCATCGGCGTGGCGCTGCCGTCCCGCAGATGGCTCAACAAAAGACCACTGCAGGTGGCACCCAACATCTGCGAAAAGCCCATCAATCCCGCCGCCAAACCCGCGCGATGAGCGTTGGGCATCACCCCGCCCGTCACCGAACCGGGCAACACCAGGCCGCCGCCCAGCGTGACCAGCGCCACCGGAATATCCAGGCCGGCGACCGACAGCCCGAACAGCTCGTAAATCACCAGCGCCAAGAGCCCGCCCACGGCCACCATTGTCACGCCCATCGCCACAATACGTTGGGGGCCGAGGCGCATGATGTTGCGTCGTGTGTAGGTGGACCCGATGATCAGCATCGACACGATCAGGCCGAAATTGATGCCATATTCCAGGCTGCTGAAACCCAGCAGGTTGATAAATACGGCTGATGAACCGGCGATCACCGAGAACATCGCGCCGTAGGTACAGGCCAGCGCCACGGCGTACGCGCGGTATTGGCGATTTTTGAGCAAGTCCAGGTATTGCCCGCCGAGGGTGCGCCAGTGGCCGGCGTTGGGGTCCAGGTGGTGGTTGCTTTCCCGGAAGAACAACAGCGCGAGCAGCAACACCACACTGCCGATCATCAGAGCCAGGATGATCGGCGCATGCCAGCCGAAGAACCTGATCAACACCCCGCCGACCATCGGCGCCACCACAATGGCGTAGAGCATGCCGATCATGGTCAGCGCCAGGGCTGGCCCCGCTTCGGCCTTCCACACATCGCGTACCACGGTGCGGGCCAGCACCAATGCAGCACAAGCGCCCAGTCCTTGCAGCACGCGGGCTGCGATGAACTGCTGGATGTCGCTGACCAACAGCATCGCCAGCGTGGCCACGACGTACAGCGCCAGGCCGCCGATCAGTACCGGGCGCCTGCCGATGCGGTCGGACAGCGGCCCGAAGAACAGCTGCCCGAGGCCGAATGCAGCGACAAACGCCGACAACGCCATCAAGGCCGAACCCGCGGGCGCGGCCAGTGCCTGCTCGATGGCGCCAAGTCCCGGGATCATCAATTGGGTCGAGACTTCACCCAACGCCGTGAGGGCAACCAATAGAAACAACAAGCTGCGCGAAGGTGCCGGGGTATTTGCCATGGGGAATATCCGGGGGCTGGATTAATTTATATTTCGACCATAATATGGGTAAAAAATTATGTCCATAATTTTTTACCTGCTGGTCACCCCCTGGAGCCCATCATGAATGCGCGTTGCTGGCGACTTCTCACGCCGCTGATTCTTCTGACTGTATTGAGTGGCTGCCTCGAAACGCCCGCGCCCACTGCTGCGCAGGCCGTGAAAGCAGGCGCTTGCGACACCCACTTTGGCATCGTGCACCTGACCCGCGAGGGCGCGCGTGAAATCGTCGTCCAACTGCCGGAAAACCAGCGCAACCAGGCCTCACCGAGAGCCCTGGTCTTCCCTTTCGATGCGCCCGAACAAGCCGTCACCGCCACCCTGCGCGAACTGCCTGCCAGCGTCGACCCTTTCACGCATACCTACTCGGCACGTTACGTGTTGCACGGCGCCGTTGGCCGTTTCAACCCCGGCTCCACCCTCGCAGTACGTCTGCAAAGTAACCGCCAGAACCCGTAACCCGACGGGAGTACGCAAGCTGCTGAAACCTCCCACATAACAGCAGGACTAGCTCTACAGATATCGCCTGAAAACCACTGCAAAGTCCTTCGCCTGATCACACAGTGCGAGGGATTGCAGATGGTTTTTTTCGTTAAAGCCCTGATCGCCGGGGTTGCTTCTTGATCGCCGCGACCAGCCAAACCATTGGCTTGCTGGTATTGGCCGCCATGGATTCGAAGACCCGCGACGTCGAATCCGTCCTCAGCGATTTCAAACGCTGCCTCAACAGCTATGACACCTGGGCGGAAAGCTTTTTCAGCTTTTCGGCATTGGATATCGAGCAGGTGTTTAAGGTCGGCGATGAAGTGGCGCTGGTGGCGCCGATCAACCGTTCGATATTGCCCAGCAGCACCGTCGCCACCTGCAAGGCCAACGGTACGTTGACCCTGGTGCACATGTTTCAGAGTGCGCGGTTCGTGCCCATCGGCAATACCCCGGTGGTGCTGCAACGCATTGACCCTGCAGGCGGCCCCCTGGGCGAGCCCATCCATAAAACCATCGGCCCCAGCGGCATCCTTGAAGTCACCGAGTGTGATCGCAACCAGCAGTACCGGGTCAATTTCTATCCCGATGTTTCCAAAGCCCACTACAAGGCGCTGTACGCGTCCTATCAGTCGGTTATTGCGTCACTGGAAGGCTGGCTGCGCCGTGAATGGACCACCACTTTCGCGCCACTCTGGAAAAACTACTCCGAGGCGAACTTCCTCAAGCGTTACCTCGCGTTGCACGAAGCTTATGCCCGCGGGTTTGGCCAGGCGCTGAACTCGCTGTGGGACGACATCAAGCAACTCTATGAATGGATCACCCACCCGCTGGTCTACGCCGAGAAACTGCTGCATTACCTGTCTCAGGCCGAGTTTGAAAAGCTGCTGGCGCTGAGCACAGATGCCCTTGCAAAAGGCTTGCTGATACTTAGCGATGAGCCGCTGATGTTTATCCACTTGTCAGCCTTCGTCGGCTGGATGCGGCTGTTGCCACCCCCGTACATGAACGAATTGCTGGGTGAGATCAGCGGTGAGGTGCTGATCAACCTGCTGTTGGTCCGCGCCACCGGCGGGATGGGCCTGGTGACACGCATGAGCCCGAAGGTGCTGGGCGGCATCAAGTCTCGCCGGGCACGCGAGTGGCTGGAACGCATCGCCGGGCAGTTCGGCAAAGTTCGCGCGGAGACACATACCGAGTTGGCCAGGCCGATCTTGTTGGGTGGGCCGGTGGCTGACATCAAGGTGATCCCCGATGCGCCATTGAAGGCTGGCGATAAGGTGATTTCGAACGCCGCCCAGGCGGTTCGAAACAAGCGGGTTCAGCGCACGGCGCTGGTTCGGCAAGAGCACGTGGACGACGTGCCTGCCTCCGGCAAAAACCCCGCAGGCGACGCCGCTGCGCCGGCCGATAAAACCGTCACTAACGGCTGCCCGGTGTCGATGGTCACCGGCGAGGAATTGCTGACCCTGACCGATGGCACGCTGGACGGCATCTTGCCGTTTGAGTGGACGCGGTTGTACCGCACCAGTGCCGTGGACATCGATTGTGGCCTGGGGTTTGGCTGGAGCCATTCGCTGGCGCACCGGCTGGTGGTGGCCGGTGATTCGGTGGTGTGGACGGATCACGAAAACCGCATCACCGAGTTTCCGCTGCCCACGGTTTCCCGCCCTGCTATCACCAACAGCCTGGCTGAGGCGGCGATTTATCTGGGCTCGTCTCCCGATGAGCTGGTGCTGGCCCAGGACGCGCGGTTTTATCACTTTCGCGACGGCGCGCTGACGGCGATCAGCGATGCGTATGACAACCGCCTGCAGGTTTTACGGGGCTATTCGGGCCGGGTTGAGCGGCTGGACAACGGCATCGGGCGATCGCTGTTTCTGCGCTATAAACATGGCCGCATTGTGGCAGTGGAGTATCAGATTCAGCGCGCCGAGGGGCCGGGCGAGTTTGTCTGGAGGACAGAGCAAACCGTCGTTTCCTACGCCTATGACGACGCCGGACGACTGGTCTCAGCGACCAATGCTGCAGGCGAAAGCGAGGTTTACCGGTACGACGACCAGCACGTCATTCTTGAACGCCAACTGGCCGGTGGGGCGAGTTTCTTTTGGGCGTGGGAAAGGTCCGGCAAGGCGGCCCGATGTGTCCGGCATTGGGCCAGTTTTTCGCAGATGGACACGCGTTATGCCTGGGGTGATGACGGCCAGGTCACCGTCCACAACGCCGACGGCAGCACCGAAGTCTACGTGCATGACAGCCGTGCGCGGCTGGTGCAGCGCATCGATCCGGATGGCGCCGAGCATTTCAAATCCTACGACGACAAGGGCCGGCTGACGGTCGAGCAAGACCCGCTGGGCGCGGTGACGGCGTATCAATACGACGACGCCGGGCGTTTGGTGGCGTTGTTTCCCGGCGACGACGAGCCGACTTCCTACGAGCATGACAACGGTTTCGTACGGGTTGTGCGGCGTGGGGAGGCGGCGTGGAAGTACGAGCGTAATGATCAGGGCGATGTCACGCGCAAGATCGATCCTGATGGCAGCGTTACCGACTACAGCTACAACAAATACGGGCAGTTGACCGGCGTTTGGTACCCCGACCACAGCTGTCATCGGCTGGTGTGGAATGAGCATGGGCAGTTGGTTGAGGAACAGCTGCCCAATGGTGGGGTCAGACGGTATCGCTATGACGATTTGGGGCGGCAGGTTGGGCGGGAGGATGAATACGGCGCGCTGACGCAGTACCAGCTGGACAGTGTGGGTCGGTTGGTTCGTGTGGTTCTGCCGGGCGGCACGACGCGGGAATACAGCTACAACCCCTACGGAAAAATCACCGCTGAACGCGATGAGCTGGGGCACGTCACCCGCTACGAATACGGCGACGGCCTGCACCTGATCAGTCGTCGTATTAATTCCGACGGCACCCAGGTCAAGTATCGCTACGACAACACTCGGTTGCTGCTGACCGAGATTGAAAACGAAGTCGGCGAAACCTATCGCCTGAATTACCACCCCAACGGCCTGATCCAGCAGGAAACCGGCTTTGATGGCCAACGCACCGCGTACGTCTACGACCTCAACGGCAACCTGCAGGAAAAAACCGAACACGGCGACGATGGCAGTCAGCTGGTTACCCGCTACACGCGAGACCACGCCGGCCGCCTTGTCAGAAAAACCCTCCCCGATGGCAAAACCGTCGATTACACCTACGACCGCCAAGGCAACCTCCTCGGCGTCAACGACGGCCACTGGGCGCTGGCCTACGAGTACGACAGTCAAAATCGCCTCACCGCCGAACACCAGGGCTGGGGCACGCTGCGCTATGGCTACGACGCCTGCGGCCAACTGAAAAACCTGCGCCTGCCGGACAACAACCGGCTCACCTTCCACCACGGAAAAGGCGGCGACCTCAGCACCGTCGACCTGAACGGCACTCCACTCACCTCCCACCTGTTCAAGGCAGGCCGCGAGCGTCAGCGCCAGCAAGGCCAGCTCATCAGCCATTACGGCTACGACGAACAAAACCGCCTGTACGCCCACGCCGTCACTCAGCAACGGCATGATGTTTATGAGCGCCACTATCACTACGACAAAACCGGCAACCTCAGCCGCATCCTCGACACCCGCAAGGGCGAACGTCGTTACCAATACGACCCCCTCGCCCGCCTGACCCGCGTCGATCACACACAAGACGGACAGGAACGCTTCGGCCACGACCCGGCGGGCAACCTGCTGATGCAGGACCGCCCCGGCCCGGACATCGTGGCGGGTAATCGGCTGGCGATACAGGGGGATCATCATTACGACTATGACGCGTTCGGCAATCTGATCCGCGAACGGCGTGGCAAAGACCACAAACTCGTCACCGAATACCGCTACGACTGCCAACACCGGCTGATCGGCATCACCCGACCAGACGGCCAAACCGCCAGTTACAGATACGACCCGTTCGGCCGACGCATCAGCAAAACCGTCGACGGCAAAACCACCGAGTTTTTCTGGCAAGGCGACAAACTCATCGCCGAACACCACGCCGATCGCCACCGCAGCTATATCTACGAACCCGGCAGCTTCCGCCCGCTGGCCCTGCTCGACGGCTTCGGCCCAAAAGCCACCCAGCCTTTCTATTACCAGCTAGACCACCTCGGCACCCCACAGGAACTCACCGCCCCCAACGGCGAAATCGTCTGGTCCGCCCACTACAAGGCCTACGGCAAAATCAGCCGGTTGGACGCAAGCAAAATCGACAACCCGCTGCGCTTCCAGGGCCAATACTTCGACCCCGAAAGCGGCCTGCACTACAACCGCCATCGCTACTACAATCCGGATCTGGGTCGTTACCTGACACCGGATCCGGTGAAGCTGGCGGGTGGGATCAATGCGTACCAGTACGCGCCCAATCCTACGGGGTGGGTGGATCCGCTGGGGTTGAATTCGTGTCCGGGCGAGAATGGATGCAAGCCAGACAGTACACTCCGAGAACCAACGGCAGGGATCAATCAAGGGGAACCCGCTTTACCGCAACTGACTCGTGCGCAGAGACAGGTACGTATCAATGAGCTTGGCGAAGCAAATGCTCATAGGCGCTTAACAGAACTGGAGGCATCAATCCCTGGGGCGCACTTTCTTGAAAAACATGGAGCACAAACGTCACTGGAATCTCAATTGGAGCGGGTACAAACAGCAAAAAACCCCACCACTCGAGAGATAGAAAGATACATAACAGGCCCACACGCAGGAGAGCCTAGAACACCTAGTGCTGCCACCCATTTCCTAAGCCATAGAGATCAGTTGAATGCGATCTACCGTGCACAGCTCATATTCAAGCAGATAAATCTTTCGGCATCAAAACGGCCTATGAACATGGGCAAAACAATTGGCGAGGGGTACAAAAAAGATGGCTACGAATACGAAAAAACAAAAAAAGCCAGAGTTATCCTGAATCAGGACGGACAACCTATCACAGCCTATGGAGACTTCTAATGAAACTTAAACCATGCTTATCAATCACTCAAGGCCTTCTATTCACTTACTGCATAGAAAACTCGCACAGCCCGGAAAGGGAGAAATTGATAGCTTCGAAAAATATAAATCGAGAAAGCGACCTTAAAGAGCTATTTGAAAAATTAACAAAACCAGAATTCATGAAGTATAAGCATGATGAAAGACAATGGCACATCGACACACTGCAGCATTTTTTAGCAGCAGGAGACAGCTTTGACTCTGTATTTCACCTCTTTGACACGTATTTTAAAGATGAAATCCTAGACCAAAGGGAATTCATGAAAATCTTACTTAGCTGCTTATTAACTTACGATGCTGAAGCTACCATAAACGAATCAACATAGATTTTACCCACGGAATGAGCATCATCTCCGACCTCAAAAAAAGGAAAATCATGAGTATTGTTAAAAGCCACAGTGCCGAAATACCCGACACAGCTCTAAAACAGCGATCTATCGATGGCACCCACCCTATTACAAGAGAAAAAGGCGCGATAAAACCAAGCGCTCAATTCAAAAACTACAGGGTACAACTTAAAGTCTTTGAAGAAGCCACTTCGAGAGAATTACGCAAACTGGCGCTTTTTACGGGAGAGGATGAATATGGAAACCCTATTGTCGAGATGGAAATACAAGGGTGCGGAAGGGGCTACACACCCAACAAAAAACTTCTCGAGCACCCCATTCTCAACGAAAACATGAACAGAGCCGTTGTAAAATTCGATCGCGAGACAAAAAAACCTTACACCGCATTCCCTGTGAGTAACCGTAAATGTTGAAACACCCATTTCTTAACATACCGTACCTTCCAAAGTTACAATATTTTCTGGGCGGATTCGATATTTATGGCCGCGAGGACTCTCTGGGGGCCGCCATCGCGACTTATGACATAAATCTACCCAAAGATAGAGCCTATCTAATCAAACATTTGATTATCGACAGGGACTCAGACTTAAGCTACAGGCACAAAAAGTGCCTAATGGACGCTCTAAGTGCAGCACTTGATAATAACGAATACAACTTTTCCAAATTTTTGCATCAAGACCTGAATTCTCATTGTTCACTCCCTTGTGGGTGGGACCGTATGGACAACCCCAGAAGCTTCTTCGAAGATATTTTCAAGCTTGCCAACGAAGGCTGGCGAGACGACCTTGAAAAAGCTAGCCTCGAAGACCAATCCACCTGGTGAGAACATTACTTACCTCATTACAACCCGAACCGTGTGGCGAGCGAGCTTGCTCGCGCTGGGGCGCGCAGCGGCCCCAATACTGACAACGAATCTATTCAGACAGATTTGCATCGCCAGGTTTGGGGCTGCTACGCAGCCCAGCGCGAGCAAGCTCGCTCGCCACAAGTCACTCGTCGACCTGAAAGGCGTGCTCACCCAAATCGAATGAGCCGCCCACTCAAATCACCGCTTACTCAACTCCACAATCATCCGACTTAGCAAATAAACCCGCGGTACCACACTCTCCACCTCGGCATATTCCTCCGGCGTATGAATATTCCCCCCCACAATCCCAAACCCATCCAGCGTCGGCGTGCCAACCCCGGCCGACAAACTCGCATCCGCCGCCCCGCCGCTGCCTTCAATCGTCAGCTTGCGCCCCAGTTCCCCATAAATCCCCTGGGCAATCGCCACCAACTTGTCCGACTCCGGCGTCTGCGGCATGGGCGGCAAGCCGCGGTGCAAGCTGGTCGTCACCTCGGTTTCCGGAATCAGTTTGTTGGCCGATACCCGTGCCAGGTCTTTCTCGATGCGGTCAAATTCTTCCGGCAAGGCTGCGCGTACGTCGGCTTTGGCGGTGGCCTGGTCGGGGATGACGTTGACGCGGTCGCCGGCTTTGAGCACGGTGAAGTTGATGGTGGTTTTCTTCTCTTCATCACCGAGTTTGCCCAGTTGCAGGATCTGGTGCGCCGCTTCCATGGCAGCGTTGCGGCCCAGTTCCGGGGCGACGCCGGCGTGAGCCGCCTTACCTTTGACTTCGACCACGGCAGTGGCGCTGCCTTTGCGCCACACCACCAGGCCGTCGGCCGGGCGGCCGGGTTCGAGGTTGAGGGTCACGTCGTGTTTTTTGGCGGTGGTGCGGATCAGTTCGGAGGCAGCTTCGGAGCCGCTTTCTTCGCTCGCGTCGAGCAGGAAGGTGATTTGCGCGTAGTCCTTGAAGCCCTGGTTTTTCAGGACCTTGAGCGCGTAGATGCCGGCGACGATGCCGCCCTTGTCATCCATCACACCGGGGCCGTAGGCGCGGCCGTCCTTGATGTGGAATGGGCGTTCGGCGGCCGAGCCTTCCTTGAACACCGTGTCCATGTGGGCCATCAGCAGGATTTTTGCTTTGCCGGTACCTTTGAGCGTGGCGACCACGTGACTGTTGTTGGCGGCTTTGTCCGGCACCAGTTCAATGCTGAAACCCAGCTGTTTCAACTCGTTCACAGCGATGTCGCGCACTTGGGTCAGGCCCGGCTCGTAGCCGGAACCCGAGTCGATATTCACCAGGCGCTCCAGCAATTTCAGGGCTTCGCCCTTGTACTGTTCGGCATCCGCCTGGATTTGTTTGTGGGGTTCGGCGCTGTAGGCCGGCACGGCAAAGGACAAGGCCAGGGTGGCGGCCAGGAGGGTGCGTGAGAAGGTGAAGAGCATGAACCGTTCCTTGTTTTTGTTGGGAGGGACGCCACACCCTACCCCACTAAACCGACCGCAACCAACTCCCCTGCACCGAACTCACGCGGTTGCGCCCACTGCTTTTGGCTTCATATAACGCCTGGTCGGCGTCGTTGAGCCAACTGGTGGAATCGACGTGCGATGCTTGATACGGCGCAAGACCGATACTCAAACTCACGCGCAATGCAGGGTCCTGGGCGTAAGCCAAAGCGTTGAAACGGTCGCGCAGCGCATCCATCACTTCGGTAGCGCGATTGAGCGGCATGTCGGGCAGAATCACGCAGAATTCGTCACCGCCGTAACGCCCGGCAAGGTCGGTAGCGCGCAAATTCTGGCGCAGTACTTTGCTTAATTGGCGCAGTACGATATCGCCGGTGACATGGCCATAGGTGTCATTGATGGTCTTGAAATGGTCGATGTCGAGCAGGGCGATGGCTGCGCCGGCGTCATTTCGGCGGCAGCGCTGGAACTCGATTTCCAGATGATCTTTCCAGGCCCCGTGGTTCAGCAGGCCGGACAAGCTGTCAGTGCGGCTCAGCGCCAGCAATTCGCGTTTGTGTCGGGCCAGGGTCACGGCCTGGCGATAGCAGATCCAGCCAAGCGCCAGGGGATACAGCATGAGGATCGGCAGGCAGGCATACAACTGGGCCTGGGTGGTCACGGCAATAAACGCCGGTGCGAAGACCAGCAGCGAAACGCCGATGCCCAGCGCCTGCGCCACCCAACCGGCAAACATGAAACGCGGCCCGCCGATGGCCACGTTATTCATGGTCATCATCGACAGCGTGGTCACGGCCGGCAGCGGGTTGAAGTGCATCGCGCCAACCCAGAAACCACCGCAGAACGAATCGAACAACAGGTTGCGGCGCTCACTGCGCAAGGCGTTGGTCGCGCGCAACGACCATTGAAACGCCAGATGCGGCCAGACGAAGGCATTGACCAACATCCAGGCCCACACCCACAGCGGCGGGTTGAGCGGGTACATGCCGAACACCACACACACGAAACCGAGCGTCAGCCCCAGGGTGCGGGATTTATACAAGCGAGTAGCGAGCGGAAGTCCATTTCCTCCGACGGCTGACATGGCGTGGTGTGATCCTGAGTGAATGCCTGGAGTCTATCAGGGCAACGTCAAATCGCCACTACCGCTCAGAAGCCCACTCAGTGCGAGAAGCCCCGCGCCAACATCACCGCCACACCCAGCAACAACACTGCCGTAGTACGTTGCAACAACACCCGCCGCTTGGGGTTTTCCAGTACGTGTTTGATGCGCTGGCCGAAATAGCAGTACAGGCAGCCGCTGGCAAACTGCAGCGTCAGAAACGTCAACCCGAGAATGGCGATATCCGCCGCAGAGCTGTGCTCCCCGGCACCGGCAAACTGCGGGAACACGGCGCTGAACATGATGATGGTCTTGGGGTTGGAAAATCCGGTCAGCAAGCCCTTGCCGAACAGGCTACGCGAACCTTCCACAGCCCCCGCCTTATTGATCGATACGCCGCTGCTGGTCCACTGCTTGTAGGCCAGGTAAAGAATGTAGGCCACGCCGACAAACTGGATGGTCTGGGTAATCGCGAGGTTGCCCTTGATCAGCTCCGAAAAGCCCACGGCAAATATCAGGATTGAAATCAGGTACGACACGCTGGCGCCAATCTGCGCCGGGATCGAACTGCGCAAGCCGTCTTTCAAGCCCAGGCTCAACAGCAACAAGGTCATGGGCCCGGGGCTGAAGGTCATGGTGGCGCAAAACAACAGGAAATACAGAAACGAAGACAGCGTTAACGCACTGGTCATGGTCCGGGGCCTTGGATGAATAAAAGCGACAACAACAGGACGCGCGCTCTGAGCGCGCGTCCCGGGCTGGGTCAGGCGACCGCGATTTCGGTCGTGAGGGATTCGCGGTACATCAGCGCCAGGTCAGCCAGGGCGGCCTTGGCGGTCTGGTTGCGGGTTTCGAAGGCCACCAGGCCTTTCCAGTTGGTTTCGACGATGGCCTGCACCACGTCGGCGTAGTCGCAGTTGCCGTCGTGAATGCCGAAGTGCTGGTCCTGCACGCCATTGTTGTTGCTGAAGGAAATGCCCTTGATCAGGTGGTGGTACTTGCGCACCACTTCCGCCGGCAGGCCGTTCTCGATGTTGGCGTGGCCGGCGTCGAGGAAGAAGTACACGTTGCTGTGTTGTTCCAGGCGCTCGAACACAAACGCGTATTCCGCTTCATGGGTGAAGATGTAGTGGAACGGCCGATAGTTGACGTAGTTGGACAGGTTTTCCAGGTAGATATCCGTGCCCCGGGCCTCGGCGTAGCGCGCCAGTTCCTGTACCGACTTGAGGTAATGCTCCAGTGCGACCTTCTTGGCCATCAACACCATTTTCGGCTCGACGATGCAGCCACCGTGAATGATCAACGGCGCGCCCAGGCGGCTGGCGATGTCGATTTCCTTCTTCACGTATTCAACCGCCGCGACACGGAACGCCTCGACATCACTGCCCAGCGGCGCCTTGAAGTTGCCGTGGAAAATCGGCTTTACGCCTGTCGCCGTGATCTGCTCCTGCAACGCGGCGATACGCTCATCGGTCCAGTCATCGACCATCTCGCCAAACAGGCTGCCGTCGATGTACCAATGGGTGCAATGGCCTTCGATGGCCGTTTGCAGGCCCTTTTCGGCAGCCAGGTACTTCTGGTGTGCCACACCGGTACAGAACGGCACGGTGGGGTTGATCAGTTTGCTTTCCATGAAGCGATTCCTTTCGTTATGGAGCGTTAAAGTTCAATGGCCATGAAATCGGCCTTGGTCACGCCGCAATCCGGGCATGTCCAGTCTTCCGGCACCTCTTCCCAAGGGGTACCTGCCGGGATTCCATCTTCAGGAATACCCAATTCTTCTACGTACATAAAACCGCAGGGTGCGCACATATAAGTCTTCATGAGAATGCGAAATCCATTGCTCGCGTGTATGAAATTTCGCCAAATCCTGGCGAGATGGCGCGCAGTCTAGGGGAGCGGCATTGCACAAGGCAGGTAAAGTGATGCCTAATCCGGCCTAACTTCACCGGTAAAAGCACCGGCAAAGACAAGGAAGCTTTATGTTTGTATCCGCCATCGCCTTTGTGGAAGGCGTTCCCAAGGTCCAGCAGATCGTCGAGGCGTTCAGCCAGGCCATCGAAAACGGCGAATGGGCGCCCGGCAGCAAGTTGCCGTCGGTGCGTGAGCTGACCCAAATCCTGGGTGTAAGCAAGTTCACCCTCAACGAAGCGCTGGACCGCCTGCGCGGGCGCAGCCTGCTGACCTCAAGCCAAGGCCGCGGCTACTTCGTGGCGATGGACACCGCCCGCCCCGCCTCGGTGGCCTGGGTGGATTTATTGCCCCAGGACCTGCTCAGCGTGCTGCGTCGCCCGCTGGTCACCGCCAGCGGCGAGCTGCGCCCCGGTGGCGGGCATTTGCCGGAAGACTGGTTGAATGCCGAAGCCATCCGCCAGGCCATGCGCAGCGTGGTGCGCGCGCCGTCGTTGCGTATCGCCGGGCTGGGCACACCGGCCGGGTTGCTGCCATTGCGCCAGGCCCTGCAACAGAAGCTGCACAGCGAAGGTTTATCGGTGCCGCTGGAGCAAATCATCACCACGCCCAACACCGTGCAAGGCCTGGACATGCTCATGCGCCTGCTCGCCCGCCCCGGCGACACGGTGCTGCTGGACGCACCGTGCTACTTCAACTTCCACGCCAACCTGGCGCTGCACGGGGTCAAGGTAGTGACCATCGAGCGCCGCCCCGACGGCTTCGACTTCACCGCCCTGGAACACTTGCTGGCCGAGCATCGCCCCAGCCTGTACCTGACCACCAGCGTGCTGCATAACCCCACCGGCCATTCGTTCAGCCCCAGCCAGGCCTTTCGCCTGCTGCAACTGACCCGGCAGTACCACTGCCATATCGTCGAGGACGACCTCTACGGCGACCTGCACCCCAACCCGCCGCCACGCCTGGCCGCCCTCGCCGGGCTGGAGCAGGTCACCTACCTGTCGGGCTTCTCGAAAATCCTCAGCGCCAACACCCGTGTCAGCTACGTGGTGGCCGCCCCCCAATTGGCGGCGAACCTGACCAATATGAAATTGATGAGCGGCGGCGTGACTTCGGAGCTGTTTGAGCAGATCGTCTACCGCATGCTCAGCGAAGGCAGCTACGCCAAGCATCGCAAGCGCATGGTGCAGCGCTTGATGGAAGCCGGCGGGCGCGTCGAACAGTGGCTAAAGCGCTGCGGTTGCGAGCTGCCGATGGCCTATGAAGGCGGGATGTTTATTTGGGCGCGCCTGCCGCCGGGAGTGAACGGCGAACTGCTGGCCCAGGAGGCGTTGAAACGCAGCCTGGTATTGGCACCGGGTGCGCTGTTCGGCTACGACCCGGCGCACCGCGATTCGATGCGGTTTAACGTGGCCCACACCGATGAGCCACGGGCGCAACGGGTGTTTGAAGCGCTGTTGCTCAAGGCCGTGCGCGGCCCTTGAGCATGCCGTGGTTGACCAGCAACGTGCGCATGGCATTGCGGGTGATGCCCAGCAGATCCGCCGTGCGCAGCTGGTTGAAGCCACAAAACGCAAACGCCTCGCGCACGATCAGGTCTTCGATGTCGTGGAGCAAGGTGTCCCCCGGCACCTCGAACAACCTCAGCAATTGCTCGCGCATCACCTCTTGGGGAATGCGCGGCGCACCACTGTTGACGCTGGCGTGCATCGCACTGAGCCCGGCGGAAAACTTCAGGTGGCTGGGCATGATCGGCTTGTCGCCCGCCACCAGTAAAGCCAGGTGCACCACGTTTTCCAGCTCGCGGATATTGCCCGGCCACGGATAATCCAGCAGCGCCTGGGTAGCGGACTCAGAGAGCATCGGCTCGGCGATTTTCAGCCTGGCCGCGTAAGCCCGGCGAAAGTGCTCCACCAGCGGCAAAATATCCAGCGGCCGCTCGCGCAGAGGCAACACCTGCACCTGGGCGACATTGATGCGGTAGAACAAATCGAGACGAAAATTGCCCGCCTCCACCGCCTGTTCGAGGTCGATGTTGGTGGCGGTAACCAGGCGGATATTGATCTTGATGGGTTTGCGTGAGCCCACCCGCACCACTTCCTGCTCCTGCAGCACGCGCAGCAACTTCACCTGTAAAGGCAGCGGCAAGTCGCCAATTTCATCCAGAAACAGCGTGCCGCCGTCGGCCTCTTCAAACCAGCCGCCACGCCTGCCCACCGCGCCGGAAAACGCTCCGGCCTCGTGCCCGAAAAACTCGCTTTCGGCGAGGGTTTCACTGATGGCACCGCAGTTCACCGGCACAAACGCACCCGTGCGCCCGCTGGCACTGTGAATGTAACGCGCCACCAGTTCCTTGCCGGTGCCGGTCTCGCCATTGATCAACACCGGCGCGTCGCTGGGGCCGACGCGTTTTAAATAGTCGAGCAGTTGCAACGAACGCGGGTCGGAAAATACCAGGGCCTTGGCGCGGATCGACAACGGGTCTTTTTCGCCCTGGGGCAAAGTCAGGATCGGCGTGGGCTGCCCGTGGGGACGGTTCATGAACAATTTCCCGGCGGCGAGATAAAGAAGTGAGCGTGACTCTACCCAGCCGCACATATAACTAGAAATATTAAAAATTCATTAGTACATAACCGTTTATCGGCACCCGGAACGCCTCGAACCCTGCCCCACCGGCAATTTTGCGTCGTCGTGTATCTGCATATCGCCAGATACACTGCAATACAAAGGGCACAAGGCAACGGCGTCGCCAGTGGCTAGACTGCGCCCCAACGAGCATTTAACGAGGAAGGCAGCATGGATCATGTCGATCACATCCTGATCGTCGATGACGACCGGGAGATCCGCGAACTGGTGGGCAATTACCTGAAGAAAAACGGCATGCGCACCACGGTGGTCGCCGACGGTCGCCAGATGCGCAGCTTCCTCGAGACCACCCCCGTGGATTTGATCGTGCTGGATATCATGATGCCCGGCGACGACGGCTTGCAGCTGTGCCGCGAGCTGCGGGTGGGCAAACACAAGGCCACACCGGTGCTGATGCTCACGGCACGCAACGACGAAACCGACCGCATCATCGGTCTGGAAATGGGCGCCGACGATTACCTGGTCAAACCTTTTGCCGCCCGCGAATTGCTGGCACGCATCAACGCCGTACTGCGCCGCACCCGCATGCTGCCGCCGAACCTGGTGGTGAGCGAAACCGGGCGCCTGATTCGCTTTGGCCGTTGGCGCCTGGACACCACCGCCCGCCACCTGCTGGATGAGGACGACACGCTGGTGGCCCTGAGCGGCGCGGAGTATCGCCTGTTGCGGGTGTTTCTCGACCACCCGCAGCGCGTGCTCAACCGTGACCAATTGCTCAACCTGACCCAAGGCCGCGACGCCGACCTGTTCGACCGTTCCATTGACCTGCTGGTCAGCCGTCTGCGCCAGCGCCTGCTGGATGACGCCCGCGAACCGGCCTATATCAAGACCGTACGCAGCGAGGGTTATGTGTTTTCCCTGGCCGTGGAAATCCTCGGGGCCGATCAATGAATTGGCGTTTGGGCTGGCCGCGCACGCTGGCGTCACAACTGTCGCTGATCTTCTTGATCAGCCTAGTGTGCGCCCATGGTTTGTCCTTCAGCGCGCAGTTCTACGAGCGCTACATCAGCGCACGCACGGCAATGCTCGGCAACCTGGAAAACGACGTCTCGACCTCGGTGGCCATCCTCGACCGCCTGCCCGCAGAGGAACGCGCCAGCTGGCTGCCGCGCATCGACCGGCAGAACTATCGCTACCTGCTCAACGCCGGCGAAACCGGTGAACCCATGAGCAGCGACGATGTGCCGATGGCCGCCACTTCCATCTCGGACGCACTGGGCGAGCACTATGCCCTGACCTTCCGCGACATTCCCGGCATGCAGAAGCACTTTCAGGCGCACCTGACCCTGGCCGACGGCAACCCGATCACCATCGACGTACGCCCCGCCCCCCTGCCCGTCGCCTACTGGCTGCCGGTGGTGCTGGTGCTGCAACTGGCGCTGCTGCTCGGCTGCACCTGGATCGCCGTGCGCCTGGCCATCCGCCCACTGACCCGCCTGGCCCGCGCCGTGGAAACCCTGGACCCGAACGCCCACCCCACCCCTCTGGACGAACAAGGCCCCACCGAAGTCGCCCACGCGGCGGCGGCGTTCAACGAAATGCAGCAGCGCATCGCCGAATACCTTAAGGAACGCATGCAGATCCTCGCGGCGATTTCCCACGACCTGCAAACCCCGATCACCCGCATGAAACTACGCGCCGAGTTCATGGAGGACTGCGCCGAGCGCGACAAGCTGTGGAGCGACCTGAGTGAAATGGAGCACCTGGTGCGTGAGGGCGTGGCCTATGCGCGCAGCGTGCACGGCGCAACCGAAGCCAGCCACCGGATTGATCTGGACGCGTTTCTCGACAGCCTGGTGTTCGACTATCAGGACATGCACAAACAGGTCAGCCTCAGCGGCAAAAGCGCGGTGGTGCTCGATACCCGGCCGCACGCCCTGCGCCGGGTACTGGTGAACCTGGTGGACAACGCCTTGAAATTCGCCGGCAGCGCGGAGTTGGAGGTAGGCTCGACGCCGGCCGGCGAGTTGTCGATCAAGGTGCTGGACCGCGGGCCCGGAATTGCCGAA
Organism: Pseudomonas tolaasii NCPPB 2192; assembly: GCF_002813445.1. Lineage (NCBI taxonomy): Bacteria > Pseudomonadati > Pseudomonadota > Gammaproteobacteria > Pseudomonadales > Pseudomonadaceae > Pseudomonas > Pseudomonas tolaasii. The sequence goes on from NZ_PHHD01000001.1 coordinate 5,584,063, forward strand.
GACGAGTTGGTGCAGGTGATGCAGCCATTTTATCGAGTGGAGAGCTCGCGCAATCGCGGAACGGGCGGGACGGGGTTGGGCCTGGCGATTGCGCAGCAACTGGCGGTGGCGGTTGGGGGGTCGTTGCGGTTGAGTAATCGGGTTGGAGGGGGATTGTGTGCTGAGGTTCGGGTGGGGCTTTGAGGTTGGTTTGTGGTGTACATATCCGTTATTCAGGTAACGGCCGCTATGGGTTCCGCCCTTACGGCGGGTCACTTTTGGAAAAGAGCCCCAAAAGTAACCAAAAGGGCTCTTGCCCCTACACTCGGCACCTCGCTCACGCTCGGTGTGCCCAAGATCAAAAGCAAAAGCACGGCGGCCTTAGAGCCGGCCTGAGTGGTGTGAAGCAAAAGCGGTCTGTGTGGGAGCTGGCTTGCCTGCGATGGCATCAACTGGTTGTAACTGAAAGACCGAGGTGTCTGCATCGCAGGCAAGCCAGCTCCCACAGAAAAGCAGACCTGTGCAGTTATTGAAGTCTTACTCGGTCAGAAATGTGGGAGCGGGCTTGCTCGCGAATGCAGTCTGTCAGTTACAAATATGCTGACTGATCCACCGCTTTCGCGAGCAAGCCCGCTCCCACAATTGGATCTCCATTTCGTCTGGGAGTTTGCGCTGTTCAAAGTGACCCGCCGTAAGGGCGGAACCATAGGCAGCCATCACCCAAATAACGGATACACCCCCATCACCCAGGCAGCGGAATCACCCGCAACCGCCGCACCGACTTATACGAAAAGCTCGAATAAATCTCCTTCACGCACGGCAGCGTCTGCAACACTTCCCGGGCAAATTCGCCAAACGACTCCAGGTCCTTGGCCACCACTTCCAGCAAAAAGTCATAACGCCCCGACACGTTATGGCACGCCACCACCTCGGGAATCTCCAGCAAACGCTGTTCAAACGCCCGGGCGATTTCCTGGGTGTGGCTCTCCATCATGATGCTGACAAACGCCGTTACCCCATACCCCAGCGCCTTGGGCGACAGGATCGCCTGATAGCCGCTGATCACCCCACTCTCTTCCAGGTTACGCACCCGTCGCCAACACGGCGAAGTGGTAAGGGAAACCCGGTCGGCCAGTTCGGCCACGGTCAGCCGGGCATTGCCTTGCAGGGCGTTTAAAAGGGCTTTGTCGGTACGGTCCAGGCTCACGGGCATGTTTTGCCTCATTTGTTTATTTTCAGAAGCTTTTCATCCCCTTACGCGGGATTTTTCGGCACTTTTTGCAACGTTCATCTTTGGTTATGAGCATAGCATTGTAGGAAATAAGGAGCGTCCGACATGAACAATAAACACAATACATTCGGCTTTTCCACCCGCGCGATACACCACGGTTACGACCCCAAAGACCACCATGGCGCGCTCGTGCCGCCGACTTACTTGTCCGCCACCTTCGCCTTTCCTACCGTGGAATACGGCGCTGCGTGTTTTGCCGGAGAAGCCGGCGGGCATTTCTATACACGCATCTCCAACCCGACCCTGGCGCTGTTGGAATCGCGCATGGCCACCCTCGAACACGGTGAGGCCGCCGTGGCGTTCAGCTCCGGGATGGGCGCGATTGCCGCAACGTTCTGGACCCTGCTGCGCCCCGGCGATGAAGTGATCGTCAGCCAGACCCTTTATGGCTGCACGTTCGCCCTGCTGCACCACGGCATCGGCGAATTCGGCATCAAGGTGCGGCATGTCGACCTCACCGACCTCGATGCCTTGCGCGCTGCACTCTCCCCCGCCACCCGCATGATCTACTGCGAAACCCCGGCCAACCCCAACCTGCGCCTGGTGGACATCGCCGCCGTAGCCGCGCTCGCCCATCAACAGCCCAACGTCACCCTGGTGGTCGACAACACCTACTGCACGCCCTACCTGCAACGGCCGCTGGAACTGGGCGCTGACGTGGTGGTGCATTCGGCGACCAAATACCTCAGCGGTCATGGCGATATCACGGCGGGCATCGCCGTGAGCAGCCACGCCCTGGCCCAGCGTATCCGTCTGCAAGGGCTCAAGGACCTGACCGGCGCGGTGATGTCGCCCCAGGACGCCTCCCTGCTCATGCGTGGCCTCAAGACACTGGCCCTGCGCATGGACCGCCATTGCAGTAATGCCCAGGCCGTGGCCGAAGCGTTGCAGGCGCACCCCGCCGTGCAGTCGGTGACCTACCCCGGCTTGAGATCTTTCCCACAGTACGAATTGGCAGCGCGGCAGATGAAACAGTCTGGCGGCATGATTGCCTTTGAACTCAAGGGCGGGATTGAAACCGGCCGACGTTTCATGAATGCGCTCAAGCTGTTCACTCGAGCGGTCAGCCTGGGTGATGCCGAGTCGCTGGCCCAGCATCCGGCCAGCATGACCCACTCCACTTACACCCCCGAAGAGCGTGCGCAACACGGCATCAGCGAAGGTCTGGTGCGTTTATCGGTAGGGCTGGAGGACGTCGCCGACCTGCTGGCGGATGTGCAACAGGCGCTGGCCAAATGCAGCCGCGCGGCCCCCCGTGAGGCGATGCCGGCCGCCCATGCCGTGAGATAAGGCCCAAGCCCCGCGTTATCATTTCCCACAGACGGTGGTCGGACAGGTCCGACCACCGTTATGCGTCGTTAATCTGTTTTTTTTGCAGATTGGATCCCCATGCTATGGCCAGGCTGTACTAGCATGTGTCTCGGCGGGAGTATTATCACTGTAGGTTATTAAGCCTGGCCACCTTATTGATTCCCGCTGCTGTAAGGCTGAATTCCTGCACTCGAAACTCATGGACGAACTGATGAACTCACACCTGTTCCCACATATAGGCAAGGTCATCGCCAGCACCGGCAGTCGCCATTTCCCACGCATGCTGCATGACCTGATCCTCACTCAATTGGCAGTGGACGCCACGCACATCACGCAATTACGGGTGAACCCCGAAGGACACACCCGCCGCAAAATCAGCCCGGTCTACACCGATTCGGTGGCTGAACTGGGCCAGGAACAACCTGCCGCACAATTGCACCTCACACGTCGCAAGGAAGACGTGCGCTATGTGCTGTCGGTGTACCGCTCGCACCGGTCCGAAAGTTTCTCGCCACAGGAACGCAGCATGTTGCAGGACTTCTCCTCGCTGCTGCTGCCCATGGTCGAAAAACACATCACCGCGATTCAGCCGTGCCGACAGGACCCTGAGCCGGTCGTGCCGGAAAGCCAGGGCATCGACACCCTGCGTCAGCGTATTCAAGAGCGGTTGGTGCAGTCGGGCCTGACCCTCTCCAACCGTGAACTGGAAGTGTGCGTGGGCTTGCTGGCCGGGCGTACCGCGCCGGAGTTGGCGGAGCAACTGGCATTGAAGGTCAACACCATCGAAAGCTACCTCAAACGTGCCGCGAACAAGCTGGGGATCAGCGGACGGCACTCGTTGTTGCGGTGGATGTATTCCACTGATGAAGGAAACGCCACCCTTCTCTAATTCTCCCCACTACCCTGTGGGAGCTAGCTTGCCTGCGATGCGCACGACTCGGTACATCAGGCATACCCGGTTGATGCCATCGCAGGCAAGCCAGCTCCCACATTTGATCTCCAATGCCCGGGAAGTATCAGTCTCTCGCCAACGCCTCAATCGGGTCCAGCCGCGCCGCATTCCTGGCGGGTACAAACCCGAACACAATGCCGATCAGCGTCGAGCAGGCAAATGCCGTGATGATCGAGCCCAGTGAAAACACCATCTCCCACTCTTTCACAAACAACGAAAACAGAGAGCCGATGGCGTAAGACAGCGAGATGCCGATGATCCCGCCGATCAGACACACCATCACCGCCTCCACCAGAAACTGCTGGCGGATGTCCGACTGCCGCGCGCCCACCGCCATGCGAATGCCGATCTCACGGGTACGCTCGGTAACCGACACCAGCATGATGTTCATCACGCCAATACCCCCCACCAGCAACGAAATCACCGCGATCAGCGACAGCAGCAGCGCCAGCGAGCGGCTGGTTTTCTGCACGGTCTGCATGATGCTGTCGAGGTTGTTGGTGAAGAAGTCCTTGGTGCCGTGGCGTTGCAGCATCAGCTTGTTGACGTTGTCTTCCACCACCTTGCTCGGCTGGCCGTCCTTGATGCGCACGGTGATGCTGTCCAGATGGCGCTGGCCCAACAGCCGCCCCGCCGCCGTTTCGTAAGGCACCCACACGTTCAGCGCTTTACTGGCGGCGAACATGTTCTTGTTGTCGGCAGTCACACCGATCACGGTGCACGGCAAGCTGCCCACCAGAATCACCTGGCCCAGCGGGTCCACATTCGGCCCGAACAGCCGGTTGCGGGTGTTGTGGTCGATCACCACCACCTGTGCCTGACGCCGCGCATGGCTTTCGCTGAAGGCAATACCGGCTTCCAGCTTGAGGCCTTTGACCTTGAAGTAGCGGTCGCTGACACCATTGACCTGCGCGTCCACGTCGATGTTGCCGAAGCGCAGCAACAGGTTGCGACCCACCACCGGCGTGGCGCTGTCGACGTAATACAGCTGGTTCAATGCGTCCACATCCGAGGGCATCAGGGTCTGGATGGCCGAGGCGCGGCTGTCGCCAAAACTGGTGCCGGAAAAGATGTCGATGGTATTGCTGCCGATGGCCTGGATGTCCTTGAGTACATAGCGCTTGGCGCCTTCGCCGATGGCCGAGATGGACACCACCGAAGTGATGCCGATCACAATGCCGAGCATGGTCAGCAAGGTGCGCATGCGGTGCGACACCAGCGCCACCCACGCCATGTTGAAGGCTTCCTTGAACAACCCCAGGCTCGCCACCAGGCGCCGCGCACCACTACGCTTGGGCTCGATGGGCGCCCCGTCGGGCAGTTCCAGGCCAACACTGTCATTGGCCTTGTCGCTGACGATTTCGCCGTCGCTGACTTCGACGATGCGCTGGGCATTGGCCGCCACCTTGGGGTCGTGGGTGACGATAATCACCGTGTGCCCCGCGGCGTGCAGCTCGGCGAGGATGCGCATCACCTCCTTGCCGCTGTGGCTGTCGAGGGCGCCGGTGGGTTCGTCGGCGAGGATCACTTCGCCGCCGTTCATCAAGGCCCGGGCAATACTCACCCGCTGCTGTTGCCCGCCGGACAGCTGGCTGGGCCGGTGCGTGGTATGCCCCGCCAGCCCCAGCCGGTCCAGCAACTCACGCGCACGGCTGTGGCGCTGGGTTTGCGGCGTACCGGCATAGATCGCCGGCATTTCCACGTTGTGCAAGGCACTCAAATGCGCCAGCAGGTGATAACGCTGGAAGATAAAGCCGAAGTAATCACGACGCAGCTCCGCCAGTTGCTCATCGCCCAGCGAACGGGTCTCGATGCCGTTGATTTTGTAGCTGCCGGCCGTGGCGTAATCCAGGCCGCCGAGGATGTTCATCAGGGTGGATTTCCCCGACCCCGAGGCACCGATAATGGCGACCATTTCCCCGGCATGAATCGTCAGGTCGATGCCCTTGAGCGCGATGAATTCACGCTCGCCGGCCATGAAACTGCGGGTGATGCCCTTGAGTTCCAAGAGTGGCTGGGTCATGCGTCAGCTCCCCGCCACGGCGGGCGTCGCGTCGCCGATCACCACTTTGTCGCCCTCGGCCAGGCCTTCAAGCACCTGCACCTTGACGTTGTTGTTGATGCCGGTCTTCACATCCCGCGACACCGCCTGGCCCTTGGCATCCAGCACGCGCAACGGGTAGCTGCCGTCCTTGTTGCGCTCACCCAGCGCCGCCACCGGCACCATCAACGCCGCCTGCGCGGTGTCGAGCACGATGCGCACCTGGGCCGTCATGGAGATGCGCAGGCGGTGATCCGGATTGGGCACGTCAAACAGCGCGTTATAGAACACCGCGGTGTTCTGCTTGGGGGTGCCGGCGGTCTGGGTTTCGAGGAAGTTCTGCGGCGCCGGCTCCGTGCCGCGCAGCTTGGCGTAGTAGCGCTTGTCGGCCTCGCCGAGGATGGTGAAATACACCGGCTGGCCGGGGCTGATGTGGATCACGTCAGCTTCCGAAACCTGGGCCTTGACGGTCATGGTGTCCAGGTCAGCCAGCTTGAGCAGCACCGGCGCCAGCTGGTTGGCGATCACGGTCTGGCCTTCCTGGGTGACGATGCCCACCACATCGCCGTCGATGGGCGCGACGATGCGGGTGTAAGCCAGGTTGACCTTGGCGGTGTCGATCTGGATATGCGCATTCTTGATTTGCGCATCCAGCGACAACAGGTTGGCCTGCTGCACGTGGAAATTGGACTCGGCGTCTTCAAAGTCCTGGCGCGACACCGATGCGTCATCCTGCAGGCCTTTGTAACGTTCATACACTGACTTGGCCTGCCTGAGCTGGGCCGCCGTGGCGCGGCGCTGGGCCTGCAGGTCCTCTTCGTCCACCTGAGCCTTGCGCAAGGTGTTTTGCAGGATCAGCGGGTCGATCTCGGCCAGCCACTGGCCTTTTTTCACCTTGTCGCCGACCTTGACCTTGAGGGACTTGAGCTGCCCGGAGACCTGGGCGCCGACGTCGACCTGCTTGACGCCTTCGAGCAAGCCGGTGGCCAATACAGCGTTTTCAATGTCACCGCGTTCGGCGGTGGCCGTGAGGTATTGCGGTGCGTCGGCGGGGGCCTGGACGGTGTAGACCACCAGGCCGATGGCGACAGCCAGTACGGTGAGCATTCCGAGTTTGCGAAGCTTTGACTTTTCCATAAATGACCATGAAGTGGTGACTTGGGGGTTGATCGTGTGCATATCCGTTGTTGCGTTAACGGCTGATGCGGGTTCCGCCCTTACGGCGGGTCACTTTGGGAGCTGGCTCGCCTGCGATGGCATCCACTGGTTTTGCCTGATGGACCCAGGTGTCTGGATCGCAGGCAAGCCAGCTCCCACAGAAGAGCGGCGCCAGGTCAGCCGCGACCGAAGAAACGGACAGGTACGCCGAGAACATCACGAAACCACCTCCCCAACGGCAACCCGTTCCAACCACCACCCCGCCAACCCCTGAACATTCGGCGCCTTCAGCAACGTGAAGTGATTTCCCTGGCCATACCAAACCTGAAGCGAACGTCCCTGCTTGCCCCACCCCTCAACCATCGCCCCCTGCTCGCGCTGATTGCCTGCCGCATCCAGCGCGGGGTCCTGTGCCAACACCAGCCGCACCACCCCGTCAAACCGCCGGGCCGGGCGGTAAACCGTACGCAGCGCCGCCGCATAAGTGCGTGACGGTCCGTCCATCGCATCCACCGCTGCGCGCGCCGGCAGCAAACCAACGCCGACCATGCCGGCATGCAAGGCCCGCCGCTGCGCGACTTCATCCCAACCGGCAAACGCCGCCAGATCAATGCCCAGGGATTTGCCGGCCGACAGCTGCATCGACTCGACCAACCGCACCAGCGCCGCAGTGGTCGTGTAAGGTCGCCCCACAAAGCCCGGTGCTTCACTGTCAATCACCGTCAGCGAGGCCACCTCGCGCCCGGCAGCCTGCAAGCGCAGCGCCATTTCCAGGGCGACCCAGCCACCAAACGAATGCCCGACCAGATGCACCGGCCCCTGCGGACACTCCTGCGCCAGCGCCGCCAGATAACAGCGGGCCGCCGCATCCACCTGGCTGTGAGGCACCGCCTCGCCATCCAGCCCGCGCGGTTGCAGCCCGAACAATGGCCAGTCACGCCCAAGCGCCTCGCTCAAACCTACAAAGCCGGTCACGCTGTCGCCCGCCCCCGGCACGCAAAACACCGGCGCATACCCGGCGCGTCCGCTCTGAATGCGCAGCAACGGTTGATGGGCCGCCTCGGCAACCGGCTCGGCACCGGCCAAAACCGCAGTCATCGCCCGGCCCAAGGCCTGAATGTGTGGCGCCTGCATCATGCTCTGATGATCCCCCGGCACCTGCACCTGGCGCAGTTGCCCTGGCGCCAGCACGTCGCCCCAACCCAAAGTTTCACTGCGTCGCGACAGCTCGGTCGGGCGCTCCTGCGCGCTGAACAACTGCACCGGAACCGGGAGCGGGAACAGGCTGTAATGCGCCAGCGCATGCCCATGCCCCACTTCCCGCTGGATAAAATTCAAGAGGTCGGCGTCCGTCGCTTCTGCCATTTGCGCGTAAAGCAAACCTTCATCGCGACAGCATTGCAGCAGGCTCGCAAAGTCCAGTTGTCCAATGCCCGCGTCCAGCCTTTCAAGGCTCGCCAGCTCATGTACACCTCCCTGTGTTTTCCAATAGGCCGAGCACTGCAGCAACAGGTGCCGCTTGAGCGCGTCCGGCCCGGTCCAGCGCGCCTTGCCCTGGTCGGTCATGCGCGGCACATAGCTGTCGATCAAGCCCAGAAATTCCACCGGTTCATCCAGCCCCAGCAATTGCATGGCAACCTCATACGCCAGCACACCGCCAAACGACCAACCCGCCACGCGATAAGGCCCATGGGGTTGCACGCCACGAATCAAGCCGACCAGGCGCGCCGCCAGGCCCTCCATGCTGCTCAGGTGCACCTCGCCAAGCGCCGCCCCCGGCAAGCCGTAGATGGGATAGTCGCCCGGCAGGTGTTGTCCCAACGCCGGGAAATACACGTCCATGCCGCTGAATTCGTGGACCAGAAACAGCGGCGCCTGCGAGCCGCTACTGCGCACAGTGATCACCGCACTGTCACGCACCGGCTCGTCCGTACGCTGGCGCAACATGGCCGCCACCGAGGCGACGCTCGCGTGCTGGAACAGCTCGGCCAGAGACACCTGCAACTGCGCCTCTTCCATCAGGTTGACCAGCCGGATCGCCAGCAACGAATGCCCGCCCAGCTCAAAGAAACTGTCATGGCGCCCCACGGTTTCCAGCTTCAACACGTCAGCCCACAGCTCCGCCAGGGTGTGTTCCAAGGCATCCGCCGGCGCTTCAAAGTCACGGCTGTGCAAGGCGTCCTGCGCAGGCACAGGCAGGGCTTTGCGGTCGACCTTGCCATTGGCGGTCAACGGCAACTGCGCCAGCGGCACATAAGCCGAGGGCAACATGTATTCCGGCAACTGCCCCTGCAGATGGGCGCGCACGCTGTCGATAGCGACCGGCTCACCTGCCCAGGTGAAATACGCCACCAGGCGCTTGTCGCCGGGCACGTCCTCACGGGCCAGCACCACCACGTCCTGAATACCGTTGAAGGTCGCCAGGCGCGCTTGGATCTCACCCAGTTCAATGCGGAAACCGCGAATTTTCACTTGATCGTCGTTACGCCCGATGCACTCCAGCAGACCCTCCTCCGTCCAGCGTCCGAGGTCGCCGGTGCGATACATCAGGTGGCCCGGGTTGAACGGGTCGGCCACGAATTTCTCGGCCGTCAGGTCCGGGCGGTTCAGGTACCCCTTGGCCACGCCATCGCCGCCGATGCAGATTTCGCCCGTCACGCCCAGCGGCACCGGCTGCAACTGCGCGTCCAGCAGATGAATCTGCGTGTTGGAAATCGGCCGCCCGATCGGCACGCTGTCGGCGCTGTCGGCAACCGCGCGCACCTCGTAAGTGGTGGCGTAGGTGGTGGTTTCCGTCGGCCCGTAGCAATGCACCAGACGCACGCCCGGCGCACGTGCCAGCAGGCTGCGGAAGGCCGCCGGGTCGGCACGCTCGCCACCGCACAGCAGAATGCGCAGACCCGCCAGTGCTTCCGGGATCATCTGCACGTACTGGTTGAACAGCGCAGTGGTAACGAACAGCACCGTCGCGCCCTTCAAGGCAGCGCCGAAGGCTGCCGGATCGAGCAAAGTGCCATGGTCGATCACGTGCACCTGGCCGCCGTTGAGCAGCGCGCCCCACACGTCCATGGTGCTGGCGTCGAACGCCGGGTTGGAGGCGAAGGCCACGCGGTCGCTGGCATTGAAGTCGGCATAACCATTATTGAGCACCAACCGCGTGATGCCGCGATGCGGCACCCGCACGCCCTTCGGTGTACCGGTGGAGCCGGAGGTGTACATGATGTACGCCACGCTGTCCGACGATTGCGACAGGTCGGGGTTGTGGCTCGGTTGCGGGTCGATGGCCAAGGTGTCGAGGTCCAGGCGACCCACCGCGTAGGCGACGGTCGCTTCACTGCGGGTCAGCAACCACTGCGCACCACTGTCCTGCACCATAAAACCCTGGCGTTCGGCGGGTGCGTTGATGTCCAGCGGCACATACGCGGCGGCGCATTTGAGCACCGCCAACTGGCTGATCAACAGATCAAGGGAGCGCGGCAGCAGGATCGCCAGCGTATCGCCCGGCTGCACGCCCAGGCCCAGCAAATGATGGGCAAGGCGGTTGGCGCGGGTGTTCAACTCGCCGTAGCTCACGGCTTCCTCACCGTGCAGCGCGACCAGTGCTTCGGGTCGCGCCTGGGCCTGGGCTTCGAACAGACGCTGCACGGTGTGCTCACGCGGGAATACGCGGGTGGTCGCATTGAAATCCGCCAGCTGCTGCAGCTCGGTGGCGGGCAGGATCGGCAAGCGGCTGATGGCGGTATCACTGCCGTGTTCCAGCGCCTGCACCACCTGCTCCAGCGCGATGTTCAGGTAGTCGCACACGCGCCGGGCGCCCTGCCCCATGGCCTTGAGGCTGAACCCGTCACCCAGGTCATCCACGCTCAACGACAACCCGTAGTTGGTGTGTTCCTCGGCCTTGAGCAACTCAATGCCTTGCCACGCCTGGGTCACATCCCCGGCCTGCGGCGCGCTGTGGCGATAGTTGAACAACACGCTGAACAGCGGCGTATTCACCGGCACCGCGCTGCAACGCTGGGCCAATGCCAACGGCGCATGCTCATGGCTGAGCAGTTGGGTCAGGCGTGCGTGCGTGGCACGCAGCGCGGTGCGCACCGGGTGTGTACCGAGGTCGACGCGCAGCGGCAAGGTGTTGATGAACACCCCCATCGCGCGCTCGGCGCCCTCGCCGCCTTGCAAGCGGCCGAGCATCACGGTGCCGAACACCACCTGTTCACGCCCGCTGACCTTGCCCAGCACATGGGCCGCCGCCAGGTGCATCACGCTGGCGGCACTCACGCCGCACAGCCGGGCCTGGGCTCGCAGGCGCTGGCTCAGTTGCGGGTCGACCGCAGCCTGCACGGTTTCAACCGCGCCCAGCAGTTCCAACTCGGTCGGCTCATCGATGTCGGCGAGCATTTCGCGGAAGAACGCCGCGTGATCCTCAACGCCCAGGCGAGTCTGGGCCACATAGTTGCGATAGGGCACTGGCGCGCCCAGTGTGGCTTCGCTGCCCAGCAAATGGGCCTGCAAATCGTGCTGCAAAATGTCCAGGGCGATATGGTCCATCACCAGGTGATGGAACAGCAAAGTGGCGACCACGCGTTGCGGCTCCTGGGTGTAGACCAGGCGTATCAGCGGCGCCTGGCCAAGGTCCAGACGCCGGGGCAACGGGCCGCTTTCAACGCGCAGCGAGACCTGCCGCCAGACCACTTGCACCGGTTCTTCCAGGCCGTCCCAATGGAACGACGAGCGCAAAATATCGTGACGCCGGATCACCGCCTGCAAGGCAGCGGCGAAGGCGTCCATGCGCGGCAGGCTGTCGAAGGCAAACTGCGCCTGCAACACATAGGCATCGTCACCCTGCACGGCGCGATGCTGATAAAGCATGCCGGCCTGCAACGGTGCCAGTGGGTAGATGTCCTGCACATTCGCTGCGCCGCCGGGGATGCTGGCGACGATACGGTCGATGGCGGGCTGGTCGAGCCCGATCAGCGGCAGCATGTCTGGCGTGATGTACGCGCAATCCGCCGCGATGCCGTTCGCCGGCACCGCCACTTCGCGGCCGCCGCCCAGTGCCGCGGCCAGCCCGGCCAGGGTCGGCTGGCCGAACAGCACTTTCACGTCCGCCGACAACCCCAGGCGGCGCATGCGCCCCATCAGGCTGACCGCCAGCAACGAGTGCCCGCCCAGTTCGAAGAAGTTGTCATGACGGCCCACGCGCTCCACACCCAGCAGCTCGGCCCACAGGCTGGCCAGGCTGATTTCCGTGTCCCCCTGGGGCGCTTCGTATTCGCGCACCACCACCGAGTCGGCGCCCGGCGCGGGCAACGCCTTGCGGTCGAGCTTGCCGTTGGGGCTCAGCGGCAGCGCGTCGAGATGGACGAAGATCGCGGGAACCATGAACTCCGGCAGCTGTTGCAGCAGATGGGCGCGCAGCGTGTCGATCTCGGTGAAGGCGCCGGTGTAATAGGCCAGCAGGCGGTTGTCGCGGGCGATCACCGCCGCTTCATTGACCGCCGGGTACTCGGTCAAGCGCGCCTGGATCTCGCCCAGCTCAATGCGCAAACCACGGATTTTCACCTGGTCATCGTTGCGCCCCAGGTACTCGATATTGCCGTCCGCCAGGTAGCGCCCCACGTCGCCGGTGCGGTACATGCGGCCTTCGGTGAACGGGTCGTCGATGAAACGCTCGGCCGTCAGCTCGGGCTTGTTCAGGTAACCCCGGGCTACCTGCACGCCGCCAATAAACAGCTCGCCAACCACACCCAGCGGCACCGGCTGCAACTGGGCGTCGAGCAGGTACATGCGCGTGTTGGCGATGGGCTTGCCGATCGGCGTGTTGTCCGGCGTTACCGGGCCTGCGCAGTTCCACGCGGTGACGTCCACGGCCGCCTCGGTCGGGCCGTAGAGGTTGTGCAGTTCACTGCCTGGCAATTGTTGTTTGAAGCGCCGTACCAGGCTGCCCGGCAAGGCTTCGCCGCTGCACATCACCCGCACCAGGCCGGCTGCCTGGCTGATGTCGCCGTGGGCGAGGAACACATCCAGCATCGAGGGCACAAAGTGCAACGTGGTCACGCGCTCGGCCTCGATCACTTCGCACAGGTAGGCCGGGTCTTTGTGCCCGCCCGGGCGGGCCATCACCAGACGTGCGCCGGTGAACAGCGGCCAGAAGAACTCCCACACCGACACATCAAAACTGAACGGGGTTTTCTGCAGTACGGTGTCGTCGGCCGTGAGGCCGTATTCATCCTGCATCCACAGCAACCGGTTGACCACGCCCGCATGGTCGTTGATCACGCCCTTGGGCTGGCCGGTGGAGCCCGAGGTGTAGATCACATAGGCGCTCGTGCCGCGTACAGCGGGGTTGTCGGCGGGCTGGTGCTGCCAGGTTGCAGCGTCCAGATCGACCACCGGCACCTCGCCCAGCAAGCCGAGGGTGCTGCCTTGGGCCAGCACCACGCGCGGCGCGCTGTCTTCGAGCATGTAGGCGATGCGCTCCAGCGGGTATGCCGGGTCCAACGGCACATAGGCGGCGCCGGCCTTGAGGATCGCGTACAGGCCGATGACCATGTCCAGGCCTCGGTCCACGCAGATCCCCACGCGCGAATCGGGTTGCACACCCAGCTCCAACAGGTGGTGGGCGAGGCGGTTGGCGCGAGCATTGAGCTCGGCGTAGGTCAGTTGCAACTCACCCGCCTTCACCGCGACCGCCTGGGGCGTGCGCAACACCTGATCCTCGAACAGGCCGTGCAAGGTCTGGTCGAGGTTGTAATTGACCTGCGTGGCGTTGAAGTCGAACAGCAAGTGCTGACGCTCGCGCGCATTCACCAGCGGCGCATGTTCCAGCACGGCCTGATCGTTATCGACCATCGCCTGCAACACGCGAGTGAAATAGCCGGCATAGCGCTGCACCGTCGACTCGTCGAACAGCGCCACCGCATATTCCAGCGCGCCGAGAATGCTGCCTTGCACTTCGCCCAAATCCAGCGACAGGTCAAACTTGGCGAAGTGGCTGTTTTCCACAATGCCTTCCAGTGCCAAATCGCCCAGGGCCAGGGTCGGCGCGCTGCTGTCCTGCCAGGTCAGCAAAGTCTGGAACACCGGGCTGTGGGCCAGGCTGCGCACGGGCCGGGTGATTTCCACCACTTGTTCGAACGGCAGGTCCTGATGAGCCTGCGCTGCCAGCGTCAGGGCCTTGACCCGCGCCAGCAAAGCCTCGGTGCTCAGCTCGCCCGAGGTGTCGATGCGCACCGCCAGGGTGTTGACGAACAGGCCGATCAGCCCTTCCACCTCACCTCGGGTACGGTTGGCCACCGGCGAACCGATCACCACATCCTGCTGCCCGGAAAGCCGCGCCAGCAACGATGCCCAGGCGGTCATCAAAGTCACGTACAAAGTGGTGCCGTGGCGTTGGCTCAAGGCCTTGAGCCCGGCCGTGAGGCGTTCATCCAGGCGCACCTCCACACTGCTGCCGGCGTAGTCCTGCTGCGCCGGGCGCGGGCGGTCGGTGGGCAAGGTCAGCAAGGCCGGCGCACCGGCCAGGGCCTGTTGCCAAAAGCGGCTTTGCCGTTGCAGCACCTCACCGCTCAACCACAGGCGCTGCCATACGGCAAAGTCGCCGTACTGGATCGGCAACGGCGGCAACGGGTCCGGCTGGCCGTGGCTGAAGGCCTGGTACAGCGCCATCAGTTCGCGGGTCAGCACGCCCATGGACCAGCCGTCGGAGACGATATGGTGCAGGGTTAACAACAGCACATGGTGATCGTCGGCCATCACCACCAGACGCCCGCGCAGCAGCGGGCCGCGCTCCAGGTCAAACGGCGCCGACGCTTCCCCGTGAATCAACGCATCCAGCGCCTGCTGGGGTTGTGGGTGGCGACGCAAGTCCTGCACTTGCAGGGGCAGCACGTCTTCGGCAGGCACAATCAGCACCTGGGCTTCATCGCCCTGCTGGGCAAAGCGGCTGCGCAGGGTTTCATGCCGCGCCACAATGCGCGCCAGCGCCCGTTGCAAAGCCTCCACATGCATCTGCCCACGCAAACGCAGGCCGATGGGAATGTTGTAGGCGGTGTTGGCGCCTTCCATCAGGGTCAGAAACCACAGGCGTTGCTGGGCGAACGACAGCGGCACGTCTTCGTCGCGGTTGGCCGGCAAAATGTCCGGCACGCTGCTGCGTCCGGCCTGGGCCAGCACTTGCGCGACGGCGGCCAGTTCCGGATTGGCAAACAGATCGCCGAGCAACAATTCCACGCCCAGCCGCTGGCGCACCTGCGACACCATGCGCATGGCCAACAGCGAATGCCCGCCCAATTCGAAGAAATGGTCCTGACGCCCCACTCGCTCGACCTGCAGCACCTCGGCCCAGATCTGCGCCAATACCGTTTCGATCTCGCCCTGTGGCGCCGCATATTCGCGGGTAAACACGGCGGCCATGTCGGGCGCCGGCAGAGCCTTGCGGTCGAGCTTGCCATTGGCGGTCAACGGCAACGCGTCGAGCTTTACGTAGGCCACCGGCACCATGTACTCCGGCAAGTGCGCCACCAGATGGGCGCGGATGTCTCCGACGGTCAGCGCATCCAGTTGCGGGTTTTCGGTGAAGTACGCCACCAGCCGCTCTTCGCGAACCAGCACCACCACTTCCTGAATGCCCGGCACATCGTTGAGCCGGTTTTCGATTTCGCCCAGCTCGATGCGCACGCCGCGGATTTTCACCTGGTCGTCATTGCGCCCCAGGTACTCAATGTTGCCATCCGGCAGCCAGCGCGCCAGGTCGCCGGTGCGGTACATGCGCCCGCCGTTGAACGGGTCGTGCAGGAAGCGTTCGGCCGTGAGTTCCGGGCGGTTCAGGTAACCGCGCGCCACGCCCTTGCCGCCCACGTACAACTCCCCTGCCACGCCCAGCGGCACCGGGCGTTGTTGTTCATCGAGCAGGTACACCGTGGCATTGGCCACCGGTTTGCCGATATGCAGCGGCTGGCCCGCTTCGACCTTGCCGGAGGTGGCGACCACCGTAGCTTCGGTGGGTCCATAGTTGTTGATCAACTCAAAGCGCTGGGCCCGTGCGAAGTGGCGCAGGCGGTCGCCGCCGATCAGCAGGGTGCGCAGGGTCGGGTGTTCGATCTGCTGGCTGAAGGCGTACTCGGCCACCGGGGTCGGCAAGAAGCTCACATCCAGCGGCTGTGCGCACCACCAGGCGAGCAGCGCGTCGATGTCTTCGGCGCCGTCATTGGCGGGCGGCAGATGCAGGGTCGCGCCGACACACAGCGCCGGCCAGACTTCCCAGGCCATGGCGTCAAAACCGAAACCGGCGACGCTGGCCGTGTGGCGCCCGGCGCGCAGGTCGAAGGCGTTGCAATGCCAGTCCACCAGGTTGGCCACGGTGTGGTGCTCCACCATCACGCCTTTGGGCAGGCCGGTGGAACCGGAGGTGTAGATCACATAGGCGAGGTTCGACGGCGTGACCGCCACCGTGGGGTTGCTTGCCGAATGGTGCTGCCAGGTAAAACGGTCAAGCGTGATGACCGGCACGTCCAGAGCCGGCAGTCGGTCCTGCAAGGCCTGCTGGGTCAGCACCGCCACTGGTGCGCTGTCGGTCAGCAGGTAGTTCAGGCGCTCAGCCGGGTGGGATGGGTCCACCGGTACGTAGCAGGCACCGGCCTTGAGGATCGCCAGCAACCCGGCCAGCGTGTCCAGGCCACGCCGCGCAACGACGGCCACGCGGTCGTCGGGTTTGACCCCCAGCGCCAGCAGGTGATGGGCCAGCAGGTTGGCTTGCGCGTTCAGCTCGGCGTAGGTCAGCTGGCGGCCGTGATACACGGCGGCGATGGCCGTCGGCGTCAGGGCCGCCTGGGCCTCGATGCGACCGTGCAACGTGGTGCCCTGGGGAAACTCCACTGCCGTGGCGTTGAACTGTTCCAGCAGCAAGTGCCGCTCGGCGGCAGGCAGCACCGGTACCTGCGTCAGCGCGGTGGCGGGTGCCTGCTCCAGCGCGTCCACCAGGTTCTCCAGTGCGGTCTGCAGGTAGGCGCAGACGCGCTGCGGGTCCACTTGAGTGGTGGCGAGCAAGCGCAGGATAAAGCCTTCGCCGAGGTCATCGACGCTGAGGGTCAGCGGGTAGTTGGTGCGTTCATCCGAGCGCAGGGTTTCGATGCCGTGCCAGGCCGCCGCCGCTTCGCTGCCGGTGTCCGCGCCGCTGTGCCGGTAGTTGAGCAAGGCGCTGAACAGCGGCGTGGGCGCCACCACGCCGCTGCAGCGCTGCGCCAACGCCAGCGGTGCGTTTTCATGGCGCAACAAGTGGGTGAGTCGCACATGGGTGGCCTTGATGCCGGTGCGCAAGTCTTCGCTGCCCACGTCCACCCGAAACGGCAGCGTATTGATAAAAATCCCCAGGGCGCGGTCGGTGTCATGCCCGCCCTGCATGCGGCCCATCAACACGGTGCCGAACACCACTTGGGATTTGCCGGCGAGCACGCTCAACACCTGGGCCCAGCCGAAGTGGAACAGGCTGGCGACGCTCACACCCAACTGGCGGGCTTGAGCACGCAGACGCGCGTTGAGGCTCTCAGCCAGCGGCCAGTCCAGCTCGGTGATATGGCGCCCGTCCCCCTGCACATCCTGCAAACCAAACGGCAAGGTCGGCTCCACCACGTCGCCGAGCATCTGCTGGAAAAACGCTTCGTGCTGTTGTTCGGTCACACCCAGGCGCGCCTGGGCCACGTAGTTGCGAAACGGCACCGCGTGCCCCAATTGCGCGGCGTTGCCCTGCAGAAACGCCTGCAGTTCATGGCGCACCACTTCCAGGGCGCTGTGGTCGAGGGCCATGTGATGGAACAGCAACATGGCGACGATACGCCCGTGCGCCGGGTCCCGCGCCCAGGCCAGGCGCAGCAGCGGCGCCTGGGTCACGTCGAGGCGAAAATGCCGGGCGTCGAAACGCTCGTGGAGCTGGGCGGCGATGTCGCCATGCGCCGGGTCGAGGTCAACCGCCAGCACCGGCAGACGCGCGTTGCGCCATACCACTTGGGACGGCTGCTGCAAGCCGTCCCAGACCACGCCGGTGCGCAGGATGTCATGGCGTTCGATCACGCCCTGCAGCGCCTGGGCAAACGCCTCGAAACGCTCAAGGCTGTCGAAGGCGAACTGCGACTGCATCACATAAGGGTCGCCATGCTCGGCGCTGACGTGGTGAAACAGAATGCCTTCCTGCAACGGCGCCAGCGGGTAGATGTCCTGGATGTTCGCTACGCCGCCTTCGACGCTGGCGACAATCCGCTCGATCTCGTCCTGGCTCAGATCCGACAGGGTCAGCATCGCTGGCGTGATGCGCTCGGCACCGGCCGGAATGGCATTGGCCGGCACGTCGACTGCGCCCGCCTTGGTCGCCGAGTATTCTCCGGCCTTGATCAGCTCGATCAGCGCCGGTTTGTGCTCGCGCAATGCCGCGAGAATCGCGGGGTCGCTCAAGGCCTGCTTGTTGCCTTGCGCCGCCAGTTGCTCCCCCTTGAGCGCCAGTTGCACGTCCATGTTTTTCAGCTTCGCCAGCAGTTCGAGGATGCTCACAGGACGATCTCCATTCGTTCGGTAATTGCGGCGTAGCCGGCCAGGGTCGGCTGTTCGAACAGCGCCCGCACGTCGGCTTCCATGCCTTCCTGGCGCAAGCGCCCGATCAAGCTCACGGCCAGCAACGAGTGCCCGCCCAGTTCAAAGAAATTGTCATGACGCCCTACCCGCTCGACCTTGAGCAGCTCGGCCCATAGCCGCGCCAGCAGGATTTCGGTCTCACCCTGCGGCGCCTCGTACTCACGCAAGGCCAGCACGGCGGCACCCGGTTCAGGCAGCGCCTTGCGGTCAAGCTTGCCGTTGGGGCTCAGCGGCAGCACGTCGAGGTGCACGAACAGTGCAGGCACCATGAATTCCGGCAAGTGCTGCAACAGGTGCTCGCGCAGGTCCGCACTGCGCTCGCCGGTGTAATAGGCGACCAGCCGTTCCTCACGGGCGACCACGGCGGCTTCGCTGACCTGAGGATGCTCCAGCAAACGCGCCTGAATTTCCCCCAGCTCGATACGCAGGCCGCGGATCTTCACCTGGTCATCGTTGCGCCCCAGGTACTCGATATTGCCGTCGGGCAAGTAGCGCCCGATGTCGCCGGTGCGGTACAGGCGACCGTCGGTGAACGGGTCCTGGAGGAAGCGCTCGGCGGTCAGGTCCGGGCGGTTCAAATAGCCGCGTGCCACTTGCACCCCGCCAATAAACAGCTCGCCGACCACGCCCAGCGGCACCGGCTGCAACTGCGCGTCGAGCAGGTACATGCGGGTGTTGGCAATGGGTTTGCCGATTGGGGTGTTGTCCGGCACATCAGGGCGTGCGCAGTTCCACGCGGTCACGTCCACCGCCGCCTCGGTCGGGCCATACAGGTTGTACAGACCGATAGCCGGCAGTTGCTGCTTGAAGCGTCGCACCAGCGCGCCCGGCAGGGCTTCGCCGCTGCACATCACTCGCACCAGCCCGTTGGCCTGGCTGACATCGCCGTGGGCGAGGAACACATCAAGCATGGACGGCACAAAGTGCAGCGTGGTGATGTGCTCGGCGGCGATCACGTCGCACAGGTACGCCGGGTCTTTGTGGCCGCCGGGGCGCGCCATCACCAGGCGTGCGCCGGTGAACAGCGGCCAGAAGAATTCCCACACCGACACGTCGAAGCTGAACGGGGTTTTCTGCAGCACCGCATCATGGGCCTTGAGGCCGTAGGCGTCCTGCATCCACAGCAGGCGGTTGACCACGCCGGCATGCTCGTTGATCACGCCCTTGGGCTGGCCGGTGGAGCCGGAGGTATAGATCACGTAAGCCTGGTGCTGCGCCGTGAGCCCCGGCACCTGCGGGTTACTCGCCGGCTGGTGCTGCCAGGTGTTGTCATCAAGGTCGAGCACCGGCACATCACCGAGCAAGGCGCGGGTGGCGCCCTGGGCCAGGACGACCACCGGGGCGCTGTCCTGCAGCATGTAGGCGATGCGTTCCTGCGGATACGCCGGGTCCAGCGGCACATAACCACCGCCGGCCTTGAGGATGGCGAACAGGCCGATCACCATGTCCAGGCCGCGTTCGACGCAGATCCCCACCCGGGCATCCGGCTGTACGCCAAGCGCACGCAGGTGGTGGGCCAGGCGGTTGGCGCGTTCGTTGAGCTCGGCGTAGGTCAGGTGCCTGTCAGCGGCTTTCACCGCCAGCGCATCCGGGGTGCGCAGTACTTGCGCCTCAAACAGACCGTGCAGCGTCTGGTCGAGGTTATAGGCGACGTCGGTGGCGTTGAAGTCCACCAGCAACCGCTTGCGCTCCTGTGCCTCCAGCACCGGCAGGCGATTGACCGGCAATTGCGGTGCCTGCTCCAGCGCCTCCACCAGCCCCAGCAGGGTCACCTGCATGAAGCCACACACCCGTTGCGCACCGATTCGGGCCGGGGTCATGGCGGTGAGGCAGAAACCGTCGCCCTGATCGTCGACGTTCAGCGTCAGCGGATAGTTGGTGCGCTCCTCGCTGGCCAGGGTCTGGATGCCTTGCCACGCCTCGGACACCGGCGCCTGCCGGCTGTCACTGTGGCGATAGTTGAGCATCGCACTGAACAACGGCTGCGGTGCGGCGACGCCGCTGCAACGCTGGGCCAGCGCCAGGGACGCATGCTCGTGACCGAGCAACGCAGTCAGGCGCTTATGGGTGTGCTTGACGGCAGTGCGCACATGGGTCGCGTCGATATCCACCCGCAACGGCAAGGTATTGATGAACATGCCCAGCGCACGGTCGCTGCCTTTGCCACCCTGCATGCGGCCCAGCAGCACGGTGCCGAACACCACGCTTTCCTGGCCGGCAGTGCCCGCCAGTACCCGCGCCCACGCCAGGTGAAACAGGCTCGCGGCGCTCACGCCAAGCAGTCGCGCCTGGGCGCGCAGGCGCTGATTGAGGGCCGGCTCCAAGTGCTGCTGAGCCTCCTCGATGGCGCTGCCGTCGCCGCGCACATCCTGCAAACCGAAGGGCAGGGTCGGCTCGCTGATATCCCCGAGCAGGTCACGGAAGAACGCCTCGTGGGCCTCTTCGCTGACGCCCAGGCGAGCCTGGGCCACGTAGTTGCGATAAGGCGTGGCCTCACCGGCGGGCTGCGGCTGGCCGAGCAGGCTGGCCTGCATTTCATGGCGCACGCCGTCGAGCGCGGTGTGGTCCAGGACAATGTGGTGGAACAACAGAATGGCCACCACGCGCTGACGCGCCGGGTCACGGGCATACACCAGACGCACCAGCGGCGCCTCGGCCATCGACACGCGGAAGTGACGCGGGTCGAAGCGCTGGTGCAATTGCTCGATCACCTCACCGTCAAGTTGCACCTCCTGCACCGCCAGCTCGGCCTTGCGCCACACCACTTGCAGCGGCTGGGCCAGGCCTTCCCAGACCACGCCGGTGCGCAGGATGTCGTGGCGGTCGATCACCTGTTGCAGCGCCTGGGCGAAGGCGTGCAGGCGCTCGACATTGTCAAACGCCAGGTGCGATTGCAGCAGGTACGGGTCGCCATGCTCGGCGGTGAGGTAGTGGTAGAGAATGCCCTCCTGCAACGGCGCCAGCGGGTAGATGTCTTGTACGTTGGCCGCGCCGCCGGGTACACCGGCCACCACCTGGTCGATGGTCGACTGGTCCAGAGTCACCAGCGTGAGCATGTCCGGGGTGATGCGCTGGCAGTCGGTGGCGATGCCATTGGCCGGCACCTGCACGTCCAGGCCACTGCCCACGGCAGCCGCCAGTGCGGCCAGGGTCGGCTGGCTGAACAGCACGCGCACGTCGGCGCTGAGGCCCACCTGGCGCATGCGCTCGATCAGGCTGACCGCCAGCAACGAGTGGCCGCCGAGTTCGAAGAAATGGTCATGACGGCCCACTTGCCCAACCTGCAACACCTCGGCCCAGAGGCCCGCCAGGGTGGTTTCGACTTCACCTTGCGGCGCTTCATAGTCGCGGCTGAGCAGCGCGGTCTGATCCGGCTCGGGCAGGGCCTTGCGGTCCAGCTTGCCGTTGGCGGTCAGCGGCAGCGAGTCGAGCCGCACATAAGCCACGGGCACCAGCGCCTCGGGTAGTTGTTCCTGCAATTGCGCGCGCAGGGTTTCTATCGCCAGCGGGTAACGCTCGGTGAACCAGGCGATCAGGCGACCTTCGCGCACCAGCACCACGGCTTCACCGACGCCTTCCAGCGCAGCCAGGCGGCTTTCGATTTCACCCAATTCCACCCGTACGCCACGCACTTTGACCTGGTCATCGTTGCGCCCCAGGTATTCGATATTGCCGTCGGGCAGCCAGCGCGCCAGGTCGCCGGTGCGGTACATGCGCCCCGGGTTGAACGGGTCTTGCAGGAAGCGTTCGGCGGTCATCTCGGCCCGGTTCAAATACCCCCGCGCCACGCCTTTACCGCCGACATAGAGTTCACCGGCCACGCCCACCGGCACCGGACGCAATTGCTCATCCAGCAAGTAGACGCTGGCATTTGCCACTGGGCGACCGATATGCAGCACCTGCCCGGCGCGCACGCGGCCCGAGGTGGCGACCACCGTGGCCTCGGTGGGGCCGTAGTTGTTGATCACCGCAAAGCGCCGTTCCTGAGTGAACTGGCGCAGACGATCGCCGCCGATCAACAGGATGCGCAGGCTGGGGTGTGTCAGGTTCTGGCTGAACGCGTACTCGGCCACCGGCGTTGGCAAAAAGCTCACGTCCAGCGGCTGCGCCAGCCACCAGGCGAGCAATTCATCAATGTTCTCATTGCCCACCTCTGCCGGCGGCAAATGCAGGGTTGCACCCACACAGAGCGCCGGCCAGACCTCCCAGGCCATGGCGTCAAAACCGAAACCGGCGACGCTGCCGGTGTGACTGCGTGCATCCAGGCCAAAGGCTTCGCAGTGCCAGTGCACGAGGTTTTCCACGGTGCGGTGTTCCACCATCACGCCCTTGGGCTGGCCGGTGGAGCCGGAGGTGTAGATCACGTAGGCCAGATGCGCCGGGGTCAACTGGGCCAGGTGCGGGTTGCTGACGGGCTGGTGCTGCAAGGCCGGGTCGAACAGATCGACACTGGCGACGCCGCCCAGCAGGTCCCGGGTGCTCGCTTCGGCGACCACGGCCACCGGCGCGCTGTCCTCCAGCAGGTAGGCGATGCGCTCGGCGGGATACAACGGGTCAACCGGCACATAACCGGCGCCCGCCTTGAGAATGCCCAGTAGCCCCACCAGCATCTGCGGGCCGCGACGGCAGCACAGGGCGACGCGGTCGTCCGGCTGCACGCCCAGTGTCAGCAGGTGATGGGCCAGGCGGTTGGCGCGCTGATTGAGTTGCTGATAAGTCAGCGCTTCGTCGCCTTGCTGCACAGCAATGCCATGGGGCTGGCGTTCGGCCTGGACTTCAAAGGCACCGTGCAGGGTCTGGCCGACCGGGAAATCGGCGGCGGTTGCGTTGAAGTCACGCAGCAGGGTTTCACGCTCGGCGACAGGCAGAATCGGCAGGCTGTTGAGGGCGATTTTCGCCGTGCTCTCGAGGCTGCCCACCAGCTGTTCGACGGCACTGTGCATGTAGGTGCAAATGCGCCGCGCACCGATATGGGGCAGTGCCAGCACGGTCAGGCCGAAATCCGTTCCCAGGTCATCGACACTGAGGGTCAGCGGGTAGTTGCTGCGTTCTTCGCCGCCCAGCAGTTGCACGCCCTCCCAGATGCCATGGCCGTCACGGGCCATTTCGCCGGGCGTGCTATGGCGGTAATTGAGCAAGGCGCTGAACAACGGCACCGAGGTCGGCACGCCGCTGCAACGCTGGGCCAGCGCCAAAGAGGCGTGCTCATGACCGAGCAATGCGCTCAAGCGTGCATGGGTGGCCTTGACCGCCACGCTGGCGCTTGCGGCCACGTTCACCCGCAGCGGCAAGGTGTTGATGAACATGCCCAACGCGCGGTCGGCGCCCTCGCCAGCCTGCATGCGGCCCATCAGCACGGTGCCGAACACCACATCGTCACGCCCGGATACCAGCCCCACTACCTGTGCCCATGCCAGGTGCATCAGGCTCGCGGCGCTGACTCCCAGCAGGCGCGCCTGCTCGCGCACCCGCAGCGCCAGCGCCGCGTCCAGGTGCTGCTCGGCCTCTTCGATATCGCGGCCATCGCCCTGCACATCCTGCACGCCGAACGGCAAGGTCGGCTCATCCACCTCTGCGAGCATCTCGCGGAAGAACGCTTCATGCTCGGCCACGCTGACACCCAGTCGCGCCTGGGCCACGTAATTGCGGAACGGCGCCGCTTCGGGCAGCCCCTGCCCCTGGTTGAACATGAACGCGCGCATTTCCTGGCCGACCACTTCCATGGCGGTATGGTCCAGCGCCAGGTGGTGGAACAGCAGGATCGCCGCGACGCGGTCGTTCGCCGGATCCTGGGCGTACACCATGCGCAGCAGCGGTGCCTGAGTGATGTCGAGGCGGTAATGGCGGGCGTCGAAACGCGCGTGCAGTTGTTCGATGATGCCGCCGTCGGCCGGTTCCAGCGCGACCTCCTGCACCATCAGTTGCGCCTCGCGCCAGACCACTTGCACCGGGCTGTCCAGGCCTTCCCAGACCACGCCGGTACGCAGAATGTCATGGCGTGCAACCACCTGTTGCAACGCGCCCGTAAAGCCGTGCAAACGTTCGAGGCTGTCGAAAGCCATACGCGATTGCAGCAAGTACGGGTCGCCCTGCTCGGCGCTGATGTGGTGGTAAAGAATACCTTCCTGCAAGGGCGCCAGCGGGTAGATGTCCTGCACATTGGCCGCACCGCCCGGCACCGTGGCAACGATGCGCTCGATGGCGGCTTGATCCAGTTGCACCAGGGTCAGCATCGACGGCGTGATAAGCGTGCAACCCGCAGCAATGCCATTGGCCGGCACCACCACCTCGCGACCGCTGCCCACCGCCGCGGCCAGCGCCGCCAGGCTTGGCTGGCTGAACAGCACGCGCACGTCGGCGCTGAGGCCGACCTGGCGCATGCGTTCGATCAGGCTGACGGCCAGCAGCGAATGCCCGCCCAGCTCA
Organism: Pseudomonas tolaasii NCPPB 2192; assembly: GCF_002813445.1. Classification (NCBI taxonomy): domain Bacteria; kingdom Pseudomonadati; phylum Pseudomonadota; class Gammaproteobacteria; order Pseudomonadales; family Pseudomonadaceae; genus Pseudomonas; species Pseudomonas tolaasii. The sequence goes on from NZ_PHHD01000001.1 coordinate 5,608,843, forward strand.
AAGAAGTGATCATGGCGGCCGACGCGCTCAAGCTTGAGCACGTCCTGCCAGATCTGCGCCAGCAGGGTTTCCACCTCGCCCTCGGGCGCTTCGTAACCACGGCTGAGCAGCGCGTTCTGATCCGGCACCGGCAGGCCCTTGCGGTCGAGCTTGCCGTTGGCGGTCAGGGGCATCAGCTCCAGCCACACATAGGCCGACGGCACCATGTAGTCCGGCAACCGGCCCTGCAGATGGGCGCGCAGGGCTTCGATGTCCTGCGGGGCATCTGCCGTGTAGTAGGCCACCAGGCGCTTGTCGCCCGGTTCGTCTTCGCGGGCCATCACCACGGTGTCTTTCACGCCGGGGACGCTCGCCAGGCACGTCTCGATTTCGCCCGGCTCGATACGGAAACCACGGATTTTCACCTGCAGGTCATTACGCCCCTGATACAGCAGCGTGCCGTCGGCTTGCCAACTGGCCAGGTCGCCGCTGCGGTACAGCGAGCCGTCACCAAACGGGTTCGGGATGAATTTTTCGGCGGTCAGCTGCGGCTGGTTCAAATACCCCTTGGCCACACCCGCGCCCCCGATGTACAGCTCACCGACCACCTCCAGCGGCACCGGTTGTTGACGCGCATCGAGCACGTAGGCCTGGGCATTGCCGATGGGACGGCCAATCGGAATGGCGCCCTCGCCCGCCGTGGTAATGTCAAAAGTAGTCGAGAAGGTCGTGGCTTCGGTCGGGCCGTAGCCGTTCAGCAGATGTTGAGGTTTGCCGTGCTTGAGTACGCGGCTGATGACCAGCGGGTCGAGCACATCGCCGCCGACGATCAGGTAACGCAACTGGCGGAACACCGGCAGCATCGCGTCAGCGTATTGGTGGAACAGCCCGGCGGTCATCCACAACACGCTGACGGCCTGCTCCTGCAACAGCGAGGCGAACGCAGCCTGGGACAGCAACACCGCGTGCTCGACCACCACCACACAGCCGCCATTGAGCAGCGGCGCCCAGACGTCGAGGGTGCTGGCATCGAAGGCCGGGTTGGAAGCGAAGGCCACACGGTCACGCTCATTGAAGTCGGCATAGCCGTTGTTCAGCACCAGCCTCGAGATAGCGCGGTGCGGCACTTGCACGCCTTTGGGCGCGCCGGTGGAACCGGAGGTGTACATGATGTACGCCACGTCTTCCGAGGATTGCGCCAGGTCCGGGTTGCGCGGCGACAGGGCGTCCAGGTTCAGGTCGGCCAGGGTGTTGAGCACGCGCTGCGCGCCGCTGTCCTGCACCATGAAGGCCTGGCGCTCCAGCGGCGCGTTGACGTCCAGGGGCACGTAGACCGCCGCACATTTGAGGATCGCCAGTTGGCACACCAGCAGGTCCAGGGAGCGCGGCAGGCCGATCACCACGCTTTCGCCCGGTTGTACGCCCTGGTTGATCAGGTGGTGGGCCAGGCGGTTGGCACGGCGGTTGAGGTCGCGGTAACTCAGCGACAACTGGCCATGCACGGCCGCCACCGCCTCGGGACGCGCCAGCGCCTGGGCTTCAAACAGTTGATGCACGGTGAGCGGCGACGGGTATTCACGGGCGGTGTCGTTGAACGCCACCAGCAGTTGGTGACGCTCGGCGGGCGGCAGGATCGACACCGAGTGCAGCGGCGTGGTGGGTGCCTGTTGCAGCGCGGTCACCAGATGGCGCAGCGCGGTGAGCATGTAGTTGCCCACACGCTTCACATTCAATTCGGCCACGCCTTGCACAGTCAGGGCAAAGCCTGTGCCCAGGTCATCGACGTTGAGCACCAGCGGGTAGTTGCTGCGTTCTTCGGAGCTGAGAATCTCGATGCCGGCCGCGGCAAACGGGCTGTCCCCCGGCGCTTCGCCCGGCGCGCTGTGGCGGTAGTTGAGCAACGTGCTGAACAGCGGCAGCGAACCCGGTACACCGCTGCAACGCTGGGCCAGGGACAGCGAGGCATGTTCATGCCCGAGCAATTGCGCCAGCCGTGCGTGGGTGGCGCGCACCCCGGCCTGCACGCCGGTGGTGCCGAGGCTGACCCGCAGCGGCAAGGTGTTGATGAACATGCCCAACGCGCGGTCGGCGCCTTCGCCGCCCTGCATGCGACCGAGCAACACGGTGCCGAACACCACGTCCTGCTGGCCGGACACTTGGCCCAGCAATTGCGCCCAGGCCAGGTGCACCAGGCTGGCGGTGCTCACTCCCAGTTGTCGCGCCTGTTCGCGCAAGCCGTGGCTGAGGGCGGGTTCCAGCGGCAAGTGCGCTTCGACAATGCCGCTGCCGTCGCCATTCACGTCCTGCAAGCCGAAGGCCAGGGTTGGCTCGCTGATATCGCCCAGCATCTCGCTGAAGAAGGTTTCGTGCTGCGCCTGGGTGACCCCAAGGCGCGCCTGGGCCACATAGTTGCGGTACTGCACCGCTTCGGGCAGTTGCGCGCTGTTGCCGGAAAGACTCGCGCTCATTTCATCCACCAGCACTTGCAACGCGGTGTGGTCGAGCAGGATGTGGTGCAACAGCAGGATGCCGACGTAGCGGCCCTGCTCCTCGGCGTAGGCCAAGCGCATCAGCGAGGCGTTGGACAGGTCGAGGCGGTAGTGGCGTGGGTCGAAGCGTTGTTGCAACTGCGCCAGGGCATCGCTGCCCTGGGTGTCGATACGCTCCACCGCCAGCGGCGCCTGGCGCAGGACTACTTGCACCGGCTCGTCCAGGCCTTCCCAGAGGATGGCGGTGCGCAGGATGTCGTTGCGCGCGATGACGCTGTGCAGCGCGTGGACAAAGGCGTCCACCGCTGCCTGGTCGGCGAAGCTGAACTGCACCTGCAACACGTAGGGGTCGCCTTCGGTGGTGGCCAAGTGGTGATAGAGAATGCCCGCCTGCAACGGTGCCAGGCCGTAGATGTCCTGCACATTGGCGATGCCGCCGGGCACGGTGTGCAGGATGTGGTCGATGGCCGCCTGATCCAGTTCGATCAGCGGCAGCATGTCGGGCGTGATGGTTTGGCTGTCGGGCTGGATGAGGTTGTGCGGAACCTGCACCTCTTGCTGCCCGCCTACGGCCGCCGCCAGCGCGGCGAGCGTGGGCTGGCCGAACAGCACGCGCACATCGGCGCTGAGGTCCACCTGGCGCATGCGTTCGATCAGCTTGACCGCCAGCAGCGAGTGGCCGCCCAGCTCGAAGAAGTTATCCTCGCGGCCCACCCGGTCGAGTTTGAGCAGGTCTTGCCAGAGGCCGGCGATGGCGGTTTCCACCGCGCCTTGCGGCGCTTCGTAGCCGCGTCGTACCAGCGCGTCGGCATCCGGCGCGGGCAAGGCCTTGCGGTCGAGCTTGCCATTGGTGGTCAGGGGCAATTTATCCAGCATGACGAAGGCGCTGGGCACCATATAGTCGGCCAGGCTCAGTAACAGGTGGTCGCGCAGTGCGGCGGCGCCCAGCTCGCGCTCGCCAATCACGTAGGCCACCAGGCGCTTGTCGCCGGGCTGGTCTTCGCGGGCGATGACCACCGCATCCCGCACGCCGTCGGCGCTGGCCAGGCGTGCTTCGATTTCGCCCAGTTCGATACGGAAGCCGCGGATTTTCACCTGGTCGTCGTTGCGGCCCAGGTACTCGACACTGCCGTCGGCCAGCAGGCGACCCAGGTCGCCGGTCTTGTACATGCGCAGGCCGGTGGCCGGGTCGGCGAGGAAGCGTTCGGCGTTCAACGCGTCACGGTTCAGGTAGCCGCGCGCCACGCCGGCGCCGCCGACGTACAACTCGCCGACCACACCCAACGGCAGCGGCTCGCGGTGTTCGTCCAGCACGTAGAGTTGCAGGTCGGGAATGCGCACACCAATGGGGCTCACACCCACCAGTTGCGCGTCGGCCGCTTCCAGCGCGCGATAGGTTACGTGGACGGTGGTTTCGGTGATGCCGTACATGTTCACCAGTTGCGTGCCGGCGTTGATCGTCCGGGCATACCACGGTTTGAGCATGCCCGGCTCCAGCGCCTCGCCGCCGAAGATCACCTGGCGCAGGGAATGCGCCTGCGCATTCTGGGCCTGGGCGGCGATCAACTGGCGGAAGGCGCTGGGCGTCTGGTTGAGAATGCTCACACCGGCTTCGCACAACAGCGTGTAGCACTCTTCGGGCGAGCGGCTGACCAGTTGCGGCACGATCAATAGCTGACCGCCGTGCATCAGCGCACCCCAGATTTCCCACACCGAGAAGTCGAACGCAAACGAGTGAAACAACGCCCACACGTCGTTGCTGTTGAAACCAAACCAGTGCTCGGTGGCGGTAAACAAACGGGCGACCTGGCGGTGTTCGATCATCACGCCCTTGGGCAGGCCGGTGGAACCGGAGGTGTAGATGACATAGGCCAGGTTCGCCGGGCTCAGGTGCAACCGCGGGTTGACGATGGATTCCTGGCGCAGGCCATTGAGGTCAATGTGCGCCCGGTCGCCCACCAGATGACGGGTGTTGGCTTGCACCAGCACGGCCAACGGTTCGCTGTCGCCGAGGGTGTAGGCGATGCGTTCCAGCGGGTACGCCGGGTCAATCGGCACGTAGCCCGCGCCGGCCTTGAGAATGCCGAGCAAGCCGATGATCATTTCCGGGCCACGCTCGACGCAGATCGCTACGCGATCATCCGGGCGTACACCCTGGGCGAGCAGGCGGTGCGCAACCTGGTTGGCGCGTTCGTTGAGTTGGCGGTAGGTCAGGCGCTGGTTGTCGAAGCGCAGGGCGATGGCATCGGGGTGGGCGGCGGCGTGGGCTTCGACTTGCTGGTGGATCAGTGCGGTGTCGTCGTAGTGCGTGGGGCTGTGGTTGAGGCTGTGCAGCAGGTGATGGCGTTCGGTGTCGGGCAGGATGTTCAGGCCGCTGAGCGGCATATCCGGTCGCTGCTCCAGCGCGTCGGCCAGGCTTTCCAGCGCCGTGTGCAGGTAACCGGCGACCCGTTGCGCGCCGATGGAGGCGTCGACCATCACGGTCAGCGCGAAGTCTTCGCCCAAGTCATCGATGTTGACCGTCAGCGGGTAGTTGGTGCGTTCCTCGGCGCCCAGCACCTGGATGCCCTCGGCCACGTCAATGACCGCATCCATATCCGTGGCGGCACTGTGGCGGTAGTTGAGCATCGCGCTGAACAGCGGCGTCGGCGCGGCCACGCCACTGCAGCGCTGGGCCAGTGCCAGCGATGCATGCTCGTGGTTGAGCAAGGTGGTGAGGCGTTCATGGGCGGCCTTGACCCCGGCGCGCACGCTCTGCTCACCCACGTCCACCCGCAACGGCAAGGTGTTGATGAACATGCCCAGAGCCCGCTCACCTCCTTCGCCCGCGCCCATGCGCCCCAGCATCACGGTGCCGAACACCACCGCGTTGCGGCCGGACACCACGCCCAATACACGGGCCAGGCCCACATGCATCATGCTCGCCACACTCACGCCCAGCGGCCGCGCCAGGTGGCGCAGGCGACGGCTCAGCGCGCTGTCGACAGGGAGGCGTACCTCGTCAATCCCCTGCCCATCGCCCTGCACATCCTGCAGGCCGAAGGGCAACGTCGGCTCGTCGAGATCCGCGAGCATGCCGCGGAAGAAGGTTTCGTGTTCCTGCTCGCTGACGCCGTGACGCACCTGGGCGATGTAACTGCGAAACGCGACCGGCTCACCGGCCTGGGCTTGTTGCCCGGCCAGGTACAGCTGAATCTCATGGCGCACCACATCCAGCGCGGTATGGTCGAGGATGGTGTGGTGGAACAGCAGCATCGCCACCACGCGGCCCTGGGCCGGGTCGTTGGCGAACACCAGGCGCAGCAGCGGCGCCTGGCCAAGGTCCATGCGGCAGGTGCGTGCGTCAAAGCGGGCGAGCAATTGCGCGAGCACATCGCCGCCGTCTAACTGCACTTCTTCACAGGCCAGGGTTGCTTTGCGCCATACCACTTGCAGCGGCTCGTCGAGGCGCTCCCAGGCCATGGACGTGCGCAGGATGTCGTGGCGGTCAATCACCCATTGCAGCGCCTCGGCAAAGGCGTCGAGGCGTGAACGGCTGTCGAACACAAACTGCGCGTGCAGCCTGTAGGGGTCACCCTGCTCGGCGGACAGGTGGTGGTAGAGCATGCCTTCCTGCAGCGGCGCCAGCGGGTAAATGTCCTGCACATTCGCCGCGCCGCCGGGGATGGCGGCGACAATGCGGTCGATGGCGTGCTGGTCGAGTTTGACCAGCGGCAGCATGTCCGGGGTGATGCGATAGGCCGGGCTCTGCCAGTCACCGCCATGCTCGGCCACCAGCTCCAGCAGCCGGGGTTTATGGGCGATCAGTTGGTCCCACAGTGCATCATCCAGCGCGTCATCATCGCCAAGGATGATCAGGTCGCCTTCTTCCAGTTGCAGACGGATCGCATGGGTGGAAATCGCTGCCAATAATTCGCTGAACTGCATGGGGGTAACCTGCCTGGTATGTCACGGGTGAGGAGAAAATCCGTTTTCAGCTGCCGCTTGGATCGGGGTTTGCTGGCGCCCGGTGAAAAATGCGGACGCAGCCGAAAGCCTGGAGAGGCTTCCGACAGGGTTGGAAAACTAAGGGATTTTTCGGCAGGGGCGTGACATGGGAAGCGGGGACAGGCTTGGGGGCGAAATGGTTCAGTTTTTTTGGATGTCAGGCCGGGTGATGGGCCGACGGTGGGAGCTGGCTTGTCTGCGAAAGCGCAGTGTCAGCCAGCCTCTGTGTCACTGACAGACCGCATTCGCGGGCAAGCCCGCTCCCACAGTTTTGACCGGGTTCGGCTTGGCTTTTCTGTGGGAGCTGGCTTGCCTGCGAAAGCGCAGTGTCAGCCAGCCTCTGTGTCACTGACAGACCGCATTCGCGGGCAAGCCCGCTCCCACAGTTTTGACCGGGTTTGGCTTGGCTTTTCTGTGGGAGCTTTTGCTTCACACCACTCAGGCCAAATCCTCCAACCCCAAATGCTCACGCAACGTCGCTCCTTCATACGCCGTGCGAAACAAGCCCTTGCGTTGCAGATGCGGAATCACGCTTTCGACAAACTCCGTAAACGACCCCGGCAGGTACCCCGGCGAAATCACAAACCCGTCACACCCGCCTTTCTCGAACAACTCCGCCAACTGTTCCGCCACCTGTGCGCCGGTCCCGACCAGTTGCGGCACGCGCACGCTGCTGGCAAAAATCCGGCCCAATTGTTCAAGGGTAAGATCCGCCCCCTGCATCAACAGTTTCTCTGCAGCAGCAGGATGAACCCGCGGCGACCGCGCGACCTCGGCCAAAGTCGCCGACAACGCAAACGGCGACAAGTCCACATTCAACTGCGACGCCAGCGTCACCAACCCCAACTCGGGGCGCGCCAGGGCGTTGTGCCGGTCACGCTTGGCGCGCGCCTCGGCCTCACTGCCGCCAATAAACGGCATCACCGCCGTCAGCACCTTGCAACTGTCGGCCGTCCGCCCCTGCTGCACCACTTGCGCCCGCACATCCTCGCGAAACGCATGCATCGCCGCCAAATGCGGGTGGATGGTAAAGATCGCTTCGGCCCAGCGCGCACCAAAACGCCGCCCGCGCCCGGAAGACCCGGCCTGAATCAGCACCGGCCTGCCCTGCGGCGTGCGTGGAATGTTCAGCGGCCCTTCGACCCTGAACCAGTCGCCCTGATGCTCCACCGAGCGGATCAACGCCGGGTCCGCCAGCACACCGCTTTCGCGATCGAGCTTGAGCGCATCCTTGCCCCAACTGTTCCAGAGTTTCAGCGCGACTTCGACAAACTCATCGGCGCGGTCATAGCGCAAATCATGCTCCAGGTGCTTGTCCTTGCCGAACAGGCGCCCTTCACTGTCGTTCATCGAGGTGACGATATTCCACGCTGCGCGGCCTTTGGACAGATGGTCCAGGGTGGCAAATTCGCGGGCGATATGCGCCGGCTCGTAATAGGTGGTGGAGCGCGTCGCGCCCAGGCCCAGTTTGCGGGTCTGGCCAACCAGGTAGGAGAGGATCGGCAACGGGTCAAGGCGCGTGGCGTCCTGAGCGCCGTAGCGCAACGCGAACTCGCGGGAGCCGCCCATCTGGTCGCCCACCGCCAGGCGATCGGCGAAGAACAGGAAATCGAACAGCCCCTCCTCCACCACCCGGGCGATGCGTGAGTAGTACTCGGGGTCGAGGTAATTGCCCACGGTTTCAGGGTGGCGCCACACCGCGTGGCTATGCACCACGGGCCCGCTCAGCAGGAATGCCGATAAATGGATTTGGCGGCTGGTCGTCATGGGAGGCCTTAATCAAAATATAGAGACTTAGCCGCGAAACTTATATTAGGAATCGTGCACTATGAAAGAAACCTATGATTCTATGGTTATGCCCGATTGCTCGAAAGGCTGAAAAACCGCCTTAAGCTCAGATCAAAAGAATATTTATCGAATACTTTTTAGAACTTTATGCTCAGTCTTATTTCGCTGAAGATCGAGCGCGCCATGCCTATTCGTCGTCCCCTTGCCGTTGTTCTGGGTTTGCTGGCCTTGTCTGTCGCTGCCAGTGCAGAAGCCCAGGAAACCCTCCGTATCGGTTACCAGAAATCTTCGACCCTGATCACCCTGCTGAAAACCCAGGGCACGCTGGAAAAGGCGCTTAAAGCCGACCATATCGACGTGAGCTGGCACGAATTCCCCAGCGGCCTGCCGCTGCTGGAAGCGCTGAATGTGGGCAACGTGGACATCAGCGCCGACGTGGCCGACACCGTGCCGATCTTTGCCCAGGCTGCCCAGGCCAAACTCACCTATTTTGCCCAGGAAGCCCCCTCACCCTCGGCCCAGGCCATCGTGGTGCGCAAGGATTCACCGATCCAGAACCTGGCGGATTTGAAGGGCAAAAAAGTTGCGGTGACCAAAGCCGCCGGTACGCACTATTTGCTGATCGCCGCGCTGGCCAAGGCGGGCCTGGCGTTCTCGGACATCGAACCGGCCTACCTGTCACCGGCTGACGGGCGCGCTGCATTCGAGAACAACAAAGTGGACGCCTGGGTCACCTGGGAACCCTTCCTCACAGGTGCGCAGCGCCAACTGCCGACCCGCACATTGGCCGATGGCGCCGGGCTGGCCAGCTACAAGCGTTATTACCTCACCGGCACGCCCTACGCCAAGGCTCATCCCGAGGTACTGAAAGTGGTGTACGCGCAATTGGAACAGGCCGGCAACTGGGTGAAAACCCACCCGCAGGACGCCGCCAAAGTGCTCGGCCCATTGTGGGGTAACCTGGATGCGGCCACCGTGGAAGCCGCCAATGCGCACCGCAGTTATCAAGTGCAGCCGGTGACGATCGATCAATTGGGCGAACAGCAAAAGATTGCCGATGCCTTTTTCAAGGCCGGGCTGCTGCCCAAGGCCGTGGATGCCAAGGATGTGCAGACCTGGCAGCCATGAAAGTTTCATTTGGCAACCCGAACGGGTTGCCGCATAAAGAGCGTTCTCTCCCTAACCGATCAGGTCATCGCGCATGATTTTCGCCATCCATGCACTGTATAAAGCCGACATCACCGAGCGGCGTGCGGCGTTGCTGTCCAGCCATCGTGAATACCTCGGCACCGTGTCCGAACGCATCGCATTTGCCGGGCCGCTGCTGGGCGCCGCGGGTGAGCCCGTGGGTTCGCTGATGGTGGTGGATTTTGATGATGAGGCCCATGTGCAGGCGTGGCTGGCGGAGGAGCCGTTTACCCAAAACGGACTGTTTGCGCAGTTGGATGTACAGCTGTTTCAGAATCGCTGGGTGCAGAAGGCAGGGTTTCCTGAGGTTTGAGCCCCCGCCCGGATAACTGTGGGAGCTGGCTTGCCTGCGATGGCGGCGGGTCAGTTTCATAGTAGGTGACTGACAGTCCGCTATCGCAGGCAAGCCAGCTCCCACCGTTTTTGATTTCCGTCAGGCCTTAGAGCAGCGTGCGAGTCAGGGCTTTTTTCCAGTCCTGGTAACGTCCCGCCATCGCCGGATCATCCTGCGGCTCAAACCGCTCGCGTTGACGCTCCAGTTCACCCAATGCCACATCACTCGCCCATACCCCCAGCGCCCTGCCCGCCAGGTGCGCCGCGCCCAGTGCCGACACTTCCGGCGACAGGCTGCGCACCACCGGACGCTGCAGCAAGTCGGCCAAAAACTGCATCAGCCAGCGGTTGCGTGTCGCGCCGCCATCGACCCAAAGCTCTTTGAGCGGGTTGCCAATGTCCTGCTGCATCGCCTCGAACACATCGCGAATCTGATAACCGATAGCCTCCAGCGAGGCCCGCACAATGTGAGCGCCGGAGGTGGCCTCCGTCAGCCCGCAGATCAGGCCGCGCGCCTCGGCCTTCCAGTGCGGCGCGCCTAACCCCGACAACGCCGGGACGAAATACACGCCGCCGTTGTCCGGCAGTTGCGCCGCCTGCTCGGTCAGGACATCCAGAGACGCCCCGGCGCCCAATCGCGAAGCCCACTGCACCGCAGCGCCTGTATGGACGATATTGCCTTCCATGCCAAAGGTGGGCTTGCCGCCTTCATGCCAAGCCAATGTGGTCGAGAGGCCGTGGGTGGACGCGATCGGACCGCTCATGGGCGTCATCAACGACGAACCGGTGCCGAGAGTCGCCTTGACCAGCCCCGGTTCAAAACCGCCCTGCCCGTACAAGGCGGCATGGGAGTCGCCGATCATCGACATTACAGGAATACCCGCAGGCAAGCCGCCCACGGCGACAGTGTCGGCGAAGAAACCCGCGCTGGGCCGAATCGGCGCCAGGGCAGCCAGGGGAATGGCGAACAGGTCCAGCAACTCAGGGTCCCACGCGCAGGTGTGCAGATTGAACAGTTGCGTACGCGCAGCGTTGGAATAGTCCGTGGCAAACACCTCGCCACCGCTGAGTTTCCACAGCAGCCAACTGTCCACAGTACCCAGGCAGATTTCACCGGCTGCGGCGCGGGCATGGCCGTTATCCAGATGGTCGAGAATCCAGCGAAATTTTCCGGCGGAAAACATCGGGTCGAGGGCCAGCCCGGTCTTTTCCAGAATCAGCGCCTCATGGCCGCGTTCATGTAGCTCGGCGCACAAGGCGGTGGAGCGGCGGCATTGCCAGCTGATGCACGGCGACAAGGGCTCTCCGCTGCGGCGGTCCCAGGCCACCACTGACTCACGCTGGTTACTGATGGCCAACGCGGTGATCGGCCGGTCCACCCGGGCCAGGCATTCTTCAATCGCTGCCAGGGTGTTTTGCCAGATCAGCAGCGGGTCCTGCTCGGAAAACCCGGCCTTAGGGTGGCTGATACTCAGGGGCCGCGAACCGCGGGCGATCACCTGCCCGAGCTCGTTGACCAGCACCGCCTTGGCATTGCTGGTGCCTTCATCTATCGCCAGAATCAGTGGCGTAAGGTTTGTCATGGTGTTCACCGCAACCGAGTGGCAGCCGCCACAATCCCAGCCGCGTCGATGTTATGCAAGGCGCGGGTCGGTTCGCGGGCGCCGGCGGCGGCGTATTCACCGTCGCCAATGCCCAGGCGGATCAGCGTAATGCCCAGCCCGGCTTCGGCCAGCACTTCGGCGACCAGGCTGCCGACCCCACCATTAATATTATGTTCTTCCACAGTGATCACCCCGCGGGTGCCTTTCAGCGCGCTGAGCAACACATCACGCTGCAACGGGCGGATCGACGACAGGTTGATCACCTGGGCCGCAATGCCCTGTTCTGCAAGCATGGCCGCCGCATCAACGGCTTCGTGGACCACCGAGCCGAGGGCGACGATGCTGACGTCTGTGCCCTGACGCAGGATGTCCACCTGACCGGGGGTGAATTGATAGTCGGCGCCATGCACATCGGGCAACGCCTTGCCGTCGAGCCGCACATACACCGGCCCGTCATAACGCAGCGCGTAATCCACAATCTGTCGGCATTCCCGCGCATCGGCCGGGGCGAAAATCTGCACATTGCCAAAACCGCGCATCACTGAAATATCGTCGAGGCTGTGGTGGGTACTCGCCAACGGGCCATAGCTGGTGCCCGCGTTCAGGCCGAACATCTTTACGTTGGCCCTGTTGTAGCAAACGTCGACCTTGATCTGTTCATTGGCCCGCGAGATCAGAAACGGCGCCGCGTTGCAGGTAGCTGCAATCTTGCCACCCAGCGCAAGCCCCGCAGCTACGCTGACCAAGGACTGCTCGGCAATGCCTACATTAATCAGGCGCTCGGGAAAGCGCTGGGCAAACGGGCCGATCTTCGCCGTGGAAGTGGAGTCGCTGACCACCGGCACCACGTCCAGCCCGGCATCGACCGCCGCCATAAAGGCGTCCACCACGACGCTCGCCAGATGTTCACTCGCCATGACTCAACTCCTCCAGTGCCGCGTTGATTTCATCACCCTTGGGCACGCGGTGGTGCCACTCGGGCCGGGCTTCGATAAATGACACGCCCTTGCCTTTAACGGTGTGGGCGATCAGTACTTGGGGCGCGCCGCTGTTGGCCTGCATGCTTTCCAGGGTGCTGATCAACTGGCCCACATCGTTGCCGTCGCACTCGCTGACCCTGAAGCCGAAGGCGGCCCATTTCACGTCGAGCGGGTCCAGCGGCATGATCTCGGCAGTCAGGCCGGCCAGTTGCAGCTTGTTCTTGTCGACAATCACAAACAGGTTATCCAGCTTGTACTTGGCCGCCGCCATCGCCGCCTCCCAGTTCGAACCTTCGGCCAGCTCGCCGTCGCCGGTCAGCACATAAATACGTTTTTTGCTGCCGGACATCTTCGCCGCCAACGCCAGCCCCACCGCCACCGGCAAACCGTGGCCAAGGGCGCCGGTGTTGAGTTCGATGCCGGGGGTTTTCTGACGCACCGGGTGGCCGGGCAGGTGGGAATTGAAATGCTGGTAAGTGGGTAACCAGTCCGTGGGGATGTAGCCCGCCTGCGCCAGGCAGCAGTACAACCCGCCCACGCCATGGCCCTTGCTCTGGATATAGATATCCCGCTCAGGGTCCTCCGTGCGTTCCGGACCGGTGTTGAGAACACGAAAATACAGGGTGGCAAGGATGTCGGTTTCCGACAGGTCCGCCCCGGTGTGCCCGCCTGCCGGTGAATCGGCGTTCAGGCGGATGACGTGGCGCCGGATCAGCCGGGCCTGTTCTTTGATCTGGTGGGCGTCGTACTGGAAGGCATTCATGCAGCGGCTCCTGTGGGCTGACCACGTGAGGTGAAAGCGTCTAAAGCTGTGTTTGAATATTTATTCAGCAGTGACAATATATTTCTATTTAGACGCCGAACCTGAAGCAGGTCAAGTGAGGGATGCACTGAAAAATGAAATAAAAGTCGAAAATACCCCTCGGACAGACGGCCAAAATCCCGCTCCGGCTTATCTATCCCGTGGCTTTGCGCTGCGTGAAAACACCGATTTAGAGGCATGCATGAAAAAATCAGCGCTTGACTTTGGCAAGGTGGCACTGGAATCTGAATTAACAGTCAAGCACGCATAAATATTCATGCCGTTTGAATGAACTCCAAAAAAAATAAGTCAGGAGAACAACGTGGACGCCAAAGCTACTGTCCAGCACCCGGCCGAACTCAAGCCGCCTCACCGTCCGCGGCTGGTAAAACTGCTCCCCAGCAATATCGGCGGCCCGCTGATCGGCCTTGTGCTGCTGGTGCTGGTCTTCTCCTTCAGCTCCGAATTCTTCTTCTCCTTGCGCAATGGCCTGAACATCCTCGATCAGGTCACGGTGCTGGGCATTCTGGCGATTGGCATGACGGCAGTGATCGTGATCGGCGGCATCGACCTGTCGGTCGGCTCGGTGCTGGCCTTCTCGATGATGATGCTTGGCTGGCTGTATCAGGATCAGGCGGTGCCACTGGGCTTCGCGATTCCGATCTCGATTGCCAGCGGCATGCTCGCCGGGCTGGTGTCCGGGGGCTTGATCACCTACGCCAAGCTGCCACCGTTCATTGCCACGCTGACCATGATGTCGGTGGCCCGTGGCCTGGCGAATATCCTCACCGAAGGCCGGCAGATCGTCGGCTATCCGGACTGGTTTACCAGCCTGGCCACGGTGCGCCATTTCGGTTTCCTCTCGGCCACGGTCGGCTTGTTTCTGGTGATGCTGGTGGTGGCCTGGGTGTTCCTGCGCTTTCGTGCCGGTGGCCGCAACCTCTACGCCATGGGCGGCAGCCCGGAAGTGGCGCGCCTGTCGGGCATCAAGGTGCGCGCGATTACCTTGTGGGTGTATGCGGTCAGCGGCGCCCTCGCCGGGATCGCTGCCGTAACCCTTGCCGCGCGTCTTGATTCATCGCAACCGAGCGCCGGGCTGAGCCTGGAACTGGACGCCATCGCCGCCGTGGTGATCGGCGGCGCCAGCCTCAGCGGCGGTGTGGGCAGCATCGGCGGCACGCTGGTCGGCGTGCTGATCATTGGCGTGTTGCGCAATGGCCTCAACCTGCTCGGCGTTTCGCCCTTCATCCAACAAGTGGTGATCGGCGTGGTCATCGCCCTCGCCGTCACCATCGACACCCTGCGACGCCGCTCCAGCACTGCCCGTTAAACCTGTTCGACAGTTGACACCCTCCAACAATAAAACCAGGAGTCACCGACATGTTCAGCCCCAAGAAACTGCTCATCGCCACCGCGCTCGCCGCCGCCACCCTCACCGCCGCCGGCACCACCTGGGCCAAGGACCTGACCATCGGCCTGGCCGTGGCGAACCTGCAGGCCGACTTCTTCAACCAGATCAAACAATCGGTGGAAGCCGAGGGCAAGGACAAGGGGATCAAGGTGATCACCGTGGACGCCCAGGGCAACTCCTCCACCCAGGTCAGCCAGATTGAAGACCTGATCACCCGCCAGATCGATGTGCTGATCTACATCCCGGCCGGTGCCACCGCCGCCGGTGTACCGGTGAAAGCCGCCAAGGCCGCGGGTATTCCGGTGATCGCCGTGGACCGCAACGCGCCGGATGCACCGGGCGATACCTTCATCGCCAGCGACAGCGTGGCCGGTGCCAAAACCCTGGCCGAGTACGTGGGCAAGATCACTGACGGCAAGGGCCGCATCGCGATCCTGCAAGGCCAGCTCGGCACCACACCGGAAATCGACCGCGCCAAGGGTTTCGAAGAAGGCCTAAAAGCCTTCCCGGACCTCAAGGTTGTCGCCCAACAACCGGCTGAATGGGCCCAGGATAAAGGCTTCGCCGTGGCCCAGGACCTGCTCCAGCGTGACCCGAATATCAGCGTATTCTTCGGCCGCGCCGACGCCATGGCCCTCGGTGCCGCCCAAGCCGTGAAAGTCGGTAACCTCGATCACAATGTCGTGGTCGTCGGTTTCGACGGCGACGTGGCCGGTCTCAAGGCTGTAGAGAGCGGCGTACTGGACGCCACCATGACCCAGCAGACCCAGAAAATGGGGCGCCTGGCCGTGGCCTCGGCGATTGACCTGAAAGCCGGCAAAGCCGTACCCAAGGAGCAACTGCTGCCGACGGTGCTGACCACCAAAGAAAACGTCGCGCCGTTCCTGCAACAGCACCCGTAAGCCGGAGGTGATCATGCGAGCAGCAGCTCTGGAAAACGCCCCCGACGCGGTGCTGTGCCTGCGCGATATCAGCAAGGCCTATGGGCCGGTGCAGGTGTTGTCGCAGGTCAATGTGGACATTCGCCCCGGTGAAGTGCTGGCCCTGCTCGGCGAGAACGGCGCCGGTAAATCCACCTTGTCGTCGATCATCGCCGGGCTGGTGCAACCGGAAACCGGGGGCAGCATGACCTGGCTGGGTGCGCCCTACGCGCCGGCTTCACCGGGGGCAGCATTGAGTGCCGGGATTGGCCTGATCCACCAGGAAATCCGCCTGCTGCCGCAATTGTCAATTGCCGAAAATATCTTTGTTGGCCGCCTGCCCATGCGTCACGGGCGGGTCGACCGCGACTACATCGAGGCCCAGGCGCAGATCCAGCTGGAGCGCCTGGGCCTTAAAGTGCCCGCCTCGCGCAAGGTCGAAGGGCTGAGCGTGGCGGCGCAGCAACTGGTGGAAATCGCCAAGGCGCTGACCCTCAAGGCGCGTCTGTTGATTCTGGATGAACCCACCGCCGCGCTGGGTGGCGAAGAAACCGAGCTGCTGTTTCAGCAGGTTGAACGACTCAAGGCCGAGGGTGTTTCGTTCATCTATATCAGCCATCGTCTGGAAGAAATCGCACGTATTGCCGACCGCGTACTGGTGCTGCGCGACGGGCGCCAGATTGCCCTGCATGCCACCGCGCAGGTGCCGGTGCGTGAGTTGGTGGAGCAGATGGTCGGGCGCAGTCTGGAGCGGATTTTCCCCACGCTGCAGGCGCCGAAAGACCAGGTGATGTTGCAGGTCAAAGACTTGAGTTGCCATGAGTTTGCCTTGCATGGCATCGACTTCAGCGTACGCGCCGGCGAGGTCTTCGGCATTGCCGGTGTGGTCGGTGCCGGGCGCACGGAGCTGGTGCGCACCATCGCCGGCGCGGCCCGGGACATCAGGGGCCATATGGTGCTGGATGGCGAGGTTCGCCAGTTGCGTTCGCCGTTCGAGGCGATTCAAGCCGGTGTGGTGCTGGTGCCCGAAGACCGCAAACAGCAAGGTGTGGTGGTGGAACATCGCATCGAAGACAACCTGATTTACGGCAACACTGACCTGCTAGACAAACGCGGCTGGGTGTTCCCTGCCCCGCTGCGCGAATTCGCTCGTACCGCAGTGGCACGGCTGGGCGTGAAAGGTGCGCCGCAGTCGCGCATTTCCAGCCTGTCGGGGGGTAATCAGCAAAAGGTGATCATTGCCAAATGGCTGGCGCGCAATCCCAAGGTGTTCATTTTGGACGAGCCTACCCGTGGTATCGACGTGGGTGCACGGGCGGCGATTTATGAAGTGATCGCCGACCTTGCAGCCAAAGGGATGGCAGTGATTGTGGTGAGCTCGGACCTGGACGAAGTGCTTGGGTTGTCCCATCGGGTGATGGTGATGAGCCGGGGGCGGCAGATGGGGATTTTGGAGCGTGGCGAGGCGACACCGGTTTCGGTGATGGAAATGGCCACGGCCTAGTGCCCTACCCTCGCAAACAATGAAGATCCAATGTGGGAGCTGGCTTGCCTGCGATAGCGGAGGGTCAGCCAATGCAGATGTGACTGAGCTACCGCCATCGCAGGCAAGCCAGCTCCCACAGGGGTTCGGTGTTATTTCAAATAATGGAGTCGTTCATGCAACTTTTTAGTCTTCACGGCCAGGTAGCCTTTGTCACCGGCGCAGGCAGCGGGATTGGCCAGGCCATTGCTGTTGGATTGGCCGAAGCCGGCGCCGATGTGGGGTGTTTTGACTTGCCCGGCAGCCCCGGCATCGCCAATACGGTCGAACGTATCCAGGCCCAGGGCCGTCGTGCCCTGGCCCTGAGCGGCACTGTGACCGACCGCGCCGCCCTCGACGCCGCCGTCGCGCGCACCGAATCCGAACTCGGCGAGCTCAGCGTGGCCGTCAACTGCGCCGGCATCGCCAATGCCCAGGCCGCCGAAGACCTCGAATTGCAACGCTGGCAAGCCACGCTCGACATCAACCTCACCGGTATTTTCCTCAGCTGCCAGGCCCAGGCTGCCGTGATGCTGCCCCGTGGCAAAGGCGCCATCGTCAATATCGCGTCCATGTCCGGCAGCATCGTCAACCGCGGCTTGTTGCAAGCCCACTACAACACGTCCAAGGCTGGAGTGATCCACCTGAGCAAAAGCCTGGCGATGGAATGGGCCGACAAGGGCCTGCGGGTCAATTGCATCAGTCCCGGCTACACCGCCACGCCGATGAACTCGCGACCGGAAGTGGCCGACCAGGTGAAGATTTTTGAACAGACCACGCCCATGGGCCGCATGGCAGGCGTGGAGGAAATGGTGGGACCGGCGATTTTCCTGGTCAGCCAGGCCTCGTCTTTCTGCACCGGTGTCGACCTGCTGGTCGATGGCGGTTTTGTCTGCTGGTAAACCTTATTGGAGCCCTTTGTCATGTCGCAACGTTTCAGCGGTAAAACCGTGGTTATCACCGGCGCCTGCCGTGGCATAGGCGCAGGCATTGCCGAGCGCTTTGCCCAGGAAGGCGCCCACCTTGTATTGGCCTCCAATGATCTGGAACGCGTGACCTTCACCGCCAACCAACTGGCCGAAGAATACAAGGTCGAGACCCTGGCGCTGGGCATCGATGTCACCAGTGAAAGCGACATCGAAAAGCTCTACCGCGAAGGCCATGCGCGGTTCGGCAGCATCGACGTATCGGTGCAGAACGCCGGCATCATCACCATCGACCACTACGACAAAATGCCCCGCGCCGACTTCGACAAGGTGCTGCAGGTCAATACTACCGGCGTGTGGCTCGGTTGCCGCGAAGCCGCCAAATACATGGTCAAGCAAGGCAGCGGGCGGCTGATCAACACCTCGTCCGGCCAGGGCCGCCAGGGTTTCATCTACACACCCCACTACGCCGCGAGCAAAATGGGCGTGATCGGCATCACCCAAAGCCTGGCGCTGGAACTGGCGCGGCATAACATCACGGTTAACGCGTTTTGCCCCGGCATCATCGAGAGCGAGATGTGGGACTACAACGACCGGGTCTGGGGCGAGATTCTCAGCACCGAGGAAAAACGCTACGGCAAGGGTGAACTGATGGCCGAATGGGTCAGGAACATCCCCCTGCGCCGCGCCGGCAAACCTTCGGATGTAGCCGGGCTGGTGGCGTTTTTGGCGTCCGATGACGCGGCTTACTTGACGGGCCAGGCAATCAATATCGACGGCGGCCTGATCATGTCGTAAGGGTTTGGTATCCTCACCGGCATTGATACATCTACCGAGGCCTTCATGAGCCAGATCGAAGAACAGCGCCTGATCACCAAGATCGCGAGCCTCTATTACGAAGAAGGGCTCAAGCAGTCCGAGATTTCCACGCAGCTCGACCTTTCCCAGTCGTTTATCAGCCGCGCCCTGCGCCGGGCGCTGCAGGAAGGCGTGGTAAAGATCAGCGTGATGCGCCTGCAAGGCCTGCACCTGGAGCTGGAAAACCAGTTGCAACGTCGCTACGGCGTGCGCCAGGTGATCGTGGTGGAAGCCACGGAGCCGGGCAATGACGAAAGCATCAAGCAGGCGATCGGTTCGGCGGCTGCGCATTATCTGGAAACCAGCTTGTCTGCCCAGGACCATATCGGCATTTCGTCGTGGAGCAGCACCATCCGCGCCATGGTCAGTCACTTGCACGCCCAACCCGGCAAACAAGGGGCCCAGGAAGTGGTGCAACTACTCGGTGGCGTGGGCAACAAAGGTGCCTTCGAAGCCACCCTGCTGACCCAGCGCCTGGCCACCCTGCTCAACTGCCCGGCATTTTTGCTGCCCTCGCAAAGCATCGAACAATCGGTGGAGAGCAAGCAGCGCATTGTGCAGATGGAAGAGGTCAAGGAAGTGCTGCAACGCTTTGACAGCATCACCCTGGCCATCGTCGGCATCGGTGACCTGGAACCCTCGCAACTGCTGCGCAACAGCGGCAACTATTACACCGAAGACATGCTGCGCTTGCTGGCCGAGCGCGGCGCGGTGGGCGATATCTGCCTGCGCTACTTCGACGCCCAGGGCAACCCGGTGCTGGAAGAAGACGAAGAGTTCGTGGTGTCGGTGGCGCTGCCCAAACTGCGCTCGATCCAGCGCGTACTCGGCCTGGCCGGCGGCCTGAACAAGGTGCAGGCGATTCGCGGTGCGCTCAAGGGCGGCTACCTCGATATCCTGATCACCGACCTCGACACCGCCCAGGCCCTGAACCACTAACCCCTTTCAGGAGGCTGCCGCCCATGAAGTCCAAGCTCGAACAACTCAAGCAATTTACCACCGTGGTTTGCGACACCGGCGACCTGGAAGCCATCAGCCGCCTGCGCCCGGTAGACGCCACCACCAACCCTTCGCTGTTGCTCAAAGCTGCCGCCATCCCGCAATACGCCAAGCTGCTGCGAGATGCGGTGAACCTGTCCAAGGGTAATGTGGACTTGGCCTGCGACCATTTTGCGGTGTCGGTGGGCGCGGGCATTCTGAAGGTGATTCCGGGGCGCATCTCTACTGAAGTCGATGCACGCTTGTCCTTCGACGAAGAGGCGCTGTGGGCCAAGGCCAACCAGTTGATCGCCCTGTACGACCAGGCCGGTGTGAGCCGCGACCGCGTGCTCATCAAACTGGCCTCCACCTGGGAAGGCATCCGCACCGCCGAACGCCTGGAAAAGGCCGGCATCCAGACCAACCTCACCCTGCTGTTCTCCTTCGCCCAGGCCGTGGCTTGCGCCGACGCGGGCGTGTTTCTGATCTCGCCGTTCGTGGGCCGTATCTACGACTGGTACCGCAAAAACACCGGCCTGGATTACACCGGCGCCGACGACCCGGGCGTGCAGTCGGTGACGCGCATCTACAACTACTACAAGGCCAACCAGATTCCGACCGTGGTCATGGGTGCAAGCTTCCGCACCGTGAGCCAGATCGAGCAACTGGCCGGCTGCGACCGCCTGACCATCAGCCCGGATTTGCTGCAAAAACTGGCTGACGATAACGGCACGCTGGAACGCAAACTGGCGCCAGGCGTCGACGGTGAAGCACGTCAACGGTTCACCGAAGCGCAGTTCCGCTGGGCGTCGAATGAAGATGCAATGGCGACGGAGAAACTGGCGGAAGGGATTCGCCAGTTTGCGCGGGATCAGGAGAAGCTGGAGGCGGTGTTGGCGGCGTTGTAAGGGGCTAAAACCGCAGCGGTCAAAGGTGGGAGCTGGCTTGCCTGCTCCCACAGAAAAGCCAGCTCCCACAGATTGCTCTTTGCCTGCTGGATGGCTGGCTCAGAACGGCCCTTTCGTCATCACCCGCTCATCAATGAACCCGCGCAACAGGCCTATCCGCTGCGTATAAGCAGCGCTCAGGCAACTCACTTTCGCCCCGCAGGCATGGCGCCTCTTGAGCCACTCGGCTTGCCCGTCCATCAATGAACCGCGCCCACCCATGGCCATAAAGTGCTTGTTCAGGTCGTAGAGCAACGCCATGGTCACGTCCTGGTCGTTGAGACTGACGTTCTTGCAGATGGTGATTTCGTCAGACGCCCTGGCTTTGGAACAGTCGAAACTGGCGGCGAAGCTTGAAGGGCTGAACAGCAGCGCCGCTGCACTGGCAAACAGCGCAAAAACAACAGGTTTGATCATCACAGTCACTCCTCAGTTACGCGCAACACCCGTCCCGAACCGCCGAATCGCCAGGCAATACCCGATCAGCGCCACCGCCGCCAGCAGCCCACCTGCCGCACCGATCCAGGCGAAGCCGAAATGGCTGCCGACCCAACTGCCCATCAGGGCGCCGCCGCCGATACCGATGTTGTAGATGCCGGAAAACATCGCCATGGCCACGTCGGTAGCGTCCGGCGCGAGCACCAGCACCTTGGACTGCATGGCCAGGCCGAACCCCATGATGGCCATGCCCCAGAATACGCTCAGCACCACCAGGTAAGACTCGGCGCCGCTCAGGGGCAGCAGCAACGCCAGGCACGCGGCGAGCAGGAACACCGCGCCGACGACAAACAGGTGGGGATTGAAGCGGTGCACCAGGCTGAACAGCAGTGAGCCAATGATGCCCGCGCCGCCGAACACCAGCAGGATCAGGGTTACGGCACCGCCGCCCATGCCGGCCACGCCTTCGACGAAGGGTTCGATGTAGCTGTAGGCGGTGAACTGTGCGGTGACGGTCATGGCGGTCAACACATACAGCGCCACCAGCGCCGGACGCTTGAACAGCAGCGGCAGGCTGCGCAGGGAGCCGGAGTTCTGGCTTGGCAGCAACGGCAAGGTGCGCGCGAGCCAGAACACCAGCGCCGCTGCGAACGCGCCGATCACCAGGAACGTGGTGCGCCAGCCCATGGCTTCACCGAGCAGACGGCCCAGCGGAATGCCCAACACCATCGCCAGCGAGGTGCCGGTGGCCAGCAGCCCGAGGGCTTGCACCTGCTTGCCTTCCGGCGCCAGGCGCACGGCCAGCGAGGCCGTGATCGACCAGAACAACGCGTGAGACAGGGCAATGCCGATACGGCTGAGCATCAGAATGCCGAAACTGGTGGCGACACTGGACAGGACGTGGCTGGCGATAAACAGGCTGAACAACACGATCAGCAGTTTGCGCCGCTCGACGTTGCGGGTCAGCAGCATCACCGGCAACGAGGTCAGCGAGACGATCCAGGCGTAGATAGTCAGCATCAGGCCGACGCTGGCGATAGGCATGTCGAAGCTGGCGCCGATGGCGCTGAGCAGCCCGACGGGTACGAATTCGGTGGTGTTGAACACGAAGGCGGCCAGCGCCAGGGCGATGACCGGTTGCCAGTTGGCTTGGGGGGTTGCGGCTGAAATGCTCATTTACGGGTGTCGTACTCGGTTTCCGCGTTGATCAAGCCGACCCAGTGCCGGCCCTTGAGCAACGCGGAAAAATAGTATCACGACACTTCAGGGATCGACTTGCCCCATCAGCTCCGGAATCGACTCCGGGCGTTTGGCGTAACGCTGGGCCAGCGCCGCGCAGACCATCAACTGGATCTGGTGAAACAGCATCAGCGGCAGAATCAGCACGCCCATGGTTGCGCCGGCAAACAGCACCTGCGCCATCGGCACACCGGTCGCCAGGCTCTTCTTCGAACCACAGAACAAAATGGTGATGCGGTCTTCCTGGCTGAAGCCGAAAGCCTTGCCCAGCACAGTTGACGCTACCAGCACCAACGCCAGCAACACGCAGCACGCCACCACCAGCCCACCGAGTTCCCACAGCGGAATCTGGTGCCAGATGCCTTCATTGACCGCCTCACTGAACGCGCCGTACACCACCAACAGGATCGAGCCCTGATCGACGAATTTCAGCCAGGCCTTGTTGCGGGCAACCCATTCGCCGATCCAGCGTCGGGCAATTTGCCCTGCGACAAAAGGAAGCAGCAGTTGCACGCTGATTTTCAGGATCGCATCGACGGTAGAGCCGCCGTCACCGTGCACGTTGAGCAATAAGGTCACCAGCAACGGCGTCAGGAAGATGCCGAACAGGCTGGAGGCCGCCGCGCTGCAGATCGCCGCCGGGATATTGCCGCGTGCCAGCGAGGTGAAGGCAATCGCCGATTGCACGGTGGCCGGCAATGCGCAGAGGTAGAGCATGCCCATGTACAAATCTTTGCCGATCAGCGGCGACAACACCGGTTTGAGTGCCAGGCCCAGCAGCGGAAACAGCACAAATGTCAGGCTGAACACCAGCAAATGCAGGCGCCAGTGGCCGGCGCCGGCGACGATGGCCTGGCGCGACAGTTTGGCGCCGTGCAGGAAAAACAGCAGCGCGATGGCCAGGTTGGTGACCCAGCCAAAGGCCACGGCGGTTTGGCCGCTGGCAGGCAGCAGGGACGCGAGGATCACCGTGGCGATCAGGGTCAGGGTGAAATTGTCGGGTAGAAAACGCGGGCGGGTCATAAGCAAATCTTCCAGGGGTTGCCAAGAGCATCGCTGCGACTCTAACGTAACGGCTTGTTACCGACTAACGCCAATGAGCCAGTAAATGCCGCCTAAAGGACATGAAAAGACCGTCCGCCGCAGTGTGCCCGGGCTTTCCAGCCTGCCACGGCCGGTGTATGGGCGCACCGAATCCCTGCCCAACCGGGCGCTGACCCGCCGCCACAGCCACCCGTGGGTGCAGTTGTCCTACGCGATTTCCGGGGTGCTGGAGATCCAGACCGGCGCTGGCCGTTTCGTCGCCCCGCCGCAGCGCGCCGTGTGGATTCCGGCGGGCGTGCCGCACCGGGTGTACAGCTCGCCCCACACGGAAATGCGCAGCCTGTACCTCGATTGCAGCGTGACCGCGTGGGCTGCAACCCATTGCCATGTCCTTGAGGTGAGCAGTTTATTGCGCGAATTGATCCGCAGCTTCGGCGAATTGCCGGTGGAATATGCCGAAGACGGGTCGGATGGGCGCCTGGCGCAGGTGGTGCTGGACCAGCTTGCGGCGGCGCCTCAGGTGGATTTGATGCTGCCGCTGCCCCTGGACACGCGTTTGCGGCAGATTTACCGCAGCCTGAACCTGCATCCGGAGCAGCAAACGACCTTGGGTGATTGGAGCCGGAAACTGGGGGTGAGCGAAAAAACCCTCAGCCGGTTGTTCCTGAGCGATACCGGCCAGACCTTCAGAGCGTGGCGCCAGCGGCTGAGGCTGCTGACCGCCCTGCCCGCCCTGGAGCAAGGCGAGCGGGTGACAGATGTGGCGCTGGCCAGTGGTTATGAATCCACTTCAGCGTTTATCAGTGCATTTCGCCAGCAATTTGATGCCACACCGGGTGAGTTCTTCCGCTGACTGACAGGCGACACAAATCAAATGTGGGAGCTGGCTTGCCTGCGATAGCAGTCTCTCAGTGAAAACAGTTGCTGGCTGATACACCGCTATCGCAGGCAAGCCAGCTCCCACCTTTTAGACTGCATTGCAAAGGCCTGGAAAGGCTCAGCTGCCATTCCCGCCATGGGCTTCTTCAAAGAAGTAGTCCTTCCAGCTCGCTGCCTTGTTTTTCAACACGCCCAGTTCCTGCAGTTTCTCGGCATAGATAAAGGTGCGTTGCGGCACGATGGTGAAATCGATTTCCGGGTCCTGGACGATTTTCTCCACCAGGTCCAGCGGCAGCTTGGATTCCTCTACGCGAATATAGGTTTTGGCCGCAGCAGGCTTGTCGGCCTTGATGATCTGCTCGGCCTCGGCCAGGGCATCGTAGAACGCCTTGTAGGTCTTGGGGTTTTCGTCGTGGAATTTCTCGGTGGTGTACAGCACGTTGAACGATGCCTGCCCGCCCAGAATGTCGTAGGAGCTGAGCACCTTGTGCACGTTGGGGTTCAGCAGCTCCTGGTACTGGAACGGCGGGCTGGAGAAGTGCGAGTTGATTTCCGAACCGCCGGCAATCAACGCCGCCGTGGCATCCGGGTGGGCGAGGCTGATGGAGATATCGTCGAACTTTTTGTAGTTGGCATCGCCGAATTGCTTGGCGGTTTCGATCTGCAAGGTGCGCGACTGGAAGCCCACGCCGGCGGCGGGCACGGCGATGCGGTCTTTTTCGGTGAAGTCCTTGAGGGTCTTCACGTTCGGGTTATTGGTGAGCAGGTAGTTGGGCATCGAGCCCAGGGAGGCGATGGCCTTGACGTTCTGCTTGCCCTTGGTGCGGTCCCACAAGGTCAGCATCGGCGGCACACCGGCCGACACCACATCCAGCGCGCCGGCCAGCAGCGATTCGTTCATCGCGGTGGCGCCGGAGATGCTGTTCCATTCAACCTTGATGTCCAGGCCCTGTTCCTTGCCGTGTTTCTCGATCAGGTGCTGGTCGCGCACCACGTCGAGAATCAGATAGCCGATACCGAATTGCTGGGCGATGCTGATCTTGCCTTCGGCCTGGGCGCCGGTGCTGAGCAAGGCCGTCGCAGCGGCCAGGGACGCGGCCAGGAGGGCCAGGGAAGTACGTTTGAGGGTCATGGAGAATCTGCCGCGCTTTTGAGAAGGTGAACGAGGGTAGCCAGCATTTTTAATACTGGAAAAGAATATCGGGATCTATTGTTATGCAAATAGTCCCCAAAAACCCCTGCGGCTGGTATCGTGCCGCGCTTTGAAACACAGCCGAACCTGCGAGGAAATGGACGTTGAACACTGACGAAAAAATGACCGGAGACCTGTTCGAGGTCGATAAGCGCCTGTCACTCAAACCCGTGGTGGACTTCAACGCCTACCTGCGCAGCGCGTTTGGCGACGGCCCGTGCACCTGCGTACGCTGCACCGCCGCCGGTGGTGATGAAAGCGGCTACGCGTTCCAGCACACCTTCACCTTCGACGCCAAACCCACCCACCGCCGCTTCGCCTCCACGGCGGGCAGCGATGTGTTGATGGCATTGAAGAAAGCGTGGTTGTCGTACACCAAGGCCGAATTGCCCCTCAGTGGTGTGCTGGTGCTGGACACGGTGAAAGAGTTTGTCGAGCCGCAGTTGCATCGGCGTTTGGCGCCGCTGTTTTTGGCCGGTGAGTTGGTCAAGGACGTTGAGGGCGAACTGCAGATTCAACCGCAAGCTGCGTAACGTCGAAAACATCACCCATCAAAATGTGGGAGCTGGATTGCCTGCGATGGCGGTACACCAGGCAGAGATTTGTGGGCTGACAGACCGCTATCGCAGGCAAGCCAGCTCCCACAGGCGATCTGTGGTGCAGGGTTTAAACACCCGCCAGCACTGCCGGATCACCCGAGCGCCAAATGTTATCCACGGTGACACGCTGGATCAGCCACAGATTTTCCTGGCGGACCAGTTCAACGTCATAACGGTTCTTCATCAAATAATGTAGCGACGAATCACTTTTGGGCACGTGCTGCGCCTCCACCAGTGCGTCCAGGCGGGCGCTGTCGCCATCGAGCGTCACACGCGGGTTGCTCACCGAATGCGTGGTGTCGAGCTGGCTGAGTGCGCCGGATAACGCGGCGACAATGGTCTCCCGACCTTCCAGCACCGGGTATTCAAAACCGGCCTTGGCAGCGGCGGGCCGGAAATCAGAGACGGCATCGGCGGTGAACGCCGAGGCGAGCAGCACCGGGTCATGCAGGTCGATGCCTGCGGCGAAGCGATAAAGGGTGTCGACAACCGTGAGCTTGTCGGCGGCTGTTTGAAGGTTGAAAGAGGTCATGGGGTTTTCCTGTGGGTTCAGTAATCGATGATCCGCGTGCCGGCAATTGTCTGGGCAAAGCCCACACCGAACAGTTTCGCGGGGGTTTCAAAGCCGGCACGGCGTTCGCCGCTCAGCACCCGGCGCGCCGCTTCCACGGCGGCCAGCGGGGTGTAGCTGTAGCCATTGACGGTTTCGATCACCGAACGCGCAACCGTGCCGTCGGCACCGGTAACTTCGGCCACGGCGCGGGCGCGATGGGCGTCACGCTGGGTTTGTGTGGGGCCGTCGGGCAGCAGTGACAAATCGCCTTCGGGGAAAGCCTCGCCGGTGACGTGCACGAACATCGCAATATTCGGGATGGCGCTGGAATGCCAGGCGCTGACCAAATCACCGAAGGACAACGGCGCACATAGCGCCAGGCCGTCACCGAAATCCAGGTGTTGCAGTGGCGCGTCGGGGGTGGCGACCAGTTCGCCGTCGACGCGCGCCATCACGCCTGCACCGATGATCTCGCCCACACTCATCGCCGAGCCGCGCGACATCGTGCCGGGCACCTGCAAGGCGATTTTCAGTACGTGCGGCTGCTGTACGCGGCTGGCAACATGCATCGCCAGGCAGTCGGTGGGTACCACGTCCCAACCGACGCCGGGCAGCAGCATGACATCCGCCCCGCTGCCGAGTTGTTCAGCGAGGCGGTACACGTTGATCTCGGCGGTGATGTCCAGATAGTCGGTGCCGCTGGCGATGCAGGCGTGCATCAACGGTTCGGCGGTGTGAGCGAAGGGGCCGGCGAAGTTAAGCAATACGTCGATACCGTCCAACTGGCTTTTTTGCGCGCTGAATACGCGGTAAGGCACGTCCAGATGGGCGGCAAGGGCTGCCAGCCGGGGCTCGTTGCGCCCGGCAATCACCAGGTTCAGGTTGAGCTTTTTCGCCTGCTCGGCCGCCATGCGCCCGGTGTAGCCGGTGGCGCCGTAAATCATCAATGTTTTCATGAAGTGTGCTGCCAATTCTTGTAGACGAATTCAAGGCTGTAGCCGTCCGGGTCGAGGACGTTGGCCGCGTAATAGTTGGGGTCGTAGTGCAGACGCGCACCCGGCGCGCCATTGTCGGTGGCGCCGTTTTCCAGCGCAGCGGCGTAGGCTGTTTCCACCTCGGCGCGGCTTTTGGCGACAAATCCCACATGCACTGCCCGCCCCTCGACCACGCCTTCGCGCAGCCAGAAAAACACACGCCCGTTGGCGCCAAAGCCCTTGAGGTCCGGATGTCCGGGTGGGCCGTCCTTGCCGTCGTAGTCAAGGCGCGCGGTGATGCCTAATGGCGCGAGCGTTGCTTCGTAGAAGCGGATGGAACGCTCGATGTTGCTGACCGAAATAAACAGATGGTCCAGCATGGTGGTGGCCTCGCAGTTCAGATGAGGTAGCCGCCCGCGACTTCGATAGTCTGGGCATTGATCCAGTGGCCTTCTTCCGACAGCAGCAGCGCGATTACCCGTGCCACGTCTTCCGGTTCTCCTACGCGACCCAAGGCGGTTTGCCCGGCCAGCAGCGCTTCGAACTCATCGTTCAAACCGCCGCCCAACTCGGTACGAATGGCACCCGGCGACACGGCGTTGGCACGGATGCGGCGGTCGCCAAACTCCTTGGCCATGTAGCGGGTGAGCACGTCCAGGCCGCCCTTGAACGCGGCGTAAGGTGCAACACCCGCTGTAGCAACACGCGTTGTGGCACTGGTCAGGTTGACGATGCTGGCGTGCTGTTGCAGCAGTGGCAGCAAGGTTTGGGTGAGAAAAAACGGGCCTTTGAGGTGCACGTTGAACAGGCTGTCGAATTGCGCTTCGGTCACGCTTTCAAGAGGGTTGAACAGCCCGTAACCGGCGTTGTTCACCAGCCCGCTCAACGTCCCTACGCCCCAAGTGGCATGAAGGGACTGCACAACGGCATCACGGAAGGCTGCGAAAGTGCTGACATCAGCCACATCCAGTTTCAACGCCACGGCCTTGCCGCCCGCCGCCTCAATACGCTGAACCACCGCCTGCGCCGCGTCCGGGTTGCGGTTGTAAGTGAGTATGACGCCATGCCCCTGGCGAGCGCACAGCGCAGCAGTACGGGCACCGATGCCACGGCTGCCTCCGGTTATCACGATGACGCTCATGGCCTGCTCCACTGTCGGAAAGTTGAGTGACCACAGTAACGATCGCCTTGAATGCCGACGCAGCCGTTCCTGCCTCAATCCTGCCTGTTTCTGCTTTTCGCTTGCGCAGCGCGCGTGGTAAGGAACAGCATGGCCGCCATGAATACTCAATTGATCGAACTGCGCGCCTTGGCCGCAAACGCCGAAAACCGCCGCACCGAGACCGGCATCCCGCGCGTGGCGATGGTTCAGGGGGCGATTCCGGAACATATGCTCGCGGCCGTTTACGAGCCGATGATCAACCTGATCCTGCAGGGCACCAAGTGCATGACCGTGGGCGACCGCACGCTGCACTATGACCCCGCGACCTATTTTGTGATGTCCATTGAGCTGCCCGCCGTCGGGGTGGTGAACCCGGCGGCGACCGGCGAGCCCTACCTGGCGGTAAGCCTGACCCTGGACCCGACGGTGCTGACCACCTTGCTCAATGACCTGCCGGCGCCAAGCGGGCGTTGCGAGCAGGAGGCCGGGTTTTCAGTGGCCGCCGTGACACCGGCGCTGATGGACGCGTGGGTGCGCATGCTGCGCCTGATGGGCGACCCGGTGGCGATTGCCGCGCTGGCACCGGCCTATGAGCGAGAGATTCTTTATCACGTGTTGCAAGGCCCGCACGGCTGGATGCTGCGTGAGATTGCCGCACCGGACACCGCCATGGCGCGGGTCAGCCGGGCGATTCAATGGATTCGCAGGGACTTTGCCGAGTCGATCCGGGTGGAAGCGCTGGCGCAGGAAGCGGCGATGAGTGTTTCGGCGTTTCACCGCCATTTTAAGGCGGTGACCAACTTTAGCCCGTTGCAGTATCAGAAACGTGTACGCCTGTTGCAGGCGCGCACCTTGATGGTGGCCAGCGCCAGCAGTGTGACCAGCGCGGCGTTTGAGGTGGGGTATGAAAGTGCGACGCAGTTCAGCCGCGATTATGCGCGGGTGTTCGGGTTGCCGCCGGCCAGGGATACGGCGCGGATTCTGGCCGATAACAGAGGTCGGGCCTGAACTCACTATGGCCTGCGGGCTTGTGTGGCGAGCGGGCTTGCCCCGCGTTGGGGCGCGCAGCGGCCCCATTACAGGCGACCGAGTTCCTTCATATAGGCCTCAGTCGCCTGTTTTTGGGGCTGCTTCGCAGCCCAACGCGGGGCAAGCCCGCTCGCCACAGGAAGCCAACTCTCTACTGAGAGCCTGTGATTACTTACGCGCCGCCTCCCACGACTTCAGCAAATCACCATAAGCCACGGTTTCCCCTTTGGGCTTCTCGTTCGCCAGTTTCGGCTTCGGTGCGCCCGGTTGGTCGAACCAGTATTGCGCATCACGCTCGGGGTTCATTTTCGGGCCACACACCGGTTGCACTTTGGAGCGCTCCAGACGCGTCATGATCGCGTCCTGCTCCTTGGCCAGGTTGTCCAGCGCCTGTTGCGGGGTCTTCTCGCCGCTGGCCGCTGCCGCGATGTTGCTCCACCACAGTTGCGCCAAACGTGGATAGTCCGGCACGTTGGTGCCGGTCGGCGTCCACTCGACGCGGGCCGGGCTGCGGTAGAACTCCACCAGACCACCGAGTTTCGGCGCCAGGTCGGTCATGGCCTGGGAGTTGATGTCAGACTCACGAATCGGCGTCAGGCCAACGATGGTTTTCTTCAGCGACACGGTTTTCGAGGTCACAAACTGCGCGTACAGCCAGGCCGCGAGTTTCTGCTTCTCGGGCGTGGACTTGAGGAAGGTCCAGGAGCCTACGTCCTGATAACCTTTCTTCATGCCCTTTTCCCAGTAAGGTCCGACAGGCGACGGCGCCATGCGCCATTTCGGCGTGCCGTCGGCGTTCACCACCGGCAAGCCCGGTTTGGTCATGTCGGCGGTGAACGCGGTGTACCAGAAGATCTGCTGGGCGATGTTGCCCTGAGACGGCACCGGGCCGGATTCGGAGAAGGTCATGCCCGCCGCTTCCGGTGGCGCGTAGGCTTTCATCCAGTCCACGTATTTCTGCGTGGCAAACACCGCGGCCGGGCCGTTGGTGTCGCCGCCACGGGTGACGCTGGAGCCCACCGGGTGGCAGTCCTCCACGCGAATGCCCCACTCGTCCACCGGCAAGCCGTTGGGCAAACCCTTGTCGCCGCCACCGGCCATGGAGAACCAGGCATCGGTGAAACGCCAGCCCAAAGACGGGTCTTTCTTGCCGTAGTCCATGTGCCCGTAAATGCGTTTGCCGTCGATTTCCTTGACGTCTTCGCTGAAGAATTTGGCGATGTCTTCATAGGCCGACCAGTTCACCGGCACGCCCAGTTCATAGCCGTACTTTTCCTTGAACTTGGCTTTCAGCTCCGGGCGCTCGAACCAGTCGGCGCGGAACCAGTAGAGGTTGGCGAACTGCTGGTCGGGCAACTGGTAGATCTTGCCGTCGGGCGCGGTGGTGAAGGAAATGCCGATGAAGTCCTTGATGTCCAGGGTCGGCGAGGTGAAGTCCTTGCCTTCGTTGGCCATCAGGTCAGTGATGGATTCGGTCTTGCCGTAGCGAAAGTGCGTACCGATCAAGTCGGAATCGTTGACCCAGCCGTCATAGATGTTCTTGTCGGACTGCATCTGGGTTTGCAGCTTCTCCACCACGTCACCCTCCTGCAGCAAGTCGTGGGTCAGCTTGATGCCGGTGATTTCGCTGAAGGCCTTGGCCAGTACCTTGGATTCGTACTCGTGGGTGGTAAGGGTTTCCGACACCACGTTGATCTTCATCCCACGGAACGGTTCGGCAGCCTTGATAAACCATTTCAACTCTTCGAGCTGTTGGGCGTCGGTGAGCGTGGACGGTTTGAACTCACTGCCGATCCATTTTTTCGCGGCATCTTCATACGCATCGGCCCAGGCCGTAGCGCTCAAACCACTGAGGGCCAGTACGGCGGCCAATGAAATGCTATGTCGCAGCTTATTGTTTTTATCGAACATAGAGACCTCCTGGTTGTTTATTCAAGCGGAGCACTAGCCCCAACGCATCACACACAACAGCCACACCAGGGACAGCGCAGTCGCCACCCAGATGCTCCAGCCGGTTACGCCAATCACCAGCAAATGCAGGTAGGCGCTGCCGAGAAGACCAATAAACAGGCGATCACCACGGGTGGTGCTGATCGGTAAAAAGCCGCGCCGGGGGATGCTCGGCGAGCGCAGCTCCCAGGTGGTCATGCCCACCAGAATCAAGGCTATGCCCGCAAAAAACAGCGCGGTGGGGGTGGTCCAGGCCATCCATTCCATCATCGACTCCTCTAGACCCGGCCCAGGGCAAAGCCCTTGGCCACGTGGTTGCGAACAAACCAGATCACCAGCATGCCCGGCAGGATGGTCAACACCCCCGCCGCTGCCAGCACGCCCCAATCGATGCCCGACGCCGAGACCGTGCGCGTCATCACCGCCGCAATCGGCTTGGCGTTGACCGATGTCAGGGTGCGCGCCAGCAGCAATTCGACCCAGGAAAACATGAAGCAGAAAAACGCGGTGACACCGATGCCGGAGCCGATCAGCGGGATAAAAATCTTCACGAAGAACTTGGGAAAGCTATAGCCGTCGATGTAGGCCGTTTCGTCGATTTCCTTGGGCACTCCCGACATGAAGCCCTCCAGAATCCATACCGCCAACGGCACGTTGAACAGGCAATGCGCCAGCGCCACCGCGATGTGGGTATCGAATAAACCAATCGACGAATACAGCTGGAAGAACGGCAGCAAAAACACCGCCGGTGGCGCCATGCGGTTGGTCAGCAGCCAGAAAAACAGGTGCTTGTCGCCCAAAAAGCGGTAGCGCGAAAACGCATAGGCTGCCGGCAGCGCCACGCTCAGGGAGATCACGGTGTTCAGGCTCACGTAATACAGCGAGTTGAGGTAACCGGTGTACCAGCTCGGGTCGGTGAAGATCACCTTGTAGTTCGCGAGGGTGAATTCCTGCGGAAACAGCGTCAGCCCGCCGAGGATTTCGGTGTTGCTCTTGAAGGACATGTTCAGCAGCCAGTAGATCGGCACCAGCAGGAACAGAATGTAGATCAGCAGCGGAATAACCTTGCGCTTGCTCATGTCTGCGGCCTCAGCGGTTGGCGTCGGAATGGGTCATGGCGGTATAGAACAGCCAGGACACCAACAGGATGATCAGGAAGTACACCAGGGAAAACGCCGCTGCCGGGCCCAGGTCAAATTGGCCTACAGCCATCTGGGTCAGCGTCTGACTGAGGAACGTGGTGGCGTTACCCGGCCCGCCGCCCGTGAGGACGAAGGGCTCGGTGTAGATCATGAAGCTGTCCATGAAGCGCAACATCACCGCGATCAGCAGCACGCTTTTCATCTTCGGCAACTGGATATGTCGGAAAACCGCCCAGGCGGATGCGCGATCGATCCGCGCGGCCTGGTAGTACACGTCCGGAATCGCCCGCAGCCCCGAATAGCACAGCAGCGCCACCAGCGAGGTCCAATGCCACACGTCCATTACCAGTACCGTGACCCACGCGTCCATGGTGTTGGCCGCGTAGTTGTAGCTGATGCCCAGGGTATTAAGGCTATAACCCAGCAAACCGATGTCGGCACGCCCGAAAATCTGCCAGATGGTGCCCACCACGTTCCACGGGATCAGCAGCGGGATGGCAAGGATGATCAGCACCAGCGACGACCAGCGGCCCTTGGTCGGCATGGTCAGGGCGATCGCAATGCCCAGGGGAATTTCGATCAGCAGCACGCAGGCCGAATAAATGAACTGGCGCAGCAGCGAGTCGTGCAGGCGCGGGTCGAGCAGCACCTGTTTGTACCAGTCGGCGCCGACGAAGTAGCGGCTGGACTGGTCGAAAATGTCCTGCACCGAGTAATTGACCACGGTCATCATCGGGATCACCGCACTGAACGCCACCAGCAGAAACACCGGCAACACCAGCCACCAGGCCTTGTTGTTCTGCACCTTGTTCATGGCTGCACCTCCAGCAGGTAATCGTCGGCGTAGACCATCAGCCATTGCGCGGGGAAGCTGATGGAGGCCTTGCCTTCCGGCACCGGTTTGTCTTCGGCCAGGCGCACTTTCAACGGCGCACCGTCGAGGTTGAGGGTCATGATCTTGTAGGTGCCGAGGTCTTCGACGTGTATGACGTCGGCCTGCAGGGCGTCAGGGTTGTACTCGTCCCAGACGTGGATAAATTCCGGGCGGATGCCGACCTGGAGTTTTTTGTAGTCCGTGTCGCGGATGCGTTGCTGCAAGGCCTCGGGCAAGGCCAGTTGCGTGCTGGCAAAGCGCACACCGCCCGCCTCGGCCTGCACCTCGATCAGATTCATGCCCGGGCTGCCGATGAAATAGCCGACAAAGGTGTGGCTGGGCCGCTCGAACAATTCGCGGGGCGTGCCGAACTGCACGATCTGGCCGCCATACATCACCGCGATTTTGTCGGCGAAGGTGGAGGCCTCCAGCTGGTCGTGGGTCACGTAGACCATGGTGATGTTGAATTGCTCGTGAATCTGCTTGAGCTTGCGCCGCAGCTTCCACTTCAGGTGCGGGTCGATCACCGTCAGCGGCTCGTCGAACAGGATCGCCGACACGTCGTCGCGCACCAGGCCGCGCCCCATGGAGACTTTCTGTTTTTCGTCGGCCGTGAGGTTGCGGGCTTTCTTGGTCAGCAGGTTTTGCAGGTCGAGGACTTCGGCAATTTCCTGCACCTTGCTGTGAATTTTCGCCTCGGCCATGCCCTGGTTTCGCAGCGGGAAGGCCAGGTTGTCGAACACGGTCATGGTGTCGTACACCACCGGAAACTGAAACACCTGGGCGATGTTGCGTTTTTCCGGAGTCAGGTCGTTCACCACCTTATGGTCAAACAGCACCTGCCCTTCAGACGGGCTGAGCAGGCCGGAGATGATATTGAGCAAGGTGGATTTCCCACAGCCCGACGGCCCGAGTAACGCGTAGGCGCCGCCCTGCTCCCACACGTGGTTCATTTCCCGGATCGCGTAGTCCTCAGGGCCATTAGGCGCAGGGCTGTAGCTGTGGGCGAGGTTCTGCAAATGAATCTCGGCCATCAGGCAACCCTCGCAACACGGCGCCCGGGGGCCTGGACCAGACGGCCCTGCCCATCGAACACAAACAGTTTATGGGTGGGGATATACACGCGGATCGGCGCATCGACGTCGTACTCGTGCACCCCCGGCAAATGCAGCACCAGCAGAAAGTGCTCGCTGCGCACATGCAGAAAGGTTTCCGAGCCGCTGATTTCGGCGACTTCCACGGTCACCGCCAGCTCCAGATCATCGTCGTTGCTCGGCACCAGGCTGATATGGCTGGGGCGCACGCCAAAGCGGAATTCACCTTCGCCGATGGGGCGCAAGTCGACGTTCAGCGGAAAGTGCACAAAATTGGCAAAACTCACTTCATTGCCGCTGATGCGCCCCGGCATCAGGTTGATCGGCGGTTCGGAAAACAGCTCGGCGGCCAGTACGGTCTGGGGCTGGTGATAAACCTCGGCGGCCTTGCCGCTCTGGATCACCCGCCCCTCGTGAAGAATGGTGGTGGTACCGCCCAGCGCCAGCGCCTCGTTGGGCTCGGTGGTGGCGTAGATGGCAATGGTATGGCGCGCCTTGAACAGCTCGCGCATTTCCTGACGCAGCTCTTCGCGCAGTTTGTAGTCCAGGTTGACCAGCGGCTCATCGAACAGGATCAGTTCGGCGTCCTTGACCAGTGCGCGGGCCATGGCCGTGCGCTGCTGCTGGCCGCCGGACAGCTCCAGCGGGTGGCGCTTGAGGAATTTTTCGATGCGCAGCATCTTCGCGGTTTCCAGCACTTTGCTCTGGATCACATCTTCGGACACACCGGCCTGGCGCAACGGCGAGGCGATGTTCTCAAACACGGTCATGGTCGGGTAGTTGATGAACTGCTGATAAACCATCGACACATTGCGCAGGCGCACCGGCTTTTGTGTGACGTCCACGCCATTCATCAGGATGCGGCCGCTGTCGGGTTTGTCGAGGCCGGCCATCAGGCGCATCAGGCTGGTTTTGCCCGACAACGTACGGCCAAGCAAGACGTTGAAGGACCCGGCTTCAAAGCGCAGGTTGGCATCGTCGATCCAGGTCTGGCCTTCGACGACGCGGGAGACATGTTCCAGGGTCAATGACATGACACGACCTTTTTATTATTGGAATGAATCTGGCCAGTCGTCAGAGCGAGTTTCGTGCCAAAACGACAACTCATTGATGTGTAAGGAAATGGGATAAAGCGGGTGTTCGGGAGTGAACAATCGGCGTGAACAACTGAACAGTCCGGGGGTTGACAATGAACAGTTCTGAACAACACTCTCATGCCCAATGCAGGCTAAATGTGGGAGCTGGCTTGCCTGCGATAGCGGTGCATCGGCCACAGAGATGCATGGCGACACAACCTCATCGCAGGCAAGCCAGCTCCCACAGATTGATCGCGCAAGGCTCCATAAAAAGAACAATAAAAAGAAGGTCACCATGGCCGAACCCTTGGCTCACGACACCCTCATTCAGGAATCCTGGCGCCGTTGCCGCGCCTTCGGCCTGGACCATCAGAGCGCCCCCAGCTTCGACCAACTGCCCGCCGAGGGCATCAGCCAACTGCTGGAAAGCCAGCATTCCCTGGTGCAGACCACCCACCAGGAAGTCCTGCCCTACTACGAAAACATCCTGAGCAACTCCAACTGCCTGATCATGCTGGCCGATAATCAGGGCCAGGTACTGACCTCGTGGGGCACCCAGCGGTTTATCGAGCCGAAACTGGCGCGCGGCTTCAACCCCGGCGCGAGCTGGATGGAGCGTTCCAGCGGCACCAATGCCATCGGCACCGCGCTGGCCTGTGCCCAGGCGGTGCACATTGAGCACGACGAACACTTTCTGAAAGCCAACCGTTTCATGACCGGCTCGGCGGCGCCGATCTTCGATGCGCAACGGCAAATCATTGCTGTGCTGGATGTGTCCAGCGACAGCTACCTGCCGCCCTCCCACACCCTGGGCATGGTCAAGATGATGAGCCAGACCGTGGAAAACCGGCTGATCCTCAACCTGTTTCGTGGTGAACACTTCCAGTTGACCTTCAACACCGGCCTGAACAACCTCGACAGTCAATGGGCCGGCCTGCTGATCTTCGACGAGAGCGGCCAGGTGCTGTCGGCCAACCGGCGTGCCGACAATTTGCTTGGCATCAGCCTGTCACGGGTGCAGATCGACAGCCTGTTCAAGGTCTCGCTGCTGGAGTTGCTGAACCAGCCGGAAGGCTTGCCGTTTTCACTCCAGGCGGCAGGCCGCAACCGCTTTCAGTGCTTGTTGAAACGCCCGAAGAAAATGCCGGTGCAGGCACGGGTGTTCAGCGCACCGAAACCCAGCGAACCCCAGCCGCAAAAACCGGCCACGATTGGTCTCAATACCTTGCACTTTGGCGACACACGCGTGGAAAAGGCCGTGCGTCAGGCCGAACGCCTGCTGGAGAAAGATATTCCGTTGTTGATCCACGGCGAAACCGGCGTGGGCAAAGAGGTGTTCGTCAAAGCCCTGCACCAGGCCAGCTCGCGCAGCCGTCAGGCATTTATCGCGGTGAACTGTGCGGCGATTCCGGCCGAGTTGGTGGAATCGGAGCTGTTTGGCTACGAAAAAGGCGCGTTTACCGGTGCGAACCAGAAAGGCAGCATCGGCCTGATCCGCAAGGCCGACAAGGGCACGCTGTTTCTCGACGAAATTGGCGACATGCCGCTGCCGACCCAGGCGCGTCTGCTGCGGGTGTTGCAGGAGCGCTGCGTGCAACCGGTAGGCAGCAGCGAGTTGTTCCCGGTGGATTTGCGGATCATCTCCGCCACCAACCGCACGCTGCGCGAATGGGTGCAGGCCGGGCGGTTTCGTGAGGATTTGTACTACCGCATCGGCGGCCTGACCCTGGAGTTACCGCCCCTGCGCGAACGCACGGACAAGCGCGCGCTGTTCCAGCAACTGTGGCAGCAACACCGCGAGCCCACCCAATGGGCCGGGCTGAGCAACGAAGTGCTGGCGCTGTTTGAGCAACACCCGTGGCCGGGCAATTTGCGTCAGGTCAGCAGCGTATTGCAGGTAGCGCTGGCGATGGCCGAAGAACAGCCGATCCGCCCGGAGCATCTGCCGGATGACTTTTTTGTGGATCTGAAAGAAACACCGCTGCCCGCCCACGAATTCGTGGACGACAGCATTGACCTGACCCAACGTCTGAAGGCAGCAGGCGGGAACATTTCCCACCTTGCGCGGGAATTGGGCGTCAGCCGCAATACCCTGTACAAACGCCTGCGCCAGAACCAAGGCTGACTTAGCGCGGTTTGACCACCACCAGCAGGTCGGTGAAGTACTCGACCCGGATCGGCAGGTTGTCGGCAAGTGCCGCAAGGGCCGCCGCCGTGTCATCCAACTTGAATACGCCGGACACGCGCAAGTTTTGCAGGGCCTGGGGGTCGAAGCGCACCAAGCCGTGGCGGTAACTGGCCAGGGTTTGCAACACCTCGCTCAAGGGCTGGTCATTGACCTTGAGCAGGCCGCATGTCCAGGCGGCCGGGTCTGCATTGCCGATGGGTTGTGGCGGTGCGGCGCGGCCGTGATCGAGGACCGAACGCTGGCCGGCCGTAACCTTGACCCCTTCGCCGGCTTCACCTTTGACCGCCACCGTGGACTCGATCACGCTCACCACCGTAGTGCCATCCCCCGCGCGCTTGACCAGATAACGGGTGCCCAACGCGGTGGCCGTGCCTTGATCGGTGCGTACCACGAATGGCCGCAGTGCGTCCTTGGCCACGTCCACCCAGAGTTCGCCTTGCAATAATTCAATGACGCGTTGGTGGCCGTCGAACTTCACGTCCGCCGCCGAATTGCTGTTGAGCTGCAACTGGCTGCCGTCTTCCAGCACCACCTGGCGGCGCTCGCCGACCCCGGTGCGCTGGTCGGCCATCCACACGGGCAGGTGCTGCAGGCCAAGCCAGCCGCACAGCACCACACCGAGCACTCCAAGCACCTGGGTGCCGCGCGAACGCCGTGGAGCAAAGGCCCGGTTCAGGGCCATGCGCGCCGGGCGCGCGGGCAAGGTGTCGAAGTTACCCCACAAGGTACGCATGCGTTCGATGGCGACGGCGTGGCGCGGGTCGGCCTCGCGCCAGGCATCAAAGGCCTGGCGGTCGGCGTCGCTGAAGGCCTCGTCGTGAAGACGGGTCAGCCAATTCGCCGCTTGCTGAATGATCTGTTCCGAACTCATCACAACGGGTCCGCGCCATGCAGGCTGTGGTAGCAGTGCACCAGGGCGGTGGCAATGTAGTTTTTGACGGTGCTGGAAGACACGTCCAGGCAGGTGGCGATTTCGCTGTACGTCAGGCCGTCGAGGCGGCTGAGCAGGAAGGCTTCGCGGGTTTTCGCGGGCAGGCCGGCGAGCATTTCGGTAATGCGTTCCAGGGCTTGCAGAGCCACATGGATGGCGGCCGGGTCGGGCATGCCGGCATCTTCAGACTGAATAACCAGGGCTTCCATGTAAGCTTTTTCGATACGCCGACGCCGGGCACCATCGATCAGCAGCCTGCCTGCCGTAGTGGCCAGAAACGCGCGGGGTTCCTTGATATTTTGCGGCTCGGCCAGCATCAGCACGCGGATAAAGGCGTCGTGGGCGAGGTCGGCGGCATGTTGGGAACACCCGAGTTTTTTGCGCAGCCAGCCGTGCAGCCAGCCGTGGTGTTCGCTGTACATTGCCGTGAGGGTCTGCTGACGGGCGCAATCGCCCGACGCGGCCGGAATGTCATGCATGCGCAAAAACTTCTCAAATGGGAAATATTACCAATTGCGCGAACAATGCCAGTAAAACAGAATGGGAGCAAGGGGCCTGCGGGCCGCCTTGATGCCCCTCCCCTGGTACAAAGCCGAACCCGGTCAACAATGTGGGAGCTGGCTTGCCTGCGATCCCGGTGGGTCAGGCGAAGCCAATTTGGCTGATAAACCGCTATCGCAGGCAAGCCAGCTCCCACATGGATAGCGGTGTTTGCCACGCCGACTCTTAACGCCAGCTCCACGACACACCGGTATAAATTCCGCGCCCGTCTGCCGGGGTTGAACGGGCGGCGTCCAGGCCTTTGTCGTCGTATCCGGGGGTGACGGTGTTGGCATAGCGCCGATTGGTAAGGTTGCGCAGGTCGACCCAGGCTTGCCAGTCCTGCTTGGGCGCGTCGTAGCCAAAGGTTGCACCCAGGGTGGTGTAGGACGCGGCGTAGTAAGAATTGGCGTAATCCACTGCCACTTTTGACGAATGCTCGGTGTTGAAACTGGTGTAGAAACCGGTCGGATGGCTGTAGCGCAATTGCGCCTGGTAATAGTGTTTGGGGATGCCCGGCAAGGTGTTATCGCCGAAGCGGTCGTCATCGCGGTAATGGAAGTCGCTGTAGGTATAGGCCTGACGCAAGGCGAGCTGGCCATTGCGTCCACCGTCCCATAACGGGCTGAGCAGGCTCAGTTCGACGCCTTGGTGCACAGTGGGGCTGGCGTTGGCCTCAGCGACAACCGCGTTGCTGGTCGGGGTTTGGGCCTGGGTTTCGACGGTGAGCAATTCATGGCGCACCTCGGAGCGGTACAGCGCCAGATCCCACTGGCCGAACTCAAGTTCCCCGCGCCCGCCGACTTCCAGGGTGGTCGCGGTTTGATTGCGCAGGTTCACGCCCTCACGCGCCAAACCCTTCGCAGGGCCACTGGCAAAATACTGGTTGGAACCCCAAATCATCGACCACGCATGCGGCGGCTCGACCGAGCGGCTGAGGTTGCCGTACACCTGCAACTGCGGGGTGAAGTCGTAGCGCAGGCCGATGCGTGGCGCGTAGTCCCAGTCGTGTTGGCGGGTAGGCGAGTGAGTGTCCGGGTAGGTCACCTCGGTTTCACGGCGGGTGTAAATCGCCGCCAGGCCAGTGGTCAGCCACAGGTCGGGGACCAGTTCCAGGTCGTTGCCGATGTGCAGCACGGTGTCAGAGCCGAGGTAACTGTAATCCCGGGTTTTGGTACCGGGTGCGTAGGTCGCGGTATTTCCGGCAGGTGTACGTACATATTCCGACGCACCGTTGTTCGGCATCGCCTGGGTAGTGCGCAGCCCAAGCGTGGTTTTGCTGTCATGACCAAACAACGTGTCTTGGCGAATGTAATTCAGGGTACTGCTGATGTCGGTGTAAGCGACTTTGAGGCGGTTGCTGCCTTCGCGCAGGTCCATCGGGTAGTCGTGATAGGCCAGCCCGACTTCGACGCGAGCGTTGTCATCGAGCTGCAGGGTGGTTTTGTTGGCGATCCAGGTAGACCCCGGTTGCAGGCGTTTGGAATCGCGGGCGACGTTCAGGCTGGGGGCGGCGCGCGGGTCGTGGCTGATCTGGTAGCGGGTCAGTTTGCCGGGCGTGTCGTTGGTGGTTTCGCGGTAGCGAAAGTAGAAGCGCGTTTCCAGGTCCGGGTTGAAACGGTAGCCGAAGTTGGCGGCTACGCCCTTGTCGGTGCCGGCGCTCTGGTGCTGGTAGCCGTCGGATTCCGAGTCGGTGAGGCTGATGTAGTAGTCGGCATCGCCCAGCACCTGGCCGGAGCTGATTTCGCGCTGGGCGTAACCACGGCTGCCCGCCTCATACCGCACCTGCAATTTGGGCGCGTCATAACCGGTGCGGGTCACGTAGTTGACCGAGCCGCCCAACGCCAGCGCCCCCTGATCAAAGCCATTGGCGCCGCGCAGCACTTCAACCCGGCTCTGCCACAGCGGGTCCTTAAGCTCGTAAGGCGTACCGCCCGGGCCGGTCAGCGGCAGGCCGTCGAACATTTCGTAGAGGCCGGACCCGTGGGCGCCGGGGCTGCGGTTCAGGCCCGAACCGCGAATTGACAGTTTCACCCCTTCATTGTTGGCCGCCTTGGCGTACACCCCGGCCTGGTACTTGAACACCTCTTCATTGGTGCTCACCCGCCCCTGCTGCACGCTGTTCATGTCAATGAAATTGGTACCGCCGGGCACACTTCCGAGTTGTGCCTGTGCCACTTCACCGGCGCTGGCTTCGCTGCTGGTGACTTCGACCGGGGCCAATTGCAGTGCTTCGGCCTGGGCCAGTGACGTGAGGGTCAAGGCGGCAAAAAGGAGCGGAGGTTGACGCAACAGCATGGGGAAAATCCTTGGCATTCAGGGGCGTAGCGGGCAACAGCCGGGCACGCGAACTGTGATGGGAAGTCGGGCATGCCGCTCGGGTCACTCCTGATGAACGGACCAGAGCCTTCCCACAACAGCGTCGGACGGGGTTTTAATTTTTGTCCGACGTTAAAAGCCAGCAAGCTAACCCGCTTGAAAAAGCCCCGGCTCAAGGGCCTGCATGAACTCCTGCGCCTCGGAACCCGGTGTAAACCGAAAGCCCTGCATCTCGTCGCAGGCCAGAATTTCCAGCAGTGTTTCGCGTAACTGTGATTCTGTCGGCGAGGTTCGCAGCAGTTTGTCCGCCCGCAATAACAATTCGGCGGGAGCGCCCCGGGCACTCGCCACATCGATCACGGCAAACAGGATAAATCGCAGGCGAACTTCGCGTTCAGTGGGCCAAACCGTTTTTTGCTTACCCAAGGCAGGCACTCGACATTAGGAAAAGTCCGAGGCTATTGCCGCCCACGGGGTGTTTCAACAGACGGGGCGCAAGATAGGCCAAGTCCTACAACTGAACAGGAATTACCCCACTTCAGAGGCACGACACACAAAGCCCCAGCCCTTGCAGCACCTTCAGCAGCAAGAAATCCCACGCTCGACGCAAGAAACCACCCTCTTCCACGGCGTCCATCACCACCAGCGGCGTTTGCGCGACCGACTTTCCGCGCACCTGAACATCGATGACACCGACCACCTGGCCCTTCTGCAGCGGCGCTGTCAGCACCGGCTCGCTCAGAACGGCTGTGGTTTGTACGTCGTCGGCCAGGCCATAAGGCAGTACCACCGCGCCCTGGGTTCCAGCGTTCAGCCTTACCACTGACGTTTCGCCCATCCAGACGCGTTTGCTTGCGTAAACCTCATCCGGCTTGACTGCGACTCGCCGCTCAAAAGCACGTGCCCCCCATTTCAGCAGCTTTTCCGACGCCTGGAATTGGGACCGCTCATCCGGTGCGCCCAGCACCACGGCGATCAGACGCATGTCGCCCACCACGGCCGAAGACACCAGGCCAAAACCCGACGCCTTTGAGTAGCCCGTCTTCAGACCGTCTACCGCGAGCCCTGTGTTCCATAACAACCGATTGCGGTTGTATTGGCGAATGCCCTTGTAGGTAAATTCGCGCTGCCGGTAGAGCGCATATTCTTCCGGCACATCTCGAATCAGCGCCTGGCTCAGCAGGGCCAGATCCCGCGCAGTGGTGAATTGCCCCTGCGCCTCCAGCCCATGGACCGTCTTGAAGCGCGTGTTGGAGAGCCCGAGTTTATCCGCGTAGTCATTCATCACCGCCACGAACGCGGCCTGCCCGCCGGTGATGTAATCCGCGAGCGCGATACAGGCGTCATTGCCGGACTGCACCACCATCCCCTTGTTGAGTGCATCCACCGTTACCCGGCTGCCCGGCTCAAGGAACATCAGCGCGGAGCCGCGAAGCTGCGGATTGCCCGCCGCCCAGGCATCGCGGTTGATGGTCACCTCGTCCGATGCACGCAGCGAATCGGCCTTGATGGCCTGGCCCACCACGTAACTGGTCATGATCTTGGCCAGGCTGGCGGGGTCGGTCTTTTCATCGGCGTTGGATTGCGCCAGTACTTTGCCGCTGGCGTACTCCATCAATATCCAGGAAGACGCCGCTAGGCGCGGTGGAGCAATAGACGCTTGAGCCCGTGCCCCCACCGCGTAAAACACCAGCCAACACACAAGCACGCCGCACCAATAATTTCGAGCAGATTCACTGTTATTCATAAACCCTGACAATCACTTTCCAAACATCATTCAACTCAAGTCTGGCAACTTGAGCACTTCAGCCGCGAAGCCCTTCAAACTCCAGCACCGCGCGCCGGTTCAGCCGGTAAGCCGCCTCGTCGTCACCCAACTGCACCGGGTAAAGGTCCGCGTAGGAAACCACTTGAACCTGCCCCACCAACACGCCCAACTCGACAAGGCGCGCACGAATGGCCCGGGCCCTGGCCTCGCCCAACACAATGTTGTCCTGAAACCCGCCGGCGTTATCCGTGTGGCCTTCCACCGTCAATTGCACCGACGGGTTATCGATCAACAGTTGCGCGACAAACTTCAGGCCCGCCTCACTTTCTTCAGGCGGCGCACTGCTGCCGGACGCGAAGTAAATGACATAGACATTCGCCGCCGCCTGCTCATCCGACAGCCGCTGCAATTGGCTGTGCGC
This sequence comes from Pseudomonas tolaasii NCPPB 2192, assembly GCF_002813445.1. Lineage (NCBI taxonomy): Bacteria > Pseudomonadati > Pseudomonadota > Gammaproteobacteria > Pseudomonadales > Pseudomonadaceae > Pseudomonas > Pseudomonas tolaasii. The sequence continues at coordinate 5,652,967 of NZ_PHHD01000001.1, forward strand.
CGCCTGGTTGAATTCGCTGATCGACAGCAAACGCGCGCGTTCGGCCTCTTGTGCCGCGCTGGAACACCCCTGCAGCAGCACACACAGAGCAAACCACGCCCCCGTCTTCATCACCTTGAACACATTTACCTCTCGGTATTAACCGGCCCTTCAATTGAGCCGAAATACTGAAGACCTGTAAGATATAGATCAACGCGCAACATGGACTATCTGATATGAACTTCATTGATATCGATGACATCGACCTGAACCTGCTGAGAGTCTTCGAAGCCTTGATAGAGGAAGGCGGTGCCAGCCGGGCGGCGATTCGTCTGGGGGTGACGCAGCCGGCAATCAGTGCTGCGCTGGCACGCTTGCGACTGGTTTACGCCGACGCGCTGTTTGAGCGAACGGGGCGCGGGTTGCGGCCGACGGTGAAGGCCAGCGAACTGGCGCCGCTGGTCAGTGAAGCCTTGAGCCGGTGCCGCCAGGCCCTGTCATTGTCCATTGAAAGCAACAATATCGAGGGGCGCACCATCACCGTCGGCTTGTCGGATGACAGTGAAATAGCGTTGGGCCAAACCCTGCTTTCACTGGTGAACGATCGCCTGCCGGGCCTGCGCATCGTGTTTCGGCAAACCCACAGCGGGTTGGTCGAAGACATGCTGATGCGTCAGCAGGTGGATATCGCGATAACGGCTGGCGGCCTGTCATCACCGCTGATCACCCGCCAACGCTAGGGCCAAGGCAACTATCTGTGCATCACGGCCAAAGACAACACCGTGCCGACCACGGCCGAAGAGTATGCCCGCAGCCCGCACCTGCTGGTGTCGTCCGGCGGGTTTGTCGGCATTGTCGACGAAGGCCTGGCGGCGGTGGGCCTTAGCCGGGCGTTCAAGGCATCCACGTCACATTTTGCAGCGGTGCCGTTTTTGCTGTCCGGCTCCGACCTCCTGACCACCGTGCCCACCCACGCGGCCAGGGCCATGGAAAAAATCACCACACTGAAGACGTTTCCCTGCCCTGTGCCGCTGCCGTCCTACGAACTGGTGGTTGGCACCCGCGTAGGCAGCAAACACGATCAGGCGCTGAAAGTGCTCAAGGCATTGATCGTGGAAGCCGGCCAGCGCTGTTTCTTCCTCAACCAATAGCGTTATTGCACGGGCAGGAAGTTCATCAATAACAGGCTCTGCGCGTAATTGAGGCCGATGCGCCGGTAGCGCTCATCCAGCATCTGGGTCAGCAGGTCCAGGCGTGCGACGATCTTGCCGAACTCCACCGCAAAACTGAGGTTGCTGCCCTCCTCCGAAATCTCGTTGGAAAACAACAGCAACACGCCGTTGGCGTCCTGGCGCTGGCCCAGCAGCCAGGTGGCTTTTTCGATGTTGCGCGCCGCGTTGCTGACAAATTGCGGGTTGATCGAGTCGGTCATGTAAAACTGCGTGCGCCCGCCGTGGGCGGTCACGAGCATGCTGCCGATCGCATAGATGAAGGCGCCCACCCGGTCGCCGCGAAAGTCCGGGCTCAATGAGTAGCTGAGTGCCGCCAGGTCGCGCCGTTCGCCCAGGGCCGGCAGTGGCTGGCGATTTTCGATGGCCTTGCGAATTTCCCGCGCCGCCGTCACGGCATCCGGGTAACCCGACTGACGCCACTGGTTGGGGTTGCGCAAGTACAACTTGCTCATCAAAAGGTAGAGGCTTTGCAGGTTATCGCGCATGCCCAGGGTCGCCATGCGGTCGACGCTGGTCTGGAAAAATTCATCGGGCTTGCCGTCGCTGAATTGCCGGGCAATATCGCGACCTTGTTGCCCGCTGCAACCGCTGACGCAGAGCAGCAACAGCGCTGCCAGCCACAACGGCCATCGGGCGGGAAAAGCAGTTGACGTTCGATCCATCGGCACCAGATTCTGTCAGTTACGCGCTCAATGCGCAGGGTCGTGACAGGGATAGATCAAGAGATTGGCAAAAAGTGCAGCCACCACAGTTGGATCAGTAAAGCCTTACAGGCCCTGCGCAAACCGATGCAATGACGCAATCCTGTCGAATACTTGCCTGATCCTCCGGTTTTTCGCGCGCGGGATCGAAAGCTGCTGCCGCGTGGTCTAGAGTTTGACGATGTGCGCCCGTTGCAACGACAGGGCTCTGAATGCCGGGTTAGACGCCCACCATAAAAAAGAAAATAGCTGCACCCACCGATGATTAGCAGGTGAAAGCAATGGAATTACGTATTAACCAAAAGTCCTATCAGGTCGACGCGGACGCGGACACCCCGTTGCTCTGGGTGATTCGCGATGACTTGGGCATGACCGGCACCAAATACGGCTGCGGCCTGGCCCAGTGCGGCGCCTGTTCGGTGCTGGTAGACGGCAATGTGGTGCGCTCCTGCGTCACGCCGGTGGCCGGCGTGGTCGGGCGCGAAATCACCACCATCGAGGCCGTCGAAAACGACGACGTGGGCAAGCGCGTGGTCGCGGCCTGGGTTGAGCACCAGGTGGCGCAGTGCGGTTATTGCCAGTCCGGCCAAGTGATGGCAGCCACGGCGCTGCTCAAGCACACCCCCGCCCCAACGGATGCGCAGATCGAGGCGGCAATGGTGAACCTGTGCCGTTGCGGCACTTACAACGCCATCAAGACCGCCGTGCATGACCTGGCGAAGGGGACTGCGTGATGAACATGCCCAACGAACTACTCGAAGTCGCCGCCGGTGACCCGGTCAACCTGTCCCGCCGGCGCTTTCTGGCCAGCACCGCGGTCGGCGCGCTGGTGATTGGCTTTGGCCTGCCGCTGGGCACGCCAAGGGCGTTCGCCGCCACGCCCGCCGCCGCCGAACGCGGTACCCAGGTGCCGGCGTTCCTGGAGATTCGCCCCGACGGCAGCATTCGCCTGCTCAGCCCCTTTATGGAGGGCGGCCAGGGCACCCACACCGCCATGGCGCAGATTGTCGGCGAAGAGCTGGACGCCGACCCCGCCACCTTCATGGTCGAAAGCGCGCCGCCGGGTGAAGCCTACGTGGTGATGGAAAACGGCCTGCGCATTACCGGCGGCAGCATGTCGATCCGCATGAGCTACCCGACCATGCGCCGCCTCGGCGCCCTGGCACGCGCGATGCTGCTGCAGGCCGGTGCCGTGCAACTTGGCGTAGCGGTGGCCGAGTTGACTACCCAGCCTGGGCGTGTGGTTCACGCCGCGTCTGGCCGCTCGGTAGGCTACGGCGAGTTGGCCGGCCGCGCCCTGGACATGCCGGTGCCCGACCCGGCCACCATCACCCTGCGCGACCCGAGCCAGTTCCGCTGGATCGGCAAGCCGGTCAAACGCCTGGACGCCTACGACAAGTCCACCGGCAAGGCCCAATACAGCATCGACCTGAAAGTCGACGGCATGCTCCACGCCGCCGTGCAACACGCACCGCGCCTGGGCATGACCGTAGGCAGCTTGCGCAACCAAGCGCAGGTGGAAGCCATGAAAGGCGTGCACTCGGTGCACACCCTGCCCGGCGCTGTGGCCGTGGTTGCCGAACGCTGGTGGCACGCCAAGCGCGCCGTGGAAGCGATTCAGGTGGATTGGCAGGAAGCCGGCCCCGACTCGAAAGTGCGGGCCATGCCGGCGGACTTTTCCACCGACAAATACCGTGACTTTCTCGCCGCGCAGCAAGGCCCGGCCCGTGACGATGAAAACGAAGGTGACGTGGCCGGCACGCTGGCAAACGCCAAAACCAAAGTCGAAGCCACCTACCACAACCAATACCTGAACCACGCCCAACTGGAGCCGCCGTCGGCCCTGGCGCGTTTCAACCCTGACGGCTCGCTGGACGTGTGGCTGCCGAACCAGGCGCCGGACATGTTCCGCGCCGACATCGCCAAGCGCACCGGGCTGTCGATCGAGCAGGTCAACCTGCACTCGCCGCTGCTGGGTGGTTTTTTCGGCCGGCATTTCCTGTATGACTCGGCCAACCCCTACCCGCAGGCCATCGCACTGGCCAAGGCCGTCGGGCGCCCGGTCAAGCTGATCTGGAGCCGCGAGGAAGAGTTCCTGCGGGACGTGTTGCGCCCGTTCGCCGTGGTCAAGTTCCGCGCGGCACTGGACGACAAAGGCCTGCCGATTGCCATTGAAGCGGTGAGCGCCACTGAGGGCCCCACCGAGGCGTTGTCCGGCAAACAGGGTGACAAAGTCGACCCGACCGCCGTTGAAGGTTTGTCGGGCAAGGCCTACGCCATCGCCAACAAGCGCATCGCGCAGATCTACGTCAAAGGCCCGCCAATGCTCGGTTACTGGCGTTCGGTGGGTAATTCCCTGAATGACTTCTTCTATGAAGCGTTCCTTGACGAACTGGCCGACAAAGGCGGCCATGACCCGTATGAACTGCGCCTGCATTTGTTGCGTGACAACAAGCGGTTGACCACCTTGCTGCAGGCGGTGGGGGATTTGTCCGGCGGCTGGAAGCGCGGCCCCTACACCGCCGAAGACGGCACCAAGCGCGCGCGCGGCGTGGCCATGGCGTCGCCCTTTGGCTCGCAGGCGGCGGTGATTGCAGAAGTGTCGATCGAACACGGCCAGGTGAAGGTGCACCACATCTGGGAGGCCATCGACCCGGGCAGCGTCGTCAACCCGGCGATTGTCGAGGCGCAGGTCCACGGCGCCGTGGCGCTAGGCCTGTCGCAAACACTGGTGGAGGAAGCGGTGTACGTGGACGGCAAACCCCGCGCGCGCAACTACGACCTGTACCCGATCCTGCCGCCCTCGCGCATGGCGCAAGTGCACGTAAGGATTGTCGAGAGTGGCGAAAAAATGGGCGGCATCGGTGAACCGCCGTTACCCGCAGTGGCGCCGGCCGTGGCCAATGCAGTGGCGCAACTGACGGGGCAGCGTATCCGCAGCCTGCCATTGAGCCGGTACACCTTCGCCTGACCGACAAGGAACGCCCATGAACAACCCACGATTCGCAAGAACCGCAGGCTGGCTGGTGCTGGCCGGCGCGGTCGCCGCCGGTGTGCTGGCCTGGTATGTCACCCGCGAGCCTGTCTCACCGTTTGAAACACAACCTGCTGCCAGTACCGAGCCGGCGCTGGTCAGCCGGGGTGAGTACGTCGCCCGCGTGAGTGACTGCGTGGCCTGCCACAGCTTGCCGGGCAAGGCGCCGTTCGCGGGGGGCCTGGAAATGGCCACGCCGCTGGGGGCGATTCACGCCACCAACATCACGCCGGATAAAAACAGCGGCATCGGCAACTATTCGCTCGCCGATTTTGACCGCGCAGTGCGCCACGGCGTGGCACCGGGCGGGCGACGGCTCTACCCGGCCATGCCCTACCCGTCCTACGTGAAGCTCAGCGACGATGACGTGCGCGCCATGTACGCCTTCTTTATGCAAGGCGTGCAACCGGCCGCTCAACCGAACATCCCAAGCAGCATTCCGTGGCCGCTCAACCTGCGTTGGCCGATTGCGTTATGGAACGGGGTATTTGCGCCGAGTGACACCTATGCGGCCAACACTGCGCAGGACGCGCTGTGGAACCGCGGCGCCTACATCGTGCAAGGCCCCGGCCACTGCGGCAGCTGCCACACACCGCGTGGCCTGGCGTTTAACGAGAAGGCACTGGATGAGTCCGGCAAACCCTTCCTCGCCGGCGCATTGCTCGACGGCTGGTATGCGCCGAGCCTGCGCCAGGACCCCAACAGCGGTCTGGGGCGCTGGAGCGAACCGGAAATCGTGCAATTCCTCAAGACCGGGCGCAACAAACACGCGGTGGTCTATGGCTCGATGACCGAAGCGTTCAACAACTCCACGCAGTTCATGACCGACGACGACCTGGCGGCTATCGCCCGTTACCTGAAGTCGCTGCCCGGCGATCCGCAGCGTGACGGCACACCTTGGCAGTACCAGGCGGTGTCCACCGATTCGAACGCCCCCGGCGCCCACACCTACGCCACCCGCTGCGCTTCGTGCCACGGCCTGGACGGCAAGGGCCAGCCCGAATCGATGCCGCCGCTGGCCGGTGCCACCTCGGCGTTGGCCAAGGAAAACGCCTCAGCCATCAACATTACCCTCAACGGCTCGCAGCGGGTCGTGGCGGCGGGTGTGCCGGACGCCTACCGCATGCCGGCGTTCCGCGAGCAGTTGTCGGATCAGGAAATCGCACAAGTGTTGAGCTATGTGCGCGGCACCTGGGGCAATAATGGCGGAACGGTGGACGCAGCGGCGGTGAACAAGCTGCGTGGGCACACGGACCCGGCCAGCAGCAGCCCGATCATCCTGCACATGCGTTGACCGAGTACGGTCTCAGTTATGTGGGAGCGGGCTTGCCCGCGAATGCGGTGTGTCAGTCAACAGATTTATTGGCTGATCCACCGTTTTCGCGAGCAAGCCGAACCGTCCCACCGCTGCTCCCACATGTGGACCTTCTTGCATTCAGGGCTAGTGGCATTTGGTCATGGTTTGTAAAGGGCCAGCAAGGCCTGTCTCTTTAAATTGCAGGACGTTTCCTAGACAATCCCTGCCGCCTTGTGCCTGCCGGAATCGATGACTAGTCTGCGCTCCATCGCTGAATTCAGTGATCGGGTTTAGCAGCCTGACATCAATAGGCACACGGTCTACATCTACATTTATGGTGGCTGTGCGCGGGGCACCCTTGGGTGCGCTGGTTTTCCTATTGACCGGTCTGCTAACCCGCGTACAGCTGCCACCCACGTTTAGCAGCGTTGGCGGTAGCTCCCATGCTCAATAGGAGTGACACCATGAATAAAGCCCTGCCCGACCCACCCTGCGACCCCGCCAAAAACCGTGTCGCCTTCAACCGCGCCATCGACCATTACCTGCCCACCCAAGGCTTCCATTCGGTCAACGAAAACCTGAGCTTCGAAGACGCCCTGCTCTACACCGCCAGCCTGCTCGACAGCGCTTCGGCCACCGCGCTCGATTGCGGGGAACTGCCGGAGAGTCCTGACCGGGCGAAGATCCTGGCGGTGTGGCATTTGTTGGAAATTGCCAAAACCACCGTCGACCGCTCCATCGACTGCCTGAAACACGGTTAAACAAGTGGGAGCGGGCTTGCCCGCGATGACGGTGGGTCAGGCAACAGTAATGTGACCGATAGACCGCTATCGCGGGCAAGCCCGCTCCCACAGTCGATTTGCGGCAATTTCAAACCGCGGGGCCGGCAAAAAATCCCCCTCTCCATCGTTTCTCCACAAAACCTCCCATGAAAGTGCATGGTTGTTTCGCACACTCGCTGCTGCACAATGCCACTTACACACGGCATGCGGACCGAGCCACCATGAACGACACCACCGTTGCATCCACGCCACGCCCCGACAACGCCCGGGAAACCCCCGCATTGGTCTTGATTGCGGAAGATGAGCCTGAGATCGCGGACATTCTGATTGCCTACCTCAAGCGCAGCGGTTTTCGTACGGCCCATGCGCCCGACGGCCGACGCGCCCTGGACATGCACCTGGCACTCAAACCGGATTTGCTGTTGCTGGATGTGTTGATGCCCCATGTGGACGGCTGGCAGGTATTGGCCGAGGTGCGCCATCGTGGCACCACGCCGGTGATCATGCTCACCGCCCAGGACCAGGACCTGGACAAGCTGATGGGCCTGCGCATCGGCGCGGACGATTACATCGTCAAACCCTTCAATCCGGCGGAAGTCGTGGCGCGCACCCAGGCGGTGCTGCGGCGTTCACTCGCCCACAACGACCGTTCCAGCCCCACGGTGCTGCGGGTGGACGCGTTTGAAATCGATCTGGAAAGCTATGAAGTCACGGTGCATATCGCCGGCAAACGCCTGCCGCTGGCGCTGACGGTCACCGAATTCCGCCTGCTGGCCCAGTTGGCCAAGTCACCGAAACGGGTGTTTACCCGCGCCGAACTGCTGGCCCAGTGCTCGCCCGAAAGCGACAGCCTCGAGCGCACGGTCGACAGCCATATCAGCAAATTGCGCCGCAAGATCGAAGACGTCGGGCTGCAAGGCGTGCCCACCAGCATCCGTGGGGTCGGCTACCGATTCGGGTGCGCCTCGTGAGAAATCTCAATGGCCTGAGCCGCCAGATCATCCTGTCGATGTCCGCCGTAGTGCTGTGCGTGATCGCCCTGGCGGTGATCGGCTCGTACATTTTCTACGCGCTGCTGTGGACCTATTGGCCACTGACCAACGAAGAAGTGGATGAGTGGTTGCCGGCCAATATCGAGTGGGCCTGGATGGGCCTGACCACCTGCGTCAGCCTGGCGGTAGGCTCGATTGTGGCGTTGAAGCTGTCCCGGCGGATTTTGATGCCGCTCAACTCGGTGGCCGAGAACCTGCGCAAGCTGGCCGATGGCGACCTGGACGTGCAGGCCGTGGCGGGTGACCAGTCCATCGGCGAAGCCGCGGTGCTGGTGGATGACTTCAACAGCATGGCCCAGCGCCTTAAACGCATGGCCCAGGAGCAGGCGTTCTGGAACGCGGCCATTGCCCACGAACTGCGCACGCCGCTGACCATCTTGCGCGGGCGCCTGCAGGGCTTGGCCGAAGGTGTATTCGAACCGGACACGGCGCAGTTCTACAGCCTGCTCGGCCAGGTGGAGGGCTTGACGCGCCTGATCGAGGATTTGCGCGTCGTCGGCCTGGCCGACAGCGGTTACCTGGAACTGAACCTGCATGAGGCCGACCTGGCCACGGGCATCGAAGACGACGTGAGGTTGTTCGAGCCGAGCCTGGTCGCCGCGGGCTTCACCCTGCAACTGGACCTGCAGCGCCGCACACTGCGCTGCGACCCGGCCAGGATTCGCCAGGCGTTATTGGCGCTGCTGGACAATATTCGCCGACACGCGACGCCGGGAAACGTCAATGTGCACCTGAGCACCCGTGACGGCGTGAATTACCTGCGCGTGCGTGATGATGGCCCGGGCATTGACGAGGGTTTTGCCGCGCACATGTTCGAAGCCTTCCAGCGCGGTGAACACTCGCGCTCACGCGCCCAGGGCGGCAGTGGCCTGGGGCTGGCGGTGGTGCGTGCCATCGCCCTCGCCCACGGCGGCGCCGTAACGTGCCGAAACATGGAAAACGGGGGAACGCTGCTCGAACTCAGCTGGCCTGCCTGACTCGAGCGGCACTGCGATGCGCCTCTTTTCTTTGATATTCAACAAACGCGGCCGTGATCGGCACTTTGCTTGCGTGGATGCCCAAGGCATCTGCATTGCGTTCAAAAGCTGCCGTGCAATGCCGGCCAACGGAGATTGGGTAGAGGTTGAAGGGATCAACCTGTGCTGGCTGGGAAAGCCTCTTCCCGTCGGTGCCCGGCAGTGAACCTGCACAATGACCTGCCCCGCCTTGAAGCCTCGTTGAGACTGCACACGGCGCGTCTGAAAAGGCTGCAACAGTTTTGGGTGCCGCTGCAGCAACGCGCGCCCAAATGGGTGTTGGTGTTATGGATTGTGGGGGTTGGCGTCTCACTGGCCACCCAGTCCTATTGCCACTGGCTGGTCACTGCGCCGCTGATCGGCGGGTTGATCCTGGCGGAAATCATCATCGATGAGCGGCAAATGACCCTGGCCTTGCGCGCAGACCGCGCACGCGACGCGTTGCGCGAAGCCAGGGACCGCGAGTACCTGTGCGGCCAGCCCAGCGAGTGATCCCTGAGCCGGCTGTTGCAACTACAGCAATACGGTCGCCAGCATGCCCAGCGCCCCGAGGAAAAACCCGATCAACGCGCCTCGCCCCGGCACCTGCTGAAACAGGCCCCACACCACCAGCGGTTCAAGCAGCAGCAATGACGTCACGGACACCACCGTGACAATCCAGATATCGCCAACCGCCACGTACCCGAGCCAATACGCGCCGAGCAGGCATAGCCCCGCAAAACACATCAGCACCACCGGCATGACAAACGATGCCCAAGGGGCGCCGTCCACCTGGGCAAGCCGGGCCGTGGCTACTTCACTGTAGATCGCACAAAACTCGCCCAACACCATCAGGCCTAGAGCAGAAACTCCGAGTAATTCTTTGGACATATCAAAAACTCCTTCGTATTCAGGGACAGGTTTTTCAACTCCCAGCCCGTAATGGCGCTGCTGCCGGCGTTGAGGCTGCGATACGAAGTGATTTTGAAGAGCTCTGAATTATCGAAGTACTTTCCCATGCCATTGTCCTCTGTCAGTTCGGCGGCTCCTGGCCGCCGTGACGCAGACTCGCACGAAGCATCGGATGGCGTAAACAGGCAGGCGCCGGGCAGCGTGTGCCGTGGCGCCTGCCCGAACCTTACTGCGCGGCTTTTTCGATCAGGCTGGCCACGGCTTGCGGGTTGGAGACCATGACCGCGTGGGACGCGCCCTTGACCACCACCGTCTGTTTGGAGTGAGCCCGCTCGGCCATGAACGCCAGTGCTTTGGGCGGGATGGCCTTGTCGGCGTCGCCGTAGACGAACCAGGACGGCAGGTTCTTCCAGGTGGCCTCGGTGGCAGCATCACTCAGAGCGGCGGTGGTGATCGGGCGTTGCGCGATAGCCGCCAGGCGAGTGGCGGCATCGGGCACATCGGCGGCGATTTGGTCGTGGAACTTGTCCTGCTGGATGTACAGATCCTTTTTACCGTCCGCCAATTCGACAGGGGGCGCCAACGCCGCCGGCAACGTGCTGCCGGGGAAACGGCCGAGAATGTCATGCACGCTTTCGCCTCTCTCCGGCGCCACCGCCGACACAAACACCAACGCCTTGACCTCCGGGTTGCCGTTCGCCGCCTCGGTGATCACCGGGCCGCCATAGGAATGGCCGACCAGCACGACGGGATGCTTGATGCTATGGATCAGGTCCACCACCGATTGGGCGTCATTTGCCAGACCGCGCAGCGGGTTGGCGACGGCGACAACGTCGTAGCCGTCCTTGTGCAGAATCTGTGTCACACCGTTCCAGCTTGAGGAATCGGCAAACGCGCCGTGAACCAGAACGATGGTGGGTTTGCCACCCGTCGCAGCGAACGCGCTGGAACAGAGGGCCATTGCGAGGGCAAGGCAGGGAAAGAACTTGTTCATAGAGATCCTGTAAATGAAGACACTGATAAATGGAAAATCATGGAGTGCAGCGCGGCCACTATCGTCCCGTCGAGAGGACCTAAGAACCTCCCCCGTTTACAATTCAGAATTCCACTGGATGAAATGGCCGCACCACGACAATGCTGGCCGTCGGCCCCGGCACGTGTGGCGAGGGAGCTTGCTCCCGCTGGACTGCGCAGCAGTCCCAGGCTTTTTAAACAAAGAGCCGGGGCCGCTTCGCGGCCCAGCGGGAGCAAGCTCCCTCGCCACTCAACAGCGTGTTTATCAGCGCGGTTGACGCTTCACGTTACGGTCCAGAAACGCCAGGATCGCGGCACCGATCGGGTCCAGGTGGGTTTCCAGGGCGAAGTGGCCGGTGTCGTAGAAACGCACGTCGGCGTTTTTCAAATCACGCTTGAACGCCTCCGCACCCGGCGGAATGAAGATCGCGTCATTCTTGCCCCACACCGCCAGCAGCGCGGGTTGGTGGTCCCGAAAGTACTGCTGCAACTGCGGGTACATGTCGACGTTGGTCTTGTAGTCCTTGAACAGGTCCAGCTGGATTTCAGCATTGGCCGGCTGGCCGACATGCGCGGCGTCCATCAGGTACGTTTCGGGCGCCACCACACTTGGGTCCGGCGTGCCGTGCTGGTACTGGTCCTTGATGGCGGCTACCTGCAGCACCGGGCGCAAGGCGTTGCGGTTCGCTTCGGAGGGGTCTTCCCAATACTTTTGCACAGGCGCCCAACCGGTGCTCAGGCCTTCAACGTAGGCATTGCCGTTTTGCGAAACGATTGCGGTGACCCGCTCCGGGTGCTTGACCGCCAGGCGCCACCCCACCGGCGCGCCGTAGTCGAACACCTGCAAGGCATATTGCTTCAGGCCGAGCACCTGGGTGAACGCATCCATCGTGTTCGAAATATTCTCGAACGAGTACTGGTACGTGTCGCGCGGCGGGCTCTGGGTCAGGCCAAAACCGGGCAGGTCCGGCGCAATAACGTGGTAGCGCCTGGACAACACCGGAATCAGATTCCGGTACATGAACGACGAAGTGGGAAAGCCGTGCAGTAACAGCACGGTGGGGTTGGCAGGGTCGCCCGCCTCCCGGTAAAAAACATTCACGTCCTTCACCTGTGCGTAGCGATAGTGCACCTGGTCAAACGATTCAATCTTCGCACTTGCAGTTGCCTGCGTTGCGGCCTGGGCAGGCAACATGCCAAACCCGCTGTTAATGACGGCGCACGCGCACATCGCCGTGAACAACTTGTTCAAGTTCATACTTGCTTACCTGACTGGAAAAAATTCGATAGTGTTTCTCTGAGCAACTTTCTCGATTGCCGGGCAAGTATGCACATTCACATTCGGGGTGATAATCACACCATGGCGCGAATGACTTTCACAAAAAACGGGAAAATCCGTTAATACTAATATGGGCCGCCCTGTTACTTTTTCATTTAGCGAAATAACACCCCCCATTCTTTATTGATATTTTCATTATTCAGGTAGAGTTGGATGGACCGCATAGAAGCAATGACCTTGTTAATCACCACCCTCGAAACCGGCAGTTTCTCCGCCGCAGGCCGGGCATTGCGGATTCCGGTGCAAACGGTCAGTCGTAAAATAGCCGACCTGGAGCGGGCGCTCGGTACGCAACTGCTGACGCGAACCACGCGCAAAATCGGCCTGACAGACGCCGGTGCCCAGTACGCGCAAGCAGCGAGAACGATTCTGGAACAGGTGGCCGAAGCCGAACGCATTGCGGCGGGCGAGTTTGTGGCGCCGCGCGGCGACCTGGTGATCTCGGCACCCGAACTGTTTGGCAGGCTGCACGTGCTGCCCGTGGTGTCCGATTTTCTCGCGCTGTTCGCCGACATCAACATCAAGTTGGTGCTGGGCGACCGCAACGTTGACCTGTTTGACGACCAGATCGACCTGGTCGTGCGCATCGGCCATCTGCCTGACAGCGGCATGATCGCCACGCGTGTAGGCTCGGTGCGTGGAGTAGTCTGCGCCAGCCCGGCATTACTCGACTTGCAGGGTGTGCCCGACACGCCCGCGGCCCTGAAAACCATGCCCTGCATCTCGACTTACGGCCCGAACATCACCACGGCCTGGCGCTTTCTGGACCCGCGCAAAGGCTCCTCCATCGAACTGGCACTGACACCCAGGCTACTTGCCCCGGCCATCGCATTGGTTGACGCGGCGGTTCGCGGTGTGGGCGTGGCTCGCCTTCTTCATTATCAAGCCATCGACGCGATTGAATCGGGCACCTTGCAACGAGTACTCAAAGACTACGAGCTGGAGCCGTTTCCGATCCATCTGCTGCATGCGGCCCATAAACACATGCCACTGAAGATGCGCCGTTTTCTGGAATTCGCAACGCCGCGCCTGCGTCAGTCACTGGCACCTTTTTCAGCGGCGCACTGAAATTTCAGTCTTCGCGAAAAAAAATTTCCAAACAGATCAACTGTTGTTTTTTTAGACGACGAACAGTTAATGAAATAATCGAGCCTGCAAAAACCCCATAACCACGGCGCAACTTTATTTATATAATTCGTATAATTCCAACACATGAAAAAGTACCAACTCAACCTTTCCCCTTTTTAAATACGCTCAACAAAAACGCGCTTGACGGTCTATTAAACCTCCCTATAAATTCAATTGTACCGATCGTTCGGTACGGTTTAAAACTTACTTCATAGGGTTTCCAAACATGGCACGTATCAACGTACTGACTGCAGCAACAGCAACAGAAGAGCAAAAGCAGATCTTCGCCAAAACCGAAGGAAAGTTTGGTAAAAACCCATTGATCATGAGCGCGTTGACCAACTCGCCCGCCACCATGAACAGCTACCTTGCGCTGTTCCAGAACTTGACCGATGGCCGCTTCAGTAAACAACTGGCCCGCAAAATCGGCCTTGCCATTGGCGAAGCCAATGGCTGTGAATATTGCATCTCTTTGCTGGCCTACATCGCCAAACTGCAAAAACTCACCGAGGTGGACATTGAACTGGCGCGCAAAGGCAAATCGGTCGACACCAAGGAAACCGCCTTGCTGGAATTCGTTCTGCAACTGGTCAACCACAAGGGCGACCTGACCGACGCCGAAGTTCAGGCCGTGAAGGACGCCGGCTGGAATGATGAAGACATCACCGAAGTCTTTGGCCACCTGACGCTGAATTTCATGACCAACTACTTCTGGAAAGTGGCGCGTACCGACGTCGACTTCCCGATTCTGCGCCTGTTCGACCAAGGCAAAATCTCCCGCGGCGCCAGCCACGCATTCAAGCAAGTCGTTTGATTTAGTCGAAAGCGGCTTCAGGCTCCGGGCCTGAAGCCGCCAGCACTCTGACCTGGCAATGCCGAGAAAGATGATGTCAAAATCAATGTTTCCGTCGACCGAGAGCATCCCGAGCACAATGGCCAAATTACGCAAGGTAGAAGACGACGTGCTGATTGAACGTCTCGGCCAGGCCTTCAAGGACGTGGGCTTTGAAGGTGCCTCCATGGCAATGCTTTCGTCGGCTTCGGGGTTGACCAAATCCAGCCTCTACCACCGTTTTCCCAACGGCAAGGAACAAATCGCCGAAGAAGTCTTGAGACACACGCGGCTTTTTCTGGACAACGAAGTGTTCCCGATTTTGACCGGCAACTTGCCGGCCCCGGTGAAAATGGACCTGTTCACAGCAGCCATGAGCAGGGTTTACCTCAACGGAACAGAATCGTGCTTGCTCAATATGCTGTCGCCTCCGCGCAACCAGCCCAACGCGTGCGGCCATGCAATCGCCGATACGTTTCAGCGGTTTTTGAGGGGGTTGGCCAGCGTGGCGCAAGAGGCAGGCGCTACAAACGACTCGGCCCAGACTCGGGCTGAACAGGTATTGATCGAGTTGCAAGGCGCATTGGTAGTGGCGCGGGGTATCTCGGACACCCGCGTGTTTACGCGAATGCTCGGCCGTTTGCCGATGATTATTCTTAAAGGTTAACAACCTCCTCTCTTTAAACCGCACTTCTGCCGTTATTGGCGTGAAGCGCCATGGGCAACTTTGCCCAAAATTCAGCAAAACGCTGACATCTCCTCTATTTGGAAACAACCATGAAACGAATCCTGATGTTGTTGGCCAACGGTGTAGAACCTCTCGAAATTGCAGCCTTCACCGATGTGTTTGGCTGGGCGGATTTAGTCGGTGATCAAGCTTTCACACTGGTGCATGCGGGGTTGAGGTCCGAGATTCTGACCACCTTTGGTTTGAACCTGCGCATTTCCAACCTTCTGGATGAACTTGACCTGGGCGACTACGACGCGCTGGCCCTTCCGGGCGGCTCCGAACCCGCGGGTTTCTATGAAGAAGCGTTGAGTACGCCTTACCTGTCAGCCATCAAACACTTCGCCGACGCCGGGAAACCGGTGGCCAGCGTTTGCGTGTCCTCCATCGCCCTGGGCATGGCGGGCGTGCTGGAGGGCAGGAACGCAACGGTTTACCACCAGATCGGCGGCAAACGAAAACAGCAACTGGTGGACACCGGCGCGCGTTTCGTCGATCGCCCGGTGGTGGTGGATGGCAACTTCATGACCTCCAGCGGGCCCGGCACAGCGTCGGAAGTCGCGTTTTTGTTACTGGAACGGCTGAGTAGCAAAGACAACGCTTTGTATGTTCGTCAAAGGATGCGTTTCGACACGCCCAGCCAGCACTGGTTTGAAACGCCTCAAGTGATTTGAACTCATTCTCGCCCTGAAAGGCGAAAACAGCATGATGCCGTAGACGCGCATCGTGCTGTTCAAGTTGAAAGTTCCATAAAACGAAATACAGCGTTACCCACCCCGATTATTCCTGCGCCCGCCCATACCCAACACACTGTCTTGAAGCCGCAACAAGCCTCGCCCTGTCGCAGGACAGAGCGGGGAGCAATCGCCAAACGCAACCGGGGCCGCCATGGATCGCTTTCAAGAAATGCAGGTTTTTGTAACCGTGGTCGAAGCCGGCGGTTTTTCCGTGGCTGCCCACCGCCTCAATATCTCACCGGCCAGTGCCACGCGCGCCGTGGCCGCGCTGGAAAAAAGAATTGGCGTGCCGCTGCTATTACGCAATACCCGCAGCATGTGCCTGAGTGAGGTGGGCGAATACTTCCTGAGCGATTGCCGACACATCCTTGAACGGCTGAAAGAAGCTGACGAGGGAGCAATGAGTGTGGGCCTTTGCGCCCCGCCATAAATGCCCTTCCCTAAAACGTCCATCCCCTTCCTTCCCATGGAATCCGCAATGAGCGCTAACCCACTCGATAACCAGCCGGCCGGCTATGTGCCCGCCAACGTCTGGACACCCAAAAACACCTATGGCGGCCAGTTCGGCAGCATCAATCAACCGGTTTCAGGGGCGCGATTCGAACAATCACTGCCCGTGGGCAAACACCCGCTGCAGCTCTACTCGCAAGGCACGCCCAACGGCCAGAAAATCACCATCATGCTGGAGGAGTTGCTGGCCGCCGGGCATCCCGAGGCCGAGTACGATGCCTGGCTGATCGATATTTTCAAAGGCGACCAATTCGGCAGCGGCTTCGTGGAAATCAACCCGAATTCCAAGATCCCTGCCCTCGTTGACCACTCAACCACGCCGCCCACCCGCGTGTTCGAAAGCGGCTCGATCCTCGTCTACCTGGCCGAGCGCTTTGGCGCCTTCCTGCCCTCCGCACCCAAAGCCCGCGCCGAGACCTTCAACTGGCTGATGTGGCAGATGGGCTCGGCGCCTTTCGTGGGGGGTGGCCTGGGGCATTTCTACGCCTATGCGCCCATCAAGATCGAATACGCGATCGACCGCTACGCCATGGAAACCAAACGCCAGTTGCACGTACTGGACACTCACCTGGCGTCCCATGAATACCTGGCGGGCGATGACTACACCATCGCCGACATGGCCGTGTGGCCCTGGTACCCGGGCAGTCTTTACGGGGTCTACAACACCCACGCATTTCTCGCGGTCGAGCAATACACCCACCTGCTGCGCTGGTACCAAACCATTGCCAAACGCCCTGCCGTGGCGCGCGGCAGCGTGGTCAATCGCAGGTCCGACGTACCGGGCCAGTACTTGCTCGAACGCCATGACGCCTCTGACTTCAATTCCCTGTCCTGATAAAACGAGACACCCCATGAAACTGTATTTTTCGCCCGGCTCCTGCGGGTTGGCTTCACAAATCGCCCTGCGTGAAGCCGAACAGACGTTCGAGCTGGTGAAGGTCAACTTCATCACCAAGCAAACCGTGGAAGGTGACTACTTCAAGGTGACCCCAAAAGGGTTTGTGCCCGCCCTGAAACTCGATGACGGCGACGTGCTCACCGAAGGCGCCGTGATCCTGCAATGGATCGCCGACGCGCACCCTGAATACCGGTTGCTGCCGCCGTTCGGTACGCGGGAGCGCTACACCGCACTGGAGTGGCTGAACTTTGTCGCGTCCGACCTGCACAAAGGCATGGCCGTGATGTTTTCACCGTTGATCGATGCGCGCTCCAAAGCGGATTTCGCGGCCGGCAACTTGAGCGAAAAATTTCGCTACATCGACGATCACCTCTCCCGCAACGACTATGTATTGGGCACGCAATTTTCGATTGCCGACGCCTACCTGTACAACGTCCTGTGCTGGCCACCCCGGGTGAACATTGATATTTCCGGCTACCTGGCCATTCAGACCTTCATGGCCACCATGGAGCGACGCCCCAGCGTGCTCGCCGCCCTGGAGGCCGAAGGCCTGCTGATCAAATAGCCCGCCGGCAAACAGTCGCCCTGTCGCCGACAGACGCCGGTTCTGTGGCTTCAGCCCATGGACCGGCGCCTGTTCATCGCAGCCCTTTGTCTCACGCAACAGCCGGCCAGATCGTCATCGCCGTCCGGGCCACCTGCTGCAGGCTTTCCCGCGAGGCACCGTCCCGGGCTTGCACCGACATGCCCTGCTGCACGCCAATGAAAAATCGGGCGAAGGCCTCAACCGGGGTATCGGCGGGCAACTCGCCATCGACGACAGCCTGGCCGATCCGTTCCTGCATCTTCATCAAGCCTGCGTGGCGCAGCGCCTGCACCCAACACCCCAGGGACTCCGGGCCTTCACTGCCGACATTGGACAACGTCACCATGCAGCCGCGCGGCCGCTGTTCAGCCGTGAGTACATCCGCAGATACCAACAGGAACTGCTCGACCGCTTTTCGGGCCGGTGAAAGTTCGTGCACGGTTTTCCAGATGGACGGGCTGACGACCTCCCGGTAGCGATTCACGGCCTCGACGTACAGCGCCTCTTTGCTGGTGAACGCCGCGTACAGGCTCGGGGAGCCGATTTCCATGGCACCGCACAGCTCTGAAATCGACGTCGCGCTGTAGCCCTTTTCCCAGAACAGCATCATCGCGGCATCAAGCGCTTGCTCACGGTCGAAATTGCGCGGGCGACCTCGGGTAGACATGCGTGCCTCCTATTTATGTATCGATCACCACAATAATTGATTGACAGGCGCGGAACAACCTCAGCATATTTATATAACGATCAACACAGAAAGGCAGTTCAGATGACCACTCTCAACGGGAAACGCGCACTGGTCACAGGCGCAAGCCGCGGTATCGGCAAGGCGATCGCACTGGCACTGGCAGCAGAAGGTGCCGACGTGGTGATTACTTACGAACGCTCACGGGAAAAAGCCGAAGCGGTGGTGGCGCAGATCAAGGCTGGCGGGCGTAACGCCGTGGCCTTGCAGGCCGACAGTGCCGACGCACGCGCGGTGAAAAACTCCGTAGACCAGGCCGCAGAGGCGCTGGGCGGCCTGGACATACTGGTCAACAACGCCGGCATTTTTCAGTACGGCACGCTGGAAACCCTGGACCTGGCCACGCTTGACGCGGTGATCGACGTCAACATCAAGTCCGTCATCATCGCCAGCCAGGCCGCCCTCGCACACCTGCCGAATGGCGGCCGCATCATCAACCTGGGCAGTTGTCTGGCCGAACAGGTGCCCACTGCCGGCCTGAGCGTTTACTCCATGAGCAAATCGGCGCTGATCGCCTTCACCCAAGGCCTGGCGCGCGACCTGGGGCCGCGCGGCATCACGGTCAATATCGTCCACCCCGGCCCTACCGACACCGACATGAACCCCGCCGACAGCGAGAAGGCCGCCGCCAGCAAAGCCGGGATCGCACTGGGTCACTACGGCACCAGCGAAGACGTCGCCGCAGCCGTCGCCTTCCTCGCCAGCCCCGGCGCCCGGCAGATCACCGGCGCGGGCCTGCTGGTCGATGGCGGTGTGAACGCCTGACATCCGCCATACGCCCTGACCCCGGTAACGCCCGGCCTTCGGGCCGGGCGACTGCGTCCTCGCCTGACCTCAGGAGGTCCACTCCTCGCCGCCCGGCCAATCCTTGGTGGGAATGTCAGCGATTGACCCGTCTTTAACCCCGTCGATCCCGTAGCGCTCGATTGAATCGCCGAGCACGTCGCCAAACTTGTCCGACTTGGCCTGCGCCTGCCCTTCCTTGACCAGCCCGGGGATAAGCGAGGCCAGCACCGCCACGCCGGCGCCCAGAAAACCCAACACACCTGCGGTGGCAGCCAGGCCCGGAAGGAAACGTGGCAAGTTGGCGCCGAGCAAGCCAAGGCCGCCCTCTACGGCCGAGGCGCTCCCGGCCAGCACGCCCAGCGAACCTGCGGTGATACCAAAGCCGCCGGTGAGTTTGTCACCACGGCGCAGCGCGTTGACTCCGTCAAAAATGCCATAGGCCCCGGCAGCGATACCCGCCAGGCCGCCGATGCCTTTGGCGGCCTCTTCGAAGTTCTTCGCCACGACTTTGGCGTGCTTGCCATCCTTGACGTTGTCCTTGACCTCATCAAGCAGGTCGAGCATGACCTTGCCGTCCTTCATGTCCTTCAAGGTCTGCTCGCCGTTCTTGATCGCCTTGGCGAGATGTTCCTGATAGCCCTTCGAGCCACCCTCGGTCAGCACCGTGGCGGTCTGCACGGAGCCGGTGGTGATGTCGACGATGTTGCGATCGGTCAGCTTGCCGCCGCTCTGCGCCCCGCGCGCAATGGTAACCCCGGCCAGGAACAGCCCGCTCACCCCGTGCAGCACGCCGCTGCCGTAGGCACCCTTGGCGCCGCCATTGGGGTCGAAGTCCGAGAGCTTACCCATTTTGTCGAGCGCCTTGGTGCCCTGGCGGAACAGGTCCCAGTTGCCACGGAAGCCCGCCAGTACCTGGTCGGTGGTCGCTACCGTGCCGTCCTGGTTCAGCAGCAACTCAGGGCTCTCCTGGCGCATCTGGTCGACCAATTTGCGCACCTTGTCTTCGTCCAGTTCCTCACCGCCATTCTTGCCGAAGGCGGTCTTGAGGTTGTCGAACGAGGCGTCCTTGAACAGGTTTTCCTGGGTGATGGTGGAGAAGTTGTCGTTGAGTGGCTTGTCGTATTGCGCGGTGAACTCCGGGTCGAGGGCAGCATTGTAGAGCGCCACTTCCAGGCTGAATTCGGACGCCGCCTTCTCGGGAGAATTGTTTTTGAGCAGCTCGCGCATGCGCTCGCCGCTGGCCAGTTGGTCCTTGTAGAAGGTCTTGAAGTCGTCGTTGTGCGATGACTGGGCAACCGCGCCCTGGATCGCTTTGGCATCGTCCACGCCGAGGATGGATTGCAAGCTGGTGGCGGTCGCGTAGAACGTGGCCAGCGCAGTGTGCTGATCGGTCTTGCCGTCCTTGGTGTTGGCGTCCCAGGCCGCGTCGAGTGCCTTGCCGGACTTGACTTGGTCTTCATAGGTCTTGGTGACGGCATCCTTGAGGCCGGGGTTTTCCTCGAACAATGTCTTCACTGCCTTGTCGCCCGCGTCCTTGATGTAGTCGGCGGTGGGCTTGTCGTCCTGCAGGATGGCCATGTGATCGTTGATGTCTTGCAACAGCTTCTGCGGCTCCCAGATCGCGCCCGAGCGGTTGGCGATGGAGACCTTGCCATAGTCGCTGCTCCACACCCCGGCATTGGCACCGTCGACCACCAGCTTTTGCGATTCCTGCAGTTCGAGCAGTACCGCGGCTTTTTGCTCGGCCGTGTAATTTTCCGGGTGCTCGAAAATGTCCTTGTCGAGCTTGCTGGTGTCGACCTTGCCGGTGACGTTGCCGGCGGCCACGTCGGTGATCAGGCCGGCCAGGCTCTGGGCGTCTTTGGGCGCGGATGTTTTCAACCAGGTCTGCACGTCGTCGCGGCTGACCTTGCCGTCAGGCTTGTCGCCGATGCTGTTGCCGGCAGTGTCGAGTTTGCGGAACGCGCCTGGCTGGGCAAAGAAGTTCAGCGCTTCTTTCTCCTCTTTGCTCAACTGCGGGTTCTGTTTGAGGTAGTCCTTGATGTTCTGCTCGGTGACCGCACCGTCGGCGCCGGTCTTGCCACGGATCGAGTCGTACTTGGCATCCAGAATCGCACCGTACCCGGCCACCTGTTTGGAGCCTGCGTCGGCATCCGGGTTGGCCTTGAGGAAATCCTTGTAGCTGCCGATCTGATCGTTGGCCGGCGGCTTGGCCAGCGCCTCGAAGCCGTACTTGCCGAAATCCTGCAAACGCCCGGCCTCGGTGCCATGGCGGGCCTCACCGCTCTTGGTGAAGCCGTCGACGCTGCTGTTGGCCACGTCCTTGCCCGTCAGTGCCTTGCCCTGGTCGTCATAACCCACCACGCGGTCCAGCACCTGGATGGCACGGAAGGCGGCGTTCGGGTCTTTGTCGAAATCGCCGACCTGCTCCTTCAGCGCATCCTTCACCCCGCTTTGGTTGCCGAGGTTTTTCAGCAACGGGTTTTCATCGATGATGTCCTGGGCGGAGCGCTTGTCGTCCTGCGGCAGCTCCCAAACGATGCCGGCCTTGTCCGCCGCCTCTCGGCGTTGATCGTCCTGGCCCACATCGTCCGCATGCTGCAGTTCGCCTTTGAGATCGTCCCAGCCATATTTGCCGAAATCCTGCAGACGCCCGGCCTCGGTGCCGTGCTTCGCGTCGCCACCCTTGGTGAAGCCGTCGACGCGGCCATTGTCGATGTCGTTGCCGGCCAGGCGTGAGCCGTTTTCGTCAAAACGCTCGACATGCTCCAGCACCTGTTTGGCGCGGTACGCGGCATCGGCGTCGTGCTCGAAGTCGCCCACGCGCTCGCGCAGCTTGTCTTTGACGCCACTCTGGTTGCCGAGATTTTTCAGCAACGGGCTGTCGTTGATGATGTCTGCTGCCGAGCGCTGGTCGTCCTTGGGCCGTTGCCACTGGATGCCGGCGTCCTTGGCCTTGGCCCGGTCCACCGCGTCTCCCCATTCGGCGCTTGAATCGCTTTTCGTCGCGGCTTTGATTGGCGGGGTGTTACTGACCGGTGATGACATGCTTTTACTCCTTGATTGCGAGGCCGCAGCAATGACCGTGAAAGACGGCAATGCCGGGCAGACAATGAAAGCAAAGGCCATGTTGGTTACTGAAAAATGACAGGGTGAGTGGCTCTGCCTGGCCGGACATGGCCTCAGCGTCACTCACGCGCAACAGTTCAAGGGGGCAAAGGCTGCTTGTGAAATGTTGTGAAAACGCCCTTTCGTTACCCCGGTTCCGATCAACACCCTGACTGGCACACCTTTCGGGCACTCGGGTACCAAAGCCGGGCACAAAAGTAACAAGTAACACGGCCCCTCGCGTTGCCTGTCACGTTTAAAACTTCACACAAGCCCCGCCATCCGTGGCTTCAAGCCATTTACCGAAAAAATGGCATACGCCTTGCTTCACTGTGAAAATCATCTGATATATCAGATGATTTTCAGGAGCCGATATGTCCCGACCGACCGATTTCCCCGGCAACCCGTCCACGCTGGTTGCCCCGACCAAAAGCGCAGCGCAGCTGCGTGAGCTGGCTTATGCGCAAATCAAGCAACGCATCATCAGTTGTGAATTCCGCCCTGGCGATGCCATCAATGAAGCGCAATTGACCGCCGCGCTGGGCATTGGCCGTACCCCTATTCATCAGGCGCTGCACCGCCTGGAAGTGGAAGGCATGGTCACCATCATGCCGCGCAAGGGCGTGATGGTGACCGCCCTGTCACTCAACGACGTGCTCGACATGATCGAAGTGCGCGTAAGCAACGAACAGCTGTGCGTCAAGCTCGCCGTGGAGCGCGCCAAGGACGCCGACATCCAGGCCATGCGCGACATCCTCGAGCAAACCCCGGCCTTGCTGGCCAACCATGACGTGGCCGGGCTGATGGCGCTGGACCTGCAGTTTCACATGTCGATTTCGGCCGCGGCCCACAACCGCGTACTGGCCGAACTGCTGCGCAACCTGCACGAAAAGCAGGCGCGTTTCTGGTACCTGACCCTGTCGGAAAACCACCACAGCGAACGCATCTACGAGGAACACCTGCAAATTCTTGAAGCGGTGGAACAGCGCGACGGCGCCGCTGCCATCGCCGCCATTCACCACCACATTGACGATTTCCGCCGCGCCATCATGCGCACGCTTTGATCACTTACTGCGAGAGCACTTCATGACTCAAATGACTTTCCACGTCGTCGGCCAGGGCGACCATCAAGCCAGCATCAAGCACCTGATCATCGCGGGCTGGGCCGGGCGCAACACCGAAGCGGTGGAACACCACATTGCCGAACTCGAAGCGCTGGGCGTGCGCCGCCCCACGCAGGTGCCGTGCTTCTACCGTGTGTCAGCCAGCCTGTTGAACAGCGCCGAGAGCATTCAGGTGCCGGGCAAGGACTCTTCCGGCGAAACCGAATTCGTGTTGATTCCCAGCGAACAGGGCCTGCTGATCGGCCTGGGCTCGGACCACACCGACCGCAAGGTCGAAAGCTATGACGTGACCGTCTCCAAGCAGATGTGCGACAAACCCATTGCCCAACAGGTGTGGCGCTACGCCGAAGTCCAAGAGCATTGGGACCACCTGGTCATGCGCACCTGGCGTGTACGCGATGGCGTGCGGGCGCTGTATCAGCAAGGCCCGGTAACCAACCTGCTGGCGCCGGAAACCCTGCTGGGCAAACTCAACAGCGACGCCGCCTTGCCTGCCGACACCGCGATGTTTTGCGGCACCCAGTCGGTGATCGGCGAGCTGGGGTATGGTGAAGCCTTTGAAATGGAACTGTTCGACCCTGTCCTCAACCGCAGCCTGCGCCACCAGTACGGTGTCGAGCCGCTGCCTGTCGCCGAGTGAAGCCGATGACCACGATTGCAGCATTCGCCCAGGCACTTGCCGAGGGCCGCACCACCAGTGAAGCCTTGGTCAGCGACGCGTTGACCCGCATCGAAGCGCACCGCGCGGCGGGAGGCGTGGCGTATATCAGCGTTGACGCACACAGCGCCATGCAGGCGGCGCGGGCCAGCGACCTGGCGCGCGCATCCGGCTACGTGCCGTCGGCACTGGCCGGTTTGCCGGTGTCCATCAAGGATTTGTTCGACGTGACCGGGCAAGTCACCGCCGCCGGCTCACGCTTGCTCGCCGACGCTCCGCCGGCCAGCCGCGACGCCGTGGTGGTCGAACGACTGCGGGCCGCCGGTGCGATCCTGCTGGGGCGCACCAATATGAGCGAGTTCGCCTTTTCCGGGCTGGGGTTCAACCCGCATTACGGCACGCCGCTCACGCCTCTCGCCGACGGGCGTGTTGCCGGGGGCTCCAGTTCCGGCGCCGCCGTGAGCGTGGCGCTGGGCATGGCGGTGGCTGGCCTGGGCACCGACACGGGCGGCTCGATCCGCATCCCCGCCGCCTTCTGCAACCTCACCGGTTTCAAGCCCAGCGCCAGCCGCGTGCCGATGGCGGGCACCTTCCCCCTCGCCGAAAGCCTGGACTCGGTGTGTGCCCTGACTCAGAGCGTCGCCGACTGCATCCTGCTCGACCAGATTCTCAGCGGCGAGCCGTTGCAAACCCGCGCCGCGCCGCTGGCCGGGCTGCGCCTGGCGGTCACCCGCGACGTGGTGCTGGACCAACTGGACGCCACCGTCACCGCGGCATTCGAGCGCAGCCTCGACCTGCTGACCCAGGCGGGCGCGACGGTAAGCTGGTTCGACTTCCCCGAGCTGCATGAACTGCGGCACATCAATGCCGCCGGCGGGATAACCGCCGCCGAAGCCTGGTACGGCCACCGCCAGTGGCTGGACGGCGACCGCGCCGACGCCTACGACCCGCGCGTCGCCCAACGTATACGCCGGGGCGCCGCCATTAGTGCCGCCGACTACCTGGACATTCGCAACGAACGCCAACGCTTGATCGACGTGGCGCGCGAACGCCTGGGCAACGCCGATGCCTGGTTGCTGCCGAGTGTCGCGGTGGTGCCACCCCGGCTCGCCGACCTCGCCGACGACGCGGCGTTCTTCGCCACCAATGCCTTGGTGCTGCGTAATACCAGCGTGATCAATTTTCTGGATGGCTGCGCCCTCAGCCTGCCGTGCCAGCGTGGCGACGAGTTGCCGGTAGGCCTGTCAATCGCCGGCCTGCATGGCCAGGACGCCCGCGTGCTGCAAGTGTCCCGTTCGATCGAGGCGCTGCTGCGAGAGAGCAGCTGACGCACGGCCGTTGAGCCCGGAGCAGGTCCGCACTGCCCCTGGGCTCAACAATTTTCCCTTGCAAAAAATTCCACGGCGGCCGCCCGTGCGCCCGCACTCGCCTGCCAATCGGCTTGCGCAGCCACTGTGCAATACATTGACGAGACCTCTTATGAACCCGAGCAACGCAACCTCACCTACAGCACTGGACCACGCGCCGATCACCGACGAAGTGGCGGTGGTGTATCGCAAGATCGCCTGGCGCTTGCTGCCGTTCCTGGTGTTTCTGTTTGTATTGGCCTGGATCGACCGGGTCAACGTCGGCTTTGCCAAACTGGCGATGCTGCAAGACCTGGGTTTCAGCGAGGCGGTGTATGGCCTGGGCGCCGGGATTTTCTTCATCGGCTACTTCATTTTCGAAGTGCCGAGCAACTTGCTGCTGGAGAAAATCGGCGCACGGCGCACACTGGCGCGCATCACCATCATGTGGGGCCTGACCTCGATTGCCATGGCGTATGTCGAAAGCGCCTGGTCGTTCTATGTATTGCGTTTTCTGTTGGGGGCGTTCGAGGCGGGCTTTTTCCCCGGCGTGGTGCTGTACCTGACCTACTGGTTCCCTGCTGCGCAGCGCGCCAGGATCAATGGCATGTTCATGACCTCCTTCGCCATTGCCGGCGTGGTCGGCGGCCCGCTGGCCGGGTTTATCATGAGCCACATGGTTGGCGTCGGCAGCCTGGCCAACTGGCAATGGCTGTTTATCCTCGAAGGCATTCCGTCGGTGATCGCAGGTGTTCTGGTGCTGCGTTATCTGCCGGAAAAACCCGCCAACGCCCAATGGCTGAGCGCGGCACAACGCAAGATGGTCAGCGATACCATCGCCCGCGAAGACCAGGCGCCCGGCAAGCACAGCAACCTGCGCGCGCTGATTCGTTTTCCCAAGTTGTGGTTGTGCGCGTTGGTGTATTTCTGCCTGGTGAGCGGCAACGCCACCATTGCGTTCTGGACGCCTTCGGTCATCAAGGCGCTCGGTGTGGATGACACCATGCGCATCGGCCTGCTGTCGTCGATCCCGTTTATTCTGGGCACCGCAGCGATGCTGTGGAACGGCTTTCACTCCGACAAAAGCGGTGAGCGCCGCGTGCACTGCGCCATGGCCGCACTGCTGGCCGGGCTGGGGTTGATCGGCACGGGGTTGTTCATCGGCAACGCGGTGCTGGCGTTGATCGCCCTGACCATTGCGGCCATGGGCATCCTTGCCGCGTTCCCGGTGTTCTGGTCGATTCCAGGCGCCTTCCTCGCCGGCACCGCTGCCGCCGGGGGCATCGCCCTGATCAATTGCATTGGCAATCTGGCCGGGTTTGCGGCGCCTTACATGATCGGCTGGCTCAAAACCCTGACCGGCAGCCTGGCCGCCGGCCTGTATCTGGTCGCCGCCTTTGAACTGCTCGCAGCCGTGTTGCTGCTGGTGGTGTTCAAAGGGATTCGTGTGGTGCGAAATAACGCCCCGGTGTGACGCCGAAGGTGCGGCGAAACAGGGCGATAAACGCACTGACATTGTCGTACCCCAGCTCCAGGGCAACGCGAGTGACCGGCGTGCCGGCGGCCAGCCGCTCCAGCGCGCGCAGCAGTCGCACACGCTGGCGCCAATCGGTGAAACTGAAACCGGTCTCCTGCACAAAACGCCGCGTCAGCGTACGCGGCGCCATCCCTGCCCAGGCCGCCCATTCCCCCAAACGGCGCTCATCATCGGGGCGATCCGCCAAGGCCTGGGCGATTCGGCGCAAACGCGCCTCCTGCGGCATCGGCAAACCCAGGGTGGCGCGGGGCAATGTGCGAATCTCATCCACCAACACAGCGGCCAACCGTGCTTGCGCAGCGTCCCACGCCACCTCCCCCCAACCCGCCGCGCGCAAAACCACTTCGCGTAAAAGCCCCGAGACCGTCAGGACGCAAGGCTCAACAGGCATGTCGGCACACGCGTGCGCCACCACATACACACTCCAGCCGGAAAACGGCCCGTGGGAACGCACCCCATGGAAACCCCCCGGCGGAATCCACACGGCATGGGTGGCGGGCACAACCCACTGGCTATCGCCGGCATCGACTGACAACAGCCCCTGGGTCGCCCCCAATAATTGTCCCCGCTCATGACTGTGACGCTCGGTGACACGCGGTTCGAGGCCCCCGCGCATCACGGCGACAATCGAAGGACCATCGGTTGAAGATGCAGTGCAAAGCGGGATCATTGTTGAGGGCATGCGTGGCCTCATCGAACTATAGAATGTCCTCGATAGCGTACCAAGGCCAGTTTGTCGCGCCTATAGTCGGTGCTCCCTCACTGACTGGAGTCAACATCATGCGTCCCGAAGACTTGCTGCCCGATGACCAAAACCAGACCACACGCGATGGCGTCGTGATTCGCAAAGGCAGCGTGGGCGCCTTTCTGCTCAATGCCCAAGCCTGGTGCGACCCACAGACCGACGCGGCGCAACGCGAGATTGCCGAGAAAGACCTGCTGGCACTGCTGCCGGCGTTGCGGGCATTGGGGCTGTTCGACGTGTTTTCGATTCGGGATGCGGGGTTGCAGCGGCTGGTGGATGCGCATTGAGCGCAGAACACGTTTGGCAGACCAAAAAAGCCACTCATTGGAGTTAATGCCGATCAGTCAAGAACTGGAAAGAGAAAAAAGTAACCTGTGGCGAGGGAGCTTGTTCCCTCGCCACAGGTACAGCGTTCGCTCTTGACTGATCGGCATTACTCACTGGAGTGGCTGTTTTCTTTGTGCCTGTTATCGGTTGATGTTACCGCCGGCAACCCGCAACAAGTCATCGGCCATCGCTTGAATGAGGTTCTCTTTCCAGAGCTTTTTAAGCCATCGCGCGGGAATGCCCCCCACACCATAGTGAGCACCGGCCATTCCAGTGACGGGGGCAAATGAGCCACGGCGCACGTATGAATCCAAAGCAGCACCTTACTTTGTTCGCAATGGCACGCGATCAATCCGAAATATCAGTCACCGCGATGGTCTGGTCGTCAGGCGTGTGCGCACAGCCCTTTTTCTCCCGACGATCGTTGATCCACCCGCCCACCTGTGCCGCGAATTCAGGCGGGGATTTGCGCCCGACCTTGCGCGCGAGGTCGAGGATGGTTTGTTGGGACAGTGCGTCTTCCATGCGTTTTTGCGCCGTCATCATGGCGGCATGGACTGAACAGTGGCCGTCCATCGCCCACGCCGGTGGCTCACCCTCAAACAGCGCGCAACGCCCGCGAATCTCGCGGCAATTGAAGATGAGCTTGTGGCCGTCAATTGCGTTGACGATATCGAGCAGGCTGATTTCATCAGACGGCCTCGACAGCTTGAAGCCGCCGCGCACGCCTTCGGTGGCCACGACCAGTTTGGCCTTGGCCAGCTTGGTGAAAATCTTCCCGAGGTAATCCAGCGGCACGCCTTGCAGTTCTGCCAGGTCGCGCACGCTGGCCTCTCGACTTTCGCCGCCATCCCCTACCAAAAAAATCAGGCAATGAATGCCGTACTCAACGCCCGCGCTGTAAAGAGACATGCCGATCTCCGACTTAATTAGTCGCACAAACTAACAGAAAACCGTGGAGCAAGCCAGTTCGAAACGCGCTGAATCATCGCCATTCAGCCACTCCAAACCCAAGCCACAGGCGCCAATCGACAAGGCTTTGGCAGACTTTTACCGCGCGCCGCGTGCGCAGCCTCATAAAAAATCACCTTGCGCCTTACAACTACGACAAATATAGTCGCCGTTATTCACTTACCCATCACCTCACCCCAAGGTAAAAACATGAAGCAGCACATTCTGATTATCGGCGCGGGTTTCGGCGGCCTGTGGACCGCGCTGAGCGCGACGCGCCTGTTCAACATTCATGAGCACAACGACGTCGAAGTGACCGTCTTGGCACCGCAGGCCGAGCTGCGCATCCGCCCGCGCTTTTACGAGCCGGATGCCCACCAACTGTTCGCGCCGCTTGGCGAGTTGTTTGACGAGGTAGGCGTGACCTTCATCAAGGGCGCGGCAGAAACCATCGACGCGGCACAAAAAAATGTCGCCTACCTCGATGCCTCCGGCAACCGGCAGGTGCTCAACTACGACAAGCTGGTGTTGGCCACCGGCAGCCGGCTCGCCATGCCCGGCACACCCGGTGTGGCGCAGCACGCTTTTGACGTGGACCAGATCGAGCAAGCCGTGCGCCTGGAGAACCACCTCAAAGCCCTGGCAGACCGTCCCTACAGCAAAGGCCGCAACACCGTGGTGGTGGCCGGCGGCGGCTTCACCGGCATTGAAACGGCAACGGAAATGCCCGCACGCCTGCGCGCCATCCTGGGTGAAAGCGCGGATGTCGACGTGATCATCGTCGACCGCGGCGAAGCCATCGGTGCATCAATGGGCGCCGAAATCGGCCGGTCGATTGCCGAAGCGAGTGAGGAATTGGGCGTGAAGTGGCAGTTGAAAGCGTCGGTGGTCGCTGTCGATGAAAACGGCGTTACCCTGGACAATGGCCAACATATCGAAGCCAGCACCGTGATCTGGACCACCGGCGTGCGCGCCAGCTCGCTGACTGAACAGATTCCGGGGGAGCGTGATGCGCTCGGCCGGCTGCATGTGGATGGGAACCTGAAAGTCATCGGCCAGCCAGATATTTTCGCCACCGGCGACGTGGCGTACGCCGCCACCGATGCGCTGGGCAACCACGCGTTGATGACTTGCCAGCACGCCATCATGCTCGGCCGTTACGCCGGCAATAACGTCGCCGCGCAGGTTCTGGGGGTGGATCCGACGCCCTACAGCCAGCCCAAATACGTGACGTGCCTGGACCTGGGCTGTTGGGGCGCGGTGTACACCGAAGGCTGGGATCGTCAGGTCAAGTTGACGCGCCAGGACGGCAAATCGCTTAAAACCCAAATCAATACCGTGTGGATCTACCCACCGGCCGCCAACCGTGAAGCGGCGTGGGCGGCGGCGGATCCCTTGATCCCGATTGCCTGACAGACCTTGCAGGATTGAGGCGACCGATACAGGTGGCTGCCGATGCCGGGCACCCTCATGTATCGGTGGCGCTGGCAGGGATCACGGTAGTTCGATGCGCCGAGCCCTGCGGTTGTCGCGCGGTGATCAGCCCGATAAATGAAATTACCAGCGCCAGCCCAATCGTCGAAGACACTTCAAAACGGTGCTCGGGCGTCACCAGCATCACCGTCAATGCGGCGCAAATGAAGGCGATCACCAGCCAGGTCAGCCAGGGAAACAGCCACATCTGAAAGGTGAGTGTGACGTTGCGGCGTTTGAGCACCTTGCGCATGCGCAACTGCGAAACGGCGATCACCAGGTACACCAGCAAGGCAATGGCACCAGAGCTGGCCAGCAGAAACTGGAACAACCCGGCCGGCATGAAATGGCTCAGCAGCGTGACGCCCGCGCCCAGGATGGTGCTGGCGATCACCGCCGCCCTGGGCACACTGGCCGCCGAGGTTTTCTTCATCAGCGCAGGCGCGTCGCCGCGTTTGCCCAGGGAAAACAGCATGCGTGAAGCAATGTAGATGGAGGAATTCATGCAACTGGCGACCGCGATCAACACCACCACGTCCACCAGCAGCTTGGCGTGGGGAATGTTCATCAACTCCAGGGCGCGCTGATACGACCCGACCGAGGCCAATAACGGGTCATTCCACGGCACCACGGAAATCACCACGAAGATCGACAACAGGTAAAACACACCGATTCGCCACATCACCGAGCGTGTGGCCCGGGCGATATTCTGCGCGGGGTTACTGGACTCGGCCGCCGCGATGGTCACCGCTTCCGTGCCGATAAAGCTGAACATGATGGTGATGAACGCCCCGACCACCGCCGACAGCCCATTGGGCGCAAAGCCGCCGTTTTGCGCCATCAAACCGCTTAAACCACTCGCCTCGCGCTCGGGAACCCAGCCCATCAACACCGCAAAACCCAGGCCGATAAAGCCGATGATTGCAATGACCTTGGCCATGGCGAACCAGAACTCGAACTCGCCGTATTTGGACACGCTGAACAGATTGGTGACCACCAACAAAAAGATCGACAGCAAGGCAAACAGCCACGCGTCGATCTGCGGGAACCACTGGTTCAGGATATGCCCTGCAGCCAGGGCTTCGATGGGAATCACCAGCACCCAGAACCACCAGTACAACCAGCCGATGGTGAACCCGGCCCAGCGCCCGATGGCCTGGTCGGCATAAGTGGAAAACGAGCCGGTGTCGGGGTTGGCCACGGCCATCTCGCCGAGCATGCGCATCACCAGCACCACCAGCAGCCCGGAAAACAGGTAGGCCAGCAACACGGCCGGCCCTGCGGCCGCAATCGCGTGCCCGGAACCGACAAACAACCCCGCCCCGATAATCCCCGCGATGGACAACATGGTCACATGGCGCGGTTTGAAACCTTGCGCCAGCTGGGCGTTTGAATCGTTGGAATTCAGGCTGTCCATTGTTTTCTTATTCTCGGTGATCGACGTCAGGGCGTACTGACTAAAGAGTCAGGCGATCATCATTTCCTAATGATGGGTCACCTTACGCGGCCTGACTTCACGGAAAACAGCCTGAAAACGGCAGGCATTAGCCTGATATCGACATGGTTTGCTCCACCGACGCCAAAGGTTGAATGCGAACCGGCACATACTTATGGTGCGGTGTGCGGCTCAAGGGATCGCAATCCTCCAGCGCGGTGATCCGGTTCAACGCCGGGCCGGACGGCGCACCGCCCTTGTAGCGCATGCCGTAACCATGGGGCAGCGACACCACGCCCCGGCGCATGTCATCGTCAAGCTCCACCACCACTTCAAGATCGCCGCGCCGGCTGGAACACACCACCCGGTCGCCGGCCCCTACCTGCAATGCCGACGCGTCATCCGGATGCATGCGCAACGCGCCGTGGGGGTCGACCTTGCGCCAGGCCGGGTCGCGGTAGATCTGGTTGGCGTTGTAGCTGCGCCGTTCTCCGGCCATGAGGATAAAAGGGTAGTCCTGGCCCGGCGCCGTTTCAGTGCGTAGCGCCGCCAGCTCTTCGAGCATTTCCGGCACCTGCAGATGGGCGCGCTTGTCCTCGTTGCGCAGCAGCGACCAGGTGTCCTCGAACTCGTGCACGCTGATCAGCGTGCCCTGAGGGCGCGCCAGAATGGCGCG
The DNA here is from genome assembly GCF_002813445.1 of Pseudomonas tolaasii NCPPB 2192. NCBI lineage: Bacteria > Pseudomonadati > Pseudomonadota > Gammaproteobacteria > Pseudomonadales > Pseudomonadaceae > Pseudomonas > Pseudomonas tolaasii. The sequence goes on from NZ_PHHD01000001.1 coordinate 5,685,633, forward strand.
AAACAAGGCCGTGCCCAATGTCGCGCGATGCCCTTTGAACCCCGCTCGGCGTACCGCCGCGCCATGTTTTTTGGCGTATTGCAGGCTCAGGCCCAGCAATGGAGCCGCCGCCGCCAAACCGGCCGGCAACGCGGCACCCAGGGTGCGATACATAATCGAAGGCGCGAACGGCATCAGCTTCCTTTGGCGCGCAAACAACGCCGCCAGCGCCGCCAGGTAACCCAGGTGCGCGGTGGCGCCCGGTTCATGCCGTGCGAGGGCGGACAGCACGGGAAAATGCTTGGGCAATACGCCCATCTTCTCAAGCAGCCGGGTATAGATTTCCGGTTCGCTCAGGCATTCATCCGGCGCCGGGAACAGCGGGTGGCGCAGGTGAAAGAAGTTCGTCGGAAACTCCAGGTTAAATCCGGTGGCCTCGCATTTTTCGAACTGCGAAGCGGCGGGCAACACGTAGTGCGCCATGCGCGCGGTCTCGGTCATCGCCACGTCCACCACCACCAGCAACTCCAGTGAAGCGAATGCCTTCTCGTAGGCCGCAGTATCCGGCCAGGTCAGCAAGGGGTTGCTGCTGTCGACAAACACCGAGCGAATGCGTCGCTCGCCTGCCAACAGAATTTCATCCGGCAAAATGTTCGGCGGCAGAATGCCCGCGATGGGAAACATGCCATGGTGAGCCGTGCGCCGGGTGCGCGCGTCACGCTCATCGGTATGCCCCAGCAACGGCAGGAAAAAGGTATGCAGGTTGTTCCCGCCCTTCACCCCGAAATTGCCCGTCACCAGATAAAGCAGTTTTTCCAGGTAACCATTCAACGTGGTGTGCAGGGTGTGCTGAATGCCCAGGTCGATGCGGATGCAGGCCGTACGGGCAGTTGCGAAGCCACGAGCTACGCGTTCGATAGCTGCAAGCGGAACATCGGCACGTGCGGCGTAGTCGGCGACGGGGATTTGCGCCAGCGCCTGGGCGACCGCCTCGAAACCGGTGCAATGACGAGCCAGAAACGCCTGGTCGTGCAAGCCCTCGCCGACGATGATCGCCAGCATTGCGCTCAACAGGTAAGCATCCGTACCGGGTTTGAGCTGCAAATGAATGTCGGCTTGTTTGGCAGTCTCGGACCGGCGCGGGTCGATGACGACCATGGTGCGATCCGGGTCTTTCTTGAGGTGCTTGAGGGTGTCGCGCGCGTTGGGAATGCCGTGGGCCTGGAACGGGTTGCAACCGATGAACAGCACGTAATCGGCATGCTCGACGTCTTCAGTGGTGTGGCAATCCTGGCGGCCGAAAATACGTCCGTTAACCCAGAAATCGCCGGTTTTCTCCTGCGCCAGAGAGTTATAGGCATTTTTGCTGCCCATGGCCGCGCGCAATTGGCTGTTGCCGTAGGCGCTGCCCAGGTGGTTGCCCTGCCCGCCGCCGCCGACAAAGGCAAATGCATCACCGCCATGCTGATCGCGTATCTGCATCAGGCGCCGGGCAATGTCGTCCAGTGCCTCATCCCACGACACGCGTACAAATGTGCCATCCGGCTCTCGTCGCAGCGGGTGCTTGAGCCGGTCGTCATGGGACTGGTAATGCTGCAGCCGCGCGGCTTTCTGGCAGATGTAACCCTGGGTCACGGGATGATCTTCATCTCCGCGAATGCGTGTGATCGCGCCCTCCTCGATCTCCACCTGGAGGCCGCAGTTTCTTGAACACAGGATGCACGCCGTTTTTGCCACTGTCATAAAGGCCTCCCGGACGCGAGCACCACAGGGTCCCAGCCACCGCCAAGCGCCTTGAAGGCCGCGACAGCAGCGCGTGCCGACTCGGTCTGAGCCTGCGCCCTGGCATCGGCGGTTTGCAGCAGGCTTGCCTCGGCATACAGCACCTCTATCTGGCTGGCCGCGCCGCGTTGGTAAGCAATGGATGAAGACTCAACTGCGCGTGAAAGTGAAGCTTCGCCCTGCACCAATGTGCCGGCCTGCTCCTGGCGGCGGGCCAGTGATGAAAAGGCATTCTCCACATCTTCGGTGGCGTGCAGCGCGGCGAGGCGGTAAGCGGCCAATGCTTCGGCGTTCCGGCCTTTGGCGCGGTCGATCTGGGCGTCGATGCGGCCGAAATCAAACAAGCGCCAACGCAGCCCCAGCACGCCGGCCGACTGGCTTGCACCACCGCTGAACAGGTGGCCGCTGGAAACAGCCGTGGCGCTGCCCAGTAAGCCGTCGAGGGAGAATTTCGGGTAGTACTCGGCGATCGCCGCGCCGATTTCGGCGTTGGCGGCCACCAAGCGGCGTTCGGCCACAATGAGGTCCGGGCGGCGCTGAAGCAGGTCGGCAGGCGAACCCATTGTGCCGATCGGCGCGGCAACCGGAATCGGGCTTGCAGCTTCAAGCTCGGCGCGATGGGTGCCGGGGGCAACGCCCAGCATCACATCCAGTGCATTCATGGCCGTATCGAGGCTGTTTTGCAGAACCGGCACCGTGGCCTTGACCTGCGCCAGCGCGCCCTCGGCTTGGCGCACCTCATACTCGGCGGCCAGCCCTTTTGCGTATAACAGTTGAGTTTTCGCCAGCAACCCCTGTTGAGTGTCGACCTGCTGACGGGCAATCGCCAGGCGTGCCTGCACGCCGCGAATGGCGATGTAGGTATCCGCCGTCTGCGCCGCCACCGCCAGCCTGACCGCCGCCAAACCGGCCTGCGAGCCCTGGTAATCCGCCAGTGCCGCTTCGCGGTCACGCCGCAGGCCGCCGAACACATCCACTTCCCAGCTCGCCGTCAGATTCGCCTCATAGGCACTGCCCCAGCGGTTGTAGTCGGGGCTGGCATCCAGTACTTGCCCCAGCAGCGTTTCGACCGATTGATGCGCGCGCGCAGCAGAACCGCTGACGGCGCCCGAGGGCAGCAAGGCCGCGTTCGCCGCCCCAAGCCCGGCCTTGGCTTGCAGCACCCGCGCCGAGGCTTGGGCCAGGTCAAGGTTCTGCTCCAGTGCTGTCTGCACGAACTGCGTGAGCAACGGGTCGTTGAAGGTCTGCCACCAGGTCGCGAGGGCTGCGGCGCTTTGGGCGTCACGTGCCGCCGACTGCCCCAGATAGTGGTTCGACAGCGGCAAGTCGGGACGATGGTAATCCGGGCCGACCGCGCAACCGGCAACAAGGCTGGCACCCAACAAGAGTGCGAAAGAATGACGGGGAGACATGGGTATCCTGCACAGTGGGCAAACGAGTGACCATATTACGATATGGTCACTCGTTGTCAACACAGGTCATTGGGGGTAGCCTAACCGCCATGACCAAGACATCCCTCCCCGCCCCAACACCGCCTCGCGGCCCCTCGGATCACGACGTCAGCGTCCAGATCGTCGAGGCTGCCAGCCAGCATTTCGGCCTTTACGGTTACGAAAAAACCACGGTATCCGACCTGGCCAAGGCCATCGGTTTCTCCAAGGCCTACATCTACAAGTTCTTTGACTCCAAGCAAGCGATTGGCGAAGTCATCTGTTCAAATCGCCTGGACATGATCAAACGCATCGTCGACGACGCCATTTCCGACGCGCCCTCAGCCTCCGAAAGGCTGCGCCGGATGTTCAAGGCCCTCGTGGACGCCAGCCGCGACTTGTTCTTTCATGACCGCAAGCTCTACGACATTGCCGCCACGTCGGCAGGTGAAGCCTGGCCGTCCTCGGTCGCTTATGAGGCGCATATCCGCAACCTGATCGCCCAAACCATCCGCGAAGGCCGTGAAGCCGGCGAGTTCGAACGCAAAACCCCGCTGGACGAAGTCAGCAACGTGATTTACCTGACCATGCGCCCCTACGTCACGCCCCTGCTGCTGCAATACAACCTCGACAATGCCGAGGAAGCCACCCTGCAACTCTCCAGTTTGATATTGCGAAGCCTCGCCCCCTGATTTTCATTTTAGTGACCATTGACTAAATTGGTCACAAGTATAAGCTGTGGATCCTGCTCCCTAGGAAAGCGATCCCATGCTTGCGCGAAAATTAACCTCGTTGACCCTCTGTGTGCTGCCGCTTGCGCTGGCAGCCTGCAGCGACGAACGCCACCCCGCTGACCCGCGAATCGACCCGCCGCTGGTCAGGGTCGGCACCGTTCAGCCCGCCTCGGCCGCCTCACGCTCATTCACCGGCACCGTTGCCGCCCGCGTCCAGAGTGACCTGGGCTTTCGTGTGTCCGGCAAGGTGCTGGAACGGCTGGTGGATACCGGGCAGACCGTCAAGCGCGGGCAACCCCTCATGCGCCTGGACCCGATCGACCTGCAATTGCAGGCACGTGCCCAGCAAGAAGCCGTCACCGCCGCGCGCTCCAGCGCCCGGCAAACCGCCGACGATGAAGCGCGTTACCGCGAACTGGTCGCTGCCGGCGCCGTATCGGCCTCGGCCTACGACCGCATAAAAGCGGCTGCCGACTCCGCCAGGGCGCAGCTCAGCGCCGCGCAAGCCCAGGCCAACGTCGCCAACAACGCCTCGGGTTATGCCGTGCTGTTGGCCGATGTCGACGGGGTGGTGGTGGACACACTGGCCGAGCCCGGGCAAGTGGTCAGCGCCGGCCAGCCGGTGGTACTGCTGGCCCGGGCCGGGCAACGCGAAGTCATCGTCAACCTGCCGGAAACCCTGCGCCCGGCTATCGGCTCGGTGGCGCAGGCCCGCTTGTATGGCAGCACGCAGACCGCCTTGCCGGCCACACTGCGCCAGCTTTCCGATGCGGCTGACCGTGCCACACGCACCTTCGAAGCCAGGTACGTGCTTGAAGGTACGCTCGCCAATGCGCCGCTGGGCGCGACCGTATCCCTCGACATCCTGGGCGACACCACCGCCTCGCAAACCCTGCAAGTGCCGATCGGCGCGTTGTTCGATCCGGGCACTGGCGCGGGTGTGTGGGTGGTCGAGGGCTCGCCGGCGAAGGTGACATGGCGCCCCGTGCACGTGCTGGCTCTGGGTGACGACAGCGCCAGGATCAAGGCTGACCTCAAACCCGACGAACAGGTGGTTTCCCTCGGTGCCCATCTGCTGCATGAAGGCGAGCCGGTTAGGCTGCCCGGTTCGGATGCGGTCGCTGGAGCTCAGCCATGAAGCCGGGGCGTTTCAACCTCTCGGCGCTGGCGGTGCGCGAGCGTTCCATCACGCTGTTTCTGATCGTGTTGATTTCCGTCGCCGGCGCGCTGGCCTTCCTCAAACTGGGGCGCGCCGAAGACCCGCCCTTCACCGTCAAGCAGATGACCGTGATCACCGCCTGGCCCGGTGCGACCGCCCAGGAAATGCAGGACCAGGTCGCCGAGCCCCTGGAGAAACGCCTGCAGGAGCTGCGCTGGTATGACCGCGCTGAAACCTACACGCGCCCGGGCCTGGCCTTCACCGTGATTTACCTGCTCGACAGCACGCCGCCGTCCGAGGTGGAAGGAGAGTTTTATCAGGCACGCAAGAAACTGGGCGACGAGGCCAAAAACCTGCCGCCCGGCGTCATGGCCCCGGTGCTCAATGACGAATATTCGGACGTCACCTTTGCGCTGTTTGCCCTGAAGGCCAAAGGTGAGCCGCAACGCCTGCTGGTGCGCGACGCGGAAGCCTTGCGCCAGCAATTGCTGCATGTGCCAGGCGTCAAAAAAATCAACATCATCGGTGAGCAGGCCGAACGTATTTTCGTGTCGTTTTCACATGATCGCCTGGCCACATTGGGCATCGCGCCGCAGGACATCTTCGCCGCACTCAACAGCCAGAACGTGCTGACCCCCGCCGGCTCCATCGAAACCCGAGGGCCACAGGTGTTCCTGCGCCTGGACGGCGCGTTCGACAAACTGGAAAAAATCCGTGACACCCCGGTCATCGTCAAAGGCCGCACGCTGAAGCTGTCGGACCTGGCGACAGTCGAGCGCGGCTACGAAGACCCGGCGACGTTTCAGGTGCGTAATAACGGTGAGCCCGCGCTGTTGCTCGGCGTGGTGATGCGCGAAGGCTGGAACGGGCTGGACCTGGGCAAGGCGCTGGATGCCGAGACCGCAAAGATCAGCGCCAACCTGCCCCTGGGCATGACCCTGAGCAAAGTCACTGACCAATCCGCCAACATCCACGCGGCGGTCGATGAGTTCATGGTCAAGTTCTTTGTCGCACTGTTTGTGGTGATGGTGGTGTGCTTCATCAGCATGGGCTGGCGGGTCGGCATCGTCGTGGCGGCGGCCGTTCCGCTGACCCTTGCCGCCGTGTTCGTGGTCATGGCAGCCACCGGCAAAAGTTTTGACCGCATCACCCTGGGCTCGCTGATTCTGGCGCTGGGCCTGTTGGTGGACGACGCCATCATCGCCATTGAAATGATGGTGGTGAAGATGGAAGAAGGCTACAGCCGCCTCAAAGCATCGGCCTACGCCTGGAGCCACACCGCCGCGCCGATGCTGGCCGGCACGCTGGTCACCGCCATCGGTTTCATGCCCAACGGCTTTGCCCACTCAACGGCGGGCGAATACACCAGCAACATGTTCTGGATCGTCGGCATTGCCCTCGTCACGTCCTGGGTGGTGGCGGTGGTGTTCACGCCCTACCTCGGGGTGAAGATGCTGCCGGACATCAAGCAGGTGGAAGGCGGCCACACGGCCCTTTACAACACCCGCAACTACAACCGGTTCCGCCGGGTGCTGGCGCGCATCATCGCCAGAAAATGGTGGGTCGCCGGCGCTGTGGTGGGGTTATTCGTGCTGGCGGTTGTGGGCATGGGGCAGGTCAAAAAACAGTTCTTCCCCACTTCCGACCGCCCCGAGGTGCTGGTCGAAGTGCAGATGCCCTACGGAACGTCGATTGAGCAGACCGCTGCCGCCACCGTGAAAATCGAAGACTGGTTGAAGCAGCAGCCCGAGGCAAAAATCGTCACGTCCTATATTGGCCAGGGCGCGCCGCGTTTTTACCTGGCAATGGCGCCGGAACTGCCTGACCCCTCGTTCGCCAAGGTGGTGGTGCTCACGGGCAGCGAGGAAGAACGTGACGCGCTCAAACTCAAACTGCGCCAGGCGGCGGCTGACGGTCTGGCCTCCGAAGCGCGCGTGCGGGTGACCCAACTGGTGTTCGGCCCTTATTCGCCCTTCCCCGTGGCCTACCGCGTGATGGGGCCCGACCCGCAGAAACTGCGTGCGATTGCCGCTCAGGCCGAAGCGATTCTGCGCGCCAGCCCACTGATGCGCACGGTCAACACCGACTGGGGCCCCCAGGTGCCCGCGCTGCACTTCACGCTTGACCAGGACCGGCTCCAGGCCGTGGGCCTGACCTCCAATTCAGTCGCCCTGCAATTGCAGTTCCTGCTGACGGGCGTGCCCCTGACGGCCGTGCGCGAGGACATCCGCTCGGTGCAAATCATGGCGCGCTCGGCAGGCGACACCCGGCTTGACCCGGCACGGATCGCCGGCTTCACGCTGACGGGCTCCGCCGGACAACGTGTGCCGCTGTCCCAGATCGGCACGGTGGAGGTGCGCATGGAGGCCCCCGTGCTGCGGCGTCGCGACCGCACGCCCACCATCACGGTGCGCGGCGACATTGCCGAAGGCTTGCAGCCGCCGGACGTCTCGGTGGCTGTTTTCAGCCAGCTGCAACCGCTTATCGACCAGTTGCCTGCCGGTTACCGGATCGAGCAAGCCGGCGCCATCGAGGAATCCGGCAAGGCCTCCCAGGCCATGGCGCCGCTGTTCCCGATCATGATTGCACTGACCCTGCTCATCATTATTTTCCAGGTGCGCTCCATGGCCGCCATGGTGATGGTGTTCGCGACCAGCCCGCTCGGCCTGATTGGCGTGGTGCCCACCCTGTTGCTGTTCCAGCAGCCTTTCGGCATTAACGCGCTGGTGGGCCTGGTGGCGCTGTCCGGCATTTTGATGCGCAACACGCTGATTCTGATCGGGCAGATTCACAACAATCAGAAGGACGGGCTGGCGCCCTTCGATGCAGTGGTGGAAGCCACTGTGCAACGCGCCCGGCCGGTCCTGCTGACCGCCGTGGCGGCCATTCTGGCTTTCATTCCGCTGACCCACTCGGTGTTCTGGGGAACCCTGGCTTACACCCTGATCGGCGGCACCTTTGGCGGCACGCTGATGACGCTGGTGTTTCTGCCGGCCATGTATTCGATCTGGTTCAAGATCAAGCCCCCAAAAACCAGCTCCACTTCAATCACTTAACGCATCCACCAATGCCCTCGGGCAGGAGAAACACCATGCAGATCAAAGATTCCATCGCGCTGGTTACCGGCGCAAACCGTGGTTTGGGCAAAGCCTATGTCAAAGCCCTGCTGAATGCCGGCGCCAAAAAGGTTTACGCAGCCGCCCGTGATATTGGCAGCATCGAGGCCGCCCCCGGCGTGGTGCCGCTGAAGCTGGATGTGACCAAACCGGAAGATATCCGGGCGGCCATCGCCTCTGCCAACGACGTCAACCTGCTGATCAATAATGCCGGTATCAACGGGCGCAACGGCGCCTCCGCGGGCAACATCGATATCGACACACTGCGCCTGGAACTGGAAACCAACGCCATCGGCCCACTGGCCACCAGCCTGGCCTTCGCACCGATTCTGGCGGCCAATGGCGGTGGCGCGGTGGTCAACATGCATTCGGCCCTGAGCTGGGTCAACTTGCCCAACACCATTACCTATTCGGCGAGTAAAGCCGCGGTGTGGTCGCTGACCAACGGCCTGCGCCTGCAACTGGCGAGCCAGGGCACCCTGGTGGTGGGTGTGCATGTGGCGTTCGTCGATACCGATATGACGCGCGGGCTGGAAGGCGTGCCGAAGGCGGATGCCGATGAGGTTGTAGCGCGCGTATTGAGCGGCATCGAAAACAACGAAACCGAAGTGCTGGCCGACGGCACAGCCCAGGCCATCAAGCAGAACCTGAGCAATGGCATTTACCTGCGGCCTGTTTCCTGACAGAAGCCCCCCACCACCCCTGTGGCGAGCGGGCTCGCCACAGGTGATGCATTCGGGTGCCCTTTGAATCGAGAGAAAACTGTATGAATACACCTGCATCCACCCAATCCCCCCTTGTTTCACTGGGTGTCGCCGACGCCGCGCGCGCCATCCTCACCGGCGAGATAACGGCCGAAGCCTATGCGAGCGCGCTGTTGCAACAGTCGCGCAACAGCGCTGACCTGAACACCTTCATCCGCATCGACGAAGCCGCCGTGCTCGCCAGCGCAAGAGAGGCGGACAGCGCGCGAGCAGCCGGTTCGACCCTGCCACTGCTGGGCGTACCGATTGGGGTGAAAGACAGCTACCTGACCAAAGGCCTGGCCACCAGCCTCGGCCTGGAACACCTGGCTGACTTTGTACCCGAACAGGACGCGGGCGCCGTGAGTGCGCTGAAAGAAGCCGGCGCGCTGGTGTTTGGCAAGAACAACCTGGTGGAAATGTCGTTCGGCCTCACGGGCAACAATGCACACTACGGCCAGGCCAAAAACCCCCATGCGCCGGACCGGGTCACCGGCGGCTCTTCCAGCGGCTCGGCCGCGTCCGTGGCGGCGGGCATTGTTCCGGCATCGTTGGGCGGTGACACCATTGGCTCCATTCGGGTACCCGCCGCGCTCTGCGGCGTGGTCGGGTTCAAACCGACCACCGGGCGCTGGCCGCGCGACGGTGTGGCGCCGGTTTCCCACACCCTGGACACCACGGGTGTGCTTGCTCGCAGTGTCGCCGATTGCGCGCTCATCGATCAGGTGGTCACCGGTGACGCCTTGCAGACAGAACATGACCTCAAGGGTGTGCGGCTGGCCTATGCACCGCGCCAGTTTCTCGAGGGGGTCGATGCACAGGTCGAGGCGCGTTTTCGCGAGGTGCTGCGGCAGCTGAAAGACACCGGTGCCGAGCTTGTGGAAGTGGACCTGGGTGAGGATTTTGCCGCCCTTTCGCAATCGGCGGCCTGGGGGATTTTCTTTCACGAAACCCAGGGCGCAGTCACTGAGTTCCTGCGATTTCACCAGGTGCCCACCCGGTTCGAAACGATCCTCGAACGGCTCAAACCCGAGTTGCGCGACGCCTGGAGCTATATGGTCGTACCGCACGGTGCAGGCGCCATTTCCGCCGACACCTACCAGGCGATTTTGAACGTCAACCGGCCCGAGATTCAGCGGCGGCTGGATCAGGTCTTCGTGGCCCGCGGCGTGCAAGCGATCCTGCAGCCGACAACCCCCTGCACCGCCCCGCTGATCTCACAGCAATCCCGGTTCATCGTGGCAGGCCGCGAGGTCGATCAATTGGTCCTGGCCAATCACACGGCGGTGGCGAGCCTGTTGGGCCTGCCCGGCATCAGCCTTCCCGCAGGGCTGTCCAACCAAGGCCTGCCGATCGGGCTGGAACTGGATGCGCCGGCAGGCAGCGACCGCAGGCTGCTCGCACTTGCCCAGCGGGTCGAAAGCGTTCTGTCGATCAACTAACGTCACGTTTTACAGGCGATCACCATGACTACCCTTCAGGATGCCCCCCCTCTCAATGCGCCTTCCCAGGCACAGGCAGCCGCCAAGCTGCGAGCCCGTGAAGCCATGCTGCACGGGCCCATTTTTGCCACGATGATGGCGTTGGCATTACCCACCATCGGTGTACTCGTCGCCCAGACACTGGTGAACGTGGCCGAGACCTTTTACGTATCGCGCCTGGGCGCCGACGCCCTGATCGGTGTCGCGCTGGTGTTTCCGGTGTGGATGCTGATGACGATGATGTCTGCCGGCGGCATTGGTGGCGGCGTTGCGTCAGCCGTCGCCCGGGCCACCGGCGCCGGTCGTCATGAGGATGCGAACGCGCTCGTGCTGCACACACTGGTGACGGCCGTGGCCTTCGGCCTGCTGTTTTCGGTGCTGGTGATTGGCCTGGGTGGCCCGCTGTATCGGGCATTGGGGGGCACGGGCGAGGCCCTGCACTCGGCCCTCGTCTATTCGGGTTTTATCTTCCTGGCCGCCGTACCGATCTGGGTGGTCAACCTGTTATCCGCCGTGCTGCGCGCCATTGGCAATGTGCGGGTGCCGGCGCGGATTACCTTTGCCGGCGTGGCCGTGCTGATCCCGCTGTCGCCGCTGCTGATCTTCGGCCTGGGGCCGTTTCAGGGCTTCGGCGTGGCCGGCGCCGGTATTGCGGTCACGCTGTACTACTGCGGCGCGGCCATTGTGATGCTGCGCTACATGGCCAGTGGGCAATCCGGGTTGCGCCTGTCTCGCGGTCGCCTGCGCCTGGCGTTGTTCCGGGACATTCTGGCGGTGGGCCTGCCCGCCGCCGCCAACACCCTCCAGTTGAACTTGATGGTCTTGCTGGTCACCGCCGCCGTCGGCCGCTTCGGTGTGGAGGCGATTGGCGGCTACGGCACCGCCTCGCGCCTGGACTACGTGCTGGTACCGATTTTGTTCGGGCTTGGGACCGCCGTACTGACCATGGTCGGCACCAACGTGGGCGCCGGTCAGATCGAGCGAGCGAAAAAAATCGCCTGGCTCGGGACCCTCGTCAGCGTGGTGTTCACCGAGACGGTCGGCCTGCTCGTCGCGCTGCTGCCCTGGCTGTGGATCGGGTTGTTTTCCCATGACAGCGCCGTCACAGAGACCGGCTCGTTGTATTTCCACATCGTCGCGCCTTTCTATGCGGCCAATGGGGTGATCTTCGCACTCAGCTTCGCCGCCCAGGGCACCGGGCGAATGGGCTGGATTTTCTTTGCCGGTGCCATCCGGCTGGTCATCGCCGCCGGTGGCGGCTGGCTGGCGGTCAGCGCATTCGGCGTGACCACTACCGGGCTGTTTGCCATCGTGGCGCTTGCCTTGGTCGTCGCCGCTGCAACGTGTGCCGCAGCGGCGTATTTCGGCGGTATGTGGCCGACAGTCAAGGCCCAGGGGGCAACCCAGCGAACTCAGTCTGCACCGTAGAACGCCGGGAGCGCGCGGACATAACGGTCGCACTCGCGGCAGGCCAGTTCAGCCACGATGCGGATCGCTTCGCTGGAGTGCGCCTCGGTGTAGCTCACCACCAGGGGTTGCTGGGGTAGCGCGACCTTACAGTCGACGCGTTTGACCAGCCCCGCCTCGATGGCGGCACGTACCGGTGCCAGGGGCACCAGGGCATTGCCGAAGCCCGATTGGACCAACTGCAGGATCGCCGAGATAGAACTCATGTGGTGGCTTTTACCGGCAGGGATACCGGTGCGCCGGTACAACTCGCGTAGCGCGTGGTGGGGCTGGGAGCCGAGGCTCATGGTGATGGTGGGCAGGCGCAGCAGGTCCAGCAGCGGGTGTTCGGGATCGATGTGCGTGTCGTTGGCGGCAATCCAGCCCGTGGCGATCGACAGGCAAGGAATATTGGTGATGCCCTCGCCGTCCAGCGGGTGGGTTTGCAAGGCAATATCGATCACGCCGTCGCACAAAGCCTTATAGACCCCGGCGCTGGTTTCCGAGGTGAATTGCACCTCGATACCGGGGTAGGTCGATTGCAGCACCTTGAGAAAATCAATCAGCCAGGTGTGCACCACGCTGTCGATCGCGCCGATGCGCACCAGGCCGAGCAGTTCGGATTCCGGGCGACCCAGCAAGCGGATTTCCTGCTCCAGATCGAGCATGCGCTCGGCATAGTCGATCAGGCGCGTGCCGACGGCAGTCAATTTGAGTTCGCGGGTGTCACGGTCGAACAGGCGCATGCCGATTTCGTCTTCCAGCGAAGCGATGCGATTGGAGATCGCCGCTTGGGTCAGGTGGAGCTGATCGGCGGCAGCGCGAAAACTTTTGAGCCTGGCCACCTGAAGAAACGCTTCGATAAAGCGGGTGTTCATGGTGTCTCCGGTATGGAATGCTGAAGGGCTTGAGTGTGGCCGAACAAAAGCCATTCAACAATCCGGCGCCCCGCACACCGAGGGCGTGCAGAGCGCCGGGCACTTGCCGGAGTCAGAACAGGCGCATCGGGTAACTGACGATCAGCCGGTTTTCGTCCAGGTCATTGCCGAAGTTTGTTCGCACGGTTGCGTTGCGCCACTTCAACTCCAGACTCTTTGCCGCACCGCTCTGGACTACGTAGGCCAGGTCGGTGTTGCGCTCCCACTCGCGTGCATCCTGCACGCCGGGCTGCTTGATCTGATCACCGGTGACATAGCGGGTCATGAACGACAAACCGGGAATGCCCCACGCCGCCAGGTCGAAGTCATAACGCACTTGCCAGGAGCGCTCGCCGGCGTTGGAGAACTGCAGCACCTGGATGAAGTTAACCAGGTAGGGGTCGGTGTTGGTGACAAAGGGATAAGCGTCGTCACCGATCATTTTCTGGTAACCCACGCCGAATGTCTGTGCACCGAACTTGTAGCTGGTCAGCACGCCCACAGCTTTGTTGTCGATGGGGCGAAAATGCCCGTCTTCCTCGCTCTTGGCCAGGCGCAGGTCCACCTTCAAGGCCTGGTTGTCAGTCAAATCCAGGGCCCCGCCATAATTGAAAATGGCTTGCTGGTAGATCCCTTCAAGCTTGCCGTAATGCAACCCGACGGTGGACGTCGGACCGAACGAATAATCGCCGCCGGCCAACACGAAGTGATCGCTGACACCGCCAAACCGGCTGCTCAGTTTGTCCCAGTTGGTCGAGTCCTGAGCCACCAGGCTGGTGATGCGCGCAGCCTGGACCGACAGGTTGTCGAGCTCGCGGGATTCGACCATCGCCCCGCGGAAAAACTGCCCCAGCAGGCGCGAGTCCTGCGCCTGCAGCACCGTGTTGCGAAACAGCAAGGCACCGGCCTTGATCACGGTTTTGGAGACCCTGGCCTTGGCGGTAAAACCGATCTTGCTGTACTCGTCCACGGAGGAACCGTCTGTACGTGAAGGGAATAACCCCGAGCCGGCGCGCCCGTCGCCGGAGTCCAGCTTCAGGCCCAGCATCGCAATGCTGTCCAGACCGAAACCGACGGTTCCGTCGGTGTAGCCTGATTGAACCTGCAAGGTCGCACCCTGCCCCCATTCCCGCGCCTGGCTGTGCCCGTTGGCGGTATTGCCACCGGGTTGGCGGAAGTCGCGGTCAAAATACAAATTACGCAGGTCCAGAGTGGCGTGGCTGTCACCCGTAAAATCTGCATACGCCGGTTGCCCGGTCACCATCAAACTCAACGCAGCCGTAGCCCACGGCCATTTCGCAGTTACCATGCGGGCGCTCCTCATCGATCTATTTATGACTGTTATTGTTAATCGGCAGAGCGGAACGCCGGCGCGGTGGCACCGGCGTTCCTGGGTGTTACAAAGGTGTCTAGCGGCCTGGCACTTTCAAATGGAACAAGGGGGTGCCATAGCCGACCAACGTGCCATCGAGAATCTGCTGTTCGATCAACGTGCCCTTGGTGGGCGCGATCACCGGGTCCAACAACTCCCCAATCGCAATGAACCCCAGGGTCTGGCCTTTACCGACCGCGTCTCCCGGCGCGGCCAGCACGGTGTTTTCCAGCGGATGCGCCGCATGGAAATACCCGGCGCGAGGCGCCGTGACCACCACCTGGGTGTCATCCTGCAGCAGCGCCTGGGCGGCCTGCGCCGTCGCAACGCCATTTGCTGATGCGGCGAATTTCAACACCAGCGTGACGTCGCCCACCTGGTATTCGCACTCGGTGATGCCGGTGTTTTCAAGGCGTCGCACCAGCGCCTGAATCACGTCAATCTTCATGGTTGCGCCTCCACCGGACCCAACCCCTGCTCAAGCAGGTGTTCAAGATGGTGGATATTAAAACCGCCGCGGATAAACCCCGGCTCCTCCATCAGCCGCCGATGCAAGGCCAGGTTCGACTCCACACCCTCGAGCATTACTTCACTCAGCGCACCGCGCATGCGTGCCAGGGCCTGGGCGCGGGTATCGCCGTGGGTCAGCACTTTGGCGGCCAGCGAGTCGTAATGCGGCGCAATGGTGTAGCCCGCGTAGAGGTGCGATTCCACACGCACGCCCGGCCCCCCCGGCGCCAGCCACTGGGTGACGGTGCCCGGAGAGGGTTGGAAGGTCCAGGGGTGCTCGGTGTTGATGCGGCACTCCATTGCGTGGCCGCGCAGCACGATGTCCTCCTGGGTGAAAGACAGCGCTTCGCCGCGCGCGACGCGCAGTTGCTCGACCACCAGATCAATGCCGGTCACCAACTCGGTGACCGGGTGCTCGACCTGGATGCGCGTGTTCATTTCGATAAAGTAAAACTGGCCATCCTCATACAGAAACTCAAAAGTCCCGGCCCCCCGATAGCCGATCTGCAGGCACGCCGCAACACAGCGCTGGCCGATGCGGGCGATCACGCCAGGGTCAATGCCCGGCGCCGGCGACTCCTCGATGACCTTCTGATGACGGCGCTGCATCGAACAATCGCGCTCGCCCAGCCACACGGCATGGCCATGGGCGTCGGCCAGCACCTGGATCTCTACGTGGCGCGGGTTCTCCAGAAACTTTTCGATGTACAGGCTCGGGTTGCCGAATGCGCGCACGGCCTCTTCCCGCGTCATCGACACCGCCTGCGCCAACTCGTCAGGGTGGCGAACGATGCGCATGCCACGCCCGCCCCCGCCGCCGGAAGCCTTGACGATCAACGGGAAGCCAACATCCCGCGCAATCGCCGCCACGGCGTCAGCGTCGTCCGGCAACTCGCCCTCCGAGCCGGGTACGCACGGCACGTCGGCGGCGCGCATGGCGCGCTTGGCACTGACCTTGTCGCCCATCAGGCGTATCGCCGCCGATGGAGGCCCGATGAACACCAGCCCGGCCTCCTCCACGGCCTGGGCAAAGTCGGCGCGTTCGGACATGAAACCGTAGCCGGGGTGAATGGCGCCGGCACCGGTCAACTGCGCGGCTTCGAGCAGCGCTCGCGTATTCAGGTAGCTCGCCGAGGCGGCAGCCGGCCCGATGCACAGGGCCTGGTCCGCCAGCGCTACATGGCGCAACCCGGCGTCGGCCTGGGAATGCACGGCAATGGTACGAATGCCCAGCGCGCGGCAGGCTCGCAGAATGCGTAGGGCAATTTCGCCACGGTTGGCGATCAATACGGAATCAAACATCGGTGTCTCCCAGTGCTTGCAGCTCAAACAACAGCGTGCCCGGTTTGACTTCGGCGCCATCGTCGAGGCAGATACGGGTAATACGTCCGGCGCGGTCGGCTTCGATCAGGTTGAGCATTTTCATGGCCTCGACGATGCCCAGAGCCTGCCCTTCGCTGACGATATCGCCCACTTGCACAAACGCCGGCTCCTGCGGGGAAGGCCCGCGATAGAACAACCCGGCAAGGCTGGAACTGATCGGCAATACCGACGTTGCCACCGGCGCGGGCTCGTTTGCCACTGGCAGCTCAGGCCGGATGACGGGTGAACCGGGCCCAGCCTGTTTGCTCAGACGAATGCGCTCATCACCTTGGCGGTGGTCTATTTCAGTGAGCGACGGCGAGCCTTGCAGCAGCGTGACCAACTGATCGAGCAGTTGTTGGTCCATGGTGCCTCCTCCCTCAGCAAAACGGTTTGATGGCCACGCCAGCCTGCTCCAGCGTGGCACGCACTTGTGCGGCCATGCTGATTGCGCCTGGGGTGTCGCTGTGCACGCAAATAGTGTCGATGTGCACGGGGAGCATCCGTCCCGAGACCGTTTCGATGCCGCCTGCCTGCACCATGCGCAACATGCGCCGAGCGGCAAATTGCGCGTCATGCAGCACCGCCCCCGGCTCCTTGCGATGCACCAGATGGCCCTCTTCGGTGTAAGCACGGTCGGCGAACACTTCGGCCCTGGTACGCAGCCCCAAGTCGTTGGCGATGGGAATCAGCAGCCCGCCGGCGAAGGTCACGCAGATCAGCTCGGGGTCCACTGCTTTCACCGCCCTGGCAATCGCGGTGGCGACACTGGCATCGGTTTGCGTGAGGTTGCCCAGAGCGCCGTGCGCCTTGACGTAGGTGATCGGGTGGCCTGCGTAGCGCGACAACGCCAGCGCCGCGCCTACCTGGTAAGCCACCAGGCGTTCGATTTCTGCGGCGGAAAACGGAATGATGCGGCGCCCGAACCCCCACAGGTCCGGATAGCCCGGGTGTGCCCCCACCGCGACGCCCCGCGCTTTGGCCTGGGCGAAAGTGTGGGCCATGATCTCCGGGTCACCGGCATGAAAACCGCAGGCCACGTTGGCAGAGCTGACGATATCGAGGATGGCTTCATCGTCACCCATGCGCCAGGCGCCAAAGCCTTCGCCCATGTCGGAGTTGAGGTCGATTTGCAGAGTCTGGTTATTCATTGGCGTTCTCACTGTGGAAGATCGTGTGCCTGGCCACGCAGGCGTGCAGCCAGGGTGGCAAGCGCACGGCAATGGCGGCGGTGTTCGTCGACGGCGGCGTCGGGGGTGACGGCTGTGAATCTGATCGCACAGCCAACCGGCGCCTGGGCCAGGCGCCACAGATCGGTTTCCAGCACCGTGGCGATTTTCGGGTAACCGCCACAGGTATTGGCTTCGGCCAACTGGATGATCGGCTGGCCATCGGGGGGCACTTGCACGGTGCCGGGCGCGATGCCGTGGGATAACAATTCGACAGGTTCGCGGCGCAGCAACGGCTGGCCCTCCAGGCGATAGCCGACCCGGTTCGACTGCAGCGTCACCTGAAAAGACATGTGGTAAAACGCCTGCAAAGCCTGCGCGCTGAACTGTGCATGCTCGGCGGCCGGCAGCACGCGAACGCTGATGCAACCGCTCGCCAATTCCCGGAAAAACGCAGCGCGGTGTGACGGCGCGACGGCGCGTGAATTGGCAGGGCAGGCGTCAGCTTCAAGCAGGTCCAGGCAGTCATCGCGCTTCAATCCACGGCCTTCGTGGCCGCCAAAACCGGCCTTGAGGTCGGTGGCGCGCGAGCCCATCACCACTGGCGTCGCCAGCCCGCCGCTGAACGCCAGATACGCCCGAACCCCGAGTGTGGGCGCCTGGATCACCAGCGTCTGACCGGCTTTGGCATTCACTGCTGACCAGCCAGGCACGCGACAACCGTCCAGCGTCAGCTGGCACTGCGCACCGGTACAGGCCAGCGCCCGGTCGGTTTCAAAGCGCAGGCGAAACGGAAATACGCTGACCTCAATGCCCGCCGCATTCGCGCTGTTGCCCACCAGCAGGTTGGCCAGGCTCAAGGCCTCCCGATCCATCGCACCGCTGCGACTTACGCCCAGGTTCAACGTGCCATGGCGGCCAAGGTCCTGCACCAGGTTCAGCGCACCCGAAGAAAGAATACGGATCATGCTTGAATCCCCGTGGCGACAAAGCGCACCCGGTCACCCGGTACCAACAGGCAAGGCTGCTCACGCCAGGCGTCGAACAACTCGATGTCGGTGATACCCACCGCATGCCAGCCCGACGGCGCGGTACAGGGCATGACCCCGGCCTGCGCGCCGCCGATGATCACCGAGCCTTTGGCGATGCTGGGGCGCGGGTTGCTGCGCCGTGGTTGGGCCAGTTCAGCGGGTAGCCCGACCAAGTAAGCAAAGCCTGGCATGGAGCCGATACAGGCCACCTGATACGTCACGCGGCTGTGCCGTTGCACCCATTCCTCAATGTCGAGACCGGCGCTGTCGGCCAACCATTTCAGGTCCAGCGCGCCGGGCCCGCCGTAGAGCACCGGAATGTCGATATCTTTTCCGGGCGCACTGCCGGCACCCAGGGTGAGCCAGCGTTGCAGCACCTGTTCCTGCACCTGCTGCGGGTGATGCCTGAGCGGGTCGAACAGCACCAGCAGGTTGTTCACCCCCACCACCACTTCGGTGACGAGGCTGTCTGGCTCGGCGTCCAGATGCGCCGCCAGAGCCCAGAGTTTGCGTTGTTGTTCCAGGTTGAACGGGCCATCGGCGACATCCACCAGCAGCGCGCTGGAGCCTGCGCTGTGGACAGCCGGAAGCACACCCGGCGAGGCGTTGTTGTTGAGCGAGTTCATGAAAAATATCCAGCCGGCGATTGAGAGGACGACGCGGCGAGCGAGCGGTGGCCCGCTCGCGCTTGCATCACTCTTGCAGGGGTTTGTGAGCGGTTTCCCTGGCGACACCCAGTGCGATCAAGGTGATCGCCAGGCCGGCACACACGTAAAGGCTCACGGCGATGGACGAATCGAACACCTTGAACAGCCCGGTGATGATCAGCGGTGCGGTGCCGCCGCCGAGAATCCCGCCCAGGGTGTAGGCCAGCGACGAACCGGCATAACGCACCCGCGTCGGAAATTGCTCGGTGACAAAGGCTGCCTGGGGGCCGAACATCATCGCCTGGAAAATCATCCCGACCACCATGGCGAGGAAGATCAACGGCGTCGAAGCGGTGTCCATCAGCCTGAAAAACACGAACACCCAAAGCCCTGAAAACACGGCGCCAGCGGCATACACCGGACGGCGCCCGAGTTTGTCCGAAAGCATGCCGAACAAGGGCACGCACACCGCATGAAACGCCGCACCGACAATCGCAGCGCCCAGCGCCAGCGACCTGGGCAGGTGCAGCACATTGGTCACATAGGCCAGGCTGAACACCACCAGCATTGCGTAGACAATGTCCGAGCCGATACGCGCGCAGCCCGCCAGCAGCAAACGCCGCCAATGGCCGACGAACACATCCCGCACGGGCGCTTCAACCTTGGCATCCTTCTCTTCAATCGCCTTGAACACCGGCGTTTCATCCACGCCACGGCGCAGCCAGCACCCCAGGATCACCAGCAACACACTGGACAGAAACGGAATGCGCCAGCCCCACTCCTGGAAGCTCTCGGGCGTCATGCTGAAAGTGATCAAGGCCATGAACCCGGCACCCAGCAGCGTGCCGCAGGCCGGACCGACCTGGGTGAACGAGGCGTTGCGCCCGCGCTGATGGGGCTTGCCGTGCTCCATGGACAGCAGCACTGAACCGGCCCACTCGCCGCCAATCGCCGCGCCCTGGAAAAAACGCAACACCACCAGCAGGATCGGACTCCAGATGCCCCAACTGGCATAGGTCGGCAAAACGCCCATCAAACCGGTCACCACCCCCATCAGGATCAACGTGGCCACCAGCACCCAACGGCGCCCGAGCTTATCGCCCAGGCTGCCGAACACGATGCCGCCCAACGGCCGCGAAAGGTAGCCGACCGCGTAGGTCGAAAAGGCAATCACCGTGCCCGATAACGGGTCGAACGACGGAAAGAAAATGACGTTGAACACCAACGCCGCCATCAGGTTGTAGACCGTAAAGTCATACCACTCAAGGGTGGTGCCGATCGAGCTGGCCGCGGCCAGGCGGCGCATGTCGGCGCCGCTGGCATGCACACCGGTTTGATCGGAGTCGAGCCGGTCGATAGCGACCGTGGACGCACTCATCAACGCAGCTCCGCGGCGGACAGTTTCCAGGCCAGTTGATAGCGGGCGCTGCGCGAAATATCGACTTCAAGCCACTGGGCGGCACGTTCCATCGCCGACTGGTTCGACTCGTGGGTGCGACTTTCAATAATCAACAAGGGCTGCATCTTGCGTGCCGCGAGGTCTTCAAGCGGCAAGGGCTTGCTCAAGGCATCGACGGGCTGAATGACGTAGGACTGCACGAAAGAAATATCATCGGCCAGTTGTTCGGCCAGCGCCGTGCACCGTGCGGCCAGACTTTCGATATCCACGCCTTCGGCCAGGGGCAACGTGCCAACCCAACCGCCGCTGCCCATACCGGCATGGGCATGAACGGTGCCAATGCGGCGCAGGGGTGAACGCATCTTTGGCAGGGTTTGCAGGGACCACGGCGTCTGATGGATAAATGCCTGGGTGTATGCCGGGCCGGAGAACACTTCCAGCGATTCGGCCCAGTACAGCGCCAGGTACTGCGGAGCGCCCGCCACTGCAATGTAACGTGCTGCACTGATAACGCCGGGCATTCTTACACGCTCTTCGACGTGCTCCTGGTCGTACCATTTGTTGAAGTCGTGTTGGTCTTCGGGAGCAATATCAGAAGCAACCAGCAACATACCGCGCACAGAGTCTTTCATTGTTTTTTTCCTCATTGGTTGGCAACCCATGAGGCAATCATCATCGATAGAAAAAACTCTCACAAACGAGTTTTTATAGGCCAAGTTGATAGATTTTTATTGTCAAACTTGAGCAAAAAAGCGCTATTTCAGTTCACTTCTGCAGTGGTTGCGCTTGCGTAGTGCGCCAGCAGGTCGGCGATGTCCAGGAAGCAATCAGCCAGGCCCCCTGCACCTACCAATCCCAGGGCATGCGCCGTACGCCGCGCGTGAACAGCGTTGATCGCCGGGTGGGAGGCATACCGCGCAAGGCGGCGAATGCCTCTTTTTGTGCAGCGCGCGGTCGGTGACCCGGCTTCCAGATGACAGGCTTTATCGTACAGCCGCGCCAGGCTTCGGCTCAGCTGCAGTGACACGTAGCCCGCCGCATCGGCAGGCGGGTTACCCGCACCGGGCAAGGCCTGCAACGTCACCAAACGGTGCTGTTGTTTGGCCTGCCACTTCAACAGGTCCATGTGCGACCCGTCTCGCAACAACAGCCGGGTTTGCGCGTGCAGCGCCCTCCTCATCGCTGTCACATAGCCGGCGGAATTTCTCGGCAGTATCTGGAAAGCCAGCAGGCAGATCGCCAACGCCACCTGCCAGGCCAGCGCTTGATTGGCGAAGTCGATGAAATCGTATTGAGCGGTGGCGCCGGTACTGACCAGCGTGTTGAAGCTGATCAGGTAGGCAATGGCAGGCAGGGCATGGCTGGGCCGGGTGGTGGCCTGAATCCCGAAGACCCAGAAGGCGCTCAGCAACAGCGCAAGCAGCCCGAAGCCACTGATGTGTGGCAGCAACAGAAACTTGCACGCCCCCGCTGCCAGCACTCCGTACAGCGTTCCGCGAAACAGGCCGGCAATGTGCTGGGTGGGCGCCGCGCTGGTGGCGAGCAAGGTGCAATACGGGCCCAGCACCGCGAGCAAGGTCGGCCCCTGGTCCCACCCGGTGAGATACCAGACCGCACCGGTTGCCAGCGTGGCAACGAGCGCCCGAATGCCGTTGAACAGCGCATCGCCATAGTGCCGGTGAAACCCCACTGCACGGGCAGCCGCCGGGGTGGCGCGATCAAGGCAGGCAAAACTGCGCAGGGCATTGGAGAGGTCTGCCAGCGGGTCGCTCAGCCGCTCGGGCTCATCTGAAAGGCTGGCTTGCAGGGCCTCGATGCGGGCGGCAGCCGTGGAGAAATCCAGGTGTTCTTCAGCCAGTTGTTGAAGCGCTACACCGGTCCGCACACTCGCAGCCCCGTGAGCGGCAGGAGTCTGCAGCACCACGCCGTGCAAATACGCAAGCCCGGCCTGAAGAGTCGCCAGCCGAGTTCTGATCAGAGAGGATTCGCCGCGACCGATACCCAGCAAGTCGTCCACCTTGTTGATATCGAGGGCCAGTTGAGTGTGTTCCACCGCCGACGCCGCGCCCTGAAACTGCAGAGCCAACAGGCGCATCGTGCGCAACGATACGTCCCGCAGCATTTGCCTCAGTTGTGGCTCGACGGTCTTGCGCCCGAGCAGCGTCGCCACAAGGCTGAGGCTTACCACCCCAAGCACCACCGCCGTGCCCCGCGTGACCAGGTGGTCGAAGCCTTGCTGGGGCGCAACGATGGCCGGGCCGAGGGCAAGGCACACGGTGTAACCGGCGACCACGGCGGCCGTGGCGTTGTAATGCCGAAACAGGGTCATGCCGGCCACACACAGGCCCAGCCACAGCCCGATGCCGAGGATGAACAACAACATCTTCTGGGCGAACAGGCTCAGCAGGACGGTGGCCGCGAGTAGCCCCAGCGCGGTGCCCAAGGCGCGGTTCAAGCCCTTGCCGATCACGGCGCCCTGCAGCGGGTGAATCAGCAACAACACCGTCGACGCCGCGGAAAACGGTGAGTCCAGGTGCAACGCAAAGCCCAGCCATAACGCCAGGGTCGCCGCTGCCATACTGCGAAAAACATAGCCCTGCGTGCCGGCGGTCCAGGGTCGGGGCAACACGGCGAGGACGCGCCACACAAGCCCGGCCATCACATGAACGCCTGCAGCCAGCGCGTGAGCCGCCAGCGCGGCTCGTCACCGGGTTGTGTGACTTCAATGCTGGCGGTCATGCCCGCCGCGAGTTCCACGCCTTGTGGCACGCGGTCCAGTTCAATGCGCACCGGCACGCGTTGCGCCAGGCGGATCCAGCTGAAGGTCGGCGCCACTTGGGGCAAGCCGCTGTCGCTGCGCAACTCGTTACCGTCGGCAATGCCCCGGCCAATACTCGCGACATGCCCTTCGAGCAGTGGCGCAAACCCCATCAATTTGATCGAGGCCGGCGCGCCGATCAGCACCCCCGGCAGCTTGGTCTCTTCGAAATACCCGGTGACCCAGAAACTGTGGCTGTCGACCACGTAGATATTGGTGTTGCCCGCCACCGCATAATCGCCCGGCTGCAGGCGAAGTTGCGTCACGTAGCCATCGACCGGCGAACGAATGACCGTGTGCGAGAGGTCAAGCTGCGCCTGGGCCAGCTGGCTCTGCGCCGCGTCGACCCGGGCCTTGGCCACGGCCAGGTCCTGGGCGGCGTTGTCGGTTTCTTCACGCGCAATCGCGTCGCCCAGCTGGGTGCGGCGCCGGAACTGCGCCGTGCGTTGCTCGAAGACGCTGCGCGCCTGGACCAGCTCGGCGGTTCGCTGTTGCCGGGCCAGCAGGTAGGCGCGCTGATCGAGTTGGTACAGCAAAGCGCCCTTGGCCACCCATTGGTTGTCACCCACGAGCAATTGCTCCACCTGGCCCGACACTTCGGGCGCAATGCGAATGACCTGCGCGCTGACTCGCCCGTCCCGCGTCCAGGGCGCCAGCACATAGGCTTGCCATAACTGAGTGCAGAACAGCAGCGCAACCAGCCCCACGGTCAGTGTCACCAGCATTTTGAAGGTTTTGTTGAGGGTCATGGTGTGCCCCTCAATAGTTCAGCACGAGGGTTGAAAGGACGATAAGCGACACAAAAAAACGCGTCAGGCTGGGGTGCCAGGTCCAGTCCAGCCAACGGCGCAGCACCCGTTCCAGCACGGCGTAAATCAGCGCCGCAGCACCGATGTAAAGCAAAAAGGGCGGCAGGTAGAGGTTGGCAATCGTGAATTCGCTGAGCATGGCCGAGGTCTCGCAATCGGCCTTCACCTTGAAGGCCCTGTTGAGCATGGTAAGGAGTGCCTGGCTTTGCCGATATTGAGTATGCTGACAACCTATAATCAATTTCGGACACGCCGGTGCCGCCCAATGGACGAGACGACGCTCTATACGGTTGATCAGTTTGAATTCGATGACCTCACCCAGCCCGCCGTCGCAGTGATGCTGGGCACCCAGCGCCACAATGCCGAATACGCCCCGCACACCCACCGCAAGGGCCAACTGGTGGTGGCCTATCACGGCGGCATTGTGTGCACCGTCGAGGACGGCGTGTGGATGGTGCCCACCGGGTTTGGCGTGTGGATCCCGGCGGGCATCGCACACAGCAACCGCATCACCGCCAATGGCAAGGTCGGCTTTCTGTTAGTGGAACCCGGCGCCGCCGTGTTGCCGCACAAGTGCTGCACCTTGCTGCTGTCGCCGCTGGTGCTGGAGTTGATCCTGCACTTGGGCGCGCTGGACCAGAACTACCCTGCCGACAGTTCCGTCGCCCGCCTGGCCGGTGTGCTGCTCGAACAGCTGGAAGCGGCGCCCTCGGAACAGTTGTACCTGCCCCTTCCCGCCTCGACCCAGTTGCGCGTCATTGCGCGCAAGCTGGCCCAGGCGCCGGAGAATCGCTGCACCATGGCCGAGTGGGCGCGTCAGGTGGCCATGAGTGAGCGGTCGCTGGCGCGACTGGTCAAGCGCGAAACCGGGCTGACCTTTGGCCACTGGCGCAAACAATGGCAGATCATCGTGGCCTTGCAGAGCCTGGCCGAGGGTGAGTCGGTGCAGCGCACCGCCGAGGCGCTGGGGTTTGAGTCAGTCAGTTCGTTTATCAGCATGTTTCGCAAAACGCTGGGCGCACCGCCCGCCCGTTACATCCGCCAGACAGTGGGCGTAAAACCCTCCAGCCGATTGGCCTGAGGCAACACCTGGCGGTTATACCCCCTATGCTGAATTTGGATTTCAACGCCGTGCGCAAGCGCGATAGCCTCCTCAGGCATCCGACGTCACCTTCTTCCCGCCAGAGACCACCACCATGCTTAAACCCTTGGCTTTTGCCGTATTGTCAGCCATCACCTGCTCAGCGGCTTTCGCGCAAACCGACCCGGCAGACGGCCCCGCCGCCCACAGTTTCAGTTTCGGCTCACTGACGATCACCGCCCTGCGTGACAAAGTGCACAGCATGCCCAACGACGGCAAGGTGTTCGGCAGCACCCAGGGTACCCAGGCGGTTGCCGGAGTATTGGCGGCAGCGGGCGCCCCTACCGATCAGATCACCCTGGGCATTGATGCGCTGCTGGTCAAGGACGGCCAGCACACGGTGCTGCTCGACACAGGCCTGGGCCCAAGCGCTCAAGGCGTGTTGATTCCGAGCCTGGCCAAGGCCGGCTATACGCCCGAACAGATCACCGATGTGCTGATCACCCACGTGCACAGCGACCATATCGGCGGCCTGGCGACAGCCGAGGGCAAACAAGCCTTTCCCAAGGCAGTGGTACGGATTTCCAGCCCGGACTGGCAATGGGTCCAGACCCAGCCGGAACTGGCGGACCTGATCAGGATCATCACGCCGCAGGTGAAGACCTTCACGCCGGGCGACAGCGTGGCTCCGGGCATTCGCTCCGTGCCGCTCAAGGGCCATACGCCGGGGCATGTGGGGTATCAGATCGAATCCGGCAAAAACCGTGTGCTGGACGTGGGTGACCTGGTGCACAGCTCGATCCTTTCACTGGCCAAGCCGGACTGGGCAATCACCTTTGACAATGACGAAGACGAAGGCGTGAAGATTCGGCGTGCCGAGCTGACGAAACTGGCGGCCAGCCACGAGACCATTTTCGCCCCGCACTTTCCGTTCCCCGGCATTGGCACCATCGTTGCCGAGGGTGATCACTTCATCTGGCAACCGGCCAAGTAAGCCACTGCTGCGGCTCAAGGCTGGGCCGCAGCCTCCAGCCTTGAGCGCAGCCAGCGGTGGCCTGCGTCCTTGTCGAACCGTGAATGCCAGGTGGCGTACAAACGGTAGCGCCGCACCTGCACCGGCAACGGGAAAGACGCCAGGGTTTCGGCATAGCGCGCCAGAAACCGGGCCGGCAACGTACACACCAGATCCGTCGCCTGCAACATCACGGGCACCAGGCTGTAGTACTGCACCGAAACGCCCACTCGCCGGCTGCAACCCAGTTTCGCCAACGCCTCATCCACAAACCCGTGAAAGCCCCCGCCATCACCCGACACGATCACGTGTTCAAGCTGGGTGTACTGCTCCAGCGACACCGGCCCCGCACCACGCGGGTGGCCGATGCGCTGGGCCATCCTGAATTCCTCTTCGAGCAACGGCTGTTGAGAGGCTTTGGCCACCGCGTCTTTGCCGGTCAAAGCCACATCGACTTCACCGTTCTCCAGCTGTTCGGCGAGCCTGGCCTTGTCGAGGCCGCGAAAGGCAAAACGAATGCCATGGCAGCCTGCTTCACGGGTCAATTGAATCAAACGAGGCCCGATAATGGCGCCGCCGTTGTCGTTGGCGGCAATGCAAAACGTGCGCTCGGCGGTCAGCGGGTCGAACTCGGGCGTGTGGTTGATCACGTCTTCCAGCGCCTGCAAGGCCAGGCGCAACGGTTCCTGCAACCGCGCGCCGTGCGGGGTGAGGATCATGCCCTTGCCCGACAGCGCCGGGGTGAGCAACGGGTCGCCAAACAGGTCGCGCAGCCTCGACAGTTGCGCCGACAGCGCCGGCTGGCTGATGGCCAACCGGGCCGCGGCGCGGGTCACGTTACGCTCATCGAGCAAGGTGCTGAGGGAAGCCAGCAAGGCCAGATTATGCCCGGTGATATTCATGACGGTTATGCCCCGTATCCCAAGAGTCGATTTCACGGTGAAGGGGATGCTGTATAGCATTTTCACCCATCAACCGGTTACGGCCAGGAGGTCAAACCCCAATGCACACTTACCATTTCGGCAACGTTTCAGTGACGCGAGTGACCGAACAACGCGGCCCCGGGTTTACCCCCGAAGCGCTGTACCCCGACTGGGATCCCCTGGCGCTGGAGCAGCATCACAACCTCATGGTGCCGGACTGCTTCGACCCGCAGTTGAATCGCTTCATTGCCAGCATCCATACCTGGGTGGTCAAGACGCCCCACCACACCATCCTGGTCGACAGCTGCGCCGGCAACCACAAGGAACGCCCTGGCATGCCGCGTTTTCATCAACAAGAACTGCCGTTTCTTGAGCGCCTGCTCGACGCTGGCGTGACGCCCGAGTCGGTGGACTACGTGATGTGCACGCACCTGCACGCCGACCATTGCGGCTGGAATACGCGCCTGGTGGATGGGCGCTGGGTGCCGACGTTTCCAAACGCCAAGTATGTTTTTTCCCGCGCGGAGCACGCGTACTGGCTCGACCAGATAGGCCAGGACAGCTTCAACGCCAACGTGTTTGAAGACAGCGTGCTGCCGGTGATTGAACGGGGTCAGGCGCAGATCGTCGATAACGAAGGTTTGATCGGCGATGCCTTGCTGATCCATCCCACGCCGGGCCACAGCGTCGGCCATCTGGCCATCGAACTGGTGCACCGCGCCAGCGGCGCACTGTTCAGCGGCGACATCATGCACCAACCCTTGCAGGTGTTCCGCCCCGAGTGGAACAGCTGTTTCTGCAGCCACCCGCAACAGGCGCGTGCCTCACGCCGCTGGTTGCTGGAACAGGCCGCCGAGCGCGGCCTGACCGTGTTCACCAGCCACTTCGCCAACACCTCGGCAGGCCTCGTAACCGAAGCGAACGGCCAGTTCGACTGGCGTTTTATCTGACTTGATCGGGAGCAACTCAATGACCGCACTCACCTGTACCGACTTCATGATCCCCAGTGGTACGCCAGGCATCGAGCTGTACGTGCGCAACAAACGGCGCGCGGACATGGCCGAATGGTCGGGCGAAAAAACCGTGCTGTTTGTCGCCGGCTCTACCTACCCGGCGTCGAGCACATTTGACCTGCCGCTTGATGGCCAGTCCTGGATGGATCAATTGGCGCAACAGGGCTATGACACCTACCTGGTGGATGTGCGCGGGTATGGCCGCTCCAGCAAACCCGTGGAGCTTTCACAGCCGGCGGCAGACAACCCGCCGGTGGTGCGTACACCGGTTGCAACCGGCGATGTCGCAACGGCCGCAGCCTATGTGCGCAAACGCAACGGGGTGAGCCGAATCCATTTGATTGGCTGGTCGTGGGGTGCCGCCTTGATGGCGAGCTACACCGCCGAGCATAACGATGAAGTGGTCAAGCTGGTGCTGGTGGCGCCGCAATGGATTCGCGATACGCCAAGCCTGGCCGACAGTGGCGGCGCACTGGGCGCCTATCGGATCGTCAACCGCAGCGAGGCCAAGGCGCGCTGGCTCAATGGTGTGCCCGCCGAGCGCCACGCAGCCGTACTGCCCGAAGCCTGGTTTGAAGCCTGGGCCGACGCCACCTTCGGCCCAGGCGCAAACCAGATCAAGGCCCCCAATGGCACGGTGCAAGACAGCCGCGAATTCTGGGCCGCCGGGCGCTCGCTGTACGACCCGGCCCGGATCAGGGTGCCGGTGCTGATCGTACATGCCGACGGTGACCGTGACTGCCCGCTGGAGCTGTCCCGCACGGTGTTTTCCAAACTGGTCAACGCCGCCTACCGGCGCTGGGTCGAAATCGGCGAAGGCACACACAGCGTGTTTATGGAGCGCAATCGCTGGCAGGTGATCGGTGCCGTCAGTGCGTTTCTTGATGAAAGCGCCGTGTAGGCAGGCCGCCTGCGCGGCCTGCCCGGGGTGTGACCTTAAACGTTGTAGCGAGGCGCCGGTTGGGCGTTGACGAACTGGGGCGACAGGGCACGGCGGCCCGCTTCCCATGCGGTCCACGCAGCCGCTTCGTGCAAGCCCGGAATAGTCACCTGTTCGCCGAGGTCCAGCCCGGCCAGCGCGGCGTCCACCAGGTCGGCGGCCGACATGGTGTTGGCACCGGTCTTCTGGGGCGCGTAACCGGCCACATCCCAGAATTCGGTGGCGGTGGCACCTGGCAATACCGTCTGGATTCGCACGCCTTTGTCACCCAGGTCGCGCTGCAAGGTGTGGCCGAAGCTCAGCACATAGGATTTTGATGCGCTGTACACGCCATTCAGCGCTTCGACGGCGATGCCCACGACTGAAGAAATATTGATGAGGGTGCCGGTGCCACGGGCAACGAATGCCGGTGCAACCGCGTAGGTCAGGCGGGTCAGCGCGGTGATATTCAGGCTAATCATGTCTTCCATGGCATCGACGTCACCCTTGAGAATCGACGCCACCGAACCGATCCCGGCGTTGTTCACCAACAGGGTGATGCTGGGGTCATCACGCAAAACCGCCTCGACGCTGGCCAGGGCAGCTTTGTTATTCAGGTCCACGGCGAGGGTTTTGACCGAACGCCCGGTTTCGGCGCTCAGCTTGCCGGCAAGCGCGGTGAGGCGCTCTTGGTTACGTGCAACCAGGATCAGGTCGTAGCCGCGCCGCGCGAGGCGATCAGCGTAGATCGCACCGATGCCGGTGGATGATCCGGTGATGAGGGCGGTGCCTTTGGACGGTGCAGTGCTCATGTCGTTCTCCAGAAAAGTCAGGCGATAAACGTTGGGCACTCAGACTACGACGGCGCCTGGAGTGCGCAAATGTCATATATCCACCTTTTTAGGACAAGGCATTGTCTGCTGACGGCAAGGCTGTGGGCTTCCTCCCCACCTGTGTAAAGATGACGCTGTTAAACGTATCCATCTTTTTAAGACATCACCGCCGAATCACTGGAGTGACCAATGACCACCATCGGACTCGTGATTTTTCCTGGCTTCCAGGTGTTGGGGCTCGCCGTGTCCGCGGTGTTCGAGACAGCCAATGACTTGAATAAACCCTGTTACAGCCTGAGCGTCGTGTCCGAACAGGGCGGCATCGTGCGTTCCTCCCTCGGCTTCGGCATGGAAACCGCGAGTTTCAAGGGCACCCATTACGATACGCTGATCGTCATCGGCAACAACCACCCCGAGGACGCATCACAGGGCCTGCTCGATTACCTGCGCAGCTCGGCAGCCACCTCCAAACGCATCACGGCGGTATGCACCGGGGCATTTGTGCTCGCCGAAGCAGGCCTGTTGGCAGGTCGGCGGGCGACCACGCACTGGGCCCATGCGCGGGCTTTCAGGGAAGCCTACCCGGACGTGCGACTGGAAGAAGACCGCATATTTGTGATTGATGGCGCAGTCTGGACTTCGGCCGGCATGACGGCCGGCATCGACCTGGCGCTGGCGATCGTGGAGAAAGACTTCGGCACCGACGTTGCGCGCCATGTGGCGAAAAAAATGGTCGTGCACCATCGACGTTCCGGCGGCCAGTCGCAGTTTTCCGCGCTGCTGGAACTGGACCCGAAAACCGACCGGATCCAGACCACCCTCCTCTACGCCAGGGAAAACCTGGCCGCCGAGTTGTCGGTGGAGGACCTCGCCAACGTCGCCCACCTGAGCCCGCGCCAATTCAGCCGGATTTTCCGCGAAGAAACCGGGCGCTCCCCGGCCAAAGCCATTGAGCATCTGCGTGTCGAGGCTGCACGGATCATGATGGAGGAAGGCCGTTACTCGCTCGACATCATCGCCAGGGACTGCGGTTTTGGCGACCGGGAGCGGATGCGGCGCGCGTTTCTGCGCGCGTTTGGCCAGTCGCCGCAAGCCATCAAGCGTGTGACCGAGGCGCAGATGATTGATTTGTCCGAGTAATCAGCTTCACTCATGCAAAAAACCTGAGGGGTCAATATGTCCACTTTCAAGCTGGCTTCGCGCACCTTCAGCA
The DNA here is from genome assembly GCF_002813445.1 of Pseudomonas tolaasii NCPPB 2192. Lineage (NCBI taxonomy): Bacteria > Pseudomonadati > Pseudomonadota > Gammaproteobacteria > Pseudomonadales > Pseudomonadaceae > Pseudomonas > Pseudomonas tolaasii. Next base: position 5,716,531 of record NZ_PHHD01000001.1, read on the forward strand.
CGCCACGCCATACCACCCACTACCTGGAGTCGGGCCCCGCCGACGGGCCTTTGATGATGTTCCTGCACGGGTGGCCGGAGCTCAGCCTGATCTGGCGCGCGCAAATGGCCGCCTTCGCCGCCGATGGCTGGCACTGCGTGGCACCCGACATGCGCGGCTATGGCGGCTCGTCCGCACCGGCGCCCACCAACGCCTACACACTTGAAAACATCGTGGCCGACATGGCGGAGCTGCATGACCATCTGGGGGCAGCACCTGCCATTTGGGTGGGCCACGATTGGGGCAGTGTTGTGGCGGGTGAACTGGTCGCCCATCAACCTCAGCGCAGCTGCGGCGTGGTGCTGGTGTCGGTCCCCTACTTCCCCACCACCAACGCGCTGCCGACGCTGGTGCCGCTGGTGGACCGAGCGATTTATCCCGCAGACGCGTATCCGGACGGCCAGTGGGACTATTACCGCTACTACAACACGCACTTTGCGTCAGCCGTGGCTGACCTGGACGCGGACAAAGCCGCGTCGCTGGCTTCGATCTATCGGCGCGGCGACCCTGCGAGCATCGGCAAGGTGGCCGCCAATGCCGAAGTCACCCGAAAAGGCGGCCGATTCGGCCCTGCGCACACAGCGCCCGCCACCTCGCCCGACCTTGCACTCTGGCCACAAGCGGACTTCGCAGCACTGGTACAAGCGTTCGAACAGCACGGTTTCCGCACACCCTGTGCGTGGTATTTAAACGACGATGCCAACGTTGCGTACGCCAAACGCGCGCCCAATGGTGGCCGCCTGTCATTGCCGGTGCTGTTTGTGAACGGCGATTACGACCAGATGAATACCATCAAAGGCAACCAGTTGGGTGAGCCAATGCGCGCGGCTTGCGCCGACCTCACGGTGACGAGCCTGCCCGGCGGGCATTGGCTGCCGGTGGAGTGCAAGACAGAACTGGTCGAGGCCATCCGTCACTGGCTACGACGCCCGCGCTGATCACGCGCAAACCACAGCGATCACCCGCACCGGCCGTATGGCCCGCATTCCGGCCAGGAATAAAACTTAGTCCCGGTTGCCGTCTATTGGCTGATGGATTCCGTCCTTTAGCCTTCAAGCCTCGACACCCCTCTGCGGGCGTGGCGAACCCTCTCGTCCCGCTCACTTCACAAAAGGAAACATCGATGCAACGGTTATTCCGGACGGCCCTCCTGTTCTCGGCACTTTCCCTGTCCACGGGGTTGGCTTTTGCGCAATCCGTCGACGACGCAAAATCACCTTCTGATGCAGTCACCATGGTCGACATTCCCACCAGTGCCGCCCACAAGATCACTGTCGAGCGTCGCGGCCAGATCGTATTGATCGGTATCAACCGGACCGCCATCCAGAACCGGCTCGATCCGCAAGCCTATCTGGCCCTCGCCAAGGCCTATTACGACTACGACCATGATCCATCACTGCGTGCCGCGGTGTTGTTCGGGCATGGCGATAATTTCTCCCAGGGCCTCGACGTCGAGGGCTTCAAGGCTGCCGCCACCTCGGGCGGGGTGACGCTGGGTGACGGCTTCATTGACCCGCTCGGCAAGAAAATGCCCTTCCTCACCAAGCCGCTGATTGTGGCGGTGCAAGGCGACACCTGGAATATGGCGCATGAGTTGTTTCTGGTCGCCGACATACGGGTCGCGGCAAAAAACACAAACTTCGGGCAAGACGAAAATACCCACGGTCGTTACCCCGGTGGTGGCTCGACCGTACGCTTCGTGCGCGAAGCCGGCTGGGGCAACGCGATGCGCTACATCCTGACGGGCGATCACTGGAGCGCCCAAGAGGCCTATCGCATGGGCGAGGTGCAGGCGATCGCCGGTCCAAAGTCAGCCCTCGACGCAGCCATCAAAATCGCAAACAAGATCGCCGCCAATGGGCCGTTAGGGATCAAAGCCTCGCTGGCCTCTGCGCATCGGGTGATCGACCCGGCACAAGCCGACGCGCTGTCTGGGTTGGATGTGCAACGCGCAGCGCTGTATAAATCAAACGATTTCCAGGAAGGGCGCAAGGCAGAAGCTGAAAGGCGGCCACCGGTTTATCAGGGCAACTGAAGCTGAATCAGGGGGCCGGTGAGACGTGAACCTGGCGGCCGGGCCCTGGGTGTCGCGGGGTCTTCCAAGAAACAGCAAGAGCTAAAAGTAACCTGTGGCGAGGGAGCTTGCTCCCTCGCCACAGGTACAGTGTCCGCTCTTAACTGACTGGCATTACTCGTCAGAGTGGCTTTTTCTTTGTGGTTGTCCGGTCATGAACAACGAGTATCAACAGGTGCCGGGCATTTACGCACTCAGAGAACCCGGCAATTTCCTCGACCGCGAACCTCACATCATGGCCGGCGCGGATCAGCTGCGCGAAACGCAACATCACTGAAGAGCCGGCGTCGTGAGCTAACGCTTTAGTCATCAATTCCCGCACAGGTTCTTCAAGCTCTGCTTCGACACTGGGTGAACAGGCCTGCCCGGTGAGCCAGGCAACCAGGGAACAGACCCGGTGCCCGGAGGTATTTTCGTCAACGCCCAGGATCTCCCCCAACACCATTCCCAACGTGCCGGCAGCGTGTTGTTCCGGCCGGCTCCAGGCCTTGAGTTCAATCGACTCTCGCTGGACTTTCTCCAGGTTGCGCCGAATCTTTCCTGGAATGGTCGCAGCTGCCTTGGGACGGTTGTAGTACTCGCGATTGGCTAAACTTGCGGCGTCTCGGACAACCTTCCACGCGACCGACCACAGTTGCGAAACACTGTAGGTTTCCAAAGCCGAGCGCATCGTACTGCCAATCTCTTCGAGCTCTGATACCGACAGGTCATGGTGATAGAGCTCGCACTGGTTCTCCAGATAGCGCATGACATCAGCAACCGAGTAATCAAGCCACAGGTTGAAAATCCCTTCAGCATCTGTGTACACCCTCTCCAACAGGCTACGAATGATCTCGTCCGCACGCCTGGATGCGACATCCGGTGCCAGGCGATAGACCACCTGGTCGCGCAACACCCAAATTTCATCGCCCTCCCAATAGTAGGTCCCGGGCCTTGCTTTGGTGGGGTCTTCAAGCACCAGTCCAGCCTCACGCAATTGCAGTAAAAAGTCGCCAACATACCGAGGCGCCCAACCACGGCAGTCGCCGACTGTAAAGCCACCGTTGGTCAATCTTGGCGTAATCGCCCTGTCCAACGCCAACAGAAGAATCACCTGACTATCCGGTATTTCCGAGTAGTCCACCGTTCAGGTTGATTGCTTACTCACATATTCGCTCAACTGCCGCTCAAGCTCTGCGGCTTTGCCCTTTTGAGCTTCAAATGCAGCCGCGTCCTGGTCTTCCTGGCAAAGGGTACAAAGTCTGGTGGTTCGCTGAGGGACTTTTTTGGCCTCGGAGCGGCTTCTGATTTCGATCAGTTCTGCGCACAGTGGACAGACTTGATTTTCATCGAACGCCTTGCAGCGTTGCCGAATGAAGCCAGTCAGTGTGACGCCTGGAGCCATTTCAATAATACCGGCCAGAGCACTCACTCTTTCGAGGTGCTGCCCTGATTCATCGACTGCCCAATAACGCTCGATCAACTCAATTTCTTTAGGGTCTGCGGTCAGCAGTTGTAGCTTGATTGCCATGTAAAAAATCCTGTTTCACTTTTGACTACTTCGTATCCAGCACGGGCTGATCTATTCACGCTCATCGCTAAATGCGGCTACGGCGACATCCTCAACGGTGTTCATGCCTTTATTTGATCGACGCCCCTCCAACAACGTCCTAGGCAACACAAACCCTTCAAAGCTGCGTTGAGTAACCGGGTTGTTGGCCTTTTCCGCCCCTATCCGATAACGCATCAGCCCATCAGCAACGGCGAAGGTCAGGTCCACGCTGGTGTCAGTGCGACCATTGAGGTGTCCACGGCTGAGCAGCCGGAACAACGACCACGGCCCGCGATAGCTCATGCTGGCGGTGTTGCCCGTGCTGTGCACCAGCGTCAATTGACTGCCATTGGTGTTGCCCAGGCTGTTGGGCCACACCAGCCCGGTACGTTGCGGCGCGCCGTGCTGATAGGGGATCAATTGGCCATCAACGCTGAGCATGCTGCTCAGCCGCGTGGCGCTCAGGGCCAGGGGTTCAATCGTGAGTTGCACCGCCAGGTGGCCGCGATGGTTGAAGAATGTGTCGCGAATGCGCTCGGCCTTTTTCAACTGCCCCAGCACGTCGCTGCGCACCAGATAGCCGCCGAGGCTGTCGGAGTACAGAGCGTCGATGTTGTCCTTGAGAAACACGTTCAGGTATTGATCGTGGAACTGCTGCAGGCGCCCCTGTGGGCCGAAGAAGGCTTCGAAGTCCTCCAGCGAGGCGTCCTCGCCGCTGGCCTTGAATGGGTAGCGACCTGCCAGGCGGTCACGATAAAAGCTGTAGATTTCACTGTCCCAGCGTTTTTCCAGCTCACGCAGGGCGGCAATCACCAGTACCTGCGAGGTCTGGTCGGCGAGTTTTTTGACGTGCTGGTTCAGCGGCTCGGGCAGCCCCACGGCGACGCGTTGCAGGTTGGCAATGGGATCGGCACCGTCCAGGGAGAAGCGGTTGAGTACGGTTTTCAGCGCCGCCTTTCCGGGGTCGGGATTGTCGTGCACGGCTTTGGCGTAGTCGTAGACGGCACTCACCGAACGCAGGGTTTCTTCGTAATAGGACGGCTGCTCGCCTCGCGCAGTGATCAGTTCCGCCAGGCTGGAGAACGCGCGCCGGATACCGGCAGCTTGTTGCTGGCCGTCCGACACCTTGTCCAGCAAGAGCGGTGCCTGCCCTTCGGCCAAAGGTACCGACGGGTAGATCACGCTGTTGTCGCGCAGGGTCTCCAGCAGGCGCCGCAGCGGTGCGGCCGGGCCGGTGACTTGCTCCAGTACCGCCACGCCATGGCTGAGGTCGTCGAAGTCGGTCACCGCAAATTGATTCAGTGCCCGCCGCCAGCTGTCCACATAGTCGGCGCTGTACAGGGCGCGGATACGCTGGGTCAGCACTTTGCGGTCTTCGTCAGAGTAATCCAGACGCTGGCGCTCGCCGAGTACCCACTGGTCGATCATGGCCAGTTCGATGATGCCCTCGGTGCCGGGCTCGAAGTAGTCCTTGAAGCCCTTGGCAGTAAGCAGCGGCGCCAACAGCAAGCCACTGCCCTCTTGATCGGTGTTCAGCGCACGGTAGACGATATCGAACGCCGGGCCGACTTCGTTGCGCAGGTCCAGCGGGCGATGCAGGCGCTCCAGAGCATCTTGTTTGAGGCTCATGTAAACCCGTTCGGCCATGGGCAATTGCCGCAATTGCTGTTGTACCTGGGATATGCGTTCACGGTAGTGCGGCAAATCAGCATCGGCGTATTTCAGTGCGTAGCCCAAGTGCCCCATCAAATCGGCCTGTAGTTGGCCCTGGCCCGGATAGGCTCGCTGCCACTGCTTGGCAACCCATTCTTCGACGATAGCCGGGCGGCGGTTCTGACGTTCTTCAAGCATGCGGTAAACGCGCAACGCAGTCAGTTGCTGATTGCTGCCGACGGATGCGGCGTTGATGGCGTCCAGTACACCGCTGGCAATTGCCGGCAGGAAGCGTTTGGACAGCAGATTCAGATAGGCCTCATCCACGGTCGGGCCAATCGCCCTCCCCTGATACAGGCCCATATCCGACAGCAACGGCCACGCCTCGCGATAGTCGCCGTACACCAGGACCGCATCGCGGATCTGGTCCAGCGGCACGAGCAGATTGCGACCGGTGGTGTCGACCCTGGCGTCGATGTCCCGCCCACTGAAGTCCCGGCTCTTGGCCAAGACGTTGGCAGCCTTGTCGCGGTTGATATTGAAGTAGAACTGCCAGGTCGCGATGACGATGAAACACCCCAGGGACGCGACGCTGAACCCAGCGATCAGCAGCCGCCGCTTGGTGCGGGCCACCTTGATGTTGTCGCCCGCCAGGCCCGCTTCGGGGTAGATCACCCGTTGGAACAGTTGCTGGGCAAAGTAGATCGCCGTGCCACCGGCAGGCTTGACCTCAGGGGGTGGTGGCGGCAGTTGATAGGCTTGCCCTGCTGCTTTGACGAAGGCATTGCTCAGGGTGCCTTGCTGCAGGACCGAGGAGAAATACAGCCCGCGTACCAACGCCGGGGTGGTGAAACGATCACTGCCGAGCATTTCGCTCAAGAAGCCAAACAGCGCCGGGCGAAGGCCCGCCATCTGGTGCGCCAGCGCCTGCAAGCGATCACGTTCGGTGAGCCCCGATGATGTCCTGACACCGTCGAAAATCTGTTCGCTCAGGCTGGCTACAAAGAGTTGGTATTGGCGGGTCAACTCCGCCAGCCAGGCATCAAAGTCATCCACCGCGTCCAGGCTGAAGGTGAAGCCCAGGAGGTCTTCACGCCCACTGCGCGACAACCGGGCGAAAAACTCTTCGAAACCTTCCAGCAGGTCGAACTTGCTCAGCGTCACGTACACCGGCAAGCGCGTGCCCAATTGCCGCGTCAGCTCAAACAGCCGGGTGCGCAGCAGGTTGGCGTCGGCCTTGCGCTGCTCGGGACGTTGCGCCAGCAAGGCCTGCACATCGATCACCAATACCACCCCGTTCAGCGCCCGACGACTGCGGGTGCGCGCCAGCCAGTCGAGCAGGTGTCGCCATAAACGTGGGTGGGTGCCAGCGGGCAATACGGGTTTGACCTTGCCCTGCACGGCCCCGGGCTGCGCGGCATCGTCACCGGTTGGCTCCGGGTGACTGAGAAACTCGCCCGGCGGGTCGATCAACACCGCTTCGTCACCGATCCACCAATCCACCGGATAAGCCAATTGCTCTTCCTGGTGCGCCCTGACCCCGGCCTTGGTCACATGGGACAAGGCAAAGCTCTGGTTGGAACGTGTGATCAAGCTGGTCTTGCCGGCATTTTCCTCACCCAACACCAGGTACCACGGCAGTTGATAGAGCGAACGACGGCGCTCCATGTTATTCAGCAAATTGCCCAGGCTACGGTCCAGCGCACGCTCCTGCGCCTCGATATAAGGCAGGCACGGGTCTGCCTGCAAGGCCGCCTCATGTTGGCGGGCGAGCTGCAGGCGCTGGTAACGATTACGCACCCGCCAGGCCCAGATCAGCAACGGCACCACCAGCACCACGACACTGGCCGAGATGCGCATTGCCAATTCACCCAGCGGTTGACGCTCACGCCAGGTCCACTGTGGCCCCAGCCACCAGATGGCGATCAATAAAAACACCACGCCCAGCAACACCAGCACTGGCACCGCCTGGTTGAACTGACGCAGTACCGGCAGGCCCCAGCGTTTGAGGTAACTCCAGACCGTCTTCATGAATCGCTCCTAGCGTATTTGTAGAGTTCGTTGCCCGTAGACAGGATGAACAGAATCGCCCTTGCTCTCGCTGACTTCCCTTCCCTCGTCATGGCTTGCGCTGCGCAAAGCTGGCGATGAATTCATCAAGGATGCGTTTGCTTTCGGCAGCTTGTTCAGGTGTCGGCCCACGGGGGTTGAACCAGGGGTCCGGCTTGGGGGCGACCGCGCCGTAGCGGATGCGCACGGATTTGAGGATCGCGTCCCAGACGGCCATGGCTTCGTAGTCGGTTAGGGACGGGTTGACGGGTTCCGGCGTGGCGGGTTGTTGCCAGAGTGGTAGTTCGTAGCCTTTGTTGGCGAAGCTGGGGAGGGTCCAGCGCACGAGGTCTTCGGGTTCATCAGGGTCAATGGGACCTGCTTTCATGCCACCCGCCGAAAGCCGGAAACTCATCGCAGGGCGACTCAGCGAGGGATTGTCGCGATAGTTTTCGCTCACAAAGAGTATCTGACGGTGAGTGTCGTCACTGAAGCCAATCAGGGACTCTTCGGCTTGCATGTCGGCCAGGGTGATTTTCCCTGCCCGCAAATATTCATAGTCGCCCGCGAGGAAAATTTGCGTGTCTTTTTTGGTACGCACCTGTAGTCGCTCGTCATCATCCGGTGATAACGCGTTGATGTAGACATTCAGCACTACATCCGAAGCTGGGGGGCTAAAGTCGAAGCTGGCGATTTCCTGATCGTGATGGCTTCTGATGACGATGGGGCCCAACGCGAAGCCTGCACCTGCGTTCTGCGGGGCAGTTACCTTGAAGATTTCTTTGGAGAGATTTAAAAGGCGCTTCTCAACCGGGGCGATGTTGCCTTTGAAGGAGTCGGCGCGGAGCATGACGTAGACATCATCGACCAGCAAATGGAGTTCGTGGACGAAGGTCTGGCGCTGAGTCATGCGCATGTAGTACTGCAACATGACACTCCGTGGTGTCTCCCTACTGACTGAAACCAGCATCGGTATATCGTTCATTTCATCGTTCTTGACCGCCGCAATCCTGTGCGCACGCTCATTCAACGCGGCATCAAACCTTTCCTGCGAAATGCCCTCCCCCAAAATACGGACCTCAACAGACGAATGATCGGCGCCCAAACCGTAATAGAGCTTCACGTCACCGCCGCCGCTCCAATTAGCGGGTAGATCGATCAGGCCGCGGCCCAGTGCCCAGGTGCGCATGTGGGTAGTCATTTCGCTCACGTTGTGTTTCTCCTGTTCGCTGGGCTGGTTGAAGGCGGCACAGCCAGTGAGTAAGCCAAGTGCCAGGCAGGTAAAAAAAAGGATCAACCGACGCATATTCATTAACCCTCATCCCCCGGCCACGGTTTGGGCTTCTCAAAGCTGGCGATGAATTCGTCAAGGATGCGTTTGCTTTCGGCGGCTTGTTCAGGTGTCGGCCCACGGGGGTTGAACCAGGGGTCCGGCTTGGGCGCGACCGCGCCGTAGCGGATGCGCACGGATTTGAGGATCGCGTCCCAGACGGCCATGGCTTCGTAGTCGGTGAGAGACGGGTTGACGGGTTCTTTCGCCGCAGGAAGTTGCCAGAGCGGGCGTTGATAGCCTTTGTTGGCAAATTGGGGGAGCGTCCAGCGCACCAGGTCTTTGGGTTTATTCGGGTCAATGGCGGAGCGTTTTTTACCGCCTGCCGACAAACGAAAGCCCATCGCAGGGCGGTTCAGCGAGGGATTGTCGCGATAGTTCTCGCTCACAAAGAGTATTTGACGGTGAGTGTCGTCACTGAAGCCGATCAGGGACTCTTCGGCTTGCATGTCGGCCAGGGTGATTTTCCCTGCCCGCAAATTTTCATAGTCGCCCGCGAGGAAAATTTGCGTGTCTTTTTGGGTACGCACCTGTAGTCGCTCGTCATCATCCGGTGATAACGCGTTGATGTAGACATTCAGCACTACATCCGAAGCTGGGGGGCTAAAGTCGAAGCTGGCGATTTCCTGATCGTGATGGCTTCTGATGACGATGGGGCCCAAGGCGAAGCCTGCACCTGCGTTCTGCGGGGCAGTCACCTTGAAGATTTCTTTGGAGAGATTTAAAAGACGCTTCTCAACCGGGGCGGTTTTGCCGTTGAAGGAGTCGGCGCGGAGCATGACGTAGACATCACCAATCAGCAGATGAGACTCGTGAATGAACCAGTCCGAAATTTCGGTGCTCTCGTAGTACTGAAGTAGCTTATGTTGCGCGTCTACTTTTGTTGCCGACACCAACATCGGTACATTGCCCATCTCATCGTTCTTGACCGCCGCAATCCTGTGCGCACGCTCATTCAACGCAGCATCAAACCTTTGCTGGGTAATGCCCTCCCCCAAAATACGGACCTCAACAGACGAATGATCGGCGCCCAAACCGTAATAGAGCTTTACGTCACCGCCGCCGCTCCAATTAGCGGGTAAATCGATCAAGCCGCGGCCCAGTGCCCAAGTGCGCATGTGGGATGTCATTTCGCTCACGTTGTGTTTCTCCTGTTCGCTGGGCTGGTTGAAGGCGGCACAGCCAGTGAGTAAGCCAAGTGCCAGGCAGGTAAAAAAAAGGATCAACCGACGCATATTCATTAACCCTCATCCCCCGGCCACGGTTTGGGCTTCTCAAAGCTGGCGATGAATTCGTCAAGGATGCGTTTGCTTTCGGCGGCTTGTTCAGGTGTCGGCCCACGGGGGTTGAACCAGGGGTCCGGCTTGGGCGCGACCGCGCCGTAGCGGATGCGCACGGATTTGAGGATCGCGTCCCAGACGGCCATGGCTTCGTAGTCGGTGAGAGACGGGTTGACGGGTTCTTTCGCCGCAGGAAGTTGCCAGAGCGGGCGTTGATAGCCTTTGTTGGCAAATTGGGGGAGCGTCCAGCGCACCAGGTCTTTGGGTTTATTCGGGTCAATGGCGGAGCGTTTTTTACCGCCTGCCGACAAACGAAAGCCCATCGCAGGGCGGTTCAGCGAGGGATTGTCGCGGTAGTTCTCGCTCACAAAGAGTATCTGACGGTGAGTGTCGTCACTGAAGCCGATCAGGGACTCTTCAGCTTGCATGTCGGCCAGGGTGATTTTCCCGGCCCGCAAATTTTCATAGTCGCCCGCGAGGAAAATTTGCGTGTCTTTTTTGGTTCGAACATGCAAACGCTCTTTTTCATCCGGGGATAAGGCATTGATGTAGACGTTCAGCGCCACATCCGAAGCCGGGGGACGAAAGTAAAAGCTGGCGATTTCCTGATCGTGATGGCTTCTGATGACGATGGGGCCCAAGGCGAAGCCTGCACCTGCGTTCTGCGGGGCAGTTACCTTGAAAATTTCTTTGGAGAGATTTAAAAGGCGCTTCTCAACCGGGGCGGTTTCACCATCGTACGATTCGGCGCGGAGCATGACGTAGGCGTCGCCAACCAGCAGATGGAATTCGTGAACGAACGTTTGACGGCGTGATGCTTGCTTGTAGTACTGCAGCGTTACACTTTGCGGAGAGATCCTTACTGCTGAAACCAACATGGGCACGTCCGACTGCTTATAGTTTTTGACCGCCGCAATCCTGTGCGCACGCTCATTCAACGCAGCATCAAACCTTTGCTGGGTAATGCCCTCCCCCAAAACACGTACCTCAACAGACGAATGATCGGCGCCCAAACCGTAATAGAGCTTCACGTCACCGCCGCCGCTCCAATTAGCGGGTAGATCGATCAGGCCGCGGCCCAGTGCCCAGGTGCGCATCTGGGTAGTCATTTCGCTCACGTTGTTTTTCTCCTGTTCACTCGGCTGGTTGAAGGCTGTACATGCGGTGAGAGTGCCGAGTACCAGACAGGCAAAAAAAACTCTTAGCTGACGCATAGAGGCCTCTTGGCTTTCGCCGCGATTTTGATAAGGGAATAGAGGGTGAAATGCTGAGCTAACGGGTTGGCGTAGGAGGCTTCATGGTCAAAGCCGGGGGCCTTGATTTGCTGGCGGACTTCGCCGTTGCGTGCGTGCTTTATCGGCGCGCTGCCGGAGCTCACCGGCACGGTGCCGTCGCCGGAACCGTCCTGCATTTGGCAATGCAATTCCCAAAAACTGGTCTGCACGGTTTTGACGGGCGCGTCGGGGTCACCCCGCATGGAGGGAAGCGCTTGTTCTTGCCCACCGACGTACACAGGGCTGCGCCCATCGTCCCTGACCTCATGCATCTCGAGATTGGACACCGTGAAGCTATCGGGGTGTGAGCCGTGAGGGCCATTGAGACGAGACCCGCGTTGCATTTGCCAGGTGATGGATTCGAAACTGGGGTGTTTGTCTTCGCTGCCGTAGTAGACGTAGGTTTGAGGGTGGTAGGAGCCACAAATATCCTGATGAAACTCCTTTGCACTCCTAATGTTGTCAGCAAATACTTTCCACGTAATCGCATCCCCATCCTTCGGCGCCAACCATTCTTCACGCAGCAATCCCCACCAACGATCACGACGTAAATAAATCTCTTCGTAAGGGTCTTTTACTGGCTGGCGTGGCATCGCCGATACGCCCTGATTGTCGACCAGCCTCAGCCAACCAGGGGCGTAATCTTGTGTGGGCAACAACTGCAAGGCACCAGGCGCCTGTGCAAACACGGCGGTCACTTCCTGGCCGGTTGGGCCAATCACTGCCCCCGCAATGGGATCTTCGTCGCTCATACCCACCTTGCAACGACGATAAGCGACCGGCGCCCCAGTGGCGGGCATTACCCCATGCACCACACCGGCAATTTTGTCGCCCATACCGGGCAACTGCGCGCATCGACGCGCCACCAGTCCGCCCATGGAATGCGTCACCAGAATGACCTGCTGACAATTACGACCGTACTGATGCATGAGTTCATCAATACGCTCGGCCAGCCTTATCGCGGCCTGCTCGTTGGAATCCAACCAGTTGTACCCACACGCATGCACCGGCATTCGATAGCCACCTCGCGCCACCAGCTCATCCGACAGAATCGACGGCAACTGACCCGCCAGGGTGGCGCCCAGCCCTGGCATGCCAATGGGAATGTCGGGTTTTAACCGAGTGATGTGCGTCGGCCCAGGCTCGACGGCAACGCTATGCAGGTGCTCCGGCCGGATGTCGAATTGCGGCCATCGATGGGGCAGGAATTCACTATTGAGCGTCTCCTCCAACCAGAGCAGGAAAGCGTGATAACTGGTTTCGCTGACCTCGCCCCAGCCACGCTCTTGATAGCGTGTGCTCAGGGCCAGGAGGGTCTTTTTCCTGTCCAGGCCAGGTGGCACCATTACGGTACCGGCAGCACGCTTGGGCACTGCGCCTTGGTTGTCGACTTCCACTCTGTCCGGGTGCAGCAGTTTTTGTCGGATCCCCGCCTTTTTATTGATCCAGTTCAAGGCCAGCCACATGTTCTTGCCCACGAACCCCGCGTCCAGGCGCCAGACGGGAACGGCCTCCTCCTCAGACTCCCCGCCTTCCTGCTCCTCAGGCTTGCTCTTCAAATTCGACCCCATAATCCCCGGCACAAAAATCACCGGCAGCACACCATCCGGCGGCAATATGCAGTGCACCGGGTCGGTGATATGGCTGGGTGTCAGGGTCCAGGTATGCACGGGGTTGCCCCGGGCGTTATAGGTCATGGGCGCAACACGAGGCGCTGATGGGGTGTCGGTCATGCGGGTTCTCCGTTATCCAGCCATTCCAAAACCAGCCCTTCCAGCGACATGCCCTGTTGCAGGGTGACGAAACCGTCACCATCGGTACGGCCTTCGAAACGTGCGCCGTCTTTGCGCACCAGGGCGTAGGCACGGTTGCGGATAGGCTCACCGTTGGTCAGAAAGGTCTGAAAGCGTTCGTTGAACGATGTGCCGGGCCAGCTATTGAGTTCGGTAGCGGCGTTGCTTGGGCCAATGAAGTACGTGTTCGCAGCCTTCACCGTGAAGTTGCCGGGCATGCCCAGCTCGATATTGCCGCCCTGCATTTTGATGTACGCCCCGCCGCATAACAGGGTGATGTGCTTGTCCGCCGCCACCAGAACATGTTGCTGACTGGCGCTGATTTCCACGCTTTGGTCCGCCTGCACCTGAATGCTGTTGTGCTGGGCCTGCAACAGCAGCTGCCCCTTATGGGCGATATGGCGCATGTCACCGCCCTGGGCGAACAGGCCGATTTCGTCACCCGCATTGATCACCACTTTTTGGCCGGCGGTGAGCTGCTGGTTGTGCTGGGCCACGCTGTCGATATGTTCGCCGGCACCGATCGCAATGCTGCGGGATGTCCCGACGGCAACGCCGGCCGGCCCGCTTAACGCGATGATGGGTTGCGCGCCATTGCCGGTGCCATTGGCTTGATCATTGGCACCATGGCCCAATGCATTGACGGCCTCAGTCAGCGACTGTTGCGGCTGTGAATCCTGAGCAATACCCCTGGCAGTTTCGGCAGATGCCCCCAACTGTTTGGCCAATGTCAGGGCGGCTTGCAGCACCTCGATAACCTGTTGGCGCTCCAGTTGGCCCGCGCCGGCCTTGAGTTGAGTTTCAGCGGTCAGCAACAAACCCTTTGCTGCGCGCAACGCGCCGTGACCATCTGTTCGTAGCTCAAAACCTTCGCCCCGTGGCCGGCCATCGCCGTAGTGGCGGGGATGAGTCAGGTAGCCCAGATGCAGCGCGCTATGCTCGTGGTCGCTCATTAACGCGGCGCTGATCTGCGCAGTGGTGTCGTCGATACGCAACTCGTTGGCCCGCGACCCTCTGAACTCGCGGCTTTTGGTGGTCGCCACGGCGTTGAGCCTGGGCAGTTCGTAAGGCGGCAAATTGGTCTCGCGGTAGGCCCGTCCGGTGGCGATAGGCTGGTCAGGATCGCCATCCAAAAAGCTGATGATCAGTTCCTGATTCACGCGCGGCACGGCCATGGCGCCCCACGTCGCGCCTGCCCAGCCTTGAGCGACACGGATCCAGCATGAACTCTGGTCGTTGTTTTTGTCCGAGCGGTCCCACGGGAACTGCACCTTGACCCGGCCCCATTTGTCGCAATAGATCTCTTCACCGGGAGGGCCGACCACCGTGGCGATCTGCGGCCCGTCGATGCAGGGTTTATTGCGCAGTGGAGCTTTCCAGTCGGAGGTCCAGCGGATGGCGCTGGCCTTCATTTCATACGATGTGCCGACGTCGCTGCCGAACGATTCTTCCTGCAGGCTGGTGTGCTGTTTGCCTTCGTGCTTGATGGCGATGGTGCGCCAGCGGTCGTTGAAGTCCTCACGGGGATGCGCGCTCAAGTCGAAGGCCAACCCTGGTTGCAGGCGTTCATCGTCGCCTTCCACATGGGCGAGCTTGGCGTCATTGCGCAGGGCGGCGAGGCGCGTCTTGGTGAAGGGCTTGCCGGCGATATCGCGCTTGTAACGGCCTGGGTAGTCGTAGCGTTCGTAGTCTTTATGCTGGTTGTTCAGGTCCTCGCCGCCGCTGGCAGTGTGCTGCTGGTTGTAACGCGGATGGGTGAAGGTGTAGTCGCGCTGCACCTGTACGGCGGTGCGTACCTGCTCGGTGTAATGGAACCGATTCAACGCCGGTTCCATGGCATCGCCACCGCTCATGGGCTGGTAGATCACCGGGCAATCGGTGTGGGTGCCGATGGTGCCCAGCCCACCGACGCGGTCGGTAAGAACGAGAGTGTGGCCGTCGGCGCGGTGTTCGAAGGTGTAGAGCAGGCCTTCTTCGGCGGCCAAGCGCGCGATGAAATCGAGGTCGGTTTCACCGGCTTGCACGCAGTATTCGCGCGGTTGGTGGTCGAAGCAGATCTCGCTGCGGATGTCGGTCAGCTTTTGCTCGGCCAGCACGCTGGTGATGATGTCGGGTACGGTCTGGCCCTGGAAAATGCGCCAATTGGAGCGCAGATCGAAACGCTTCAGGGTCGGCTCGACCACAGCGGTATAGCGGGTGCGTCGAAAGCCGGTATCGCCTTGCTGAAACAGGCTGACCAGGCCGTGGACGTAACGGACTGGAGTCTCGCCACGCCAGAGGGTGAACAGCCCCGCCAGGTCGAGCACCCGATTGAAGTCGATAGCGGCGTTGTGGCTGGCCAGTTCCAGTTCGAGCTTGAAGGGTTGGGACAGGCCTTCTTCAAGGGTGAACGAGACCACTTCGAAAGCATCGCCCTTCAAGGGTTCAAAGGTGAAACGCAGATCACTTTTGCGAGGCATAGTGGCTAGTCCTTACGTTCGCTATCAAGAATCGCAACCCGTTGATACAGCTCCGGCTCCCAGCCCTGCGCCGTGGTCTCGCGCATCAGCCGCGCAACGTTGGCGTACAGGTCGTCCGCCAGCCACGACAGGCCACGCGAGGCCAGCAGGTCGGCGGCTATCACCGTGGCGTAGCTGCGCTGACGCGGGGCGTCATGGGTGGCATGCAGTTCTTGCAAGCGCAGCAGCACCACTTCGACGCCTTCGGTATTGAGTTGGGTGGTGAGTTCGTCGCGCAGCCCGGCATATTCCTGCACCGGGCTGCCGGTGGTTTGCGCCTGATCGGCGCAGGTGATCCAGGCCTGGGTTTGTGCATCCACAAACGGCGTGCCGTCGCTGAAGCACAGCTCCAGCAGCGCAGGCAGGCGGCAGACGAAACGCTCGCAGGTCTGCCGGATGGCGGCGGCGACTTCTTCCATCGCCAGGCGTGAGGCGACCTGGGCGGCCAGGTAGCTGCCGCGCAACCAGTACGGCGAGGCGCAGACGCTTTTTTCGATGCGCAGCAGCAGGTTTGGCTCAATGGCGTTGTGATTCAGCGCATCCTGGTAGCCGTCGACGATATCCCTGGGCACGGCGGTCAATTCGGTGCGACGGTCACGGGTGATGAGCGGCGCGGTGCGCAGGTGCGACCACAGGCCGAAGCGTCGCAATTGGTAGCCGGTGGGGTCGTAGGGGTCTTGCTGGTTGACCTGTTCGGCCATGGACAACACGGCGTGGCGTTGTTCGCGCTCGTTGCTCGGTGCTTGCGGTTTGGGGCGGGTGAAAAATGCGGACTCCAGCGCGGTGCCGGAGGTGGTCGCACGGGCCGGCTCAGTGGCGACGACAGGCTCGCTGTATTTGTTCAGTTGGCGTTGCAACGCGTCCAACGGCTCGGGGTCGAGCTTGGCGCTTTGAGCACAACGTTGCAGGTTGGCCAGGGCCAGTTCCGCTGCGGCTTGATAGGCCGGTTCAAAACTGCTGCGTTCCAGGGTCGGCAACACCTGCCCCAGGTCGCCCAGCAGGCGCTGCACTTGCTTGCGTTTGTTGAGGTAGCCGGTGGGGCCTGGCTTGGGGTGGGCACTATCCCAATACAGTTCAACCATGCCGGCTATCAGGCCCAGGGCATCGGCCCAGCGCGCCCATTGGCGGGTGCGCAACCAAACTACTTGCAGATGGCCGAGAATGCGCCAGTGCTTGCACTGGGTCGCCAGGTATTGGCGGGAGGCTTCGTCGATATACGGCCAGTCGATATCGCCTTCACGCAGCCCGCCGAGCTTGACCATTTCCTGATCGATGGCCTGGTAGGTTTCGTCCTCGACATCGAAATGACCGGCGGGTTGCTCCGGATCGATGGGCGTCAGCAGCAGCTTGACGATGTCTGCCGGCACGTCGATCACCAGCGACATACCTGGCGCTCCTGTTCGATCAGTTCACCCAGCCCGTCGGCATCGAACACCAGCCCATGCAGTCTCGGGTAATCGCTCTCGACTCGCACCCGCTGGCCGCCACCCATGTTGCGCAGTAGAGAAATAGCCCGCAGCCCGCGTCCGGCATCAACCACCAGGCCGGCGTCGTCCAAGACCTGCCACTGGTAGGCCTCAGAGATCGGCCGTTCATCCTTGAACAGCTGGATGCGAATCTTGTTGGGCTTGGCCGGCTCATCCAGCACCAGTTGCAGCCGCGAGATTTTCGATTCACAACTGATCGCCAGGTAAGGTCGAGGCGGCAACGCCCCCAACGCTGGGGCGGAGATCACCAGACGGTGTTGCTGGTCGTTGTCCGGCTCAGGGAAGGATGACAACAGAAAACGCTGATCCTCGGGCGGGCGCTTGGCCTCATTGCGTTGCACCAGATCGACAATCGGCAATACCCGGCCAAGTGCACGTGGCGGCGCCGGTGTGTGATGGATAGGTGTACCGGCGGCTAAATCAAAACATTCCAGACGCTTCAAGGGCGAGACGATGGCAGGGCAATCCCGAGTGGCTGCCTGCGCGTCCATTACCGCCACAACCGTCAAGCAGAACGCCCGTTTCCATCCTCGCCATCCGTCGCGCATCAACATCTCCTGATAGGCCTCACCAAAATCCAAACCTGATATTTTTCAACTTTCGAACTAACGTTGCTCAGTCAGAAAGTTGCTTTCACAACTTCACGAGCGTCACCTGAGCGCAATGATCCAGGCAAGTAAAAACAAACAAAACACCGCCAAAACATGAATAAAAAGAAGCCTCTCTCAGATACTTCTATAAAACTCGTAGGAAAAATATAAATATTTCCTTAAGCGTTTTTTCCTACATCCAACACCCACGAATCTCGCCCATTTCGTCCTACATGACAAGGCTTGCCAGAGAGGGTTTAAATACGCCGACCTTACGAAAAGGATTTTCCCCATGTCGAAATCTCATGGTTCTGTCGCGCCAAAAGAACGCGTCAACATCAAGTATGTCCCGGCCACGGGCGATCAGCAGGCCGAAGTTGAACTGCCCCTGAAGTTATTGATCACGGGCGACTTCAAAGGCCACGGCAAACTAACGGCATTGGAAGACAGACAATCTGTTCGAATAGATAAAGACACGTTCAATGAAGTTCTGACCAAAGCCGAAGTTGCTCTGGACATGGCGGTTCCTTCTGTCTTGAACAACGATCACGACACCGACCTGAATGTGCAACTTCAATTCAAAAATATTAATGACTTCGGCCCCGACGCGGTTGCCCGCCAAGTACCGGAATTGAACAAGTTGCTGGAACTGCGCGAAGCCCTGGTTGCGCTCAAGGGGCCGATGGGTAACGTCCCGGCCTTTCGCAAACACCTGCAAAACCTGCTGACCGATGAAACCGCCCGCCTACGTTTGGCGAGCGAACTGAACCTGGTCCTCGACGCGCCAAACAACTGATTTGAACGCCCTTCTCAACGGAGTACTCCCCATGCCTATGGAAAGCGCCGCCGCCCAAATACCGGTGGCTGACGAAGAACCGTCGTTGCTTGACCAATTGCTGGCCAACACCACCATTCGCTCCTCTCAGGAAGGCTATGCCGTTGCCCGCCAAGGCGTGGCTGCGTTCATCAGCGAGATCCTGCAAAGCGGTGATCACCAGCAGCCGGTAAACAAACACCGGGTCGACCAGATGATTGCCGAGATCGATCGCGCATTGAGCAAGCAGATGGACGTGATCCTGCATCAGCCGCAGTTCCAGCAACTGGAGTCGTCGTGGCGTGGGCTGAAGCTGCTGGTGGATCGCACGGACTTTCGCGAGAACATCAAGCTGGAAATGCTGCACGTTACGAAAGAGGAACTGCTGGACGACTTCGACAACGCCGGCGACATCACCCGCAGTGGCTTGTACAAGCACGTCTACACCGCCGGCTACGGCCAATTCGGTGGTGAGCCGGTGGGTGCCATTGTCGGCAACTACACTTTTGGCCCCAGCTCGCCAGACATCAAGTTGCTCAGCTATGTGGCCTCCATCGGCGCCATGTCCCATGCACCGTTTGTCTCGGCTGCGGGCCCCGAGCTGTTCAACCTGGAAGGCTTCCAGGGTCTGCCCGACCTCAAGGAGGTCAGCGACATTTTCGAAGGCCCACGCCACACCAAATGGCGCAGCCTGCGCGAATCCGAAGACGCCCGCCACTTGGCCCTGACCCTGCCTCGCTTCCTGCTGCGGCCGCCCTACAGCACCGACGACAATTCAACGCGCAGCTTCGGCTACGACGAAACCGTCGACGGCAACCACGACAACTACCTGTGGGGCAACACCGCGTTCCTGATGGCCTCGCGCATCACTGACAGCTTTGCCCGATACCGCTGGTGCCCGAACATCATTGGCCCGCAATCCGGCGGTGCGGTGGATGACTTGCCGGTGCACTTGTACGAATCCCTCGGCCAATTGCAGGCGAAGATCCCTACCGAAGTGCTGATCTCCGACCGCAAGGAGTTCGAGCTGGCCGAAGCCGGTTTTATCCCGCTGACCATGCGCAAAGACAGCGACAACGCGGCATTCTTCTCGGCCAACTCGGTGCAAAAACCGAAGAACTTCCCCAAGACCCGAGAAGGCCAGGAAGCCCAGACCAACTACAAGCTCGGCACCCAGTTGCCGTACCTGTTTATCGTCAATCGCCTGGCCCACTACATCAAGGTGCTGCAGCGCGAACAGATCGGCAGCTGGAAGGAGCGCCAGGACCTGGAGCGCGAACTCAACACCTGGCTCAAGCAGTACATCGCCGACCAGGAAAACCCTTCATCCGATGTGCGTAGTCGTCGCCCGTTGCGCGCCGCACAAATCGTTGTGCAGGACGTGGCCGGCGATCCGGGGTGGTACCAGGTGTCGTTGGCAGTACGCCCGCACTTCAAGTACATGGGCGCCAACTTCGAGATCTCATTGGTCGGTCGGCTGGACACCCAATAAGTGGGCTGCAGCCTGTTTGAACGCCTGGAACCCGATGCTCCGCGCTACCGCCCCGGCAGCGCGGATGAACAGGCGCGCCAACGCGTCGAGGCGATCAAACGCCACCTGGAACAGGTCCTCAACTCACGCCAGGGCTGCTCGCAAAGCAGCCCTGAACTGGGGCTGCGCGACTTCAACGGCGTCACCCAGGCCAGCAGCGATTTGGTGGTCGCCATCAGCGCCGATATCCGGCGCTCAGTGGAGGCGTTTGAACCCCGGATCACAGTAACCGGCGTGCGTTATCAGCCCGACCCGGACCAGCCGCTGGAGCTGAACTTTCGCCTGAATTGCCAGGTGCGGGTCAACCACAAGGACGAACAGGTGCAGATCGAGGTGGCCATGTACGGCCGCGACGGCTACACCCGCGTGAAATGAGGATGCGATGGACTTGAAACAACGCTTTGCCGAGGAGTTGCGCTACCTGCGCGAACTCGGCCGCGAGTTTGCCGAGGACAACCCGCAACTGGCGCAATTTCTAGGCGATCAGGCCGGTGACCCCGACGTGGAGCGGCTGCTGGAGGGCTTTGCCTTCCTCACCGCCAAGCTGGGGATGAAGATCGACGACGACTTGCCGGAGCTGACCCACCCGCTGTTGCAGATGCTTTGGCCCAACTACCTGCGACCTCTGCCCAGTGCGACCATCATTCGCTTCGAACCGCTGCCCGATGCGATCAGCCAACGCCAGCTGATTCCCAAAGGCACGCCGTTGTTTGCCAAACCGGTGGATGGCATCTCCTACCAGTTTCGCACCTGCACCGACGTCAACCTGTACCCGCTGGCCTTGCAGGAAGTCAGCGACGCCCACAGCCGTGAGGCTTCGGTGATGCGCATCGACCTCAAGGTGCTGACGGTGCAACCGCTGACCAGCATGGCCTGCGATCAGCTGGATTTTCACCTGGGCGGCGATAACGCCACCGCGCTGACCTTGTACCTGTGGCTGGCCCATTATCTGGACAGCGTCACGCTGCACGTTGATAAGCAAAGCTATCGCCTGTCGGCCAAGGATATCGGCTTTCCCGGTTTCACCCCTGACGAGGCACTGCTGCCCTACCCGCGCAATGTGTTCGATGGCTACCGCATCCTGCAGGAATACTTTGTGTTCCCGCAGCGGTTCCACTTTTTCAGCCTGACTCGGTTGGCTCACGTTTGGCCGGATGTCAGCGCCACCACGCTGCGCTTCGAATTTCAGTTCACCCGGCCCATGCCGCCCGACATCCGCCTGCGCACCAGCGACCTGCACCTGTACTGCGCGCCGGCCGTCAACCTGTTCCGCCACGATGCCAACCCTATCGCGCTGGACGGGCGCAGCCTGGAACGGCGCATCAGCCCCAGCGGCAGTCAGCCTGAGGCTTACGAGATTTTCAGTGTCGACCGGGTGGCCGGTTGGGATGCAGCCGACAAGGAGCGCAAAGGCGATCCTCTACGGCGGTTCACGCCTTTCGAGTCATTCCAGCATGAGATCGAACATGCAAGGGGCCGCACGGCACTGTACTTCCGCACGCATATCGAAGAGTCCCATGGCCGCGAGGGCCTGCGCCATCGCATTGCCTTCGTGCGCGGCGATGAGAGCCTGTACATCGGCGAGCATGAAGCGGCGTCCATCGAACTGACCTGCAGCAATCGCGACCTGCCGCAGTTGCTGGGTGCGGGCGATGTGTCGCTGTCTACCGAAGTCACGCCGTCGTTTGCCACCTACACCAACCTGATTGCACCGACGCGCAGCTACCGGCCGGTGCTGGACAGCAGCCTGCACTGGACGCTGATTTCCAACCTGTCGCTGAACTACCTGTCGTTGCTGTCGGCCGAACCTCTCAAGGCGGTGATCCGTGCCTATGACTTCGCCGCGTTGCACGACCTGCAACAAGCCCGCGCCACTCGCAAACGCCTCAACGGTATCCACGAAGCCGTGACTACTCCTATCGACTGGCTGATGAAGGGCCAGCCGGTGCGCGGTTTGCAGACCCAACTGAAACTGGACCAGAACGCCTTCCTCTGCGAGGGCGAGCTGTACCTGTTCGCCAGTGTGCTTTCGCACTTCTTTGCGCTGTACGCGAGCATCAATTCCTTCCATCGCCTGGAAGTGATCAATACCACCAACAACGAGCGTTATGAATGGCCACTGTTGACCGGCAGACAACCCGTGATCTAGCCGATGTGCTGCTGGCCGACGCGCGGAACTATTCGTTTCACCGCCTGCTGGAGCATCTGCACGCCTTGCACGGCGATGACCTGGAAGCACAGCCCTTGAGTGCGGCGGCGCGCCGTCGCGTGCGCCTTCAGAGCCATGCGGGGTTGGGCTTTCCGGCTTCCGACGTGGTCGAGGCGGCACGTATTGAGGAGGATGGCGACGAGGTGCGTTATCGCTTGCAGACCAGCTTTTTTGGCCTGCACGGTACCGACTCGCCGCTGCCCGGTTACTACCTGGATCGCCTGGCCTACGAGCAGGCTCAGGAACGTGGCATCCGTCCGGCGTTTATGGATTTTTTCAATCATCGCTTGCTGACTCTGCTGCACACCAGCTGGCGCAAGTACCGCTACTACATCCGCTTCCAGGCCGAGGCCAGCGACCGCTTTTCGCGCTATGTGTTTTCCATGATCGGCCTCAACGATAACGACCTGCGGGGAGCAACACCGCTTCCGTGGGGGCGATTGCTGAGTTTTGCCGGATTGATCGCCAACCGCAGTCGCTCGCCCTCGGTAGTGTCCGGCATCGTTGAACATTGCTTCGACCTGCACGGCGTGTACATCCGTGAGTTTGAGGCTCGCTCGGTGAGTTTGCCGCAGCGTCAGCGCATGGTATTGGGTAAGGCCAACGGCACGCTGGGCAGCGACTTTGTGGTGGGTGACCGCAGCAAGACCCGTGCGAGCAAGTTCACTCTGGTGATTCCAGACCTGACCCAGGCACGCTTTCGGCAGTTCTTGCCCAGTGGCGAGCAGTTCGGACGACTGCGCCAGTTAATGGATTTTTTGCTGCGCGACATCACCGCCTATGACCTGGAACTGGGCCTGCGCGAAGAAGATGTGCCGCCGTTCAACCTGCAACGCGACAGCGGCACCCACCTGGGCTGGACCAGCTTTATCGAAGACCAGGAACAACGTCACCCCGCCGTAGTGCGGATTCGGGGGCGCGCATGAAGCTCACCCTGGTTATCAATAATCCTGCGCAGTTGCTGCACGGGTATCTGCCCCTCCACCGGTTTGGCCCACAGGGCGGCAGCATCGGCAGCGCCGCGGCGGACTGGTGCCTGGAGGACCGCCACAACAGCGTGCGACCCAACCACTGCGACATTCGCGTCATCGAAGGGCGCTTCTGCGTGATCGACCGCAGTGGCAGCACCTACGCCAATGGTCATGACTTGCCATTGGCTCGCAATGTGGCGGTGAGCCTCAACGATGGCGACCTGTTGCAGATTGGGGCGTATCGGGTTGCGGTGCAGCTCGGTGAGTACGCCCAAGGTCAGCGGTCGCTCGATGAGCTGTTCACCGGCCAGCCGGAAGATATGCAAGCCTGGCACCTGGAGGCTTTATCGGGCCTGCCCCTACCCGATCCGCGCCCTGTCACGTGCCCGGAATTCGAGCGCCTTTGCCAGCCAGTGGACTTGGCGAAACAAGGTGATCCGCTGCAAGCAATGAAGGCGGCGGAACCGCCAAAGCCACTGCCTGACAGTCGCGCACTTGCACCCCAAAAAACCGCCAGCCTGTTCAGCACCCTGCGCCTGGGCATCTTGTTGCTCGTCTGCTTGACTCTGGGCGGCTGCACCATGCTCGGCAAAATCGGCCAAGTGATCTGGACCCCATCGATTCCGGTCGGCGGCCCCGACGATCAGCCCAGCCGCTACTCCCTGAGCCTGCACGCCAGCGACCACGTCAACCCGCGCCTGCTCAGCACCGGCACCGCACCGAATGAAGACGCGAACCGCGCGCCCTACACCCTCAACGTTCAGGCGAGCAGCCCGCAGGCACTGGCCGACAAAGTGCAAACCCTGCTTACCCAACTTTACGAAAGCGCACCGGCCCAGTCGCCGTTGGCCCTGGGCCCCGAGCCTGTGGTGCCGATGTCGCCTCTCGAAGACACGCTGTTGGGCGAATACGACGCCCAAGGCGTCAGCCTGACCACGCCTTTGGGCAACCCGGCGCTGCAGCACATCGCCACGCCGATCGCTTTCAAGGTCTTGCAACTGACCGACGACTCGCTGCTGATCAACGCCAGCCCCCAGGCCCTGGCCGAAGACCTGAAAAAGACCCTGGGCAGCACCTATATCCGCGCTGACGACTACCTGCTGCAGCCCGGCCAATTCAAGTTCGTCGACCTGCGCCCCCTGGATGAGGACACCCGGTTTATTGCGGTGATCGCCAACTACCACAACGACGAAGTCAGCCAGTGGAAACAGCACCTGCGCGTCGAGCCCAAAGGCCGGCAGTACGCCGTGCTGGTGCAGCTGGACTCCACTCAGGTCAGCCTCAAAGGAGAAACCCGATGACGTCATTTTTAACCGCTTTTGCGCAGAGTACATACCGATGAGTTCACGCAACCCCGTCATCTGGCATGAAGGTTTGTTCGTCAAACCCCAACACTTCCAGCAACAGGCCCGCGCAACCGAAGCCGCCGTACATCAGCGCATGCACAGCCTGAATGACGCCCTTTACGGCTTCAGCGAGCTTGAGTTGAACAGCGAATACCTGGGCTTCGGCAAGGTCGCCATCACCAAGGCGTGTGGAATCATGCCCGACGGCAGTGTCTTCGATATTCCTCATGATTTGGCACCGCCTGCACCGTTGGAAATCTGCGACAGCAGTGCGGTCAACCAGATCGTCTACCTGACGCTGCCGCTGCGTTCCAATGGCGCTCTCGAAATACGCTGGCCCGACCAGTACGGCAACAGTCGCTACATCGCCCGCCGCGAAGAAATCCGCGATACCCACAGCGATGACGGCGATCAGGTCGGCATGGACCTGGCCGTGCCCAACCTGCAATTGATGCTCGAACGCAGCGACCGCAGCGCCTTCACCGGCATCGCCATCGGCAGAATCAAAGACAAACGCCCGGATGGCAGCCTGGTGATGGACGAGCACTTTTACCCTACCAGCGTATCCCTGCAGGCCGTGCCGGCGCTGCACCGCTACCTGGGCGAAGTGGCCGGGCTGATGCGCGCGCGGGCCCAGAACCTGGCCCAGCGTATTGGTTCGCCGGGGCAATCGGGCGTGGCCGATGTTACCGACTTCAATCTGCTGCAAGCCCTCAACCGCTTGTTCCCGCTGTTCCAGCACCTGGCCCGACAACGCCAGGTCCACCCGGAGCGGCTGTACATCGCACTGGCCCAGGCTTGCGGCGAACTGGTGACCTTTACCGATGAAGGCCACCTGCCCCAGGAATACCCGGCCTACCAACACGACAATTTGCGCGAATCCTTCCAGCTTTTGGAACATACCTTGCGCCGCGCCTTGGGCACCGTGCTGCAACCGCGCGCGGTGTCGCTGCCAATCGTCGTGCAGCAATACGGCGTACGCACCGCTGCGTTGAACGACAAGCGCCTGCTGGACAACGCCGAATTCATCCTCGCGGTGCGGGCCGAACTGCCGGCGGAGACACTGCGCCAGCAGTTGCCCAAACAGATCAAGATCAGTTCCACCGAGGGCCTTGAGCAATTGGTCAGCCTGCAGCTGCCGGGCATTGCGCTGCTGCCACTGCCAGTGGCACCACGGCACCTGCCGTTCCATGCCGGCTTCAGCTACTTCGAACTCGACCGTCATCACCCTGCGTGGCAAGGCCTGAGCAGTGGCAGCGGGTTTGGTTTCCACATTGCCGGTGAATTCCCCGAGCTGGAGTTGCAGTTCTGGGCGATCAGGAGTGAGAAAGATGAGTGAGTCCATGCCCACCAAAACCACGCCCCCAGCAGAGGACGGCAACCTGATGTTCAGCTATCTGCAACAGGCCACCAGCAGTAAGGAGGCCGATGCCGTAGAGGAACCGGCCAAGCCCAAACCCGAACCGCTGCTCGCAGACCCCGAATTCGACATGCGCGGTCTGGCCTGGAACCCACTGTGCGATGCGGCTACCCCTCTGATCGGCCTGGTGATCCGCCTGCGTCGCCTGGACCACCATGATGATGTGACCGCGCTATACAAAAGCGTCAGCAACCAGATCACCACGATCATGGAAGAAGTCAGCCAGCTCGACTACGACGCCGGCATGCTCAAGGCCTACTCCTACAGCCTGTGCCTGCTGATCGACGAAGTGGTCATGCGCACCACCTGGGGCAGGCTCTCCACTTGGAGTGAACGCTCATTGCTCAGCCAGTTCCATGGGGAAACCCGAGGCGGTGAGCGGTTCTTCACCATCATGAACAACATGATCCCCGAAGCGGCCCGGTACCAGCACGTGCTGGAGTTCATGTACCAGTGCCTGATCTCCGGCCTCAAAGGCAAATACGGCGCCCATAGCAAGGGCGATGACGAAATACAGAAGATCATCGACCAACTGCACAGCCTGCTGCGCCCACTGCGTGGCGAGACGCCCAAACGCCTGACCGATCCGCTGAGAAACGTCGCCCCGCGCAACTACCGGATCAAACGTGCCTGGCCATTGTGGACGCCATGGGCGTTGGCCGCTGTCGTGCTGACCTGCGCCTACACGATCTACTCCATGCGCCTGAACAGCATCACCCAGGAAGTGCTCGCCTCCCTGGAACGGATTCTCAACTTGTAACCGATTTTCAGCGTGCTCATCCCGAGCGCCTGCAAAGCCATGGCCGTGTCGGCCATAAACCGCGACCCATGGGGTCGTTCAATTGATCGCGACAAGGAGCTTGTCATGCCAACACCCGCGTACATCAGCATCCACGGCAAAAACCAAGGCCATATCACCAAGGGCGCGTTCACCGCTGACTCGGTGGGCAACGTTTATGTGGAAGGTCACGAAGACGAAATCCTGGCACAGGAAATCGACCATCAGATCGCTGCGCCTACCGACCCGCAAAGCGGTCAACCTGCCGGCCAGCGCGTGCATAAACCGCTGATCTTCACCAGCGCCCTGAGCAAGGCTTCGCCCATGCTCTACCAGGCTTTGGCCACGGGAGAAATGCTGCCAACCGTCGAGGTCAAATGGTTCCGTACCTCTGGGGACGGCAAGCAAGAGCACTTCTTCACCACCAAGTTGGAAGACGCCACCGTTGTCGAAATCCATACCGTACTGCCCCACGCCCAGGACAGCGATAACGCCAACTACACCCAGTTGATCAAGACCAGCCTGGCCTATCGCAAGGTCAGTTGGAGCCATGTGGTAGCTGGCACCGAAGCCTCCGATGACTGGCGTAAACCGGCTTAACCGCCGACCACCTCATTCCGCCGCGCAGGCGGCGGGATGCTCACTGACTTGATGCTCTCTGGAGGCTCCATGCCCGCCGTCGTTCTGGTCGGACACGAACACGATTGCCCTTTGTGCGGCCCCACCACCGTCAACAGCGGCACGCACAACGTCACCGTCAACGGCCGCGCCATCGCCCGTGTTGGCGACACCCTCGGCTGCGGTGCCGTGATCATCAGCGGCTCGCCCTCAATGATCATCAACGGCAAAGCCGTAGCCCGCGTCGGTGACAGCACCGACCACGAAGGCATCCTGGAAAACGGCGATGCCAGCTGGATGATCAACTGATCCGGACTCACCACAAGGAGGTTTCATGCCCCGTCAAAGCGACCTGCGTTACACCTTCGAACCGCTGCGGGGCGATCCCTTTGAAGTGGTCTCGTTCACCCTTGAAGAAGGCCTGTCCCAACCCTTCAAGCTCGAACTCGAACTGGTCAGCCATCACCCGGCCATCGACTTCTACCGCATGCTCGACCTGGGCGCACTGTTCACCATTTGGCGCGATGACACCCCGGTGCGCTACGTCCACGACCTGGTCAGCCTGTTCCAGCAGGGCGATACCGGCTTTCGCCGCACCCGCTATACCGCTGTGGTCGAGCCGACCCTGAAGCGTTTCGACCTACGCTCCAACTGGCGTATTTTCCAGGGCCAGACCGTGCCCGACATCATCACCAGCGTGCTGGCCGAGCAAAAGCTGACCGACATCCGCAGCGAGATCTGCTTCGACCACCAACCGCGCGAATACTGCGTGCAAGCCGGTGAAACCGACCTCGATTTCATCGCGCGCCTGGCCGCCGAAGAAGGCCTGCTCTACACCTTCGAACACCGCGCCGACGGCCACACCCTCGTTCTTACCGACCGCGTCGGCGGTTTGGGCACTATCGGCACCCACACCGATTGCCCGGTGATCTACCAGCCCATGGGTGGCGGTGATTCCAAAGAACCGGCGTTGAATCGATTCCACTACACCGAACAGGTGCGCACCGCCGTGCAGGTACAGCGTGACTACACCTTCACCCACCCGCGCTACAACCAGCAACACACCGCCACCGGCGACCAGGACCTGAATAATCAGCACAAGGATTATGAACGCTACGACTATCCCGGCCGTTACAAGCGCGATATCGCCGGTAAACCCTTCACCAAAACCCGCCTGGCAGCCCTGCGCAATGACGCCAAGCTGGCACACCTGGAAGGCGACGATGAGCGCCTGCAACCGGGGTTGGCCTTCGACCTGAACGACCACCCGCGTGAGGACTTCAATGATCGCTGGCGCACCATCGCCATCAAGCACGAAGGCAAACAGCACACCAGCTTGCAGGAAGAATCGTTCGGCAGCGGCCTCGGTACCTCTTACGCGTTGAAAGCCAGCGCCATCCGCTGGACCTCGGATTGGAAGGCGCCGCTGCGGGACAAACCCTGCATCGACGGCCCGCAGATTGCCACCGTGGTCGGCCCGCCAGGGAAGGAGATTTATTGCGATGAATGGGGCCGGGTCAAGGTGCAGTTCCCATGGGACCGTTCGGACCAAAACAACGACCACAGCTCGTGCTGGATCCGCGTCACCCAGGGCTGGGCCGGAGCAACCTGGGGCTCCATGGCCATCCCACGTGTGGGTCAAGAGTTAGTGATCAGCTATCTGGACGGCGATCCTGACCAACCGATTGCCACCGGGACCGCATACCGACAGACCAACCTGCCGCCCTATCAACTGCCCAAACACAAGACGCGGATGACCATCAAGAGCCGCACTCATAAGGGTGACGGTTTCAATGAGCTGCGTTTCGAAGATGAGCTGGGCCAGGAAGAGGTGTTTGTCCATGCCCAGAAAGACCAGAACACGGTTGTGAAGAACAACCAGCCCCAATCGATTGGCGCAGACCGAAGCAGTCAGGTTGGCCAGGACGAGACCATCACCGTCGGCCGCACCCGCATACGGGTAGTGAAAGCCAACGACACCTTGAAAGTGGGCGGCAGCAAGAACGATCACGTCGCGGGTGAGTAGCAGTTACCGCGTTTACCACTACAGCGCGGTGGACGACATCACGGGTACTGACGCCTATCCAACGCCAACGCCGGAACCGCGCAACACCTATGAGGACGGCCCGCCGCCCCTGGAGTCAGACGTCCCTATTCGACATCGCTTCACCCGCGATGCAGTGGGCCGCTTGCTGCGTAAAACCACCGATGACGGCGTTACCGACTATCGCTATGACAGTCCCGATAACCTGCTCACGATAACTTTACTCCCCGCGCAGGTGGGCCACAGTAACTGAAATTCAGACCCTGGCGGAGCCCCTCACAACGAACTCCAGCAGCCCCGTAGTTGTGCTTAATCCTGCACTTTTCGCATTGGGTTGCCCGGAACTTCAGGTGTTTGGCGCAGAAACGGAAAAAGACGCCCAAGCGTCTTTTCTCAACTCGCAGGCAAAAAAAAGCCACTCGTTAGAGTGGCTTTTTCTTTGTGTTTGGAGCGGGAAACGAGACGTGCATTAGCGGTGTGACAGGTTGATTTATAAAGCAATTAGATTATTAAAGTGACGTTGAATGACTTGATGTTGTACTTATTTTTTCCGGGTTTCAACGATGGGTAGACAAACGGTGGTCTGGAGATGGCGGAACAGACCGATGTTTGATCGTGCATAGCGACTGTCGAAGTCAGGCCGTCGCTAACCAACAGAGAGTGAACACTTACGTGTGAATCAGGAATAGCGTTCGTCTCCCGCACGTTATGCTGTCAGTGCGTGCGCATCCAAGATGGTTGAGAGCCGTAACCGGACAGTTCGATCGGTCACGCATGGCACAAATCTTCTCCAATCTCATCGATAACGCAGTGCAGCATGGTAAACGCCGTCACTGATAAACGTTACCCTGAACGAGGATGGCGCCGGCTTCTGCGTTCATAATCAAGGAGAGCCGATTCTCGCGAGCATACTGCCCTCCGACGCGACGCTGGCTCGGCTGGACGGTTACGCCATCTGGCTCCAAATCGGCCTGTCAAGCCGACAACCTAGTCACCCAAATTGACAAAGCTGACACTGTACGTTTACTGCAGATCGGTTCACGAACACGTAACCGGTACCTGCGCTTACTCAAGAAATACATGTCTTGGATGCGTCATCCATTACATCCCGCGCGCCCGTCAGAACTCAGCCACACAGAATGAACCTAGCTCGATACAAGGGTGAGAATAAGACACCGGAGGCGCCGCACGTTTTGCTCTAGTTTGTGGGGCGGCTCCCCTGCCCGTGGTGAACCGTTACCGGTTCAATACGTTGAATGCGAAATTCAATTGATCTCCAATCAAGATTAATACTATCTAAATGATCCATTACCCATGCAGGCCTACACTGTGCATAGTCATGTTTTCCTGACTTCGGAGAACCACTATGGCGACATTCGACAGGCGAGACTTCATCAAAGGAGCCGTGATTCTGGGAGCAGGCTCGATTGCATTGCCGTCAGGTGCGGCATTAGCACAAGACTTGCCGGCACCTGAGATGCTGCTGATTCAGCGCAACGACTGGGTTCCAAACAATCCACGGTTGCCGGTCTTGCACTACTCTGGCGTGATGACTCAAGGCGATGTTGCTTCGAAACTGGAAGCCTTATTTGCTCACAACGGCTGGATGCCGCAATGGCGAAACGGCATTTACGACTACCACCATTACCACTCAACCGCCCATGAGGCCCTGGGCTTCGCTGCAGGTTCTGCTCGCCTCATGTTGGGCGGCCCGAATGGGCACGTGGTGAACGTGACTAAAGGTGATGTGGTGTTGCTGCCGACGGGCATCGGACATTGCCGTCTCTGGGCGAGCAATGATTTTCTGGTAGTCGGTGCTTATGCGCTTGGACAGGAATGGGACATCTGCAGACAGGCCCCGACCGATGCAATGCTCCAGCGCATGGCTAACCTCCCCTTCCCAGAGACCGATCCTGTTTCAGGCAGACAGCCGCTATTGACTCAATACTGGCGACAAACCTGATACCTGCTCGACACTCATCTCAAAAAGAGATCAATTCGATCTCAATATTCAATTTAAAGAATGAACAGTATTCGGGCAGAGTAACGTTCCTGGCATAGGCACCTGGCCGACACCAAGCTCTGTCTACTTAAAAGGAACCCGTCATGAAATATCTGCCACTCGGCAAATCAGGTCTGGAAGTCTCTCAATACATCCTCGGCACGCTGACCTTCGGCGGCGATCACGGATTTGATCGCGCTGGCTCTGTCGGAGGAGCCCTGGCCAAGCGCATGATCGACATGTCGCTGGATTCAGGCGTGAACGCGATCGATACCGCCAATCTTTACTCGTTTGGTCAAGCTGAAGACATTCTTCGCGGCGCCATTGGCAGCAAGCGCGCTGACCTGCTGCTGTTCAGCAAAGCACGTTTCAGCCTGCGGTCTGGACCGAACGGAGGAGGCGCCTCCCGTGCACATCTGATCCCTCAGGTCGAAGCCTCCCTCAAACGCCTGGGCACCGATTGGCTGGACGTATTTTTCATTCATGGCTGGGACGGCGTAACACCGGTCGAAGAAACCATCGAGGTGATGAGTACGTTGATTCGTTCGGGGAAAATCCGCTACTGGGGGGTCTCCAACTACAGCGGCTGGCAGTTGGCAAAAACCGCCTTGCTCGCGCCTCAAATGGGTGGAATCGCCCCGGTGACCCAGCAGATCTATTACACCCCAGAGGGACGAGATGCTGAATATGAGCTGCTTGCAGCCGGTCAGGAGTTAGGGCTGTCGTCAATGATCTGGAGCCCTCTGGGTCAAGGCCTGCTCAACGGCATGATTGACCGTCACACGCCACCAGCAGATGGTACGCGGCAAGGCTCGACCTGGACCGAGCCTCACGTGGCAGATCGTGAACGTCTGTACCGCGTCATCGACGCCTTGAAACTCGTCGCCCACCAGTGTGGCCGCACAGTTCCTCAGGTCGCATTGGCCTGGGTGCGCCAGCGTCCGAATGTGGACTCGTTGGTATTGGGCGCGCGCACCGAAGCCCAATTGGCGGAAAACCTTGCATCCATCGATCTGGTGCTCGATGACGCGCAAATGGGCCTGATTGAAGAAGCGGGCCGTCCGCCAGCGATCTATCCGTTCTGGCACCGTTCGCAACTGGCCCTGGACCGACCAACCTCCGCTGAAGCAGGCTATCTGAAAGGATGGCGTGCTGCTCAGGGGCTGGCGCAGTAATACCTGGAGAGCATGCGCCACCATGGTCGAATCCTCACGCTCATCCGCCCTTTCAACGGAGGGCCTTACCGCCTTGGCGGCTTCGAGAAGCGTACAGTCTCTACGAGGCCCACGCCGTGCAGTCATGACGCAGTTCTTCGTCTGCGGTACGGCGTTCGCTTCCTGGGGCGTTCAAATCCCGTTGATCAAGACTCGCTATGGCCTGTCCGACGCCGTGATGTCACTGACCATGCTGGCGTTGGCAGGCGGGGCCATTCTCGCCATGGGCAGGGTTGGTCACTGGGTGACGCGTGTCGGCAGCGTGCGCGCGCTGCGTCAGAGCGGTCTGATCTACGCCATGACAACACTCGGCATCGCACTGGCGCCGGGATTCATCTCATTGCTGCTGATCCTGACGCTTCTGGGCATGGCTATGGGTGCTTTCGACGTGGCGATGAACGTGCAAGCCGCCACGCTTGAGTCAAGAAGCAATGAGCCGGTGATGTCGACCCTGCACGGTATGTTCAGCCTGGGCGGCATGTTCGGCGCGCTGTCCAGCGCGGTCATTGCAGGCCTGGAACTGCCGCCTGTCTGGCACGCGGCGTTCATTGCAGGGCTGACCCTCACCGCCACGGTTTTCGCTTCACAGTACCTGCTCGATGAAAACCCGGATGTCCCCCAGCTCCAGGCAGGGGCTCAACTGCTCGCCAAGCCATCGATCATGCTTGGCCTGGCGGCATTCCTCGGTTTGATTTGTGAGGGTGCGATGTATGACTGGGCGGGTATTTATCTGCGTGACGTAGCAGATGCTCCACTTGCAATGATCAGCTACGGCTATGCTGCATTTTCCACCGGCATGGCGGTTTCACGTTTCTCGGCGGATTTCCTCAGACGCCGTTTTAGCGGGACCAACTTGCTGAGTGTCAGCGCATGGTTGGGATTTGGCGGGATCGCTGCGGCATTGCTTCTACCCTCACCGTGGATCTCGCTGATCGGCTTCTTCGTCATGGGGCTGGGCATCGCCAACCTGATGCCGTTGTTTTTCCTGGCAGGTACACGCCAACCCGGTGTGCCGCCGGCACAAGGTGTGGCTTTTGTCGCCCGCTCTGCCTACGGGGGCATGCTGTTTGGGCCAGTACTGATTGGAGTGGTGTCGCACCATGTCGAGCTGCGGGCTGCACTGGTGCTGGTCGCTTTGATCATGGGCTGGATCGCTACGTTCGGCGCGCGTCGCATACGCCATCTTGACTGAGTACAACGACTAATTTCATTCATTGGATACAGGAATATCACTATGTCACACCCCGTACTTCAACCTGGTTCCGTGGCCGTGATCACGGGCGGTGCCGGCGGCATCGGTCTGGCGGCAGCCAAACGTTTCGCCGCATTGGGCATGCGCGTCTGCATTGCAGACCTGGGTGCCGAAAAGCTGAAAACAGCTACCGAAGAACTCATTCCTCACGCGGCTTATGGTGCTGAAGACGTGCTGGCGATCGAAGCCGATATCAGCCGCGAAGAAGACATTTCTCGCCTGCGCGACCAGGTGCTCGCGCATTTCGGTGGTGTGGACGTCCTGATGAACAACGCCGGAATACAGCCCGGTAGCACTCTGCTTGATGCCGACAACTGGCAGCGAGTGATGGAGGTCAATCTCTGGGGTGTGATTCGTGGTACCCAAGCCTTCGTGCCAGCCATGGTCAAACAGGGTCGGCCGGGACTGGTGATCAACACGGGCTCCAAGCAGGGCATCACCGCGCCACCCGGCGATCCTGCCTACAACGTCGCCAAGGCAGGCGTGAAGGTATTTAGCGAATCCCTGGAACACGAACTGCGCAATACACACGAATGCAAGATTACAGCGCACTTGCTGATCCCCGGGTTCGTCTTCACCGGGCTGACTGCGCGCGATCGCACGGAGAAACCGGCGGGCGCCTGGACGCCGGAGCAAACTGTGGATTTTATGCTCAGCAGCCTTGAAGCGGGCGACTTCTACATTCTCTGCCCCGACAACGACGTCCCCCGCTCGCTGGACGAACGCAGGATTCTCTGGGCGGCAGGCGACATCGTCGAGAACCGCCCTCCTCTCTCCCGCTGGCATGGGGGGTATGATCGCGCCTTCGAAGCCTTTGTACGTGGTGAGTAGTCGATTCAGCGGACCAGACACCGAGGACACTGTAATGTGGCAACCCAGTGAGACCTATCCGGATCCGGCCGTTGAGGTCCTCGATCCACGCTTTGCACACTACCGAATCAGCCATGCCGCCATTGAACGTCTAGCCACCGGCATGCGCCACGGCGAAGGTCCTGTATGGTTTGGCGACGCACGTTACCTGCTGTGGAGTGACATTCCTAACAACCGGATGATGCGCTGGGATGAAGAAACCGGTGCCGTGTCGGTCTTTCGCAAACCTTCGGGATTTGCCAACGGCAATACCCGGGATCGGCAAGGTCGGTTAATTACCTGCGAGCATGGTGGCAGGCGTGTCGTTCGTACCGAATACGATGGCAGGATCACAGTGCTGGTGGACCGGTTCGAGGGCAAGCAGCTCAACTCACCGAACGATGTCGTGGTGAAAAGTGACGACAGCATCTGGTTCTCCGACCCGACCTTCGGCATCCAGTCGGACTACGAAGGTCACAAAGCTCCCTCGGAACTGCCCACCCGGGTCTATCGGCATGACCCGCACACAGGCAACACCGCCGTGCTCGTCGAAGACATCGCCAACCCCAACGGGCTATGTTTCTCGCCGGATGAAATGCTGTTGTATATCGTCGAATCCAGTTCCAGCCCTCGCTGCATCAGGGCCTATGACGTCGTCGACAACGCGTTGAAAAACGGCCGAGTCTTTGTGAGCGCGGGCCCGCAGGGTGCACCCGACGGCATTCGTTGCGACGTCGATGGCAATCTTTGGGCAGGCTGGGGAACGGGACCCGGACTGAACGGCGTTCGGATTTTCGCGCCAGACGGCGAACCCATTGGTCATATCCACCTGCCCGAGCGCTGCGCCAATCTGTGCTTTGGAGGCCCGGCCCATAACCGCCTGTTCATGGCGGCAGGGCAATCACTGTACTCGCTATATGTGGACGCCAAGCCCGCCGTCCGTTAACTCTCGTCGGAAGCAACCTCTGCCATCAAGGACGCCAGGAATGCTGCGGGCGCAGCATCCACAGGTTGCGCATCCGTGCCCGGCACCATGACGTGAGTGACCACCAGTTCCCAGCAGGCTTCGACACCCTTGAGTGAAATACAGCACAGCTCGTCCGCACGCCCCATGACGACATCACGCGGAACCAGAGCAACGCCCAGACCGTGCTCGACCAACCCCATCAACGTATCCAGATCACTGACCTCGAAGTTGATGCGACGACTGATGGCTGCTGTTGCGAACACCCGATCCACCACGCGTCGAGTTCCCTGCCCGGGTTCAAAATCGACAAAGGCTTCATTCGCCAGTTGTTTGAGGGAAACCGACTTTTTGGCGGCCAGAGGATGATTCGCCGCACAAACCAGCATCAGTTCGTCGCAGGCAATGATCTGATTAACCAGCTCGGCACTGGCCTCTTCCTGCGGCAGGATCGCCAGATCAAGCTGCCGATCAATGACTTTCTGGATGAGTGTCTGTGCACCGCCCTGAGCCAGCTTGACCTCGATGTTCGGGTATTCGGCATGAAAGCGTGCCAAAAGCGCGGGCAGATCAATAAAAGGCGGCAGGCTCTGTACGGTGCCAATGGAGAGCCTGCCCTTGCGCAGCGCGGCGACATCGGCCACTCGTGCAGCGCCACTCTCGAGGGTCTGCAGCGCCTGACGCGCTGTTTCCAGAAAGGTATGACCCACTGCCGTCAGCTTGACCTGCCGGGTGGTGCGCACGAATAACCGCGCGCCAAGTTCATCTTCCAGTTGGCGGACGGAGGTCGAGAGCGCTGACTGGACGATATGGCAGCGCTGCGCAGCCCGGGTGAAACTCTCCTCTTCGGCAACGGCGATAAACTGCCTCAGCTGTCTTATTTCCAAGAATGCCCCCATCTCATTTATCGATTCAAAAGATTAATAACTGATAATATTTGAATTTAACATATAGATCCCATGATGCCAAAGTTGCCTCCTCTCCCCGGAACAGACGTTTTCTGTTGGCGGAGATCATTCAGTGCGAACCGGAGACAACACGACATGAAACCAATGACACGACCAGGCTACGCTCTCGTGCTTGCCGTTGCAGCCGCATTGCTGAGCGAAGTCTCGCTGGCCGCCGATGCCCCTGCCCACAGTACGCAGCCTCAGGCTTCACGCCTTCTGGTGGATCTCGGCCCACAGATCAATACACCGGACGGCCTGGGCATCGCACCAGACGGAACATTGATCCTGTCAGCACCCAACTTCAACAACGATCACCTGCTCAAACAAGGACTGATCACGCGCCCTGCACCTCCTTTCATGGCCGCCATCGATCATCAGAACAAAGTCAGTCACTGGTACGATTTCAAGGCCAGCGACCTGCATCCGGACACCGGCCATGTCGGCCCGATGGATAACGCCTTCGGTCCTGACGGCAACCTATACGTTGCAGACATGCAGGTATTTTTTTCCAAAGACCACAAATCCAGAATCCTGCGGATCAACGTCAAGGACGGTAAGGCCACCGGCGTCGATGTCGTCGCCGAAGGCCTGATTGCCGCCAACGGGCTGGTGTGGGAAGGCGACACGCTGTATGTCACCGACTCTCTGCTGATTGACCCGGCCACACAGGCCAAGGGGGCGCCGCTGGTCAGCGGGGTGTATGCACTGCCCTTAAATGAAATGCAGAAAGACCAGCCCATCAAGTTGAAGCCTTACTCACCCGAAGCTGCGGAAGACAGCCATCTGGTCAAAGCGCTGACCTCCAGCGGAAAAATGGGCTTCGGCGCTGACGGTATAGTCTTCGACGACAAGGGACATCTGTTCGTGTCGACCATCGAGGATGCAACCATTTATGACCTGACCCTGAATGCGCAACACAAGGCGGTCGACACCAAGGTCTTCGCCCAGCACTCTGGCATGACCTCGGTAGACGGCATGATCTTCGATCCAGTACGCCAAATGTTCTACGTGGCCGATTTCCTCGGCAACGCGGTCCACGCCATTGACCGGACCGGACACGTCACAACCTTGCAAAAAAACGGCGACACCACGGGCGCCAACGGTGAGCTCGACCAGCCGGCTGAAGTAATCCAGCGCGGCAATGAGCTGGTGATCGTCAACATGGACATGGCCTGGGCAACCCCAGGACTGTCAGTCAATACCCAGGTAGATACCTTCAACAACCTGTCGGTAATTGATCTGCCACCTGCTTCGACTTACTAAGCAGTTTCGCCCCTCAGACGGCGCTAGTGTCACATCCGCATGCCTCCATCAAAGACCGGCACCAAAAGGTGCCGGGCACTAATTCTGGATCAGCCCTGATGCAAAAACTCATCGTTCTGTCCCTGCTTGCATTGCTGGCAGGTCCGGCTGTCGCGGCTCAATGCTCGACAGACATCACAACTTCGGATCAGCTGACTTTTAGCAAACAGATCATCATCGTGGATCAGCGCTGCCCGACATTCACCGTCAACCTGATCCATCCAGCCGACGCCCACGGAATGTTTGGTCATCTCCACAATCTGGTGGTCAGCAAAACTTCAGACGTAGCAGGCATCGCACAAGATGCAATGGGCACCGGCCGCTCTGACAATTACCTCAAGCATAACGACGCCCGCGTCATCGCCCATACCGACGTAGTCGGTGCTGGAGAGACCTCTTCATTGACCATCAATACGAACAAACTTGCACCCGATGAACACTATTCCTTTTTCTGCTCTGTGCCGGGTCACGTTGGCACCATGTTCGGTGAGGTGATTCTGCAAACCCCGGCGCGAACTGAAAAGCGTGCGGATTGATGACCCGCCAATGCGTGTCCTCCAGGTAGTACCAAACCGTTTTCGCCTGAAATTTGACCGTGTGCTTCAAGGCCCCAAAGAAGCCAATGCCGTCCAAGTGGTGTTGCCTGCCGGGCAGCTGTTGCAGGGCCCTAACGTCGACAGGAACAATGACGCGGCAGGCTGCTGAACGACGCCGAACAGCATGACTTGCCACTGTAACCACCGGCCAGCCTCAACGGCTGGGCCAGGGAGCGAGCATTAGTAAAGCATTGTCCGCGCTCGACTGCCGCCAGCGGTCAAAGTTCAGATGCTCAAACTGTCGTCCCGCCCCCACCAGGCGTCCAATCCTGATGATCTGTGGCGCGCCCGTGATCGCTCTGCCGGTTTTGTCCTGGGAGTGGAGACGGTTGAAGTGCTGGACGCCGCGAGCATTAAGACGCTGTATGAAATCTTCGACGCTGCTGCCACGGTGCGTCAGCAGGAGGATGCATAGTTATCGACGAAGCCATTCAGGAACATGTGTTGCGCGCCCTGATTGAGCAGCATGCGGTGCGCGAATGCCTGGTGGCCGAGATCGGTGGTGATCTGGCTTGGGACTTGTCGATTCGCTTGAGCCGCAGTGACGCTCGCTGGGTGCCTGCGCGGTCGCGAAGTGAGACACTGCGACCTGGGCCAGACTGACTGCCGTTGGGTGCTTTGCCGACGTCGTGGGCCTGCGCGGATTCAGTGTGGGACTGTGACTAGCGCTTGCTTGGCTATTAGCCGAAAGCGGCCCGATGTGTCGCAAGTATTTTGACAGTGGATTGAGCAGTCGTGATCACCGTTAGAATCCACAACTCAGTGAGGGGGGTAGGTTTTCCATCAAGGTATTCAACCGACCAATCCTTTCGCAGCAAACCGCCACGCCTTGGGTGCGAGCCCCGTCTCCCGCTTGAAAGCATGGCTGAAGGCGCTTTCGGAGGTGTACCCCAGCGCCTGCGCAACCGTGCCGATATGTTCGTTGCCTTCACGTAGCGCGCGCTCAGCCAGCCGCATCCGCCAATGCGTGAGATACGCGATTGGCGTCATCCCCGCCACGGTGCGAAAGTGGTGTGCAAACGTCGTTCGTGACATGGCGCATGCGCGTGCCAGGTCTTCCAGGTGCCACGAGCGGGCAGGATCGCCATGTATCAATTGCAGGGCTGGTGCAAGACGGGCATTGCCAAGCACGGCCAGCCATCCCGCCAGCGGTGAACCGTTGGTTTCCAGGTGAGCACGCAGGATCTGGATGAACAGCAGTTGAGCCAAGTGGGCGGATGCCAATTGTGCGCCTGGCTTTGGGGTTAACCGTTCTTGCACCAGTTGATCAAGCAGCCCGCGAAAAGAAGCGGCTTCAGGCGCCGCAGCCGGCACGTGAATCCACGGCGGCAGGACCTGTCTCAACAGCCTCCCACTGACAGGGTCGAGGAGTACGTGACCCCCAATGTGTGCGAAATCATCGCCTTCACCAATGGGCACGTGGGACTTGCCCGGGCCCGAAAACACACGCATTGCCTCGGTGGGTTCGACTCCCGGATCACTGGCGAGTACGAACGCGCGTTTGGCACTGAGTAGCCCCACATCCCCCGTGCGGAACAACATCGGGCTTTCGTCGCCTTCGAGCGTGACCCAGCAACTGCCTTTGATGACCGCAAAGAATTTGATGTTGTCCGGAGCGGGAAAACGCAGCGCCCAGCGCCCGCCTGCGGTAAAACCGCCTGTCACCAGCGATTCGGCGCGGGCGAGTTTGAGGATGTCGGAAAAAGGATCGTTGTGCATTTCCGTACTATCGCGCAAGCCTGGCGTACGATCAAATATTCAGAATCCGGTAGCAGGCCGGTAGCCTTTCCTGACGATCAATCCGGTGAGGAAGGCGGACATGAATGAGCAAACTGTATTGGTAACCGGGGGCACAGGTTTTATTGCCCAATACTGCATCATCACACTGCTGGAAAATGGCTTTAAGGTTCGTACAACTGTGCGCACGCTGGCGCGCGAGGCTGAAGTGCGCAGGCATCTGAAACAACATGATGTCGACCCGGGGAGCGACCTGTCGTTTGTGGTCGCCGACTTGATGTCCGATGACGGTTGGAAAGAGGCCGTCGCCGGTTGTCGCTACGTGATTCACGGTGCATCGCCTACGCCGTCAGGCAACCAGGTGACTGAAGCGGACTGGGTCAATCCAGCCATTGAAGGAAACTTGCGTGTACTGCGCGCCGCGAGCGAGGCGGGAGTCAAGCGTGTTGTCCTCACCTCGGCGTTCGGTGCGGTTGGTGTCGGCCATTCAGCTGACTACCGCCGTCCGTTTGATGAGACCGACTGGAGTGATGTCAGCGGTGATGTCTGGGCATATCAGAAATCAAAAACGCTGGCGGAGCGCGCGGCCTGGGAATTTATCCAGAGTGCGCAAGGGCAAGGTCTTGAACTGGCGGCAATCAACCCGGTCGCGGTGCTGGGCCCGGTATTGGGCGCAACCTATTCTCACTCCACCCGGATCATCAAAGACATGCTGGAAGGACAGCCTGGCTGCCCGAACATCAATTCGTGTTTCGTGGATGTCAGGGATGTGGCCGAGTTGCACCTGCTAGCCATGACGCATCCGGCCGCTAACGGCGAACGTTTCCTGGCCAGTTCGGGCGACAGCTTGCCGATGGTGCAGGTGGCACGCACGCTGCGCGATCATCTGGGTGAGGCGGCCAGGAATGTTTCCACTCAGGAACTGAGCGATGACAACATTCGTACCGCTGCCAAAACGAATCCGATGATGCTGGGCATGGTCAAGCTGTTGGGCGTCGATATGAGCGTCACGGCCGCCAAGGCCATGACACTGTTAGGCTGGGCACCTCGCAGCCCGGAAGACGCCATCATTGCAACGGCCAGAAGTTTTATCGAACTCGGCTTGATTGAGCATTGCTGAGGTGAGGCGTGTGGGCGTTTGATGGCTGGCAACCGCACGCTTCGGGTCGAAGGCTGGCTGATGTGAGGTGCAGCTTTTGGCCGATGGCTTCCGGTCGCGAAAGGCTAAAAGCGACACAAGCAAACAATCAGGGTTGCCAGCCTCCAAAATGCAGAATGCCTCGATGTCGGCGGCCCCCTGTTCGGCAGTATGACTATAACGCAGGAACCGGATAATCATTTCGACTCACCTACAATATCCAAAAGCTCCGCGTTTGCAGGTGATGACATCTTTGGAACTTCTGCATGGTCCAAGAGCACAGCTTTTGCCACCGGCTATACGGCGACGCTTACGCCATCACTCCTCCACCTGCTTTTCAGTCCCTAAATTACGATATCTTTGCTTACCCCACACGCTTGGATCTGGAGTAACCTCAAACACAGTAGTAGGTGGAGTATTGATTCGAAACCCAGGCTCCATTTTTGCCCTCATTTCAAGGTACTGGCCGAGGAAGGCGTCGTACGCCAGGCGTGGTGCGTACTGTACATTTCCTTTCCGGTCCACAGCCTCGCCATGATAGAAAAAGTCCACACTTTGGGCGAGTGGCAGTGTCAGTGTCGCGATAGGCTTGTAGTCACCTTCATATAAGGTGAGCCGCAGTTTGGCCTTTGCGCCATACAGCAGCCGCATTTGTTCGGCGAACCAGTTTGTATATATGTCGCCGTTAATCCGTGTCGGTTTTTCAGGCAAAGTGTATGCGCTATCAAGGTCACGATTTCGACGCAGACGACTATCCATACCATTCAGTTCCAAACCTTCACCGAACTTTATATCGACCTGATCTCCTGCCTCAATCTTGATTGGTTTGTTCACGGAAAGCGCAGGCCACAGCAAGTTTGTTGAGCCGAATGAGCCGCCTCCCTTGGACAGATTCCTCGCTTGTACTATCTCCCATTTGGCTGCTGTCAAGACAATGGGCACCGACGTGATATTTGTCGCGCGCACAGACAGGAACACCTGTTCGTTAACAGATTGCTTGTCTCCACTTGGTCGTCCAAACATCGGAGTTGGACTAAGCCAAGCCTCTGCAACAAAGAGCCTTCGGCCCTGGCTCGCTGCAGCGATGTTAGTCAAGCGCTCCAGTGCTTCTGGGGTGATACCGATGCAATAACTTGTCCCCGATGCGCCTGCA
The DNA here is from genome assembly GCF_002813445.1 of Pseudomonas tolaasii NCPPB 2192. Classification (NCBI taxonomy): domain Bacteria; kingdom Pseudomonadati; phylum Pseudomonadota; class Gammaproteobacteria; order Pseudomonadales; family Pseudomonadaceae; genus Pseudomonas; species Pseudomonas tolaasii. The sequence continues at coordinate 5,759,017 of NZ_PHHD01000001.1, forward strand.
CCGCTGACTATGGACGAGCATGGGCTGAATCGCCCCGGGTTTCCTAGACACCTCTTTGCCTTAAACTGAGGCCAATTAGGAGGTGCCATGAGCAACCCGCGTTACCCCGAAGAATTCAAAATACAAGCGGTCAATCAAGTGACCGAAAAGAAGCTGCCTGTCGCTGATGTGGCGGCCCGTCTCGGCGTGTCGACGCACAGCCTCTATGCCTGGATAAAGCGCTACAGCAAACCTCAAGAAGAACGGCAGCAAGACGATGATCAGCACGCTGAATTGCGTCGTCTGCGAGCCGAACTAAAGCGTGTTACTGAAGAGCGAGACATCTTAAAAAAGGCCGCCGCGTACTTTGCCAAGGAGTGCGGTTGAAGTACGCCTTTATCAAGCAGCGAGCCGGCGACTATTCCATTCGACGGCTTTGCCTGACGCTGAAAGTCCATCCCAGCGGCTATTACGCCTGGTTGTCTGAGCCGCAATCTGCGCGCGCTAAAGACGACCAGCGACTGCTGGGTTTGATCAAGCATTCCTGGCTGGAGAGCGGCGGCGTTTATGGCTATCGCAAAATCCATGACGATCTGCGCGAGGTCGGTGAAGTTTGCGGGCGCCATCGTGTGGCAAGGCTGATGCGTCTTGAAGGGCTGCGCTCTCAGACAGGTTATCGACGCCGCCCTGGAAAGTACGGCGGTAAGCCAGCGGTCGCCTCACCCAATTTGCTGAAGCGCCAGTTCGATGTCGTAGAACCCAACAAGGTTTGGGTCACCGACATCACCTACATTCGTACGTATGAAGGCTGGTTGTATTTGGCGGTGGTGCTGGATCTGTTTTCTCGTCAGGTCGTTGGCTGGTCAATGAAGGCGCAGATGACCAGTGATTTGGCTATTGATGCGTTGTTGATGGCGGTTTGGAGGCGTAAACCGAAGCAAGAGGTGATGGTTCATTCCGACCAGGGCAGCCAGTACAGCAGCTCCGATTTGCGCAGTTTTTTGAAGGCAAACAATTTGGTTGCAAGCATGAGTCGTCGAGGCAACTGTCATGACAACGCCGTGGCCGAGAGCTTTTTCCAGCTTCTGAAACGAGAACGGATCAAGCGGAAAATTTACACCAGACGGGAAGATGCTCGTAGCGATGTGTTCGATTACATCGAAATGTTCTACAACTCAAAACGTCGACATGGTTTCAACAATCAGCTGTCACCGGTAGAGTTTGAAAAGCGTCACGCAATGAGCTTGCAAGGTGTCTAGAGAACCCGGGGCGATTCACCCTTCCTTGATGTCCCGACTCACGTGCTCCCGAGACTTACCCGCCAATCGCGCAAACTCTGGCACTGTCAAATTGGTAGGTGCTTCATATGCTGCCAGCATTGCAAGACGTTGCCGTTGTATCTCCGAAACAGGCGCCGCCATCACATTCCTCTCTGGCATCACTGCAACCGCATCGACACCTTCAACCACGTGAGCAGCCCTTTTCGGCTTAGACTCCACCTCATATATCAACGAGGCGGCATCTGCTGCCACTGCTCCAGCGACTGACACCGCCCCCTCCAACCGAATCGTTAGCGGCGAACTCGCCGCGTCATGCTTCCCCTGAGCCCAAAGGTCCAATCGGTTGGCCTAGTCCTGCATCATGGTCCGCCGCTGCTCCACATATCCGGCATGGTTATAGGTCGCACTCACCTGATCCGGATCAGCATGAGAAAGCTGCGCGTCAATCCAACTCTTGGGATATCCGATCTCGTGCAGCGCAGTAGAAATTGTCGCGCGCATACCATGACCTGTTAACTGATCAGCCAACCCCATTCGATGCAGGGCATTGTTCAATGTGTTTTCGCTGATGCGTAGCTGCAGGTTGCTGCGATGGGAGAAAAGAAAACGTTGTGCAGGTAAGACCTGATCAAGCATATAGCGCACGATTTCCAGTGCCTGCACCGAAAGCGGGACGATGTACGGAGGCACCTGACCACCAGCCCTACCCGGCTTGCGCATCTGCGCCTGGAGCTGTTTGACGACCTCCGGTGGAATCACCCACAGCTGCTTTTCCAGGTCGAACTGATCAGGCGTGGCATAACGCAACTCGCCCGTTCTCACACCGGTCAATAGCAACAAGCGCAACCCCAGCTTCGTCTGCAGTTGGCCACCGTAATTGCGAATCCTCGACAGCAGTTCCGGCAGTTGCTCCATTCGCAAAAATGGGTTGTTCGTCACCGGTGGCTTGGGTAGCGCCACCACATCCAGATCCGAAGCCGGGTTCACTTCGAGCCCTTCAACTTTCACCAAAGCATAACGAAACAGCTGGTTGAACCAGGTGCGACATTTCTCGGCCATTGTGAGCGCGTTGCGCTGTTCGATGACACTGAGGACGCCCATCAGGTCGTGACGAGTAATGTCCTTGATGGGGCGCTCGCCCAAGGTGGGCAGGATGTCTTTTTTGAAGACCCTGAGGATTTGCGAGAGTGTGCTTTGCCGCCCTTCTTTCAGGCTCAACCGCCGGAAGCTGACCCACTCGTTGTACACCGCTTCAAAGGTTTGCTTTTCAGCAACTTCAGCCGCATGCCGCTGCTGCTTGCGGTGTTCACAGGGGTTGATGTTGTCCGCCAGTAACCGCCGTGCGTCATCGCGCCGAGAGCGTGCTTGCTTGAGGCTGACTTCAGGATAGGCACCGAGGGACATGCGCTGCTGACGCCCCTCCCAGTAATAGCGAAACAGCCACAGCTTACTGCCCGCCTTGGTGACCCAAAGGGATAGGCCGTCAAAGTCGCCGAGGGTATAGTTTTTACCGGTGATTCGGGCATGCCGAATGGTGAATTCCGAGAGTGGCATGGTGAGCTCCTGTGAGAGAGTCAGCACCTGATGCTCGTCTGGAGACCCGAGGGGAGCCAGTCAAAATACGGACTTGAACAGGCCCGTAATGTTGTACTTAATCCTGTACTTGTTCGTACCGGATTACCCTGGGTTTCAGTGGTTTTCCGCAGAAACGAAAAAAGACGCCTAGGCGTCTATTTCGTGGATCCCAGTGCCCAGTGGACTTCTGTGGATCAATATTTGGAGCGGGAAACGAGACTCGAACTCGCGACCCCGACCTTGGCAAGGTCGTGCTCTACCAACTGAGCTATTCCCGCGTCTTGGTGATGCGCATTCTATAGAATTATCAGAACCCGTCAACCCCTTGATTCAAAAAACTTTTATTTCTTTTCAACGGTGGTGCGCAGGTGTGGCCAGGCAGCGCGCAAATACTGGAGCATGGACCACAGGGTCAGGCCGGCGGCGATGAGCAGCAAGGCGTAGCCCAGCAATACCCAGAAGGAGAAGTCCGACGGGTTGGCCAGCAGAATCACCAGCGCGAGCATTTGCGCGGCGGTTTTCCATTTGCCCATGTTGGACACGGCGACGTGGGCACGGGCGCCGATTTCGGCCATCCATTCGCGCAGGGCCGAAACCACGATCTCACGGCCGATGATCACCGCCGCCGGCAGGGTCAGCCACAGGTTGCCATGTTCCTGCACCAGCAGCACCAGGGCCACGGCCACCATGAGTTTATCGGCGACAGGGTCAAGGAACGCACCAAACGGTGTGCTTTGTTCCAGACGGCGCGCCAGGTAACCATCGAGCCAGTCGGTGGCGGCCGCAAAGGCGAATACTGAACTGGAGGCTGCGTAGCTCCATTCGTAGGGCAAATAGAACAACAATATGAAAATCGGGATGAGCAGGACGCGTAGAACGGTGATCAGATTAGGGATATTCATCGGCACAACTGGCTACGAGGTGGAAAGGCATTTTATTCGCTGTGCAGGTTTGCATAAATCAACTCAGCGAGCTTTTTACTGATACCGGGTGCTTTGGCTATTTCGTCAATGCTGGCACGGGAAAGCTCCTGCAAGCCACCAAAATGTTTAAGCAGGTCGCGACGGCGGGTCGGGCCGACGCCGGCAACGCCTTCCAGGGTTGAGGTTCGCCGGGTTTTGCCACGACGGGCGCGGTGGCCGGTAATTGCAAAACGGTGGGCTTCGTCGCGGATCTGTTGAATCAAGTGCAACGCGGGTGAGTCACCCTTCAAGGTGAACTCATGGGCGGCATCATTCAAGTACAACGTTTCGAAACCGGCCTTGCGCGTGGCGCCCTTGGCCACGCCGAGCAGGATCAGGTCCGGCACCGCCAGCTCATTGAGCACGTCACGGGCCATGGACAGTTGGCCCTTGCCACCATCCACCAACAGGATATCGGGCAGCTTGCCCTCCCCGTCCTTCAACTTGCTGAAACGCCGCGTCAACGCCTGGTGCATCGCCGCGTAGTCATCCCCAGCGGTGACGCCTTCAATGTTGTAGCGCCGGTAATCGGACTTGATCGGCCCTTCCGGCCCGAACACCACGCAGGACGCCACCGTCGCTTCGCCGCTGGAATGGCTGATGTCATAACACTCAAGGCGTTGCGGCGGCTCATCGAGGTTGAGCACTTCGGCCAGTGCGTCGAAACGCGCGGCAACGTGCTGCCGATTGGCCAGACGCGCGCCCAGGGCCTGTTCGGCGTTGGTCACCGCCAATTGCTGCCAGCGCGCCCGGGTGCCGCGTACGCGATGGCTGATGTCCAGCTCGCGGCCACGCAGTTCGTGGATGGCTTCGATCAACGTCGGGAAGTCTTCGTGCACCACGTTGACGATCAACTCGGACGGCAAATCGCGCTCAGGGCTGCTGACGTAGTACTGACCCAGGAAAGCCGCCATTACCTCGGCCACGTCTTCGTCGATACCGGTCTGCGGGAAGAAGTTCTTGCTGCCCAGCACGCGTCCGGCCCGCACGCTGATCAAATGCACGCAGGCGCCGCCCGGATTGACGAACGCGGCAATGACGTCAACGTCACCATTGCCACCCTCCATGCTCTGCTGGTCTTGAACGCGACGCAGCAGGGAGATCTGGTCACGCAATTCAGCGGCGCGCTCAAAATCCAGCGTGCTGGCGGCCTGTTCCATGGCGCCGGAGAGTTCATCGGTGAGCGCATTGCTGCGTCCTTCGAGGAACATCACCGAATGGCGTACATCTTCGGCGTACTCCGCCGGCTCAACCAACCCTACGCAAGGCGCCTTGCAGCGCTTGATCTGGTATTGCAGGCAGGGGCGCGTGCGGTTCTTGTAGAAGCTGTCTTCGCACTGGCGCACAAAAAAGGTTTTTTGCAGCAGGCTCAGGCTTTCACGGATCGCACCGGCGCTGGGGTACGGCCCGAAATACTTGCCCTTCCCCTTCTTCGCGCCCCGGTGAATGCTCAGGCGCGGGAAATTGCCGTCGGACAAATACACGTAAGGGTAGGATTTATCGTCACGCAGCAGAATGTTGTAGGGCGGCCGCCATTCCTTGATCAGCGTCTGCTCAAGCAGCAGCGCCTCGGTTTCGTTGGCGGTGATGGTGGTTTCCACCTGGGCGATACGTGCGACCAACGCGGCGGTTTTCGGCGCCAGACCGGTCTTGCGAAAGTAACTCGCCAGGCGGTTTTTCAGGTTTTTGGCTTTGCCGACATAAAGCAGGCGTGCCTCGCTGTCGAACATGCGGTACACGCCGGGGCGGCCACTGCAGGTTGAGAGGAAGGCACTTGGATCAAACGGTGTGGTCATGTCAGGCGCTGGCGTCCACCATGCCGTGGCGCACCGCGAGCAGGGTCAATTCAACATCACTGCTGATGGCGAGCTTCTCGAAAATGCGATAGCGGTAGGTGTTCACCGTCTTGGGCGACAGGCACAGCTTGTCGGAAATCGTCTGCACCTTCTGGCAGCCAACGATCATCAGGGCGATCTGGATCTCCCGCTCCGACAGCGCGTCAAACGGCGAATCGCTGGTGGGCTGGAAGGATTTGATCGCCAACTGCTGGGCAATCTGCGGGCTGATGTAACGCTGGCCGGCAAACACCAGGCGAATGGCTTGTACCATTTCGGCCAGACCTGCGCCCTTGGTCAGGTAACCCGCGGCGCCGGCTTGCAGCAAGCGCGTGGGAAACGGGTCTTCCTCGCACACGGTGACCACCACGACTTTGATGTCCGGATGGCTGCGCAACAATTTGGTCGTGGCACCAAGACCGCCGATCCCGGGCATCTTGACGTCCATCAACACCACATCGGGTTTCAACTCCCGCGCCTTGATCAGGGATTCCTCCCCTGATTCGGCCTGGCCGACTACTTGCAGGCCATCGATGTCAGCCAGCATTCGTGTAATGCCCGTACGAACGAGATCGTGATCATCGACTACTAGCACCCTAATCAAGCAGACACCTCGCGATATGGTCTTATAGGTTGCTGAACACCTTAGCAAAAAACCGGGGCGCAGACCTAGCTGCAAGCGTCATATATATAGAGTTTGCGCACACATTCAGCCCGCACAGGCTGGCAGGCTGCACAATGACCCCGGGCGTTTTACCGTACCTGGCCCGCCCGGCAGTCGAGTTCCATGCGCCAGAAGCAGTCTTCTTCCCCGACAATACTCAGCCCCGCACGTTGATATAACCTTCGCGCCGGGTTGGTCTTGAACACCGTCAGCCGCAAAAGCCCCTGGGCCTGCGCTTTCAGCGCCATCTGCTGCAACACCCAGCTCCCGGCGCCTTGCTTGCGGCAGGATTCGATCAAATGCAGCTCGCGAATATAGAGAGCCCGACTGTCGAAACTGAGGCTGATAAAGCCCATTACCGCGTCATCGTTGCAGATCAACCAGTTTTCGCGCCCAGCCCAGGCCACGTCGAAACCGTTGTCGGACCACAACAGACCATATTGCAGGTAGTAATGACTCATCGCCTGGTGAGTGAGCTCACGCGCGAACAATCGATCCTTTTCCAACGCGGCGCGCAATTGAAAGGCCATATCAGAGGGCTACCACTTGGCCAGTCCATTGCCCGCCTTCGCGACGTGCAATCACCAACTCATCGCCAACGCCGGGGGCAGCAGCAAGCAAACTGCCATCGCTCGCCCAAATGGCACTTCGGCCTGCGCAAGCCCAACCTCCGGAAGGTCCGCCATGGTTGGCCATCACTACCAGCAAAGCGTGCTCGGCAGCGTAGCCCTGAAGCAACGCGCTGTCTGCCGCATAACCACCTTCGCTGATCAGCACACCGGCGGCGTAGACGCTCGCGCCCGCCTCAGCGGCTTGACGCGGATGGCTGGCGTGGGAAAAGTCCGCACACACCGCCAGCGCAATGCGGTCGTCCTCCAACTCGAGTGCCGCACCGCCCTGCCCCGCTACAAATGCTGACTCTTCACCGGAATGAAGATGTTTCTTGGTGTAAACCGCCAGCGCGCCATCCGCCCCCAACACCAGTGCGCCGATCAAGACACCCGGCTCGGGCGCCAGCCGAATGGGCATCCCCACCACAGCCGTCAATCGCAGTTCCCGGGCCATCTCACGCAGCGGCGTCAGCAGCGCATCTTCCGGCGCGATGGCCAGCCCGGCCACCAACGCGGGTTCGTAGCCAGTCAATGACAACTCCGGAAACACCAGCACGTGCACGCCCTGCTCGGCGGCGGCCTGCATGAAAGCCAGGTGCCGCTGGATATTGGCCGGTACGTCACCGGCGATGGAAATGGATTGAGCAGCAGCAAGGGTCAAGGCAGTCATGGTCGCGTCCAGGCAATCATTATCGGTGTTCTCTCAGCATATCTCGGTCGATAGACATGGGCAGCCCCACACAATAGAAATTACTGATTGAATCCTGCTGCGTGCCTCTAGTAAGCTCCCCCCATCATTTGGAGACACACCATGTTGCAACTCACCCACACTCAGGTTTGCCCTGCTGCCAGCGCCCAGCGCTCGGTATCGGCTGCCCGTGTGAGCGGTTTGAGCGCACTGGTAAGCTTTTATTTTGGGTATTGGTTTAGCCACTGGCGCGCCTGATACCTGAAATCGGCGCCCACTGCTCAAGGGGTCGCCTGCCAGAGAAATCTAACCCCCGGTCGGCTCCCCGACCGGGGGTTTTGTTTTTCAGGCCCCACCACTTTTCGAAACACTTAAGGAATAACGACATGAACTACGCCACTTATTACCGTTACGACACTTGCACTGCATGGCGATTTAGCAAGCTCCGTTCGGGACAGCCTGCCGCCTCCGACCGGTCACCTATTGGTGGCAAGCCAACACACGCAGCCAATACGGCCAATTGTCGAACACCCCAGTAGGGCCGAGCGCGGGAAACGCCCGCCGCTTGCCCAGGAAGCCTTGAATATGAACTCTGCCACTGCCGCTCTGCCCGTCACCGCACTGACCAGCGCCAATGAAGCCCTGACCCAGCGCCTGCCCAGCTCCCTTGAGCTCAAGCACCAACTGCCCCTCAGCCCGTTCCTCAACGAGCAGATCCACGCCCACCGCCAAGCCGTGCGCGCGATCCTCAACGGTGAAGATTCCCGTTTGCTGGTGATTGTGGGCCCGTGCTCGATCCACGACCCCGAATCGGCCATGGAATACGCACGCAACCTGAAGAAGCTGGCCCTGGAAGTCAGCGACCAGATGCTGCTGGTCATCCGTGCCTACGTCGAAAAACCGCGCACCACTATCGGCTGGAAAGGCCTGGCCTACGACCCACACCTGGACGGCAGCGATGACATGGCCGCCGGCCTCACGCTGTCACGCCAGTTGATGCGCGAAATGCTGCGTCTGGGCCTGCCGGTCGCCACCGAGCTGCTGCAACCCATGGCCGCCGGCTACTTCGATGACCTGCTCAGCTGGGTCGCGATTGGCGCACGCACCACCGAATCACAGATCCACCGTGAAATGGCCAGCGGCCTGGGCATGCCGGTCGGCTTCAAGAACGGCACGGACGGCGGCGTGGCGATTGCCTGTGACGCCATGCGTTCGGCGTCCCACCCGCACCGTCACTTCGGCGTCGACAGCCAGGGCCACCCGGCGATCATCCAGACCCCGGGCAACCCCGACACTCACCTGGTGCTGCGCGGCGGCCACCGTGGGCCGAACTACGATGCGCACAGCGTGGCGCAGGTGAAGCACGACCTGGCCAAGTCCAAAGTGGCGGCGCGGATCATGGTCGATTGCAGCCACGCCAACAGCGGCAAAGACCCGCTGCGTCAACCGGCGGTGTTCAACGAGGTGCTGGAACAGCGACTGCAGGGTGATACATCGCTGATCGGCATGATGATTGAAAGCCACTTGTTCGAAGGCTGCCAGCCGCTGAGCCCGTCGATGAAATACGGCGTGTCGGTGACCGACGGTTGCCTGGGCTGGGACGGTACCGAGCAATTGCTGCGCAGTGCGGCGGAGCGGCTGCGCGAACAGCACTGAACTTCACACATGTGAGGCTCAAAATGTGGGAGCTGGCTTGCCTGCGATAGCGGTACATCAGCTAAAGATTTGTAGCCTGACACACTGCTATCGCAGGCAAGCCAGCTCCCACATTTAAGTCTCATTGGATTCAGGATAGGGGATAGAGCGCCTCATCAAACTGCTCAAGCCGCGGAAACACCAAGGGCTGCTCATCCGCCAGCCCTTGCAGCCGCTGTTCATACGCCACCAAAAAATCCTGCCGCGCCTCGGCACTGATATACGGCACATGCCACGCCACAAACGGCGCCAGCACCTCATACCCCACATACGCCAGCGTGCCGCGCAGAATCGGTCGCAGCATGTCTTCCAGCGGCCCGTGAATCGCGCCCTCGCCAAACATATGCTCGCGCCCGCCCAGGGTCACGCTGACCAGCGCCCGCTTGCCCGCCAGCCCGCCTTGATCATAAAAGCGCTTGCCGCCATAACACACACCCGACACCAGCACGCGGTCGATCCAGCCCTTGAGCATCGCCGGTGCCGAGAACCAGAAAATCGGGAAGTTGAGAATCAGCAGATCGGCCCACAGCACCTTGTCCAGCTCAGACTGGATATCCGCCGCAATCGACTGCTTTTTCACCCCCAACCGTTGCTCCAGGGCATACACCAGGTAATCGGGATTTTCCCGTACTGAAAAATCCGCCGCCGACGCCACCGGATTCCACTGCATGGCGTACAAATCACTCACCTGCACCTCATTCCCTTGTGCCTCCAGCGTGGCAACCGCCTTGTCGCGCAACGCAGCGGTAAACGACTGCGGTTCAGGATGGGCGTGAACAATCAAAACCTTCATGTGAACTCCTCAAACGGTGGGCGCGGCCCGTTGGGCCAGCAAATGGTCGAGCCAGTCCGGGTCCATTTCCGGTTCCGATGAAAACAGCAGGCCGGTGTAGTCCTGATACGGCGGGGTGAAAATGGCGCTGCGGCTGCCCTGGTCCACCACCCTGCCCCGCTGCATCACCACCACCTCATCGGCGATGGCGCGCACGGTGGCGACGTCGTGGGTGATAAACAGGTAGGCCACGCCCAGTTGCTGCTGGATGCGATTGAGCAGTTTCAGCACGCCTTCAGCCACCAGTTGGTCGAGGGCCGAAGTGACTTCATCGCAAATGATCAACTGCGGGTCGGCCGCCAGGGCACGGGCGATACAGATGCGCTGCTTCTGTCCGCCGGACAGCTCGCGCGGCTGGCGCTCCATGAACACCGCCGGGTCCAGCTCGATCATTTCCAGCAACTCGGCCACCCGCGCGCGCATCGCCTTGCCCTTCAGGCCCAGGTAAAACGTCAGCGGGCGGCCGATGATGTCGACGATGCGCTGGCGCGGGTTCAGCGCGGTGTCGGGGATCTGGTAGATCATCTGGATGCGCCGCAATTGCTCCTTGCTGCGCCGCCGAAAGTCCACCGGCAACGCCTCGCCGTCATACAGCACCTGCCCCGCCGTGGCCGGCAGCAGCCCGGTGATCAGGCGCGCGGTCGAGCTTTTGCCGCTGCCGGATTCGCCGATCACCGCCAGGGTCTGGCCGCGATACAGCTTCATCGACACGTCATGCAGCACCGGCTGGTGCCCGTAGCTGGCACTCACCCGCCGCACTTCCAGCAACGGTACGTCCTGTGTCGGGCAAGCCTTGGGCTCGGTCCTAAAGCTGCGCACCGCCCACAGGGATTTGGTGTAGTCCTGCTGCGGCTGGCTGAGCATGCTGCGAGTGTCAGCCTCTTCCACCAGCTTGCCGTGGCGCAACACCATGATGCGGTCGGCCATTTGCGCAACCACCGCCAGGTCGTGGCTGATGTACAGCGCGGCGCTGCCAAAGGTTTTCACCGCATCGCGAATCGCCGCCAGCACTTCGATCTGGGTGGTCACATCGAGGGCCGTGGTGGGTTCGTCGAAGATGATCAGGTCCGGATGACAGGCCATCGCCATCGCCGTCATCACCCGTTGCAACTGCCCACCGGAAACTTGATGGGGATAACGCTGGCCGATGGTTTCCGGGTTCGGCAAACGCAGCACGCGGTACAACGCCACCGCCTCGCGCTCGGCCTGGGCGCGGCTGATACCTGCGTTGATCACTGCCGTTTCGACATGCTGGTCAATCAAACGATGCGCCGGGTTGAAGGAGGCCGCCGCGCTTTGCGCCACATAGGCGATGCGCAAGCCGCGCAATTTACGCAGCGTCTCGGGCCTGGCCTGCAGCAATTCAATGCCGTCAAAACACACCGACCCTCCGGTGATGCGGCAACCATCCCGCGCATAGCCCATGGCCGCCAGCCCCAGGGTGGACTTGCCCGCGCCGGACTCGCCGATCAACCCCAGCACTTCGCCGCGCTGCAAGGTCAAGTCGATGCCCTTGATCAGCGGGTGCCAGGCGTCCTCGTAATGCCCTTCGATCTGCAGGTTGCGGATTTCCAGCAATGGCGTGTCCATCCTCAACACTCCTTCAGGCCGCTGGATTTATGCAGCATCCAGTCGACGACAAAATTCACGCTGACGGTGATCAACGCCACCGCCAGCGCCGGCAGCAACGGGCTGATATCGCCGAAGGTGATCAACACTGCGTTGTCGCGCACCATGCTGCCCCAGTCGGCAGTGGGCGGCTGAATGCCCAGGCCGAGGAACGACAGCGCGCTGATAAACAGGAACACAAAACAAAACCGCAGGCCGAATTCGGCAATCAGCGGCGCGGCAGCATTGGGCAGCACTTCACGGGTGACCAGCCACCACAGGCCCTCACCTCGCAGGCGCGCGGCTTCGACAAAATCCTGCACCACCACGGTCATCGCCACGGCGCGAGAGAGGCGGAACACCCGTGTCGAATCCAGCAGCGCAATCACCAACACCAGCGACGTCGCGTTAGTGCCTACCACGCTGAGAATCAACAAGGCGAAGATCAGTTGCGGGATCGCCATCAGCACATCCACCACCCGCGACAGCCCCTGGTCGATCCAGCCACCCTTGATCGCCGCCACCAGGCCACTCAAGCCGCCCAGCAAAAACGCCAGTGCAGTCGTCAGGAACGCAATGCCCAGGGTGTTGCGCGCGCCGTAGACCAGACGGCTGAACATATCGCGGCCCAAATTATCCGTGCCCAGCAGGAACTGGCCGCTCCACGGCGCAAAGCCCTCGCCCACCACCTGGGTTTCGCCATAGGGCGCCAGCAGCGGTGCAAACAGCGCTACGGCGATGTACAACAGAATGATCAGCAGGCCGAACCTGGCGCTCAACGGCGCCTTGGCCAAGTGGGTCAACAGGCTCATGGGCTACCCCTTCGGATGCATCAGGCGTGGGTTACTGGCAATGGACAACACGTCAGCGCCGGTATTGAGCAGGATGTAAGTGGCGGCAAACACCAGGCTGCACGCCTGTACCACCGGGATGTCGCGTTTGGACACCGAATCCACCAGCAACTGGCCAAGCCCCGGATAGACGAAGACCACTTCGACCACCACCACGCCGACCACCAGGTACGCCAGGTTCAGCGCGATCACATTGACGATCGGCGCCAGTGCATTGGGCAGCGCATGCTTCCAGATAATCCGCGCCTGGCTGATGCCCTTGAGCCGCGCCATTTCGATGTACGGACTGGCCAGCAGGTTGATCAGCGAGGCGCGGGTCATGCGCATCATCTGCGCGATCACCACCAGACTCAGGGTCGCCACCGGCAGTACCGAGCGATCCAGGATCGTGCCGAACGACGCCTCCGGGGCCAGGTTGGACAGGCTGGGAAACCATGCCAGCTTCACCGAGAACAGCAAAATCAGCAGGTAGGCAACAAAGAACTCCGGGAACGACACCGCGCTCAGCGCCGAGGTATTGAGCAGGCGGTCGAACCAGCTGTTGCGATACAGCGCGGCCAGCATGCCCAGCACCAGCGCGGTCGGCACAGAAACCAGCGCCGCCAGTGCCGCCAGGCGCAACGTGTTGCCCAAACGCGCGCCGATCAGGTCGGCGATAGGCCGCTGGTTGGCCAGAGACACGCCCAAGTCCCCGTGCAACAGGCGCAGCAGCCATTGTGCAAAGCGCGTGAACGGCGGCAGATCCAGCCCCAGTTGCGCGCGAAATGCGGCCACGGTGTCCGGCGTGGCGGACTGGCCGAGCATGGCCTGGGCGATGTCGCCGGGCAGCATGCCGACGGCGAGGAAGATGATCACCGAAACAGCGAACAGTGAGAGCAGGCCGAGGGCGAGGCGCTGCAGGATCAGTTTCAACAAACTATTCATGGACGATTCTCATGAGGTGAATCCGCTCGTCGACACAACATCTATTCCATGTGGGATGTTCATTGGCTGCAAGGTCTCTATGCTTGCCACCACCTTTCGATCAGCCGAAGCCCATCCAGCTCGCCATAGGGCGCGGTCAGAGGTCCATGGGCGACGCGGTTCGAGCGTGCCGCCACCGAACTGGCAAACAACGGCACAATCGCGCCGCCGTCGTCGCGGCACAGCGCCTGCATTTCGTTGTACATCTCCTGGCGCAAGGGCGCGTTCATCTCGCCACGGGCAGCGGTCAGCAATTGATTGAAACGCGCATTGTCCCAATGGGTTTCGTTCCAGGCCGCGCCTTTGGCGTAGCCGATGCTGAACATGCGATCGGCCGTCAGGCTGCTGTACCAGAACGAGGTGGTGAACGGCTGCTTCATCCACACGTTGGAAAAAAAGCCATCAGCCGGCTCGCGCACCACGTCAATGTCGATACCGGCCTGGCGCGCCTGTTCCTTGAACAACACCGATGCATCTACCGCGCCGGTGTAGGCGGCATCGGACGCTTGCAGGCGCACCTTGAGGGTGTCCACGCCAGCCTTGCGCAGGTAGAAGCGCGACTTGTCCGGGTCGTAGGCGCGTTGCTCCAGGGCCGCGTTAATAAAGCGGCTGCCGGGCTGGATCGGATGGTCGTTGCCCACCAGGCCATAGCCATGCAGCACCGACGCCAGCAGGGTTTCGCGGTTGATCGCGTGCTTCATCGCCAGGCGGATGTCGTTGTTCTTGAATTCGTTGCTGTCACACAGCATCGGGAAGGTGTAGTGCTGGGCGCCTTTGGTTTCCTCGATCACAAGGCCCGGGTTGCGCTTGAGCAAAGCCACGGTTTTCAAGTCGACCTTGTTGATCACGTCCACCTGCCCGGTCACCAGCGCGTTGACCCTGGCGGCGCCGTCGGCAATCGCCAACAACTCGGCGCTGGCGAAATGCGCCCGGCCCGGCTTCCAGTAGTCCGGGTTGCGTTCCAGATCCATGCGCACGCCGGGTTCGAAGCTTTTCAGGCGATAGCCGCTGGTGCCCACGCCGGCCTGCCAGTCGGCGGCGCCGTCCTTGGCGGGCATGATCACCAAGTGGTAGTCGGCGACCACGTAAGCGAAGTCGGCATTGCCCGAATGCAGCTCAAACACCACCGCATCACTGCCCTTGGCGCTGACGCTGGCGACATCACCCAGCACGGTTTTGGCCGCTGAAGTGGAGTCTTTGCTCAGGTGATGGTTGATCGACACCACCACATCTTCAACCGTCAGGCCCTTGCCGTTGTGGAAGGTCACACCAGGGCGTAAATGGAAGGTCCACACCCGCGCATCCGGCGTGGATTCAAATCGCTCAGCGAGCTCGGGAATGGCGGTGCCGTCGACGGCAATTTCAGTCAGGGTGTTGTACACCGCCGAGAAGCCGACAAAGGTGAAGGTATCGACCCAGGAACCAGGGTCGCGGGAATCGGTGGTGCTGCCACCGGCCAGGCCCAGGCGCAGCACGCCCCCGGATTTTGGCACCGCCTCTTCGGCAAAAGCGTGCAGCGGCAGGCCCATGGACAACGCGGCCGCCACCGCGCCAGCCACGGCGCTGTGTTTGAGAAAGTCCCGTCGGTGCATCGCTTGAGTCATTTTGTTGTTGTTTTCGCTCATGGTCTTGCTCCTCTAAAGGTCAACAGGCACAGGCATGTTTCAACTCGATCAGGGTCACGCCGTTGCGTTTGAAGCCGTTGCGCAAGTCCGTCTGCAATTCATCCAGGTTCCTCGGCTGGTTCACCGTGCAGCCAAACGCCTGGGCGAACAGCGCGAAATCCGGGTTGCGCGGCAGCACGCCGATGGGCTCGATATCCAGGTTGAGCATGTCGTCGCGGATCTGGCCGAGTGCGTCGTTGTTCCACAGCAACACCACCAGCGGGCTGTGCAGTTCTTCCACGGCGGTTGCCAGTTCCTGGGCGGTGTAAAGAAAGCCGCCGTCGCCCACCAGTACCAGTCCCGGCCGCTGCGGCGCACCGAACTTGGCGCCGATGCCCGCCGGCAGGCCGTAACCCAACGTGCCGTAACCGGTGGGGTGCAACCAGCTGCGTGGCGCGCGGCTCTGGTAGGCGTAGTTGCCGGTGTAAGCGAGTTGGGTCATGTCGCTGCTGATGAAGGCGTCGCTGGGCAGTTCGGCTTCAATGCGGTCGAGAATGGCCTGGTGGATGGCCTGCAACGGGCCATGGCCCAGCTCGACGGCCTGCAGCAATGCCGCGACTTTTTCACGGGGTGCCTGCGCGTTGCGCGGCGTGGCGGGCAAGCGCTCCAGCAAAGCCAGCAGCGTCTGATGGGCGTCGCCGCGCAACGCCACCGCGCAGGGGTAGAAATCATTGAACTTGCGCGGGTCGATATCAACCCGCAACAGCTCGCCGGTGATGGGCAAACGCTCGCGCCAATAATCGGTATCGGCCATTTCCGTGCCGACGGCCAGCACCACATCCGCCTCGCTGATCAACTGCCAGCCGGGCTCGGTGCACAAGGTGGCGCCGGCATTCAGCGGGTCGTTGGTCGGCAGCAGCCCCTTGCCCGCCACGCTGGTGAACAAGGGCGCAGCCAACCGCGTACTCAAACGCTGCAGTGCCTCGCCAGCGTCAAGCGCGCCCCCACCTGCGATGATCATTGGGCGCCTGGCAGCCGAGAGTCGGGCAACGGCCTGTTCCAGCGCCTCGGCTGAAGGCAGGCCACGCCCCGGACGGCGCACCACCTCGTGGCTCCAGTCTCTTTTTACCGGCGCGGCCAGTACATCCAGCGGCACTGAAACATGCACGGGCCGTGGCCGTTCGCTGTCGAACACCGCATAGGCGCGTGCGACCAGTTCGGGCAAATCCTCGGCGCTGGAAGCCACCGCTGAAAATGCGGTGATCGGCGCCGTGATCGCGCGCTGGTCCTGGGTCTCATGCAGAATGCCCCAGCCCTTGCCGAGGCTGGCGGTGCTGTTGACGCTGGAAATCACCAGCATCGGAATCGAGTCAGCATACGCCTGGCCAATCGCCGTGGCGGCGTTGGTCACACCGGGGCCGGTGATCACAAAGCACACCCCCGGCTTGCCGCTGACCCGCGCGTAACCGTCGGCCATAAAGCCTGCGCCCTGTTCATGACGCGTAAGCACGTGGCGGATGCCACTGCCGGGCAGGCCGCGATACAGCTCCAGCGTATGCACGCCCGGAATGCCGAACACGGTATCGACGCCATAGTTGGCCAGCAAACGCACCAGCGCCTGGCCGCCGGTCAGGGTTTTATCGTGCATGGTGTTCTCCTAGACGAATCAATGCATCGACCGCCGTGGCGCCCTGCGCACCGACCAGCAACGGGTTCACATCCAGCTCCAGCAACTGCCCGGCGTTGGCGCAGGCGTAGTCGGCCACTGCGCGGATTGCCGCGACCAAGGCATCCATGTCCGCCATTTCGCGCCCGCGAAACCCCTGCAGCAGCGCGGCGCTGCGCAAGCTGAGCACGGCGTGGCGGATGGCATCGTCGGTGGTCGGCAACAGCAGGCTGCGGCTGTCCTTGAGCAACTCCACCAGGATGCCGCCCGCGCCGATGACCAGCGCGAGGCCAAACTCATTTTCGCGCTTGATGCCTACGATCAACTCGGCGAGCGGTGGCGTGGCCATGGCTTCCAGCAACAACTGATCAAACACGACGCCCGGCGCATACGCGGCGATTTGCCCGCGCATCTGCTCGAGCGCAGCGGTCAGCGCGAAGCCGTCCTGCAGGTTGAGCGCCACGGCACCGGCTTCGGTTTTGTGCGGCAGGTCGGCACTGACGGCCTTGAGTACCAAGGGGTAGCCCAACAGCTGCGCATCCTCGATGGCTCGCCCCGGAGTACTGAGCACGGCGGCCGGCGTGTTCAGGCCAAAGGCACGCAGTGCTTGTTTGGACGCCCATTCATCCAGCGCCAGGCCCTGCCCTTCAAGGCTTTTCGGACACAGCGGTTCGAGCATCGACTCGCCCCGCGCCAGCAGCACGCGCCGGTTGTGTTGATAGTCAGCAACCCGGCCCCAGGCGGCGAGTGCATCTTCAACGCCTTGCAACGCGGCAATGCCCTGGGCATGCAAGCGGTCACGGGCGTGCGCCGGCAGCAATTCGGGAAAGGCCGAGGTCACAAAACCGGTTTTGCCATGGCGGCTGAGCGCCGTGCAAAACAGCTCGAGCAGCAGGTCGCATTCCTTGCGCTCACCGGTAAAGGGCGCCGGGTAATCCAGCACCAGCATGGCGGCATCGGCGTCGGTGCGCAGAGCCGTGTCGAGCATGGCGTTCAGCGATTCGCGGTCGCCCCAGATGGCGGTGGTGAAGTCCAGCGGGTTGACCAGGTTGGCGTAGCTCGGCAGCACGTGCGCCAACTCGCCGCGCTGGTCTTCGTCGAGCTTGGGCAGGGTCAGGTGGTTGCGTTCGGCGTAGTCGGCGATCAGCCCGGCGTCCCCGCCGGAGCAGGCCAGCGCGATCAGGCTGTTGCCTTTGGGCAGGTTGCCGCACGCGGCGGCCTTGAGGGTTTCGACAAAACTCACCGGGCCGCTGACGCGGATCACCCCGAGTCGCGCAAACAGGCTGTCATACAACGCATCGGAGCCGGACAGCGAGCTGGTATGGCTCAGCGCAAGCTCGGCGCCAATCTGTGACACCCCGGTTTTCAACGCGATGACCGGGATGCCCTTTTCCAGCGCCTTGTGCGCCGCACGGGCAAACCCGGGCACATTTTTCAAGCCTTCCAGGTGCAGGCCGATGGCGGTGACACGCGGCTCGTCGAGCAACACGTCCATCAACTCGGCCACACCCAATTGCGCCTGGTTGCCGACCGAAGCCATATAAGCCACCGGCAGCGAGCGGTCGCTCATCGACAGGTTGTAGGCAAAGTTGCCGCTCTGGGTCAGCACGGCCACGCCCTTCTCCACTGCCTTGCCGCCATGGGCCACCGGCCACAGCGCCGCGCTGTGCAAGTAGTCGAGCAGGCCATAGCAATTGGGGCCGAGCAACGCCATCTCGCCCGCGGCACTCAGCAACTGCTGTTGCAAGGCAGCGCCGCCGGCGCCGGTCTCGGCAAACCCCGAGGCGTAGCAAATCGCACCGCCGGTGTCGATGGCGGCCAGCTCGGCCACGCAGGTCAAGGTCAGCTCGCGGTTGGTGGCGATAAATACGGCGTCCGGACCGCACGGCAGGTCGGCGATGCGGCGCACGCAGGGAATGCCATCAAGACTGTCGTGCTGCGGGTTGACCAGCCACATCTGCCCGTCAAAACCGCCGTCGGCGCAGCGCTTGAGCGCGCGGGCCATACTGCGCCCGCCGACAAACGCCAGGTGCCGTGGCGCCAGCAGGCGCTTGAGGTTGTCGCGAATAGCCTGGGACATAAGCGTTCCTCGCGCGGTCAGCGCAACAGTGGCCGCAACAGTTCGCGGGCGATGATATGGCGCTGGATTTCCGAGGTGCCTTCCCAGATCCGTTCGATCCGCGCGTTGCGCCAGATGCGTTCCACAGGGCCCTCATCCATCAAGCCCATGCCGCCGAAAATCTGCACGGCTTCGTCGGCGACCTTGCCCAGGGTTTCACTGGCGAACAGCTTGGCCATGCCGGCTTCGCCGTCGGTCATGCTGCCTTGATCCATTTTCCAGGCGGTGTGCAGGGTCAGCAGTTCGGCAGCACGAATTTGCGTGGCCATATCGGCCAGCTTGAAGCTCACGCCTTGATAGGTGCCGATGGGCTGGCCGAACTGTTTGCGGTCCGCCGCCCATTGCAGCGACACCTCCAGCGCACGCTGGGCCTGGCCGACGCAGTTGGCGGCGACCATCACGCGGCCGGCGGTGAGCCAGGCGTTGGCCACCTCCCAGCCTTTGCCGACTTCGCCAAGGACTTTGGACGCCGGAACGCGGCAATCGTCGAAGAACATTTCATAGGTGTGATAGCCGCGGTTGCTCACGCACTTGGGGCCACGGCGGATGGTCATGCCGGGGGTGCCGCGATCCACCAGAAATGAAGTCACCGCATTGCGCTGGCGGCCGTTGTGTTCGTAGGTGTCGGTCACTGCGAACACAATGGCGAAGTCGGCATGGCCGGCGTGACTGATAAAGTGCTTGCTGCCGTTGATCACGAAGTCGTCGCCGCTGCGCACGGCGCGGGTCTTGATCGCGTTGGCGTCGGAGCCTGCGCCCGGTTCGGTCAGGGCGAAACAGTCGATTTTCCGGCCCTGAACGCAGGGCAACAGGTAGTCCCCGATCTGCGCACCGGTACAGGCCATGAGGATTTTTGAGGGCCGCGCGACAAACACATGCAGTGCCCATGAAACCTTCGACAACTCCCGTTCGATCAAGGCCTGGGACACATAGTCCAAGCCGCCTCCGCCGACTTCCTCCGGCATGTTGAACGCGTAGAAACCGGCAGCGATCGCCTTGTCACGAATCTGTGCCGCCAGCTGTGGCGAGACCTCATCGGCGCGGTCCACGGTTTCCTCGTGGGGCAACAATTCCTTGGCGACAAAACTGCGAACCGCGTCCACCAACATGTCTTGTTCTTGGCTGAGCTGGAAATTCATGGGGCTACCCGTCGTCTGTCAAAGAGGGAGGAGTTTTATTGGCCGGAGAAAATCGGGGGGCGTTTTTCCGTGGATGCGCGCAACGCTTCGGCACCATCGGCGCTGCGGCCACACAACAGGCCCGCAGCCAGTTCGGCCAGCAGTTGTTCGGGCAGATTGCGCGCGGCGCCTTCGCGGATCAGGGTTTTGGTCTGGGCGAAGGCAAAGGTCGGGCCTTTGGCCAGGCGCGCGGCCAACTCGGCGGTATGGGCATGCAGTTGGTCGTCGGCGACCACTTCACCCACCAGCCCGGCGGCCAGGGCGCGCTCGGCACTCCATAGCTCATCGAGAAACAGCAGACGCTTGGCTTGCTCGATGCCAATCAGCCGCGGCAAATGCCAGCTGGCACCGGCGTCCGGCGAGTAAGCCATGCCTGTGTAACCGGCTTTGAACCGGGCTGATTGCGCGGCGATACGCAGGTCGCAGCACAGGGTCAGGTCCATGCCGGCGCCGACGGCGGTGCCGTTGATGGCGGCAAGGGTGGGTTTGTCGAGGGTGTGCAGGCGGGTCATCAGCGCGTGGGCGGTTTCGGTCCAGCCGTAGGTTTCCAGGGCGCCACGGGCTTCGGCATCGGCCCATTCGGCGAGGTCCGCACCGGCGCAGAAACTGCGCCCGCTGGCGGTGAGCACCACGGCGCGCACGGCAGGGTCGACGTTGAACGCGTCGAGCAGGCGGTGCAGGTGTTTGAGGGTCGGAATGTCCAGCGCATTGCGTTGCGAGCCACGGTTGAGGGTGATCCAGGCAACGCCTGCTTGCACTTGAGTGAGCACGGGCGAATCGGTGGTCATGGCGTCCTCGAATTATTTTATTTGGCGTGAGGGGTGCGACATGGCGAGATACTAAACGAGTGTTCAGTAAGGTGGCAATCGGCAAACTGCAAATATTTTCAGAGGGAGAAATACCGGCCCGAACGCCGAGAAAGGTGCTTGGGCGCAGATCTCCTGTGGGAGCTGTCGAGCTTTAGCGAGGCTGCGATGGCGGTGGGTCAGGCGGCATCTGTGTGGGTAGTGCCGCCGTCTTCGCAGGCAAGCCAGCTCCCACATTGGAGCTGTGTTGCTGCCGTGAGAGGTGCCTGGCGCAGATCTCCTGTGGGAGCTGTCGAGCTTTGGCGAGGCTGCGATGGCGGTGGGTCAGGCGGCATCCGTGTGGGTAGTGCCGCCGTCTTCGCAGGCAAGCCAGCTCCCACATTGGAGCTGTGTTGCTGCCGCGTTCGGGCGATGGGCAAAGGCTCAGGGTTTGAGCTGATAGCGCTGGCGGCCGCCGCTTTGCAGGCCATCGACCCAGGCCTCGCAGATCTGGATACCCTGCTCCGGCGTGAAGGTGCCGGGGTTCAGCCCCGACTCCAGCCAGAGGCCGTCGAGCAAGGCGCTCAGGCCGATGGCGGCGAGGTCGGCGTCGAATTGCTCCCAGCCTTCCTCCTTTGCCATGTCGGTCAGGGCCGAACGCATGATGGTGCGGTATTCGCCATAGGAGTGTTCGTGGGCCAGGTTGATCGCAGGCGCCGTCTTGACCGCGCCCCAGAACACCAGCCAGGCATCCAGCAGTTGCGGGTCGAGCAGTTCCGCCGAGAACGAGCCACGGAACAACGCCGACAGCCGCTCACGGGGGTTGGGCGGCGCCTTGGCCATGGTCTCGCGCAACAGGCCCATGACCTGGCCGGTGATGGTGCGGTAGGCCTCGGCCACCAGTTCATCCTTGCCCGAATAGTGGTGGCTGATCAGCCCCACCGACACCCCGGCCTCGGCACTGATCTTGCGGATCGACGCGCCCTGGAAGCCGTCGCGCTTGAGGCACGTCAGCGTCGCCTGGACCAGATTGGCCTTGCGCAATTCCGGATCCATCCGGGAAAACCGGGATTCCTGGGTCATGTGGCGTTTTCCTGCGGTTGAGTCGGCAGCACGACTCTACATCAGTCGCGGTAACCCGGCGACACCCTGTCCAGCAAGCGCAGCAAGGCGGACCACGCCAACTGCATCGCATCCAGGTCCACCAGTTGGCCCTCTTCCACCGGTCGCGCAGGGTTGTTGAATTGCTGTTCGGTGTGGGCGCACACCTCGGCGGACGGTAATACCAGCTTGCCGCAGGCCTGGGCGGCGATCTGGATATCGCAGGCTTTTTCCAGGTAGTACATGCGCAGGAACGCTTCGCTGACGCTCGTGCCCACGGTGAGCAAACCGTGGTTGCGCAGCATCAGCACCGGCTTGTCGCCCAGATCGGCTACCAGCCGCCGTTGCTCATCCATGTCCAGCGCCACGCCTTCGTAATCGTGGTAAGCCACCTTGCCGTAGAACTCCATCGAGATCTGGTTGACCGGCAACAACCCGCACTCCAGCGCGGCCACGGCACAGCCGGCGCGGGTGTGGGTATGCAGCACGCACTGGGCATCCTCGCGCGCGCCATGGATGGCGCTGTGAATGACAAAACCCGCCGGGTTCACCGCATGGGGCGAGGCTTCCACGGCGCGACCGTCGAGGCCGATCTTGACCAGGCTGGAGGCCGTGATTTCATCAAACATCAGCCCGTAAGGGTTGATCAGAAAGTGATGTTCGGGCCCGGGAATGCGTACTGAAATGTGCGTGAAAATCAGGTCACTCATGCGGAAATGGGCGATCAGGCGATAGCAGGCCGCGAGTTCTTCACGCAGTTGCTGTTCGACGGAGTGAGTCATTTTTATTCTCCAGGCACGGGGCGGTTGAAGGCGACGCTAATGCAGACGCCAGTAAAAAAACAAGTTGATTTTTTACTGGCGCTCACCTCCTATAGAAAAACAAAAATAACAGCGTCTGGAGTATTTGCACCATGTCGCCCCATGCCTTTCCCCGTCTGTTCGAGCCCCTGACGCTGCGCGGCAAGCGCCTGAAAAACCGCATCATGTCCAGCGGTCATGACACCTCGATGCCCACCGATAACCTGGTCAACGCGCAATTGATCGCCTATCACCGTGCGCGGGCCGAAGGCGGCGCAGGCTTGATCGTGCTACAGGTGGCCGGGGTGCACGACAGCGCGCGGTACACCTCCCACGTGCTGATGGCCACCGATGACGCCTGCATTGCGGGCTACCGCGAACTGGCCGAGGTTTGCCATGCCCACGGCACCGTGGTGCTGTCGCAGATTTTCCATCCGGGGCGGGAAATCATGGAGTCTGCCGACGGCTTGCTGGCCGTGGCGTACTCGGCATCGGGAGTGCCCAACGAGCGTTTTCGCGTAATGCCCAGGGCGCTGGACCAGGCGATGATTGACGAGATCGTCGCGGGGTATGCGGCCGCCGCCAGGCGCTTGTATCAAGCCGGAATTGATGGCGTGGAAGTGGTCGCCAGCCACGGGTACCTGCCCGCGCAGTTTCTCAACCCTCGGGTCAATCGGCGCGAGGATGGCTACAACGGAGACCTTGAACACCGGCTGCGTTTTCTGCAGGAAATCATCGCAGCAGTCAGGGCGCAAACCGATGCGAACTTCATCGTCGGCCTGCGCATTTGCGCTGACGAACGTGATGCCGAGGGGCTGACTGAAAGCGAGTCGCTGGAGGCGGTTCAACATCTGCAAACACAACTGGACTACGTGCATATCGTTGCCGGCACCTCGGCGTCTTTGGGCGGCGCGATCCACATCGTGCCCCCCATGGCGGTCGCCCCGGCTTACCTGGCGGATGAGGCGGCGCGGTTCAAGGCCGGCCTGTCGATCCCGTTGTTTGTCACCGGGCGAATCAACCAGCCCCAGGAAGCCGAACTGATCCTGGCGCGTGGCCAGGCCGATGTCTGCGGCATGACCCGCGCGTTGATCTGCGACCCGCTGATGCCGGCCAAAACCCTTGAGGGCCGCGCTGAAGACGTGCGCGCCTGCATCGCCTGCAACCAGGCGTGCATCGGCCACTTTCACAAGGGCTTGCCGATTTCCTGTATTCAACACCCCGAGACCGGTCGCGAACTGACATTCGGCCAGCTGCACCCGGCGTTGAAGCGCAAAACAATCATGGTGGTCGGCGATGGCCCGGCGGGGATGAAGGCCGCCGCCGTCGCCGCACAACGCGGGCATGACGTGACGCTGTATGAAGCCAATGGGCAACTTGGCGGCCAGGTGTTGCTGGCGCAACTGCTGCCACGGCGCAGCGAGTTCGGCGGCGCCAGCACCAACCTGCAACGGGAGATGGAACTGGCCGGTGTGCGCGTGGTGCGCAACACTCGAGTCGACCGCGCCCTGGTCGAGCAGGTGCAGCCTGATCATGTGATTATCGCCACCGGCGCCGAGCCGTATTGGCCCGCCTTCGAACGAGGCGGTGAACTGCAGGTGGCAGACGCCTGGCAGGTGCTGCGCGAGCAAGTGATTCCGGGGCGTTCGGTGGTGGTGGTCGACTGGCGCTGCGACTGGATCGGCCCGGGCATTGCCGAACGCCTGGTGCGTGCCGGGCATCAGGTGCAACTGGCCGTCAATGGCACGCACTGCGGGGAAAACCTGCCGCTGTACGTGCGTGACCAGTTGGCGGGCGAGCTGCATCGGCTGGGCATTCCGATCATCCCCTATGCCCGCCTTTACGGCAGCGACGACACGACCGTCTACCTGCAACACACCGCCAGCGGCGAGCCGATGTTGCTGGAGAATATCGACACGCTGGTGTTGTGCCAGGGGCACCAGCCGGTGGACACTCTCGGCGCGCAGTTGCAAGGCCTGGTGCCTTTCGATCGCATAGGTGATTGCCTGGCCCCGCGCACCGCCGAAGAGGCGATTTATGAAGGACTCAAGGTAGCGTGGAACCTGTGAAAGACGAACCTCAGCAGCTATTTCTCGGCACGCGCATTCGCGGCCTGCGCAAGGCATGCGGCATGACCTTGACTGAGCTGGCGCAAATGAGCGAATTGACCGCCGGTTACCTCAGCCAGCTGGAACGCAACCTGGCGTATCCGTCGATTCCCGCGCTGTTCACTATCGCCCGCAGCCTCGGCGTGACCATCCAGTGGTTCTTCGCCAGCGAGAACGTTGCCGCCCCGGCGGATGAAGGCTACGTGGTACGCAAGGACAACCGCCAAAGCATTCGGTATGAAGACGGCATTGTCGACCAGTTGCTCACGCCCCTGCCCAACAACCAGCTGGAAATGTTGCATTCCTGCTTTCCACCGGGCACCTACAGCCAGCAGAGTTACAGTCATGACGGCGAGGAGGCAGGTTACGTGTTGAGTGGCCGGTTCGAGCTGTGGATCGGCGAGCGGCATTTCCTGCTGGATGAGGGCGACAGTTTCAGCTTTGCCAGCAGCGAACCTCATCGCTATGGCAACCCGGGCAACGTGGATACGGTGGTGATCTGGGTGATTACGCCGCCGACGTTTTAGCCGATCGGGCAAATGCAGACGTTTCTATCCGTTGAGCATGAACGAGCGAAAAGCCCCATGCATCTCTGCATGAGGCTTCACAGTTCGGTTAATCAAACTTCCAGTTCAAACCCACGCGCAGCATCTGCCCGTCATTCTTGAACTTGGAATCGTAACCGGTACCGGCACCGCCGCTGCCTGGAATTACCGCAACGTTCAACTTGTCCTGGCCCAGGTCGTAGTACAGGTACTCGGTCTTGAACGACAGGTTTTTGGTGATCGACTGCTCGATACCAGCGCCCACGGTGTAGCCCATTTTGAAGTGGCTCTGGTCGCCGCTGAACTGGGTATTGCCGGTTGGGCCAAACATGTCGACGCTTTGGCTGGTTTCACCGTAGGCCAAACCGGCGGTGCCGTAGATCAGCGTGTGGTCAAAGGCATAACCGAAGCGGCCACGCAGGGTGCCGAGGTATTTGATCTTCGATTCAAATTTGTTGTTCAGCGCCAAATGGGTGTTGAGCTGGGCCGTGCCGATATTGCGGCTGTCCTGCAGGTCAGTGTGGGAAATATCCGCCTCGACACCCGCCACCCACTGGCCAAACTGGTAGTTGTAGCCGATTTGCGCACCACCGAGCAGGCCGTTGCGGTCCAGGTTGACCCGCCCCGGGCGGGCGCCGCCATTGATATTGGCGATGTTCGGCGCGGCCTGGCCTTTGGTGTTGACGTCGTCATCGCCGCCAAAACCGTAACCGGCGCTCAAGCCGCCGTAAAAACCGGTCCAGTCGGTGGGGCCTTCGGACGAATAGGCATCTGCCGCCTGAACCGCCGACGAAGCAACAACCGTGAGTGCGGTCAGGGCAAGTAAACGAGTGATCATGTGAAGCTCCTAAGTTTTTTGGGTTTATGTCAGGCACAGCGTTGCCGCACGCCGATGGCTACCGGCACGAAGCGAAAACTCAAATCAAGGGGGTGTTGCTACCGAGCCGAGCGGCCCGGTGGGGTATTACTGGCCGAGAAAGCGGTAGTCGGCGCTGTACGGCTCAACGTGCAACTCGCCGGCCTGTTCGCAACTGCCGCTGAACACACCGCCCTGGGTATGCAGGCGCTCAACCGCCACGACCTGCGCCAACCCGCCGGTACCTTGATGCGTCACCACGTCCAGGCGCAGCAACGGGATGTCTTTTGCGCTTTGGCCTGGCGCCTGAGCGATGACCTTGCCGACCACCGCACTGCGGTCATCCAGCTGCCAGGTCGGCCCCGCGAAGTGTCGGCCTACGGTTTTGCCGTTGATCACCAATGTCGCCAGCGGCTCGCGAAACTGCCAGGTCAATTGGCCGCTGTTGTCTTTGGCACAGGTGTAGATTTGCGCGCCGGTAGCCTGAACGGTCATCAGCACCTTTTTTGCACTGCCGTCGGCAGGCTCAGGCAAATCCTGCGCCTGTGCGCGCTGGGCATCGAACGCGCAGATCACCAGTACGATCAGGCCGATGACCTGCAAAACCAGAAGCGCGAGGCGATTACGACGCGCCTCAACATCAGGGTCGGTGCTGCTCATTTTGCGCCTGCCAGGAGGTGAGTCGAGAAGGGTCTGATTCATCACAATGGATCCCATCAATAGTCGATAACGGCTGGTTATCAGCGTCTGCAGGATGAACAACCGACCCGAAGTTTTTATTCCCGACTATTTTCCAACCCGGGGCAAAACCGTTCGACTACCAGACCTCCACCTTAAGCTCCGGGCGCTGACTGGCCGGCATCGCCAGCGCCTTGCCACTGTGCACCACACCATGACGCGGCGACTCGCGCTTGAGATTAGGCACAGGGATCCGCCCGCCACCGCGCACGGTTTGCGCGCCATTCATCTGGAACTTGCCGTAGGCGAAGTTCAGCCCCACGCCGTTCTGGCGCTGGAAGTAGATCCACCAACGCCCCTCTTCGAACTTCATGAAGGCAAACCCTCGCGGGTAGGCGTCTTCGCCATAGTCGTCAAAGGTCATCGCCGTAGCCAACCCCAAGCCGTGGCCGTCGAACCGGTTGAGGTATTCCTTGTTCAGGTAATCGCTGCCGCCCTGCACGTGGAACACCCGGTAAGTGGTGTCGTCGATATGGTCGATCAGGATCGAGCAGCCGCTGAAGTCCGGTGTAAACACGTAACCGGTTGCGCCAGGGTTGGCCGGAATGTCGCAAAAACTGCCCTGAGGCACCCAATGCCCCATCAGCGGACGCTCGACTTTGCCGTGCTCACCCGGCTTGTCCAGGGTGGCCAGACGATAACCGCCGGCCTTGTGATCATTGACGTCGAATACATTGAGGCCGGCCAGCACACTGGTAGGAATGCGCTTGGCGGTCATGAAGTGCTGCTGCAGGAAAGTCTTGGTGGATGAAAACTGGTTCATGCACTTGGTGGTCATAGGGAACTCCAGGCAGGGGAAGAGGCGGACGTCTTGCCGATCCCTGAAAACGCCGTTCGAACATCAGAAGAACACCCTCCTGCGCTGCTTTATTCCATGATTTCGCTTAATCGAAATCGGCCTTTGCCATGCAGATAATTGTCTTCGCCCTACCCCCTTTCAGCCGGTAGCCTTCGGCCCTGCGATGCCTTGCGCACGCACGAACACCGACTGAAAAACAGCATCGGTGCCTGACCCCAAGTGCTCGATAGATGGCGCCCCCGTGAAAAAACGTTCGATAGCCCTACTCCTCGCCGGCCTGCTCCAGCTGCCGCTGGTTCATGCAGCATCCGCCCCGATTGCGGTGATCGCCTATGCGGAAAAACCGCTGAAGCTGATTCGCGCCACCACCCTCTACACCATAGGGCCGGGGACGCGACTGCAAGGCGGCGACATTCTGCAAACCGGCGCCGCCGGCATCCAGATCGAAGGCCTCGCGGCGGCCAACCTGGCGTTGGGGCCAGACACGCGCATCCTGATCGCCACCCATAACAAAGACACCCAGATCAACCTGCTCAATGGTTGGCTGAAACTGCAGCCGGTGGCCGGTAACGGCCACGCCAACCTGGCCGTCACCACCGGCGGCCTGGGGTTCACCTTGACCAACAGCGCCAGCGTGATCCACGTGGGCAAACGCCAGACCGAAATATTCGTCGAAGACGGCAGCCAGGTGGTCAGCGAGCTGGATGCCCACGGCAAGACCGACCACAGCGTCACCCTCGACCACGAAGACTTCGCGCAGCGGGTCGGCGATGCACAGTTGAAGATCGTGCCGCGCCCCGAGCAAGCGTTTATCGACGCCCTGCCCCCTCAATTCCTCGACCCGCTGGTGCCCCTGGGCAAAAAAACACCCAAGGCGCCCGAGCCGGTCAAAGAACGTGATGTCACCTACGAAGACATCGCTCCCTGGGTCGTCAGCCCTCTGAACTTGAACCAGCAAATGCTCGCCAGCCGCTTTGCCCCGCGCCTTAACGACCCTGCCTTCCTGCAGGCGGTGAAGGTCAACCGGGGTGGTGTATTGGCGTGGGAGCTGGAATTGCTTCGCCTGGAACGCCGCAAAAATGCGCGCTGAGCCTCATCACGCCTGCACCCGAAGGTCCTTATGAAATTGTCGCTCGCGGTTAAATTCAACGTGGTGTTCCTGGCGGTTTTCACTGTCGGGTTTATCGCCACCAGCCTTTCCACCAATTACATGCTGCAACAAAGTGCGCGCCGGGAAACCCTGGAAACCGCACGCATGCTGATGCGCTCGGCCTCCGCCGCCAGCACCTACACGGCCGAGCAGATCGTGCCGCTGCTGGAAAACCGTCTGAAATTCCAGTTCCTGCCGCAATCGGTACCCGACTTCGCGGCCATTTCGCACCTGCAGGAATTGCTCAAGTCCTACCCCGACTACACCTATAAAGAAGCGACCCTCAACCCTACAAACCCGCGTGACCTGGCCAACGACTGGGAAAAGTCCCTGATCAACAACCTGCGCAGCCAGCCGCAAAGCGAGGAATTGGTTGGCGAGCGCAATGACGACAAAGGCGCCGCGCTGTACATCGCCCGCCCCATCCAGATCAAGGACGGTGCTTGCCTGGCCTGCCACAGCACGCCGGACGCGGCACCGAAAACCATGGTCGATATTTACGGTGCGGTAAACGGTTTCGGCTGGAAGCTCAACGACACCATTGGCGCGCAACTGGTCACCGTGCCGCTCGACCTGCCGCTGCAACGGGCCAAAAGCATGCTGCACAGCTACATGCTGTCGATGCTGGGGATTTTTGCGGTGCTGTTTGTGGCGTTGAACGTGGCCGTGCACTTGTTTGTCACCCGGCGCCTGCGGCAGATGTCGGCATTGGCGGACCGGGTCAGCCTGGGCGAAACCGATGTGCCGGAAATGGACGTCAGCGGCAAGGATGAGCTGGCGCGGCTGGGCCAGTCCTTCGGCCGCATGCGCACCAGCCTGGTCAGCGCCATGAAGATGCTTGAGGAATAGGTCCGCGATCATGCTTGAACAACTGGGCAAATACCGCATCGACAGTGTGCTCGGCAAAGGCGCCATGGGCACGGTGTACAAGGCGTTCGACCCGAATATCGCGCGCACGGTGGCCCTCAAGACCATCCGCAAGGAGCTGTTCGGCGACAGTCAGCACGCCGAGTTGGTCAGCCGCTTCAAAAACGAGGCCCAGGCGGCCGGGCGATTGATGCACGCCAACATTGTCGGTGTGTACGACTATGGCGAAGATGAAGGTTCGGCCTACATTGCCATGGAGTTCGTCGAAGGCACGCCGCTCAACACCTTGCTGGCGGCGCAGACGCCTCGCGACCTCAGCCACAGCCTGGGCTGGATGCGCCAATTGCTGTCGGCCCTGGAATACGCCCACTCCAAGGGCGTGGTGCACCGTGATATCAAACCGGCCAACCTGCTGATCACGGCCGACGACAAGGTCAAGGTCACCGACTTCGGCGTCGCGCGCCTGGATTCTTCCACCCTCACCCAGACGGGTTCGATGATCGGCACGCCCAGTTACATGTCGCCCGAGCAGTTCTGCGGCGAGTTGATCGACGGTCGTTCCGATGTGTTTTCCGCCGGCATCGTGCTGTACCAGTTGCTGACCGGGGAACGGCCGTTCTCTGGCTCCGCGACCATGGTCATGCAGCAGATCCTCAACCAGACACCGGTGGCGCCCTCCACCCTGAACCTGGCCCTCGATCCGGCACTCGACGCGGTGATCGCACGCGCCCTGGCCAAGCGCCCCGCCGAACGCTACCCGTCGGCCCAAGCGTTTCTCGACGACCTGGAGGCCTTGCTCGGCTCCACCACGGGGACGTGGATCAACGCCGAAATCGACGACGATCGCACGGTGTTGATGCGCCCCAACCAGCCGCTGAGCAGCGGCGTCAGCTCGCTGCCACCGGCGACCCTGGCAATCACTGAAGCCGTGGAAACCCTGACGCCTTGGAAGCTGGCGGTGATGCCCGAACTGGAATCGCTGCTGTCCCACCAGATCGGCCCGCTGGCGCGCTTTCTGGTGCGCAAAAGCCTGAACGGTGCGGATGATTTCGAGGCGATCTGTGCGGCGCTGCTGCCGCACATTCCCTCCGAACGCGGGCGTGAACAGTTTGCCAGCGCCAGCCAATCGATGTTTCAGCGGCTCAACCCGCCGACCGCCGCGCCCGAACCTGCGCCCATCAGCGAGCCCACGGCCATCGAGGCGCCCGCCGACCCTACGCACGTGACCCAGGCGACGGCTGCCGAGATCGACCCGGGTTTTGCGCACATAGCCGAGCGGCGCCTGGCCGAGGTGATCGGCCCCATCGCACGAATTATCGTCAGCCGTGCTTTGCGCGCCACCTCCCAGCGCCAGCCGTTCCTGCAGCGGCTGGCCGAGTCGATCGAGAGCGAGGCCCAACGCCTGGCATTCCTCAACAGTTTCGAGCCTCTTCCATGACCGATACCCCACTCAGCGCCTGCGGGCCCCACGATCTGGCCTTTGCGGTTGCCTATGGGGCCAGTGATGTCGGTTCGGTGCGCCAGAGTAATGAAGACAACTTTCTGGTGGAGCCCGCCCTGGCCCTGTTGGCCGTGGCCGATGGCATGGGCGGCCACGAGGCCGGTGCGCTGGCCAGCGCCCAGGCGTTGATGAGCTTGCGCGAGGCGCTCAAAGCCCATTCGATCAACCCGGCAAACACCGACGCCGACCCGGATGCCACCTGGTCGGACCCGGACATGCAGGCCGCCAGCCGCCTGCACAACGCCATCGACCAGGTAAACCAGTGCGTTTATCAACAAAATGTCGCGCGCCACATGAGCGAAGGCAGCGGCATGGGCACCACCCTGACCGGCGTATGGCGCCCGCAGCCCGAGGGGCCGCTGCTGGTGTTTCATGTGGGCGACAGCCGCCTCTACCGCTACCGCGAAGGTGAGTTGAGCCTGCTGACCCGCGACCAGACCTGGTACCAGCAAGCACTCGAGGCCGGCAAAGTGGACCGCCTGCCGGCCCGTAACCTGTTATTGCAGGCTATCGGGCCAGGCCCACGGGTCGAACCGCAAGTGCGCGTTCAGCCGGTGCAGCCCGGCGACCTGCTGATGCTGTGCAGCGACGGCCTGCATGGCTGCGTGCCGCACCTGGAAATGCTCCAGGTGCTGGCTATCGCACGTCGTGACACGCTGGAAATCGCCTGCCAGCGGCTGGTCGACCTGACCCGCGAATATGCCGGGCGCGATAACGTGACCGTGCTGCTGGGCTGGTTCGATCGCTGATTGGCCTCACGGCAGCTTGAACGCCTCGTCCACCGGCACGCGATAGCCGGTGGCCAGGCGGTTGGTTTCATTGGCCATGCCCACCACCGCTTGCAGTTCGCCGAACATGGCGTCAGTCATGCCGGCCTTGCGCGCCGCCGCCGTGTGGGAGGCGATGCAATACGGGCAATTGTTGGTCACGCTGACCGCCACGTAGAGCAGCTCTTTGGTCAACGGATCCAGCGCTCCCGGCGCCATGATTTCCTTGAGGCTTTCCCAGGTACGGCGCAGGGTCGGCGGGTGGGCGGCCAGGCATTTCCAGAAATTGTTCACCTGGTCGACCTTGCGCGTTTGCATGATGTCGTCATAGACGGCGCGCACTTCCGGGCTGGCATCGGCGTATTCGGTAAGGTGTTGGCTCATGGCGGGTTCCGGGCTGAGGGTGGTGCTCTGAAATACCGCGCAACACCTGTTCAAGGCAAGTGAAGCCGCAGTTTTTTTGACGCGCTCCACACTCGTGACTTGAGGTCAAAAGTCCTTTTCGGATCCGGCGGTTTTTCCGAAGGAACGACAGGCAGATACTCGACTCCATTGTTCACACCCTTTCAGGAGTTACTGATGTCTACCCCAAACCAAAACGTCCCGGCCTTTGGCCTCGGCACCTTTCGTCTGCAAGGCCAGGTGGTGATCGACTCCGTGAGCACCGGCCTGGAACTGGGCTACCGCGTCATCGACACCGCACAGATTTACGAGAATGAAGCAGAGGTCGGCCAGGCGATTGCCGACAGTGGCGTGCCACGCGACGAGCTGTTCATCACCAGCAAAATCTGGGTCTCCAACTTTGCCGAAGGCCAGTTGATTCCGAGCCTTAAGGAAAGCCTGCGCAAGCTGCAGACCGACTACCTGGACCTGACCCTGATCCATTGGCCATCGCCGGAAGACCAGGTGCCCGTCGCCGAGTTCATGGGCCAGTTGCTGGAAGCCAAGCGCCAGGGCCTGACCCGCCAGATCGGTATTTCCAACTTCACGGTCGAGCTGATGAAGCAGGCGATTGCCGCCGTCGGTGCCGACAATATCGCCACCAACCAGGTGGAGCTGCACCCCTATCTGCAAAACCGCAAAGTCGTGGATTTCGCCACGGCCAACGGTATCCAGGTCACCTCCTACATGACCCTGGCCTACGGCGAAGTATTGAAAGACCCGGTGATCGGGCAGATCGCCGAACGCCATCAAGCCACACCGGCGCAGGTTACCCTCGCCTGGGCCATGCAACTGGGCTATGCGGTAATCCCGTCGTCGACCAAGCGCGCCAACCTGGAAAGCAACCTCAAGGCCCGGCAACTGACCTTGAGCGCCGCCGACATGGCGCAAATCGCCAGCCTTGAGCGCGGCCACCGCTTGACCAGCCCCAAAGGCCTCGCACCGAAGTGGGACTAAACCCCGGCCGCCGGCATGCGGGATAACTCCCGCAGCCACGGCAACACCCGCAGGGCCCTTGCGTCCTGGGGTGGGTCGATGATGTCCATGAAGTGTTCAAGGTTGATGTTGTCCGGCACGCCGGGCAGCCGTACCAGCACCGCCGGCATCGCGCCGGCAAGTGCGCCGGGTTCCAGATGATCGTAGACCAGCACATGGCGCACCTGGGGTTGGGCTCCGCACTCATCGGCGACCAGCCCGGCATTGATGATCAGCACATCGAAGGGTTCGGCCGGGATTGCCGTCAGAATCCGTACCTCTTCGAACGTTTCTACCGGAACAATCCGGTGATACCCCAACCGGTTGAGCATTTTCTCGATGTACAGCCGTTGCAGGTGCTGTTCATCGGCAATCAGGATGGTCAGTGCTTTGTTTGGCATGGCAAACCCCTGGCAGGCAGCGCTCGTCAGTGAGCGCCGCCCATTCTCCAGACATACCCCGCAGACAAAATCAGGCTTGTTCCCCCTTCGTGTAGGAGTTCTCCCAAACCCTCCAAACGGCGTGCAACCGGGTCAACGCTTGTTGCAATAAGCACTCAGGCCATCATGCAGATCGCCAAGCGCCTGGCTGACCGCCTCGGCGCTCACGCCCAGCGTGTCGTACGCTTGCTGTTCGCAGGCCTCTTCCAGTGCCTCGCAACAGGCGATGAGTACCTTGGCCTTGACCATTCGCGCGCCGCCTTTGACCCGATGAGCCAGGTCATGCAGCGTTTGCACGTTGCCCTGGCCCCGCAACGACGGCAGTAGCGCACGGTCGGCTTCCAGGCTGTCGAGCAATGACGTCAACAGTTCCTTGAGCGCGGCATGATCGTCTTCGGTCAGCGCTATCAGTGTGCTCAAATCAAATGCCGCCTCAGCTTTTGGCTCGCTTGGGGCGAGCGTCAGCGGGGCCAACGCTGAGCGCAAATCGTCCAGCCCGGCCGGCTTGAACAGGCAACCGTCCATGCCGGCCTGACGGCAGCGCTCGGCCTCCTCCGGCTGCGCATTGGCGGTAAAGCCCAACAGCAGGCAGGGCTTCAGGCCTTGGGCCTGCTCATTCGTACGGATATCCCGCGCCAGGGTGTAGCCATCCTTGAGCGGCATGTTGCAGTCGGTAATGACAACATCGGGGTGCTCGGCCTTCCAGCGTGCAAAGCCCTGCTCGCCGTCTTCGGCACTGGTAATGCGATGCCCCAGAAAGCTCAATTGCCGCACCAGCAACAAACGGTTGGCCGGGTAGTCGTCTACTACCAGAATGTCCAGCGCGGGTGTCGGCCGAACGCTGGTGGAAGGGGGCGAAGTGCCCACCGCCGGCGTCTGTGTCCTGTCCAGCGCCAGCGTGACGTCCACCCGCGTGCCCTGCCCCAGCACACTGCTCAGGTTCAGCTCCCCGCCCATCATTTCACACAGGTTGCGGCTGATGACCAACCCAAGCCCCGAGCCGCTGCGCGCCGACTGTTCGGTGTTGGTGCCCTGGATAAACGGGTTGAACAGCCGCCGCTGGTCTTGCGGGCTGATGCCCACGCCCGTGTCTTCCACCCACAGGCGCACGCCCAGCGCGTGAGCATCCGAAGCCGGTGAGCATTTGGCGCCCAACCGCACCTGGCCGCTGCCGGTGAACTTGATCGCATTGCTCAGCAAGTTGGACACCACTTGCTTGAACCGCAGCGGGTCGATCAGCACCGGGCAATCGATCAGCGGGTCCAGCTCCACCTGCAGCGCCAGGCCCTTTTCCCGTGCCAGACCTTCGAACACCCGCGCCACCGAGGTGAGCAACTCGTGCAGGTTGGCCGGCTCCAGGGTCAACGATAAATGGCCGGACTCGATCCGGGCGATATCCAGTATGTCGCCGATCAACTCCAGCATGCCGCGCGAGGCCACCGACGCCACCTCCAGTGCGTCACGGTCAACGCGGCCTTGCTCGGCGTTGGCCAGCGCCAGCTCGATCATGCCGATCACTGCGTTCATGGGTGTACGAATTTCGTGGCTCATGGTCGCCAGGAACGTGGTCTTGGCGCGGTTGGCCGCGTCGGCTTCATCCTTGGCTTCCTGCAACTGCCCCAACAACTGCTGGCGCTCACTGACGTCTACCCAGCCACCGATCATGCCCACAACGTTTTCATCGCCATCACGGTACGGCAGCATCCAGTGGTAAATGGTCAGTTCCTTGCCGCCAGGCACTTTGAGTATCCGGTCATGAATCACCGGTTCGCCGCGGTCCATCAACCGCAGATAATCCTCATGGAACGACCGCGCCTGCGGCGTATTGCCGGTGTCCGTTTCAATCACCGTCTTGCCGATCACCCCTTCGAGCTTGAAGCCGAACACGTCCAGGTAAGCGCTGTTGCAGGCCATCAACCGGCCCTGGCGGTCGCGCACATAAATGGGGTAAGGCGTGTCGTCGATCAACACGCGCATAAAACGCATCTGGTCGCTCAAGGCCCGCTCGGCCTCGGTGCGTTTGCGGATCAGCCGGCGCAAATAAATCGCCCAGCCCAGGGTGATCAGCAGCAACACCGCCGCAAGACCAAAGCCCTGGATAATTGCGCTGCGATGGCGCAGCCAATGGTCCTCGATGACCACATCCGTACGCCACGGGCTGATCAACTCCTCCATTTCCTGTGGAGGAATACTGAGCAAGGCCTTGTCCAGGATCGAAAAAAGCTCCAGCTGGCCACGGTTGACCCCGAACGTCATGCGCGCAGGCTCGGAACCGACGGTGCTGCTGACTTGCAGGGTGTCGCGGTATTGCACCGCGATCAGATACCGTGCATTGACCAGTGAGTTGACCGCGCCTTCGGCGCCACCATTGGCCACCAGCGCCATGGCCAGTGACGGATTTTCAGCTTCCACGAAGTTGATACCGGGAAAATCGCGGTTGATTAGCTCACGCACCGCATTGCCACGGGGCACTGCCAGGCGCTTGCCGATCATGTCTTCCAGCGTCATGGTCCCGGGATCATTGATGCGAGTAACCAGTACCAGTGGCGTGGTCAGGTAAGGCCGGGTGAAGCGCACCTGATCGGAACCCTCAATGCTGGGCGTCACCACCGCCATCATGTCGGCCCTGCCGGCGCTGACCGCATTGATTTGCTGGGCCATCGACCCGCCCGCGACCACATCGAACTTCAAGCCCGTGCGCAAGCTGATCCGCGACAGTACGTCGGCACTCAAACCCTCCTGCTGCCCTTGCGCGGCAAAAGACGACAGCGGCAGCATCTGGTCGGACGCCACCACCCGAACCCGCGGGTGTTTCTCCAGCCAGCGCTGTTCGCTGGTGCTCAAGTGCAGCCGCTCGGCACCGAGAAGGCCCAGGTTGCCGCCGCTCCAGCGGCGCAATATGTCCATCTGCTCATCTGCCGGAATCGCCCTCAGCGCCGTGTTGATAATGCGCAGCAACCGGGTGTTGTCCCGGGGAACAGCGAAGGCGAAGGAGTTGGACTCCAGCTCGGAAAAGTCCGCCATCTGCACGTTGTTAAGGTGGTTGCGGCTGATCTGGTAGCTGGCGGTGATTGCATCACCCAGATAAACATCGGCCCGGCCAAAGGCCACGGCGGCAATGGCCTCGAAAATGGAAGGGAACAGCTCGACCTTGGCGTTGGGGTAAAAAGCACGCACCACGTCGGGGGGCATGTAGTGATAAAGCATCGCGACGCGCTTGCCTGCCAGATCATCCATCAGGGACTGGCTGTCACCCGTGCGGGTAACCAGGACCGGCTGATCATTGGCGTAGGAACGGGACAACACCAATTGCGGGTCGGCGGCTTCAAAACCGTTGGCCGACCCCACCAGGTCAACGTGTCCCCCCTTGAGCGCCTCAATGACTTCATCACGGGTGTCGTAGCGTCGAACCTCGACGGCGATGTTCAGCGCCTGGGCGAGCAATTGCGCATAATCGGCGGTGATGCCCTCCAGTTCATCGTTGTTGTTCGTCAACTCGAAGGGGCCATAATCCGGGGCGGATATCCCCATCAACAGCACACGCCGCCCGCGCAACCAGTGCCAGTCAGCATCCCCCAGCTCCACGGAGAGGCCCTTGAAACTGGAGTGCCCCAGTAATTTGAGGGGATGAGGCTCATCCAGAGCCACCGCCGCCAACGGCAGCAGGGTCACCCACAGCACCAGGGTGAGCCTTCGAATCAGGGCCATGATCATTTCGGATCAGATCAAGCCATTGCGCTGAGCAAACTTGGCCATATGTACCACCGAGTCGATATTGAGCTTCTCCTTGAGCCGCGTCTTGTAAGTGCTGATAGTCTTGTGGCTGAGCAGCATGCGGCTGGCTATTTCGTTATTGCCCAGCCCCAGCGCGAGCATCTGCAACACCGCCAGTTCGCGATCGGAAAGCGACTCAACCAGTTCGCCCTCGGAAGACTGCAAATCGTCACGGCGGACCGAACTGCTCGGCAGGCTCGGAAAGCAGCTGTAGTTGGACATGACGGCCTTGATCGCCTTTTGCAGCTCGTCCAGCTCACCGGTTTTGGATACAAACCCCATGGCACCGGCGCGCATGCAACGCGCAGAAAAATGCTCAGCGGAAAACCCGGTCAACACCAGGATCTTGCACGGCAGGCCCAGCGCCTTGATCCGGCTGATCACCTCAAGCCCGCCGAGCTTGGTCATTCCCAAATCGAGAATGATCAAATCCACGCGCTTTTCGCGCGCAATCTGCATGGCGTCGGCACCGTTGGATGCTTGATAGATTTCGCCAAACTCTTCCTTCTTCAATAGAAACTGGACGGTCTGGCGGATAAACGGATGATCATCGGCTATTAACGCTGTAAACATAAAACTCCCCTGAGAGGACAGATACCCTTGCACATCACACGGGACACAGGCACCTGTAAGAAATGACAGTACCGACCAGCGGCACTGCACGCCCTCAGAACGATCATCAGGCATGGCCTGGTCCCTTCGGTTGAAAACA
Source organism: Pseudomonas tolaasii NCPPB 2192 (assembly GCF_002813445.1). Classification (NCBI taxonomy): domain Bacteria; kingdom Pseudomonadati; phylum Pseudomonadota; class Gammaproteobacteria; order Pseudomonadales; family Pseudomonadaceae; genus Pseudomonas; species Pseudomonas tolaasii. The sequence continues at coordinate 5,797,486 of NZ_PHHD01000001.1, forward strand.
GCTTGAACGCATACAGCCGAACCCTTGCCACCGGCTAGCTGCAAGCGCGCAACGTTAACAACGAAATGACGTTTCTACCGAAGGGATAATCCCGACTCGCTGTAGGACTTTTCCTCACAGCACACCACCAATCTAGTGCCTGATCAGGCTTTGCGCGAACCGGTCAGTCCGTCGTGCTCGGGCTCCAGAAGGCCTGCACCACCAGGGTTGAGGTGGAAATACGCGCCACCAGCGCATCCAGCTCGTCGCCGTCCACCGAGGTCGCCGCCAGGGTGGCCTCGATTTCCACTTCTTCACTGCCAAACGGCCGCACATCCACGTCGCTGGCCGGGTAGTTGCAGCGCGCCAGTTCGGCTTCCAGCAGCACCATCACCGCCTGTTGCTGCGTACGGCGTGCAATCACATAAAGAATGTTGGTGACCTCTGCCGACACCACATCCAAAGGCTGACGGTTGATGTTATTGACGATCGGCCGCAGCAGCGTGTTGGCCGCCAGCACAAACAGCGTGCCCAGCAGGGCTTCAAGAATCAGGTCGGCACCGGCACAGGCGCCCACGGCCGCCGAGGCCCAAAGGGTCGCCGCTGTGTTGAGCCCACGCACATTGCCCTCCTCACGCATGATCACACCGGCCCCCAGAAAGCCGATACCCGAGACCACATACGCGACCACACGCACCGCGCCTTCTGCGCCGCCCAAGCGGTTGGCCATGTCGACAAAAATCGCCGCGCCCACCGCCACCAGCACGTTGGTACGCAAACCTGCCGTGCGTTGACGGTATTGGCGTTCGAAACCGATCAGTCCTCCGAGAATGAACGCAGCGGTGAGGCTGACCACGGTGTCGACCAGGGAATTGAGGTTGATGTTGTTGATGGCTTGCATGGAAAGTCTCCTTGAATGCAGCAGCAAGCTGATTACATGAAGAACCGTCAGGCAGGCGTGTCCAAAGCACCCGGGGATAAGCCAGGTGCCGGTCAGCGTCGATGAGAGGGATTCGGGCAGGTGCCAGGGCTGGCCGCTGCCGGGATGCCGCTTCTCGCTTTATGAGGCGAGACAACGGCATCGAAACAATGCGCGTTACCTTGCCAGGATTATGCCGGTTACCGAAACCGGCCGACGACTGTCACTCGAACAAGTACCCACTGAGGGACTCCGCTATGGATGAAAACGCGCGAAGCTTACGCTTCGATGACAAGCGAGTAAACCGTAGGAAATTTACCCGCAAGGTTTGGGAAGATTCTTCAGGGCAGGTTCAGAAAAGGATTCGCCGAATCCGCCGAAGATCAACTGTGGAGGCTGGCGTGTGTGGGAGCTGGCTTGCCTGCGATGGCATCGCCTCGGCCCGACTGGTTGACCGAGTTGTTCGCATCGCAGGCAAGCCAGCTCCCACAGGTGGCGGTGTGCACTCTTGACGACAACGTGCCTCAGTCATCCCGCGTCAGCACTTCCAGCAATTGGATCTCGAACCGCAAGTTGCTGTTGGGCTTGATATGCGCGCCCATCGAGCGTTCGCCGTAGGCCAGGTGCGCCGGTACAAACAGGCTGCGTACGCCGCCCACCTGCATGCCCATCAAGCCCTGGTCCCAGCCCTTGATCACGCGCCCGGTGCCGATCACGCACTGGAAAGGTTTACCGCGCGCCCAGGAAGAGTCGAACACCGTGCCGTCTTCGAGGGTGCCGGTGTATTGGGTGGTGATCAGCGCCCCCTTGACCACGGCTTTGCCGTCGCCCTGGCGGATGTCGGTGATCTGGAGTTCGTCGCTGCTCATGGCGTTTCTCGTTGAATGCGCAAAGGCTGGGGTTTTCCCAGAATCGGGTGGGTTTGGCAAGTGTCAGCAGCAGGGTCAATCGGTGGGTTCTTGTGGCGAGCGGGCTTGCCCCGCGTTGGGCTGCGAAGCGGCCCCAAAACCTGCCGGCGCGGTTTATCTGAAAAACAGTGATGTTCTTATCAGGGCTGCTGCGCAGCCCAACGCGGGGCAAGCCCGCTCGCCACAGGTTTGGGGGCGAGGCTTACAGCCAATGCCAGAACCGGCTCCAGAACCCGCGCCCCAAACTGTCTTTGCACCCGGCATATTGCGCTGCATACATTTGCGAGCGGGCCTGTACCTTGCTCGCCACCGGCGGCAGCCAGGCTTTGGCGGCGTAGGTGCGCTGGCGGTAGCTGCCCCAGCCTTCGTGGTAGTTCAGGTATTGGCCGTAGGCGTCGTATTTGTAGACGCCGTTGATGGTGTAGGTCTTGTCCATGTACCAGCCAACGAAGTCGATGGCGTCGTCGAAGTCCTGGCGACTGGCGCCGGTGCGGCCAGTGCTTTTCTGGTAGTCCTTCCACACTTCATCCTTGGCCTGGGCGTAGCCGGCGGCGGTGGAGACGCGGCCCCAGGGGATGATCCACAGCAGATATTTGCGCGGCGTCAGGGCGTTCTGGCGGAAGCCGGATTCCTGATACATGATCGCGAACGGCACCTGAATCGGCACGCCCCAGCGCTTTTGCGTGACCTTGGCGGCGTCGTACCAGTCGTCCTTTTCACGAAAAATGCCGCAAATGTCGTTTGGCGTGCGTGGCGGCGAGGTGCCGCACGCCGCCAACACAGAGGTGAGTAACAACAAACCGACGGCTTTGCCTGCGCTCAAGGGGCACCTTTGCGTGATACGCGTAAAAAGCCGGCATTTTACGCGTTCACGCTGCCTGATGCCGAATTGTCATCAGTGTTTTTTGATCACCCCCGTGACTTCCAGCTCCAGCAAGCCGCCGCCGGGCAGCCCGGCCACGCCAACCGCGGAGCGTGCATGCCGGCCCTGTTCGCCGAATACGTCGATGAACACTTGCGACGCACCATCGACCACTTTGGAAAAGTTCTGGAAGCCTTCGCCGCCATACACAAACCCGCGCACAAACAGAATGCGCTCGACATTTTCCAGCCCCACTGCATGGTCCAGCACGCTCAAGGCCCGCAGCGCGCAGGTTTGCCCGGCCTGCAGCACCACTTCCGGGGAAGTCAGGTCGGTCACCGGGCCGCTGATCACGCCCTCGCCCACTCGGCACACCTGGCCACTCACGTACGCCACCCCGCCATGAATCGTCACAGGCACATAGTCACCCTTGGGGCTTGGCGTCTCGGGCAATACCAAACCCAAGGCACTGATCGTTTCGCGAATACTCATGAATGCCCCTCGGCAAATTCCACATGCCCGCCCAGCCAGCAACCCTGCACCTGCCCGGCTTCGTCCCGGCGAAAACGCAGGGAAATCTGCGACGGCCGGCCCATGGCGCGCCCTTGGCGGATATGCACCGGCCTCTCATCCGCCGTGACCAGGCCATTTTCCAGCAAGCCGAACGATAGCGCCGCCGCCGCGATCCCCGTGGCCGCGTCTTCGGGGTAGCCCGAGGATTTGGGAAACTGCCGCGCGTCAAACTGGCGACCTTCAAGGTCTGACGGCGCGTAGGGGTACAGACCGGTGGAGCCGATGCGCTCGCACAGTTGCTCCATGCGCCGGTAGTCCGGCTTGAGGCTGTCGAGCACCGCCACGCTTTTCAGCGCGATCAGGGTTTTGACGCGGCTGGTGCACGCGTTCTGGATCGGCAGCGGTGCCAGTTCGTTGGAGGTGATGCCCAGCACCGACAGAATTTCGGCCTCCACCTCCGGGTCGCTCAAGGTGTGGACCTGCCCTTTGGGCTGGCTGATTTCCACTTGAATCTGCGGCGTACCGGCGCCGGTCACTCGTGCATCGACGCGCCCGCTTTGGGTCCACAGCGCCAGGCGATCCTTGTGCAACATGCCCAGTTGGTCGAGCAACCACACCGCACCGACGGTGGCGTGGCCGCACATTTCCATCTCATGGTTGGGCACCCAGAAACGCAGGGCAAAATCAAAGTCGCTGCCGGCGGGTGCGGCAAAGACAAAGCCGCATTCATGCCCGTAATCCCGTGCGACTTGCTGCATGTCGGCGTCGCTCATGCCGTCCGCCACGGCCACGGTCGGCGCCGGGTTGCCGCCACGGGGAGTGGCGGGAAATACATTGACCAGGTGAACCTCGGGCGTCATTTCGCCTCTCCCTTGAGGGTGGAAACAGTCGGCGCCACGGCGTCGACGATGGCATTGGTGTAGACCTGCTGCGGGTCGATCGACACGGGGTCGTTCTCCACGGCGTTCATGAAACTGATGTTCTTCTCCACGCCGTCCCTCTCCACACGCGGCGTAGCCGGATAGGACGGCAGCGAGGCGGTCCAGGCGGCATCAAAAATCGCGTTGTCGGTGTGCGCAAAGTATGGGCGCACCGATTCACGGGCCTTTTGCGGCTCGGTGGCGATCAGGTGTTCGGCTTTCCACAGCGCGCGCACCAGTTTCTCGGCGGTGGCCTTGTTTGCGCTCAGCCAGTCCTCACGGGCGATCATGGCCGTGAACAGGAAACCATCCAGCGGTTTGTATTCCCCCTTGGCCAGGTCCATCAGCACAAACCCGCCCTGCTGCGCGGCGGTGGTGATGGTCGGTGGCGACAGCGAGAAGCCATTGATGCTGCCCTGGGAAAACGCCGCGAGCATGTTCGGCGCGCCGCCGACCGGCATGATGGTGAAATCCTTGTCGGGGTTCAAACCCGCATCCTTGGCCAGATAACGCACCAGCATGTCGGTGGTGCTGCCGGGGCCGGTCACGCCGATTTTCAAGCCTTTGAGGGCCTGGGCACGGGCGGCGACCGGCGAGGTGGCTGTCACACCGGCTTTGCGGGCCGACTCGCCGTCGATCACCACGGTGCTGCCGAACTGGGTTTGCACAGCGGCGAAGGCCTGTACATTCTGGCCTTTGGTGCGCGCACGCACCGCCACGGCGGGCAGACCGACGTAGGCATCGGCGTCACGGCCCAGTACGGCGGTCAGCGCCGCCGACCCGCCTTTTTGAAACACGATGACCTCCACATCCAGGCCTTCGGCGGCAAAGTAACCCTGCTTCTGCGCCACATAAATCGGCACATACAGGAAACCTTCGCTGGGGAATGCGAGGGTCACTTTGGTCAGATCCTGAGCCTGTGCGGCGGGTAAAAACGAGGCGCACAACAGACCGGCAATCACGAGACGCTTAAGCATGATCAAACTCCAGCAATAGAGGGGGTTAAACCGCGACTTCACGTTCGGCTTCGTTGGCTTTCCACGGCATCAGCTTGCGTTCGGCGAGCTTCACGGCGGTGTTGAGGATCAGCGCCAGGGCAATGATGCCCACCAGCGAGGCGAACACGCCGGCAGTGTCGAACTGCGAGGCCGCGTCCGAGAGCAAATAGCCCAGCCCACGGTTGGCCGCGATGATCTCGCCCACCAGCGCGCCAATCAGCGCGTAAGGCACCGACAAACGCAGGCCGGTAAACACCCAGGTAAACGCCGAAGGGATCACCACCATGGTCAACAGGTCGCGCTCCCTGGCGCCCATCAGGCGCAGGATGGTCAGTTGCTCGCGGGACACGTTGCGCACGCCGCTGTAGGTGTTGAGGAACACCAGAAAGAACACCACGGCGGCAGTCAGGATGACCTTCATCGGCAACCCGATGCCGAACCAGAGGATGAACAGCGGCGCCAGCGCGACTTTCGGCAAGCTGTAAAACGCGGTCAAAAATGGGTCGAGGATGTCAGCCAGCAGCTTGGCGCGGCCCAGTACCAACCCGGCGATCAAGCCCGCGAGTGAGCCGAAGAAAAAGCCCAGCACGGCTTCCAGCGTGGTGATGCCGGCGTGATAGAAAAACACCCCGTTAAGCAGGATTTTCCACAGGCTCTGCGCCACCGCAGAAGGCCGGCTGATAAAGAACTCCACGCCGAACAGACGCGAAACGCCTTCCCACAACAGCATCAGAAACACCAGAAACAGCAAGCGATAAACTTGGATCATACGACCTCCAGCGAGTGAGCCAATGAAGCGGGATCGGCCGCGCCTGCCACGTCGGGGGCCAGGCGTTTCCACAGTTCGGCGCAGAGTTCCACGTAGCGCGGGTCGGAACGCATTTGCACCAGGTTGCGTTCACCGGTCAGCGGGATGTCGATAATGTGGTCGATGGTGCCGGGGCGTCCGGCGAACACCACGCAGCGGTCGGCCAGGGCGATGGCTTCATCGACGTCGTGGGTCACGAACAGCACGGTTTTGTTGAGCTTGCGACACAGGCGCAGCAGTTCGGTCTGCAGGGTCAGGCGCATTTGTGCATCAAGGGCGCCGAAGGGTTCGTCCATCAGCAGGGTTTCCGGGTCGCTGGCCATCAAACGCGCCATGGCTGCGCGTTTGCGCATGCCGCCGGAAAGCTGGTTGGGGTAGCTGTCACCGAAACCGGTAAGGCCCACCAGGGCCATCAGTTCTTCAACCCGCGCCTCGACGTCGGCCCTGGGCATGCGGCGAATCTGCAACGGCACCGCGATGTTGCCGGCCACAGTGCGCCACGGCAGCAAATGGTCGGCCTGGGTCATGTAGCCAACCCGCGTGTTCACGCCTTTGACTTCGGCACCGTCGTAATGCACCTGGCCTTCGGTGGGGCCGAACAACCCGGCGGTCATGTTCAGCAAGGTGGACTTGCCGCAGCCCGACGGGCCGACCAGGGTAATGATTTCGCCGCGCTGAACATCCAGCGATACATCGCGTACGGCCACAAATGCGCGGCCCTCGACTTTGAAGCTTTTTCGCACGCCCGAGAAATGGATAAAGGGTCTTGCGCTCACCGCCCCTCCTCGTCCGGTAAGCCGGACTTGTTTGTTGTTGGTGAGCAGAGGATGAACGCATGACAGATTTGTGGCGCACGGGATCGGGCCGGATCACGCGCGGGATCGGGACATGGATGATTGGCAATCCAACAGAAGTAACCGAATCAACTGTGGGAGCTGGTGTTGTTCAGGGTTTGGGGGAGTCAGGACCGGCGCCACTCATCCGGCGAAATGCCCAGCACCCGCCGGAACACATGAGCCAAATGCGACGGCGACTCATACCCCACGCTATTGGCCACTTCCAGCACCGACATGCGCGTATGCCGCAACAGCGTCTGCGCGCGCTCCAGGCGCAAGCGCTGCACATACGCCAGCACCGTCTCGCCGGTGTGCTGGGCAAACAAGCGGGTCAAATGCCGGCGCGACAGATGAAACACCGCCGCAATGTCATCCAGCCCCGGCGCATGTTCCAGGTTGCCTTCGACATACGCCTTCACGTCGCGCACCAGCATGGCGCCGTGGCGCTCGGTGGAGGAGCGTTGCAGACTCGGCTGGCTGAGGGAAATCGCCAGGCATTCGAGCAGCAGCAAATGGTCGGCCTGAGCCAGTTGGCGGCTGCGGTCCACATAGGGGTCGGGTTGGCTGAAGGCTTTTTTCGCCAGCAGCAAATGGTGCAGCGGCGCCGAGGTTTGCCAGATGCCGAGGGTGGGCACACGCAGCAGGCGGTTGGCGCCCCCGGAAAGGTCGCGCAAGGCGTAGTGCATGTAGTCGGGGTCGACGTAGAACGCCAGGTGGCCCTGGCTGGGGGTGAGCGACGAAGAGGAGTGACTGCACTGCGGTGGCACCAGCACGAACTGGCGGTCGACCACCGAGGTGGAGCGCCCGCTGTCTTCATCCTTGAAGCGCAGCAGGCCGTGCTCGGGCACCATCAGCATGAACTCGTCGTGGGCGTGGGCCCCGGTTTCATAGGCGCCGTTGGAGTTGAACACGCTGTAGATATCACGCATGGCCAGGCACTGCCGCTGGGGGTTGAAACCTGACACTAGCATGTTTGGTGCCAGTGAAAAGCAGCGTCCTTGCTGCAAACGCTGTTAAGCCAATGGCACGCGACGGCTCGTCAGCGCAAAGCGGCCGACAAAGAACGCCAGCGCAGCCCCCAGCAACAACATGGCCAGGGTGCTCCACGCCGCGCGGGAGAGCTGTTTGGCGGCCACTTCACCGGCTTCGCGGGCTTTCTGCTCGGCTTGCTGTTTCAGCTCGGCGACCTTCTGCATGGCTTGTTGATAGGCCTGGGCATAGTTGTCGACGATCTGCGTGGCTTCGGCTTTGCTCTTGCCGGTGCGGGCGGCCACGATGTTGACCAGGGCGTCTTTATCCGCCGCATTCAGCGCAGGTTCGCCGGAGGCTTTGACGCGCTCGAACCACTGCTTCAACTGGTCGGCCGCCTGGGTCGGGTTAGTCGCCGCATCGGTGGCAACCTGCTTGCCATCGGCGGTGGCCTGGTCGGTTTTCTGCTCGACGTTGGCCGGGTCCAGCTCAGGCTTGCCGCTTTGCTTGAGCAAGGTGTCGAGCTGGCCTTGCAGGCTGTTCCAGTCCAGCTGGATGCCCTGCTCGTTCAGTTGCTGCTTGACGCTGTCGCTGATCCCCGGCGCTGCCGCCGCAATGCCGCTACCGGCGGCCGACAGGCCTTTGCCCACTACATTGCCGGCGGTGCCGACCACGCTGGCGGCCAGCCCGGCGAGCAGCCAGGTAGTGAGCAAAGTGGTCAGGGTCCAGGTCAGTACCCCGTGCAAACCGCCACGATCCGGCGCGGTACGCCCGGCCACGAAGGCACCCAGGCCGATCGACACCAGCGTGGACACGAACAGCCAGATCCCGGCGCCCGTGCCGAAACCGCTGAGCGGGTTGCCGGCTTTCATTGGGTCGACGGCGCTGGCGCCAATGGCGGTGCCCAGCACGCTCAGCACCAGGTAGGTGACCAGGGCAATTGCACTACCGGCCAATACAGCGCTCCAGGACACGCGAAACAGCGAACGATTGGTTTCATAGACAGTGGTCATGTTCGATCCTTTGACAGTAATTGACCGTTTCAGTCTGGCGAGCCTGCCGCGCGCCGTCCCCGCTCAAATGCACCAGGCCATCTGGTGCATTCGCACCCCGCGCCGGGGAATTTGTCTGCACTATCCTGAAGCCGGGGTGTCGTAATTTTCATGCCCTCACACCCACGGAGAACCTATGACCCAGGATGTTCTTGCCAAAGAAACCAACCGTCGCCAATTGCAGCAGATCATCTCCGGGCTGTCTGACGGGGTGATCCTGGCCGAAGTCGACCAAACCATTCTGTGGGCCAATGAGGCAGCGTTGACCATGCACGGCGTCGAGGCCGTGATGGCGCTGGGTGCCAATACGCTGGAGTACGCCGAACGCTTTGCCCTGCGCTATCGCAACAACCACCCGGTGCTGCCGGAAAACTACCCCCTCGCCCGGGCGGCGGCCGGCGAAGAGTTCAGCGATGTGGTGGTCGAAGTCACGCCGTTGAGCGATGAAGAACGAACCTGGGTGCACCGCCTTCGCAGCCTGGTGATCACCGATTCCCACGGCGAGCCGGAACTGCTGGTGCTGATCCTCAGCGACGCCACCGAATGGGCCAGCGCCGAGCAGCGTTTTGAAAAGACCTTCAATGCCAACCCGGCACCTGCCGTGATCTGCCGCTTGAGCGATTTGCGTTACATCAAGGTCAATCAGGGCTTCCTGGAGATGACCGGCTACAACCGCGACCAGGTGATCGGCAAGTCTGTCTATGAACTGGATGTGCTGGAACAGGCTGAACGCAAGGATCTGGCCATCCAGCGCCTGGGCGAAGGCGCGACCATTCCGCAGATGCAGGCCGAACTGCGACTGCCCGAGGGCGGCAGCAAACTGGTGATTGTTGCCGGTCAGCCGCTGGACATGAACGAAGAGGACTGCATGCTGTTTTCGTTCATGGACATGGAGCCACGGCGCAAGGCGGAGATTGCGCTGCGCCAGAGCGAGGAGCGTTTCGCCAAGTCGTTCCGCCTGACACCGGTGCCGACTCTGGTGTGCAGCGCGGGCAACCGCCAAGTCGTGGATATCAATGACGCTTTCATGAGCATCACCGGCTATATCAGCGAAGAACTGATCGGCAAATCCATCGAAGACATCGACTTTATCGACAACGCCCAGACACGCGAGCAGTTGTTCGCCAACCTGGAAAAAGCCGGCAACCTCGACGGCCAGGACCTCAAGGTGCGCAAGAAAGGCAATGAGGTGATCGACTGCGTGGTTTCGGCCGACACGGTGATTATCGAGGATGTGCCTTGCTACCTGATGGTGATGATGAACATCACCGAGCGCAAACGCTCGGAGCTGGAGCTGGTGGCGGCCATCGAGGAAGTGATGCAGGACGCCTCATGGTTCAGCCAGACCCTGATCGAGAAACTGGCCAACGCCAAGAGCGTCAACAGCCCCAACCTGCCGAACGTGGCCTTCACCGACCTCACTGCCCGCGAGCGTGACGTGCTGGGCTTGATCTGCGAGGGCCTGGCCGACAAGGAGATCGCTTCGCGCCTGAAACTCGCGCCCAACACGGTGCGTAACCATGTGGCCACGGTGTATTCCAAGCTGAACGTGCACAGCCGCAGCGCGGCCATCGTCTGGGCCCGTGAACGCGGGCTGTTTGCCGGTGAATTGCGCCTGAAAAACAAGCCCTGAAAGTGCAAATGCACTAGTGCGGCTAGTGCGAATTCGCCTTATTGCAACGCGGGGCAAGCCATACCCTTCAAGGCATCACACTGATGCCCTGAAGGAACCCGCATGTTTACCGTGTCCCAATTGCGAAACTGCATTGAAGAAGGCCTTTCTCCACTGACCTGCGAATTCACCCTGTGCCGGGATGCGTCCCTGACCCTCAAGGTATTCGACGCCGAAACCGGCCGCGTTGACCTGGTCGTCACCGGGATCAGCACTAACCGCCTCCAAACCCCGCAGGACGTGGAAAAGATGGTCGAAGAACTGCGCTATGAGCTGCAAAGCAACAATGTGGGCAAGCTCACTCTGGATGATTTGCCTTCAACGACGCCCCAATGAAATAGAACACCCCGCCCACCGCGATAAACGCCCCCAGCATGTAGAACATGCTGTAGGCCGGCAGGCTGGCGAGCACCAGCCCGCACAGCACCGGCCCCAGCGCCGCGCCCAGGTTGGACAGGTTCTGCGCCCCGTAATACATGCCGCGAAGGTGGTCCGGGGCAATCCGGTCGATGAACATGTATTCGGCCGGAAACACAATAATCTCCCCCACCGTAAACACCGTCATCGCCAGCACCCACCACCCCACGCTGGTGGACAATGCAAAGCCCACCAATCCCAGCATGAACATGCCCAGGCCTGCGATCAGCCAGCGGCTCAAGTGACGGTGCGAGATGCGCCGGCCAATCACGTACTGCAAGGCAATCACCAGCACGGCGTTGGTGGTCAGCACGGCGCTGACCACGGTGTAGGTGTAGTCCGCCGTGGTGGTGGTCACCAGGTATTGCGACAGCCAGGCGGTGAATTGCCCGTACACCACGGCACTGAGCAACCCGCCGATGGTGAAGCACACCAGCCGGTGGTCGCGCAGCAACACCCGGCCGACGGCGAGGAAAGAGACGGGCTTTTGCGTCACGTCGACGGTCGCCAGGGTACGGTCGCCCCAGCGCCAATACAGCAGGAAGAACACCCCGCCCAGCAACGCCGAGAAGATAAACGGCAGGCTGATGTCCCCCTTGGCCACCACGGCCCCGAAGGCCGGCCCGACTGCGTAGCCGATGTTGGTGAGGGTGTACTTGATGGAAAACACTTCGCTGCGCGCCTCGAAAGGCAACAGGCTGGCGAAACCGGCTTTGACTGCAATATCGATGACCGCGTAGGCCAGGTTGATCAGGATCAGGCAGCCGTAAAACAGCCAGATATCATGCGCCAGTACCGTACCGACAAACCCGAGCACAAACAGCGCGCTCAGGGCCAGCAACAGCCGATAGCTGTTGACGCGGTCGACCAGAAAGCCGCCATACACACTGAGCAGCGAGCCGACGATCAACGAACTGCCGATCACCAGCCCGACCTGGGTGATGTCGAGAGTGAAGTGGCGGGAGAGGTAAATCACCAGGTACGGGAACGTGATCGCCTTGGCCAACGTCAGCAGCAACGTAGCGCCCAGCAACAGGTTCACGGTTCGCGGGTAGTTTCTGATGGTGGCAAGCATCCTGCTCTCGACGGTTGACGGTAACGCGGCCATTACAGCCGCTTACCTTAACCCAGAGACAGGGAAAAACGCGTGTCACTTTTTGACCGGGGTGATCTCGAGGATAGTGCCGTTGGTGGTCTTGACCAGCACAAACCGGTCGCCGACCCGTGCCCATTGGCTGTCGGCCTCAGGTTGCTTCAGGCCGCGCTTTTTCCAGTCGCTGACAGCCGACTCCTTGCGCATCAGGATATCCGGGGCGCGGTCGCCTTCCTTGAGGTCACGCGTGTTGATGTTTGAAGGCTTCACCGTTTCCTGGGGCGTATCGCCGGCTTGCACGACAAAACTGGCGGTGGACAGGCTGGCGGCAACCAGCAGGCAGGCAGCGAGATTTCTGGATTTCATGGGTGCTCCTTCAATGATTGACGCGTACCCAGGTTCCGACCACAGGCGCGCGGAATCATTCAGCCTGCTAACCTTGCGCCAGCCAATTCTCGAGTCCGACAACAATGAAAACAGCCCTGACCCGAACCAAGCTCCTCGCCAGCGCCCTGGTGGTCGCTGCCGTGATCGGTGGCGCTGCGTATTACCTGGTCGACCGCCATGTGGTCACAGGCCTGGTGGGCGGCACCGAGTACAGTGAAGACCAGTTGAATGAAGGCGATGTGGCAGACATCCACACACTGACCCTGCCGGAAGCGAAAAAACGCCTGAATTACCTCGTGCTGGATGTACGCGACAGCATCAACCAGATCGCAATGATGGAAAGCCTGCGCCTGGAAATCTCCCCGGCGTCGAAAACCGACAAAGCGGGCGTCGAGAAAAAAGAGCTGCGCTATGACGAACCTTTCGTGCCCGTTGCGGCTGCCGAGCTGAAAGCTGCGCTGGAAAATCTCAAGCAACAGCCACCGGCATTCGCGCAACTGTTCTTCGACAACCGGTCGGGGCTGAAACTGGAGGTGGAGCCGATTCGTGACGTGCTCAAGCGTGGCGCCCTGCCCGACCAGCGCCACGAGGAACGCTACGCCGTGCAGACCCTGCATTGGCGCGACGGCACGCAGCAGCCCTTCGCCGAAGCGGGTGTGGAAGAAGCCGACGCCGAAGACACCACCAAGGCCGAACTCAAGACCAACAAGCCGCTTGAGCGCATCAATGTCGCTCTCACCTATCCCGCCTACCCGGCCTTCAAAAAGATCGTGCTCGACTCCGCTCACCCCAAAGCCAGCGGCGAAGACGGCGACAGCTACAAATTGACCGCCCTGGCGGAGGGCCGCGCCTCGCTGCTGCTGGCCACGCCCAAGGACAAGACCTTCGTGATCCAGGGCCTGACCGCCGACGGCAAAACCCTCTACAGCGACGGCAGCAGTTCCAATTCCTCACCGACCGCCGAACAAAAGGCCAACCTGCGCACCTACTACGATGAACTGCTGCGCATGCAGGCGAGCTTCTCCAGCTACGCCACCAGCGCCGCCGTGCAGGAGCACCTCGAACAATTCGTCAAAGGCCTGCCCGACACGGCCGGCGCCCTGACGAATGTGCACGCCACCTACCGCTTCGAAGACACCCCGGCGAGCATCGTCATCTACCTGCTCGACGCCGCGCAGCCCCAAACCGTGATGCTGGAGATGCGCAACAGCGTGCCGGCCCAGGCTCGCTATATCGCCTATGACAATGCCTCGGACAAGAGCGGCTTTATCGACAACAAGGGCCAGTGGGTGATCAAGCCGCGGTTTGAGCGCATCGAGTACACCGAAATGCCGAACGTGTATCACATGCAGGTCGGCAGCACCGCCCAAAAAGACGGCTGGAGCGAGCTGCACTTCAAGTACTTTGCCTTCGCGCCCGGCACCCACGTGCTCAAGGAGCTGCCGTTCGACATTATCGAAAAGCCGATAAACGATGACCTGGTGATCGTCGAACGGGAAACCAACGGACCTTACGGCGTGTATGACGTGAAAAAACAGCAGGTCGTGGTCCCCATGAAATATGTCAACGTGGAGGTAGTGGGCGACCTGTTTATCGCCCGTCCCGGCTTGAAAACCTACGGAAGCGATTCGGACTACGGCGTGTGGAACCTGGCCGGCAAGGAACTGCTGGCACCGCGTTACTCCAGTATTGAAGTGATCGATGACCACCTCTACACCACCTCAAGGGACGGCCAGCAAAAAGACGTCTACACCCTCACCCTGCAAAAACTCAACCCGCCGGGCACCACCGCCGTCGGCGCGTTTATCCAGGGCCAGCCGCAGCTGGTGCAAGCCGTCAAAAGCCGCGCATTCAGCTTTATCAACCCTCAAGGCAAGACCCTGGCCATCAACCTGCCGTTCGACGAGGTCGAGCCCTTCTCCAATGGCATGGCCGTGGTGAAAAAAGGCAACCGCTACGGCGCCGTCGACACCGAAGGCAAGCTGCGCGTCCCGCTCAAATACACCACCCTCAACGCCTTCCAGAAAAACCTCGCCTCGGCGGAAATGGAGGGTTTCAAGGGCCTGGTGTTGATTGATCGCAACAGCGCCGTGGTGAAAAAACTCGGCGCGTACACCACCTACAGCATCCCGGCCAACAGCAATGACGCCAGGTACAGCATCTGGGATCAGACGGAGGAGAATCGCGTGAATGTGTTCGATGCCGACGGGATGCAGGTCGATAGCTACGAGCGCGAATAATCCCCCTGTGGCGAGGGAGCTTGCTCCCGCTGGGGTGCGCAGCAGCCCTGAATGCTGCGACCTGGGACCACCTGGACGCACGCAGTGAAGCGGTTGGGGCCGCTTCGCGACCCAGCGGGAGCAAGCTCCCTCGCCACAAAGAACTCGACACCATTGCTGGCATGAAATAAATCCTGTAATTTTTCATGAAATTATTCGACATAAATTTCATGAACATTCAGGAAGAACTCGACGTACTGGCCGTGCTGATCCACGACCTGCGCAAGCACAAGAAGCTCACCCTCGCCCAGCTCGCGCAGAAGATCGAGCGTTCGGTGGGCTTTCTGTCCCAGGTTGAACGTGGCCTGTCACGCCCCACCGTGGCTGACCTCACGGCCATCAGCCACGCCCTTGATGTGCCGACGACCTACTTCTACAGCCTGCCCAAACCCAAGGCGGTGGATTGGGTCACGCGCCCCAACGAACGGCGCACGGTGTATTACGCCAATGGCATCACTGACATCCTCGTCTCGCCCAGCATGAACGGCGCGTTTTCAATGCTCGACAGCCTGCTGGCGCCCGGCGCCAACAGCGGCGAGCAGACCATGAGCGACCGCGCCGAGCAGGCCGGTTTTGTGCTCGAAGGTGAATTGACGCTGTGGGTGGAAGGCCAAGCCGATTCGGTGACGCTCAAAGCCGGCGACAGCTTCCACCTGGCCAGTTTCGCCCACTGCCGCTACGCCAACCTGACCGAACTGCCCGCCCGCGTACTGTGGGTTTACAACTAGGAGCAACACCCGTGAAAAGCCATTCCTCCACGTTGCTGGCCGAAGTACGGACCTTTCGCCAGAACCACCCCGACGTGCGTTACGTTGACCTGATCTCCCTGGACATCCCTGGGCATTTCTACGGCAAGCGCTACCCGGTGGAGATGCTGGAAAAGGTCGCTGCCGGCAGCCCCTTGAAGCTGCCGCAAAACGCTGTGCTGCTGGGGGTTCAGGGCGGGCTGTTCAAGATTGGCGACTATTGCTTCAACGACGGCGACCCGGATGCCAACCGCCGCCTGGTGCCGGGCACGCTCAAGCCGGTGAGCTGGGAATCGCAGCCTTTGGGGCAGATGCTGATCACCTCCGATGGCACCGAAGCACCCATCGAATTCGAACCCCGCGAAGTGCTGGCCAAGGTGCTGGAACGCCTGCACCACAAGGGCATTCACCCGGTGGTGGCGTTCGAACTGGAGTTCTACCTGTTCGACAAAAAACTCGAAGGCGGCCTGCCGCAGTTCGCCCGCGACCCGTTGAGCGAAGATGCCGACGACCAGCCCAACCTGCATATCGAACGCCTGTCGCGCTTTGGCGACGTGCTGGATGACATGGCGCAAACCGCCAGGGACCAGGGCATCGACATCACCGTGATCACCGCCGAAATCGGCCCCGGCCAGTTCGAGATCAACTTCGGCCACCTCGACGATGGCCTGCGCGCCGCCGACTGGGCCGCCCTGTTCTGCCGCAGCACGCGTGGCGTGGCCCTCAAGCACGGTTACCGCGCCAGCTTCATGGCCAAACCCTACTTGCAATACCCCGGCAGCGGCATGCATGTGCACGTCAGCCTGTATGACGGCGCCGGCAATAACCTGCTCGCTGCGCACGAGCAACAACCGCTGCGCCACGCCGTGGCCGGTTGCCTGGAATTGCTGCCCCACTGCATGCCGATCTTCTCGCCCAACCACAACGCCTTCCGCCGTCTGGGTGGCACAGTCAACGCCGCCACCCGCGCCAGCTGGGGCTTTGAAGACCGTGACGCCTGCGTGCGCATTCCCGAATCCGACCCGCGCAACCTGCGCATCGAGCACCGCCTGGCCAGTGCCGACGCCAACCCCTATCTGGTGCTGGCGGCGATTCTTGTCGGCCTTGAACATGGCCTTGAAGCCAGGCGCGAGCCCATCGCCCCATTGAACGAGGACCGCAGCAGCGGCACCGATTTCCCACTGGAAATGCTCGACGCCGTACGCGCCATGCAACATCAGCCGGTATTGCGCGAGAAGCTGGGCGGCGAATTTGTCGACGTGTATTGCGAAAACAAGCGCCAGGATCATCTGGCCTTTCAGCAAGAGATCAACGCGCGGGAATACCGCTGGTTTCTCTAACCCCACTCTCCATGGACTCACCGATGACCGACCAAAGCGCCCCGGCCCTCAAGGAAATCTTCAACGTCGAACGTCTGCAGCACATCGCTACCGAGATGACGGCGGTGTACCCGGCCTTCGACGCCAAAGCATTTCTCAAACATGCAAAGGCGGGGCTGGCCGAGCTGTCGGTGATGCAGCGCATGGCGCGGGTCAGCGAGAGCCTGCACGCGGTGATCCCGCTGGATTATCCGCAGACGCTCAAGCTGCTTTACGCCCTGGCGCCGCGCCTGAACAGCGGGTTTGTCAGCCTGTTCCTGCCGCACTACGTGGCGAGTTATGGGCGCCAAGACTTCAAGCGCTCCATGGCCGCGCTCAAGTACTTCACCACGTTCGGTTCGGCTGAATTCGCCATCCGCCCCTTCCTGGTGAATGACTTCAAACGCACCCTGGCGGTGATGCAGGAATGGTCGCGGGATGACAATGAACACGTGCGCCGACTGGCCAGTGAAGGTTCGCGCCCTCGCCTTCCCTGGTCATTTCGGCTGGCCGAGGTGCAGGCCAACCCCGAACTGTGCGCGTCGATCCTCGACAACCTCAAGGCCGACCCCAGCCTGTACGTGCGTAAATCCGTGGCCAACCACCTCAACGACATCACCAAGGACCACCCGGACTGGGTGCTGGGTCTGATCGAAGGTTGGTCTCTGGACAACCCGCACACCGCCTGGATCGCCCGCCACGCACTGCGCAGCCTGATCAAGAGAGGCAATACCCGCGCGCTGACGATCATGGGCGCCGGGGCCAGGGCCGAAGTGAAGGTTCACGACCTTGAGGTCACGCCGGCGGTGATCCGGCTGGGCGAGCGCATCACCCTGGCCTTCACCCTCGAGTCCACCGCCGTCACTGCGCAAAAACTGGTGGTGGACTACGCCATCGACTACGTAAAAAGTGCCGGGCACAGCGCCGCCAAAGTGTTCAAGCTCAAGGCGTTCAGCCTCGGCGCGGGCGAGCATCAGCGTATTCGGCGCGAACAACATATCCGTGAATTGACCACGCGCAAGCACTACCCCGGCAAGCACGCAGTGCATGTTTTGATTAACGGCGAAAAGCTCGCCAGCGCCGAGTTCGAACTGCTCACACCCTGACCTGAATCAAAGGAAAGGCTCTGGAACGGGCCTTTCAGCCTTAAGGATTGTCGAACAATCCTGGCATTCTCAGTTGAGATCCATTATCATCCGGCGCCTTCTCACTACCCGACGGGTAGTTGTTTCAATGTGTCACCCGAGGCGCCCATGTACCGTTTTTCGTTTCACCGCCCTTTGCTTGTCATCAGCCTGGGGCTTGTGTCCCAGTGCGTATCTGCCGCGCTGCAACCGTTGGCCGAAGCCCCGCTGGCCAGCGACACCGAGCTGCATTGCCACTTCAACCGCGACGCCAGCACCGACTGCACCACCACCTACCACTACACGATTCTCAAACCCAATGGTCGCGAGATGCTCTCGCGCATCAACTTCGACTACTCCGAAGGCGACACCCTTGAGGTCATCAGCGCCGAGTCCACCCAGCCCGGCGCCAAGCCGGTCAAGCTGGGGGCCGCGCAAATCGACACACGCACCGCGCCCAACCCCGACCAGGGTTTCAGCCGCGACAAGCAGACGTCGTTGGCCTTTCCCAACCTGCGCGTCGGCACCCAGGTTCGCTACACCGTGCGCGAACACCGTGCCGCCAAACCGCTGATGACCCAGTTCCACTACGCCCTCACATTCGGTGCCAGCCCGGCCCGCCGTGATCGTTTCAAGGCGCGCTTTACCGCCGAGCGGCCGATCCAGTGGCGCAGCGAGCTGTTCGACGACTTCAAGGTGACGCCATCGGCCAACGGCAAGACGCTGGACGTGGTGCAAAAAGCCCCGACCTACTTCAACTACATTAACGAATCGTCCATCGCCGCCTTGCTCGTCATCCCGCGTCTTGAAGTGGGCAGCGCCCTGGATCGCCAGGCTTATTTCGGTGATTTCGCCCAGCGTTACAACCAGATCCTCGGCGCCAGCCTGCCGCCGCAAAGCGCCGCTGCCGTGGTCGCCGCACGCGGCTTGCCAGCGGCTGACCAGGTGGCTGCGCTGATGCAGCACATCAACGATCACTACCGCTACCTGGGCGACTGGCGCGCGTCGGAGCGCGGCTACGTGCCGTTCAACCTGGCGGAAATCGAGCAGCATGGTTATGGCGACTGCAAGGACCTGGCGATTCTGCTCACCGCGCTGCTCAAGGCAGCCGGCATCCACGCCGAAACCGCGTGGGTCAGCCGAGGTGATGTGGTGGAATCCCTGCTGATTCCCGGCACCAATGCGCCCAACCACGCGATCGTGCGTGCCGAGGTAAACGGCCAGGTCTGGTGGCTCGACCCGACCAACCCGGTATTCGCCCCTGGCCAGGTGATGCCGGACATCCAGGACCGCTGGGTGCTGGTCAACAACGCCCAGGGCGAAGTCCGCGAGGAACACATTCCACTGGAACGCCCCAAAACCACTCTGCGCCTGAATAAAACCGTGAAGCTGGACAAAGAAGGCCATGGCGAAACCCAGGCCAGCATCACCTTCAGCCGCCTGCCGCTGATGCGCCTGAGCGTCGCCGACCGCCAGCAGGGCAGCACTGCCACCGACCAGAACATCTGCGCCAATTTCGGCAACGATATCAGCGACTGCCACATCACCCGCCAGCCCACCGGGTTTGTGGTGCACGACGGCTACACCGTCGACGCCCGCCTGAATGACCAGCGCGCCGTGGAAAAACTGGCGAACGACTTCGTCTACACCGACCCGTTGTTGAAAGACCAGTGGGACGGCTTCATCAACTACCGCCGCCAGGGCCAACAGGCTGACTTGTATTTGGGCAACCCCGAAACCACCGACTACACCATCACCCTCACCGGCGGCCAGATGGAAAAACCCGTCACCGGCTGCCAAGTGCTCTCGCCGTGGTACGACCTGGTGCTGGACGGGCAACGCAAGGACGGCGAACTGCGCTACCACTACCTCCTCACCCAGAAAAAACGCTGGCTGACCCATGCTGAAATCGCCAGCGAGGCGTTCGGCAAGATGATTGACGACGCACGGGCGTGCGCGGAACAGGTGCATCAGGTGGTGAAGCTCTAACCCCCGACGCGGTTTATAGGTGGGAGCTGGCTTGCCTGCTCCCACATTTTTAATCCGGTTTTGTCAGTTGGATTCGCCCAGCAACAACCCCTGCTCCCGCGCGCACAACTCCACTACGTAATCCCACAACACCCGCAGCCGCACCGACTTGTGCAACTCCCGGCGCGAGCTGATCCAGTAGCTGCGCGAAATCCCCTCCCCCGGCAGCAACGGCACCAGATCCGGGTCGCCCGCCGCCATAAAGCATGGCAACACCGCGATGCCCAAACCCGAGCGCGCGGCCTGATGCTGGGCAATCACGCTGGTGCTGTGAAACACCACCCGTGGGTTGCGGCAAAAACTGCTGAGAAATTTGAGCTCCTGGCTGAACAGCAAGTCATCCACGTAATCGATCCACGCATGGGCCGCGAGGTCCTCGCGCTTTTCGATGGGCGGGTTGCGGTCCAGGTAGGCGCGGCTGGCGTAGAGCGCGAGGCGGTAGTCGGTGAGTTTGCGCGTGACCAGTTGGTCGACACTGGGGCGTTCGAGGTGAATGCTGATTTCCGCCTCCCGGTTAAGAATGCTCACAAAACGCGGCACGGCCACCAGTTCCACTTCCAGCCCCGGATAGCGCTCAAACAGCCCGCCCATGCGGCTGGCGAGGAACATCACACCCAAGCCTTCGGCCACGCCAAGGCGGATCTTGCCCAGCGGCGCCGCGCAATGAGTGAGTTCGTCTTCAGCCAGCAATGCCACGTTTTCCATGGCTTCGGCATGTTTGAGCAGAGCCTCGCCGGCGGGTGTCAGCTCGTAACCCTGGGCGTGCTGCACGAAGAGCGCAGTGCCGAGGCTTTTCTCGATGGCCTCAATGTGCCGGGCCACGGTGGCGTGGGTGGTTTTCAGGCGCTGCGCGGCGGTCAACAGGCGGCCGCTGCGCTGTAACTCCAGAAAATACCGCAGGTCATTCCAGTCGAACATGTCGCCTCACTCCCTTGGAAATGCGCACTTCCCGAGCCCTCTGTGGCGAGCGAGCTTGCTCGCGCTGGGCTGCGTAGCGGCCCTGAAACCTGAGACTCCAATATTTCAGAAAGACGGCGGCGCCCCTTCAAGGGGCCGCTACGCGCCCCAGCGCGAGCAAGCTCGCTCGCCACAAAGGGCCGTGCTGTTTAAAAACGCACAGCAGCTGGGTAAAAACTAACATTTTTAAGACGAAAACTAACAACTAGGATGGACCCCATAAGAAAAACAAGCGAGACCTCAGATGCCCATTGCAGCTGCTGAATACGATTACGTGGTAGTAGGCGCCGGCCCCGCGGGCTGCCTGCTGGCCAATCGACTGTCCGCCAACCCCGCTCACCGCGTGCTGCTGCTCGAAGCCGGTGGCCGCGACAATTACCCCTGGATCCATATCCCCGTCGGCTACCTGTTCTGCATCGGCAACCCGCGCACCGACTGGTGTTTCAAGACCGAAGCCCAGGAAGGCCTGCAAGGCCGCGCCCTGAGTTACCCCCGCGGCAAAGTGCTGGGCGGCTGCTCGTCGATCAACGGCATGATCTACATGCGCGGCCAGGCCCGTGACTACGACGGCTGGGCGGCGGAAGGCAATGCCGGCTGGGCCTGGAAAGACGTGCTGCCGTTGTTCAAGCAGAGCGAAAACCACTTCGCCGGGGGCTCGGAATTTCACAGCGATGGCGGCGAGTGGCGCGTCGAGCAACAGCGCCTGCATTGGCCGATTCTGGACGCCTTTCGCGACGCGGCGGCGCAAAGCGGTATCGCGCCGGTCAGCGACTTCAACCAAGGCGATAACGAAGGCTGCGGGTACTTCCAGGTCAACCAGAAGGCCGGGGTGCGCTGGAATGCCGCCAAGGCGTTTCTCAAACCGGTGCGTCATCGCCCGAATCTTACGGTGCTGACTGAAGTGGAAGTCGACCGCGTGGTGCTGGAAAACGGCCGGGCTTCAGCAGTGGTTGGGCGTCAGCACGGCCAACAGGTGAGCTGGAAGGCGCGCAAGGAAATCGTGCTGTGCGCAGGCTCCGTGGGCTCGCCAGGCATTTTGCAGCGCTCGGGGATCGGCCCGTCGAATGTGCTCAAACCCTTGGGCATCGAGGTGCTGCACGAGCTGCCCGGTGTGGGTGGCAACCTGCAGGACCACCTGCAACTGCGGCTGATCTACAAGCTGGAAAATGCCCGCACCCTCAACCAGATCGCCGGCACCCTGCTGGGCAAGATGGGCATGGGCCTGCGCTACCTGTATGACCGCAGTGGCCCGTTGTCGATGGCGCCCAGCCAGCTCGGTGCGTTCGCCCGCTCCAGCCCGGAACAGCCTTCGGCCAACCTTGAATACCATGTGCAGCCGCTGTCGCTGGAGCGCTTTGGCGAGCCGCTGCACGCGTTTCCGGCGTTTACCGCATCAGTGTGCGACCTGCGTCCGCAAAGCCGGGGGCGCATTGATATCCGTTCGGCCAACCCGGCGGATGCGCCGCTGATCAGGCCCAACTACCTCAGCCACCCGGAAGACCTGCGCGTGGCCGCCGATGCGATCCGCCTGACCCGTCGCATTGTGGCCGCCCCGGCGCTCAGCCAATTCAAACCGGTGGAATACCTGCCCGGCGATGCGTTGCAAACCGAAGAGGAACTGCACGAGGCCGCCGCGCGCATTGGCACCACGATTTTCCATCCGGTGGGCACCTGCCGCATGGGCAATGACAAGGACGCGGTGGTCGATGCCCAACTGCGCGTGCACGGGGTGCCCGGCCTGCGCATTGCCGATGCCTCGGTGATGCCGCGTATCACCTCCGGCAACACCTGCTCACCTACACTGATGATCGCGGAGAAAGCCGCGCACCTGATCCTGTCGCCGAACACAAGGAACCTTGCCCCCGAGAAAGAACCGGCTCACGCAATCTGAATAGCGGCGCCCCACCCGGCGTCGACAGTGGAACAACAATAAATAATCACTGTGAGGGATACCCGATGTCAGAACATGCTCAACCTCTGGGCTCGGCGCTCGACGCGAGTGCCAGCAACGACTCCAAAAAGGTCATCTTCGCCTCGTCCCTGGGGACGGTGTTCGAGTGGTATGACTTTTTCCTTTACGGCGCGCTGGCGGCGGTGATCAGCAAGCAGTTCTTTGCCGGGGTCAACGACACCACCGCGTTTATCTTTGCCTTGATGGCCTTTGCCGCAGGCTTTGTGGTGCGGCCGTTCGGCGCGCTGGTGTTCGGCCGGTTGGGTGACATGATCGGGCGCAAATACACCTTTCTGGTCACCATCATTCTGATGGGCGTTGCCACGTTTTGTGTCGGGCTGTTGCCGACCTACGCGAGCATCGGCATTGCCGCGCCGATCATCCTGATCGTGTTGCGCATGCTGCAAGGCCTGGCATTGGGCGGTGAATACGGCGGTGCCGCCACCTACGTGGCCGAGCATGCGCCGCCGGGCAAACGGGGCTTCCACACCAGCTGGATTCAATCCACCGCGACCCTCGGCCTGCTGCTGTCGCTGCTGGTGGTGCTGGCTTGCCGCTACTTCACCGGCGACCAGTTCGAGGTGTGGGGCTGGCGCATTCCGTTTCTGTTTTCGATTGTTTTGCTGGGCATTTCCACCTGGATCCGCATGAGCCTGCATGAGTCCCCCGCATTTCTGAAAATGAAAGAGGAAGGCAAAGCCAGCAAGTCGCCGATTCGCGATTCATTCGGCAAATGGGAAAACCTCAAGATCGTGCTGATCGCGCTGTTCAGTATCAACGGCGGCCAAGCGGTGACTTTTTACGCCGCGCAGTTCTATGTGCTGTTCTTCCTGACCCAGTTCCTGAAAATGGACCCGGCGCTGGCCAACATGCTGCTGATCATCAGCGTGGTGATCGGCGCACCGTTCTTCATTCTGTTTGGCTGGCTGTCGGACAAGGTTGGGCGCAAACCCGTACTGATGCTCGGCCTGCTGTTGGCTACCGCGTTGTACTTCCCGATCTTCAAAAGCCTGGCGCACTACACCAACCCGGCAATGGACCAGGCCAGCCATCAGGCGCCGATCACCGTGCTGGCTGACCCGGCCACCTGCACCTTCCAGTTCGACCCGGTGGGCAAGGCGAAATTTGACAGCCCGTGCGACAAGGTCAAGACCTTCCTGGTCAAGCAGGGCTTGCCCTACAGCAGCGCTGCCGCACCGGCCGGCAGCCCGGTGCAGGTGAGCGTGGGTGACGTGCGCATCGACGGCTTCGACGAAGCGGCCCTGCGCGGTGCCGTGACCCTGGCCGGTTACCCGAGTTCGGCGGACGTGGCCCAGGTCAACAAAACCATGGTGGTGGTGCTGATCGTGGCGCTGATCCTGATCGCCGCCATGTGCTACGGCCCGCTGGCCGCGTTGATGGTGGAGTTGTTTCCGACGCGTATCCGCTATACCTCGATGTCGCTGCCCTACCACATCGGCAATGGCTGGTTTGGCGGGTTTCTGCCGACCGTGTCGTTTGCCCTGGTGGTGTACACCGGCGACATTTTCTATGGCCTGTGGTACCCGGTGGCGGTGACCGGCGTGAGCCTGCTCGTCGGGTTGTTCTGCCTCAAAGAAACCCGTCACGTGAACATCGACAATAACTGATCTTCCAACCCTGAAGATCCCCTGTGGGAGCGGGCTTGCCCGCGATAGCGGTGTGTCAGTCGATAGATTTTGCACTGACAGGACGCCATCGCGGGCAAGCCCGCTCCTACATTTTGCTTTAGGCCACCCACACAATTTGCTGTACATCCATACAGATAATGATTGATCTAAGCTCTCCGACTGAGCATCCTGCAAGGCATCAACCCGATCTGATGTGATGAGCATGCAGCTGTACCTCTGTGAAAAACCCTCCCAGGCCAAGGACATTGCGGCCGTGCTCGGCGCCAGCCGCCGTGGCGACGGGTGCTGGCTGGGCAATGGGGTCACCGTCACCTGGTGCATCGGCCATTTGCTGGAAACCGCCCCGCCCGACGCTTACGACGCCAAATACAAGCGCTGGGTACTGGCCGACCTGCCAATCGTTCCGGAAAAATGGAAGATGCTGGTCAAGCCCAAGACCGCCAGCCAATACAAGGCGGTCAAACGGTTGCTGGGAGAAGCCCAGGAGTTGGTAATCGCCACCGACGCCGACCGTGAAGGCGAAATGATCGCCCGCGAGCTGGTGGAACATTGCCGTTATCGCGGGCCCATCCAGCGGTTGTGGCTGTCGGCGCTGGACGATGCTTCCATCCGCAAGGCCCTCGCTGCCCTCAAGCCCGGCGTCGAAACCTTCAGCCTGTACCACTCGGCGCTGGGTCGCTCGCGCGCCGACTGGCTGATCGGCATGAACATGAGCCGTTTGTTCACTCTGCTCGGACGCCAGTCCGGGTATCAGGGCGTGTTGCCGGTGGGCCGTGTGCAAACCCCGACCTTGCGCCTGGTGGTGGACCGCGACCGCAGCATCGCCGACTTCGTGCCGGTGGCTTACTGGGCCATTGATGTGGACCTGCAACACGAGCGCATGACCTTTACCGCCCAGTGGCGAGCGGCCGAGGATGCCTGTGACGACCAGGGCCGTTGCCTGAACCCGCAACTGGCGCGGGACGCAGCCGACGCCATGACACGCGCCGCGACAGCCCGGCTGATCAAGCTGCGCACCGAGCGCATGCGCGAAGTAGCGCCCCTGCCCTTCGACCTGGGTACCCTGCAGGAAATCTGTTCGAAAAAGCTCGGCCTCGGCGCCCAGGAAACCCTGGACATCGCCCAGTCTCTTTACGAAACCCACAAAGCCATCACCTACCCGCGCAGCGATTGCGGTTATCTGCCGCTGAGCCAGCACAGCGAGGCGCCAAAAATCCTCGCGGCGCTGGGCCGCGCCGATGCGGCGGTGAATGAACTGATGCCGCATATCGACGCCCAGCGCCGCTCGCGAGCCTGGAATGACGCGAAGGTCAGCGCCCACCACGGCATCATCCCCACCGGCGCGGGCAAGGATGTCAGCCAGCTGACCGGCAAGCATCGCGCAGTCTACACACTGATTCGCGCGCGCTATCTGGCGCAATTTCTGCCCAACCATGAATACGATCGCACCCAGGCGGATTTCGATTGCGCCGGCCATGCGCTGCGGGCCGTCGGCAAAGTCGTGATCGAGCCAGGCTGGAAACGCGCCTTACCCGAGGCGCTGGCACCGGCCAAAGGGCGTGAAGCTCCAGCACCGCAAGCCTTGCCCATGCTGGTTCAAGGCCAGGATTACGAGGTAGCCAGGGTCAATCTCAAAGACCTTTGGACTCAACCGCCCAAACCCTTCACCGAGGGCGACCTGATCAAGGCAATGAAGAACGTCGCCAAACTGGTGGAAGATCCGCTGCTCAAGCAAAAACTCAAGGACACCACCGGCATTGGCACTGAAGCGACCCGCGCCGGGATCATTCAGGGGCTGCTGGACCGTGGTTACCTGGTGAAAAACGGCAAGGCGCTATCCGCCACCCCGGCGGCGTTCAGCCTGATCGATGCGGTGCCGCGTGCCATTGCCGACCCTGGCACCACCGCGATCTGGGAACAGGCACTGGACATGGTGCAAAGCGGCGAAATGAGCCTGGAGGAGTTCGTCGCCAAACAAGCCGCCTGGATGAGCAAGCAGGTGGCACGCTGCAATGGCATGCGCATGACCATCACCGGCCCTGCCAGCCCGGCAGGTCGGGGTGCCGCGCCGTGGAAAAAGAAACGCAAGGCGGCCCCTCGCAAGACGGCAGCCAGCCCCAAGCGCGCGAAAAAGCCGCCGAACGCCGGGTAAACATCGAAAAAATCCGGTAAATGACGTTTTTCGACGGGTTTGATGCCGCTTTGGACCTTGCTCCGCCACAGGCCGTCTAGGATTCTGTAGGGGACCGTGTCTACTAACAACAACACCGGAGTGGCCGCCATGAAAACCGTCGCAGAAGTGCTCAAAGCCAAGGACCAGAAGAATCAGGAGGTCCATGTCATCAAACACGACCACACCGTGTTTGAAGCACTGGTCCGGATGTCGGAGAAAAACGTCGGAGCCTTGCCGGTCGTCAAGGACGGTGTCGTGGTAGGCATCATCAGTGAACGGGATTACGCACGGAAAATCATGCTCAAGGGGCTGTCGTCGGTCACCACCAAAGTCCATGAGGTGATGAGTTCTCCGGTGATCACTGTCGACACCCATAAAAAGGTCGATGAATGCATGAACATCATGACCGACAGTCACCTGCGCCACTTGCCGGTGGTCGAAGACGGCAAACTGCTGGGGCTGTTGTCCATCGGCGACCTGGTGAAAGAAGCCATTGCCGAACAGGCCGATATGATCAGGCAACTGGAGCAATACATCCGCGGCGAATAGGAAACCCCATGCTCGACACCCTGGAACATCAAGAGGACCACCTCGACACTCTGCACCGGGCCATGGCCGAACGGCGCTTTCTGGTGCTGACCGGTGCGGGAATCAGCACGTCGTCGGGCATACCCGATTACCGCGACAGCGAGGGCGTGCGTCGGGGCAAGGCCCCCATGATGTACCAGGAGTTCCTGGCCACCCCGCAAGCCCGACGCCGGTACTGGGCCAGGGCGATGCTCGGCTGGCCACGGGTACGCATTGCGCAGCCGAACAAGGCGCATCTGGCATTGGCGACACTGCAGGAACGTAAGCGCATCAGCGGGCTGATTACACAAAACGTCGACACTTTGCACGACCAGGCGGGCAGCCAGGGCGTGATCGAGTTGCATGGCAGCCTGCATCGGGTGCTGTGCCTGGACTGCCAACTGCGCAGTGCACGCGATGTGATTCAGCGCCAGATGGAAATCGATAACCCGTATCTCGCGCAGGTGCACGCCGTGCAGGCGCCCGACGGTGATACCCTGCTCGACCCGACCTTTGAAGAGCAATTTCAGGTTCCGCGCTGCCCGCATTGCAACGGCGAGCGGCTGAAACCGGATGTCGTGTTTTTTGGTGAAAACGTTGCGCCAGCCACCGCAGCGCGTGCCATGGCTGCGGTGCAGCACGCCGACGGCTTGCTGGTGGTGGGTTCGTCCCTGATGGCCTATTCGGCCTTTCGTCTGTGCAAGGCGATGGTCGAGCAAGGCAAGCCCGTCATCGCCATCAACCTGGGCAAGACCCGCGCAGATGAGTTGTTGCAGGTGAAGATCGAAGCATCGTGCGAACGGCTATTACCGTTGTTAGTCGAGCGAATGCACTAACGAACACAACTCATCCCAATGTGGGAGCTGGCTTGCCTGCGATTGTGGTGGGCCAGCCAGGTATTTGGTTACGGACACACCGCCATCGCAGGCAAGCCAGCTCCCACAGGTTTTCTGTGTTGAATCCCCCATCGATATCCTGCGACCCAGCGCACAGAAAATGACGCCCAAGTCACGTTTTTCGGCATTCTCCCGTCCCCACAGCACTTTATGTAGTGATCAAAAATAATCACTACATAATCGTTGACGTAACCTTTTTGTCCTTGCATTATCGAGACGTCTCCCGGATCGGGAGCGTTGGTAACAAGCGTTTTGAAAGAGCTCGTCTGACCGCCGAGCTGTTTTTTCCGGATGTGCACTGCCCACAAGGCGGATTGATGAAGCTGACCGGCCCGAAAGGTTCGGTACAAGGAGCTCGAATGCTGCTTGTCTTCGTTATGAAAGCATTGCGTAGCAGTTCATCAGCAAGACTACATGCATCAGGTTCAAGACCCTGCCCGTATTCGGCAGACCTTTACTGACGCCCGGTTTTCGCAACCGGAGACAACTAAAGATGTTTTAACGAACCAACTGATAGATCGCCAACTGGTCAAGGGGCTTACACATGAATCTGAACAACCAACCAACTATCGATGAATTGGCTGAGATGTTCGCAGCGCAGAAAGACACACTCGACGACCATATCCTGTGGATTGGCAAATCGGGCGAAGTCCAAATTGACTGCCTGGAGCCCAATACCCCGGAAGCCGAGTTTGACCGCAACACCCGCGAGCTGGCGGCACGCCTGAGGGTCTACCGTCGCGGCCAGGGCTATGTCGGCAAAAAAGCCGCAGCCGACCGTAACTTTATCGAACAGGTCTTTCACACACTGAATACCGAATGGCAGAACCTCAAAGGCCAGTCGAATGTTAAAGTGATTGATAGATACTGCTGATAACACCGCATTAAACATTTAAG
This sequence comes from Pseudomonas tolaasii NCPPB 2192, assembly GCF_002813445.1. Lineage (NCBI taxonomy): Bacteria > Pseudomonadati > Pseudomonadota > Gammaproteobacteria > Pseudomonadales > Pseudomonadaceae > Pseudomonas > Pseudomonas tolaasii. Next base: position 5,826,444 of record NZ_PHHD01000001.1, read on the forward strand.
CCCGCTCGTTAATTCGAGCGGGCTTTTTAATATCCAATGCTGATTAACTTTATAACAAAGCGGGAAACCGGCCTTTACTCGCTTCATCACGGAAAATATCAAACAACACCTGCGCTGCCGCAGACAATTCATGCCCAGGTTTGGTCAGTACGCCAATCGGCCGCTCGATCACCGGATCACTCAAGGTGATGCAATGGGCGCCCGCCTCCTCCATCTGCCGAGCACACAAGGCGGGAACGGCGCTCACGCCCAAACCGCTGGCAACCATCTTGCCCACTGTCGCCAGTTGATGGCTTTCCAGCGCGACCGGTAATTTCATCTGCAAAGCGCCCAAATGCTCTTCCAGCATCACCCGCACCGTGGACGGTCGTTGCAGGGTAATGAACGGTTGCTCCAGCAGGGTTTTCCAGTCGATCGCCTCGCACTGCGCCAAGGCCGAATCCCCCGGCACCACGGCGACGAAACGGTCCAGATACAACGGCGTGAATGCCAGGGACGAACCTTCGGACGGCTCGAACGCCACGCCCAGTTCCACCTGCCGGTCGCGAACCATTTCCAGCACCTGCTCGTTGATCAGGTCATGCACCGTCACGTTCACCTGAGGGTAACGTGCGCGGAATATCTTCAGGATCGGTGGCAGCAGGTTTCCCGCAAACGACGGCATTGCTGCCACCGTCACCCGGCCGCGCTGCAAAGTGAAGCGCTGACGCAGTTCATCCTCGGCATTGTCCCAGTCGGCAATCAAACGGCGTGCGAGGGGCAACAGGGATTCACCTTCAGGCGTCAGTGCCACGTTACGTGTGTTACGGCTGAACAGGCGCCCGCCCAGCCCCTCCTCCAGCCCCTTGATGGTCAGGCTCAACGCCGATTGGGAAAGGTGCAAACGCTCGCAGGCCGCAGCGAAACTCAAACTTTGGGCCACGGCCAGAAAGGCCCGCATTTGTTTGACGGTCATGGCGTTGCTCCGGAGGGATTGGACTATGCTGTTTTTTAAATCAATCAACCTTAAAAAACAACTTAACAAATCAATCCTTCAGCGCAACACTCGGATCACTGGCTGGACCACACACAATAAAAGAGGTGCATATGGCAGGTTTTGATAAGCGCGTGGCGTCCTACGAAGAGGCGCTGGCAGGTCTGGAAGACGGTATGACCGTGCTCTCCGGCGGTTTTGGCTTGTGCGGCATTCCGGAAAACCTCATCGCCGAGATCAAACGCAAAGGCACCCGCGATTTGACGGTGGTTTCCAACAACTGCGGCGTCGACGGCTTTGGCTTGGGCGTGCTGCTGGAAGAAAAACAGATCAGCAAAGTGATCGCTTCCTACGTCGGTGAAAACGCCCTGTTCGAGAAGCAATTGCTCAGCGGCGAAATCGAAGTGGTACTGACTCCCCAAGGCACCCTGGCAGAAAAAATGCGCGCAGGAGGCGCCGGCATTCCGGCCTTCTTCACCGCTACCGGCGTCGGCACCCCGGTCGCTGAAGGCAAGGAAACCCGTGAATTCAACGGTCGCCCTTACTTGTTGGAAGAGTCGATCACCGGCGACTTCGCCATCGTCAAAGGCTGGAAAGCCGACCATTTCGGCAACGTCATCTACCGCCACACTGCCCAAAACTTCAACCCGTTGGCCGCCACCGCCGGCAAGATCACCGTGGTTGAAGTCGAGGAAATCGTCGAACCGGGCGAGCTGGACCCGGCGCAGATCCACACCCCTGGCATCTACGTCGACCGGATCATCTGCGGCACGTTCGAGAAGCGCATCGAACAGCGCACCGTGCGCAAATAATCCGCCCCCAGCCCGAACAATAAGGACTCATACAATGGCTCTTACCCGCGAACAAATGGCTCAACGCGTCGCCCGCGAAATGCAGGACGGATTCTACGTCAACCTGGGCATCGGCATCCCGACCCTGGTGGCCAACTACATTCCCGAAGGCATGGAAGTGATGTTGCAATCGGAAAACGGCCTGCTTGGCATGGGCCCGTTTCCTACCGAAGAAACCATCGATGCCGACATGATCAACGCCGGCAAGCAAACCGTAACGGCGCGTATCGGTGCCTCGATTTTCTCCTCGGCCGAATCCTTCGCGATGATCCGTGGCGGCCATGTGGACCTCACCGTGCTCGGCGCATTTGAGGTGGACGTACAAGGCAACATCGCCTCGTGGATGATTCCCGGCAAGCTGGTCAAGGGCATGGGCGGCGCCATGGACCTGGTGGCCGGTGCGGAAAATATCATCGTGATCATGACCCACGCCTCCAAGGACGGTGAGTCCAAGTTGCTCAGCCAATGCAGCTTGCCGCTGACCGGCGCCCACTGCATCAAGCGTGTGTTGACCGACCTCGCGTACCTGGAAATCGAAAATGGCGCTTTTGTCCTCAAGGAACGCGCACCTGGCGTCAGCGTTGAAGAGATTGTGAGCAAGACCGCCGGTAAACTGATCGTCCCGGACCACGTTCCAGAAATGCACTTCCAGTGAGGACAGATTCCATGCAAGACGTCGTGATTGTTGCTGCCACCCGCACCGCCGTGGGCAGCTTCCAGGGTTCGCTGGCGAATATCCCGGCACCGGAACTGGGCGCCGCCGTCATCCGCCGCCTGCTGGAGCAAACCGGCCTGAATCCGGCCGAGGTCGATGAGGTCATCCTCGGCCAGGTGCTCACCGCAGGCAGCGGCCAAAACCCGGCACGCCAGGCCTCGATTCTCGCCGGCCTGCCCCACGCCGTGCCGAGCCTGACCCTGAACAAGGTCTGCGGCTCAGGCCTGAAGGCCCTGCACCTCGGTGCCCAGGCCATCCGCTGCGGCGACGCAGACGTGATCATCGCAGGCGGCATGGAAAACATGAGCCTTGCGCCTTACGTTTTGCCCGCCGCGCGCACCGGTTTGCGCATGGGGCACGCCAAGATGATCGACAGCATGATCACCGACGGCCTGTGGGATGCATTCAACGACTACCACATGGGTATTACTGCCGAGAACCTGGTAGACAAGTACGGTATCAGTCGTGAAGCTCAGGACGCGTTTGCAGCCGCTTCCCAGCAAAAAGCCGCCGCGGCGATTGAGGCTGGGCGCTTTGTGGATGAGATCACCCCAATCCTGATTCCCCAGCGCAAAGGCGATCCGGTCGCCTTCACTGTGGATGAACAGCCACGCGCCGGCACTACAGCCGAATCCCTAGCCAAACTCAAGCCTGCGTTCAAGAAAGACGGCAGCGTCACCGCCGGCAACGCATCCAGCCTCAACGACGGCGCCGCTGCCGTGCTGCTGATGAGTGCCGAGAAGGCCAAGGCCCTCGGCCTGCCGGTACTCGCCCGCATCGCCAGCTACGCCAATGCGGGCGTTGACCCGGCGATCATGGGCATCGGCCCGGTTTCGGCCACCCGCCGGTGCCTGGACAAAGCCGGTTGGAGTTTGGGCGACCTCGACTTGATCGAAGCCAACGAAGCTTTCGCCGCGCAATCCCTGGCCGTGGGCAAAGAGCTTGAGTGGGATGCAGAGAAGGTTAACGTCAATGGTGGCGCGATCGCCATCGGCCACCCGATCGGCGCGTCAGGCTGCCGTGTGCTGGTGACCTTGCTGCATGAAATGATCAAGCGCGATGCCAAAAAAGGCCTGGCGACACTGTGCATCGGCGGCGGTCAGGGTGTAGCCCTCGCCCTCGAACGCAACTGATTCAAAGAGCAACATGGAAAAGGCCCGGTTCCACGAAAACCGGGCCTTTTCTTTGCGTTGTATTATTGCGGAATAAACACAGCTCCACTGTGGGAGCTGTGTTTTCCGTCCACCGATTACAGATGATCAGCTAACGCTTCATGCAACGCTGATAGCGCTCATCCACGCGCTTGGCGAACCACGCAGTAGTGAGGTTACGGGTGATCTTCGGGCTCTTGAGCACAATGCCCGGCAAGATCGCCCGTGACATAGGCTTGCCTGCAGCCTTGTCGGCCAGGGCGAACACACGCTTGTAGAGTGTCGTTTCCTCAAAGTCCAGTTGCTCACCCTGCTCCAACTGACTGCGGATACTCGGGTTGCGCATATCCAGTTTCGACCCCAGGGAGCGCACCGCCAGTTCGGTGGTACCCGGCAACAATGAACCGTAGCGAATCAAATCCCCATCCAGTGCCAGTTCGGTACCTGTAATGCGGCTGACAGCTGCCTGGAACGCAGCATTCCGGCTGGCGTACCAACCGGCATTGAAGTCGGCGAACCGGTACAACGGCTGGTCATAGTTCACCGGGTAACCAAGCAAGTGAGCGATGCCGAAGTACATGCCGCCGCGCCGGGTGAAGACTTCTCGCCGGATTGAGCCATCCACGGTATACGGATAACCCCGGGCCTGTTTTTGTGCAAACTCGATGCTGACCTGCATCGGGCCTGCGGTATGCACCGGGTTGAAGCCGCCGAACAGCGTATTGCCCAGAGGCACCATGCTGATGAAATCATCAAAAATCCCGCTCAGGTCCTTCTCGGTGCGCGCGGCATTCAGGCGGTCGGCGTAAGACTTGCCCGTGGGTGAACGCAATTGCAGCGTGGTGCGCACGACAAAGGCCGGCACATGGACTTTGCCGGCACGTCGCAGGATTTCATCCTGAGCGATCTTGCCCATGTTCGGCACCGGTGGGTCGACCTGATACGTGGACTCTTGCTCGGTCACCGCCAGCACAGCACAGATATTTTCGGTGCCGGGGTAGATTTTTTGCGTGTCGAAAGCAGTGTAGATGTCCTGCGCCCAACCATTACGATCCGAAACCGTGGCGGGTAACAGGCGCACGATCTGCGCCTTCACCTCGGCCTCGCTGCGCTCAGGCTGTTGCGGGCCACGCGTGGTGGAGCATCCGGCCATAACCAGCAAAGTTGCGAGACAAACAATCAGTCGGCTTGAAAACATGGGGCTTCCTTGGGTGGCAACGGGCCGGGCATTGCGGATATCGACAGGTAAGTCTAACCGGGGTTCGCCAACCGGGTGCAGGCGCGACTTACTACCGAACGTAACCGCTGCTGACATTGACTGACCAAACGGACAAAGACCACAGAAACGTCCCACATTCACTGGCGGATTCTGCTGACTTCTTTTCCTCACCCGCCCCTCCAAAGTCTTTCGCCTGATCAATCAGTGCGAGGGACCGCCGATGTGCTACTGCGTTAATACCTTGCCCGTGAGGGCTGCGTTTTGATTCCGGTTATTGCCAGGTTTGTCCTGGTGCCCATGAATGCCAACGCGCCCGATGTTGAAGGCGTCCTTCGTGATTTCAGGGGTTGCCTGAACACTTTTGACGAATGGGCCGAGAGCTTCTGGGGCGGCTCGACACTGGATGTCGAGCAGGTATTCAAAGTGGGAGAAGAGGTTGCGCTTGTCGCGCCGGCCTCCTCCAAGACTCCAAGCCGTACCGTTATCCAGTGCAAAGCCCAAGGCTCGTTGACCCTGGTGCATATGTTCGAAAGCACCCAGTTCGTGCCCATCGGCAATACGCCGGTGATGTTGCAAGCCATCACCACGGACGGCACTCCGACCGGCATGCCCATTCATCGAACCATCGGGCCCAGTGGCATTCTTGAAATTCGGGACTGTACCCGCGACCAGCATTACCAAATCACCTTCTACCCCAACGTTTCCACACATCACATCAAAGCACTGTACGCGTCTTATCAATCGTTGATTGCCGGGCTTGAATTTCGCTTGCGTGATGAGTGGGAAAGGACCTTCAAGGCGCAATGGAAGGACTTTTCAAAAGCCAAACCGCTCAAACGCAGCTTTATGCAGGGTGCCGCGCTTTCAGCCGGGATTTTTCAGGCGCTTTACAACCTTTGGGACAACATCACTCAACTGTTTGACCTGCTGAGGAACATCAAGCCCAACAGCGAGAAATTGCTGCGATACATCTCTCAAGTCGAACTCGATGCACTGCTGAAACTCAGTAGCGACGCGATTGCCCAGGGCTTGCTCATCCTCAGCGATGAGCCGCTGCTGTTCATTTACTTGTCCGCGATGATCAGCTGGATACGCCTGTTACCGCCGCCAGAGATGTATGAATTACTGGGGGAAATCACCGGCGAGATCTTGATCAATCTGTTTCTGATCTGGGCAACCCGTGGCATGGGCCTGCAGATTCGATTAGGTGCACGGGTATTAGGCCATATCAAGTCCGGGCGGGCGCGAAAGTGGCTGGAGATGCTGGCCGATCAGTTTGTCGGCCCCAAGCTGGGAGCGCATGCCAAGACAGTAAAACCGCTGTTGCTCGGCAGTATGGCGACACCGATCAAGGTGATTCCTGATGCGCCTTTGAAGGCTGGCGATAAGGTGATTTCGAATGCCGTTCCGGCGGTTCGAAATAAGCGGGTTCAGCGGACGGCGCTGGTTCGGCAAGAACACATAGACGACGTGCCTGCCTCGGGCAAAAACCCCGCAGGCGACGCCGCTGCGCCGGCCGATAAAACCGTCACTAACGGCTGCCCGGTGTCGATGGTCACCGGCGAGGAACTGCTGACCCTCACCGACGGCACGCTGGACGGCATTTTGCCGTTCGAATGGACGCGACTGTACCGCACCAGTGCCGTGGACATCGATTGTGGCCTGGGGTTTGGCTGGAGCCACTCGCTGGCGCACCGGCTCGCGGTGGCCGGTGATTCGGTGGTGTGGACGGATCACGAAAACCGCATCACCGAGCTTCCACTGCCCACGGATTCCCGCCCGGCGATCACCAATAGCCTGGCTGAGGCGGCGATTTATCTGGGCTCGTCTCCCGATGAGCTGGTGCTGGCCCAGGACTCACGCTTTTATCACTTTCGCGACGGCACGCTGACGGCGATCAGCGATGCGTATGACAACCGCCTCCAGGTTTTGCGGGGTTATTCGGGCCGGGTTGAGCGGCTGGACAACGGCGTCGGGCGATCGCTGTTTCTGCGCTATAAACATGGCCGCATTGTGGCAGTGGAGTATCAGATTCAGCGCGCCGAGGGGCCGGGCGAGTTTGTCTGGAGGACAGAGCAAACCGTCGTTTCCTACGCCTATGACGACGCCGGACGACTGGTTTCGGCGACCAACGCAGCAGGCGAAAGCGAGGTTTACCGGTACGACGACCAGCACGTCATTCTTGAACGCCAACTGGCCGGTGGGGCGAGTTTCTTTTGGGCGTGGGAAAGGTCCGGCAAGGCGGCCCGATGTGTCCGGCATTGGGCCAGTTTTTCGCAGATGGACACGCGTTATGCCTGGGGTGATGACGGCCAGGTCACCGTCCACAACGCCGACGGCAGCACGGAAGTCTACGTGCATGACAGCCGCGCGCGGCTGGTGCAGCGTATCGATCCGGATGGCGCCGAGCATTTCAAATCCTACGACGACAAGGGCCGGCTGACGGTCGAGCAAGACCCGCTGGGCGCGGTGACGGCGTATCAATACGACGACGCCGGGCGCTTGGTGGCGTTGTTTCCCGGCGACGACGAGCCGACTTCCTACGAGCATGACAACGGTTTCGTACGGGTTGTGCGGCGTGGGGAGGCGGCGTGGAAGTACGAGCGTAATGATCAGGGCGATGTCACGCGCAAGATCGATCCTGATGGCAGCGTTACCGACTACAGCTACAACAAATACGGGCAGTTGACCGGCGTTTGGTACCCCGACCACAGCTGTCATCGGTTGGTGTGGAATGAGCGTGGGCAGTTGGTTGAGGAACAGCTGCCCAATGGTGGGGTCAGGCGGTATCGCTATGACGATTTGGGGCGGCAGGTTGGGCGGGAGGATGAATACGGCGCGCTGACGCAGTACCAGCTGAACAGTGTGGGCCGGCTGATTCGTGTGGTTCTGCCGGGTGGTACGACGCGGGAATACAGCTACAACCCCTACGGAAAAATCACCGCCGAACGCGATGAGCTGGGGCATGTCACCCGCTACGAATACGGCGACGGCCTGCACCTGATCAGCCGCCGCATCAACGCGGACGGCACCCAGGTCAAGTATCGCTACGACAACACTCGGTTGCTGCTGACCGAGATTGAAAACGAAGTCGGCGAAACCTATCGCCTGAATTACCACCCCAACGGCCTGATCCAGCAGGAAACCGGCTTTGACGGCCAGCGCACCGCCTACCTCTACGACCTCAACGGCAACCTGCAGGAAAAAACCGAACACGGCGACGATGGCAGTCAGCTGGTTACCCGCTACACGCGAGACCACGCCGGCCGCCTTGTCAGAAAAACCCTCCCCGATGGCAAAACCGTCGATTACACCTACGACCGCCAAGGCAACCTCCTCGGCGTCAACGACGGCCACTGGGCGCTGGCCTACGAGTACGACAGTCAAAATCGCCTCACCGCCGAACACCAGGGCTGGGGCACCCTGCGCTATGGCTACGACGCCTGCGGCCAACTGAAAAACCTGCGCCTGCCGGACAATAACCGGCTCACCTTCCACCACGGAAAAGGCGGCGACCTCAGTACCGTCGACCTGAACGGCACTCCGCTCACCTCCCACCTGTTCAAGGCAGGCCGCGAGCGCCAGCGCCAGCAAGGCCAGCTCATCAGCCACTACGGCTACGACGAACAAAACCGCCTGCACGCCCACGCCGTCACTCAGCAGAGACATGATCTCTATGAGCGCCACTACCACTACGACAAAACCGGCAACCTCAGCCGCATCCTCGACACCCGCAAGGGCGAACGTCGTTACCAATACGACCCCCTCGCCCGCCTGACCCGCGTCGATCACACACAAGACGGACAGGAACGCTTCGGCCACGACCCGGCGGGCAACCTGCTGATGCAGGACCGCCCCGGCCCGGACATCGTGGCGGGCAATCGGCTGGCGATACAGGGGGATCATCATTACGACTATGACGCGTTCGGCAATCTGATCCGCGAACGGCGCGGGCGTGAACATCGGTTAATCACCGAATACCGCTACGACTGCCAACACCGGCTGATCGGCATCACCCGACCAGACGGCCAAACCGCCAGTTACAGATACGACCCGTTCGGCCGACGCATCAGCAAAACCGTCGACGGCAAAACCACCGAATTTTTCTGGCAAGGCGACAAACTCATCGCCGAACACCACGCCGATCGCCATCGCAGCTATATCTACGAACCCGACAGCTTCCGCCCGCTGGCCCTGCTCGACGGCTTCGGCCCAAAAGCCACCCAGCCTTTCTATTACCAGCTAGACCACCTCGGCACCCCACAGGAACTCACCGCCCCCAACGGTGAAATCGTCTGGTCCGCCCACTACAAGGCCTACGGCAAAATCAGCCGGTTGGACGTCGGAAAAATCGACAACCCGCTGCGCTTCCAGGGCCAATACTTCGACCCCGAAAGCGGCCTGCACTACAACCGCCATCGCTACTACAATCCGGATCTGGGCCGTTACCTGACACCGGATCCGGTGAAGCTGGCGGGTGGGATCAATGCGTATCGGTACGTGCCTAATCCTACGGGGTGGGTGGATCCGCTGGGGTTGAGCGCAAACTGCCCACCGAAAGGTAGGAAAAATCTAGAATGTGACAGACCTGAAGAACTTTATGCTCCGGAGGTTTCAAGGAATGGTGCTTTCAAACAAGCTAAAGCCGACGCGGGAATTCCGCGCACGCAACACCCTGACCCGGCATTTGACCCTAGATTGGGGAAAACAAGACAATATTCATTGGTTTCTATGAGGGACAAGCAAAATAATGAAGTTGTAAATGAGCGAGGCATGCCAGTAATGACGCGAGAGTATGAATTCACTCGCGCCAACGGCACTAAAGTGTTGATTCAAGATCACGGTGCTGGACATAAATTCTTTGCACCTGAAGGACATGGCGATCAACCACCACATTTCAATCTTCGACCAAAAGAAAGGCCAAAAAATGGCAAATTAGAGGGTGCCAAAGATCACTACTACTTTCGAGGTAAAACATGAAATTTTGGAACGAACTAGAGAACGCTATTTTTTTTAACAAGGTATTTACCTACCCAGTAGAAATAGGAAAAATAACACTTTTCTCTGTAACTATTGACAATGACAGACCCAATATCGGTTTAGGGTTCGATATTTCCGAGCTTCCTGACGCACCACCAAAGAAGTGGGTTACGGAAGGATTCAATACATGCCGGATAGGCTTGGACTGCGGAGGACTCAGCGATATAAAAATTATTAATGTTCCTACCGACGAACCGCTGAGAATGGTGATAACCAAATACGAAAACTTTTATCACTTACAAGCCAACTCCAAAACATCAGCCATTGAATTCAGAGCCAAGTATATTTCGCTTTGCGGCCCCTCTGTATATATCAATGATCCGGACTCAGCTTGCTATTAACACAAGAAGATGCGCACATAGTCTGATTAACCCAAGCTAGTTAGATTATGTTCGTGCCAAAAGGGCATGCAAATACTTCAATCCCGAAAGCGGCCTGCACTACAACCGCCACCGCTACTACAATCCGAATCTGGGTCGCTACGTGACGCCGGATTCGCTCAAGCTGGCCGGTAGGGTCAATGCTTACCAGTACGTGCCTAACCCTACGGAATAGGTGGATCCGCCGGGTTTACCTTGCGTCTGAAAACTGCGCTCAATAACGCGCCAAAAACATTTGAGATGTTTAATCCCGAAGTGGACTTGGACTGGCGAATACAGAGCGGCAGCAGTTACGAAAAAAGTGCATGAGGGGATTAGATGAATCCTTCCGTAGAACAGGCATTTCCAAAGACGAATTCAGCGTATCCAAATGGGATAAAGATCGAAATGGATCGAAATGAAAAGTCATTTCCTACAGAGTGGCGCGTACAAAGGGGTCCAAATAGAGGGGCTGAGGTGAATATTGACGACCCAATGCTTGTTCCAAGTAAAGAAGGCCAAAAATCACCACATATTGGTTATCAAACACCAGGAAAGAGAGCTGGCGGAGGTGCCAGGAGAGGTCACATACTTCTCGAGCTGGTACCCGTCAGTCGAGCAAAAATAGGTATTCCCTGATGAATTATCTGGAAGAGGAAATAAACGAAGCCTTCATTGCATTGAAAATCGACTCCAGGCAGTTAGCGGCTAAAGAGCTCATCATTTTAATAAAGGCCTTGACCAAAACGTTCTTTCAATCAGAAAGCAACATCCTGGACCCGGTAGAACTGAATGAAAAAAATACAGAGCACAACCCTAACTTTTGGAAGGAAGTACACCAGCGCATTCACGAAAAAGATTTGATCCTGCTGGTATTCGACTCAACGTACAGCGCCTGGGAGATAAAAAGCTCAGAACATCTCGTATCGATCCTGGGCGAAACAACCGGCTTTCCATTCTGGGTAACCGACAGCAATCTCACATTCCTGGTGCATATGGATGATCACGACTGTGTGATTTGGGCGTAACGGCTTTGCCTTCTATACCCAGCAGCCTCTCCAATCTGAAAAGCCCACCCGCTTTCGGACTGCTCAACAGCCCCAAAGCGAGCAGGGCTCAATCAAATCCCCGCCACCGCCAAATCCATCGCAAAGTACGTAAAAATCAAATCCGCACCCGCACGCTTGATCGACCCCAACGTCTCACGCACTACCCGGGCCTCATCAATCGCTCCCGCCTGGGCGCCGAACTTGATCATCGCGTATTCACCACTGACCTGATACGCCGCCACCGGCAGGCGCGAAGCCTCACGAATATCGCGGATGATGTCGAGGTAAGCACCGGCCGGCTTGACCATCAGCGCATCGGCGCCTTCCTGTTCGTCGAGCAAGGATTCGCGCACGGCTTCGCGGCGGTTCATCGGGTTCATCTGGTAGCTTTTGCGGTCGCCCTTCAGGGCGCTGCCGCCGGCTTCGCGGAACGGGCCGTAGAGGGCCGAGGCGAATTTGGTGGAGTAGGCCATGATCGGAATATGGGTGAAGCCGGCATCATCCAGAGCGCGCCGGATTGCCTGGACCTGGCCGTCCATGGCGGCCGAAGGCGCGATCACGTCGGCACCGGCGCGGGCGGCTGCCACGGCTTGTTTGCCGAGGTTGATCAACGTGGCGTCATTGTCGACATGGGCGCCGTGCATCACGCCACAGTGGCCGTGATCGGTGTATTCGCAAAAGCAGGTGTCGGACATCACGATCATTTCCGGCACGGCGTCCTTGATGATCGAGGACATGCGCGAAACCAGGCCACGTTCTTTCCAGGTGTCACTGCCACTGGCGTCCAGGTGGTGGGACACACCAAAGGTCATCACCGATTTGATGCCGGCGCGGGCGTAGCGCTCGATCTCTGCGGCCAGTTTCTTTTCAGGAATTCGCTGCACGCCGGGCATGCTGGTGATCGGCACGAAATCATCGATTTCTTCTTCGACAAAAATCGGCAGTACCAGGTCGTTGAGGGTAAATTCGGTTTCCTGAAACAGGCCCCGCAGCTCCGGGGAGCGGCGCAGGCGGCGTGGTCGGGCTTGAGGGAACTGGCTGGTCATGGCGGTCCTGGAAAATGGGAAAATATTTGGGGCGAAAGCTTATGCCCACCGGCCCACACAGCACAAACGCCAGGGGGCCAACAGTGTATTGCGCAGCTCGTAACAATTCATTGATCTAGAGCTGTACACGCCCTTCGATGCACATCGCCACCGCGCCACCTATCCAGATTTCATCGCCTTGACGCTCGACGTGCAGGCGCCCCGCTCGTCCAATCGCCGTGCCCTGGCTGACCACATAGCGGTCGGGTGCCAGGCCCTGCGCCAGCAACCATTGGGCGATACCGGCATTCAGGCTACCGGTGGCGGGGTCTTCCTGGGCGCCATCACCGGCGATGAAAGCGCGGACTTCAAAGTGCGTATCCACACCGTCACGGGCCGGATCACACGGGGCGATCACGCCCACGGCCAAACCGTGCAGTTGCGAGTAATCGGGACGTACTCCCAGCACGCACTCACGATCCGTGAGCATCAACGCCAGCCAACCCGCACCATTGTCGACCCACTGGCTCCGCACAATGGCTTCGGGCGGCAAGCCCAACGCCAGGCGCACGCGTTCCAGCAACGGCGCCTCCACCGCACCGGAACGCAATAAAGGTGGCGCTATAAATGCCAATTGCTCGCCTTGGCGACGGATGCGCACCAAACCGATTTCACACTCCTGAATAATCTCGTCACCTTTGGGCACGCCTCCGGCTTGCAACCAGGCCTGGCAACTGCCCAGTGTCGGATGCCCGGCGAATGGCAGTTCTTTAAGCGTGGTGAAAATTCGTACCCGGTAGTCGGCCCGCGGATCACGTGGCGTCAGCAAAAACGTGGTTTCACTGAGGTTGGTCCAATTGGCGAAGTCGGCCATTTGCTGATCGTTCAGGCGGTCCGCGCCAAGCACCACCGCCAGCGGGTTGCCCTTAAGCGCGACGGAGCTGAAAACATCCAGTTGCTTGAAATCGAAAGTCGACATGCGTTAACCCGGAATACTCAAGCCACGAATCACCGCCGGGCGTGCGACAAAACTGTCCAGCACGCGCAGCACGTTAGGGAAGTCGGCAATGCCCACCAGATCACCGGACTCGTAAAATCCGATCAGGTTGCGAATCCACGGGAACGTCGCGATGTCGGCGATGCTGTAATCGTCGCCCATGATCCAGGTGCGGCCCAAAAGACGCTTTTCCAGCACTTCCAGCAAACGTCGGGACTCGGCCACATAGCGGTCGCGCGGGCGCTTATCCTCGTAGGCCTTGCCGGCAAACTTGTTGAAAAACCCCACCTGGCCGAACATCGGGCCGATACCGGCCATCTGGAACATCAGCCACTGCAGGGTCTCGTAGCGAGATGCAGGATCTTCAGGGAGCAACTGGCTGGTTTTTTCCGCCAGATAAATCAGGATCGCTCCGGACTCAAACAACGCCAGAGGCTGGCCGCTCGGACCATTCGGGTCAATGATCGCGGGGATTTTGTTGTTGGGGTTCAACGACAAAAACTCCGGGGACAATTGGTCCTGAGTCTCGAAACTGACCTTGTGTGCCTCGTAAGGCAGGCCCAGCTCCTCAAGCATGATCGAGACTTTGACACCGTTCGGCGTAGGCAACGAATACAGCTGCAAACGCTCCGGGTGCTGGGCGGGCCATTTGCTGTTAATCGGGAAGGCTGCGAGTGCGTTCATCGGAAAGTCCCCTGAGCATAAAGCCACCATCATAGCCACCTGCCCGGCGTCCTGCATGGGTCATCAATACGCAACATGGCTGCGCTAATGTGCCGCGCAGGCGAACCAAAGAGCCAATGTGGACTCTTAAGTGCGTTATTACGGTGAAAGGAGACACCTGGTTACAACGACACGGAAAACCACAGGACGCAGCAAGCGTCACTGGGGCCGGGCCTGTCCGCCCTCACTCGAAGCACGAAGACTCGAACCTATAATGACGATCAAGCCTCTGTGCCTTGCGCAACGACTCAAACGCTATTCCTACATCCTTTTGCCGGTGCTACTGGTCGGCGGCGCAATCGGACTGACCCTCGAAGCGCGCACCAGCAGCGCCGGGCCGGTAGACGGCGTGCAAACCCTGGTATTCCTGCGCCACGGTGAGAAACCTGTCGGCGGCCTGGGCCAACTGAACTGTCAGGGCCTGAACCGCGCGATGAACCTGGCCACTGTGTTGCCGGAAAAATTCGGCAAGGCCAACTACGTGTTTGCCGCGAACCCTACGCGCAATGTCGAGGAAGGTGAGCACGACAATTCCTACAGCTACATTCGCCCACTGATGACCATCAGCCCCAGTGCAATCAAGCTCGGCCTGCCGGTGAACATCAACTTCTCCGCCAACGACACCAGCGCCCTCGCTGACGAACTGGTCGAAGACAAGTACCACAACGCAACCATCTACACCGCTTGGTCTCATGGTTACTTGCCGGAACTGATCAACAAGGTAGCCAGTGAAGCATCCGGCGAGAAGCACACCATTACCGACGACTGGTCCGGCAGTGACTACGATTCGCTGTATGTGCTGACGCTGACCTGGCACGACGGCAAGGCTTCGCTGCTGAGCCGCAACTACAAGCAGGGCCTGGACAACGGTCAGCAGACCTGCCCCGACGCGACCCAAGTCAGTTCAGATATCTGAAACAACAAAGGCCGGCTGTGCTCGGGAAAGCACAGCCGGCCTTTTGGTTTCTGCCGTTACTGCCTGGCAGCCAGCAAACGCTGGTGACGATTGCGTCGCGCGATGTTCAGGCACTCGATCGCTGCCGAGAACGCCATCGCCGCATACACGTAGCCTTTTGGCACATGGGCACCGAAGCCTTCGGCGATCAACGTCATGCCGATCATGATCAGGAAGCCCAGGGCCAGCATTACCACGGTCGGGTTATCGTGGATGAACTTGGCCAGTGGCTCAGCCGCTACCAGCATCACGATGACCGAGACCACCACGGCGATGATCATGATCGGCAAGTGTTCCGTCATGCCCACGGCAGTGATGATGCTGTCGATGGAGAACACCAGGTCGAGCAACAGAATCTGACCAATCGCCGCAGCAAAGCCGATGGTGACGGTATTGCTGACACTTGCCTTCTCTTCAGGCTCCGGGTCCATGCTGTGATGAATTTCAGTGGTCGCCTTCCACACCAGGAACAGGCCGCCGGCGATCAGGATCATGTCTTTCCACGAAAACGCCTGGCCGAAGACTTCAAACACCGGCGCCGTCAGTTGCACGATGAACGCGATGGTACTCAACAGGCCCAGACGCAGGACCAACGCCATGCTGATACCGATGCGCCGTGCCTTGGCCCGGTGCTTTTCAGGCAATTTGTTGGTGAGGATCGAGATAAAGATCAGGTTGTCGATGCCCAGCACGATTTCCATGACGATCAAGGTCGCCAGGGCAATCCACGCGGTGGGGCTGGCGGCCAGTTGTAAAAGGTAGTCCATAGGTCAGTCCTGACGTGGTGATGCTTGGGAATTAGGTTTCTTTGGTGTCGGATTCAGAGGCGTTGCCGGCTTCTTCGTCCTTCTTCTCAGGGTTTATCAGACCCTGGGTCGCTTCACTCAATGCCTGCTCGGCAGCCTTGTGCGTGTCATCGATGGCCTGTTTGGCCGACTCGGTGGCCTTGCCCAACACTTGTTGCGCGCTTTTTTCCACCTGATCACAACCACTGATCATCACTAATGAAAGCGCAAGCAGCGAGGCCGCGCCCAGGGAATTGAGTTTCATGATGTCTTCCTCGTTAGAACCTTTGGGTCCAAATAGTGGCCCCTCGATAGCGAGGCATTCTATGCAGGCGAACAGTTCAGGAAAATTCGTATTTTTCTCGCGTATACTTCGATTTTTACGAAGTGTAGACGGTCATGCTCAATTATCGACAACTGCATTACTTTTGGGTGGTCGCCAAGACGGGCAGCATCGTGCGCGCCTGTGAGCAATTGAACCTCACCCCCCAGACCATCAGTGGGCAGATCAGCCTGCTGGAGCAAACCTACGGCATTGCACTGTTCCAACGTGTAGGGCGCCAGCTTGAACTGACCGAAGCCGGGCGTCAGGCCTTGCCCTATGCAGAGCAGATGTTCCAGACCGGCAACGAATTGGAGGCGATGCTGCGTGCGCAACCCGACGAACAGCAGATCCTGTTCCGGGTCGGCGTAGCGGATGTGGTGCCCAAATCCATCGTCTATCGATTGATTGCGCCGACCATGGAGTTAAGCGAACCGATCCGGATCACCTGCCGCGAAGACAAACTCGAACGCCTGCTGGCGGATCTTGCGATCCAGCGCCTGGACCTGGTGATCTCGGACAGCCCGATGCCTACGCACCTGGACATCAAAGGCTACAGCCAGAAGCTGGGGGAATGCGGTATCAGCTTCTTCGCCACTCAAGCATTGGCTGACAGATACAAAGGCAACTTCCCACAATGTTTGCAGGGTGCGCCGCTGTTGATTCCGGGAGCAGAAACGGTGGTGCGCAGCCGTTTGCAGCGCTGGTTTGCCGAGCAGCAGATTCAGCCAAAGATCATCGGCGAGTTCGACGACAGTGCCTTGATGCAGGCATTCGGCCAGTCCGGCAGCGGGGTCTTCATCGCCCCCAGCGTGATCGCTGATGAAGTGGTGCGCCAGTACGGCGTGGTGCTGATTGGCCAGACCGATGCAGTCACCGAGTCGTTCTATGCGATCTCGGTGGAACGCAAGGTCAAGCACCCGGGCATCGTGGCGATTACCGAAGGGGCTCGACGGGAACTGTTTACCACCCTGCCCTGACGGCTCAGGCGCTGGGCGCGACCGGTTGCTTGGCGGTCATCAGCACAGCGCCAGCAGAATTGCCACCAGAATGAATCCGGACGCCGCAAACCCCAGGCTGCCCAGGCCGAGCGTGTCGATCACATGCCCGCCCACCAGGGCGCCCAAGCCAATCCCCAGGTTGCCGCCGGCAATGTTCAGCGATGCCGCGAATGCCGGCGCGTGAGGTGCTGCTTTCATCAGACGCACATGGCTGACCAGGAACAGCGCCGCCTGGGTCACACCCCACACAGCCATGGCCGCCGCCAGGCCGATCGTAGAGTGAATCGCCGGCACCAGTGCCACCATGCCTGCGATCATGAACCCGCAAAACACCATGGACGCCATCAACGGATGGCGATCCACCGCACGCCCGCCGAGGGAGTTGCCGATCAGGCCGACGGCGCCAAAGCCCATCAGGCACCAGCCCACCAGCGTGCCGTCGAAACCGGCCAGGCGCTCAAGGATATCTGCCAAATAGGTGTAGGCCGTGAACATGCCGCTGAACACCAGGATCGACAGCAGAATATGACCTTGCATCAGCGGGTTGCGCAGGATCTTGAATTGCGCACGCAGCGTCACTTGATCATTTTTCGGCGTTGTCACCGGCAGGTAGATCAACAGCAGCAACGCCTTGGCGAGGGCCACCACCGCCAAGATGGCAAATGCGGTGCGCCAGCCGAACAGGTCGGAGATCAGCGTGCCCACCGGAATGCCAAACACCGTAGCGCAGACAATGCCAAAGCCGATCTTCTCGATGGCACGCCCGGCATATTCCGGGCCGACGATATCCACTGCCGTCTCACTGGCCAACGCCCAGAACACCGGCAGACCCAGAGCCGGAATCAAGCGAGCCAAGGCCATCACCCAGATATTCGGCGCCAGTGCCGCCACCGTATTGGCCACGCCGAACATGATCAGAATGGAGATGAACAGGCGCTTGCGTGGGAAACGCGCGAAGTACGCTGTCAGAAAAGGGCCGAAGGCGGCCACGGTAAAGGCGAACAACGTCACCAGCAACCCGGCTTGGGACACGCTGACATTCAGGTCCCGGGCGATCGACGGCAACAGGCCGACGATGACGAACTCTGTGGTCAGCACGGTAAAACCGGCGGCCGACAGCAGCAGGATGGGGAACAACATAAAAACTCCGCAAACGACGACATCAACGATTGCCCGAGGGGCCCGCTGACGAACAGGAAAGATGAGAGGCAGGAATCTTAACAGAGTGTGTCCGGCTTTGGCCAAAGCCTACAAACGCGGGTGACGGAATGCCGCACCAAACGGGACACTTCCTACAGCATGTTAGACTTTGCGCCTGCTCCCCAAAGCGCCTTCTGCCTGCACTGTTGCGCTCTACCAAAAAAACCAGAGACACCTGTTTATGACTGCTGCCCCTTCCCTCTTTCAACGCCTGACACGCGTCAGCCTGGTCACGCAAATCATCATTGGCCTGATCGCCGGCATTCTGCTTGCCCTGCTGTTACCCGAAGCGGCCAAGGCCACCGGGTTTATCGGCAAGGTGTTTGTCGCCGCGCTCAAAGGCGTGGCGCCAATTCTGGTGTTTGTGCTGGTGATGGCGTCAATCGCCAACCACAAGCACGGCCAGCAAACTCACATCAAACCGATCCTGTTCCTTTACCTGCTGGGCACCTTCGCCGCCGCCGTCGTTGCGGTGGTTGCCAGCATGCTGTTCCCCTCGACGCTGGTGCTCGCCACCCACGACGCCACCATCACCGCCCCCGGCGGGATTGGCGAAGTCCTGCAAAGCCTGCTGCTCAGCGTGGTCGACAACCCCGTCAATGCGCTGGTGAATGCCAACTTTATCGGCATTCTGGCCTGGGCCATCGGCATGGGTGTTGCCATTCGCCATGCCGGTGAGACCACGCGCACGGTGCTCGATGACCTGTCCAACGGCGTGACGCTGATCGTGCGCGTGGTCATCCGCTTTGCGCCCCTGGGCATCTTCGGCCTGGTGGCTTCGACCCTGGCCACGTCCGGCTTCGGCGCCCTGCTCGGCTACATGCACCTGCTGCTGGTGCTGCTCGGTTGCATGCTGTTCGTGGCGCTGGTGATGAACCCGGCCATCGTCTTCTGGAAACTGCGCCGCAACCCCTACCCGCTGGTGTTGATGTGCCTGCGTGAAAGTGGCATCACCGCGTTCTTTACCCGCAGCTCGGCGGCGAATATCCCGGTCAACCTGGCGCTGAGCAAACGCCTGGGTCTGCATGAAGACACCTATTCGGTATCGATCCCGCTTGGCGCCACCATCAACATGGCCGGCGCGGCGATCACCATCACCGTGCTGACCCTGGCGGCCGTGCATACGCTGGGCATCAGCGTGGACCTGCCCACCGCCGTGCTGCTCAGCGTGGTCGCGGCCATCTGTGCCTGCGGTGCCTCCGGGGTGGCGGGTGGTTCGCTGCTGCTGATTCCGCTGGCGTGCAGCCTGTTCGGTATTCCCAGTGAAATCGCCATGCAGGTGGTGGCCGTCGGTTTCATTATCGGTGTGCTGCAGGACTCGGCCGAAACGGCGCTGAATTCGTCCACCGACGTCATATTTACGGCGGCAGCTTGCCTGGACAAAGGCCCGCAGACGCACTGACCTGTAAAAAGGCCCGAGTCCAAGGAGTCGGGCCATACAGATATGAGCGAATATCGTCTCAAGCCGCAGCGCTTTCGACCTCGAACGCCTCAAGCGGCGTGCCATACCGCTTATGGGTCTTCAGGTCATACCGGTACCAGTTTTGGGTGAGCGGATCTTGTTGAGCCAAAACTTGCACCCCGCCGGTACTGCCGTCGGTGCCAGCCACAACGTCTTTGGGTTTACTCTGATACACCCGATCAACACTGCGGTTGGTCGAAATGACTTTCCATGAAAACGTTCCTTTGCCCAGTGCCGACCAGTGCAGTGGCAACCCTCGGGTGACGATGGCCTTGCCACCTGCGAACGGGTTGGCGGCACTCAGCAAACCTCGCGCCAGCCTGCCCGCTTTGCCTCCTGCCGAACCGCCGACTTTCACGACCTTGGAGATTCTACTGACGGCACCCGCACCGCCCACCACAAACCCGAAGACATCGAACGCCAGGAACACCAGTCCTTCGCCTACCTTACCCTGCTCAAAGCTGTGGATCGCGGACGCAAAAAGGATCAATGCTCGGGCCACCGCCTGAATTTGCTCGAACACCGTCACTTCGGTATCGAAAGTGGTGACGCCTCTGGCGTTCCGGATCAATGTTTCGCGCTCGTCGCGCGTAAACATTTGATTGGCGACGGTATCGGCAATGAACTGCGTTCTTGGGGAATTGAACGTTTGAACCAGGGAGGAGATATCAGGCCTCGTGGCGGGCTGGGCGGCCTCGGTCTTGACTTCAGAGACCCTGATGTTGGAGCGGATACTAATCATCGGATTCTTCGACCCTGAAGATTGCCATTCGCCTAGCCCCACCTTCACCCCTTCAGTCAAATCGGCTCGCTCATGAAGGGTGCCACGCTGGGTGTTTACTTCGTAGATTCTTCGCTTGCCCTGGTGCATCGACTCGATCAATACCGCTTTGTTGTCAACTGTATCGCTGTGCGAGGCGCTCGAGATTCTTGAAGACCCCGAGTACCGAGTAGTACGTGTGAAACGTTCCTGGGTATAGAACTTCAATTCACCTTTTTCCAGCGCCTCCTTATCGCTCACAGGCAACGTCGACATCATGTTTTTAACGGAAACCTCCAACGCACCCTTGAACCCGTCGGCAAACTCCGTGACGTTTTTTTCAAACAGCTCGTTAACAGGTGGCAATGAACGAAGTGTGTGAGATATCGAGCCAACGTCGACGGCGGGATCGTTGGAGACCCATACCGTCTGCGACTGCGGGCTTAGATAGATATCGAGTATCGAATACGGGCCTTTCAAGTTATTGTGCAGTTCGGAAGGCTCGAGAAATTTTCTCTCAAAGTCGATGTTGCCCAGCGTCTTGGTCAAATGCTCTTTCAATAGGTTGAGCGCCAACGCCTTACGACTGGGAACCGTCGCACGTTGCGCTCGCGAGGCAGTCTCCAACGTATCGAAACGCTCACCGGCGAGCACTGCGGCACGCTCGATTTCTTCTGCGGTGTAGTTGTTATCAGCTCGCTTTTCAATGGCACCATCGGCTACTGCCCAATGAATCAAGCCTTCCCGACCTGCCTGGGTTTCAACTTCCTTTTCGGCGGCGGTAATGGGTTTGAGGTCTTCTTTCAACAGTTGCTCATAGGCCTTGGTCACGGCAAGCCCAGGTGTACGCATTTCGGCCTTGGCGACGATAGACTTCAGGCTGACCCAGGCTGGTGAGCCATAGGTCACATGATCCGGCAGGTGCTTGACCAACAATTCCGGGGCGTGGTGTGACAGCAGCAGGTAGGCTGCAATCGGGGCATTGTGGCCATAGGATTTGCTCAGATGCCGGTTTAGCCCTGCCACGACGGAGGACAGCGGCTTGCCCCAGTGCTCCCGTGCCGACAAATCAAACCCGGCCACTTTGTTCTTTTCGTCAGGCTTTAACACTGCGTCACGGTTAAGACCTACCTGCAGTGCCATCAGTACCCAATCATCACCACTCCCCGCGCCGTCAAACTCGTCGCGCAGCACTTCGCCCAATTTTTTTGCGACGGGGCTGTTCAGCAGCTTAACGATCGCCTGCCGGGGATTATTCAGTTCCTCTTGGGTCCAGTCCACGGTTTGAGCCAGGTAACCAAAGGCGTTTTGGCTCAGCCTGAGCTTTTCGAACTCAGGCAATTGCAACGCGTTGAAAGAAACGGCGTCGTAGATATCCTGTTGCATTTGCGTATCGGGCGGAACAGGCCAAGACAACCCGCCACCAAGATCACCCAGGTGTTGACGGGGTTCCACAGCACGGAACAACTCCCTCCCCATGTTATCGAGTTCGTCTTCATTGGCCGGATGCTCCCATCCGTTGCCGGTCATGAACTGCAACAGGTTGACGGACTTGCCGGCCATGGGCTCGCTGCCCAGGTGAAAACCGGAGTCAGGATCCAGTCTGATCTGTTGCGATCGCAGATAAGACTGCAACCCTGCGCCCGCATCGTAGGGAGGGGGGACGGGTGAGTTTCGGTGGTGGTAAGCATGCAATGCCGACTGTTGTTTCAAATAATCTCCAACATCCACCAAGGCGCGGATCAATGCGTCCCTGAACGTGTGCAAGTCGCGCTTATTGCCGAGCAGCGCTTTTTGAGCCTCCAGCCTCTCTTCAGACCGTTCGACACCTGCGCCCGCCGTTGTCAACGCGTTGTCCTGCTTCACCGCTTGAGCCCGTTGTCGATTGCGGGTCGAATCGCTATGAATCTCCTCTGCGTGAAATTGTGCGACCTGACTGAGTGGCACACTGTCGGCGTACAGTGCCGAATGGGTAATACCGTCGGGAGCATAGGCTTTGGCAGCGGTCAAAATGGGGTCGGCGAACATTGCCCAAGCGGAATAATCCTTCAAGCTGAACTGTGTAAGCCCCTTGGGATTTCGCACACTCAGAGTCCCTTGCTGCGGAAAAATTTCGAGGCTGGACGGGTCATATCCTTCCTTGCGAAGCCACTCCTGGAAGTCCTTGTCTTCAAGTGCGCTGCGTAACTGTGATCGCCATTGGCCAAACGTTGAGTCGGACGGTATGTTCGAGATAACCGCAGCGTAGGGGTCAGAATGACTTTCAAGCGCTTCGGCATACCGGACTGCCAGTTCACGGTTGCCTTCTTCGCGTGCAGACCGCGAAGGCACGGACTCATCGCTTGACACTTCGCGCCGGGGCCGAGTGAGCTTTGCCGCATTGGGCAAATCGGGCATCAAGCCGGAATTAGGGTTTTCCTTGATTACGAAAACGGGCGAGATATTCAAACAGTTAGCCTCCAAGGCTTTGACAAACAGGACTGATCCGACCCTCTTATTGAGTTATCTGACGCACTTGATTCCGCCGGTTCATGTAACAAAAAAACGGGCGTAAAAAAGCCCGGGGGTTCATTCATGAACCGACCCGGGCTGCAAGAGCCGTCGCGAGCTTAGAAAGCGCCCATGTAATCACGCTTGCCCACTTCCACGCCGTTATGGCGCAGCAGTGCGTAAGCCGTGGTGACGTGGAAGAAGAATTGCGGCAGGCCGTAGGTCAGCAGGTAGGATTGGCCGCTGAAGCGCTTTTCTTTGGGAGTGCCTGGGCGGGTGATGATTTCGATGCCTTCCTTGCCGTCGACTTGCTCGGGCTGGATGGTATCGACGAAAGCCAGCACCTTGGCGATCAGCGCTTGCAGGTCGGCGAAGGTGACTTCTTTATCTTCATATTTCGGCACTTCGATCTCGGCCAGGCGTGCGGACACACCCTTGGCGAAGTCGACGGCGATCTGTACCTGGCGCACCAACTGGAACATGTCCGGAAACAGACGCGCTTGCAGCAAGGCGTTTGGCTCGATGTTTTTGGCGGTGGCGTGGGCTTCGGCCTTGTTCAGCACATCGCTCAGGGCGGTGAGCATTTGCTTGAAGACCGGGATGGAAGCGGCGTACAGGGAAATAGTCATGACAGTCTCACGGTGATGGCAGGGTTGGAACCAGCCGCGATTATAGACCTGCCGGTCGCTTGTCTTTTATTTTTTCAGGATTAGGCTAGGCACTTCACTGCATAGGGAAAGCGCGATGACCGCCGAGCACGACACCGACACCCCTGAGCCGCGCCTGAACAGCACGGAAATCCGCATTCTGGGCTGCCTGATCGAAAAACAGGCCACCAACCCGGAAACCTACCCCCTCACCCTCAACGCGCTGGTGCTGGCCTGCAACCAGAAGACCAGCCGCGAACCGGTCACCAACCTCAGCCAGGGCCAGGTCGGCCAGAGCCTGCGTGCACTCGAAGGCCAGGGTTTTACCCGGCTGGTGATGGGCAGCCGGGCCGACCGTTGGGAGCATCGTGTGGACAAGGCGCTGGAACTGGTGCCGGCCCAGGTGATTCTGATAGGGCTGCTGTTTCTGCGCGGGCCGCAGACCGTCAATGAATTGCTCACCCGCAGCGGGCGCATGCATGACTTTGAAGATGCCGAACAGGTGGTGCACCAACTGGAGCGATTGATTGCACGCGGGCTGGCGCTGCTGGTGCCGCGTCAGGCCGGGCAGCGGGAAGACCGGTATACCCATGCGCTGGGTGATCCGGCGGATATCGAAGCCATTTTATCGGCGCGCGGGAATCCGGTAGAGCGCGGTGCCGGGGTTTCTGCAGACAAGATTGAAGAGCTGGAAGCCCGAATTGCTGCGCTGGAAGAGCGATTGGCGCAGCTGGAACAGGCATAACACGGTCAAACCTGTGGGAGCTGGCTTGCCTGCGATAGCGGTGTACCAGATCAACTATCGGTGAATGGCACACCGCCATCACGGGCAAGCCCGTTCCCACATTTGGAACCGTGCAGTGATTTAGCTACGTGCGAACTCGACTGCTTTCTGAAACTGCTCATCCGTCGGCCTTACGCCGGTGTACAGCACAAACTGCTCCAACGCCTGAATCGCGATCACTTCCAGCCCGGTGATCACGCGTTTGCCCTTGGCGCGACCGCGTACGATCAACGGGGTTTCGGCGGGGATTGCCACTACATCGAAGACAGTGTCCGCGGCATCGACCGCCTCGGCGTCAAACGCCAGTTGATCCGCTTCCGGCCCTCCAGTCATGCCGATCGGCGTGACGTTGACCAGCATCTGCGGGCGTAAATCACCCAACTCAGCCTGCCACTCATACCCAAGGCTGTGTGCCAACGCCCGGCCCGAGGCTTCATTGCGCGCCACAATCACGCCGTTGGCATAACCGCCGTCACGCAAGGCACTGGCCACGGCCTTGCCCATGCCGCCGCTGCCGCGCAGGGCGAAGGTGGAGTCTTTCGGCACGGCGTGCTTTTTCAGCAATTGTTCGACGGCAATGTAGTCCGTGTTGTAGGCCTTGAGATGGCCATCGGTGTTGACGATGGTATTCAAGGAATTAATGGCTTGAACCGAATCGTCCAGTTCGTCCACCAAAGCAATGGCAGCCTCCTTGAAGGGCATGGAAACGCCGCAGCCGCGAACCCCCAGCGCCCGGATACCACCGATCGCGCCGGGCAAATCCTGGCTGCTGAACGCTTTATAGTAGAAGTTCAGACCCAACTGCTCGTACAGATGGTTATGAAACCGCAAGCCAAAATTACCGGGGCGCGCCGACAATGACATGCACAGTTGAGTGTCCTTGTTGGGGTGCATCTGCATGGAAAACTCCTTTGAGTAAGCAATTCGGTACAGACCTTACACAACCTTTACCTATCGGCTGTGCTGTTTTTCAGAAATACGTTGTCTTAAAAGTATCCCCGCGACAATCCTTGAGTCTATTGATTGCAGACCACAAGCGCAGGGGCTAACCGAGGAATGACCATGATTCGTAAACTCCCCAAAATCGCCTTGCTGATCGGCGCACTCGCTATGGCAGGCCAAGCCTCCGCCCACGGTGGTGGTTGGGGTGGCCCGGCCATATTGGGTGGTTTGATCGGCGCAGCCGTTGTCGGCTCCGTAGTCGCCAGCCAGTCGCAGCCGGTCTACGTGCAGCAACCGGTGTACGTCCAGCCGCAACCGGTCTATGCCGCGCCTCCGCCGGTTTACTACGCGCCCCCACCGCCGGTGTATGTGCAACAACAGGTTTATTACCGCCCGGCGCCGGTGTATTACGGCCCACCGCGCGGTTACTACGGCCCTCCCCACGGCTATTACGGCCGCGGCTGGTAACACACAGTTGAAATGACAGGACCAGGCCTCGCCCACACGCGGGGCCTTTTTTTGCCTGCAAGGTCCGGATTCAAGCCGCCGAGGTCGCTGTGAGGACAATGCACGGGCGCTAATCCCACATCATGACAGTCCAATGTCTACTTGCTCGGCCGAGGGTCATCCTGTCATGTTTACGTCACGAAACAGACTCACTATTGACCTTTGTCCACCCAATAACAATTAAGGACGATCGACCATGCCCACGCAAAACCCGCACCGCACCGCTGGCCTGTGCACGTCCAGCAAAGTCTATAGCGCCCTGACTGAACTCAAGGCCCTGGAGGGCCACCGCAGCGCGAAATTCCTGGCCTTACTCGCGGAAAACCTGGTGCGCAAGGGCCTGCTCAGCGAACAGGAAGTGGTGATCATGCTCGATCAGGTGGTGGATTGACGCGTGCCGTTAATGTCGACTATCGAGACGGATGATTTTTCCTGAAGGCCGCCGGCCCGTAAGGTGACCTCCATAGCGATTGGAGGTACTTGTTATGCCCACTGTTCAAATCATGTCCGTCATCGGCAGCGCCGTTCCCGCCCCTCTTCGGGAGCATGGCTTGCTGGCCTGCTGGTATCTGGTACGCGATGGCGAGGCCATCAGCGGCCCGCTCACCTCGTTAAAAGCAGCAGAAAAGCAGCTTCAGGCCTGCAGCTTCAAGCTTGAAGCCTGAATCCATCGTTTTACGGTAATGGCAGTTTGGTGCGTGGCTTGCTCTCCACGAACAATGCCCAGCTCGACATGAACAACGCCGCCACCAGCGGCCCGATGACAAACCCGTTCAGGCCAAACACCGACAAGCCGCCCAGCGTCGAGATCAGGATCAGGTAGTCCGGCATCTTGGTGTCCTTGCCCACCAGCACCGGGCGCAGCACGTTGTCCACCAGGCCGATCACGAACACACCGAACAAACCCAGCACCACACCCTGCCAGATCGAACCGCTTAACAGGAAGTAAGCGGCGACCGGCCCCCACACAATCCCCGCCCCCACCGCCGGCAGCAGCGACAGAAACGCCATCAACACCGCCCAGAGCAACGCGCTGGGAATGTCCAGAAACCAGAAAATCAACCCGCCCAATGCCCCCTGAGTCACGGCCACCAGCACATTGCCCTTGACCGTGGCGCGCACCACGCGGTTGAACTTGAGCTGCAAGCGGCGCTTCTGCGGCTCAGCCAACGGCACCGCCGTGCGCACTTTGCGCACCAGTTCAGGGCCATCGCGCAGCAGGAAAAACAGCAAATACAACATGATGAAAAAGCTCACCAGAAAATCAAAGGTGCCCTGGCCGAAGCTGAACGCCTGGGTGGCGAAGAACTGGCTGCCCTGCATCGCGCTCTTGACGATCTTCTCGCGCAGGCCTTCGAGGTTGCCCATGCCGAAACGGTCGAGCAGATGCTGGAAGTACGGCGGCAGGAAGTTCTTGAACTGTTCGATATACCCCGCCACATCCAATTTGCCGCTTTCGACGTTTTTGTAGAGCGTCGCCCCCTCTTGCACCAGCAGCACGCTGGTGATGATCACCGGCAGGATCGCAATCACCAGACACACCGTCAGGGTTGCCAGGGACGTGAAGTTGCGGTTCCAGCCGAACCGCTGCTGCAGGCGCCGTTGCATCGGCGCAAAGATAATGCCGAGGATGACCGCCCAGAACACCGCGCCGTAAAACGGCAGCAATATCCAGATAAAGGCGACGGTCACCAGGGCGAGCAACAGCAGCAGGGTTTTGAATTGCAGGTTGGTTTGGTTCATGTCCGGTCCATGTCAGAAAAGCAGAGGGCCTTCGTAGGCCCTGTTGCTTAGTCCGCGGCGAAACCTGGGAGTGCCCTGGTTTATCGAACAAGCATAGACCGCCTCAATCAAGGGCCGGACGCTTGTGCTTTGGCTTCGGCCAACAGCCTCTGAATGACCTGCTCCTGGGCGTCATAACGGCCTTCGCCAAAATGGGTGTAACGCACCTGCCCCTGGGCATCGATCAGGTAGTGAGCGGGCCAGAACTGGTTGTCGAAACTGCGCCAAATCGCGTAGTTGTTGTCGATCGCCACCGGGTAGGTAATGCCCAGCTTGCGCACCTGTTGCTGAACATTGCGAGTGACGTGTTCGTAGGCATATTCCGGGGTGTGCACGCCGATGACCACCAACCCTTCCTGTTCATAGCGCTTGGCCCATTCCTTTACATAGGGCAACGCACGCTGGCAGTTGATGCAGTCGTAGGTCCAGAAATCCACCAACACCACTTTGCCCTTGAGGTCCTGTACGCCCAGTGGCGGCGAATTAAGCCAGCCCACCGCCCCTGCCAGTGAAGGCATGGCGCCCTGGCGGGTCAGCGGCGCGTCGGCCTTGGTCTGCTGGCAGACCACCAGGGCGCACATCAGTGCAAGCATCAGAAGCAGGCTGGCGAGCAAAATCGTGAGGGGTCGCATGGGGGTTACCTTGTGGGTTTCGCAGAGCCGCTATTGGAACCGCCTGAGGTATCTCGCCTGTGTCGACCAGCCGCTGGCGATACACAGCGATACAAAATCGGCAAAAGACGATCTGGATCAATAAACCCCGCCGCACACCCGGCTACCCTCGCGACCTTTTGCGACCAGAGCCCATGCCTCCCATCCTCGCCCCCGAATTGCTCGCCCCCGCCGGCACCCTGAAAAACATGCGCTACGCCTTCGCTTACGGCGCCGATGCGGTCTACGCCGGCCAGCCGCGCTACAGCCTGCGGGTACGCAACAACGAGTTCGACCACCCCAACCTGGCGCTCGGCATCCACGAAGCCCACGCCCAGGGCAAGCGCTTCTACGTAGTGGTGAACATCGCCCCGCACAACGCCAAGTTGAAAACCTTCCTCAAGGACTTGGCGCCCGTGATCGCCATGGGCCCGGACGCGCTGATCATGTCCGACCCGGGCCTGATCATGCTGGTGCGTCGCCACTTCCCACAGATGCCGATTCACTTGTCGGTGCAAGCCAACACGGTGAACTGGGCCAGTGTGGAGTTCTGGCAGCAGCAAGGGATCTGCCGGGTGATTTTGTCGCGGGAATTGTCACTGGAAGAGATCGGCGAAATCCGCGAGCAAGCCCCGGCCATGGAACTGGAAGTGTTTGTGCACGGCGCCCTGTGCATGGCGTATTCGGGGCGCTGCCTGCTCTCGGGCTATATGAACAAGCGCGACGCCAACCAGGGCACGTGCACCAACGCGTGCCGCTGGAAGTACCAGGCCACGCCTGCGGTGGAAAACGCCAGCGGCGATATCGTCCAGCACGTTCAACCCACCCTGGGCATCGGCGCGCCCACCGATCAGGTGTTTCTGCTGCAGGAAGCCAACCGCCCCGACGAACACCTGCCCGCCTTCGAAGACGAGCACGGCACCTACATCATGAACGCCAAGGACCTGCGCGCCGTGCAACACGTCGAGCGCCTGACCCGCCTGGGCGTGCATTCGCTGAAGATCGAAGGCCGCACCAAATCCCACTTCTATTGCGCGCGTACCACCCAGGTTTATCGCCAGGCCATTGATGACGCCGTGGCCGGCCGCGCGTTTGACCGCAACCTGATGACCGACCTCGAATCCCTGGCGCAACGCGGCTACACCGAAGGTTTCCTGCGCCGCCACGTGCACGACGAGTACCAGAACTATCAGAACGGCAGCTCAGTGTCCGAGCGTCAGCAGTTTGTCGGGGAGTTGACCGGCGAGCGTCGGGGTGAGTTAGCCGAGGTCAAGGTGAAAAACCGCTTTGCCGTGGGCGATCATCTGGAGTTGATGACCCCCGGCGGCAACTTTCACTTTGACTTGAACACGCTGCAAAACACCAAACACCAGGCTATCGAGGTGGCACCGGGAGACGGGCACACCGTGTATGTGCCGCTCCCGGCCACGATGGACCTGCGCTTTGGCTTACTGATGCGCGACCTTTAACGGGTCGCCGCGCAGAACTGCCGGATCGCCTCACAGGCCTGCAGCAACGAATCGTCATCCAGGGCATAGGCAATGCGCAGGTACGGCGCCAATCCGAAGGCGCTGCCGTGCACCACGGCCACATTGGCCTCGTCGAGCAGGGCGAGTGCCACGTCTTCGTCGGTTTGCAGCAGTTTGCCCGCCGGCGTGGTGCGCCCCAGCAAGCCGGCGCAGCAAGCGAAGGCGTAGAACGCACCGGACGGGTTCATGCATGCCAGCCCCGGCGTGGCGTTGAGGAACGACACCACCAAGTCACGGCGCTTTTCAAACACCGCCCGCGACGCGTGCACAAAGTCCTGCGGCCCGGTCAGCGCGGCCATGGCCGCCTGCTGGGAAATAGCGCTGGCCCCCGAGGTCTGTTGGCCCTGGAGTTTTTCCATGGCTTCCAGCAACCAGCGCGGCCCGGTGGCAAAACCGATGCGCCAGCCGGTCATGGCGTAGGCCTTGGACACGCCGTTCATGGTCAGTACGCGCGGCACCAGGCGCGGCTCGACTTGCGCCAGCGTGTGAAAGGTTTGGCCGTCGAACAGCAAGTGTTCGTAAATGTCGTCCGCCAGCACCAGCACATGGGGATGGTCGAGCAGCACGTCCGCCAACCCGCGCAGCTCCTGCTGGCTATACACGGCGCCCGTGGGGTTGGACGGCGAATTGAGGATGACCCAACGGGTAGTCGGCTTGATTGCCTTGGCGAGCGCCGCCGGCGTCAGCTTGAAACCGTCCTCGGCGCTGCAGGCCACGATGTTCGAGGTGCCGCCGCACAGCTCGACCATTTCCGGGTAGCTGACCCAGTACGGCGCGGGCACGATGACTTCATCGCCTTCGTTCAGGGTGGCGGCCAGCGCGTTATAGATCACATGTTTGCCGCCGCTACTGACAATGGTGTCCTGCCAGGTCACGTCGAGGCCGTTTTCCCGGCGGAATTTCTCCGCCACGGCTTCCCTCAGGGCCCGCACGCCGGCCACCTGGGTATACCGCGTGTGGCCGTTGCGGATCGCGTCGATACCGGCCTGGCGAATGTGCTCCGGGGTGTCGAAATCCGGCTCGCCGGCACACAGCGAGATGATTTTCGCACCCTGGGCACGGCGCTCGGCCACGCGGTCGATGATGCGGTAAGTGGCCGAAGGCTGAGCCTGGGCCAGGCGTTTGTTGAGGCGTTGAAGGTTCACGAGCCTTTCCTTTGCAACGTGTGGTAACCCAGGGATTCGCGAGCCTGCTTTAAGGTCTTGCCCGCCTCGAGCTGGGCACGGATCTGCGATTCCACATCTTCAATCTGGCGCGCGACACGCGCTACCTCAGCGGCGCGGGCACGGGGCACCACCAGCACGCCGTTGGCGTCGGCCACCACGATATCCCGCGAACACACGCGAACCTCGCCTATCGCCACCGGCTGGTTCACCGCGAGCACTTCCACCCGGTCCTTGCCGGTGCGCATGTAACGGCCACGGGTGAACATCGGGTAACCGTCGCCCAGCGCCTTGCTGACGTCGCGGCACACGCCGTCGATCACGGTGGCGGCGATGCCGCGCACGCCGGCGTACTGGGTCATGATGTCGCCCCACACGGTGCAGTCGGTGCGACCGGCGTTGGCGATCACCACCACGTCCCCCGGCAGCACGTCTTCGATAAAGTCGCCCACCGAACCCGGCGGGGTGTTGGCGGGCACGTATTGCACGGTGAAGGCCGGGCCAACCACCGTGCCCCGGTAGTTATCCAGCGGCGCGATGCCCAGGCACTGGCCGGGAATGCCCAGCTTGTCCATGGCGTCGGAAACGCCGGGGGTGTCCAGGCCTTCAAACAGGGCGACGATTTGCTGATCTTCAGGGTTCATCGGGCAGTCTCCACGCGGATGGCTTCAAATTGGCTGTCATGCATCACATCGGCGACCGAGCGGCCGCTGCGCACGGCATCGACCATGCCAGCTTCACGGGCAGCGATGCGCTCGCTCAGGTCGAGTACCTGTTCGATCACGGCGGCGGGAATGAACACGCTGCCGCAACGGTCGGCGATCACGTAGTCGTCTTCGGACACGGCGACTCCGCCGACGTTGATGGTCACGCCGGAGTCCACCTGCACCACGCGGTTGCGCGCGCTGATCATGGTCACGCCACGGCCGTACACCGGGTAACCGATGGAGGCGCTGCCGTCGATGTCGCGGCTGAAGCCGTCGATCACCGAACCACGAATCTGCTTGGCCACGGCGGCATTGGCGATGATGTCGCCCCAGCACGAAATGCCTTCAATACCACCGGCGATCACCAGCACACGGTCGTCGGTGGTGATGGCGTCGATCACCGGGGAAATCAGGTGCACGCCGGGGGCGGCATCGGTTTTGGGTGCCAGCTTCACCGTGCTGGCGCGGCCCACCACTTTCGGGCAATCCCACAACGGACGAATACCCACGACGGCGCCCGGCAATTGCAGAAAGTCCAGCGCATCGGAAACGGTGTTGGTATCAAGTTCAGCCAGGCGCTGAAGCGGGTCGGCAAGTGGCATTGAGGTGAGCCCCTGTTGTGGTTGGGGCTCAAGTCTTACCGACGAGGTGTGCCAGGTATATTCGTATTAACGTAAGGCCAACATACGCTCAACCTATGGTTTGACGGCTGCTTTGGCGCGGCGCGGCTTGAGGTGTTTCAGGCGCCCGTCGGCTGCCAATGGCGAGGCATCTTCGGTCATCAGGCCTTGCAGGTGGTCATTGAGCTTGGCGCCTTCGCTGAGGTTGTGCGTCTCGGACAAGGCCCCCGCCGTCTCGGCATCACCGGCCAGAATCGCGTCCACAAACGGCCGGTGCTGCTCAATGATGGCCTCGGCGTCGTGAATCAACGAATCGCTGGAACGGATATACAGGCGAATCTGGCGCTCGATGAATTCGTACTGGGACAACAGGCGGCTATGGTCCGCCAGGGTGATGATCGTCTTGTGCAGCGCGAAGTCGGCTTCGGCGATGGCCTCGGCCTTGCCGGCGTGGCAAGCCTCGACCAGCGCCTGGTAATGCTGACTCAGCAAGGCGCGCTTGGCGTCGTCCATCCCCGCCGCCACCAGTTGTGCGGCCAGGCGCTCCACGCTGGAGCGCAGGGTGTAGAGCTCCCACACATCCTTGGGCGTGAGGGAAATCACGGTCCAGCCGGTGTAAGGGATCAGCGTGGTCAGGCCTTCCTTTTCCAGCTGATGCAGGGCCGAGCGCACGGTGGCGCGGGACAGGCCCATCTCCTGGGCGAGTTGCACTTCGGTGACCCGCGCCCCCGGCAGAATCGTGCCCGACATGATGGACTCGCGCAGCACTTCGGCCGCTTGCATTTCCGCAGACAGTTTCACGACCTTGGGGACTTTTAATAGGCTCACGGCGATGCTCGACTCATTTTCGTGCAGGCACTCTAGCAAACGCACAAGATTGTCGCCAATTATTAAAAGCCCCCGCCCGATCAGCTGACACCGCGCAGCGAGCGCACCCAAACCGTCTTGGTTTGCACATATTGCTGCAGGGCTTCGACGCCCTTGTCCCGCGACAGCGAACCCGAGCGTTTATAGCCACCAAACGGCGTCTTGACGTCACCCTCGGTGAAGCCGTTGATGCCCACCACGCCGCACGGCAACTGCCGCGCAAAGTGAAGCGCACGGTCGATATCACGGGTGAACACGGTGGCATGCAGGCCGAACTCGGTGTCACGCGCCACCTGCAAGGCCTGCTCGTCGTCCTGCACGGTGATCACGCCCAGCACCGGCCCGAAGATTTCCTCGGTGGCGATGACCATGCCCGGCTTCACCTCATCAAACACCACCGGGTCGACGTAGAAGCCCGGCAAATCCAGCGCGCGGTTGCCCGCCACCAAGCGTGCGCCCTCCTCCAGGCCCCGGTTGATATAGCGTTGCACCCGCTCGCGCTGTTTGGCCGAGACCAGCGGGCCGATTTCGGTTTCCGGGTCCAGCGGGTCGCCGACTTTCAGCGCCGCCACATTGACCAGCACCTTTTCCAAGTATTCGTCCTTGCGGCTGGCATGGACGATCTGGCGCATGTTCGCCGTGCAGTTTTGTCCGCCGTTCCAGAACGCCGCGTTGACCGCATTGGCGATCAGGTCGTCGGTCAGCGGCGCGTCATCGAGAATGATGAACGGGCTCTTGCCACCCAGTTCCAGGCCGACCGGCTTGAGGTTGCTGTGGGCCGCGTATTCCAGCAGCAGCGCACCGACCGGGCCGGAACCGGTGAAGGTAATTGCATCGATGCCCGGGTGCAGGCCCATGGCTTGGCCGACTTCATGACCATCGCCCGGCACCACGTTGAGCACACCGTCGGGCAGGCCGGCGATGGACGCCAGTTCCGCCAGCCGTAGCGCGGTCAACGAGGTCAGCTCGGCGGGTTTGAGCACCACGCTGCAGCCGGCCGCCAGCGCCGGGGCGAGTTTCCAGGCAGTCATCAACAGCGGGAAGTTCCACGGCACAATTGCGCCGACCACGCCGATAGGTTCCTGCAGCACAAACGCGGTGACGTCTTCGCCGGTGGGCGCGACCTTGCCGAAGGTCTTGTCAATCAGCTCGGCGTACCACTGGAAGAAATTCGGCACTTCGGTGCCGATTTCATGCAGGCAATCCTTGATCGGCTTGCCGCTGTCCAGGGACTCCATCACCGCCAGTTCCGTCGCGTTCACGCGGATCAGTTGCGCCAGCGCCAACAGCACGTCCTTGCGGTATTCCGGCTTGGAGCGCGACCACACCCCGGAATCAAACGCCGCCCGCGCCGCCACCACCGCCTGGTCCACATGCCCTGCCCCACCGAACGCCACGGTGCCGAACACCTGGGCCGTGGCCGGGTTGGTGTTCTGGTAAGTACCGTCAGGCTTGCCGTCGACAAAACGCCCGTTGATATAGGGCCGGTCGGGCAGCACCAGGGTGTCGGCGACACGCTGGTAATAGGAAGCGCCCACGTAGTTTTTCATTGCGAACATCCTGTGAAGTTGAGGTTAAACGCTAAGCAACCGGCGCTGACGGCGGCGGCGCAGCAGCACCACGCTCAAGCCGATCAGCACGGTGCCGGCGATGAACAGAAACGCAGCCGCGGCAATTTCCGGGCTGATGTTTTCGCGGATGCTGGAAAACATCTGCAACGCCAGGGTGCGCTGGCCGGGGCCGGCGACGAAGAGCGTCAGCACCACTTCATCCAGCGACGTGGCAAAGGCCAATACCGCACCGGACAGAATCCCCGGCAGCGCCAGCGGCAAGGTGGTGGTGCGCAACACCGTCAACGGGCTCGCGCCGAGGCTGGCGGCGGCGAGTTCCAGCTTGGGGTTGATTCCGGCCAGCGCGCCGGACACGCTGATCACCACAAACGGCACCGCCAGCACTGTGTGCGCCACGATTACGCCGCTGTAACTGTTGGTCAGCCCGAGGGTTTGCAGGAACATCTGCATGCCCACGCCCAGCACCACGGCGGGCACCACCATCGGCAACAGGAACAGCGAGTTGACCACGCCGCGAAACGGCACGCCCTTGCGCCGCAACCCCAGGGCCGCCAACGTGCCCAGGCAGGTAGCCAGGGAGGTCGCGCCCACGGCCATGATCAGGCTGTTGATGATCGACAATTGCCAGGCCTGCGCCGTGAACAGCCGCTCGAACCAGCGCAGCGAGAAAGACGGAATCGGGTACACCAGAAACGAACTCGAGGTGAACGCCAGCGGCAATACGGCCAGCAGCGGTGCCAGCAGGAACACCACCATGCAGGCGCCGAACATGGCCAGCAACGGGTTGGTTTTCATTCGTCCGCTCCCTGTTCACGGGTGGAAAGGCGCCTGTACACGGTGTACAGCACCAGCGTAATCACCAGCAGCACCAGGCCCAGCGCGCTGGCCATGCCCCAGTTGGCGGCACCGGTGGCGTAGAAGGCGATCACCGAGCTGATCATCTGGTCTTTCGGCCCGCCGATCAGCGCCGGGGTGATGTAGTAGCCCACGGCCGACATGAACACCAGCAACACGCCGGAGGTAACCCCCCGTGTGCTCAGCGGCAGCGTCACTTCAATGAACGCGCGCCACGGTTTGGCGCCCAACGACCCGGCGGCCGGCATCAGGTTGCGCGGGATACCTAGCAACACGCTGTAGATCGGCAGCACCATCAGCGGCAGCAGCACATGGGTCATGGCGATGATCACGCCAGTACGGTTGAACACCAGAGCCAGTGGGTGATCGGTGATGTGCAGCCACATCAGCACGCGGTTCACGATGCCGTTGTCCTGCAACACGATGAACCACGCCGTGGTGCGCACCAGCAGCGAGGTCCATAGCGGCAGCAACACAGCGCCGAGCAACACGGTGCGCCGCCAGCCGCTGACGCTCGCCAGCAGCGCCGCGTAGGGGTAACCCAACAACAGGCACAGTGCGGTGATGGTCGCGGTCATGCCAAAGGTGCGCAGCATCAAGGTGCGGTTGGCCGAGGCGTCGCCTGGCATATCGACGATGGCGCCGAGGCTGTCGCGCTGCAGGTCCACCGCCGCCAGCAGGAAGCGGTCGGTCACCGGCGCCAGCGCATCGCGGATGGTCTGCCAATAACGCAACTCAGCCCAGCGCTTGTCGACGCCTACCAGGTCCACCGGGCCGTCGGTGGCCTGGATGGCGGCTTGGGTCTTGCTGATCAGGGTGCGAAACCCGGGATAGGCGCTGTTGAGCCGGCGCACCATTTCGCCGATGTGCTGCTGGTCGTCGACATTACGGATATCACTGACAAACGCCTGCTCGATGGCCGGGCCCGGCAGCGACTGGCCGTCCCAATGCGCTGCAGCTGCCTGGGTCAGCGGCAACACATTGAGCACGGATTTGTCCGAGACCGCCTGTTGCATCACGGTGCCCAGCGGCCACAGGAAAAACGCCAGCATAAATAGAAACAGCGGCAGCACCAGCAGGATCGCCGAGCGCCGTTTGGCCACGGTCAGCGTGCTCATGAGGCAATCATCCAGCAGTCCCGGGGGTCGAAATGCGCCTGCATCTGCGTGCCGTTGGAATGTTCAGGCTGCGAGCGGCACAGGCGTGCAGTGAGGGTCAGGTTGTCGCCCGCCAGTTGCGCGCGCAGGTGGTCGCCCTGGTAAACCGCATCAACCATGCGCACCGGCAGCGAGTTGACCGGGCGTGGCGTGTCCGACAGCGTCAGGCGCTCGGGGCGCACCGAAACCA
Organism: Pseudomonas tolaasii NCPPB 2192; assembly: GCF_002813445.1. NCBI lineage: Bacteria > Pseudomonadati > Pseudomonadota > Gammaproteobacteria > Pseudomonadales > Pseudomonadaceae > Pseudomonas > Pseudomonas tolaasii. The sequence goes on from NZ_PHHD01000001.1 coordinate 5,863,492, forward strand.
TCACGTTCTGGCCCACATTCAAGCCCGACGCCGGCACGCGGATGGTCACGCCACTGCCCAGCAGCACCTCGGCGCGCTCGCCGTCGATGCTCACCAGGCGCCCTTCGAGCAGGTTGGTTTCACCGATAAATTGCGCCACAAAGCGTGTTTGCGGGCGGTCGTAGATGTCGCGCGGTGAGCCGATCTGTTCGATCTTGCCCTTGTTGAACACAGCAATGCGGTCGGACATGGTCAGCGCTTCGGACTGGTCGTGGGTCACGAACACGATGGTCAGGCCAAGGCGGTTATGCAGCTCGCGGATGTCCAGTTGCATCTGTTCGCGCAGCTGTTTGTCCAGCGCGCCGAGGGGTTCGTCCATCAGCACCACACGCGGTTCGAACACCAGCGCGCGGGCAAGGGCGACCCGCTGTTGCTGGCCGCCGGACAACTGGGTGGGGTGGCGGTCACTCAAGGCACTCAGTTGCACCATGTCCAGGGCGCGCGCCACGCGCTGCTGGATTTCACTGCGGCCGACCCCGCGCATACGCAGGGGGAAGGCCACGTTTTCGCCCACGGTCTTGTGCGGGAACAGCGCGTAATTCTGAAACACCACGCCCATGTCGCGCTTGTGCGGCGGCAGGTCGTTGACGGTAACCCCGTTGACGATGATGTCGCCGTGGCTGGCGGTTTCGAAACCGGCCAGCATCATCAGCAAGGTGGTTTTGCCGGAGCCGGACGGTCCCAACAGGCTGACGAACTCACCGGCCTGAATGTCCAGGGACAAGTTGTCGATCACGTTGATCGCACCATAATGCTTGGTGACGCCCGCAAAACGTATTCTGAAATCAGTCACAACGGCATCCTCTGAGCGTATTTTTGTCGTGCGCCCGCAACGCGGGGCGCACTCTTCACCGTGGCAGGACGTGCAAAAGCCAGGCGCGCCCTACTTGGCGAGCCAGGCGTTGTAGCGGGCGGTCAGGTCTTCCAGATGGTCGTTCCAGAACGTGGTGTTCAGTGGAATCGCCTCTTTCATATTCTCGGGGTTGCTCGGCAGGTCGACGTAATCAGCCGGTGGAATCAGCGCCGCCGCGTCACGGTTGGGCACGCCGTAGGAGACCAGGCTCGGGAACTTCGCCTGGTTTTCGGAGCGGCTGGCGAACGCCAGGAATTGGGTGGCAAGGTCTTTGTGCTCGGCGCCCTTTAGGATCACCCAGCTGTCCATCGCATAGATGCTGCCCGGCCACACCAGTTTGTAATGCTTGTGCTCGGTCTTGCTGATGTTGGTCAGCCGGCCGTTGTACACCGCCGCCAGCGCCACCTCACCCGAGGCCAGGTATTGCAGCGGCTGGCCACCGGCGTCCCACCAAAGGATATTGGGGCGCAGTTCGTCGAGTTTGCGGAACGCGCGATCCACGCCTTCCGGGGTGTCGAGCACGGTGTACAGATCCTTCGGCGCCACGCCGTCGGCGAGCAGCGCGAATTCCAGGTTGTACTTGGCGCCCTTGCGCAGCGAACGCTTGCCGGGGAATTTCTTCAGATCCCAGAAATCGGCCCAGTTGGCCGGGCCGACCTGGAACTTGTCGGCGTCGTAACCCATGGCCACCGACCAGTAGTAAACGCCGGCGCCGCAGGTGCTGATGGCGTCGGGCAGGAACTTGTCCCTGGGGATGATCTTGCTCCAGTCCAGCTTCTCGAACAGCCCATCGGCGCAGCCAAGCTCCAGCACATCGGACTCCACCTGCACCACGTCCCAGTTGGGGTTGCCAGCCTTGACCTTGGCTTGCAGCACGCCGTAACCGCCGTCCCAGGAGTCTTCCAGCACCGGCTTGCCGACGGCCTTGGAGAACGGGGCAAAGTAGATTGCCCTTTGCGCATCCTGGGTCACACCGCCCCACCCGACCACAGTGAAGTCGCGGGCCGAGGCCTGGCCTGCGGCAACCGCCGAGGTCAGTACTGCAAGGGTGCCGATACAACGCGCCAATCTGAAGTGCTTCAACATGGTATTCCCCTGATCGTTAAGTCACGCGTGGCCCTGTCGTGCGCAGGGTTTCAGTTCACATCCATCATGCGGAACCAGCTCGAGGCCACGGCGGCGTAGAGCTGGTTCAGTCCGTGAAACGGGATGCGCTTGAGACGGGTAACGGGCAGGCCCAGCGCTGAAGATCGGTCGAGCAAATGCGCAGCCAGTGATTGGCCCATCGCGGTCATCATGGCAATGCCGCGGCCCTGGCAACCGAGCACCGCGCTGATGCCGGGCGCAGGCTCATGCACGTGCGGCAAGTAACCCGGGGTGACGGCCAACTGGCCGGACCAGGCGTATTCGATGGCCACGCCTTCGAGTTGCGGGTACGCCTGGACCATCAGGCGGTACAGGTGCGAGAAGTCCGACGGGGTCTTGGCACCGCCCGCCTTGCCTTCGCCACCGAGGAAAAACCGCCCGGCGCTGTCACGGCGAAAGTACTGGATAAGGCGACGGGTGTCGGCGGCGTGGTGGCCTTCGGGCAAAATCGTCGCGCCGAGCGCCGGCGACAGCGGCACCGTGGCGATCTGGAACGAGTGAATCGGGATAATCGTTTGCTTGAGCCCCGGCCATAGCCCGTCGGTGTAGCCGTTGGTGGCAAGGATGACCTGCGCCGCGCGCACTTGGCCCTTGGGCGTGGTCAGCAGCCATTGATCAGCGGCTTGCTCCAGCGCGGTCACCGGGGTCTTTTCAAACACGCGCGCCCCTTCGCTGACCGCCGCACGGGCCAAACCGCGCACATAACTCAACGGCTGCAAATTGCCGCCGCGCGGGTCGATGATCGCCCCGGTGTAGGCCGGGCTGCCGGTGATGCGCCGGGTTTCGTCGCGGCCCAACGTGCGCACCGGCACGCCGCGACTGATCCAGCCCTTGGCGCGCTGTTCAAGGTCAGCCTCGGCACTTTCACGGTGCGCGGGCATCAGCCAGCCGGTGCGTTTGATATGGCACTGGATGTCGTAACGCGCAACCAGATCAAACACCACATCGGGCGCACGGCCAGAAAAATCCAGGGCGTGGTCGGAGATCTCCGGGTGCTTGGCCAGCACATCATGCGGGTCGAGCTTGAGGCCGGGGTTGATCTGCCCGCCGTTGCGCCCCGAGGCGCCGCCGCCGACCAGCCCGGCGTCCAGCACTGCGACCGACACGCCGCGCGAGGCCAGCTCAATGGCCGCCGACAACCCGGTAAACCCCGCGCCGACAATCGCCACATCCACCACCAAATCTTCCTGCAACGCCTGCAATACCGGCGCGCTTTCGGCCGTGGCCGTCCAGGCGGCGCGGTCCAGTGGTTGGAGAATCGAGTTCAGCTTCATCTTGCTCATGTGCGCACCCTGTCTGCGGGGGGATTGGCGGAGGTCAGGCAGCGTCGGGGACGGCCACGATCAGTTCGACTTCGACCTTGTAGCCCGGGTCGGCCAGGGCCGGCACGATCACCAGCGTGGAACAGGCGCGCACGGTCGGGATGTAGCGGTTGCGGATGCTGCGGTAGATCGCAATGTCATCGGCGCTGGTCAGGTAAGTCGTGGCCTTGACGATGTACTCGGGCGAAGTGCCGGCTTCCTTGAGCAATTGCAGGATGTTTTTCCAGGTGATGTCGATCTGCTCTTCAGCGGTTTCGCCCAAGCGGCCATCGGGGCCGACGCCGATCTGCCCGGAGGTGATCAGCAGGCGCGTGGAACGGTTTACCAGCGCGGCTTCGGAAAACTGCGTGGTGGGTGCCGGGCGATCCGAGTAATTCAAACGCGTAAACATGGTGCCTCCAGTAGTGATATGCGGGTTTACCAACCCAGGGATTTGAACAGCGCAGGAACGTGGGACAGGTTCGGGAAGATTTCATCGGGGGTGTAATCGGCGGGCGCCTTGCGGCCCGTGCCCCGGTCGATCCATACGCAGCGAAAGCCAATGTCCCGCGCGGCGGTGAGGTCGAGCAGCGGCGAGGCGCAGATGTGCACCACCTCGGCCTTGTCCACGCCCAGCTCGCGGTGAGCGTGGTTGAACAGCTGCGGCGAAGGCTTGTAGGCGCGCGCCTGTTCGGCGGTGATCACACGGTCGATGGTGCCGCCCAGTTGCGCGACGTTGCCGGCGATCACCGAGTCTTCGGTGTTGGACACGATGCACAGCTTGAAGCCCATGCGCTTGAGCTCGGTGAGCGCGGCGACCACTTCGGGGAACGGCGGCATGGCGGAGATGCGTTGCAGCAGCAAATCGAAATCGGCCAGGTCGGTGGGCACGCCGAAATGGGTCATGGCCTCGACAAAACTCTGGGCCACGATGGCGCGAAACTTCATGAACGGCACCGACTGCTCCAGCACGTGTTCACGCTCGTCGTGCCAGGCGATGACCTGTTTCAGGTCGATGTCGATACGCCCACGGCGTTCGAGGATCTCGGTCAATGCGGCGCGGACACCTTCATCCCACTGGATCAGGGTGCCGTAGCAATCGAACGTCAGCCAGGTCGGTTTTTGGCCCGTCAGCATGGGGTTCTCCTTTGTTTACGGTTTGGCGATCAGGACGAGTTTCAGGTCGTTGACGTTGGTGCCCGTCGCGCCTGTCTCGATGGCATGGAAAATCTGCTCCAGCGCCGGCGTCACGTTGTGCCGGGCCAAGGCCTGGTGCAGGTCGACACCCAGCTCCAGCGCACATTGCGCGGTGCTGCCATCGGCGATGCCGCCGGCATAGCGTGTGGGCCCGTCCGTGCCGTCGGTGTCGAGGCCAAGCACCACGATGCCGCGCGTATCCTGCAACTCCAGGGCGGCACTCACCGCGAATTCCTGGTTGGGCCCGCCGCTGCCGCGCTGGCCGCCGGTGGTCACGGTGGTTTCACCGCCGCCGATCAAGACGCAAGGCGGAAACAAAGGACGGCCGTCGAGGGCGATTTGTTTGGCGATGGCCACCAGGTTGCGGCCCAGGGCGCTGCTTTCACCTTCAAAAAAGGTCGACAGCAACAGCGGGTTGTAGCCATTGCGCCGCGCTTCGTTGGAGGCGCCGATGCAGGCGGCGTCGGCGGCCACGAGGATCACGTCCTGGCAGGTCAGGTGCGCCAGTTCTTCGGCGCGCACGGTTTCATCCTCCGGCGGCGCGAGGCGTAAATAAGCGGCGATGGCCACCGGCATGCGGTCCCACAGGTGGTATTTGTCGAGCACGGCCTGGGCGTCGGCGAAGGTGGAGCGGTCGGGCACGCTGGGGTCAGTGATGTAGTCCAGCGCGTCGCCGATCACGTCCGACACAGTGAGGTTGATCAGCACCGCACCAGGGGCGAGGTTGCGAATCAGGCGCCCGCCTTTGACGGTGGAGAGGTGTTTGCGCACGTCGTTGATTTCGACGATGTTCGCACCGCAGGTCAGCAGCAGGTCGTTGGCCTGGGCCTTTTCGGCCAATGAAATGCCCGGCACCGGCGCCACGAACAAGGATGACGAGCCGCCGGTGAAGCAGCCGAGCACAATGTCGCCGGCGCGCACGTCCTTGAGCAGTTCGACGGTGTCTGTCGCCGACTTCAACGAGGCTTCGTCCGGAATCGGGTGGCTGGCCAGGCGCAGTTCGATATGGTCGAGGCTGCCCTCTTGCCCGTATTTGCAGGTGACCAGCCCTTTATGGATGCGTGCACCGAGCAACCCGTCAAGCGCCTTGGCGATGGGGAAACTCGCCTTGCCGGCGCCCACCACGAACACCCGCACGCCGTCTGCCAGTGAATAACGCCGACTCTCAACCACCAGGGTGTCGCCTTCCAGTGCCACAAAACGCGGCAACGCATTGCCAGGGTCGGCATACGCAATGCCCGCCTCTGCAATGCTCAGGGCCAGGCGGCGCAATGCCGTGTCGCCGCTGCCCTGCAATACCTCTCGGTTCTTGATGGTGGTGCCGGACATCGGGTTTCTCCTGGCGGTGGATAAGGTGGCGAAATCGATTATTGAAGAATGTCGACAATATTACAATACGCTAGAAATAATAAATTGATTATTGTCGACAATAAAGTTGATGGGTATGCTGGCACCTGTCTTCCCTGCTGTCTGAACCACCTTAAACCCGCAGGCGAACCGCCCTGCCCGCCCGGAGTGCACCATGACTGACACGCCCAAGCGTCACGCCACGATGGTCAACGCTTTCAACCCCGAAAGCCTGAAGAACCTCGACGCTGACACCCGTCACCAGATCGAAAGGCGCATCCGCCTGCTGGGCCCGGCCTATCGCCTGTTCTATCAAAACCCGGTGCAAGTCGGCCGTGGCCAGGGCGTGTTGCTCTACGACAAGCACGGCAATGAATACCTGGATGCCTACAACAACGTGGTGTCGGTGGGCCATGCGCACCCGAAAGTGGCGGACGCGATAAGCCGCCAGGCGCACACGCTGTGCACCCACACGCGCTATATCCAGGACGGCATCCTCGACTATGCCGAGCAATTGCTCGGTACCTTTGGCGGGCGCGTGGGTGAATCGGGGCACATGATGTTTACCTGCACCGGCTCCGAGGCCAACGACCTGGCGATGCGCATCGCCCAGCACCACACCGGCAAGAAAGGCATCATCATTACCTCCGAGGCGTACCACGGGAATTCACACCTCACTGCCGGTTTCTCGCCGTCGCTGGGCGCCAGCTCGCCATTGGGCACCTGGGTGCGCCGCGTGCCGACGCCGGACTCGTACCGCATTCCCAAGGAAACCATGGGCCGATGGTTCGCCGACCAGGTGAGCCTGCAGATCCAGGACCTGGAGCGCCGTGGCGAAGGCCTGGCGGCGTTCATCGTCGATTCGATTTTCTCCTCCGACGGCGTGTTCTCCGACCCCACCGACCTGCTCGGGCCGGTGGCAGAGGTAGTGCGCAAGGCCGGCGGGCTGTTTGTCGCCGATGAAGTGCAGTCCGGTTTTGCGCGCACCGGCGATGCACTGTGGGGCTACCAGCGCCACGGCATCGACCCGGACATCATCACCATGGGTAAACCCATGGGTAACGGCTTCCCGGTAGCGGCCATCGCCATCGCGCCGGAAATCGTCGCGCGGTTCGGCCAGGACATGCGCTACTTCAACACCTTCGGTGGCAACACAGTGGCCATCGCAGCGGCGCAGGCCACCTTTGATGTGATCAATGAAGAGAAGCTGCTGGAGAACTCGGAGCGCGTGGGCCGCTTTATCCGCGCCGGTTTCGAAGACATCGCCAGCCGCTATGAACAGATTGGCGACGTGCGCGGAGCAGGTTTGTACATTGGCGTGGAGATGGTCAGCGACCGCGAGGCCAAGACCCCGGACGCGGCGCTCACCAGTGCCATCGTCAATGGATTGCGCGAACGCCGCGTGCTGATTTCAGCCACAGGTTTTACCGCCAACACATTGAAGATCCGGCCGCCGCTGGTGTTTTCCGAGAAGGACGCCACGCGCCTGCTGACGGAAACCGAGGCGGTGCTGGCGACGTTATTGAAGTAAACCCAAACCCCATGGCGAGTCTGCTCGCCATGGGGACAGTGATAGCCATTCAGCCTCCGTCGGCTGCCTGGTTTCAGTACCCCGTCATCTCCAGATACCCCACCCCGCCGTCAAACTTCACCGGCCCTTCCCAGTAAGGAATGCTCAGGTTCATCCACGCCTTCGGGTTGACGGCTTCGGGGGTGATATCCAGTTGCTTGCCAGGAATTTTCAGCGACCAACGTGTAGGAATGTGGCGCCCGTCAATGTCGGTTGTTGCCAGCGGCGCCAGTTGAATATCGGCATTGTGCAGGGTCTGGGTGTGGCCTTCCTTGTCGATCCAGGTGCCGGTCAGGTAACCGGCGCCGTCGGTTTGCCGTACGCGAAACAGCATCAGTTGCTCGCCACGGTCCAGGTGCAGGGAAAACCAGTCCCAGCCGGTCTGGCTGGCGGCCAGGGGCTGGCTACTCCACTCGCGGTCGAGCCAGGCTGAGCCGCTGACCTCATAGGTTTTGCCGTCGATGCTGACACTGCCGGCAGCGGTGAAAAACGGCTGGCTGTAGTAGTAAGACGCCTGCCCCTGATCGGACTTGCGGCTGTAGCCGTTGTCGCCCTGCAGCACCAGCGGCCGGCTCGACGTCAGGTGCAAATCGTAGGCGAATTGCGGCCCGCCAGCCTTGAGCTGCATGTCGGCCAAGGCAGTGGAGGCGCCCGGGCGAGAAGTGAAACGCCAGTCGTCGATCCAGGCATCAAATGGCACCGCCCGAGCACCTGCCTGCCCCACACCGCCACGGGCAAACCGTTCCGCCGCGTAATGCCGGGTGGCCGATGTGACGGCGGCGTGACCAAGCCACACCGTCGAGTCGTGCCAGCCCGGCTGTGTCGGCCCGGCTTTCAACGCGTTGCGAAATAATGTCCATTGCACGCCGAAGACATTGCCCTCGGCATCCTTGAGGTTGGCGGTGACGTACCACCACTCGATGCGAAAGCCGTCGTGGGGACCGTGGTCTTCGGGAAAGCTGAACACCTTGCCCGGCACCACCTGGGCGAAGTCCGCTGCGGCGCTGCCCAGCCCGGCGAAGCTCTCTGGCGGCGCGGGCGCCTTGTCACAGGCGCTGAGCAGCAACAGCGCAGCGCACAGCAGCGCTCTAATCTTCATGGGCGAAAGTCCTCAACAAATCCGCCGGGCGGCTGCGGTACAACTGCCACAGCGGCCAGGCGGAGGCCAGCAACGTCGCGAGCATGGCCAGGCCCAACAATTGCGCCAGTTGCCACGGGAACACCTGCAACGGCAGGCGCCAGCCGAACGCCTGCACATTGATCACCGCGTCCAGGCTCCACGCCAGCAACAGGCCGAGCGGCAAGGCCAGAATCAGGGTCAGTACGGCGAGCAACCACGTTTGACCCAGGTTGAGCAGCATCAGTTGGCGTCGGGTTACGCCCAGAGCCCAAAGCGGTGCGAGCTGGCCGAGGCGGCTTTGGCTCTGGGTCAGCAGGCTGATAAACAGCGCCACGCCGGCGACGCCGAGGGTGAGGCTGTTTAACGCAGCCGTGGCGGAAAACGTGCGTTCAAATACCTGGCTCGACCAGCCTTTGAGTTGCTGCTGGTCGACGATACGGCTGTCTTCCAGGGCAAAGACGTGCTGCATCTCACGCACCACTGTCGGCACGTTCTGCGGCAACACGCGCAGGTTGAAACGCACGGGGGCCAGCGTCGGCCAATGCGCCAGCAGGTGCCGATAGTTAACGATCAAATGCCCCTTCGGGTTGCCATAGTCGGCGTAAATACCCACGACGCGGGGCGCCCAGGAACCTTGCGGCACCGGGATGTTTATCGACTCGCCCAAATGAACATTCAACCGTCGCGCCATTTGTTCACTGAGCATCACGCTGTCGCCGTTGAGCAATTGCGACCACGGCTCGCTGGCCGCCTCCAGCAAAGGCCAGTGCTGGTGGTAGGTCGGATCGTCAATCACGCCAAACAAGTCGGCAGGCCAGCCCTGTAATTGCAGCGAGACCTCCCAGGCCGGCAACACGGTTTGAACCAGCGGCTGCTGCGCCAGCCAGGTCGCCAATTGCTCGGCCTGAGCCGGGTTTTGCGGGTTGACGTACAGCTCGGCGGTGAGGCGTTGCTCCAGCCAGTTGTTGAACGTCTGGCGAAAACCGGAAGTCATGGACCCCGCGCCGATATTCGCCGCCAGCGCCAGCAGCAAAGCCATCAGCGCGAGGCTCAGGGCGGGCAACTGCTGGCGGCAATCGGCGAGAAACCATTGCCCCAGCACCGAACGGCTACGCCCCAAAACGGCCTTCAACAATCCGTTGAGCAGCACCGGCAAGCCCAGCGCCGCGCCCAGCAGCAACGCGGCCATCAGCACAAAACCGGCGGCCAGGCTATCCCCCAGCCACAGCGCGAACAGCCCGATCACCAGTGCCGTCGCCGCCACCCAGCCCTGACGTCGCAACCAGCGGCCGTGGGCCTCGTGCCAGGCTTGAGCATTGGCCAGCGCCAACAGCGGCAAGCGCGCCGCCCGCCACAAACTGCTGGCACCGGCGAGCAAGGCGCCGAACAAACTCAGGCCCAACCCCGCCAGCCACCACCATGGGCTGAGGCTCAGTTGCCCCGGCACTTCGGCGCCATACAAACCGCGCAGGCTGGCGGCCACATCCGGCAATAACAGGCTGGCCAACAGGTAACCACTGGCAACCCCCAGCACGCCGCCCAGCAATGACAAGGCGCCCAGTTCGACGCCCAGGCTGAGGATCAACAGGCGCGCGCTCACCCCACAGGCACGCAACGTGCGCAGCAACCCGCGCCGTTGCTCCAGCGCCAGGCCGATGGCGGCGTGGACGATAAACAGCCCCACCACGAACGACAAAAAGCCCAGGGCATCCAGGTTCAAGTGAAAGCTCTCGGTCAGGCGCGCGAGGTTGTTGTCTTCGCCGAGCTTGAGTTGCAGCGCCACTGGTGGCGTGGGATGGGTAGCGGCGAAAGCCTTGTCCAGCAACAGGCGCGACAATTGATCGGGCATCGCCAGCAACGGCTGGGCGAAGCTGATGTCTGTCAGCAACAGGCCGGGGGCCATATCGGGTTGAACCTGCAAGGGCGGCAGCGTTTGACCGCTGGTGGCCAGTGGCTGATCGCCTTCGTGCAACCCGAGCGCCTGCAAGGTTTGCGGCGCTATCCAGGTGCGCCCCGGCGGTTCAAAAAACGCGAGCATCTGCGCCTGGCTCAAACGCTGCCCGGCCACCGCACCGCTGCCGGGCAACGACAGCGGGTCAATGCCCATCAATTGCAAGCGTTGGTCATCGTGCCCCTGGAGCACCAGACGGCCTCGGACCACCGGTGACACCGGCCAGCCTGCGCGACGCAGTTCGGCAAACCACGCTTGCGGAAAAGCCGCGCCGTCGGGCGTGCTCAAACTGGCCTGGGGTTCACCGCCGATCAGTTGGCTGGCGCGTGCGTAACTGTCCCGCGCCTGGCTGTTGAGGGCTTGCACGCCCGTCAACAACGCGGTGGCCAGCCACAGGCCGGTCAGCACGCTGAAGAACTGCACCGGATGGCGCCGCCAATGGCTGAGCAGCGCCCGCAACGCCCAATAAAATACCGCCATCTCAGCGTGCGTCCGCCGGCACCACGCGCCCGCGATGCAGCACCACCTGGTGATCCAGGCGTGCAGCAATACGTGGGCTGTGGGTGACCATCAACAAACTGGTGGGGCTGTCGCGCAGCAGGTCGAGCATCAGTTGCAGCACGTCATCGCTGGTGGCTTCGTCGAGGTTGCCGGTGGGCTCGTCCGCCAGCAGCAAACCGGGGCGTGAGGCCAACGCGCGGCCCACCGCCACCCGTTGTTGCTGGCCGCCGGAGAGTTGTTCGGGATAACGCTTGAGCAAGTCGCCCAGGCCCAGGCGCTCTACCAACTCGGCTTGCCACTGCGGGTCGAAACGCCCGGCCAGACGGGCCTGGAAGGCCAGGTTGTCGTCCACGCGCAAACTGCCGATCAGGTTGAACTGCTGGAACACCAGGCCGATTTCGGTACGACGCCAGTGGGCCAGTTGCGTTTCGCTCAATTGGTCCAGCTGCTGTTCGCCCACCTGGATGCGGCCGCCGTCCATGCGGTCGAGCCCGGCCACCAGGTGCAACAACGTGCTCTTGCCGCTGCCCGACTCGCCCATCAGCGCCAGGCTGCTGCGCTCGCCCAGGTGCAGGTCGACGCCCGCCAGTACCGTCAGTGGCCCTTGAGGGGTGGCGTAGCTTTTCAACACACCTTGCACCTGCAACATAAAAACGCTCGCTTGAAGGACTGCAAACGAGAATAACGGCTCACCGCCGCGCCTACGCAAATTTTTCACATGGATTTCACTGGCCGCCCACCCTCGCCTCTCTAAATTGCCCGCCAATGGCTGCTAACCGGCAACTTGTTAGTTGCCGTACGCGGCAACTTTTACCTGCTGAATGTTCAGCCAAAAGACAGCAGCCCTGTGACAGGCTCTCGCTCAACTACGGGCATCCGTAACAGCGTTGCGCCTAATTAATAAAACATTGCGACAGTGCCCATGGTGAATGATGTGGTTGACCTTACCCTGACGAAACCGCGCTCGCGCCGCGCCACTATCAAGCGATTACGCAAGTGGGGCGCAGGCGTCGCCGTTGTCGGTTTGCTGCTGACCGGTTTCATGTTCTGGCCGTCATCGCCGCGTGACCTCGGCGTGGGCAATCGCCTGCTCACCTCAAAGGTTTTACCGACCTGGCGCGATGGCGATTTGATCGTGCTGGTGCGCCATGAAGAACGCTGCGACCGCTCGACCAACCCCTGCCTCGGCCCACTGGAAGGCCTGACCGTGATCGGCAGCCAGCGCGCCGAAGAACTGGGCAAGGCCTTCAAGGCAATGGGCATGCAGAACAGCGATGTGGTTGCCAGCCCCGCTGTGCGCACCGCCCAGACGGCCCACGCCATGTTCGGCGCTGCGCAATTGACGTCCGGCCAGCAAGCCATCTGCGGTGCGGCCATGGGCGAGGAATTGCTCAGTCGCAAACAGGCCGGGCGCAACCTGGTGTTCGTCACCCACAGCGGCTGCATCGCCGACTTCGAAAGTGCCTTGGGCTACCCTCGCGCCACCTTTCCCCACTATGGCAGCGCCTTGTTTGTACGCGTGTTGCCCAACGGCAAATTCGAGACCCTGGGCGTTATGAACAGCCCGGCGTGGCTCGCAGTTTTGAAGAAGCTCTAGACACTTTTTTACATATACCTTCTTTCATGTTCAGCAAAACGACAGGCCTCTTCTGGCATGTTTAACTGCGCCCGCTATTTGACGGCGTCATGAATAATTTCAGCGACTTAGTGAACTTTGTGACTTTTTCTTCTATTACTTTTATCCACACATTCCCCGCCATCGAACGTCAAGGAGCGACGTTTTCATGACCCGTGTCAAACCCCTGCCTTTATTGTTATTGGCCTTTGCTGTTTTTTACCTGCTGCCCATGGGCCTGCATGGTTTGTGGATCCCGGATGAAACCCGTTACGCCCAAATCAGCCAGGAAATGCTGCTGAGCGGCAACTGGATCAGCCCCCATTTCATGGGCGTGCGCTACTTCGAAAAACCGGCCGCCGGCTATTGGCTGATCGCCATCGGCCAGGCCGTGTTTGGCGAAAACCTGTTCGGCGTGCGCATCGCCTCGGCCCTGACCACCGGCCTTAGCGTGCTGCTGGCTTACCTCATCGCACGGCGCCTGTGGAACGACCCGCGCAAGAGCTTTGCCTGTGCGCTGCTCTACATGAGCTTCGGCCTGGTTGCCGGGCAAGCCGGGTATTCCAACCTCGATCCGCAATTTACGTTCTGGGTCAACCTCAGCCTGGTGGCCTTGTGGTTTGCCCTCGATGGCCGCACCCCCAAACATCGGCTGGGCGCCTGGGCGCTGTTGGGGCTGGCGTGTGGCATGGGCTTTCTGACCAAGGGTTTCCTCGCGTGGCTGCTGCCCGTGCTGATTGCCGTGCCGTACATGGCCTGGCAACGGCGCCTGGGCGAGCTGCTGCGCCACGGCCCGCTGGCGATCCTGGTGGCGGCGCTCGTCTGCCTGCCATGGGTATTGGCGGTGCATGTGCAGGAACCGGACTACTGGCGTTTCTTCTTCTGGCATGAGCACATTCGCCGCTTCTCTTCGGACAATGCCCAACACGCCCGAGCCTGGTGGTTCTTCCTGCCGATCATGGTGGTGGCGTGCCTGCCGTGGGCTGCGCTGTTGCCGGGCACCCTGCTCAAAACCTGGAAAGAAAAAGCCCAACCGGCGATTGGTTTCCTCGCTCTGTGGCTGCTGCTGCCCCTGGCGTTTTTCAGCATGAGCCGCGGCAAACTGCCGACCTACATCATGCCGTGCCTGCTGCCGTTGGCCTTGCTGATGGGCCACACGCTGATCGACCTGATCAACAGCGGCAAGACGCGCTCACTGCGTGCCAACGGCGTGGTTAACCTGGTCATTGGCGTGGGTGCGATGGCCGCGCTGATTTACCTGCAAATCGATAACCCGCTGTACAGCAACAGCCACGCGGAAATGTTCAGCCTGTCGCTGAGCTTTATCGTGTTGCTGGGCTGGATCCTCGCCAACGTGTTGCAGGTGTCGCGGCCACTCACGCTGTGGGCGATGCCCGCGCTGGCAATCGGCTTGCTGGTGGCGCTGTTGCCCGCCGGCATGCCGGAAGAAATCACCGACACCGAGATGCCCGACCAGTTTGTGCTTGAGCATCTGGATGAATTGCAACAAACCCATGCTTTGATCAGCAACGAACTGGGCACGGCGTCGGCGTTGTCCTGGCGCCTGCGTAGGCCGCAAGTCGCGTTTTACGACACCGAAGGCGAACTGCGCTACGGCCTCAAATACGAGGACTCGGCCCATCGCAAAGTCAGCCTGGAGAACATCCAGCCCTGGCTGAGCGAAGCCCGCAAGGAGGGCTCGGTCGGCGTGTTGATGCGTGTGCGCAGCACCAGCGAACACCGTGAAGAAGGCCAGTTGCCTGCGGGCGGCAAGCGTTATCGCAAAGGCCCCATGCTCATGATCATTTACCCGCAGCTTCCCTGATATCAGGCCTGCCACAGGAACCACCCCATGCGCTTCTGGAAAACCGACCGCGGCGCCTTGATCTTGTTGCTGGGCGTCTCGGCGCTTCTCCTGCTGCTGGGCCTGGGCAGCCGCGATTTGTGGGGGCCGGAAACCCGCTGGGCCAACATCGCCCTGCAAATGCTGCAAAGCGGTGACTACTTCGACCCCTACCTCAAGGGCGCGCCGTACTACGACAAACCGCTGCCTTCCTACTGGCTGATCACAGGCGCAGCCAAGCTGATGGGCGGCCTGGGGCCGTGGTCGCTGCGCCTGTCGTCGGTGATGGCGGCATGGCTGAGCATCTGGCTGGTGTACCTGATCGGCGAACGCCTGTTTCGCAAAGGCACCGGGCTGATTGCCGGCTGGATGCTTGCCACCAGCTTCTATTTTCTGTTCTGGGCCCGCGTCGCCACAGCTGACGTGCTCACCGTGTGCGGCGTGCTGGCGGCCGTGTGGTGGTATTGGCGCGGGCCGGACGACACACGGCTGGGCCGCTACACGGTGTTTTTCCTGCTGCTGGCGGCGACCTCACTGTTTAAAGGCCTGATCGGCTTCGTATTACCCGGCCTGGTGCTACTGCCGCACCTGCTCAGCGAACATCGCTACAAGCGCCACCTTAATGGGCGGCTGATGCTGGCCTTGCTGATCGCCGCCGCGTTCTACGCGATTCCGTTTGTGCTGTCGCATTTCTATGGTGCGCCCACCTACGGTGAAAGCGGCCTGGCGCTGGTGTTCAAGGAAAACGTCGTGCGCTTTTTCGACCCCTTCGACCACATGGGGCCGATCTACACCTACCTGATCTACCTGCCCGCCTACACCTTGCCATGGGCGCCCTGCTGGATGCTCGGCCTGTGGCTGGCGCTGCGGCACTGGCGCCAGACGCCGCCCAACGTCCGCTGGCTGGTGTGGGGGTTGGGCCTGTTGTTCGTGTTCTTTACTGCCAGTGGCAGCCGTCGCAGTTACTACGTGCTGCCCTTGGTGCCCTTTGCCCAACTGCTGGCGGCCTGGTGGCTGAGCGAACGGCTGGAGAGAAAAACCGCCAGCTGGCCACGTTGGCAGAAGGGCTTCGGCTGCACCGCCGGGCTGCTGTTACTGGTGCTGGGCGTGATCTACCCCTGGACCACCGGCAACGGCGGCGTCACCCGTTTTGCTGAAGACGTGCAAACCCAGGCGCAGAAAACCGCGCCCTGGAGCGACTGGCAAATGGTGATGGTGGAAGTCGACAACAAGCTGCCGATGTACCTGCAAAACGGCGGAAAACCGTTCTACTACGTCAGCGAAACCCAGGACTTCCCGCGCCAGGGCGACAGCGCCGCGCTCATGGCCTGGCTGGATAAAACCAGCGGCCGCCACTTCGACCCGCAACGCACGATCATCCTTGCGCAGTACTCAAAGGAAGACCCGACCCCGCTGGCTTATCTGGGCGCCGATCATCAGGTGATCACCACCCAGCCGGATAACGGCGAGCGGCTGTTTCAGAAGCGCGAGGATGGGAGTGTGGCGTTTATCCCCACGCCGCGCTGACCGCCTGCGCCTTGGCGCGTTGGCGATTGAAGCCCATGCGCCCTTCATGCAGCACCACCGCCCGGCTGGTCACCCGCTGCAAATCCGCCACCCGTTGTGAAATGCACAACACCGCCATGCCACGACGGCTACGCTCGCGTTCGATCAGGCCCAGCAGGCGTTCGGCGTCGGCGTCCGACAAGGCGGTCGTAGGCTCATCGAGAATCAACAGCCGGGGCTGCAAGGCGAACGCCCGGGCCAGCACCAGCAGTTGCCGGTCAGATTGGCTCAGGCGCTCTACCGGATGCTGCAACGGCAGGTCGAGGCCCAGCACGGCGGCGATGGCTTCGGCGCGCAGCAGCAGGTTTTTGCGGTTGAGCAGAAAGTCCGCGCCGGGCAGGCACAGCTCATCCAGCAACAGGTTTTCGGCCACGCTCAAGCCGGGGGCGATGCCTTCATCGGGGCGCTGATGCACGGCGACGATGCCCACGCGTCGCGCCGACAACGGCGAGGTAAAACGTTGCCGCTGGCCGTCAACCCACAACTCGCCAGCCTGCGCCGCCAACTGGCCGCCGAGGACTTTCACCAGCGTTGATTTGCCGGCGCCACTGGCACCGAGCAAGGCCACACCCTCACCGGGATAAATAGTCAGGTCGACCTGATCCAGCGCCTGTACGGCGCCGAAAGTCTTGCTCAGGTGACTGACACGGAGCAGGGGCTCGGTGGTGTGGCTCATGGCAAATCTCTAAACGAAACAATGAGTCACTACAACGCCTCAGCGCGCCGGTTTATTCCGTCAAAGCGCTGAAAGCTTTAAGCACGGCCTCGGGTTGCTCCAGCATCAGTTGATGGCCACAGCGCGCAAGCACCTCAAACCGTGCGTTGGGCAATCGCTCGGCCAATGCCTGCCCGGCGCTGGCGGGGGTCAGGCCATCGCTGTCACCGGCCAGAATGCTGATGGGTAAGGCCAGGTCGGGAATCTGTTCGACGTCGGGCCAACTGGCGTTTTTCATCAGGGCTTTGAACATGTACAACGGGTTGCGTTCGGTGAGCTTTTCCTCGTAGGCCACCAACGCAGGGTCAGCCGATGAATGCCAGGCGCGCTCGCGGAACCCCTTGGCCAACAACGGCCGCAGCCACTCCAGAATCCACGCGGGTAGCGACAACAAGCCGCCGCTGGCCACGGGGCGATGCAGCAGCGTGCCCAACAACAGCACCGCCTCCACAGGCGCTGCGGGACGGGTCAGCAAGGTGCTGAGGGTCAGGCCCGTGCCGAAAGAGTGCGCCACGATCAGGTTGCGCGGCCCGGCGTAGCGTTTAAGAATCGCGCCGTAATCAGCTACCAGTTCCGCCCAGGCGTAGGCCGATGCCTGACGCGGTTTGGCGCTCTGGCCGTGGCCGAGCAAATCCCAGGCGACCAGGCTGTAGCCTTGCGCTTGCAACGCCTGCCATTGCAGGCGCCATTGGTCCTTGTTGCCGCCGGCGCCGTGGCAGAAGAACACCACGGTGCCTGCCTGGGTAGTGCCCTGGTGCAGGGCAATACTCAAGTGGCGGTTAGGGCGGATTTCCACGGTTTCGCCGCGTACTACAGGCAGTTCACTAAAACCGGCACTCATAAATACCCCATTCCTCAATGAAAACTCGGTAAACCCTGTGGGAGCTGGCTTGCCAGCTCCCACATTAAATCGCGTCAGCCAATGCACACTGCAGCAGCGTCCGGGTATAGGGGTGCCGTGCCTCGGCAAACAGACTACCGGTTTCACCCTGCTCCACCACCCGCCCGTTTTGCATCACGGCAATGCGGTCACACAAACGCGCCGCCACCCTCAGATCATGAGTGATAAATACAATGCTCAATTTCAAACGCCGTTGCAGCGACTCCAACAGTTCCAGAATCTGCACCTGAATCAGTGCATCCAGCGCCGACACACACTCATCGGCAATCAACACTTTAGGCTCAACGGCCAAGGCACGGGCAATGCCGATGCGTTGGCGCTGGCCGCCGGAAAATTCGTGGGGGTAGCGTTCAGACGCCGTGACCGGCAGGCCCACCAGCGTCAGCAACTCGCGCGCACGCCGTTCGGCCTCGGCGCTGGAATGGCCCTGCACCAGTGGCCCGGTCATGATGATGCGGCCCACCGTCTGGCGCGGGTTGAGGGAGGCGAACGGGTCCTGGAAGATCATTTGCACGTCACGGCGCAAGGGTCGCAGATGCCTTTCAGACAGCCCCGCCACGTCCTGCCCGAGCCATTGAATCCGGCCGCTGTCAGCCTGCAACAAACGCACAAGGCAACGACCCAGGGTGGATTTACCCGAGCCGGACTCCCCCACGATCCCCAGCGTTTCCCCCTCACGCAGCTGCAACTGAACCGCGTCCAGCGCACGCGTGGTGCGCCGGGTCCGCCAACCCCTGCGCGTGCTGAATACCTTGCTCAACTGCTCGGTCTTGAGCACCACGGCACCCGCCACTGCCGCCCGCGGCGCCAATGGTTGGGCCGACACCGCCGCCAGCAGTTGCCGCGTGTACGACGCCTGCGGCTCACGCAATACCTGACCGGCACTGCCCTGCTCCACCACGTGGCCCTTTTCCAACACCAGCACGCGGTCGGCAATCGCCTCGACCACGGCAAAGTCGTGGGTGATAAACAACAGTGCCATGCCCTTGTCCTGCTGAATTTTGCGCAACAAATCCAGAATCTGCGCCTGAGTAGTCACATCCAGCGCCGAGGTGGGCTCATCGGCGATCAACACCGCCGGATCAAACGCCAGCGCCATGGCGATGACCACGCGCTGACGCTGGCCGCCGGACAGCTCGAAGGGATAGGCCAGACGCAAGCGCTCAGGGTCCGGCAAACCGACGTAGCCGAGCAACGCCACCACACGCCGATGACGCTCGCGTGACGATTTCACGCCATGGGCTCGCAGGGTTTCATCGATCTGCTCGCCCACGCGCAGCAGCGGGTTCAGTGCACTCATGGGCTCTTGAAACACCATGCTGATATCGCGTCCGCGCAGCTGGCGCATGCCCTCTTCGCCAAGCGCGGCCAGGTCGTGCTCACGAAACAGCAGGCGGCCGCTTTCCAGCGTCAACGGCACCGGCAATTGGCGCAGCAGCGCCTTGGCCAACATGGACTTGCCCGAGCCGGACTCGCCCACCACGCACAGGCACTCGCCACGGTTCAGTTGCAACGACAGGTCATACAGCGCATGGCTGCGGTCCGCGCCTGCCGGCAGGGCAATGCGCAGGTTTTCCACACTCAACAGGGTCATCGCGACCTCCCCGGTTCAAAGGCCACGCGCAAGCCTTCGCCCACCCGGTTAACCGCCAGCACGCACAGCACAATCGCCAGGCCCGGCAGGAAACTCATCCACCACGCATCACGCAGCAGCCCACGGGACGCGTTGATCATGTAACCCCAGCTCATGGCTTCCGGGTCGCTCAGGCCGAGGAATGCCAGGGCCGCTTCGGTAAGGATCGCGGTGGCCATGACAAAGGTCATCACCACCAGCAACGGCGCCAGGGCATTCGGCAAAATTTGTTGGGTGATGATACCCAGCGGCGATTGCCCCAATACCCGCGCGGCCTGCACGAACTCGCGCTGGCGCAGGGTCAGGAATTCACTGCGCACCAGCCGTGCCACCCCAGGCCACGCGACCAGCGCAATGGCGAGCACGATGGTGCCCAGGGACGGCTCCAGCACCGCCACCAGAATCACCGCCAACACCAGTTGCGGGATGATCTGGAAGAACTCGGCGATGCGCATCAGGATTGCGTCGAGCCAGCCTCCGAAGTAACCGGCGAGCGCACCGATAAACAGCCCCACCAGCAAGGTCGCCAGACTGGCCAGCACGCCGACGGCCAGGGACACCCGCGCGCCATAGAGCAAACCGCTGCCCAGGTCGCGACCGAGCAAGTCACTGCCCAGCCAGTGGGCCGGATCCTGGAACGGCGCGAGCATCGGCCGGGTATTCATCTCCCACGGCGAGCTGTTTGTGAGCCACGGCGCAGCAATCGCCAGCGCCGCAAGCAGCAGTAAAAACACCGCGCCGACCAGCGCCGACGGCTGGCGGATAAAGCGCTTGAACACCGCCATCAGCCCTGCCCTCCGGCGCCGATGCGCGGGTCGAGAAAACGGCAGATCACATCGGTCAACACGTTAAAGCCCACCACCAAAATCGAAATCACCAAAAAGCCCCCCATCAACACGCCGTAATCGCGCTGGGCCAGGGCGTCGTACATCAGGCGACCAATACCGGGCCACGAATACACCACTTCCACCAACAGCGCGCCGCTGGCCAGTTGACCCAGCTGCAGCCCGGCGAAGGTCACCACCGGCAACAACGCATTACGCAGCACATGCACGTAGAGAATTCGCCGTGGGTGCAAGCCCTTGGCGTGGGCGGTGCGCACGTATTCCTGGCCGAGGGCGTCGAGCACGGCGGCGCGGGTCAGGTGGATGTACAAGGCAAGAAACAGCACGCTCAACGACAGGCACGGCAGCAGCAAATGCTGCGCACGGTCGAGCAGCGAAAAGTCCTGCCCGACGGTTTCCATGCCAAACGCCGGCAACCAGTCCAGGCTCACGGAAAACAGCAGGATCAGCAGCATCGCCAGCCAGAACGGCGGCATCGCGTAGAGCAACAGGGCACCGTGGGAAATCACCCCGTCGAGCCAGTGCCGCTGTTGACGCGCCCGCGCGGCCAGCACGCCCAACGTCACACCCAACACGGACGACAGCACAAACGCCGAGCCCATCAAGGCCAGTGTGGCCGGCAAGCGCTCGGCAATCAGCGCCCATACCGACGTCTGGTTACGGTAGGAATACCCCAGGTCCAGTTGGGCGATATTGCCCAGGTAAATCAGCAACTGTTGCAGCAACGGTTTATCCAGGCCCATGGTCTGACGCAGGTGCTCGATAAACTGCACGTCGTCCACCCCCGCTTCGCCGGCCAGCAACAGCGCCGGGTCGCCCGGCGCCAGGTGGATCAGCACAAAGCTCAACACCAGCACTGCCACCACCATCAGCAACGCCTTGAACAGCCGCCCACCGACATACAGCACGCCGTTCATGGCGCGGGCGCGTCGAGGTAAACGTTCTCGTAATCCTCATTGAGGCTGGTGGCGGTTTGCAGCAGGTTCTTCACTTGGGTGTGGAACAGCGTCGGGTAGCGCATCTCGAAGATTGGCGCGATCGGCAGGTCGGTGTTCAGCACGTTTTCCAGCTGGCTGTAGAGTTTCGTACGCTCGGGCCCGTTCGGGGTATCGGCGACTTTCTGCCACAACCCGTCGGCCTCGGGGCTGCTGTAGCCGCTGACGTTGGCAAAGGGTGAGGTTTTGAGAATGTAGTCGGAGCGATACAGGTAGGCACTGGTCAGGTAGGGGTCGCCGATCTGGAAGATGAAGTTGTAGGTCAGGTCAAAATCCCAGTCGCTGACGCGCTGGAACCAGGTCGCCGCGTCGGACGTCACCACCTGCACCTTGAAGCCGAGCGGTTGCAGCGCCTGCTTGGTGTATTCGGCCAGGCGTTCCCACGCCCCGCCCTTCTCGCCATTGAGCAGGCGGATGCGTACCGCGCCTACATCCACGCCGGACTCGGCTATCAGCGCCTTGGCCTTTTTCACGTCATAGCTGTATTGCGGCAGTTGTGGGTCGTGGTACGGCGTGGTCGAGACGAACTCGCCCTGGGCCACTTTGCCGGAGCCGAAAAAGATGTTGTCGACGATGAACGGACGGTTCAGCGCATACAGAATCGCCTGGCGCACTTTCGGGTTGTTCAACGGCGGCTTGCGCGTGTTGATTTGCAGGAAAGCCAGGCCCGCGTACAACTCCCACCCTTTCTCGGAAGACTGCACATTCGGCAAGGCGCTCAGACGCTTGAGGTCGGAGTAATCGGCATCGCCACTGCGCAGCACTTGCACGTCATTGCGCTCAAAAGCGGCTGCTCGCGAAGACCCGTCGGGGATCACATGGAAAACAATGCCGTCGAGGTGGGGCAGGCCTTTCTTCCAGTAGTCGGGATTCTTCGCCAGCTTGATGTAGGCGCCGCGCTTCCACTCCACAAACACAAACGGCCCGGTGCCGACCGGCTTGAGGTTGTAGGGGTTGTTGCGAAAATCGGTGTTCTCGTAAAGGTGTTTGGGCACCACCGGCCGCAGGCCGCTACCGAGTGCCGAGAGCAAGGGCGCGAAGGGTTTCTTGAGCTGGAAGACCACCTGCAGCGGGCCCTTGGCGGTGATGCTGTCGACGTACTCGGTGATGATCCCGCCCAGGCGCTTGTCCACCTCGGGGTAGAAGGTCTGGAAGCTGAACACCACATCATCGGCGGTGAAGGCCGGGCCGTCGTGCCAGTGCACACCGTCCTGCAGGTCGAAGGTGTAGGTCAGGCCATCCGGGGAGATCGTCCAGGCTTTGGCGAGTACCGGTTTGGGTTTGAGGTCGGTGTCGAACGTCAGCAGGCCCTGCAGGATCTTGCCGCTGACGTATTGGGTCGACACATGGCTGACCACCCCGTGCATCAGCGACGGCGGTTCCGGTTGGGCGACCAGGTTCAGCACCCCGCCATCCTGGGGTTGTGCCTGGGCCTGGCCAGCCAGCAAGGCGGCGCACAGCCCTACGGACGAGAGGGCACGGCGGAAAGAGAATGAGCGCATGGAGCCTCCTCGGCTTGAAAGGTAGGCGAGGGATTTTGCAAGGGCTGTGCCATGGGGGTTTGGGCCAGTGATACTGGATTTTGATGCAGGCAAACTGATGAAAAAACCACAGCGGTCTGCGTGACTGTGCAAAAAGCAACAGCACCGCAGACCAAATGTGGGAGCTGGCTTGCCTGCGATAGCGGTGGATCAGCCACATCTTTGTTAACTGGCAGGCCGCTATCGCAGGCAAGCCAGCTCCCACAGGGATCGCAGGGTGTCAGCTGGCACAAGGTTTGCCCCTGTCATTCCATCCGAACCACTGAGCCTCCCTACCATGTCACTGGATTACCTGGGCAACCCCATCGACACCCAACACCCCGCCACCCGCCAGGGCCTCGACGATTTCATCGGCGGCTTCCTCGGCTATCAGCCCCGCGCCGAGGGCATTCTCGCCGCCGCCGATGCCGACCCCGACTCCGCGCTGGCCAATGCCTTCGCCGGGCTGCTGCTGATGTTTATCGAGTCCCCCGAAGGCCCGACGCTGGCCGAACACTACCGCCAGCGCGCCGCCGCCGTGAACACCGACCACCCGCGTGCCCGGCGTTATCTGGCGTTGCTCGACGCGTGGGTACGCGACGATCTCGATCACGTCCTGCACCTGAGCGAACAGTTGCTCGACCATTACCCGCGTGACCTGTTTGCCGCCAAGCTCAACCAATACCTGGAATTCAACCGCGGCAACTGGCCGGCGCTGCTGCGCATTGGCTTGAAAGCGGTGGCCGGCGCGCCGGACATCGCCCACAGTCACGGCCTGCTGGCCTTCGCCTATGAACAGTGCCACCTGATCGAAGAGGCCGAGACCAGCGCATTGGCAGCCCTGCGCCTGGACCCGTCCGAGCCGTGGGCCCAGCATGCGTTGGCCCATGTGATGCTGACCGAGGGGCGTATCGAGGAGGGTACGGCGTTTCTGGAGAGCGTGGCGCACCACTGGGCCGGCTTGAATTCGTTCATGTACACCCACAATTGGTGGCACCTGGCGCTGTTCTACCTGGCGCGCGGCGAAGATCAGCGGGTGTTGGACATTTATGATCAGCACGTGTGGGGCATCTTGCCGGAATACTCCCAGGACCAGGTGGGCGCGGTGTCTTTGCTGGCACGCCTGGAACTGGCCGGGGTTGAAGTGGGCAAGCGCTGGCAGGATTTGGCGGCGTACCTGCAAAGCCGGATGGGCGACACGGTGCAGCCGTTTCTCAGCGTGCAGTACCTGTATGGGCTGGCGCGGGCGGGCAAGCCGGAGGCAGATCAATTGCTGGCAGCCCTGCGCAGGCACAGCGTTGAGGCGAGGCCCGTGTGGGGCGAGGTGACCTTGCCGCTGGCCAAGGGGTTGCTGGCCCATGCGCGCGGTGACTGGCAGCAGGCACTGGAGCAACTGACAATCGCCCTGCCGCGACTGAACGAGATCGGCGGCAGCCACGCCCAGCGTGACCTGTTTGCGCAGGTGGAACTGGATGCGCGGTTGCGCGCGGGCGACTGGTTTGGCGCGCAGCAAACCCTGGAACTGAGGCGCCGGTATGACGGCTGGGATGTGCCGACGAACCGCAGCCTGGTGAAGGTGTATGAAGCGTTGGGGTTGCCGGAGCAGGCGGCCAAAGCCCAGGCCCGAGTGTCACGATTCACCTGACACACACCAATCCAAATGTGGGAGCTGGCTTGCCTGCGATAGCGGTGGGTCAGCTACATTTCTGTTAACTGAAAGGTTGCTATCGCAGGCAAGCCAGCTCCCACAGTTTGACCGAGTCTGGCTCAAACACCTCTGGCAGCAAACACCCCTCGGGCAATCGCCCGCGCCACACAATCGGCCGCCGCCGAGCCAATCCGGCCGATCTCCACCTGCCTGCGGGGCCCGTCGGTCAACGCCACCCCCGCCGACGCCAGGGCAAACACCGTGTCCCCATCAAACGGCAAATGCGCCGGCCGCACCGCCCGTGCAATCCCGTCCTGAGCCATGATCGCCACGCGCTTGCATTCGGCCACGCTCAGCCGCGCGGTGCTGGCAACCACCACCAGCGTGGTATTGGCCCCGGCCTGCAAACGGCCCATGGAATCAAGCCGCGACAACTCCGGCATGGGGTCGCTGCAATCCATGACGTCAACCGGGCGATGCCCACCAAACTCCCGCGCCACTTCCCAGGGCCATGCCCAGAAGGTTTTGCCGTCGGGCATGTACACCGAGCCAATAGGGTTGGCGACCACCAGCGCGGCAACGATCAACCCGTCGCCCAGATCCAGCGAGGCCGTGCCCAGGCCGCCCTTCAGCACCCCGGCCATGGCGCCACGGCCCGCGCCGACCGAGCCCAGTTCGAAGTCTTCGCCGGCGTTGGCCAGTGCCTCAAACCCCAGGCGTCGATAAGGCGGCTCAAGCCCCCAGGCCTTGTCGCCGCCATTGGCCAGGTCATGCAGCACGGCCGCAGGCACGATGGGAATCGCCGGGGCACCGGGTTTTAAATGCAGGCCTACGTCGTCTTGAGACAACTTCGCCGCTACGCCATCCGCCGCGCCAAGGCCGAACACCGAGCCGCCGCTGAACACCAGCGCGTGTAATTGGCCGACCATGTTTTCCGGTTCGAGGGCGGCGGTTTCGCGGCCGCCGGGGCCACCGCCGCGAATGTCGATGCTGGCGGTCCAGAAGCCATCGGGGCGGATCACCGTGACGCCGGTGTCGGCGTGCAGGTCCGTGGCGTGGCCGACCGTGAGGCCTGGAATATCAGTAAGGGCGTTGCGTGGGCCGGGTCTGGGCATACAGAAAAAACTTCCTTGGGTTCAGGTATGGCGTGGGGAGAGCAAGGGATGTGCCAAGCCGCCTCGGCCCGACCACGCGGCTCGCCACTCCCTGGCCCCGGAAATCCTCTGCACAAAAAACAACAGCCTGCCTTCCGGCCTGTTAGAAAAACACCAACACCTTCGCCAACAGACCACTAACCATCTGTTTATAAACATTTTTTTCAGATGGCACAGCCCTTGCTCTCCAGCCTTTCACCAGAGCTTGCACCCAACAAGCCGCCCCCGATCAGGCCCAACGCCTACAACCACTGGAGTGTTTCCCATCATGAATGCATCACGCGCCACCGCCAGCCGACCCGGCAAGGCCTTCGCCCACACCCTGTTATTTATGGCCCTGTGCGAGGCCGCGAGCTACAGCAGCCTGACCCTGGCAGCCGACGCCCCGGCCAGCGACAACCCGCTGGACACCGTGGTGGTCATCGGCAACCGCGGGCAGGCGCGCACCCTGGCCGAAAGCCCGGCGCCGGTGGATGTGATCTCGTCCAAGCAACTGCTCGCCACCGGCCAGGGCGACTTGACCCGTGCCCTGAGCAAAGTGCTGCCGTCGCTCAACCAACCGGCGTCTTCGGGCTTCGGTTCCACGTCGGTGGTCCGCCCCATCAGCCTGCGCGGCCTCAACGGTGATCAGGTGCTGGTGCTGGTCAACGGCAAGCGCCGTCACAACAGCGCGCTGCTGAACAACGGCACCTATCTCAATTCCGGCTCGCAGCCGGTAGACCTGGACATGATCCCCACCGCTCTGGTGGACCACGTTGAAGTGTTGCGCGACGGCGCCTCGGCACAATACGGCTCGGACGCCATCGGCGGCGTGGTCAACATCGTGCTCAAGCAGACCGACCACGGTGGCAGCCTGTCCACCAGCTACGGCCAGAACTATGAAAACGGCGACGGCGAAACCGTGCGCCAGACCGGCAACGTCGGCCTGGCCCTGCCCAACGACGGCTTCATCAACCTCGCGCTGGACGTGAAGAAGCAAAACGTCTCCGACCGTTCCGATGACGCGCCGTACACCGACGCCGCCGGCAACACCAGCCAGCGTCACACCTACTACGGCACCGGCCTGCCCGAGGCGAAAAACTTCAGCCTGGGCTACAACGCCGAGCTGCCGGTGGACGACGCCCTGACCCTCTACTCGTTCTCGACCTTCACCCACCGCAATTCGGAAAAACCCCTGGCCTTCCACCAGCCACCGAGCTTCAACGGCATTCAGACGCCCTACCCCCAAGGTATCGAAGACAACCTGCGCTTTATCGAAGACGACTTCCAGGTCGCGTTCGGTGGCAAGGGCCAGGCTGCCGGCTGGGACTATGACCTGTCGAGCACCTACGGCCAGGACCATGCGCGCGCCACCCTCACCGACACCTACAACCTGAGCTACGGCCCTACTTCGCCGACCTCGGTGGACACCGGCGTGAAAACCTTCAGCCAGTGGACCAACAACCTCGACCTGACCCGCGCCTTTGACCTTGGCTTGTACAAGCCGACGCAGATTTCCTGGGGCCTGGAACAGCGATACGAGGACTACAAGATCGGCAAGGGCGACGTTGCCTCCTACGCCAGCGGGCCGTTCAACACCGGCGCCAACGGTGCGTTGATTCCCCCGGGAACCATTTCCGGCGCCGGCACCACGCCCGCCGACGCGGCCGAAAAAAGCCGCATCAGCCTGGCCGGCTACGGCGAGATCGGGCAGGACTTCACCGACAAATGGCACGTCGACCTGGCGGGTCGCTATGAGCATTACAACGACGGCTCCGGCACCACCACCAACGGCAAGTTCTCCACGCGCTATCAGCTGACTCCTATCCTGGCCGTGCGCGGCACGTTCAGCACGGGCTTTCGTGCGCCGTCGCTGGCCCAGCAGATCTACAGCTCGACCTCGCAAACCAGCGTCAACGGCCAACTCTTCGACTACCGCAACGTGGCCGTGGGTTCCGACGTGGCCAAGGCCCTCGGTGCCGACACCCTCAAGCCGGAAAAATCCACCAACTTCAGCCTCGGCTTTACCCTGCAACCCACCGATGCCACCAACATCACCCTCGATGCGTACCAGATCAAGATCAAGGACCGCATCGCCCAGACCGGCTACCTCGGCGGCACCCCGCAGATCAGCGCGATTCTCGCCGCTGCGGGCCTCAACCCGAACCAGGCGGTGACCTACTTCACCAACGCCCTGGACACCACCACCCGTGGCGTCGACCTGGTGGGCGACTACCGCCAGGACATCGGTGCCTACGGCAGCCTGAAATACTCGGCCGGGTTCAACTGGAACACCACCCAGATCGACTCCATCCACGCCTCCTCCGTCGCCACCCAGGCACTGGGCCCGGACGGCGGCTACGACCGTCAGCGCCAGGGCAACCTCAAGTACGGCTTGCCGCAATCCAAACTGCTGCTGGGCACCACCTGGACCTACGACAAGCTGGAAGTGGCGCTGAACCTGACCCGTTACGGCGAGTACACCCAGTACGGCACCGCCGAGATTTACGACCGCACCTTCTCGCCCGCGTGGATCACCGATCTGAACGTCGACTACCACCTGACCAAGGCCGTCACCCTGAATGCCGGCGCCAACAACCTGTTCAACAAGTACCCGGAACGCACCGGCCTGGCCAGCAGCTCGGGCGCCTTCCCCTACGGCAACTTCTCGCCTTACGGCACCACCGGCGGCTACTGGTACACCGGCGTGACCTACAACTTCTAACCCAGTGCGCGGGGCCGGTTTGCCGGCCTCGTGCCTGACCTGCATGGGAGCCTGTTCATGACCCGCCGCACCGATCAACTCAAGCTGGGGGCGTTTCTGGCCAACAGCGGCCACCACGTCGCCGCCTGGCGTCACCCCCTGGCCCAGGCGGATGCCAGCCTGGATTTCGACCACTTCAAACACATCGCCCGGACCGCCGAACGCGGCAAGTTCGATGCCTTGTTCATTGCCGATGTGGTCGCGCTGTGGGGCCACCACCACGACGCGCTGAGCCGCACCGCCCGCGCCGAACACTTCGAGCCGCTGACGTTGATGTCCGCCCTTGCTGCCGTCACGAGCAACATCGGCCTGATCGCCACGGCCACCACCACCTACAACGAGCCGTACCATATCGCGCGCAAGTTCGCCTCCCTCGATCACCTGTCCAAAGGCCGTGCCGCGTGGAATCTGGTGACGTCGGTCGTCTCTGACGAAGCCTGGAATTTCGGCCGCGAACACCACGTGGGCCATGGCGACCGCTATCAACGCGCCGAAGAATTTCATGACGTGGTCAAGGGCTTGTGGGACAGCTGGGACGACGACGCTTTCACCCGCGACAAGGCCAGCGGCGAGTACTTCGACCCGGCCAAGTTGCACACCCTCAACCACCGTGGCGAGCACTTCTCGGTACGCGGCCCGCTCAATGTGGCGCGCCCGCCCCAGGGCCACCCGGTGCTGGTGCAGGCCGGCGCCTCGGAGCCGGGCAAAAACCTTGCTGCCCGCGTGGCCGAGTTGATCTTTGCCCACGCCCACAACCTGGAAGGTGCCCAGACGTTCTACCAAGACATCAAGGCCCGCGCCGAGGCGTTTGGCCGCGACCCGGATCACGTCAAGATCCTGCCCGGCGTCACGCCGTTTATCGCCGACACCCGTGAACAGGCCCAGGCGCTGTTCGAAGCATTCCAGGCCCTGATCGACCCGGTGCTGGGCCTGCGTTTACTGGCCGACACCCTGGGCGATGACATCGACCTGTCGGGGCATGACCTCGACGGCCCGTTGCCACAAACGCCGGTAGGCCAGCGCGGCAGCCGTCGTGACAAGGTGCTGGAACTGGCGCGCACGGAAAACCTGAGCATCCGCCAGCTGTACCTGCGCCTGGCCGGTGGCAACCCGGTGATCGGCACGGCTGAGGATGTCGCGGATCACTTTGAAGCCTGGTTCCAGGCCCGCGCCTGCGATGGCTTCAATGTGTTCTTTCCGTACTTCCCCGGCGCCATCGACCTGTTTGTGGAGCGCGTGATTCCACTGCTGCAGGCGCGCGGGCTGTTCCGTCGCGAATATGAAGGCGCCACGTTGCGCGAAAACCTCGGCCTGCCCCGCCCTGTCAATCGGTTTACCCAAGGAGCGCCAACATGAAACGCCGCGCATGGATGCTCGCCTGCACCGGCTTGATTGCCTCCAAAGCCTTCGCCCTGAATATCCTGCTCACCAACGACGACGGCTATCAGCACCCGAACATCCGGGCGCTGTACACCGAGCTCAAGGCCCAAGGGCATAACGTCAGGATTGCCGCGCCGCAAAGTGACCAGAGTGCTCGCGGCGGTGCGTTCTTTTTTGGCCGTGAGGTCACGGTCGGCCACGACAGCGACCCGGCCTACCCGGACAGCTACTTCATCAGCACCACCGAAAAAGGCGTGTGCCAAAGCCCGGATTGCGCGGGCAAAGACGTGCAGATCGAGATCAGCGGCACGCCGGTAATGGCGCTGCTGCTGGGCCTGAACAAACTGCTGCCGCATCCGGATCTGGTGATCGTCGGTCCCAACCCCGGCAACAACCTGGGCGCCATCAACATGGCCTCCGGCACGTTCAACGCCGCGAGCGCTGCTGTGCAGGCGGGCATTCCGGCGCTGGCAGTGAGTACCGATTTAAAGGAGAAAGACCCGCAACGCGCCGCGCAGTTGATCGCACAGCTGGTGCTCGCCCTCGACAGGCATCGCCAGCCCGATGGCGCCCTGCTGCCCAAAGGCCTGGGGCTGAATATCAACCTGCCCAAAGACACGCAGATCAAAGGCGTGAAGCTCACCCGAATCGGCAGCTATGTAGGGTTTGAGGCGCTGTACACCGACGATCTCAAACAGTTCAACCTGCCGGGCAAACCCGGCATCGGCTTCCAGTACAGCGCTGCCGCCACTGCCGCGCAACAAAACGATGAGGCGGTATGGCTGAACAAGGGGTACCTGACCATCAGCCCGTTCAGTGGCCTGCCGGAATCCATCAGTGCCAGTGCGGCCCTGCAAAAACAATTGGCCCAGGAGGTAAAACCATGAGCGCAGGCTTTTCCCTGGGGTTCCTGAGCCGGGTCTACAGCCCGGGCTTCGACCCCAAGGTGTATCGCGACACGCTGGAGCTGTTCAAGGTCGCCGAAGAACTGGGTTTCGACAGCGGCTGGGTGGCCCAGCACCACTTCGCCAGCGAACATGGGCGCCTGCCCTCGCCATTGGTGTTACTGGCCGCGATTGCCCAGCGCACGCGGCGTATCAGCCTCGGCACCGGCATCATCGTGTTGCCCCAGGAAGCGCCGCTGCGCCTGGCCGAAGATGCGGCGGTACTGGACCTGCTCAGCAATGGCCGCCTGGAACTGGGGCTTGGCGCGGGGTTTGATCCCCAGACGTTCCTGGCGTTTGGCCGCGAGCATGAGTCACGCCACCGCGACTACGAACAGCACTTGCAACAGTTGCTCAACGCCTTTGGCAATGCGCCGCTGACCGACAACGGCTCGCGCTTGCTGCCGCGGGCCAGCGGCCTCAACCACCGGCTGTGGGAAGCCACTTCACGGGTGGAATTGGTGGCCGAACGCGGCCACGGCTTGATCATGGCACCCAACCCGCACCAGCCCGCCGAGGCCGGGGTAGAGCGGGTCACGCGTTACCGCAACGCCTGGACCGGCGACAACGGCACACCGGCGCGAGTCGCACGGGTGCAAGCGCTCTTTCCCTCACCTGACGATGCGACGCGCAGGGACATCCTCGCCTACGTCCAACGCCAACAAAGCATCGGCGTGTTCAAGGGCACCCTTGACGACGACTTCGACAGCACCCTCAAACGCCTCGGCGTGTTGCACGGCCCGGTGGAGCAGATTGTCGAGCAGTTGCAACAAGGCCCGACGCTGGGCGCCCACGACCAGTTGATCCTGCAAGTGCAGACCACCAGCACGCCACTGCGCGAAGCCATTCGCAGCCTGGAAATCATCCGCCAACACATCGCACCCGCCCTGGGTTGGCAACCGTCCCTGGCCACAGGAGCCCTGCCATGACCT
This sequence comes from Pseudomonas tolaasii NCPPB 2192, assembly GCF_002813445.1. Lineage (NCBI taxonomy): Bacteria > Pseudomonadati > Pseudomonadota > Gammaproteobacteria > Pseudomonadales > Pseudomonadaceae > Pseudomonas > Pseudomonas tolaasii. The sequence continues at coordinate 5,894,951 of NZ_PHHD01000001.1, forward strand.
TCAAACTGGGCTTTTTGAGCCACGCCTTTGGCGACGATCCACAGCAGGTCTATCGGGACCTGATCGAACAATTCGAAGTTGCCGAGGCGCTGGGCTTTGATGGCGGCTGGATTGCCCAGCATCACCTGAGCCATGGCTTTGGCCGCTTGCCGTCGCCGCTGGTGTTGTTGGCGGCAGTGGCCGAGCGCACGCAGCGCATTGAACTGGGGACGGGCGTGGTGGTGCTGCCTTTCGAAGACCCGATTCGCCTGGCCGAGGACGCCAGCGTGCTGGATGCCTTGAGCGGCGCACGCGTGCAGCTGGGCCTGGGCAGCGGTGGCGCCAACCTCGACAACTTCAGTGCGTTTGATCGCGACCCGAGCCAACGCCAGGTAGATTTCGCCGAACGCCAACAGCGCGTACAGCACCTGCTGGCCGGCAAACCGCTGGCGGGCGAGTTGACCTTGCAACCGCCCGCACCGGGCCTGGCTTCACGCGTGTGGCACTCCCACGGCAGCCTCGACGGCGCCGTCTACACCGCGCAACAGGGCAATGGCTTGCTCCTCGGCACCGCCACCCACGACCCGCTGACGGTGCAAAAACCGCTGGCAGACGCCTACCTGCAGGCCTGGTCGCACACCGAACGCGCACCACGCATCGGCGTGGTACGCGCCATCTTCCCGGCCGCCGACCGCGCCAGCGCCCAGGCGGAACTGGCGGTGGATATCGAGCGGCATATCCCGCGCCTGCAACGCGAAGGCTTGATCGACGAGGCGGTGGATTTGCAGGAGCATCTGCGCCTGATGAACGTGCACCATGGCCATCCGGATGAAGTGATCAAAAGCTTGCAGCAAGATCCGTCCCTGCTGCCTTATGCTGACTACGTGATCGCCGTGGTCCAGGCCGAAAGCTCGACTCAGGCGCAGATCCTCAAGCGCCTGGAAATCATCGCCCGGGACATTGCGCCGGCCCTGGGCTGGGAAAGCGGCTGGAAACAATCATGAACCACGGAGTGTGTGCATGCCCCTTCATTTCAGTTGGCTGATGCCCCTGTGTACCCCTGACTGGGCGGCGCGGCCGGGGCAATGGATTCAGCTGGCCCAGGCCGTGGAATATGCCGGGCTCGACGGCCTGTGGATTCCCGGCGGCGCGTTGTGCGCCGACAGCCTCGGCGTGGCGGCGGCGCTGTGCGCGCGCACGCGGCGGGTGCAACTGTCGGTGAGTGTGCCGCCGGAAGTGATGCTGCCGGCGGCGTTGGCGACCACTTTGCAAAGTCTGCAATCGATCAGCGGCCATCGCGTGCAACTGCACCTGCCCAACAGCGAGCGCAGTACCTTTGGTGAATGGCTCAACCGCGACCAGCGCAGTGAACGCATTGGCGAATACCTGCAAATCCTTCAGCAGTTGCTCACACCGAATGACGGTGGCCTTGATTATCAAGGCCTGTATTTCCAGCTGGAAAATGCCGGTGTCGCCCGTCGCGAACTGCCTGCGCCAACGCTGGTGCTGGATGACAGCCAAAGCCACGCACTGGTGGCCGCCCATGCGCAAACCTGCCTGCTCACGCCGGGCCATCCGCACTGGCTCAGCAAAGAGATCCAGCGCTGGCGGCAGATCCAGCCAACCTTGCGGTTTGCCTGCACCTTCGGCCTGATTCTCGGCGACAGCGAAGACCTCGCCTGGGAAACCGCCGCCACCCGGTTGCCCGTGCCGGATGTGCCGGATGAGCGCCTGGCGACCTTGCCCCGCGCCCGCCACCCGCTGCGCCAATGGGAAGTGCACCCCAACCTGCTGCAACGGCAGCCTGGCCAGCCGCTGATTCTGGTGGGCACGCCGCAACAGATCGCCACCCGCCTGCAAGAACTGCACGGGCTGGGGTTGAGTCAGGTCATTCTGGAAGGCGGCCCCGACGTCGCCGAGGTGCTGCGCTTTGGCGAACATGTGATCCCTCTTCTGCGCAAGGAGCGCCCGCACCATGAGCCATGACGTACGCCCGCCCCTGCAACTGGACTGGTTCCTGCCCACCAATGGCGATGGCCGCCACCTCACCAGCAGCGGCTTGCCCAAGGTCGGGCTGTTTCAGCAAGGCGAACGCGCGCCGACCCTCGACTACCTGCGCCAGATCGTGCGCGCCACCGAACAAGCCGGTTTCGACGGCATCATGGTGCCCACCGCCAGCGGTTTCGAAGACCCGTGGCTGATCACCGCCGTGCTGGCCCAGGAAGTGCGCCGCCTGAAATTCCTGCTGACCCTGCGCCCCGGCACCGAGCTGCCCGCCTACACCGCCCACCGCGCGGCAACCTTGCAGTTGCTCAGCGAAAACCGCTTGGCGCTGCACGTGGTGACCGGTTCCAGCCGCTTTGAACAGCGCTCCCTCGGCGACTTTCTCGAACACGACGAACGCTACGCACGCACTGCCGAATTCCTCCAGGTGTTCCAGGCCGTGTGGGCCGGGCAAGCGCCGACGCATCCGGGGCGTTACTACCGCAGCGGCGTCACCACGCCGATTGCACCGGGCGCCGAAACGCCCGCCATCTACTTCGGCGGCGCCTCCGAAGCCGCCGAGCGTGTCGGCGCGGCCCACGGGCAAACCTACCTGATGTGGTGCGAACCGCCGTTGATGATCGCCGAACGCATTCAACGCATGCGCGACCTCGCTGCCGCCCATGGCCGCACCCTGCGCTTCGGCTTGCGCCTGCACATCTTCGCCGCGCCGACCGACGACGCTGCCTGGGCCCATGTGGAGCGCCTGCTCGAGGAAATCCCCAAAGACGCCATCGACAAGGCCCAGCGGCAGATGGCCGCTTACGAATCCGTCGGCCAAAGCCGCCAGACCCAACTCATGCAAGGCCGTGGCCGTGGCGCGCGGGAACTGGAAGTGTCTCCCAACCTCTGGGCCGGGGTCGGCCTGGTTCGCGGCGGCGCGGGCACGGCGCTGGTGGGCAGCTACGCGAAAGTGGCCGAGCGGATCGAGGAGTACCACCAACTGGGGGTCGACAGTTTTATCCTGTCGGGCTTTCCCCATTTGGAAGAGGCGATTCATGTGGGGGCAGAGGTGTTGCCGTTGTTGCGCAAGATGGGGGCGAGCCGGTAAACCGCGTTCAACGGTGGGAGCTGGCCTGCGATAGCGGTGGCTCAGCCACTGATGCCCCACCTGATACACCGCCATCGCGGGCAAGCCCGGCTCCCACAGAAAAGCACAGCCGATGCGGCCGGATGGCGTAACCAGGCTCGGTCAAAATGTGGGAGCTGGCTTGCCTGCGATAGCGGTGGCCCAGCCACTGATGCCCTACCTGATACACCGCCATCTCGGGCAAGCCCGGCTCTCACCTTGATCGGTTGCAGTACCCTAGATCCGGCGGCGGCGGTTGAGTTGCGGAATGGCGGTTTGTGCAACTTCCACCGGCTGCACCTGGGGCACCACTCTGCCCGCCAGTTGCGCCAGCGTCGGATGGCTGAACAGCGCCCGCACGTCCACCTCCAATCCCGCCTTGCGCATCTGCGCCACCAGGTTGACCGCCAGCAGCGAATGCCCACCCAGTTCGAAAAAGTGGTCGTGGCGCCCGACCCGCTCCACCTTCAACACCCGCGCCCAGAGGCCCGACATCAAAGTTTCGGTTTCGCCCTGGGGAGCCTCATAGGCGCGGCTGACCACCGCTTCCAGCCCGGGCTCCGGCAGTGCCTTGCGGTCGAGCTTGCCGGCCGGGTTGAGCGGCATCGCATCAAGCGGCACAAACGCGGCGGGCACCATGTATTCCGGCAACTGCGCCAGCAAATGGGCACGCAGCGCCTGGGGCGTCGGTGCCTGCTCGCGCAGGGTGAAATAGGCGACCAAACGCTCATCGCGAATCACTACCGCAACCTCACGCAACGCCGGATGAGCAGCCAGTCCTGACTCGATCTCCCCCAGTTCCAGTCGCACACCCCGCAGCTTGACCTGAAAGTCGTTGCGACCCAGGAACTCCAGGTTGCCGTCAGGCAGATAACGCACCAGATCGCCCGTGCGGTACAGCCGGTCACCGGCCACGAACGGGCTGTCGATAAACCGCTCGGCCGTCATCTGCGCAAGCCCCAGGTAGCCTCGGGCGACGCCCGCTCCCCCGATATGCAACTGACCACTGACGCCCATCGGCACCGGAGTGTCGTGCTCATCCAGCACATACAGGCGCGTATTACTGATCGCCCGGCCAATCGGCAATTGCACGGAGGGCACCGGCGCGCCGGGCTCCAGGGTCCAGGCGCAACTGTCCACCGTGGCCTCGGTGGGGCCATAGACATTGTGCAAGCGCACGTTCGGCAAACGCGCCTGTACCGCCCGGGCCAACGCCTCGGTGAGTTCGCCGCCGCCACACAATACATCCGTGAGGCTGGTGCACAGGGCCGACTCCTCCAGGTCAAGAAACTGTTGCAGCATGGCAGGCACAAACTGGACCACCGTGATGCGCTGCTCACGAATCACCTGTGCCAGGTACGCGGGCTCACGATGGCCGTCGGGGCGCGCCAGCACCAGGCGCATGCCGTTGGCCAACGGCCAGAACAGCTCCCACACCGAGCCGTCAAAGCTGAACGGCGCGCGTTGCAGCAACGCGCCGGTTTCGGCGTTGGGGCACAGCCTGGAGGCCCAGTGCATCAAGTTGCACAGGCCGCGATGCTCGACCATCACGCCTTTGGGGGTGCCGGTAGAGCCTGAGGTGTACATCACGTAGGCCAGGTTCGCGACGCTCAAGCCGGGTACCAACGGGTTGCCGCTGGGCGCCTGGCTCCAGCCGCCGTGGTCGAAGTCGATGACCGGGATCGACACCTCACCCGCCACTTCACGAGTGGCCGCGTGCACCAGCAATGCAACGGGCTGGCTGTCTTTGAGCATGTAGGCGAGGCGCTCGGGCGGGAAGCCCGGGTCCAGCGGCACATAGGCGCCGCCTGCCTTGAGAATCGCCAGCAAGCCCACCACCAGGTCCAGCCCGCGTTCGACGCACAGCGCCACGCGGGAATCGGGCTGCACCCCGCGCTCGCGCAGGTGGTAGGCCAGCCGGTTGGCGCGCTCGTTGAGCTCGCGGTAGGTCAGTTGCACGGCACCCGCCTGCGCAGCGATGGCGTGGGGAATGTGCCGCGCATGCGCCTCAAACAATGCCTGCAGCGTGAGGGACTGCGGGTCGTCGGTTTCGGTGGCGTTGAAGTCGACCAGTTGCTTGCGCAATTCGCCGGCGCCAATCACCTGCACGTCGCGCATCGGTTTGGCCGGTGTGTGCTCAAGCCCCTCCACCAGACCGTTCAATGCCGTGACCAGATAGCCCGCCAGCCGTTGTGCACCGACCTTGCGCGGCGCCATCACCTCAAGATGGAAACCGCTTGCGACGTCATCCACCGAGATCATGAAGGGGTAACTGAGCACGTCTTCACTGCTGAGCAACTCCACACCCGGTACCAGCTTCAGCTCCCGATCGGCGCGGGTATGGCGGTAGTTAAGCAGGCTGTTAAACAACGGTGACGCACGGCTGCAACGCTGGGCGAGCGCCAGGGAGGCCTGCTCATGCACAAGCAAGGTGGTCAATTGGTTGTGGGTGTCATGCAGCGCGCCAAGCACAGTCTGCCCGGCCAGGCGCACCCGCAGCGGCAAGGTGTTGATGAACATGCCCAGGGCACGGTCGGCGCCCTCGCCCGCCTGTAACCGGCCGAGCAACACCGTACCGAACACCACGTCGTCGCGACCCGATACACGCCCGAGGACCTGCGCCCAGGCGAGGTGAAACAGGCTCGCCGCACTGACGCCAAGCGCACGCGCCTGGGCGCGCAAGCGCTGGTTAAGGGCGTCGGGGAGCGGCTGTTGGAAGGTTTCGATTTCGGCACGGTCCGCGTGGTGCTCCTGTAAACCGAACGCCAGGGTCGGTTCGTCGACGTCCCCCAACCGCTCCCGGAAAAACGCCTCGTGCTCAGCCTGCTGCGCCGACGAGCGACTCTGCGCCACCACATTCCGATAAGGCACCGGCACTGCCAGCTGCGCCTGTTGGCCGAGCAGATGCGCACGGATTTCATCGTTCAGCAGTGTCACCGACGTTGCATCGTTGACCAGATGGTGAAAGCGCAACCGCGCAACCCAGCGTGCGTTGTGCGGCTCTTGCGCGCAGTCCAGCGCCATCAGCGGGGCCTGACGCAAATCCAGTGGTTGTGGGGGTTCGCTCAACGGTCCAACCGGCAAGCGCGCCTCGCGCCACACCACCTGCATCGGTTGCTCGAGCGCGTCCCACACCAGGCTGGTGCGCAGAATATCGTGGCGGTTGATCACCTGCTGCAAGGCCTGGGCAAAGGCGTCCAGTTGCTCGCGCCGCGTGAAGCTGAACATCGCGTGTTGCTGGTACGGGTCGCGCTCGTCCGTGACGTGATGGTAGAGCAAGCCTTCCTGCAACGGCGCCAGCGGGTAGATTTCCTGCACGTTGGCTGCGCCGCCGGGAATGGCGGCGACGATGCGATCAATGCTGGCCTGGTCCAGCTCAGCCAGCGCGAGCATGTCCGGGGTGATACGGCGGCACCCTGCTTCGATTCGATTGGGCGCAACCGCCGCTTCATTGCCGGTACTCGCCGCCGCCAACGCCGCCAGCGTCGGCTGACTGAACAGCACCTGCACATTGGCGCGCAAACCGGCCTGGCGCATGCGTTGCACCAGGTGCACGGCCAGCAACGAATGCCCGCCCAGTTCGAAGAAATGGTCATGCCTGCCGATTGCCTGCACCTGCAACAGTTCGGCCCAGATCTGCGCGAGGGTGGCTTCCACACCCGCGCGCGGGGCCTCGAACACCCGTGTGACAAACGCGTCCTTGGTCGGCGCCGGCAGGGCCTTGCGGTCGAGCTTGCCATTGTTAGTGAGCGGAAAAACCTGCAATTTCACATAGGCAGCGGGCAGCATGTAGTCCGGCAACGAGGCTTGCAGATGAGCACGCAGCGCGTCGATGTCGATGGGGTGACGTTCGATAAACCATGCCAGCAACTGCCCCTCGCGATACTGCACCACCGCTTCCTTGACCGCCGGATGGGTGGCCAGCGCCGACTCGATTTCGCCCAGTTCGATACGCACACCACGGATTTTTACCTGATCGTCATTGCGGCCCAGGTACTCCAGGTTGCCGTCCGGCAGCCAGCGCGCCAGGTCGCCGGTGCGGTACATTCGGCCCGGCGTGAACGGATCATCCAGGAAACGCTCGGCGCTCATTTGCGGGCGGTTCAAATAACCGCGCGCCACGCCTTTGCCGCCGACGTACAACTCCCCCGTCGCGCCAATCGGCACCGGGCGTTGCCTCTCGTCCAGCAGGTACACGCAGGCGTTTGCGATGGGGGCGCCAATGTGCAACGGCTGGCCGACGTCGACGCGGCCCGAGGTGGCGACCACGGTGGCTTCGGTGGGGCCGTAGTTGTTGATCACGTCAAAGGTCTGCGCGCGATTGAAGGTGCGCAAACGGTCGCCACCGATCAGCAAGGTGCGCAGGGTCGGGTGTTCCAGGCGCTGGCTGAAGGCGTACTCGGCAACCGGCGTGGGCAGGAAGCACACGACCAGTGGCTGTGCGCGCCACCAGTCCAACAGTGCATCGATGTTTTCCGCGCCGTCATGGGCAGGCGGCAAGTGCAACGTCGCGCCCACGCACAGCGCCGGCCAGACTTCCCAGGCCATCGCATCAAACCCGAACCCGGCCACGCTGGCGGTATGGCTGCCCGCGTGCAGGTGGAAGGCGCGGCAATGCCAGTCCACCAGGTTCGACACGGTGTGGTGTTCGACCATCACGCCCTTGGGCAAACCGGTGGAGCCTGAGGTGTAGATCACATAGGCCAGGTTCGAGGGTTTGACCGCCACCTGCGGGCTGTCGCCGAGGTGGGTGCTGGGGTGGTCGAGCAACAACACGGGCCGCTCGGATGCAGGCAAGCGATGCAGCAGCGCATGCTGAGTCAGCACCGCCACGGGGGCGCTGTCTTGCAGTAGATAACTCAAGCGCTCGGCGGGATGCGCCGGGTCGATGGGCACATAGCAGGCGCCGGATTTGAGAATCGCCAACAACCCCACCACGGTCTCCAGACTGCGCCGCGCAACAATCGCCACGCGGTCATCCGGCTCGATGCCATGGCTCAACAGTTGATGGGCCAGCGCGTTGGCCTGTTGATCGAGTTGGGCGTAAGTGAGTGACTGGCCCTGATACACCGCCGCAATCGCATCCGGGGTGCGCGCAGCCTGGGCTTCGATCCGCCCGTGCAAGGTGTGCGGCACCGCCACCGGCTGCGCGGTGGCATTCCACTGCTGCAAGCGCGCCTGTTCGGCAGGCGTGACCAAGGAGAACTCACCCACGGCCAGCGCGGTGTTTTCCAGCCCTTGTTCCAGCAGCCAGGTGAAACGCTGCGCAAGCGCCTGCACTTCGTCATGTCGCCAGTACGCCTCGTTGTACACGCAATGCAGGCACGCGGTGTCCTGGTACCGGTTGCTGCGCAGATGGATGGCAATCGGCAGCGGCTCATGGTGGTTGGAGACCTTGATCGCACGCGCCTGAACAGCGCCGTAGCGCAGGTCATGGTCGTCCTGCTCGAAGGACACCGACAGGTCAAACAATTGCCCGCGATCGGTGCGGCGCAGGCCCAGCTCGCGGTTCATCTCGCTCAAAGGGAAACGCTGGTGGCGAAAGTCTTGCTTGAGCTGGTCGCGCACACCGCGCACCACCGCGCTGAACGGCAACGATTCGTCGAACTGAAAACGCACCGCGCTCACTTGGGCAAACAGCCCCACGGTGGAGCGGAATCGCGCGTTGGAACGGTTGAGAATCGGTAGCCCGACTACCCACTCATCACGTTGGTGGGCGCGGGTGAAATACACATACATCGCCGCCAACAACACGTGAAACGCCGACGCCTGGTAGCGGGTGGCGACGTGCTCCATGCGGTTGAGCAGCGCCACCGGAAAGGCTTCCACATGGGTATTGCTCGCCGCCGGCGCAGTGTGTCGCGGGGTGAGCAGTGGCTCGGGCAGCACCTGGTATTTGTCCAGCCAATAGGCGCGATCGCGGGCGTAACGCGCAGACAGGTGATAGCGCTGGTCGGTGTCAATAAAGTCGATGTAGGACGGCGCCTGCGGCTCGGGTTCCCGGCCGTGTTCCAGCTCGGTATACAGCCGCCCCAGGGATTGCAGCATCTGGCCAAACCCCCAGCCATCAAGAATCAAGTGGTGGGCCTGGGTGCCGAGGCGATAGTGGTCGTCATCAAGCTTGACCAGAAAAAACCGGAACAGCGGCTCGCCGGTCATGGCGTAGGGCCGGGCCATTTGCGCCTGCATCAACGCCTGGGTGGCGGCCTGCGGGTCGGGCAGCGCGGAAAAATCATACAGCGCCACGTCAACCGCCAGCGTGTCGGCAAAAGTCTGGCGTGGCAGCCCCTGCTCATCGCTGTGCAACTGCGTACGCAGCGCATCGTGCTTGGCCACCAGCAATTCGACAGCGCGCTGAATCAGTGCAGGGACCACGGCGCCTGCAAAGTCGACGTAACCACCAATGTTGTACAGCGGCGAGTCACCCACGCGCAATTGGTCGAGCCAGATGTCCTGCTGGGCGGCGGTGAGGGGGTAACTGGCCGGCGGGCTGGAGAAATGCTTCATAAGATCCTTCTCATGGGGGTCGGGCACTGGCCGCGCAGGGAGGCCCATTACGACGAAACTGCCGGATTTGAGCATGAGGGTCGGGGGCTGTCTGTCACCCGAAACCCGGACATCCGCAGGGCAAAAACGGGCTTGGCTGATGGTTCACTGCTGAAACGATTAAAGGGTTGTAGGAAATTGGCTATATCTGGCCGATGTCAGCGAAGAGCATTATTTTTGTAGGACGATTTTTATTGTTTTAAATCAAATAGTTATTTAACTCTAAATGCTACTGACAGCGTTACGTAGTCGGAATATTCCGTCAGAAACGTCGAATTAATGACGCGGTTTTTATGGCAGCTTGTGTCCCTCGTTTCCGCTACATACGTAGGATAATTCGCCATGGCTAAATGCAGTCTCGAACGCCGAGCTACATTCAACGTGAGTTACGTCCAGGAAGCACGGACCACCCCACACAGACCTGGGGCGCCCGTCGACGGTTTTCGACATCAAGGATGAGATGGCTATGAGTCTGAAACGCAACATTACCCCCGTACACAGCCCGCACTTCTACGCCGAAATGGGCGAATTGATTTCCAGCAGCGGCCAGGAAAATTTTGCTGCCACCATGCTGCATCTGGTGGACAAATGGGTGCCGATTCACCTGGTTGACCTCAGTGAATGGACCCTCGATGAAGCCCGCGACAGCGTGCGCGACATCAAGCTTCTGGGCAGCGCCGGGATGAAAAAGGATTTGTCGGCGCCGCAAACCCTGCACCCCCTCAAGGATCACCCGCTGCTGCGTGAAATGCTGCGCATGCAGGACCCGTTGCTGATCCAGATGAAGGCTAAAACCAACAGCGCACACCCCCATGGCACCTCGCACCAATGCAACCTGGTGTCGCGTCAGGGCAACCGCCGCTGTGTGATTTCGTTCTACCGTCCGCCGACATTGCGCGGGTTTTCCCTGGCTGAACTGTCGTTTCTCAAGTGCCTGTCAGACACCCTGCTGCCGCTGATGGAGCGCCATGCGCAAATCCTGCGCCAGGCGACGCACACCGAAGTAGAGCCTGCATATAACCTGCTGGAGCAATCGCAGTTGCAGCGCGAGTTCTATAAACGCCTGTCGCTGAGCGAGGTCACCTTGTCAGCACGGGAGCAGGAAGTCTGCCTCGGACTGTTGACCGGCGGTACCGTGCCGCAAATGGCGGAAAAACTCAGCGTGAAAAACAGCTCGATTGAAACCTACCTCAAACGCGCTGCCGCCAAGTTGGGCGTGAGCGGCCGGCATGGCCTGGCCAAATGGATGGTTGGCGCCTGATGAGTGTACGGATAATTTCCCAAACACCGCCCATCCCCTGTGGGAGCTGTCGAGCCTAGGCGAGGCTGCGAAGGCGGCGGCACGGGCGACATCTCTATCAACAGTGCCGCCGCTTTCGCAGGCAAGCCAGCTCCCACCTTTGATCGTCATCGCTGGCGAACACGTTCTTGGCGTGATGATGCTGGTTCCCCCCCATCTGATTTTCACAGAATGTCCTGCCAACGCCCCATCGCCAGGCTGTGCGGCGAAAACTCGGCGAACTGCCAGCGCAGCGCCAGGGCTGCGGGGCGGCGTACGACCTGGTCCACCGTCACGGTCCATAACCGTTGTGCGCCTTCGAAGCGGGCTACTTCGGGGCCGTCGAGGATCAACGTGGTACGCCCGGACAGTTGCAGCACATCCCCCGACTCAAAGTCGATGAACAACAACCCCGCCACCGGGTTGACCTGCAGATTTCCCAGGGTATTGAAAAACAGGTTGCCGGCGAAATCGGGAATGGTCAGCACATTGCCCTCCACCCGCACGAAGCCGGTGTTGCCGCCCCGGTGAGACACGTCTACCGAACGTTGCCCGTCGACCTCGACGTAGCTGGCCACGAAGAACGTGTCGGCGTTGCGGATCATGGCTTGCGCGGCTTCGTCCAGCCCGTCAAACCGCTCCACAACGGTGCCGGGCTTGCGGGCGATGGACTCCACCGGACGCAACTGGATGTACTTGGGGCAGTTGCCATAGGTATGCACCACATCGACCGAAAAACCCTCGCGGTCCAGCGCACCGATGCGCCCGTTCATGCGGTTGCGGCGCCGGGTGTTGAGGTCGATACCGAGCAAGCCGACGGGTACGCCTTGCGCCATCGCGGCATAGGCCGGGTCGCTTCCGGACGGCAGGCTGTCGACCTGCAAGGTCTGGGGGGCCGGGGAATGCGCAAAGCCTGGCGCGCCTTCGATCAGGGTTGCCCAGGGAATGCCTTGTTCATCCACCACGCCCAGCATCAGGTACGGCAGCAACGGGTAAAAGTCGCGGTGCTGTTCCGGCAAATGGTCACGAATGACCTTGAGCCCGACCACGGCCATGCGTTCTGCAGCGCCTGCGCTTTCCTGCAAATGCAGTTCGCCGGCATGCCAGGGGGATTTTTCGGTGGGATTCATGGCGATCACCTCAAATGAACTGTGTTAATGCTGCTCCGCGCCCGGCGGCGTGAGAATGCCCAGGCCGCGCAACCCAGCATTACGCCAACTGAAATGCCGGGTGTTCACGCAGCGTCGCCACGCAGTGATCGACAAAGCTGCGCACGCGCATGGGCGCGTTGCGACCCTCGCGGTAAACCACATGCACCGGCATGGCCGGCAATTCGTAGCCCGGCAATACACGCACCAGCTGGCCGCTGAGCAGGTGCTCGTGAACCGCGTAGCTCTGGCAGCGAATCAGCCCGGCACCGTGCACCGCCGCGTTGATCGCGCCTTGCACCGTGGCGCAGCTCAAGCGTGCGCGGGCCTTGAGTTGATAGCCGGCAAAATCCCAATGAACCTGATCGGCACTGGCAACCAGCCGGTGTCGCTTGAGGTCCTCCGGGTGTTGAAGCTGGCCGTGGGCAGCCAGGTACTCAGGGCTGGCACAGAGAATGTGGCGCACCTGGCCAACCTCGCGGGCGATCAGCGAAGAGTTGGGCAGTTCGCCGACGAGCACCGCCACGTCCAGCCCCTCTTCGTGCAGGTTCGGGTAATAGTCGTGGTACCGCGCGACCAGGTTCACGTCGGGATAACGCTCCATATAGCTGGCCAATGCGGGCGCCATCACATAGCGACTGAACAGAAACGGCAGAAACACCCGCAGGTTGCCCTGGGCCTCTACGTGCAGGCCTTTGGCCGAAGCTTCGGCAGCGTCCACGGCGGCCAACAGGCGTATGCAATCCACCAGATAAGCATTGCCCGCCTCCGTAAGGCTCACGCCCCGAGTGCTGCGTTGCAGCAACTTCACCCGCAGGCGGGCTTCCAGGCGGGCAATGGCTCGCACCAGGGTCGGCCCGGACACCCCGGCGCTGCGGGCGGCCGACGCCAGACTGGGGTGGTCAGCCAGCGTGGCGAACAGCTGCATGTCGCGATAGCGTTCCATCAACTGCGCCGCTTCATGGCCGGGTTCAACGCAGCGTCCTGGCCCAGACGATGGGTGAGAAAGTCCACGAAGGTGTTGACCTTGGCCGGCACGCGGCTGCTTTTATGGAACACCACCTGAATCGGCAACGGTGCCGGCTCGAAGTCTTCCAGCACGATTTCCAGTTCACCTGCCGCCACCGAGGCGGCCACTTGATAAGACAGTACTCGCGTCATGCCCCAGCCCAGGCGAGCCAGGTTGATGGCGGCGTTATTGGCCGTCACCACCAGCCGTGGCTCGATGGCGACGGTCAGCGGCTGACCGCCGTCAACGAACTGCCACTGGCTGACCAACTGGCTGGACGATGACGTAGCAATCCTGGCCTCGCGCAATTGCGCGGGATGTTGTGGCCGCCCGTGCCGGTCCAGGTAAGCGGGCGATGCACAGACCACACGGCGCACCTCGCCGACCTTGATCGCCTGCTGGCCGGGTTCCTGCAAATGACCAATGCGCACGGCAATGTCGACGCCTTCATCGAGCATGTTCACCACGCGATCCACCAGCAAGGCGTTGATATTCACCAGCGGAAAACGGTCGAGGTAGTCACCCAGTACCGGCGCCACGTACAACTCGCCGAACAGCACCGGGGCGGTCACCGTCAGATGACCGCACGGAATGGAGTAACTGCCCGCCGCCGCTTCCTCGGCCTCATCAAGTTCAGCCAGGATGCGTCGGCAGTCTTCCAGATAACGCTGGCCGGCCTCGGTGAGGTGCAGGCTGCGAGTGGTGCGCGCCAGCAGTTGGGTACCGATGCGTTGTTCCATGGCGGCAATGGCCCGGGTCACACTCGGCGGCGAGGTCTTGAGGCGGCGCGCGGCAGCGGCGAAGCCCTCCTCCTCGGCCACCGCGAGGAACACCTGCATTTCATGAAAACGGTCCATCGGTGTTCCTCTTTTTCACTGTGGCTTTGCTGTTGTGGCGAGGGAGCTGGCTCCCTCGCCACAGGGGGTTCGCATTATGGCTGCTGCAGGCCAACGGCTGTGCGCGGCATGCCGACAAAGCCCGGCAGTGCTTCGATGCTGGCGAGCCAGGCGCGCACGTTCGGGTAGTCGGCCAGCGATACATTGCCTTCCGGCGCGTGGGCCACGTAGGTATAGAAGGCTACGTCGGCGATGCTCGGCTGTTCGCTGGCCAGGAAGCGATTCTGGCCCAGTTGCTGTTCCACCAATTGCAGCAGTGCGTGGGAGCGGCTGATGGCGGTGGCGGTGTCGATCTCAGCGCCGAACACCGTGGCCAGTCGCGCCGCCGCAGGGCCGCCGTGCAATTGGCCGGCGGCTGCCGACAGCCAGCGCTGCACACGGGCTTGCCCGGCCGGGTCCGTCGGCAACCACTGGCCTTTGCCGTAAGTGTTGGCGAGGTAGACCAGAATCGCGTTGGAGTCCGCCAGTACGGTGCCGTTGTCGTCAATCGCCGGCACCTGGCCGAAGCTGTTGATCGTGGCGGTGAACGCCGGGGCTTTGTGGGCGCCCTGTTTGAGGTCCACCAGAATGTATTCGCTGGGCAGGCCCAACAGGGAGAGCATCAGTTCGACCCGATGGGAGTGGCCGGACAGCGGGAAACCGTAAAGCTTGATCGCGGACTGAGACATGGAAAGGCTCCAGAAGTGAGGTTATCGACGCCACCCATGTTCCACCGTTGCCCCGAGCGACGGAATCACCAGAAATCACAATCCAGTATTTCACAAAATGAAACAATCACTCGCCGAACAATTCAACGATCAGGTTGAACAGCGTGGTCTTCACCGCACTGTCCAGTTCTGCCCACGCCAGTCCGGTCGAGGCCTGGAACGCGCCCAATTCAAGGTGGCGCGAAACACAATTAGCCGGTAACGCCCGCGCCGCCTGCAACGGCAACACACCCACGCCGAGGCCGGCGGACACCAGCGCGAGCATGGTGGTGAACTCGCCCAGTTCCGAGGGGATGTCCAGGGGAATACCCACGGCTTGCATAAATTCATCATGGAAGCCCGGCGCATAACGCCGCGCGAGGATGTACACCGGCACGTCATGCAAATCCGCGGGCCGGATCGATTGGCGGGCGGCCAACGGGTGGTCCATCGGCAAGGCCACACAGAAACTTTCACGCAGCACGGCGCGGGTCTGCACGCCGGGGTGCGCGGCGGGCAGGCGCATCAGGCCGAAATCCAGCAAGCCGTTTTTCAACGCCGCTGCCTGGTCGGGGCCGGGCATGTCCTTGAGCTCCAGTTCGATCCGCGGGTAGCGCTGGTGCACGGCGCGAATCAGTTCGGGCAGCAGTTGCGGCAGCACCGAGGACACGAAGCCCAGTCGCACGCGGCCGATTTCCCCCCGGTTTGAAGCCCGCGCCGCATCGGCCGCGCGCGCGGCCTGATGCAATGTCGCCTGGGCCTCGGGCAGGAACGCGCGGCCCGCCTCGGTCAGCGTCACCGAATGGCGGTTGCGGTCGAGCAGGCGCACGCCCAGGCCGTTTTCCAGCAGCTTGATCTGCATGCTCAGCGCCGGTTGCACGATGGACAAGTGCGCGGCCGCCCGGCCGAAATGCAGCTCCTGGGCCAGCACCACAAAGGCACGCAAGTGCTTGAGCTCCATCAAGCCTCCCCGGTTATCACAAACATTGATCACCCGATCACAAATGAAAATTGGACGCTGACCCGCGCCTGCGGTGAAGTAACACTCCGTCATACACGATATGACAGGGCTTGGCCTATAACAATGAGAACAAGGAGGCACCATGCTCGGCATGGCTAACGACACTTATCTGCTGCTGGACGCGCTGGTCACGATTATCGGATTGATATTGTTGATCACCCACCTCAAGGTTCACCCGTTTGTCGCGCTGACGGTAGCGGCGGGCTTTCTTGGCCTGACCTCCGGCATGCCGGTGGACAAGGTGATGAAGTCTTTCCAGGACGGCTTTGGCGGCGTACTGGGGTTTGTCGGCATCATCCTCGGCCTGGGCACCATGCTCGGCAAGTTGATGGCCGATTCCGGCGGCGCCGACCAGATCGCCCGCACCTTGATCCGCGCTTTCGGCAAACAGCGCGTGCACTGGGCGATGATGTTTTCGGCGTTTCTGGTGGGCATCCCACTGTTTTTTGAAATCGGCTTTGTGCTGTTGATTCCGCTGGTGTTTATCGTGGCGCGGCGCACCGGGCTGTCGCTGATCAAGGTCGGCATGCCGCTGCTCGCCGGGCTGTCGGTGGTGCACGGGCTGGTGCCGCCGCATCCGGGGCCGCTGTTGGCGATCGGCGTATTTGGCGCGGACATTGGCAAGACGATTTTTTACGGGCTGATCGTTGGCCTGCCCACGGCGGTGGTCGCAGGGCCCTTGTTCGGCAACCTGATTTCCCGCTACGTGCCCGGCAAAGCGTCGGACGAACTCATGGAGCAACTCGCCAAGGAGTCGTCGGGTGACAACCTGCCGGGCTTCGGGATTACCGTCACCACCATCCTGCTGCCGGTGGTGCTGATGTTGCTCAAAACTTTTGCCGACGTGGCCTTCGCCGCCGACAGCACCTTCCGTGTATGGATGGATTTTATCGGCCACCCGATCACGGCCCTGCTCGCGGCCCTGCTGCTGGCGTTCTATACCTTTGGCGCGGCGCGCGGGTTCTCGCGGGAGCAGTTGAGCAAACTGCTGGATTCGAGCCTCGCGCCGACGGCGGCGATTGTGCTGATCGTCGGCGCCGGGGGTGGCTTCAAGCAAATGCTGGTAGCCAGCGGCGTGGGTGATGTGATTGGGCATATGGCGGTGCGCGCCGAGATTTCGCCGATTCTGCTGGCATGGCTGGTGGCGGCAGTGATTCGTGTGGCCACCGGTTCCGCCACCGTAGCGACCATTACCGGCGCAGGGATTGTTGCGCCCGTCATCGGCCTGATGCCCGGCGTAAACCGCGAGCTGCTGGTGCTTGCCACCGGCGCAGGTTCGCTGGTGCTGTCCCATGTCAACGATGCCGGGTTCTGGCTGGTGAAGCAGTATTTCAACATGACCGTCGTCGAAACTTTCAAGACCTGGACGCTGATGGAGACCGTGCTCTCCTTCGCCGCCCTGGGGTTCATCATGCTGCTGTCGTTGGTGGTGTGAAGCGTTAGGAGAAGTAGCCCATGCAAAGTGTTTTAGACAACTTCCGCCTGGATGGCCGGCTGGCACTGGTCACCGGTTCCAGCGCCGGTATCGGCCTGGCGATCGCGCGCGGCCTGGCCCAGGCCGGTGCGCGGGTGGTGCTCAACGGGCGCAACCGCAGCACCTTGCGTGATGCGGCGGCATTGCTGGCAGCCGAAGGTTTGGAGGTACACACCCAGGCGTTCGATGTGACCGACAGCGCGGCCATCCAGGCCGCCGTGGCCGATATTGAAGAACGCCTGGGCGCACTGGAAATCCTGGTGAACAACGCCGGGATGCAGCGCCGCGGCCCGCTGGAAGACTACAGCGAGCAACACTGGCGCGAGTTGATCAGCACCAACCTCGACAGCGCCTTTCTGGTGGGCCAGGCCGTGGCACGGGCGATGATCCCGCGCAAGCGTGGGCGCATCATCAATATTTGCTCGGTGCAAAGCGAGCTGGGCCGCCCAGGCATCGCGCCCTACGCGGCGAGCAAGGGCGCGCTGAAAATGCTGACCAAGGGCATGGCCATTGATTGGGGCCCCCACGGTTTGACCGTCAACGGCATCGGCCCCGGTTATTTCAAGACCGAACTCAATGCGAACCTGGTGGCCAACCCCGAATTCAGCGACTGGCTGGTGCAACGCACGCCGAGCAGGCGCTGGGGCGACGTGGCAGAACTGGCGGGCGCAGCGGTGTTTCTGGCCAGCGATGCGGCGAGTTTCGTTAACGGTCATATTCTGTACGTCGACGGTGGCATCACCGCGTCGCTGTAATTCTGGAGAAACTTATGCACGCCATTGTCTGCCACGCCCCGAAAGACCTGCGGGTCGACCTTCAGGATGAGCCGCAACCCCTCGCCCCCGACCAACTGCGCGTACGCATCGCACGGGGCGGCATTTGCGGTTCGGACCTGCATTACTATCAGCACGGCGGCTTCGGTGCCGTGCGCCTGCGCGAGCCGATGGTGCTGGGCCACGAGGTGTCGGCGGTGATCGATGCGGTAGGCAGCGACGCCGGGCTGTTCAAGGTGGGCCAACGCATTGCGGTATCGCCGTCGCGCCCCTGCGGTGGCTGCCGCTATTGCCATCAGGGGTTGCCAAACCATTGTTTGAACATGCGCTTCTACGGCAGCGCCATGCCGTTCCCGCACATTCAGGGCGCCTTTCGCCAAAGCCTGGTGATCGAAACCCATCAGGCCCATCGGCTGGACGATACCGTCAGCCTCGCTGAAGGCGCGCTGGCCGAACCGTTGTCGGTGGGTTTGCATGCGATCCAGCGCGCCGGCACGGTCTTCGGCAAACGCGTGCTGGTGACCGGCTGCGGCCCCATCGGTAACTTGTTGATCGGCAGCCTGCGCGCCGCCGGGGCGGGTGAAATCGTGGCGGTGGACTTGTCGGCCAGCGCCCTCGCCTGCGCCGAAAAAATGGGCGCCACGCGCACCCATAACCTTGCCGACGGCGCCGACGCGCTCAAACGCTACACCGCCGAGAAAGGCTACTTTGACGTGATGTTCGAGGTGTCCGGCAGCGCCCAGGCCCTGCGCAACGGCCTGGAATGCATCGCGCCGCGCGGCGTGCTGGTGACCGTGGGGCTGGGCGGCGATGTGTCGCTGCCGCTGAACCTGCTGGTGAGCCGCGAGATCGATTTGCGCGGCACGTTCCGCTTTCATCCGGAGTTCGCCCAGGCGGTGGACTTGCTCAACCGCCAAGTGATCGATGTGCGGCCGGTGATTTCCCACACCGTGCCGTTTGAGAAGGCAATTCAGGCGTTCGAGCTGGCCGCCGACAAGACTCAAGCAATGAAAGTGGTGCTGGATTTCGGAGTGCCGGACCAGGATTAAAATCTGTTCGCTGAGCGAGTGTGGGAGCTGGCTTGCCTGCGATAGCGGTGGACCATTCATGCAGGTGTAAGGGTCATACCGCCATCGCAGGCAAGCCAGCTCCCACAGTTGATCTGCAGTGTTCTTGAGGGGTCAGCGCGCTTGCAGCCGATCGCGCAAAAACCGGTGGCTCGCCGAAAACAACCGCCGGTAAGTGAGCAGCACCGCGCCTACCGTGCCCAGCGCCGACGAGGCGGCAATCAGGAACATGATCACAATTTGGTAGCGCACCGCGTCCACCGGGCTCTCCCCCGCCAGCACCTGGCCGGTCATCATGCCGGGCAGGCTGACGATACCCACCACCGTCATCTGGTTCAGCGTCGGAATCATCCCCGCGCGCACCGCCTGACGAATCGCTTCCTGCGCCGCCTCCCAGCGCGAGCCGCCCAGGGCCAGGATCATCTCGATGGTGTTGCGCCCCGAAGTCAGCTCCTGGGTCATGCGCTCAATGCCCAGCGACACGCCGGTCAAGGTGTTGCCCAGGATCATGCCGAGGATCGGGATCGCATACTGCGGCTCGTACCACGGGTGAATGCGGATCACCGCAAACAGCCCCACCGCCGTCACCAGCCACGAGCTGCCCCACACCGACAGGATGCTGTCGACGCGCTGCCCCCGATAGGTGCGCCGCCCGCGCCCCGCCGCCGACAGGCCGGCGATCAACGTCATCGCACACATCAGCGGCAGCACCACATACCAATAGGCAAACTCGAACACCCAGCCGAGCAGGTAACCGATCGCCATCAATTGCACCACGGTGCGCACCGCCGCCCACAGCAACTGTCGCCCAAGGCCCAGGCGCAGCAGCAGCGACAACGCGCCATTGATGAGGATCAGCGACGCGGCGATGGCCATGTCCAGCGCTGTGAGGTTGTGATAATTCATGGCCGGGGCGCTCCGTCGAGCACGCCGGCATCCATGTGCAAGTAGATGTCGCTCATGCGTTGAGCCTGGTCCGGATCGTGGGATACCCAGATACAGGCACGGTCGTTATCGGCGGCAAACCAGGCATCAATCAACGCCTCGACCTCGCGCGAAGACGCGGGATCGAGGGCGGCAGTGGGTTCGTCCAGCAGCAGCACCTCGGGGTTGAGTTGCAAGGTGCGGATCAGCGAAACCACCTGGGCTTCGCCGCCCGACAGGTCGCCGGCATTTTTTGCCAGAAAGCCCGAGGATTTACCGGCGTGCCCCAGCAGCGTGGTGACGGCCTGCAGATCGAAAGTGCGTTTGCGCAGGGTCTTGAGGCTGAAGGGAAAACGCAGGTTGTCTTCCACCGTGCCCTCGATCAATGCCGGGCGTTGGGACAGGTAGCTGATGTGGCTGCGGTAATGGGGAATCTCGGCATTGGCGATCGGCTGGTCATTCCACAGGATCTGCCCCGAGGTGGGCGCGTCGAGCAACGCCAGCGCGCGCAGGAACACGCTTTTACCGGAACCCGAGGCGCCGGTGATCGATACACGGTCGCCGCTGTTCAGGGTGAAGTCCGTGGCGCGCAGCAGCGGTACCTGGCGATGTTCGTCCATCCGCGTCAGGGCAAGGGTTTGCAGCAAGGCTGTCATGGAATTATTTGGGCTCCTGTTTGAAACGCTCATGTTTGGCGTGACCGATGCGCTGGGCGCGATAAATGCCAGTGTGCCCCGAGACGAGATAACTGGCGATGCAGGCGATGGCGGCCAGAGGGGCGATGTCCGGGCCGAACAGTTCCATGGCCATCACGATAGTCGCCAATGGCGTATTCGCCGCACCCGCGAACACGGCCACAAAGCCAATCCCCGCGAGCATCGCAAACGGCAAGTGCAGCAACGGCGCCAATGCATTGCCCAGGGTAGCGCCGATGTAGAACAGCGGTGTGACTTCGCCGCCCTTGAACCCGCTGCCCAAAGACACCACGGTGAACACCAGCTTGCCCAGCCAGTCCCACGGCGCCACCGGCACATCGAACGACTGAACAATGCCGGGGATGCCCAGGCCAATGTACTGATAAGCGTCCAACGCCCAGACCGCCACGGCGATAACAACCCCGCCGAGCAAAGGCCGCAGCGGCGCGTAAGCAATTACGCGCTTGACCCACGCACCCAGGCGGTGGGTCGCCGTGGCAAACAGCAGACCCGTCAGGCCAAACACCACGCCCGCCAGCGCCACCGCCAGCACGCTCCACAGCGAAACCGGCACCACTTCGCCAATGGCGTAATGGGTGTGCATCACGCCCCAGGCCAGGCCGACCTGGTCCGCCACGATGGCCGCGACCATGCAAGGGAACAGCGCGTCATAACGCATCCGCCCGATGGCCAACACTTCCAGGCCAAACAGCGCCCCGGCCAGCGGCGTGCCGAACACCGAAGCGAAGCCTGCGCTGATACCGGCCATCAGCACGATCCGGCGATCTTCCCGACGCAGGCGAAACACGTGGGTCAACTGATCCGCCAACGCACCGCCCATCTGCACGGCGGTGCCTTCACGGCCGACCGAAGCACCAAACAAATGGGAAACCAGCGTACCGCCCAGCACCAGCGGCACCATGCGCAGCGGCACGACTTTCCTGGGGTCATGGATTTCGTCGATCAGCAGGTTGTTGCCCGCATCCACCGGTTTACCGACCCAGTGGTACACCAGCCCCACCGCAAAACCGGCCAGGGGCAGCAGCCAGATCACCCAGCGATGGGCCTCGCGCCATTGGGTGGCCTTGTCCAGCGAGAACAAAAACACCGCCGACGCACTGCCGGCCAATACGGCCACCAGGCTGGCGAGCAGCAGCCATTTGATCAGGTACGGGATTAAATCGAGTTGTTCAGGGCGTTTGATAGGAAACATGGAGTCAGCCACAAAAAACCAAGGGGCCGGACCAACACAGGGATTTTGCGCACAAACGCCTACAGCCCTGAATTGACCAGGTGTCTGTAGGCATCATCAGCTGCCGGACGCAGCGGTTGGGTCATGGAGGAATGCCATCTCCAGGGGGCTGATCATAGACAGGCGCGGGGTAGATGTAAAATGATGTTTCAAGACATCCGCATTGCGCTTCCGCCGTTGATTACCTATATTTCCCGCCTGGCGCCTGCTACGCCACCTTCCGCGGAAAGGGCTGCGCCCAAGACAATGCACTACCCTTCTTTTTCTACGACTCCCAACCTTAAAGCGGACAAGGTTTGTGCAAGGAGATCGTATGTCGCAACGCCCCTTAACCTCTAATTCCAACGGCCGTCTGAACCTTGAACAGCAGCGCAAACGCGCCAAGGAACTGTTGTCGCAGCTGAAACAACAGGACCCGACAACTACCCTCTCCCAAGCCCAATGGCAAGTCGCAAGGCAACTGGGCTTTCGCAGTTGGCCCAAACTCAAAGCCCACGTCGACGCCCTCGACTTTGCCAGCCGCCACCCCGGTTTCGAGGCCAGCGACGAAGCCCGCACCACACACTGGCGCTGCGGCAATGACATCGCCCACAGCCTGCAGGTGGCGGGCTTCAAGGGGCGTTTCCGGATGCTCACGGACCCGCTGTGCATGGGGCCGGTTCGGGATTTGCCCATGGAAGATTTCCGGGCACTGCGCAGCGCCTTTATCAGCCAGGCATTTGCCATTGAACCCCGGGACGCTGCACGCCGGGTCGCCGACGAATACGCTCAACTTGAAGCACTGGCCAGCGCCGAACACAGCGTGCTGTGGTGCGAGGCGGATGCCTATGACCAACTGTTTCTGATCCGCGCGCTGGCTGGCCTTGATCGAGCGCCGGAAAAACTGGAGTTGATCGAAGTAGACCGGATTCCCGGCGTCGAGCGTTTTATCGGCATCGGCCAGCTGGCGCCCGATGTATTGGCGTGGTTGTGGCCGCAACGTCGATTGATTGATGACGAGGCGGTGCAACTGGCTCGGCAAGCGTGGTCGGCTTACTGCGCCAGCTCACCGCTCAAACTGGCGGAATTGGCCCACGGAAAACACCCGGCCCTGCCCTTTCTCGCACCGGCTTTACTGCGCCAGTTGCAGGAACTGCCGGGGGTTCAGGACGGCCTGTCGCTCACTGAGCGCCTGTCCTTGACCTACATCGCCGAAGCCGGCCCCGTGCCCTTTGGCCGGGTGTTTGCCGAGTTGATGGCAAGACGAGAGCCGCTGCCGTTTCTGGGGGACATGATGTTTCATGCATTGTTGCGGCCATTGATTGATGGCGAGCATCCACTGCTGACCGAGTCCAACGTTGATCTGGATTGGCCCCGACGAACGCTGGCGCTAACCTCACTCGGGCAAGCTGTTTTGCGCGGCGCTGCCAACTGGCTGGATTTCACCCACCACGACCGCTGGGTGGGCGGGGTCTGCCTGCAACCCGGCCAGCCTTACTGGGCGATTGATCAGGACCTGGTGCCTGTAAAGCGCCGGTGAATCAATTACTGTGCTGCCCATCCTTTTTCAGAGACCTGCCCATGCGTAACCTGTTCTTCGCCAGCCTCTGCCTGCTGTCCACGGCGCTGGTTGGCTGTCAGCAAAACCCGCCGGCCAACGACCAACTGGATGCCGTGCTCTGGACACAGACGTCCATCGAACATGAGTTGATCTATCGCCAGCTGTTCGCCAACGCCACCCGCCAACTCGATGTGGCCCTGGCCGATCCAAGCTGGGATGCGCTGCCGTTTCCTGCGCGAGACTTGACAGGGTTGCCGCCCGCTGTGGTGGTGGATATCGACGAAACCCTGCTGGACAACGTGCCGTTGAATGCTCGAGACATTATCAATAATCAGGTCTACTCCTACGACCGCTGGAACACCTGGGTCGATCAGGCCAAGGCCCAGGCGCTGCCGGGTTCGGTTGCATTCCTGCAGGCCGCGCAGCAAAAAGGCATCAAGGTTTATTACCTGACCAACCGTGAACACAGCCAGGTGGCGGCCACGGTCGCCAACCTGCGCCTGCGCGGCTTCCCGGTGGAAAGCGATGAGCAAGTGCTCGCCGCCAGCACGCCCACCGGCCATTGCGAAAGCGCCGGTTACGGCAAGAATTGTCGCCGCCAGTGGGTGGCCGGCCATGCGCGTGTGTTGTTGATGGCCGGGGATTCGCTGGGGGATTTCGTGCAGGCTGAACACAACACCCTGGCGGCCCAGCGCAAAGCGGCCGAACCCTATGTGAATTGGTTCGGGCAGCGCTGGTTCCTGCTGCCCAACCCGAGCTATGGGAACTGGTACAGCGCGCCGTACGGGGATGATGAGAAGCTGCCATTCGAACAGAAGCGCAGGCTCAAACAGCAAGCGTTGCAGCTGCAGGAGTAAACCTATGTGGGAGCTGGCTTGCCTGCGATAGCGGTCTATCTGGCAATGATGTGCTGGCTGATCTATCGCCATCGCAGGCAAGCCAGCTCCCACATTTGATCCGCTGCGTCGGGAACAGTCAGAGGTTCACATCTTGATGTTCTGCCGAATATTCCAGCCAAACTTCACCGGCCCGCCGTCCTTGCCGCCGTCTGCGTTTTGCGGTTGATAACTGACTTCCACCGTGGCGAAATTCAGCGCGAAGCTGTCATGTATGACATCGCCCGTCTGGTCGGCATTAGTGTTGTAGGACGCCACCATGACTTCCTTGAGGATGATCACCAGATACTCCACCGGGCTACTACCACCCGCCTTGCGTACTACCAGCCTCGCCTCGGGATAATGCTTGCCGCTGGCGCAGGCCATCATCAAATTGGGGCTGGATTTATCCAGCGGTTTCTTCAGATTCAGGTTGGCGATATCGACCTTGCCCGCACCGCCACCTGTGCCGCTGTGCATCGATCCGCTTTGCGACAGCCCCCATGCCCATTCGGTGATGTCGATTTCATCGCGGTGCGCCTGGTCCCGTGATTCACCTTTGATATCGCCGAGTTTCAAAAACATATCAACTGCCATGATTCTTCCCTGTCTTTGTAGGCGTCGGTACTGACGTGGCGCGCACTTTTCACTAATCCGGCGAGTGCTAACAAGACGCCAAAGCAGAAGAAGGAAGCACCCGACTTGAATTGGCGAACCTTCCGACATTCAGCTCTATCTGCCCGTCTCTACTCTCTCGGCTCCCGCATAAAAGGAGTTTGGATATGGCGGCTTCACTGCTGAAAGATGGATTCCCCTCAGCCCACCGCACAACACGCCAACGACTTGAAAGCAGCCTGGATCTGCGCCGGCTGTTCTCTGCCGTTGACGCGGATCCGGTATTGATTGGAGCTGGAGTGGTGTACATCGACGAGGAATTCAACGTGGTGGTATTGCGTGAGTTCCAGGCGATTTGCAGTGTGGTACCGAAGAAGGTGGTGCTGCGCGAAGCCCCTCGATATGTCGGCCCAGCCGAGTTCAAGAGGATGCTGGAGCATGAGCCGCGGCAGTCGAGATTGGTGGCTGAAGTGATGAATACAGCGGTGACGTGTACGGGGGCAATATTGAGTTGGGTGGTGGTTACGAGTGGAGTGGCATTGATGCCGTTTACAGCAGGGACAAGTGCGGTTATTTCATTTATTGGAAAAGCTGCTGCTATTGCCGGTACGTTTCAATGCATCGCCGGCGTTGTACGGATAGGATCAGAGGCCGCTTCTCCCGAGTTTAATGACTATCTGGATAATGAAGCCTGGTATGAGGCTGCAACGGTCATACTGGACGCTATTGCTTTGTTAGGGGTGGCCACGTCAGCGTTGGTCATAATGAAAGTGATCGCGACAACCACGAAAGCAACCGGGAAAACGACTCGCCAAATACTCAAAGGACTCACACGGCAGGAGCGCGTAAAACTCAACAACGAGTTACTAAGAATCCGAGATCCGAGACTAACGCCCAAACTACTCAAACTGGAAAAAGCGGCTGGCAGTGCTTCCAAACGTGTTAGCGCTGCCTACCTGCAAAAGGCAACCGTCGTCCATATATTGGAGGCCGCAGCCGCCTCGCTGAGTTTCACAAGTAGTGCAACGAACGGAAACGTCAAGACACTGGCCGTAGGCATCTACGAGGAAGTCCATCAGTGAGTAACCGAAGCAAGATAAAAAACCACTATTACTCAACAGCATTTATTGAAGAACCCTGGCCATTGCTCAGGCGGTACATGCCGGTTATCGCAGGCGACCTTCTTACCGGATGCGGCTCGATTGCATTGACAGCCATACTTGCGATGCTCACCTATCTCTCTGGTTACACCGTTGACATTGTATCCAAGGCAGTTTTTGGGGGCATCATGGTTTTGGGTGGCATGTTTGCCCTAGCCAAAGCAGAAGTATTGTACGGTCGTATTCAATGGGTCTGGATAAATGTCAGCATCTATCTCACCTGCTTGGTGGTTTCACTTCCAGCAATCGCCTACCGCCCCAACCTCTACCTCTATGCCAGCGCCCTCCTCAGCCCGTTGATCGGCCTGCTCATCCTCAACAGCAACCGCTGCCGGGAAATGCGCCACAAGATGGTTGAGATCCGCCGAAAACGCCAAGACATCATCGCGGGCCTGAAAAAACAGGGCCGCTGGAAGTGGTGGTAACGCCCTCTCCCATTTGCACCACGGCCGTCCACTCATCACACTGACACCGCAGCCCACCCACTACAGAGGTCCAGATGCCCGCTCCATTGCTCAAGCCAGCCTTGCCAGGTATTGCTCTGCGGCGTTGGCGGACGCTGCACCGCGTCAAGCAAAGCCATGCCGCGCAGATGTTCAAGGTGACCCAATCGACCATTTCGCGCTGGGAAAGCGGCGCACTGGCCATGGACCCCGATGCGCACCACCAGCTTGAGCGTTTGTTGGCAGCGCGCCTTGAAGCGGCTGCCGATCATGCGCTGGCCCGCCTGGTCGGGGAGAGTTCGCGCCCGGTGCATCTGGTGTGCGACCTGACCCATCGCCTGCTGGCGTGTTCGCCTTCCCGCGCCGCGCAATTCAGCAGGCCGCTGGGCGAATTGATCGGGCAGTCGCTATGGCACTTCGCAACGCCTGAAATCGTGCAGGTTGAGGCCGCGCTAGAAACCGCCGGTTGGCGCGAAACCCAGGCGCCACCGGCGCTGGAGTTCATGACCGGCCGCAACGCCTCCAGCCTCGTGCCCATTCACCCCGGCCTGTGCCGCTGGACGCGCCTGGTGTTGAGCGATGGTAGCGCCGCGCGCCTGGTCGAGACGCTCTGACAGCCTTCTGCGCATATTTTATGCGTGGACGAGCCGCGCCCTGGCACCTAGGCTTTACGCTTTAAGACGTGGGCAAGCGCATGGACATTGAAAAGATCAAAGGTCGCCTCGACTTTCTGCGCGAAGCGGAAAAACTCAAGGACGTGCTCAGAAGCGCCCACACGGCGTCCGGGCGCACCGAAAGCACGGCTGAACACAGCTGGCGCCTGTGCCTGATGGCGATGGTGTTCGCCGATGAACTGCCTGGGCTCGACCTGCTGAAAATCCTCAAAATGTGCGTCATCCATGACTTGGGCGAAGCCCTCCATGGCGACATCCCGGCGGTCAGCCAGGCAGCATTTCCCAACAAGGGCGAGCAGGAGCGCAATGACCTGCTGGTTCTGGCCCAGCCCCTGGACCGCCCCCTGCGCGATGAAATCCTGGCACTGTGGGACGACTACGAAAACGCAACGTCACCCGAAGCCAGGGCTGTCAAGGCCATGGACAAGCTGGAAACCCTGCTGCAACACACCCAGGGGCTGAACCCGCCCGATTTCGACTACGCCTTCAACCTGGCTTACGGCAAAAAACACACGGATGCCGAACCAATCTTCGAGAAGCTGCGCCATCTCATCGACAAGGCCACTCAGGAGAAGCTCGACGCCACGCCTTAATTGATCAAACGGGTCTGGCCGCGATCGCCTCCACTTCCACCAGAGCCCCCGGCAAAGGCAGCGCCACCACCTGCAACGCCGTGCGCGCCGGTTTGTTCGGTTGCTGCGGCGTGCCAAAAAACTGCGTATACCCCGCCTGCAACCCGGCGAAATCCAGCTTGCCGCCGGTCTCTTCGGCACCGACCAGAAACACCCGCAACTGCACAATATCGCCCAGGTCCAGATCCTGCTGCCGGAGGATTTTGCGCAGTTTGTTGAACACTGACACGGTCTGCACTTCGGTGTTGCCATACGCCGCCGGAGTGCCTGCCGGGGCGGTTGCATCGTGGAGGTCCGGCAAGGTGCCGCTGACAAAGATCAGGCTGGCGGATGCCGGAACGGTGACGGTCTGCGAGATCGGAAAATCGCCGACGCTGGTGCGTTGAATGCTGTCGCTCATGGTGGTGCTCCTTAAGAGGCGGCCACGGCCGCAAGATGTCGTTGTTGAGTCACGCGCTCGGCCAGTTGCCCAACCACATGGCGCGCCGAATTGGCCGCCGATTCCTGCCAGATACCCACCCCGCTTTGCACCAGGCCGTCACCGGCGAAGTACACGCGGCCGTGGCCGGCTTCGAGCAAAGCGCTGGCATCCGCCGGGAAGTGTTCGCGTTGCAGCCACGGGCCTTCGCTGTAGGGGATTTGCTCCCAGGACACCGCCAGGGGGTTGCGCAAATGTTTCGAGTAGCCGGGGTGCAGCAGCTCCACGGCCTCTTTTGACGTGGCGTACTGCCGGGCGAAGGGTTGTGCGCCAAACACATCGGCGCCCTCCCCGGTCACGTAGCCCGCCACCAGCAAGCCTTCGCGGGTGTTGAGGTCGTTGCTCGGGTACCACAGCAGGCGCGCCGGGTGTTCGATCCAGGACAGGCCGCCATAGGTGCGGTAATCGGTTTCCCAGAAACGCGGCGATTGCCACGCCACTTTGGTGGCCTGGTCGTTGCGGGTGCTGAGCAGCGCGGCCTTGATCGGGTCGCTGAAGTCGGTGTCGAGCTTGGCCAGCAACGGCAGTGGCAATGTCGAAACCAGATAATCGGCGCGTACCACCTGTTCGCGGCCGCTGTGCTTATCGTGGTAGGTCACCGCCACGCCGTCGTCCAATTGGCGGATCCGGCGCACCTGGGCGCCCAATTGCACGTGATCGCGCACGCGGCCATAGAACGCGTCGGTGATGCGGTCCATGCCGCCGACCGGCTGGAACATGGTCGCGGAAAACTCCGGGAACTCGGTGTGCAATAACGCCCCCCAGAGTTCCGGATGCAGCAGGCGCTCCAGCGCCAGCGGGCTGCGACGGGCAGGCAATGCGCCTGGATGTGCCGGCGACTCCAGGTGACCGGAACGCAGACTGCCCTCAAATGCCAGTTCCTGGGACAAATCACCATACACCTGCAAAAACGCCAGCAAGCGTGTGCGTTCTTCGCTGCTCAATACGTCATCAAGGGCATCACGCTGCACCGCCTTGGCGAGCAAGCCGGACAGGTGCCCACGCGCGTCATTGACTGCCTGGCCGACAGTGAACGCCGGTTGCTGCAGATCCGGGCGCACCTGCGCGCCATGGCTGCTGTTGACCAGCACTTCCAGCGGCACGCCCAACTCGCTGCAATAGTCGAGAATCGTACGGTGCTGGCTCGGAATCCTCGCCGGGCCGGCGTTGAAATACAGGCCGCTGTCGAACGCCACGGTTTGCGTGCGCCCGTCCTTGTAGTCCACACGGTCGCCATGGCGCAGGGTCCAGGTGCGCCCGCCCACGCGGTCGCGGGCTTCCAACACTTGCACGGTGAACCCGGCGCGGGCCAGTTCCAGGGCAGTAACCAGCCCGGCAATTCCGGCGCCCAGCACCAGCACGCGGGTGCCCTGCCCCAGGCCTTCCTTGAGTTTCAGCGGCTGCGGGCGACGATGCGACGACGGCCCCAGCCCCAATGCCCCCAGCGCGTCCTTGACGGCCTTCTCACCGCCGACCGCGGCGATGCTCGACAGCGCTTCACGGCGTGTCAGTCCCATGTTCGGCACTCCTTAATCCGGCAGGCCCGGTGGGTTGATCAGCGACGTGTCGACGCGCTCGATATCCAGGCCCCAGCGTTGCAGCACCTGCTCGTATTGGCCGCCGGCAATCGCGCCTTCCAGGGCGGTGTGAATCGGCTTGACCAGGCCGTTGTCCTTGCGCGTGGTCACGGCGATATCCGCCTTCAACGGCCAGCCACCGTTCACCGTGCCCACGAGCCTGATGCCACCCGTTATGGCGGCGGAATAGGCGTAGACCGAGTTGGGCCCGAACAGCGCATCGCTGCGCCCCGACTGCACCGCCAGCTGCGCGGCGGCCTGGTCGTCGAAGTACTGCAACAGCGCGGGTTTGAGGCCCGCCTTTTCATTGGCCTCGTTCCAGGCGAGCAAGACTTTTTCCTGGTTGGTGCCGGAGCCGACGATGATCTTCAGCCCAGTAATGTCGGAGGCCTGTTTGATCTCGGTGATCTTGCTGGTGCTCTTCACATAAAACCCGAGCACATCCTGGCGATAGGTGGCGAAGTCAAAACGCTTCTTGCGCGCTTCGGTCACGGTAACGTTGCTGATCACCGCGTCGTACTTGCCGGAGCTGACGCCCAGCGGCCAGTCTTCCCAACTGGTTTGCACCACGTTGAGTTGCAAGCCGAGGCTGTCGGCCACCAACTGCGCGGTGTCGGCTTCGCTGCCGATGGTGGTCTTGTCGTCGCTGGCCAGCAGCGCCAGGGGCGGCCCGGCCACGCCGGACACGGCCACGGTGAACTTGCCCGGCTGGGCGAACTTGAAGCCCGGCGGGATCTGCGCGATGGCAGCTTCGTTGCGCGGCACATGGATGCGCGGACGGTCGGGGCTGAGGTCAACCTGTTGCACGGCGAAAGCACTTTGCGCGGTGCTGACAGCCAGCGTCAGCAGGGCCATACGGGCAGTAGAAACAAACATGGCAGTCACTCCTTGAACTAAAGCACCTTGCCGAGAAAGGCCGCGGTGCGGGGATGTCGGGGTTGGCGAAGAATCTGTTCGGGCGGGCCTTCTTCGATGAGTTGACCGTCGCAAAGGAACACCACGTGGTCAGCCACTTCGCGGGCAAAGCCGATCTCGTGGGTCACAATCACCAGGGTCACACCCAGCCGGGTCAGGCCCTTGATCACGTCGAGGACTTCGCCCACCAGCTCCGGGTCGAGGGCCGAAGTGGGCTCATCGAACAACAGCACTTTGGGGTCCAGCGCCAACGCGCGGGCAATGGCCACGCGCTGCTGCTGGCCGCCGGAGAGCTGCCGCGGGTAAGCGTCCACTTTGTCGGCCAGGCCGACTTTGGCCAGCAGTTCGGCAGCCTTGCCCTGGGCCTCGGCCTTGCGCCAGCGTTTGTGGGCCAGCGGCGCTTCGGCGATGTTTTCCCAGGCGGTCAGGTGCGGGAACAGGTTGAAGTTCTGGAACACGAAGCCCACGTCGATGCGGCGCTTGAGAATCTCGCGCTCCTTGAGTTCGTAGAGCAGGTCGCCCTTGCGTCGGTAGCCGACATATTCACCGTCAATGGTGATGTGGCCGCTGTCGATTTTCTCCAGGTGGTTGATGGTGCGCAGCAAGGTGGATTTGCCCGAGCCCGACGGCCCGAGAATCACCGTGACCTCCCCGGGGGCGATGGTCAGGTCGATGTCTTTCAACACCTGCTGGTTGCCAAAGCGCTTGCCCACGCCCTGGATCTGGATGCGGCCGGCGCGGGCTTCACTCATGGGTGTTCTCCTTGAGCCAGCGGCGCAGGCGTTGCAGTGGCGTGGGCGGCAACACGCGTGCGGTGCCCCGGGCGAAATGCCGCTCGACGTAGTACTGGGCGCTGGTCAGCACACTGGTGATGATCAGGTACCACACCGTGGCGACGATCAGCAGCGGGATCACCGCCTGGGTGCGGTTGTAGATGACCTGCACGGTGTAGAACAGCTCCGGCAGCGCCAGCACGTAGACGATGGACGTGCCCTTGACCAGCCCGATGATTTCGTTGAAACCCGAGGGCAGAATCGAGCGCAAGGCTTGCGGCAGGATGATGCGAAAAATCCGCCGTGAAGCCGGTAACCCGAGGGCCGCCGCCGCTTCATGCTGGCCGGCATCCACGCCGATCAGGCCGCCGCGAATGATCTCCGCCGCATAGGCCGCCTGCATCAGGCTCAGGCCCAATACCGCCACAGTGAACTGGCTGAGCACGTCCACTGTGGACCACTCAGCGAACACCACCGACGTGAACGGCACGCCGAGCACGATGTGGTCATACAGGTAAGCAAAGTTGTAAAGGATGATCAGCACCAGCAGCGCCGGCATCGAGCGGAAAAACCAGATATAGCCCCAGGCCAATGCCGAGAGCAACGGCGAGCCCGACAACCGCGCCAGCGCCAGCCCGGTGCCGAGAATCGCACTGAACACGGTGCTGAGCAGGGTCAACAACAGCGTTTGGCCCAGGCCGCGCAGTACCGACGGCGAGAAAAACCACTGGCCGAACACGCCCCACTCCCAACGCGGGTTGGTGGCCAGGGAATGGGCGATGGCCAACAGCACCAGCGCGGCAAAGATCGACCCCGCCCAGCGCCAGGGGTGCCGCGCGGGTACTACTTGCAGAGCCTTGATGGGCGTTGAAACGCGGGCCTGGCGAACCGGGCTGACGTCTTCGATCAGGTCATAGGATTTGGCGACGATAGGCATGGTGCACTCCTCGGCCTTAGAAGGCATAGGTCAAGCGGGTGTAGTAGTACCCGCCGGTAAAACCGAAGGGCGAATAAGTGCCGTAGCTGGCAACCATGGTGCTGCTCGGCACGCCTTGTTTCCTGGGGTACTGGTCGAACAGGTTCTTGGCGCCGATGGCGATGTTGAGGTCTTTGGTGAGGTGGTAGCCAAGGTCGAGGTCGGTGATCCATTTGGCGCTGTAGATACGGTCCAGGCTGCGGTCAGCGGAGACGTTGACCTCTTTGTAAGCGCCGTAGCGCGTCAGGGCCAGGTTGAGGGTGAAGCGGTCGATGCTCCAGTCGCCCCCCAGGATCAGCTTGGTTTTGGGCTGCACGTCGGTGATCAGGCCGCGGGCCTGGCGGTCCAACAGGTCATAGGCGGTGCCAAGGATCGTGGTGGATTCCTTGTAATTGAGGATCTTCGTCTGGTTCCAGTTGAACGCCGCCGTCCATTTCAGCGAGCCGAACCGGCCGAGGTCCTGGTGGTAGTTACTGACCAGATCCAGGCCTTTGGTGCGGGTGTCGGCACCGTTGATGAAGTACTGCCCGCCGGAAGTGGAGTTGATGCCGCTGTTCTGCAGCACCTGGGTGATTTGCGGGCCGAGCAAGGTGCCGGTCAGCGTGATGCGGTCGCGCAGGTTGATCACGTAGGCGTCGGCGGTGAAGTTCAGGCGGTCGGTGGGCGTGAGGGTGAAACCAAGGCTGAAGTTGGTCGAGCGCTCGGGTTTCAAGTCCTGCGCGCCCAGGGCTTTGGCGGCCGCCGAACCGACCGGCAACACGCCGTAGTTGATCGACTGATACACCCCGTCCACCACGCCATAGGTGGTGGAGCGCGCACTGAACAGGCTGTTGGCCAACGACGGCGCGCGAAAGCCATTGCTGACCGTGGCGCGCACGGCAAATTGCGGGGTGAAGTCGTAGCGCGTGGTCAGCTTGCCGCTGCGGGTCGCGCCTACGCCTTCGTTGTAATGCTCATAGCGCAAGGCAGTGCCCACGTACCAGTCCGGCAGCGGGTTGAAGCCGGCATCGATATAGCTGGCGAGGCTGTTGCGCGAGGCGCTGCTCTCTTCAGCCGGTGAAATGCCATTGGTGACCTGCGCCCCGGACGACGCGCAATTGCCCGGCGCCACGCAGTAGCCGCCGTTGGCATAGGACGCGTAGTCACCGGCCTGCACCTCATAGGTGTCGCGCCGGTGCTCGAAGCCGTAGCTCAGGTCCAGCGGCTTTTGCAGGCCGATGTCGAAGCCGCGCTTGAAGTCGAGGTTGGTGGTCAGCTCGGTGGAAATCCAGGTGCCGGAGGTGAAGCTGTTCGGCGTGTATTCGCCCAAGGACGGGTTCTGGTTGTGGGTGGTGCCCTGCTCCGCCTCGTTGCGCCCGTAGGTGGTGGACAGGTCCCAGTCCCACTCGCCGACGGTGCCTTTGCCGCCGAACGCGGCCTGGAAATCGTCCTCGTCGATGTACCAGGTGGGCGTGTAACCGGCCGGGTAACCGTTGGGGCCCGTGGTAATGGTGTTGGTGATGGTCGGCAGGCGGTAGTTCTGCCCCTGCTCGGCCTTGCGGCGCGAATAGGTGGTGAAGGAATACAGGCTGAGGCTGTCATCGATCGGCAGTTCGGCGTTGTAGCCCAAGGTCAACAGGTTGGTCTTGGGCGTGCCGTAGCCGCCGTAAGTGGCCCTGCCCGCCTGATTGTAGGCTTGCGCATAGGTGTAGCCATTGGCGCTGGCTTTGTTGTCATCGTTCTGGCTGCGGGCATCCAACGCCAGGTGCACAATGCCGCCATTGCCGATTTCAAACCCCTTGTTGAGGCTTTGCTGCACGGTTTGCTTCTTGCCGTCGTAACCCTGGCCGACGTTGGTCACCGAGGTGCCGCTGGTGTCGGCCTTGAGGATTATATTGATCACCCCGGCGATGGCGTCGGAGCCATATTGGGCGGCGGCGCCGTCGCGCAGCACTTCGACGTGGTCGATGGCGCTGATCGGAATCAAATCCAGGTCAGCCGGGGCCGCGCCGGTGTTGATGCCATTGATGTTCAGGGTCGCGCTGGTGTGGCGGCGTTTGCCGTTGACCAGCACCAGCACTTCAGCGGAACTCAAGCCTCGCAGGTTCGGCGCCCGCGCGATGCCACTGGCGTCCCAACCGGTTTTTTCCGGCAGGGTCAGCGACGGAATCACCGCGCTCAGCGCTTCCATCAAACCGGGCTTGCCGGTGCTTTGCAGTTGCCTGGCGCTGACCACATCTATCGGCACCGGGCTGCTGGTGACGGTGCGTTGTTCGGCGCCACGGTTGCCGGTGACCACGACGGTGGACAGGGTGCTGTCGTCCTGGGCCTGGGCGGTGTTTGCCAGCAGGGCCAGCGCCAGGGCAGCGGTGGGTTGCAAGACTTGCTTCATTAGCCACTCCAAACGTTCCAAATCGCGAAGTCGGGCAGCCACGCAGGGGCGCGCGGTGCTCGGGGTTTTCCAAGGGTTTCGGCGATTGGGAACTAGGTGTGGAGCGAGTGCGGGGTTTGAATCGGCAACATACGTTGAACTCCCTTCCAACGATTCTGCCGCGGGGCCTTTACCCGGTTATGGCGCGCAGAATCTGTATCACGCTGGGTACCATCCGAGGTCAGGGGTAGGCTGTTGCGATCAAACATAACGGAATGAATTTCAAAAATATAATGCTATTTGGACATAAGCTAATATTCTTGCAATTCATTATGTGTTGCGATTGTTATTCGAATGCGTAATGTCTTTTTGAGATTGGCTGGGGCTACATCCGTTATTTGAGTGATGGTTGAGAGGTACTCCCCCCAACCACCCGATCAAAGCGTCATCGCTGCCAACCACCCAAACGCCAGCAACGGAAGGTTGTAATGCAAAAAGGTCGGCACCACCGTGTCCCAGATATGGTGATGCTGCCCGTCAATATTCAACCCGGAAGTCGGTCCCAGCGTCGAATCAGAAGCCGGCGACCCCGCATCACCCAACGCCCCCGCCGTGCCGACGATGCACACAATGGCCAACGGACTGAACCCCAACTGCACACACAACGGCACAAAAATCGCCGCCAGAATCGGCACGGTCGAAAACGACGAACCAATCCCCATGGTCACCAACAACCCCACCAGCAACATCAACAACGCGCCCACGCCGCGGCTATGCCCGATAAACGCCGCCGACGCTTCCACCAGCGAGCGCACGTCACCGGTGGCCTTGAGCACTTCGGCAAACCCTGACGAAGCAATCATGATGAAGCCGATCATCGCCATCATCTTCATGCCTTCAGTGAACAGGTCATCCGTCTCGCGCCAGCGCACGATGCCCGACACCGAAAAGATCAGGAACCCGGCCAGCGCGCCGATGATCATCGAGTCCAGCCACAGTTGAATGATGAACGCCGAAGCAATCGCCAACCCTGCCACCAACAGGGTCAGCGGGTTGTACTGCACCGCCACTTGCTCGACCCGCTCGATTTTCTCCAGGTCGTACACGCGTTTTTTGCGGTAGCTGACAAACACCGCCACCAGCAGTCCGAACACCATGCCCAACGCCGGCAACCCCATGGCGTGAGTGACGTTGACCTGGCTGATGTCCACGCCGCTCTTGGCCACGTTGGCCAGCAGGATCTGGTTGAGGAAGATATTGCCGAAGCCCACCGGCAGGAACATATAGGGCGTGATCAGGCCGAAGGTCATGACGCAGGCGATCAGGCGACGGTCCAGCTGCAACTTGGTCAGCACGTAGAGCAGCGGCGGCACCAGCAACGGGATAAACGCAATGTGAATCGGCAGGATGTTCTGCGAAGCAATCGCCACCACCCAGAGCAGGCCGATCAGCAGCCATTTGAC
This sequence comes from Pseudomonas tolaasii NCPPB 2192, assembly GCF_002813445.1. Taxonomy (NCBI): domain Bacteria; kingdom Pseudomonadati; phylum Pseudomonadota; class Gammaproteobacteria; order Pseudomonadales; family Pseudomonadaceae; genus Pseudomonas; species Pseudomonas tolaasii. The sequence continues at coordinate 5,931,283 of NZ_PHHD01000001.1, forward strand.
GTGGCTGCCGCCAGTGGCTTCCTGGCGATCCACCAGCAACAGCGCCTTGTCCGCCAGGGCGTGGGCCAGCCCCGATTTGGCAATCGCCACCGCGAAAGCACCGAGCAAGGCGTAGGACAACGCCACCGTAGCACCACCCCCCAAACCGCCGTTGAAGGCTTTGAGCGTGGCCTCGATCCCCAGGCCACCGGTCAACCCGCCAACCAGGGCGCCGACAATAATGGCGATGACCACATGCACGCGGGACAGGCTGAGCACCAGCATGGTGCCGACCGCGGCAATGACTGCGTTAATCATGGTTACCTCAAGCAGAAACATAAAAAACAGGCATGCCCGCGCCCCGGCGGCCAGTGTGGCTGCCAGCGTGCAGGCTTGAAGGAGGTCTTATTAGAGGGCGCGCACTGTGCCGCAGGCGGGCCAACATGTCAAAAAACGGCGCCGCTTTCAGGTTTAAATTGATCGTTTGAATAAAGAAAATTCAAAAGAAGCCGATAACCTGATTCTCTGTGTTTTCAGGTTAAGGATGCCCCTCGATGTCCGTCAGACAGCTCTCCATTCAATGGAAAATCACCCTGCTCGCCGGCCTTTGCCTGCTGGGGATCGTGACCCTGCTGGTGGGTCTGTCGTTGTATCGCATGGAACAGAGTTCACAACAGGTCAAGGCGTCCAGCATGCAGATGCTCGACGAGGCGGCCCAGGCGCGCATCGAGGCCCAGGGCGAAGTACAGGCACTGGGCATTCGTCAGCAGTTCATGGACGCCTACCAGTACGGCCACGGCTTTTCCCGGCAGGTGCTGTTTTTGCGCGAGCAGGCGGAAAAACGCTTTCTCGACGCTTTCGACACCCGTGAAGACCTGACCCGCCAGGTCAAGGCCGCCCTGCAAGCCAACCCTGACCTGTTGGGTTTGTCACTGGTTTTTGAAGCCAACGCGCTGGATGGCAAGGACGAGCTGTTCGCCAACCAGGCCGAGCTGGGCAGCAACGACAAGGGCCGCTTCGCCCTGTACTGGTCGCAACCCACTCCAGGCAAGCTGGAGTCGATGGCGTTGCCGGAAAGCGATATGGCCGACACCCGCGTCGGCCCCAGCGGTGAAAAGGCCAACGCCTGGTTCACCTGCCCGCGCGCTACGCTCAAACCCTGCGTGATCGAACCTTACTTCTATGTGATCAACGGGCAAAACGTGCTGATGACGAGCATCGTGTTTCCGCTGATGGTCAATGGCAAAGTCATCGCCTCGCTGTCGGTGGACATCAACCTCAACAGCCTGCAGGCCGTGAGCCTGCAGGCCAGCCACAAGCTGTATGACGGCCAGACCCAGGTCAGCATCCTCAGCCCGACCGGCGTGCTCGCCGGCTACAGCCCGGACGCCGGCAAGCTCAGCCAGCGCCTTGATCAGGTCGACACGGCCAGTGGCGCGCAACTGATCAGCGCCCTGGCCGACGGCCTCCAAACCCGCAGCCTGCGCACCGATCACCAACTCAAGGTGCTCGCGCCCTTCACGCCCATTCCGAACGGCAAGCCGTGGGGTGTATTGCTGGATGTGCCGGAGAACGTCCTGGTCGCCCCGGCCGAGGCACTCAAGGCCAAACTGGATGCCGACAACACCAGGGGCACCGTGCTGGAACTGAGCCTGGGCCTGCTTGCCGCCGTAGTCGGTTTGATGCTGGTGTGGCTGATGGCGCGCAGCGTAACCCGGCCGATCCTCGGCGTGGCCCGCATGCTTGAAGACATCGCCAGTGGCGAAGGCGACCTGACCCGCCGCCTGGCTTACGACAAACACGACGAACTGGGGCAACTGGCCGGCTGGTTCAACCGCTTCCTCGATAAACTGCAACCGATCATTGCGCAGGTCAAACGCTCGGTGCAGGACGCCCGTGGCACTGCCGATCAATCCGCCACGATTGCCACAGAAACCAGCGCCGGCATGGAACAGCAATACCGCCAGGTCGATCAGGTGGCCACCGCCTCCCACGAAATGAGCGCCACTGCCCAAGACGTGGCACGCAGCGCGGCCCAAGCCGCACAGGCCGCCCGCGATGCCGACCAGGCGACGCGCGAAGGCTTGACCGTGATCGGCCGCACCACCGCCAACATCGAACACCTTGCCGCAGACATGAGCACCGCCATGGCCCAGGTTGAAGGCCTGGCGGCCAACAGCGAGAAGATCGGTTCAGTGCTGGAAGTGATTCGTGGTATTGCCGAGCAGACCAACCTGCTGGCGCTCAACGCCGCCATTGAAGCCGCCCGCGCCGGCGAGGCTGGCCGAGGGTTTGCGGTGGTCGCCGACGAAGTGCGTAACCTGGCGCGGCGCACCCAGGAGTCGGTGGAAGAAACCCGTCTGGTGATCGAGCATTTGCAAAGCGGTACCGAGGAAGTGGTCGGCTCCATGGGCAACAGTTATCGCCAGGCCCAGGACAGTGTCGAGCAAGTAGGTCAGGCGGTGACCGCCCTGCGCCAGATCGGCGATGCGGTCACGGTGATCAGCGACATGAACCTGCAAATCGCCAGCGCCGCCGAGGAGCAAAGCGCCGTGGCCGAGGAGATCAACAGCAACGTGGCGACGATTCGGGATGTGACCGAATCGCTGTCGGAACAGGCAAACGAATCGGCGCGGGTGAGCCAGGCGCTGAACAGCCTGGCAAATCAGCAGCAGGGGTTGATGGACCCGTTCAGGGTTTAATGCGGCTGTGTGGGAGCTGGCTTGCCTGCGATGCAGACACCACGGTGTTTCGGGTGTACGGCGGTGATGCAATCGCAGGCAAGCCAGCTCACACACAAGCGGGCCCCAACGTTGTTGTGAGTGTCAGCGCTTGGGCAGCTCAATCAATGCTTTCAACCCACCCAGCTCACTTTCCTGCAACTGCAACACCCCGCCCCACACCTCGACAATATCGCGCACGATCCCGAGCCCCAGGCCGTGGCCGTCAATCTGTTCATCCAGGCGTGTGCCGCGGCTGAATACCAGGGCACGTTGGGTTTCGGGGATGCCGGGGCCGTCGTCCTCAACCTCAATGATGTAGCTGTGCGCCGTTTCGTGGATATTCACGCGGATTTCAGCGTCGGCCCATTTGCAGGCGTTATCCAACAGGTTGCCGAGCAGCTCCAGCAGGTCTTCGCGGTCCCAGGGCAACTGCAGGCCGGGGGTGACATGCTGGCTTAAATCCAGATGCTCACCATGGATCATGTTCAGGGTCGCCAGCAGGCCGGGCAGTTCCTTTTCACAGTCAAACAAGGCGCCCGGCAGGGTTTCACCGGCCAGGCGGGCGCGATTGAGCTCGCGGTTAAGACGCTGTTGCACCTGCTCCAGATGATCACGCAGCAATTTGGCCAGCTCCGGATGGTCCTTGAGCTGCTCGCTGGACGCCGCACTCAGCAACACCGCCAACGGGGTTTTCAATGCATGCCCCAGGTTGCCCAGGGCATTGCGCGAACGCTTGAGGCTGTCTTCGGTGTGGGCCAGCAGGTGGTTGATCTGCGCCACCAGCGGCTCCAGTTCTTGTGGCACCTGAGTGTCGAGTTGCGAACGCTGGCCCTGTTGCAGCTGGGCAATCTGGTTGCGCGCGGTTTCCAGCGGGCGCAAAGCGCGGCGCACAGTGACCCGTTGCAGAATCAATACCAGCAGCAATGCCGCCAGCCCAATCACCAGCCCAATCTGACGCATCAGGCGAAAGCTGTCCCGCACCGGCGTGTAGTCCTGAGCCACACTGATGGAAATCGCTTGGCCGAAGCGCTTGTAGTCTTCACGTAAGACCAACAGTTGCTGCCCTTCCGGCCCGAGCTGCAAGTTGCCCTTTATCCCCGCCTCCGGCAGGCGCGGCAGGTCCTGGTCCCACAAGGAGCGGGAACGCCAGTGTTTGTCGGCAAAATCAATACGAAAATAGTGACCGGAAAAGGGTCGTTGATACGCCGGTGATAACCGCTTTTCGTGCAGTTGCAACCCGTCGGGCCCACGCACCAAGGCCACCAGCAGGTTCTCGCTGTCATTGCGCAAGCCCGCTTCCAGATAGCGCTGCAAGCCGGCTTCGAACAACCACAAGCTGGTTTGCGCCAGCACCACGCCGACGATCACCATCACGCTGATCAGCCCCAGGCTCAGGCGCCGCTGGATCGACCTCATGCAGTGCCGGCGCCAAAGCGGTAACCCTGGCCGCGCCGGGTCTCGATCACGCTGCGCCCCAGTTTTCGGCGCAGATGATTGACGTGGACTTCCAGCACATTGGAGTCGCGCTCGGTCTCGCCGTCATACAAATGCTCGGCCAGGTGGCTTTTCGACAAGATCTGGTCCGGGTGCAGCATGAAGTAACGCAACAGGCGGAATTCGGCGGCGGTCAGCTGAATCTCCGCGCCATCGCGCAGCACGCACTGGCGGCCCTCATCCAGATGCAGGCCGGCGGCTTGCAGGGTGGGCTGGTTGGCATGGCCATGGGAGCGTCGCAGCAAGGCCTGGATACGCAGGTGCAGCTCTTCAGGGTGAAAGGGTTTGCTCAGGTAATCATCGGCGCCGGCCTTGAGCCCTTCGATGCGCTCGGCCCAGGAATCCCGGGCCGTGAGCACCAGCACCGGTGTGACCAGTGCGGCAGCACGCCATTGCGCCAGCACGTCCAGCCCCGGCAAGCCGGGCAGGCCGAGGTCGAGGATGATCAGGTCATAAGGTTCGCTGCGGCCCTGGTACACGGCATCGCGGCCGTCGGCCAGCCAATCGACGGCGTAACCCTGGCGCTGCAGGCCCGCCAACAGCTCGTCGGCCAGCGGCACGTTGTCTTCCACCAGAAGCAGGCGCATCAATCGTCTTCCTTGTCTTTGAGCAATACACCGGTTGTAGCATCCAGTTTGATTTCGCGCACCACCCCTTCGGTGGTGACCAGCTCCACCTCATAGGCATATTGGCCGTGCTTCTTTTCAAGCTCGGCTTCCAATAGTCTCGAACCCGGATAGCGCGCCATGGCCTGCTGCAACAGTTGCTCGAGCGGCAGGATCACACCCTGCTGGCGCAAGGCCAAGGCTTCATCCTGATTGAGGTCGCGGGCGGCAAGGCCTGAGCAAAAGGCCAGGAGCACCAGCACCATCACACTGCTGGCGCGTCGATATACCGTCATTACGTTTCCTGATGATTCTTGAGAACGTGCCCGGTGAGCGCGTCCAATTCGACTTCCCACTCGATGCCGTCAGCATCTTCCAGTTCAACTTGGTACAGATAGTTGCCGTACGCCTCATCCAGGTCGGTGTCCAGCAGTCTGGAACCGGGATGCAGCGCCAGAGCAGCCGCTTCCAATTGATCAAAGGCAACAATTGTAACAGTGCCAGGCAATTTCAGCGGTTTGTCGGGGTCCGTTGCTTGGGCCTGCGCCGCCATGACCGCGATGATACCGGCGGCGACCAGCGCTGTGAGGCGCTTCATGGTGAGTCTCCGTTTCAGGATGTTTTTCCTACGACGGTCACGGTAACCGTCGCAACTTAACTGAAACTGAATTGCCACCATGGCAATTTCCTATAGGCACATTCACCCATCACCGTACGACTTTTCCTATACTGCCCCGCTCGTTGCAAAAGAGACCGGTATGACTGCCATCCACATCAAATTTCCCGCCTTGACGCTCAAGGCCGGTAAACGCGCCTTCACACGCATCCGTGAGAAAGGCCTGACACCTGCTGAGGTGGGTATCCTTCCCGGTGCCGCCGGCGGGCCCAAGGCGCTGGGCATTCAAGGCCTGGACCTGGCGTTGTTCGGCGACTGGTTGCCCCGGGCGCGCCGCGAGCGCGCACTGATCGGTGCGTCCATTGGTTCCTGGCGCTTTGCCAGTGCCTGCCTGCCCGACCCGGTGCAAGGCCTGCTGGACCTCGGCCGCCTGTACAACGAACAGCGTTTTGCCAAAGGCGTGACCATGGCAGAGGTCAGCCAGAGCTGCCGGCGCATGCTCGATGAGCTGCTGGCAGGCCGTGATGCGCGAGTGCTGGATAACCCCGACTATCGCCTGAACATCATGGTCGTCAAAAGCCACGGCCTGCTCGCCGACGACCACCGCGGGCGCCTTGGCCTGGGTTTGTCATCCGTAATCGCCGACAACCTGCGCGGCCGCGCGCGGCTGTCACGGCATTTCGAACGGTTGATCGTCCACGACCCGCGCCAGTCGCCGCCGGTGCATGAACTGAAGGATTTCCCTTCGCGCTTCCTTGAACTGGAACTGGGCAACCTGCGCCAGGCACTGCTGGCCTCGGGCTCGATTCCGATGGTAATGCAAGGCGTGCGTGACTTGCCGGGTGCGGGCGCAGGCACTTACCGCGACGGCGGCCTGCTGGACTACCACCTCGACCTCCCTTACCACGGCGATGACATCGTGCTTTATCCGCATTTTACCGACCGGGTCATCCCCGGCTGGTTCGACAAGGGCCTGCCGTGGCGGCGCAGCAATCAACAGGGTTTGCAGGATGTGTTGCTGTTGGCCCCCTCCAGGGAATACCTGGCGCGCCTGCCTCACGGCAAACTGCCGGATCGCAGCGATTTCAAGCGTTTCATGGGCGATGACCCGAGCCGAAACAAATACTGGCAAACCGCAATGAGCGAGAGCCGGCGCCTGGGGGATGAGTTCCTGAAGTTGGCGGATAACGGTCAATTGAGCGAACGCTTGCACGCACTTTGACCCAGCGGTATGCGCGGCGGGGGATCAAGCTGTTAAACTCGCCCCCTGCCAGACACCTGACCGAGCTGAAAACACTGTGGAAATCTTCAAGGAATTTACATTCGAATCCGCCCACCGCCTGCCCCACGTACCGGAAGGCCATAAATGCGGGCGCCTGCACGGGCATTCGTTCAAGGTGGCGATCCACTTGAGCGGCGACCTGGACCCTCATACCGGCTGGATTCGCGACTTCTCGGAGATCAAGGCGATTTTCAAGCCGCTCTATGAGCGCCTTGACCACAACTACCTCAACGATATTCCAGGCTTGGAAAACCCGACCAGCGAAGTGCTGGCCAAGTGGATCTGGAATGAGCTGAAGCCTTTACTGCCGGAACTCAGCGCGATTCGGATCCACGAGACGTGCACCAGCGGTTGCATCTATCGCGGCGAGTGATCCACCGCACTGAAAAAACCACCCTCGCGGTGGTTTTTTTATGCCCGGCTAACTTACAGTCTTCATTTCCTGCCCAAGAGCGTGCCGCAATGTCTAGCTCCATACGCCTGGCGACTGTGGGCGATGTCGCCTCAATTGAGGCCATCGTCGAAGCGGCTTACTCGCCTTACATAGAACGGATCGGCCGCAAGCCCGGGCCGATGCTGGAAGACTATCGCCAGCGTGTCGAAGCGGGCGGCGTGTACGTGCTCGACGATTCCGGTCTGGTTCAAGGTTTCGTTATTCTGCTGCAGGAAGACGGCACGTGTGTGTTGGACAACCTGGCGGTTGCTCCGACAGCCCAAGGTCTGGGCTTCGGGCGCCGGTTGATGGATTTTGCGCAACAGCATGCGAGCGACGCCGGTTACTCTGCTATCCATCTGTACACCAACGAAGCCATGACCGAGAACATCGCGTTGTACGCCAAACGCGGCTACCTGGAAACCCATCGCGCGTTAGAACACGGCCTGCACCGCGTGTACATGAGCAAGCGTCTTTAGGAGCAACCATGGAAAGTATCTGGCTGGCCCAGGCCAAGCGCTTGCAGGCGTTGGCGTCCACCGGGCTGCACTTTTGTACCGACGATTTCGAGCGAGAACGCCTCGAGGAAATCGCCGAGATTGCCCACAGCATGCTGGCACAATTGGCGGACGTTCCCCTGGAACGCATCACCGGGCTGGTGACAGATTTCGCCAAGCGCTATTCCACGCCGATGATTGATGTGCGCGGCGCGGTGATCGAGGGCGATCGTATTCTGCTGGTACGCGAATTGACCGATGGCTGCTGGGCCCTGCCGGGCGGGTATGCCGATATCGGTTTGTCGGCGGCGGAAAACATCGTTAAGGAGATACGCGAGGAAGCCGGGCTGACCGTGACCGCCCAGGCACTGTACAGCGTGACCCACAAAGCCAAGGGGCTGTATCGCCCGGATGTGCGGGACTTCTACAAACTGTATTTCCTGTGCGAACGGGTGGACCAACTCGCGCCCATGGCCGGGTTCGAAACCACCGAGGTGGGCTTTTTCAGTTTGGATGACCTGCCACCGCTGTCCCGTGGGCGCACCATCGAAAGTGACCTGGAGGCAGCGTTTGCCTTTCATCGCGGGGAAACCACCCGGACGCTGTTTGACTGACAAGAAAATTAACGCCTGATTGCTTCAAACCAAGAGGAACTTGCCCATGCATATCATCAACGCCCGCCTGCGCAACCGTGAAGGCCTGCATGATCTGCACCTGGAACATGGCCGGATCGCCAGTATCACCGAACAAACGGCAACACCAACGTTGACGGCAGATGACCTGGATGCTGCCGGCAATCTGGTGATTCCACCCTTTGTTGAGCCACATATTCACCTCGACGCCACCCTCACTGCCGGCGAACCGCGCTGGAACATGAGCGGTACGCTGTTCGAAGGCATCGAGTGCTGGGGCGAGCGCAAAGCCACCATCACTCGGGAAGACACCAAGGCGCGGGCCAAAAAAACCATCCAGGCCCTGGCCGCTCACGGCATCCAGCACGTTCGCACCCACGTCGACGTCACCGACCCGGACCTCACCGCGCTCAAGGCCATGCTTGAAGTGCGCGAAGAAACCACGCACCTGATCGACCTGCAAATCGTCGCCTTTCCCCAGGAAGGTATCGAGTCTTACCGCAATGGCCGCCAATTGATGGAAGCAGCCATTCGACTGGGCGCCGATGTAATCGGTGGGATCCCCCACTTCGAATACACCCGTGACCAGGGCGTGAGCTCGGTGAAGTTTCTTATGGACCTGGCCGAGCGCACCGGGTGCCTGGTGGATGTGCACTGCGACGAAACCGATGACCCGCACTCGCGTTTTCTTGAAGTGCTTGCCGAAGAAGCGCGCAGCCGCGACATGGGCGCACGCGTCACCGCCAGCCACACCACGGCCATGGGCTCCTACGATAATGCGTACTGCGCCAAGCTGTTTCGCCTGCTGGGGCACTCGGGTATCAGCTTTGTTTCCTGCCCGACCGAAAGCATCCATCTGCAAGGCCGTTTCGACACTTTCCCGAAACGCCGCGGCGTAACCCGCGTGAACGAGCTGCTCGACGCCGGCATGAACGTGTGCTTTGGCCAGGACTCTATCGTCGATCCCTGGTACCCGCTCGGCAACGGCAACATCCTGCGCGTGCTCGAAGCCGGTTTGCACATCTGCCATATGCTGGGCTACCGCAACCTGCAAAACGCCCTTGACCTGGTCACCGACAACAGCGCCAAAGCGATGGCCCTGGGTGATCGATACGGCCTGGAACCCGGCCGCCCAGCAAACCTGTTGATCCTGTCGGCAGACAGCGACTATGAGGTGATCCGCAGCCAGGGCCTGCCGCTGTACTCGATCCGCAATGGCAAAGTGTTGATGAAACGGCAACCGGCCCAGGTGGAGTTTTTGTAACCTGCCGATTCAAACAATTGAATCGATATCCAGCGTATAGACCCTCCCCGGCTCGTTGTGGGACGGCGGAGGAATACTGGCAAATTGGGACAGCTCGCGGTTTTCGCGATGGCTGAACCAGCGTTTCAGGCTGGGTTGCAGTTCCGTGGCATGAGCGTGGCTGCCGTAGACGTCGCGAGCTTCAAGGCGCCGCCATCGCAAGGTTTCCAGCCGCTGTCGACTGCTGCGCAATCGATCGACTTCAGCGTTCAAGGCCGGGTTATGTTCGTATTCATTGCCACGCTGATTGGGTGGACGACGGCGATCAAGCTCACGCCTTTTGTCACGCAGTTGCTGCGTCATCGTCTCAAGCGCAAGGTCAATCAGCTCAAACTCCCTCGACGTGACCAGAGGTCCCTGGCTTTCCACGGTTTGCTGCCAGCGTCTCAAGGTGGCCCAAGCGGCCGGAATATAGCTGGCCGTCATGAAATGTTCGCTGGCCTGAAACAGTTGTTTCAGCAGGTTGTCGCGGCTGGGCATATCGCCATGGAGTTGTACCGCACGGTTACAGCCCGCCTCCTGAATTGACTCACAACCGGGTTTCCACAACACCGAGGAACGGGTACCGTCCGGAAGTTTGATCGGCATGAAATGTTGTTGCTCACCGTGATGCCGATAGGGATTGCCGCCCACACGCACCAGACCCGAGGCAAACAAAAGGCCACCAGGGCCGGGCGCGCTGAACATCATTACCGCGCCTGGAATCCATAATTTGGCGGTGGTATTCATCCATGTTGCCGGAACGCTGGGGACGGGATCGTTGTGGTTGACGATACGGTGATGGACCAGGGATGACGCAGCGTCGGTGAAATCGGAATCGGCGGCGCGGGGGGCGCCGTAGGTGTAGAGGAGGATGTTGTAGTCGGTTTTGGGTGTTCGGCGTAGGCCTTCTGCAAGGAGCAAGGCAATGGCGCCACCCAGACTGTGGCCGCAAATGATAATGCGCTGCCCGAAGTGAAACTGGTCAAGGTATTGCAGTACGAATTTGCGCATCGCACGATAGGCCAGATAAAAACCTTCATGTGCTCGACCAGCACCCTCGGCAAAATCCACCTGATGGGCGTTTGCATCGCGCAATGCATCGGCACCACTGGCCGTACCTCGTACAGAAATCAGGATGACTTCATCGTGGTGTGTGATGAACGCCTGGGTATCGGTTCCGAACTTTTCATCATCGAAGAAATGCAGGTTTGCGGGATGCTCCTGCTGCTCCTCCAAACTCGGATGATTAGACGGATAAAGCTCGGGGTCAAAGGGCAGGATCTCAAAGCGCCGCGAGTAAGGAACGTCCTCATAAAGCGGGTAATAGCGCTGAGTTTGCTCCGGATCGATGCGCCAGGCCTCCTGAAACCCAGACAGCTTGTCGGCAAACAGATTGCCAACCGTTGGGTCCAGAGGAAACGACACCTGATCCTCAGGTTTTTGGGGTGGTTGCTGGCCAAAATTGCAGTAACTCAGAGCGGCCATCAGCGCCAATTGATACAGGTTCAAGGCGCAGAACTGATCGTCTGTAGAAAGTATCGGACGCAAGGCGCGTAAAGGCCGCACCTCCAGTACGCTATGTTTATTGGGAAACAACACGATGCCCGTCAGGCTGGGCTGAGGTGGGCCGAATCCCAGATCGGCCATCATCTTCAAAGCATGGCGTTGAGGGCTATGAGCTCTTGGAATTTGCGGAGGCAGATGCGCCACATGGCGTACCAGATCCCGTACTTCCACTTGATAAAACCGGTCTGCTTGCGATTGTGCGGGGTTGCCCTTTATACGTTGGCCATCCTCTGCAGAAAAGCGGGTTTGTTCAGCCCTGACTTGAAGTTCGGTGATGGGCAACCCGTAGGCTTCACGTGTTCGTAATCGGTGGTAAGGCGCCCGTTTTCCGGAATAAAGCTCATCCAATTTAAGAACGACAGGGCCGCAATAGAAACTTTCCAACTTTGCGAATCCATCTGCATTCAATCGGCCACTGTATTTTCGCCCTGTGCTGTCATGAACTGTATACGGAAGTCCGCCGTAAGCTTTTCCGCTGCCGGCTTCATCGACGAGGCAGAAACTCGTCCAATGCCCTTTCAACGCACACGCAGGCATCTTGTCACTGAAAAAAGGTTGTTTCCAAGCTTCCTGCTTCATGTTGACTCCTTGTTATTCGCATGTTGGATAGACGTCGCAAACGCGCCCATCCGGCATCGTTATCGGTTTGAATTCTGTGGTGTTATCTCCGCAATACGCGGACATATCCTCAAAGCTTTCACCCCGACAACGTTTCCATCCCCCCTTGACGGCTATCCAATTGTCGCCAAATGCAGGCTGCTCATCCTCCGTTACCCTCAGCACCAGCCTGAGCGTTCTCCCCCCCAATTGATCTCGCTGAGCCCCGCCACCCGGTTTAAATTTCTCCAGCATCCCCAGTTCGTCCAGCGCATTGCACCTCAGAATTTTCCTGATTGCATGTGAACGTCCCACCGTGCGGAAATGCCACCTGCATTGCCCCGTAAACGCCTGAACCCCGGTTTCAGGCATTCCTGGAAATCTCTCTGGCAAACGGTCAGAAATACCGATGCCAGCCCGATCCCCTCCTACGTCAGAATCACGCGTCCCCCACTTCGCATAAAACTCAAACTGCACACTCTTCAACACCGACGGGCAGCCCTCAATGGTTTCACTCAGCGGCAATTCGTAACTCACCCGGTTGGCCACCGGGTTCAACTCGGTAAAAAACAACTTCCGCTCCGGCCGTTTGCCCCGACGTACCGGCAAGGTGCAGGTTTCCCCGGTAGCGGGGCGGTAATTGGCCGCCGTTTTAAGCTCGAAGTTCGCCGGTAAATCCACTTCCAGCGTGAAGCGCTCAACCGGCTTTATCGAACACCCTGACAGCCATCCCATTCCGAGTGCCACCCATACACCAAGCACTCGCTTACTCATGTTTGCCCCCTGCCCTGCGCCAGTGCTCCAACACCCGTTCAAAATGCTCCTTTGCCGACTCGTCCGGCATCGGCTGCCACTGAATCGCACAGTTTCCCGTCGCCTCCTCCAGGCGGCGTACCACCAAAAATTCAAGCTGCTGCGGCCCACACCATTGCCAAATCCGAGCCTGCTCCAGCACTTGGCTCAACCAGATTCGGGGGTCTTGAAACTCGACCAATGCCGCAAGGCTCTCGCTGTGTTCGGTCAGGAGGAACCGCAGGACGTTGGCCTGGAGAATGGCCGAAGCCTGGGGATTCGGGGTGGTCAGCCAGGGCGCAGGAACAGGCACTGGGTATTCGCCCGGAGCAGGGTTTTCACCTTGGCACCAGTCGCCTTCGCGCCAATAGCAAACACTGACCAGTGGGCCGAGAAAGGTCGGCCAATGCTCACGGGGCAAATGGGCCAACGCCCGAGCAAGGGTGCGGTTATCGTGGAAGCGGTACATCGCCTGGCTTCCCTGCGGCCCAACCAGCAAGCGCTCGCGCCAATGCCGGACCACGCAAGACAGGTCGTCGTCCGGCAGGCTGCCCAACCACCCCCAGTTACCCTCGGGGTGTTGCAGCAGATCGACCAGGGCAGGTTCATCCAACCGGTCCAGCAACACGATCACCGGCCCGTCAGCCGCGAGCTCGGCCAATGCGGTTTCGCGATAGACACTGCAGTGCTGTGACAATGAACGAGCCGCCAGCAGCGGGTTACACGCTTCGTGCTGTCCCTCAAGAATCAAACACAGACGTCGCCCCGCCTGTTGCTGTTGAGCCATCCAACGGTTTGGCATGCTCTCCATCAAGCGGCCCTCCCGTTGCTATCACACAGACCTTCACGGCATTGCTCACACACCGGGCAAAAGTCCGCGTCCAACTGTCGGGCAGTCTCGAGAAGTGCGCCCTGCGTAGCAGACATTTTCGGAGGTTGCGCCACAAACGCCGGGCTCGCCGAGCGGGTAGCAGGCGGTGCGCCTCCCACCGTAATCGGCCTGCTGCTGAAAATGGCGCCTGCCTGGAGCATCAAATGCTCTCCGCCTGCCTTGAGACTCAGGTGCGCGCCACCATCGATCACCAGGCTGGCACCGGCTTTAAGGACAATCTGCTGCCCGGCCTCAATGACCAGGGACTGGCCGGCATACGTCTGGCCGCTACCTTGCACACTCAGTTGATCGTCGGCACCGAGTACGACGGTGCGCTTTCCAGTGACCTGATGGTGGTCCTCGCCGGTCACCTGAACCGTGTTTGAACCCTGAATGGTTTCACGACGCGCTCCCGCGACTTCCAGGCGGCTGTCACGCCCTACCTGCTGTTCCAAGTCGCGTTGGGCACGCAGAAAGATAAGCTCTTCGCCACGGCGGTCTTCAAGGTGCAGCTCGTTGGCGCCTGCGCCTCCCGGAGTGCTACGGCTGCGCAACACACTGCGCGTCTTGTGCAGGGGCAACGGGTAAACGGGCATGTGTTGCGCATTCGGCAAGCAACCGGTGATCAGCGGTCGGTCAGGGTCGCCCTCAAGGAAAGTCACCAGCACTTCCATGCCGACCCTGGGAATCAGCGTTGCACCAAAGCCATTGCCCGCCCAGCCGGACGCCACACGAACCCAGTAACTGCTTTTTTCATCGGTTGTGTCGCGCCGATCCCAGTGAAAACGCACCTTCACCCGACCATACGCATCGCAGTGGATGTCTTCACCTGGAGGGCCTGTCACTGTGGCGGTCTGGCTACCCTGGATGGTCGGTTTCGGGTGCCGGGTAGCCGGCCGATGCACCGCACGCCAGGGTGTTGCGGTAAATCGGTTGCGATACCCCTGGAATCTATCGGTTTCAACCACCGCCTCTTCCAGCACTTGCGGTTGATACCCCTCATGCCGCACTGACGTAAGCAGCCACAGGTCGTTACAAACGGGATCGGGATGGTCGTGCAGCTCAAGGAAGTGACCGCACTGCAGCACCGGCTGATCGCTTTTGCCCAACGCTCGATAGCGGTCGCTTTGATGGCGTTCATGGCCTCGCCTGGCCAACTGACGCCCGCGTTTACGATCAGTAAAACCCGAGGGATAACGGTAATCCTCCAGCAGATGTGCCGGCGCAGAACCCGCCCGCTCGTGCAGGCGCAACGAGGGGTGCTCGAAATCGTGATCACGGCGCACGGTCTGCTGGCTGCGGGTTTCCAGGCGTACGTCGAAACGCCGTATTGCTCTCGCACCGTCTGCCGGCCCCCCCACCGAGCAATAGCGTTGCGCGGGCAGGCGCCGGAACACCGTCTGGTCGTCACCGAACACCAGCAGGTGATTATCCGGGCTGTGGCGAAAGTGAAAATGAATGCCCTCTTCTTCGCACAGCCGCTGGATGAAGTGCAGGTCGGACTCGGCATACTGCACACAGAACGTGCGCGGCGGGTAAATCACCGGGCCGAGTTCAAAGGCATAGGCGTCGGCCAGAATGCCGTGGTGTTCAAGCACCTGGGCAATAATTTGCGGCACGGTGGCTTGCTGGAAAATCCGCTGGTCACACCGATGAGCCAGACACGCCAGCCGTGGTGCCAGTGTCAGGTGATATCGCGTGAGCCTGGCGTAGGGCTCATCCCGGCCAACGGCATACACCTGCCCATGCAACCCGGAATCCGCTTCACCGAAGTCGAGATAGACGGGTTGATGAAGCAACGTCTCCAAATCCAGCGACGGGTTTTCGCTGACGATTTGCAGTTGAATGAAATAAGGCTCATCAAGTACTTCGCTGCCATTAAAGTCGAGCACCTGAAAGTCGTTGTTTATTTCCGGAAGTATTAATTTAAAACGCGGTAGAACAACCCCTTCAACCATCCGTAGTGATCCGTTTTCAAAGAGAACCGAAAGGCTTTATCCCCAGATTCAAACAGCGGAAAAAGCGCCTGAACGCAGCAAAGCTTAGCGATTCAGGAAGGCGTTCGGCCCATGAAATAACGAAAAGGAAGTTTCGCACGGCGCGATCGGACGAGGCTTTTACAAAACAATTCTGCGCAACAACAACTCAACTTTCAGCGACAAGAAAATGCCTACAGGCACCTTACAAAAAACATCTTTCAAATAAAGAAACAGCCGACGCCTCCTCAAGTTATCGGCTGTTTCCAAGGGTTCATTTTTGCGGTGTCGCAGCCCCGAACAGACTGACGCTCAACAACATTCCCCCGTGGCTGTGCAAGCGCACTGGCGCCGTGCCACCCGGCATGACCACGGCAACGTTTCCGCTCTCGACCCACCCCGCTCGCCACGCCGCACAGGCCACAGCACTGGCACTTGTTCCCGAAGACGCGGTAGGCCCCTCACCGCGCTCAAACACCCGCGCAATAACCTGATTGCCTTCAGCGCGCAGGGCCCACTGCAAATTGACACCTGCGGCGCAGGGTTGGCCACGCCCTGCGGGTGGCGCAAAGGCAATCGCCTGCAACGCGGCAAACAATTCGGGTTGTTGCATCGACCGATTGTCGGGCAGCGCATCAGCGTGTTCCACAAGCGTCACGCAATGTGGGTTGCCCACGCGTACAAACTGGCTGCGCGCCCATTGCGGATTGATTGCCGAGAGCGCCGGCACATGACTGAACGCAGGATCGAGCCCCTCCACACCTTCAGCACCTGCCGCCGAGGGCCCGAACGCCGGGCGCCCCAGCGCCAGCCAGAATCCGGCGCGCTGATCGACGACTGCCGGTTCAACGGTGGTTGTAACGGGTGAGCCGGCATCCTGCTTGTCATGATGCACACGCAATTCGCAGCCCTGCGTCATCAAGCCCTCATCGGTCAGGGCCTGGGCGAAGATCGTCAAACCATTGCCGCTGCGTTCGGCAAGCGTGCCATCGGTATTGACGATTAACAGGTCGAACGGCGGCGCCGATTGAAACGGCCCCACCAGCAAGCCGTCGCAGCGGTGCGCTTTGGCACCGAGCGCATGGGGCAAGGTGCCCCAGCCGCATTCGGAGGTGATCGCCGAGGTGCTCCAGGCCGTGCGCGTGCTCGCCGCCAGATCGGCGTGTTCGGGCACGGCAATGCCCTGCTCTCTTAAATAAGCCGGGCTGACTACCCCGTAGATATTGCCCCGCGCATCGTAGAAACGGGTCATGTCGCCACTTGCCTGAAAATTTTCATCGGCCAATTCGTCCAGTTAACTACACACTGGACAGCAGCGTATTACAGAATCGCTGGCCATTGGGCGTTGGACTGGAAAGCACTCACTCGACACAAGACCTCTGGGGTTCATCAGTTCTTGCGCGGATTACGCGCTTCCCAGGCCAACGCCCGCCGGTTTGATCGCTTCTATGTGGCTACCTGTGTCCGGCCCGTTCCCGGTTTGTAAAAATAAAAGTCCAGACTGCAATCCACAGGGAACCTGGCTCGCTCCATTTGGCCTGATGTGCAAGGATGTCGCGCCGGACATCGTTCATTGAACGCAAAACCAAGGATTTTTCATGACTGCCATCCCCACTCCAGCGCCCGTGGTTCCCGGGCGGCTGGAACAAATGTCGACTCGCATCGCTTTTTTCATCGCAGGCTTCGGCATCGCCGCCTGGGCGCCGCTGGTGCCCTACGCCAAAGCGCGTGCGCAACTCAATGAAGGCACGCTGGGCCTGCTGCTGTTATGTCTCGGCGTGGGGTCGATTATCGCGATGCCGGTGGCCGGCGCGCTGGCCTCGCGTTACGGCTGCCGACGCGTGCTGACCGCTGGCACGATCATGATCTGCCTCGCCCTGCCGATGCTCGCAACAGTCAGTTCGGTGCCGATGCTGATGGTGGGGTTGTTCCTGTTCGGTGCGGGCCTGGGCACTGTGGATTCGACGGTCAACCTGCAAGCGGTGATCGTTGAGCGCGCCAGTGGCAAAACCATGATGTCAGGCTTCCACGGCCTGTTCAGCCTGGGCGGCATTGTCGGCGCCGCGGGCGTTGCCGGGTTGCTGGGGCTGGGTTTTTCGCCGCTGCAGGCAACGTTGGTGGTGATCGTCATCACGCTGCTGGCGCTGTTCAAGGCCGGGCCGCACCTGCTGCCTTATGGCAGTGAAAGTTCGGGGCCTGCATTTGCCATCCCCCATGGCGTCGTGCTGTTTATCGGCTGCCTGTGTTTCATTGTATTTCTGGCAGAAGGCGCCGTGCTGGATTGGAGCGCCGTCTTCCTGAGTGCCGAGCGCGGCCTTGATGAAGCCTACGCGGGCCTGGGTTACGCAGCCTTTGCCTTGACGATGACCGCCGGACGCCTGACCGGGGATGCCATCGTCCGACGCCTTGGCGCTACCCGCGTGATCGTCATCGGCGGTGCGCTCGCGACTGCTGGCATGTTGCTCGCCACGTTTTTGCCCGCCTGGGAAACCGCACTGTTGGGCTACGCCCTGGTAGGTGCCGGGTGCTCGAACATTGTGCCGGTGCTGTACACCGCCGTCGGCAAACAGAAGGTCATGCCGGAGCATATTGCAGTGCCCGCCATCACCACCCTGGGTTACGCCGGCATTCTCGCGGGGCCTGCAGTGATTGGCTTTATCGCGCATGGCAGCAGCCTGAGCACTGCTTTCGTGCTGATCGCAGCCCTGCTCGCCGGTGTGGCGGTCAGCGGCAAAATCCTCAAAGTGTAAAGCCGCAAGCTCGACAAGGCCGGGGTACTACCTGGCCTTGTACATTTCATACTGTTCGAGCCAGCGCTCCAGGTTTCTATTGCACAACCATCCTTCGTGTTTCGGCCGCCCAAACAGGCGAGCCTGATTGGCCCGCTCCAATGACCTGAGCAAACCCGGGCGCTCGAGAACGTTCTTTGCCGTGTACACGCAGTGTTCAGTGTACTTCTTGCGGGGCAGCCCGGTGGTGGGGTCCAGAATGGGCGAGCCTTGCGGATCCAGATCATCCGGGTCGCCCATGACGAATTGCAAGTGTGCAATTTCCAGGTATTCGACCGTTTCAAAAAAGCCTGGACGGTCCCTGGACTGATCCCTCAATTGCTTGAAGTGAACGCGCAGCGCCTGAACGACTTCAGCATTGCCCTGGCCATGAAAAGGATCGTGGCTGAACGTGCCAACAGAACTGTTACGCGACAACGTCGAGGCGGCGGCGGCACTCAGGCTGTCACGGGTGATATAGCCCTCGCTATCCATGATTGCGTCGCGCAAAGGCGCACGCCTGAGAATTTCCCGGACCACCAGGATCAGACGGTCCCGCACGCTACTCTCCCGTCAAAGCTTGAGCGGCAACTTGCCGCAAGGATGAGGGCGTCAACCTCCCGCCCTTCAGGAACGCATGCAGTTCCCCGAAATGCTTTGCCAATTCACCCGCCAGTTGGCTATCGCTGGTGGTGGGACCTGGCGGAGTAGTATCCGCGCGGGCAACCGGTGGATTCTGCAAAGCCTGGTAACGTAACGACGACAACGCTCCACGCAACACCGCAGGCCGACGCGCCGGGGTGCCTGGCTGAAGGGACTGATCATCACAGGACGGATGCACGACTGCCGGCACGGCCAAACGGGCCTCCGGCGCGCCCATGATCATTCGCTGACCGTGTATTGCACTTTCGATTTTCATGCGACTTTTCCCCACCCTTTTCAAATCTGCACAGGCCGGATGGCCATCAACGACTCGCCCTGGACTCGGCGAAAGGTTTGCAAAGCCGTCGGCCATCGATGTGTGGCCGATTGAATATGAAAGTTCCGGGTATCAGGGGAATACCCATGACAACATGTAAAAATCCAGGGGTCGCGATTCATTCGTTTTTTTGGCCACGCCGCCGGGTCATGAGCGCCTTGATCAGCCCGACCCAGCCACGGCTGGATTGCATGGAGGACACTCCTTCCTCGTGCCCCGGCGCCAGCATGCCGCGCGCAAAATCTTCAGCGACCGGCGCCCGGAACTTGCGTTGCCCCGATAACGCTTTCATTCGCTGTGCTTCCTGCGCGTGCGCGTTCGAAAGCGCGGCGCAAAGTGCGTCGTGTGCAGGCTGTTCACTTACGTTCGAGACGGGTGATCGTTCGCCCGGATAACAGCCGTGAAAAGCGAGACGGCTATTGGGTTGGCAGGATTGAAATGAATTGGCAGTCATGTGTGGGCCCTGACTCAACGTCTGAAAAGTGCCCCGTATAACCAAGGCCGCTGTGTCACCTTGAGTGGCAAACAGACACAAACGGTTCCTGTAAAGGCGATAAATCCCATCTACGCCAGGAAACAGGCAAAAAAAATCGCAGCCCGAAGACTGCGATTTTTTTCATCACCCTTTTAAATCAGAAACCGACGCTGGCCTGCACGAAGAACGTACGGGGTTCGCCCAGGTACAACCCGGCATTGTTGTCGCTGGAACGCGTGTAGTGCTGTTGGTCGAAGACGTTTTTCACGCCCACGCCCACTTTCAGGTTCGAGAGTTTCTCGCCGAAATCGTAGCCGCTGCGCACGTTGACCGAGACGTAACCGGGAATGTCACCATACTGACCATCGGCAGTGCCCTGGGTGATGTAGGTGGTGCCGGTACCCGGCGCGCGTTGGCCGGACTGGGCATACACATCCAGGTTATGGGTCCAGTGGTTGATGTCGTAGCGCAGGCCCGCCGTCGCCACTTCACGGGAGTAGAGCGGCAGGTCACGGCCCTTGAACGGCACATCACCCTCGGCGGTGGCCTTGGTGTAGGTGAAACCGGCGCTGGCGGTCAGGCCGTCCAGGCGAGGGTCCAGGTTCGAGAGGTCGTAGTGGGCGGAGGTTTCGATACCCTGGTGCTTGGTCGCGCCGAGGTTGGTCCAGCCCACATCGTTGCTGACGTATTGCAGCTCATCCGAGAAGTCGATGTAGAACAGCGTCACTTCGCCGCCCCACACGCTGTCGTTGTAGCGCGTACCGATCTCGTAGGTCTTGGCTTTTTCCGGGTTCAGGCCGTCGGCCGTCTGGTTGACCCGGCCGCCCTGCCCGATCTGCGCGTATTGCAGGCTGCCGAACGAGTTCTCGTAGTTGGCGAACACTTTCCAGGCATCGGAAATGTGGTACATCACGCTCAACGCCGGCAACGGCTCGTTGCTGGTGATCTTGCGGTTTTTCTCCACCGTGCGCACACCGTTCAGCGCGACCACCGGGCGATCATGCCAAGTGGTCTCGATGTTTTCAAAACGGATGCCGGGCGTGATGGTCCACTTGCCGATATCAATTTTGTTGTCGATGTAGAACGCGTTGGCCACTGTGCCACCGGTGCGGTCCTGGTAAACGTGGCCATCGTTTTGCCCGCCCGGCGTCGGCACGTTATTGACCAGGTTCAGGCTGCTGGCTTGCTCATGCATGCCTTCCTTGAGGTAACGGTAGCCCAGGCTGACTTCCTGGGTGCTCGGGCCCAGGTCGAACACATGGGACACACGTGGCTCGACGCCGAAGGTGTAGTAGCTGCGCGGGTAAGAGCCGATGGTTTTCAGGTCGCGGTTGGCAATGTTGCTGCCACGGAAGCTGTCGATGTAATAGGTCAACACTTCGGCCTGGGTACGATCATCGATCTGGCGGATGTACTTGAAGGACACATCCTTGCGCCGGCCACTGAAGTTGTCCCAGTCACGCACCGACTGGTACGGGTTGGCGTCGAACTGCTTCTGCGTCAGGCCGCCCGGCATGTCGGCGCTGGCGTCGTAGTAGTGGAAGTTCAGGCTGAAATCGTCTTGATCGGTCGGCGCCCAGTGGGTCTTGAGGATCACGTCGTCAATGTCGTTGGAGTTGTTACTCTCGCGGTAACCGTTGCCGTTCACACCGGTGTAGAGCAAGGCCACGCCAATGCCGTTGTCGGCCGTGCCGCCCAAAAAGGCGTTGTCGACGTGTTTCCAGCCACCGTGTTCAGCGGTTTGCAACGTCGTACCGACTTCACCGGAGAATTTTTCGGGGATGGCGCGGGTCACGAAGTTGATCACGCCGCCGACGTTCTGTGGCCCATAACGCACGGAACCGGCGCCGCGCACCACATCGATGCTGTCCAGGTTACCGGCGGAAATCGGCGCCATCGACAGTTGGGGCTGGCCATACGGGGCAAACGCGGCCGGCACGCCGTCGATCAGCACAGTGGAGCGTGGCGACAGGCGCGAAGTCAGGCCGCGCACGCCAACGTTCAGGGAAATATCGCTGCCACCGGTGCCGTTGGCTTCCTGCACCTGTACACCCGGCACGCGGCGCAATACGTCGCCGACGTTCATCGCGCCCTGCTCCACCATGGCTTCGCGGCGGATCACCGTACGCGCGCCGGGGTGGTTCTGCACCACGGCGGCGTTGGCATCGCCCAGCCAGTCGCCGACCACTTTCACGTCGGTCACGCCCAGCTCCAGTGGTGAACCGGCTTCACCGGTGCCGCTGCTCTGCGGGCGCAAGGTCACGGAACCGGCGTCAATCTGGTAGTCCAGGCCGCTGCCTTGCAGCAACTGGCGCAGGGCTTGCTCGGGGGACAGGTTGCCGTCCACAGCCGGGGCTTGTTTGCCGGCGACCATGTCCGGGCTGAAAAACACTTGAAGGGAGGTCTGCTGGCCCAGTTGGCTCAGCGCGGCGCCCAAAGGCTGGGCGCGGATGTGAATGCCATCGTCCGCATAGGCCGCAGGCACCGCGGCGCTGACGGCAAGTGCCAGGGCGAGCGGCGCCCAGCGCGAGATTTTATTGTTGTGCATGACAAGTTTTTTCACGTCGAACCTAGTCCTGTGATCGCAAGAGTGTGCGGCTGTTAATGCAAACCAGTTGCAGTTGCAGAAGAAGACGAAGAACTCGAAAAAAACCTGAATGTCAGCGTGAAATAATTTCCTGACTGCCATCCGGCAAGGCGCGCACGGCCACCGGCAGTATGTGTGGCAAGGCCTTGAGCAAGGCGTCGGTGTCATTGGCCTTGAACACGCTGGTCAGGCGCAGGTCGCGCACCGCCGCCGAACTGACGCGCAAAGGCTGCTCGCGATAGCGCGAAACCTCCCGCGCCACTTCGCCCAGGCTGGCGTTATTGAACACCAGCTTGCCGCTGCGCCAGGCCGTCAGCTCATCGGTGTTCACCGCATAGGCGGCGGCCACTTGCCCGAGCGCATCGACATGCGTCCCGCGCCCCGCCGTCAGCGTCACACTCTGGTCCGCTGCACGCCCTTGCACCTTGACCGTGCCGGCCTCGACCACCACGCGGGTCTGGTCGTCGTCGCGGCGCACGTCAAAACGGGTGCCGGTCACCGTCACCTGCCCTGCCCCGGCCGCCACCACAAACGGGCGACTGGTGTCGTGTTCGACGCTGAACATCGCTTCGCCCTGCTTAAGCTCCACACCGCGCCGGCCTTTTTCAAAGTGCACGGCGACGATGCTGCGGCTGTTGATATCCATCACCGAGCCGTCGGGCAATGCCACTTGGCGATGCTCGCCCAAACGCGTGCTGAACTCGGCGCTGTAGGGTTTTGGATGATCGAGCCCGCTGAACAGCCCCAGCCCCACGCCGACGGCCAACACGCTCGCGGCCACCGCATAACGCAACAAGCTGCGGCGTTTTGGGCGTTCGGTCGGCGCCTCGCACAAGGCCTGCAAACGCGCCTTGGGCAACAGGTCGGTGGCGCTCCACAGCCCTTGCAATACATCGAATTCGTATTGATGTTCAGGGCTTTCGGCGCGCCACGCGTCGAAGCGCTGGCGCTCCTCGGGGCTCAACCCGGCGTCTTGCAAGCGTGCGAACCATTGCGCGGCTTCATCGCGGGCATGGCGATCGATCATGGAAGATCCTGTGTCAAAGCGGGTCATGGGGCCATCGCATCCAGGCGGTCACGCAGATGCCGCAAGGTGCGGATCATATACTTTTCCACCATGTTTTTTGACAACCCCAGGCGCACCGCGATTTCCTGCTGGGTGAGGCCTTCGATTTTCTGCCAGATGAAAATCTTGCGACAGTTGAGCGGCAGCTCGGCCAAGGCCCGCTCCACGGAGTCCGCCAGCTGGATCGCGTGCATGTAATGCTCCGGGTCGCCACTGTGGGGCGAGCTCTGATCAAAGGTTTCCAGCGCCAGCGCCTCACGGCGGTCTTCACGGCGATAAGCATCCACCGCAATGTTGCGCGCAGTTTGATGCAGGTACGCGCGCGGTTGCTCGACGTCCGAGGAACGGGATTCAAGCACCCGCACAAAGGTGTCGTGGGCCAGGTCTTCGGCCTGCTGACGGTTTCTCAGGCGGCGCGTCCAGGTTCCGATCAACTCTTCGTAATGCTCGAAAAAGCCTGTTCTGCGGGGCGGCTGAGGAATCATCGCGTGGGCACTGGAGAGGCGGGGCGTGAATAGTAATGCTTCCTATTAAGCGGAGCAATTGCTACCCGTCGCGCCGATTGCCGCTGAACTTGTGCCCCGCCCCGCCAGTCAGCACAAAGGACTCTCATAAAACGGTGGGTAGGCGATGCAGATCTCGTTACAGCAACAAGTGGCCCTGGTCACTGGCGCCAGCTCCGGCATCGGCGCAGGTGCGGCCAGGGCTCTGGCCGAGGCCGGTGCGGCCGTGGTCCTCAACTACAACTCCCAGGCCGCACCGGCCGAGGCTTTGGCGGCGCAGATCAACGCCAATGGCGGCCGGGCGATTGCCATCGGCGGTGACGTGTCCAAAGAAGCCGACGTTGAACGCCTGTTCGCCCAAGCCCTCGACGCCTTCGGCCACCTGGACATCCTCGTGGCCAATTCCGGTCTGCAGAAAGACGCCAATCTGGTCGACATGACCCTGGACGACTGGAACACCGTGATCGGCGTCAACCTCACCGGGCAGTTCCTGTGCGCCCGCGCCGCCGTGCGAATTTTCAATCGCCAGGGCGTGCGCGAGGGCGTATCGCGGGCGGCGGGCAAAATCATCCACATGAGTTCGGTGCACCAGGTCATCCCCTGGGCCGGGCACGTGAATTACGCCGCGTCCAAAGGCGGCGTGGAAATGCTGATGCGCACCCTCGCCCAGGAGGTCAGCGAGCAACGCATCCGCATCAATGGCATTGCGCCGGGAGCGATTCGCACGGCGATCAACCGCGCGGCCACCGAAGGCGCGGCGGAAAAAGAACTGCTCAAATTGATTCCCTATGGTCGCGTGGGCGACGTGGAAGACGTGGCCAACGCCGTGGTGTGGCTGGCCAGCGACGCCTCCGACTATGTCGTGGGCAGCACCCTGTTCATTGATGGCGGCATGAGCCTTTATCCGGAGTTCCGTGGCAATGGTTGATTTCAAGAACGAACCCCAAAGCGCCATCGATGCCCACGGCATCATCGGCGACATGCGCAGCGTGGCACTGATCAACGACAAGGGCAGCATCGACTTTTTCTGCTGGCCGGAATTCGACAGCCCGTCGGTCTTCTGCTCCCTGCTCGACACCCCGGACGCCGGTGTTTTCCAGCTCACCCCCGACCTGCCCAACGCCCGTCGCGAGCAGATTTACCTGCCCGACACCAACGTGTTGCAAACCCGTTGGCTCAGTGATGAAGCCGTGGTGGAGATCACCGACCTGCTGGTGATCAGCGAGGAAATCGATGACTTGCCGCTGCTGGTACGCCGCGTGCGCGTGGTCAGCGGCAAGGCCACCCTCCACCTGCGCTGCGCCGTGCGCCATGACTATGCCCGCGCGCCAACCCGCGCCAGCGAGGCCGATGGCAAAGTGCTTTTCAGCGCTGACGGTCAGCCCGGCCTGCGCCTGGCGAGCAGCCACCCGCTGCAGATCGAAGACAACGCTGCCATCGCCACCTTCACGCTTAACCAGGAAGAAGGCGCCGAATTCGTGCTGGGCGGTGAGGACGACGAGCGCGTCGACAGCGGCTGCACCGATCTGGTCCTGGCACACACGTTGAAATTCTGGCGCGGCTGGATCGCCCAATCCAACTATCGCGGGCGCTGGCGCGAAATGGTCAACCGCTCGGCGCTGGCCCTGAAGCTTCTAACTTCACGCAAACACGGCGCGATCATCGCCGCCGCCACCTTCGGCCTGCCGGAAACACCCGGCGGCGAACGCAATTGGGACTACCGCTACACCTGGATCCGCGACGCCTCGTTCACCGTCTATGCCTTCATGCGCCTGGGCTTTGTCGACGAGGCCAACGCCTATATGCGCTGGCTCAAGGGCCGGGTCAGTGATTGCTGCGGGCAGCCGACCAAAATCAATATTCTCTATGGCATTGACGGCCGCCAGAAACTGCCGGAAACCGAGCTCGACCACTTCAGCGGCCATGGCGGCGCCAAACCGGTGCGCATCGGCAATGAAGCCTTCGACCAGATCCAGCTGGATATCTATGGCGAGCTGATGGACGCGGTGTACCTGGTCAATAAATATGGCGAAGCCATCTCCCACGAAGGCTGGAAGCACACCGTGGAAGTCGCCGATCAGGTGTGTGAAATCTGGAATACCAAGGACGTGGGTATCTGGGAAATGCGCGGCGAAGAACATCACTTCCTGCACTCGCGCCTGATGTGCTGGGTGGCGTTGGACCGTGCCATCCGCCTGGCCTCCAAGCGCTCGCTGCCCGCGCCGTTCGCACGTTGGGACCAGACGCGCCAGGCGATCTACGCCGACATCTGGAGCAACTTCTGGAACGAAGAACGCGGGCATTTTGTGCAGCACATCGGCAGCACCGCGCTGGACGGTTCGATGTTGCTGATGCCACTGGTGCGGTTCGTCGCCGCCACCGACCCGCGCTGGTTGTCGACACTCGAAGCCATCCAGAAAAGCCTGGTGCGCGACGGCATGGTCTACCGCTACCGCAACGACGACAGCCAGATCGATGGCCTGCAAGGCACCGAAGGCGCGTTTGCCGCGTGCTCGTTCTGGTACGTCGAATGCCTGGCCCGCGCCGGACAAGTGGAAAAGGCTCACCTGGAATTCGAACAACTGCTGCGCTACGCCAACCCGCTGGGCCTGTACGCCGAAGAATTCGACAGCCAGGCACGCCATCTGGGCAACACGCCGCAGGCACTGAGCCATTTGGCGCTGATCAGCGCGGCGACCTTTCTGGACCGCAAACTCAGTGGGGAGAAGACCACCTGGCAACCTTGAATGCCTTGCAGATGAATAGCGGGGATACGCGTTGGCGATGGTCTGGACAAGTAAGACCATTGCCATGTGCCACGCCCCTCCCCGTCATCGTTTTCAGCTAGCCTTTGACCTTCTTCTGTGACCCCGTCAGAGCCCGCCATGACCCCGACCGCCCCGCTGCTGCACGTCCAGACGCCCATGCTTACTGTGGCCTATGAAGCCCACGGCCCCGCCGACGGTGCGCCGGTGATTCTGCTGCATGGTTTTCCGTATGACCCGCGCGGTTACGATGAGATCGCCCCGGTGCTGGCCGAGCGCGGCTACCGGGTGTTGGTGCCGTATTTGCGTGGCTATGGACCAACGCGTTTTATCAATGCGCAGGTGATGCGCTCCGGCCAACAGGCGGCGCTGGCCAAGGACTTGCTGGATTTCATGGATGCGTTGGCCATTCCCCAGGCCACACTGGCGGGGTTTGACTGGGGGGGCCGGGCGGCGTGCATTGTCGCCGCGTTGTGGCCGCAGCGTGTACGCGGGCTGGTGACCGGCGATGGCTACAACATTCAAAACATCGCCAAGTCGCTGAAACCCCGGGCGCCGGAGACGGAACACCGGCTGTGGTATCAGTTCTATTTTCATACCCAGCGCGGTGTGGACGGCTTGACGGCCAATCGCCGCGAATTCTGCGAACTGCTGTGGAAGCTGTGGTCGCCCACCTGGGCCGAAGGGCCAAGCCTTTATGGCAAGACCGCCCCCTCGTTCGATAACCCGGACTTTGTCGAGGTGGTGATTCACTCCTACCGCCACCGTTTCATGTACGCACCCGGCGACCCGGCGCTGGACCCCATCGAACAGGCCCTCGCGCTGCAACCGCCGATTTCGGTGCCGAGCATTTCCTTGTGCGGCGCCGATGACGGCGTGGGCCCGGCGCCGGTCGAGGATGACGATGTGGATAATTTCACCGGTGTCTATCGGCGCCAGGTACTGGCGGGCGTGGGTCACAACGTGTTTCAGGAAGCGCCGCAAGTGACCCTTGAAGCGCTGTTTGAACTGCTCGCTTACGACACCGGCGAAAAGCGTTCGCGGTAAGCCTGAGGTGTCACCGCCAAGGCGCGCAAAAAGCTGCGGCGCAGGGTTTCTTCACAGCCAAAACCGCATTGCACGGCAATGCGCTTGATCGACGCAGTGCTCTCCGCCAACTGGCGGCGCGCGGTTTCAACGCGAATCAACTCCACGGCACGCGCCGGGGTCTGGCCGGTTTCGGCACGGTAGTGGCGCACGAAACTGCGCTCGCTCATGCAGGCCTTGGCGGCGAGGGTCGGGATGTTGAGGTCCAGGGTCAGGTTTTCCGCCATCCAGGCGTGCAGATCGGCGAAGCGGCTGTCGCCCTTCTGCAGAGACAGCGCCACGCTGAATTGCGACTGCCCGCCCGGGCGCTTGAGGAACACCACCAGATGCCGCGCCACTTCCAGTGCCACCGCGCGGCCCAGGTCGTCCTCCACCATCGCCAGGCACAGGTCGATGCCGGCCGTGACGCCGGCGGAGGTCCATACCGTGCCTTGCCGTATGAAAATCGGGTTGGGCTCCACCGTCAGTGCGGGAAACTTGCGCGCCAGCTCTTCACAGCGCGTCCAGTGAGTGGCCACACGGCAACCGTCGAGCAAACCGCTGGCCGCCAGCAAAAAGGCGCCGGTGCAGACCGAGGCCATGCGCCGGGTGTGCTGGGCTTTGCCGCGAACCCATTCCACCAGCGCCGGATCTTCAGCGGCGCCATACACACCCCAGCCGCCGGCGACCACCAACGTGTCGCAGGGTTTGTGGACGGCGGGCAACGGCTCGGCGACCAGCGCCAGCCCGGCGGAAGTCTTCACTGGCACTGACTGGGCGGCAATCACCGAGGCGGCATACGGCAACGGCAGGCCACGCTGGCGAAACAGATCATTGGTGGAGGCGAAGACCTGCAACGGCCCGGTCACGTCCAGCACCTGGGCGTTTTCAAAAGCGAGTACGTGGATGATTCGAGACATGATTGGCGTGATTCGTGGGGTTAATGGCGTATACGCCAAAGCCTAGGCCTCTAGAGTAGAGCCGTCCACCCCTTTATCGGAGCTTTCCCCATGACCTTGCAGATCGGTTTTCTGGTATTCCCCGGCATCCAGCAACTGGACCTCACTGGCCCCTATGACGTGATGGGCTCACTGCCGGACGTGAAACTGCACCTGGTGTGGAAGGACCTGGAACCGGTCACGTCCAGCACCGGGCTCGCATTTACCCCAACCACCACCTTTGCCGACTGCCCGCGCCTGGATGTGATCTGTGTGCCCGGCGGTGCAGGTGTCGGCGCGTTGATGGAAGACCCGGCCACCCTCGACTTTCTCAAGACCCAGGCCAACACCGCGCGATACGTGACCTCGGTGTGCACCGGTTCGCTGGTGCTTGGCGCCGCAGGGTTGCTGCGCGGGCGCAAAGCCACGACGCACTGGGCCTACCACGACCTGCTCGCCCCACTCGGCGCGATCCCGGTACAAGCCCGGGTGGTACGTGACGGCAACCTGTTGACGGGGGGCGGCATCACGGCCGGCATCGATTTCGCCCTGACCCTGGCGGCCGAGCTGTACAGCGAAGCAGCGGCGCAACTGGTGCAACTGCAGATCGAATACGCGCCCGCGCCGCCATTCGATTCGGGCAGCCCGGACACTGCACCCAAACATGTGCTGGAAGAAGCGCAAAAGCGCACGGCGGAATCGCGCCGGGTGCGTGGCGAGATCGTCGCACGGGCGGCTGCGCGGCTGGGTTGAGCCCTCAGTTCGCGTGCCGTGGAGGACGGGCTTGCCCTAATGCCAGTCAGTTAAGGACGAACGCTGTACCTGTGGCGAGGGAGCTTGCTCCCTCGCCACGACAAAATCGGTGAGACTTAACGGTTTTTTTTCAGCAAAGAGGCGCGATCCGGCTATTTTCATTTGGCGTTGAAAAACAACTCAGCTCAACCTAAAGCCCTGCATAACAGGCACTTGGCGAGTCTGGTTATTGCGTTTCTGTCCCCTTTTCCTACTACCCATAAAAAAAGGTTTCCCATTCAAACAGGAAAATTCTCACATTTGTTCCTACACTCCAAATCACACCTATTCACCGAGTGTTTGAACAAGGAAAGTCAATAAAATGCCGCAAAAAAGACTGATTAACGTGTCTAATATGCCGCCTCCGCACCACCGTCAATTCGTTGACCAAGCAAAGTAAAGGAACCTTCCTTACGTCACTGCCCCCGCACATTTCCTTCATGTGGACCGTTTCATTTGGATGAAAAAAGTTGCGTTTTACCCAGAGTCGTCATTGTTCGCCGTGCCCGGATAGATAACCGAACAGAAAGCCTGGAGTGCAATGAGGGATGTTTTTATGCGAGAGAAGTCGTCAGTCGATAGCCTGTTCCTGACCCGCGCCGGTTTTGTTGAATTCTTTGTTGTTTTCGTCAAGTTGATCCACGGTCTGACGGCCATTCTGCCGCCGTTGGTGCTGGTGCTGTTTATCGACCCGATGGACCCCGAGCTGCGCTCTCACTTTCTCGGGCTGCTGCTGTTTTTTGCGGTCCTGACCATCATTCTGTTTCACGCCATGGGCATCTATTCCGAAGAGCTGTTCAGCAACCGCCTGCGCCTGCGCACGAAAACCGTGGCCTGGTCTGCAGCGTTTTGCATCTTGCTGTTCATGTACCAGATTCTGCAGTTTTTCCCCCAACTGACGCCGCGCAACCTGGTGGTGTGGTACGTCGCCAGCCTGGGCTTGCTGTGCGTCGAACGCCTGGTGATGCTGCGCCTGTACCGCAACCTGATGCGCAAGGGCAAATACCTGCAACGCACGGTAATCCTGGGCTTCACCGACACCGCCGTGCACGTCGCCGACCACCTGCAACGCAACGGCGATATCCGCTCCGGGCTGATCGGTTTTATCGACGACCGCACCGAACGCATTCCCAAGGAACTGAGCAACCTGCCGCTGTTGGGCAACACCCGTGACCTGGAAAAACTGATCCGCGCCGAGCAGGTCAACCAGGTGATGATCTGCCTGCCGTGGGCGGCCGAGCAGCGCATTCACGGGCTGGTCAACCGCCTGCGGCAAATGTCGGTGAACGTGATGCTGGTGCCCGACATGGCCGCCCTGCGCTACGGCCACAGCAAGATTACCGACGTGGGCGGCATTCTGATGTTCAACACCTCGCAGTTGCCGCTGCGCGGCTGGTCGCCGGTGATCAAGCGTTTTGAAGATTTGCTGCTGGCAAGCTTCGCCCTGGTGGCGCTGTCGCCGGTAATGCTGGCGACGGCCCTTGCAATCAAGCTCGACTCCAAGGGCCCGGTGCTGTTTCGCCAGAACCGCTACGGCTACAACGACAATGAAATTCGCGTGTTCAAGTTCCGCTCGATGTTCACTGAGCAAAGCGACTTCACTGCCGCGCAACAGACTACCCGCCAGGACCCGCGCATCACCCGTGTGGGCCGCATCATCCGCAAAACCAGCATCGACGAGCTGCCGCAGTTGTTCAACGTGCTGCTGGGCAACATGTCCATGGTCGGCCCGCGCCCCCACGCCACGGCCACCAAGGCGGCGGGCATTCCATTTGAGGTGGCGGTGAGCGAATACAGCTCGCGGCACCGGGTCAAGCCGGGCATTACCGGCTGGGCGCAAATCAATGGGTACCGGGGCGAAACCGACACCCTGTTCAAGATCCAGAAACGTGTCGAGTACGACCTGGAGTACATCTCCAAATGGTCGGTGTGGTTTGACTTGTACATCGTCTTCATGACGGTCCCGGCCGTCCTTTCCACCAAGGAAGTCTATTGATGAATACCCTCAACGGATTAATTCCCTGCATCATTTCCGGTGGGTCGGGCACGCGGCTGTGGCCGGTGTCCCGGCAGAATATGCCCAAGCCGTTCATGCGCATGCGTGACGGCCAGAGCCTGCTGCAGAAAACCTTCCAGCGCGCCGCCAAACTGCCAGGCGTTGAAAGCGTGCTCACGGTGACCAATCGCGACCTGCTGTTTCGCACCCTTGACGACTACCGTGGCGTCAACAAGGCCCACCTGCCGCTGGACCTGTTGCTCGAACCGTTCGGCCGCAACACCGCCGCCGCCATCGCGGTGGCGGCGCTGCACGTGCAGGAACACTTTGGCGACGCGGCCCAGTTGCTGGTGATGCCCGCCGACCATTTGATTCTCAATGAAGTGGCCTTCGCCCAGGCCGTCAACGAAGCCCGAGACCTGGCCGAGGCCGGTTACCTGGTGACCTTCGGCATCCAGCCCGACCACCCGGAAACCGGCTTTGGCTATATCGAAAAAGGCGAAGCACTGGGCACCGGCAACCGGGTCAAGCGCTTTGTGGAGAAGCCCGACCTGGCCACCGCCCAGGCCTACCTCGACGGCGGCAAACACCTGTGGAACGCCGGCATGTTCTGTTTCAAGGCCAGCACCCTGGTCGAAGAACTCGCCACCCACGCGCCCGACGTGCTGACCGCCGCCAGGGCCGCGCTGGAACACAGCCAGAGCCTGCAAAACAAAACCTCGCGCCAGCGTGAACTGGACTCGGAAGCCTTCGGCAGCGCGCCGGACATTTCCATCGACGTGGCGCTGATGGAAAAATCCAAACAAGTGGCCGTGGTGCCCTGCGACATCGGCTGGAGCGACATCGGCTCGTGGGAAGCCCTGCGCCAGCTCACCCCGAGCGACGCCCATGGCAACCAGGTCAATGGCGAAGCGATTTTGCATGACGTGCACAACTGCTACATCGACTCGCCCAAGCGCGTGCTCGGCGCCGTTGGTGTGCGGGATTTGATCATCGTCGACACCCCCGACGCCCTGCTGATCGCCGACGCCAACCGCAGCCAGGACGTGCGCTACATCGTGGCCGAGCTCAAGCGCCAGAACCATCCGGCGTTCAGCCTGCACCGCACCGTCACCCGG
The DNA here is from genome assembly GCF_002813445.1 of Pseudomonas tolaasii NCPPB 2192. Classification (NCBI taxonomy): domain Bacteria; kingdom Pseudomonadati; phylum Pseudomonadota; class Gammaproteobacteria; order Pseudomonadales; family Pseudomonadaceae; genus Pseudomonas; species Pseudomonas tolaasii. The sequence goes on from NZ_PHHD01000001.1 coordinate 5,963,683, forward strand.
CCATGGGGCACCTACACCGTGCTGGAGGAAAGCAGCCGGTTCAAGATCAAGCGCATCGTGGTCAAGCCGCAGGCGTCGCTGTCGTTGCAGATGCACCACCACCGCAGCGAGCACTGGGTGGTGGTCAGCGGCGCCGCGCAAATCACCAATGGCGACCGCGAGTTTTTGATCAACGCCAACGAGTCCACTTACATTCCTGCCGGGCACAAACACCGTCTGACCAACCCCGGCATTATCGACCTGGTGATGATCGAGGTGCAGAGCGGCGAGTACCTGGGTGAAGACGACATCGTGCGCTTTGATGACATCTACGGGCGCGCGCCTGCCGAAGTGAAGAAGTGATATGCGCACCTCGTTGATCATCCCGACCCGCAACGCGTCCAGCCACCTGGCACGGCTTCTGCCGGCGCTGAAGATGCAGACACTGCAGCCGGACGAAACGCTGGTGGTCGACAGCGCCTCCAGCGACGACACCGTGGCGCGCTTTCGCGCGTTCGGCGCCCGGGTCGAAGTGATCGACGCCCGCGACTTCAACCACGGCGGCACGCGGCGCTGGGCCAGCGAGCAAGTGGGTGGCGACGCGTTGATCGTGATGACCCAGGACGCGATCCCGGCAGCCCCCGAGACCTTCGCCAACCTGCTCGACGAACTGCAGCAAGACCCACTCAACGGCGTGGCCTACGGCCGCCAACTGCCGCACCCCGGCGCCGGGGTGCTGGGCGCGCAGTCGCGGCACTTCAATTACCCGGACCAGAGCCGCAGCAAAAGCCTGGCCGACGCGCCGGAACTGGGGATCAAGACCTGTTTCAGCTCCGACTCGTTTTCGGTCTACCGACGCAGCGCATTGCAAGCCGTCGGCGGCTTTCCCGCCGATGTGATCGGCAGCGAAGACGCCTACGTGGCCGCGCGCATGCTGCTTGAGGGCTACAAGGTGCGCTACGCCGCCTCGGCGCGGGTGTACCACTCCCACGATTACCGCCTCATGGATGAGTTTCACCGCTACTTCGACATTGGCGTGTTCTACGGCCGCGAACCGTGGATCCGCCAGGCTTTTGGCGATGCCGGCGGTGAAGGTAAACGCTATGTACTGGCCGAGCTCGCAGCATTGCGCGCAGCCGGTGCATTGCACCGCGTACCCGAAGTCCTGGTGCGCAGCGCGTTCAAGTTGCTCGGCTACCGGCTGGGCCATCTTGAACGCCGCCTCCCCGTCGCCCTCAAGCGGCGCATCAGCATGTTCCCCGGTTATTGGAGGTGAGCATCATGACCTACAGGAAGTCCCCCTTGATGAAACGAACCTTGCTCGTTGTGGCCATGATGGCCTTGGCCGCCTGCAATACTCCCGCCCGCATCGTCCGGCCGGACAGCCAGTCTGTCGAGGAGGGCAAGCGCGCCCTCGAACAGTTGGCACAACTGCCCCAGGCCGTGGAACGCATCCGCGTCGGCGACCAGCTGCGCATCGTGCGTGATGCCGGGGAAATGCCGACGCTGTCGGCATTCAACGTCAGCACCATCTACGAGCTGACGCTGTACACGGTGCAAACCGACGGCAAGATCAACTACCCGTTCCTGGGGCCGATCCAGGTGGCCGGGCGCCAGCCTTCCGAGCTGGCTGCAGAGCTGAGCAAAAAGCTCGCCCCGGTCTATCGCGAGCCACGGGTGACGGTGAACATCAACCAGGCGCCGGGCAACTCGGTGATCGTCGGCGGCGCGGTGAACAACCCGACGGCGGTGCAGATCGGCACGGCCAATACGCTTGAGCAAGCCATCGTGGGGGCCGGCGGGGTCAACCCTTCGGGCGATGCCAGCATGGTCGCGCTGCTGCGTGAGGATACCCAGGGGGTCTATCGCGCTTACTTCCTGGACTTCAGCCAATACCTCAAACCCGGCCCCAACGGGCGCAAATCCGTGCGCCTGCAACGCGGCGACGTGGTGTTCGTGCCCAAATCCAACGTCGGCGAACGCATCCAGGGAGTGGATACCTACTTGAACCAATTGATCCCGTTCACCAAATCCATTGGGGTTGGCTACAACTACACCAAAACCAGCGGCGGCAATAACTAAAGGAGCGACATCCCATGATCGAGATCCGTTCTTTTCGTGATCTTCTGCGCCTGTTCTTCATCTTCCGGCACGAATTCAAACTGGCGGCCGTCGCGGCGCTGGTGATCATTCTGCTGGGGGCCTTTTTGCTGCCGGCCAAGTACGAATCCACCGCGCGCCTGCTGGTCAAACCGGGGCGTGATTCGACGCTGCCGATCGAGATCAGCAACCGCCAGGCATTGGTGATGCCGAGCACCCAGCGCGACCCGATTGTCGACGAGGAGCGCCTGCTGACCGGTCGCCCGATCGTACGCACGGTGGCCGAGCATTACCTGGAAGCCATCGAAAACGCGCCGCCGCCGGAAGGCGTCTGGAAGCGCACCAAGTACTACGTCAAGTCGGGCGTCGGTGCGGTGTTCGACGGTATTCGCGTGGTGCTGGAGACCGTCGGCATCATCGAGAAAACCACGCCGGTGGAACGCCTGGCGGCAAGCCTTGAGAAGAACTTCGAGGTCAGCCACGCCGCAGGTTCCACGGTGATGGACATCAGCTTCAAATGGAATGACCCGGAAATTGCCCAGTCGGTGGTCAAGGACTGGGTCGAAACCTACATCAGCGAACGCACCCAGGCCCTGGGGCGCAAGAGCCTGTACGCTTTTTATGAAGGCCAGGTGAACTCCAGTGCCAACGAGATCAAAAGCTACAAGGAGCAAATCCTCAAGCACTTGAACGAAATCGGCGCAGCGAGCATCACCGATCGCCTGGAAGACTTGTCCGAGCGCATCAACGTGCTGCGCGGCGAGACCTTCAACACCACCCGTTTGATCGCCTCCTCCGACAGCGCCATCGAGAGCACCCGCACCCAGCTCAAGACCCAGCCGAAGGAGGTGACCACGGTTCGCCAGATCGCCCTGAACCCGCAGCAGCAGGACTTGCGTCGCCTGCTCAACCAGAAGCTGCTGGAAAAGGCCGACATGATGCGCACCTACACGGATAACGCGCCGCCGGTCAAAGCACTGGACGCCTCGATCCGCGCGATGCAGGCCCAGGTCGCCAGCGAAAGCAACACGGTGCAAAGCTCGGAAAACCGTGCGCCAAACACCCTGGAGATTCACTTGCAGCGCGTGCTGCTGGATGAGTCGAGCAACAACCAGGCCCTGCGCACCCAACTGGTTCAGCAGCAGAAGCAGTTGGTCAACCTGGAGGCGCAACGCAAGCAAGCGCTGGAGATTGAACCGGAGCTGTCGCGCCTTTCCCGCGAGCTGAGCGCCACCGAGCGCAACTACGCGCTGTACGTGGACAACCTGGAAAAATCGCGCATCGACCGTGAGCTCGACAACAGCCAGATCAGCAACATCGCCGTGATCGAAGAAGCCACCCTGAACCCGGGCCGCATCTTCCCGAAAACCCTGGTGATGCTGGTGCTGGCCATCCCGTTTGCCATCGTGGTCGGCCTGCTGGTGATTTACCTGTGCTACCTGCTGGACCAGCGCATTCATGACGGCGGTTTGGTGGAGCGCAAATTCGGCCTGCCGCTGTGGACCACGCTGCCGGAGTTGGACACCAGCACCGCGCAGGGCACCAACGCGTTCAATGCGAGCATCTACCGGCTGTACAGCCTGCTGCAACCGATCCGCATTGCAGAACACGGCCTGACCCTCGGGCTGACCTCGGCGCGCCATGGCGAAGGCGTGACCTTCGTGGTCGAGCAACTGCGCCAGTTGCTGCAGGAAAACGGCGTGAATGTGCGCGTCGGTGGCCTGGCCGCCGCCGAGCCAGGCGAAGTGGTGCTGCTGGATGCGTCGGCGCTGCTGGATAACCGTGATGCGTTTGTGACCCTGCGCCGCGCCGACCTGATCGGGTTGGTGGTGGAAGCTCAGCACAGCACCGTGCCGGTGGTGGAACATGCGCTGTCGATCCTCAACACCGCGTTCGGCAAGGTGGACGGCATCATCATCAACCGGCGCAAATTCGAAGTGCCGGCCAAGGTGCTCAAAACCATCGCCAAATACCGGGGAGCGTTCTGATGCGCATCGCCCTGCTCGCGCCTTTGCCGCCGGAAAAAAACGGAATCGCCGATTACGCGAACCATTTCAAGTCGGCACTGGAGCAACTGGGCGTGACGGTGGCAACACCGCTGACCGGCGTTGAAGGCAACAGCGTGGCAATCAAACAGGCCCTCGGTGGCTTTGACTGGCAAGGCGTGGACCTGGTCCACGCCGAGCTGGGTGGCGGGCGGTTGGGGGAATTCCTGGCCTTGCGCGAATTGCGCAAGGCTCACCCAAACCTGCCATTGACCGCCACGGTGCATGACCCGGAGCGCATCGTGTGGCGGCGCGAACGGCTGCCATTTCCATTGAATGTGCTGGAACGCTTGCCCAGCCCGCTGCCCCAGGCAGCGGTGGTGCTGGCCGACCCGCTGACCCTGCGCGAAGAACGTCACGTTGCCAAGGGGCTGACGCGCTTGATCACCCTCACCCGTCTCGGCGCCGATTGCCTCACCGAGCGCATGCAACTGCCGGCGGGCAAAGTGGCGGTGATCAACCACGCCAATCTCGCGATTGCACCGGCCACCTTGCCGTCGCTGGACACCCTGCACCTGCTGTATTTCGGCTTTATCTACCGTGGCAAAGGCATTGAAGACCTGTTGCAGGCACTCGCCGCCGTCTTCAAACAAGCGCCCGAATTGCGTGACCGTGTGCGCCTGACCCTGGCCGGTGGCACTGCCGCCGAAATGGCGTTTGGTGCGGGCGGCAATTACCTGGAACACCTGAATGCCCAGATCGCCGAACTCGGCCTTGAGGGCGTCATCGACTGGCGGCTGAACCTGCCGGCCGACGAAATCGCCCAAACGATCCAGGCACACCATGTGATGGTGCTGCCGTATCGCGAATCGAAAAAACTCGGCCTGCTCGGGCGCCAGCGCGGCACCAGTGGCGCGCTGTCCTGGGCCGCCGCGTGTGGTCGCGGGGCGATTACCTCGAATGCCCGGGCGTTTGCCGAAGAGGTCGCCAGCGGCAACGGGGCGATCTACCCGGAAGGCGATGTGCAAGCGCTCAGCGAACAACTGCTGCGCCTGGCACGCACACCGTCGCTGGCGCGGGACTGGGCCGAGCGCGCCGGAGAAATTGGCCGCGAACGCCTGTGGCCGCTGACCGCGCAGAAGTTCAAGCAGCTCTTCGAGCAAACGATCGCGGGAGCTTCTTATGGCGCGTAAACGGACCTATTTCGCCACGCTCGCCGTGATCGCGGCCCTGGGCCTGACAGCCTTTATGTGGGGTCGCCAGGCCGACGCCGAGAACCATGTGCTCAAGGGCAACAAGGTGGTGGTGTGGAAGGATTTTCTCGGGGTGAACGCGCAGTTCCTGTGGTTCAGCCCCACGCTGTATCAACAGCAGATCGACAAACTCAAAGCACTGGGCCTGGAATGGGTGCGCCTGGATTTGCACTGGGACCAACTGGAGCCGGTGCAGGGCCAATACCAGATCGCAACCCTGGATCAGTTGGTCGGCAACCTGCAAACCAACCAGCTCAAATCCGTGTTCTACCTGGTGGGTTCGGCGCCCTTTGCCACCACTGCACCGGCGGGCGCGCCCTATCAGGACCAATACCCGCCGCAAGACCCGAACCTGTTCGCCAACCGCATGGCGTTGCTGGCCCAGCGTTACCCCAGCGTTGACGCCTGGCAGGTGTGGAACGAGCCCAACCTGCTCGGTTTCTGGCGGCCGGTGGCCGACCCCGCAGGCTACGCAACCCTGCTCACCGCCACGGCCAACGCGCTGCGCGCGGTGAACCCGACCAAGCCCGTCGTCGCGGCCGGCATGGCGTTTTTCAGTGAAATGCCCAATGGCCAGACCATGTTCGATGCATTGGGCGCCCTCGGTGTGGCCAACCTGAACACCACGATTTCCTATCACCCCTACACCCAATTGCCCGAAGGCAATGACCCGGCCAACCTCGACTTTATCGCCAAGACCACCGCGCTCAACCAGGCGCTGCGCAACGCTGGTGTGCAAACCCTGTGGAGCACCGAGTGGGGCTGGTCAACCTACACCGGGCCCAAAGACGCCCAGGACATCATCACCCAGCAGGGTCAGGCCGATTACATCGTGCGCCGCGTGGCGCTGATGAGCACCATGGATTACGACAAGATTTTCCTGTTCACCTTGAGCGACCTCGACCAGCGCGCCAGCGTGCGCGATCAGTCTTACGGCTTGCTCGATATCAACGCCAACCCCAAGCCGTCCTATACCGCGCTGAAGAACTTCCTCGACACCACAGGGCCACAGCTCACCCCGGCCGACCCGCCGGTGGCCGACCAACTGCCCGACGGCCTGTTCAGCATCGGCTGGACCCGCGCCGACGGCCACAAACTCTGGTTATTCTGGTCGGCCCAGGGCGGTAACGCGCACTTGCCCAACCTCTCCAGCGCCACCCTGTACGACCCGCTGCGCGGCACCCAAACCCCGGTGAGCGGCACCAGCGGCCTGACCGTACCGGTCAAGTCGAACCTGCAAATTCTGCTATGGGATTAGAGCCTGCCATGCGCATTTTATGGATCCTGCCCTATTCGCCCTGGCCCGCCACCAGCGGTGGCAAGACGCGCCAGTTCCATTTGCTGCGCAGCCTGGCCGCGCGCGGGCACCGCATCACCTTGCTGCTGCACGACAAGCACCCGGTGTCGCTGACCGACCGCCAAGTGCTGGAAAGCTTCCTCGAACAACTGATCATCCTGCCGCGCCGCCCCTTACGCAGCCTGAAAACCCTGGTGGCCGGGCTGTTTGCACCCTACCCGCTGCTGGCCAGCGTCAATGGCTTGTCGGGCGCGTTGCAGGACACCTTCAATCAATTGCTCAACGAGCATTGGGACGTGGTGCAGATCGAGCACACCTACACGTTCCAACCGTATGAAGATGCTCTTGCGCGCAAATCCCAACCGTTTGTACTCACCGAACACAATGTTGAGTCGGCCCTCGGCGCCGCCACCTACGACCGTCTGCCGCGCTGGGCGCTGCCGTTTATTCGCTACGATCAATGGCGTTACAGCCGCTGGGAGCACCGCGTGATGCGTCAGGCCGCGCAAGTGATCGCGGTCACCGACAGCGACGCCCAAGTGCTGGAAAAAATCGCCGGCAAGCCGGTACCGGTGGTGGTCAATGGCGTGGACTGCGACCACTTCGCCGCTGCCCGTCCGGACGCTTCGACCCGTCGCATTCTGTTTCTTGGCAACTATGAATACGCGCCCAACGTGGACGCCATTGAATGGGCGCTGGATGAAATCCTCCCCAAGGTCTGGGAGCGTTGCCCGGATGCACGCATGAGCGTGTGCGGGTTCGGCATGCCCGGCAGCTGGCGCGAGCGCTGGAAAGACCCGCGCATCGAATGGCAAGGTTTTGTGCCGAACCTGCTGAGCCTGCAATCGAGTTGTTCGGTGTTCCTGGCGCCCTTGCGCCATGGCGGCGGCTCCAAACTCAAAGTACTCGAAGCCCTGGCCGCCGGCCTGCCGTTGGCCAGCACCGAGCAAGGCGTGTCGGGGCTGGACCTGGTGGAAGGCCTGGACTACCTCGGCGGCCAAAGCGCCACAGGCCTGGCCGACGCTGTGGTGCGCCTGCTGCAATATCCCGAGGCCGCCGCGCCCATGGGCGAAGCCGGCCGCGCTTATGTGCGCCGTGCCCACGACTGGAGCGTGGCCGCCAGCCAGTTGGAGCAGGTATACGCCACACTGGCACCGCTCAATCAAAAGGAGCCCGCATGCGTATAGGCCTGGATTACCGCACCGTCGGCACCTCGCCGCAATCGGGGATCAGTCGCCAGGTCTATGCGCTGGAAGATGCCTTGCGCGTCCTGCCGGGCATTGAGCTTGAGCGTTTTACCGTAGCGCCGCTGGGGGATGAAACCCGTTTGCATGCTCACTGCCCGGCCTGGGGTTGCGCAAAAACGGCGATGCACCAGCCGCACAATCGCCTGCGCTTTGAGGCCGGTTTCTTACCGCGTGCGTTGCGCGAGCAGCACATCGACCTGTACATCAGCACCTTCAATATGGGCCTGCCGCTGCCGCCCAAACCCAAAGGGCTGCGCACCGTGGTGCTACTGCATGACCTGTTTCAGATCACCTTGAACAACTACCACGCCAACCGCCTCAAGGCACTGATCTACAAGACCAGCGATCGCCTGTCGATTGCCTGGGCTGTGCACAGCGCTGACCGTGTGTGGACGCCTTCGCAGTACAGCGCCGATGAAACCGTGCGGTTGTTTCCAAAAGCGGCGGGCAAGGTTCGCGTGCTGCCCAATCAGGTTGACGGTTTTGTGAGCCTTGCGGCAGACCTCTCGGCGCGCCAGTTACCTGAGCGTTACTGGCTGTTGGTGGGAACCCGCGAATTGCGCAAGAACATACCGTTCCTCGTGGATGCCTGGCAGCAGGCACGCCTGCAATCCCCCGACGTGCCCGAGCTGGTGCTGGTCGGCAGCCTTGAACATTTGCCCGAAGCCCAGCGTAACCTGCCGGGGATTCGCGCCTTGAGCGGCGTGTCGGACGCCGAACTGCACGGGCTCTACCGCCAGGCCTCACGCCTCTGGCAGCCGTCTTATGCCGAAGGTTTCGGCCTGCCGGTGATCGAAGCGTTAAGCGTCGGCACGCCTGTCGCGGTAGCCGGCGGCAGCTCGCTGGACGAAATCACGCCGCCGTCGGCGCCGCGTTTTTCACCCACCGACGGCCCTGCATTGGTTAAGTTGATGCTGGGGTTGGGCGGGCGCTCCCCTGAAGAGTCTGCCGAACACTGTCAGCAGTGGGCGCAACGTTTTAACCGGCACGCCTATCGCCAGCGCCTGGCGCAACTGATCGAGGAATTGAAATGAGATTTTCCCTGGCCAGCCTCGTTGCCGTGCTCTTTGGCCTGTTGTTTGGCGCCCTGGCCCTGGCGCTGTCACCCGTCAAGGCGTTCCTTGCCGTCATCGGCCTGGCGGCTGCGGTGACGATCCTGCGCTTCCCGCTGTGGGGGTTGTTGTTGTTTGCCGGGGTCGCGACCTTTATGCCGTACTCGACCCTGAACCTGGGGATCCGCAGTACGGTCAGCGAAGCCATCCTCGCGCTGACCTGGGGCGCGGTGCTGTGGCATAGCTTTCTGTCGCGCCTGCCCGACACGCCGAGCCTGTCGCGACGCCCCACCGACCAGATGCTATTGGCGCTGATGCTGTTCAGCGTATTCCCCTTTATCGTCGGCCAAGTCACCATCCACGCCGACACCAGCGGCACCGCCAATTGGCTGCGCTGGTTGTTGAACCTGTCGGGGGTATTTCTGGCAGCCAAATTGTTGGTGAACCAGAAACAGCGCGAATCGCTGGTCATCGCGCTGCTGCTCGGCAGCCTGGCCATGCTGGTGCTGTCGATCGCGGTGTTTATACGCACACGCTCGGGTGCGGGCATTGCGCCAGTCCTGGCCCTGTTCAATTACGGTAACTTCGATGCGTTGAAATTTGGCCTTGAGGCCATGTCTTCACGCATGGGCTCACCGTGGATGCACCCGAACGCCATCGGCGGGATCATGGCGCTGCTGCTGCCGCTGGCGTTCTGCTATGGCATGACCGAGCAAGGCTGGAAGCGTGCGCTGGGACTGGGCGTGGCATGCCTGGGCGCCGCCGCGCTGCTGCTCGCCAGTAGCCGTGGCGCGATGGTCAGCCTGGCCCTGGTGTTGGTCTGGATGGCCACCCGTCGCGTGCCGTACACCGGGCGCTTGTTGATGATCGGCGCGGCGCTTACCGTGGCACTGGTGATGGCTTACCCTCCGCTGCAAGACCGGCTGGCGACGATTTTTTCATCGGACAACGCCAGTACCGAAATACGTTTCGATGAATACCGCATGTTCCCCCAGGCGGTAGCGGCCTACCCGCTCGGCATCGGCTTCAAGGTCGATCCGCCGGTACCGGGCACGCCGTTTTTGGGGATCTCCAACCTGTGGCTGAACTACATCTACAAGACCGGCATCATCGGCATGCTGTTGTTTGTCGCGGTGACCGTGCGCTGGTGGCGCGAAGCACGGCCGGAAACCGGCCCGATCCGCCTGACCAAGGACAACGCCCTGTGGCTGGGCAGCACCGCCGGGATTCTCGCAGCGCTGGTCAGCGGTTTGTTTGACCACTACTTCAGTTTTGCGGTGGTGATGGTGTCGCTGTTCTGGCTGATGGTGGGCCTCAACGTGCTCGAAGCCCGACGACTGTTTGCGGCGCGCCTGCCGCAGGTCAAAGCCGTGGCGTTTCGCAAGCCGATGCTTGACGGCGCACGGCCTTAGCCATGCTCGGTTCTGCCGCCTGGCTGACCCTCGCGACCCTGCTCGGCCTGTGCCTGGGGTTCGCGCGCGAATGGCTGCTGGTGGCGGCGTGGGGCGCCGGGGAGCGCAGTGACGCGTTTCTGATCGCGCTGTTTTTGCCCGAGGCGCTGCGCATGTCACTCGCCGGTGGCGTGCTGAGTGCCGCGGCGCTGCCGCTGTATCTGCAACGCAAAGACGCTGAGCGGCTGGATTGGCTGGCCGTGTTGTTTCCGGCGCTGATGCTGATTGCGCTGGTCACAGGCCTGCTGTTGACCCTGTTGGCGCCCTGGCTGGTGCAACTGCTCGGTCCCGGTTTGGCCGACAGCGCCACCGCGTTGGCCGCGAGCAATTTGCAGATCGTGGCGTGGTGTGTGCCGGGCTTGATGCTGCATGCGCTGTTCAGCATTCCGCTGCAGGCCAGCGAGCGCTTTGTGCTGGCGGGGTTGGGCTCGCTGCTGTTCAACCTGCCACCGGTGACCTACCTCGCACTGGCGGGCACGGCCACGCAACCTCACACCCTGGCGCTGGCGTGCCTGGCCGGCAGCCTGTTGATGCCGTTGGCGTTGCTGCCGTCGATGTGGGGTCAAGGCTGGCGACCGTGGCGCTGGCAGCTGGACGGTGCACCGCTGCGCGAACTGGGCCAGCGCATCGGCCCGCTGCTGCTGAGCAATGGCGCCAGCCAGGGCCTGGCGTTGATCGAACGGCTGGTGGCGTCGCTGCTGGGGGAAGGCGCGGTCACCTGGGTCAACCTCGCCCGCAAATTGATGAACCTGCCGCTGATTGCGCTGATGAGCCTCAACCAGGTACTGCTGGGCATGATGAGCCGCCGCCAGGGCGACGAGCGCCTGGCCTTGCTCAAGCGCGGCCTGGAAACGGCCAGCGTGCTGACCCTGCCAGCCGGTGTCGGGCTGGTAGCGGCGGCGCCGAGCCTGGTGGCGCTGCTGCTGCCCAGGCAATCGGCGGACTCGCCGTTGCCGCTGCTGCTGGCGTGGTTCGCCGTGCCGTTGGTGTTTGGCGCGTGGAACGCCTTGCTCGCGCGCTACGCCTATGCCGCCGGCGACACGCGCCAGCCATTGCGCTGCGAGCTGCTCGGCAGCCTGGTCAACGTACTGCTGCTGGGCGCCCTGCCCTTTGTGTTCGGTTTGGCGGGTATTCCGCTGGCGGCACTGGCGGGGGTGATCTGCACGGCGCTGCTGCTGATGCAGCGCCAGTCATTGCTCGGCGCCCTGCCATGGGCGCGGCATTGGGCGCTCAGCGCGCTGGTGATGGGGTTGGCGGCGCTGGGGTTGTTCCGGATTGAAGGCGTGTGGCTGCAACTGGGGCTGAGCACCCTGGCAGGCGCCGTGGTGTTGCTGGGCATGGGGCTGTGGCTGAAGCCGTGGCGCAAGGCATGAATGGGCAAGCGAGGGTGACCAGGTGAAACATCGTTGGATTCAAATGGATATCGCCAAGGGCATCGGCATCCTGATGATCGTGTATGGCCACAGTTGGTTTGTCGCCAACTCGCCGGAACTGCTGTACCCGATCATCGCCTCGTTCATATTGCCGCTGTTCTTTTTCCTCTCCGGGGTGTTCTTCAAGCCCGAACAACCGTTTTTAGAGATGGCGATACGCAAGGCCGACGGCCTGCTCAAGCCCTTCTTCTTCACCATGCTGGTGTACGTGATCGTACGCGCGATACTGCGCGGGCAACCGCTGTTACCGGATATCGGCGGCGTGCTGTACGCCTCGGTCGACACCATTCCGTGGCAAGCATTATGGTTTTTGCCGCACTTTTGGGTCGCGATTCTGTTCAGTTGGCTGATGCTGCGGCTGATCCAGCGCCTGAAGCTTTCACTGCTGACGGGCTGCTTGCTGATGATTGTGCAACTGTTGCTCGGCATCTGGATGCTGCCGTGGTTCTGGCAACAACCGGTGGTCGTCGGCGGCCAGACCTGGACGATGCCCGGCTTGCCCTTCAGCCTCGACGTGACGCTGATCAGCAGCACCTACTTCATCTATGGTTACCTGCTGCGTGACTGGTTGCGCAGGCATGAGGGTTCGTTGTTGACGTTGTTGCTGTCGGTCGCAGCGTTCGCCGGGGTATTTTTCTACAGCCACGACACCATGGACCTGGCGCAACGCCGTTATGACAGCTGGCTGTGGACCAGCCTGTTGGCGGTGATTGGCGTGTACGCCTGCTGGGCGCTGGCCAAGGTGCTGATGGTGTCGACCCTTCTGACGCGGGCGATGACTTACATTGGCCAGTCCACGTTGATCCTGTTGATTTTCCACGGCGAGATTCAACACAAGACTGTCGACCTGATGGAGCGCCTGGGGCTGCATCCCTTCGTGGCGGCGTGCGTGGGTTTGGTGGTGGCGGTGGTGGTGCCGCTGTTGATCGGGGAAGTGATCAAGCGGGTGGCGTTTTTGCGGTTTTTCTACTTTCCGTTTCCGGTGCGTAAACAATCTCAAGCAGGTCACTGAACCAAATGTGGGAGCGGGCTTGCTCGCGAAAGCGGTGGGTCAGTCAGTATTTCTTTATCTGACAAACCGCTTTCGCGAGCAAGCCCGCTCCCACAGGGATTATGCGTTTAGTCGTCCAGTTGCTGCGCAGGCTGCTTGCTGGCTTTTTCCGGCTTGGCTGGTTTAGCAGGCTTGCCGCCCTTGGCGGGCGCCGCCGCAGCAGGCTCCGGCTCCGCAGGCGCAGCAAGGTCTTTTTCAGCCTGCGGCATCTGGTCGATGGCGCTGAAAAACGCCTTCAGGTCGAGGGTATCCGGTGGCACGGTCTTCTCGAGTTTCTTCTCGCCATCCTTGCCCACCAGAATCACCTTGGTGCCGCTGCCGGCGCCGAGCTTCAGGGCACGAATCAATGCATTGGTTTCAGGTGGCGTGAGCTTTTTGTTGTCCTTGGCGTCCTTGGCGAACTTCTCCCCTTCCGCGCCGATGCTGCCGAACTTCACGGTGTAGAACACCATGCTGCGTTCTTCAAAGGACTGCTTGTTGGCAGGCTCGTCCAATTGCTTCTTGAGGGTGGCCAGGGTTTCGTTGCCGGAGTCGAGTTCCACCACCACCAAGGGGCGGGCTTTGCCCAAATCCTGCTTGAGCGGGTTGATATCATCAGCGGCCAACAGCGGCCCCGTAAAAGCCATCAAGGTAGCCAGGGTCAGCGACCGGATGAGCATGCGCACCTCCTTTGAATTCCATGCAGGGTTCTTGAGTTTCATGTGTGCGACAGTCAAATTCAAGGATGATTCCTACACGACTTTAAGAAAGCGTAGGTCAGGACGCCCGCTACGCAAGGGTTTGGCCAGGTTCAATCGTGATTGTTTCCGCTGATTGCGGAAACATCATGAGACGTCCCAATCCGGCCAGTGCCGCGCAAACACCGGGGCCACGACCGGGTCGGCGTCCACCTGCGCCAGGGTCTGGGCGAAGCCGGGGGCCAGGGCCTTGAGCACCTCGCGCGCCTCGTCCCAGCGCGACACCGCGGCGGCCATGATGCCCAATGCATTCGGCACCCCCTTGGGGCCGAATAACTGCTCGGCAAACTGGTCGGCAAACACTACCCAGGCCTGATGCAGGTAGCGGCGCGTGCCCGTGGTCAATTGTGTTTGCACGGTTGGGTCCGCCTCCCCAAGCCAGCGTTGCGGGTAGTCGATGATGCCGATGGCCGAGTAGCAGTTGGCGGCGATGTACACCAACCCCCGGATAATCTGCGCGCGGTTGCCCGCCAGTAACCCGGAGGCGGGAAACTCCAGGCCAAGGTGGATGAGGATCGCGGCGCTTTCGGTCAGCACCTGATCATCCGGCGTGACCAGGGTGGGAATCTGTTTGAGCGGGTTGATCCGCGCCAGCGCTTCACTGCCCTCGGTGTCTTCCCAGGAACTGGCGTTGATCCGCTGCCACTGCACGCTACAACGCTGCAGGGCGATTTCGATCATGCAAGAGCCGGATTCGTCGGTGCCATAAAGCGTGTACATGGGGCTTTTCCTCCTAGCGCTGCAGTTTGGCCTGCAAGCTGGTTTTCACCTGGGGCCATTCCGAATCGATGATGCTGAAGCGCACCGAGTTGCGCTTGCGCCCATCGGGCATGATGCGTTCGTGACGCACGATGCCTTCCTGCACAGCGCCGAGGCGCAGGATCGCGGCGCGGGATTTTTCGTTGAGTTCGTCGGTGGTGAATTGCACCCGCACGCAGTCGAGCACTTCAAACGCATAGGTCAGCAACAGCAACTTGGCTTCAGTGTTAATGCCGGTTTTTTGGGTGGATTGCGCCAGCCAGGTGTGACCGATTTCCAGCTTGCGGTTGGCCCGGTCAACCTTCCAGAAACGCGTGCTGCCCACCACCTGCCCGGTATCCCGACGCACGACGGTGAACGGGATAACGGTACCGGCCTCGCGCCCGGCCAACGCAGTGTCGATGTATTGATCGACGGTGGCCGGGCCGGGCACGTTGGTGACTTTAAGGTTCCACAGTTCGCCGTCGGCGGCGGCATCGAGCAAGGCCGACGCGTGTTCGCGCTGCAGGGGTTGGAGTTCGACTTGGGTGCCGGTCAGGGTGATCTGGGTCATGGAGCGCTGCGCCGTCTGGGTGGTCGTCAGTGACCTAGAGTGCAGGCTGCCACCATGCTCGGGCAAGCGTTTTAAAACAGGCCCATCTGACCGCCGACCAGGGTGGAGAAATCATCATTCACAAACGGCAGGATCGCATCGGCCACCGGCTGCAATTGCTTGGTGACGTAGTGGTCGTAGTCGATCGGCGCCTGGCGCACTTCCAGTGGCTCGGGGCCGTTGACGCTCATCACGTAGCTGATCCAGCCACCGCGCTGGTACTGGCGCGGGCGCCCCAGGCGGTCGTTGTAGTCATCGGCCAGGCGCGCGGCGCGCACGTGGGGCGGCACGTTGCGTTCGTAGTCGTCGAGTCGGCGGCGCAGGCGCTTGCGGTAGATCAGCAAATCGTCGAGCTCGCCGCTCAAGGTGCGGCGCACGTAGTCGCGGATGTAATCCTGATGGGGCTGGCGGTGGAAGATGCGCCGGTACAGCTCCTGCTGGAATTGCCGCGCCAGGGGCGACCAGTCGCTGCGCACGGTTTCCAGGCCTTTGTAGACCATGTCTTCGCTGCCATCGTCGCGCACCACCAGGCCCGCGTAGCGCTTCTTGCTGCCCTCCTCCGCGCCGCGAATGGTCGGCATCAGGAAGCGACTGAAGTGGGTTTCGTATTGCAGCTCCAGGGCGCTTTGCAAGCCGAACGCGTTGTGCAAATGCGCGCGCCACCAGTCGTTGACGTGCTGCACCAGCGCGCGGCCGATACGGCTGGCGTCTTCCCCGGAGTGGGCGCTGCCGAGCCAGACGAAGGTCGAGTCGGTGTCGCCGTAGATCACCTCATAACCCTGGGCTTCAACCAGCTCGCGAGTCTGGCGCATGATCTGATGCCCGCGCATCGTGATCGAGGACGCCAGCCGCGTGTCGAAGAACCGGCAGCCGCTGGAGCCGAGCACGCCGTAGAAGGCGTTCATGATGATTTTCAGGGCCTGGGACAGCGGTGCATTGTGCTCGCGCTTGGCGGCTTCACGCCCCTCGGACACGCGAGTGACGATGGACGGCAGGCAGTGGCGGGTGCGGGAGAAACGCGCGCCGCGAAAGCCTTCCACTGACGCGCTGTCGTCGGGGTGTTTCAGGCCTTCGATCAACCCCACCGGGTCGATCAGGAAGCTGCGGATGATCGACGGGTAAAGGCTTTTGTAGTCCAGCACCAGCACCGATTCATAGAGGCCGGGGCGCGAGTCCATCACAAACCCGCCGGGGCTGGCCTGGGGCGGTTTGTCTCCCAGGTTCGGCGCGACGAACCCCTGGCGATGCATCAACGGCATGTACAAATGGGTGAATGCCGCAACGGAGCCACCACTGCGGTCGACCGGCAGCCCGGTGACACTGGCCCGCTCCAGCAGGAACTTGAGCAGTTCGGTCTTCTCGAAAATCCGCGTGACCAGCTCGCAGTCCTTGAGGTTGTAGCGCGCCAGGGCGGGTTTGTCCTCGGCGAACATACGGTTGATTTCGTCCATGCGCTGGTACGGCGTGGAAATGTCCTTGCCTTCGCCGAGCAAGGTTTGCGCGACGTTTTCCAGGCTGAAGGACTCGAAACTCCAGGTGGCCGAACGCAGCGCTTCGATGCCGTCGATGATCAACCGCCCCGCCGCTGCCGCGAAGTAGTGGTTGCGGCTGCCGTGCTCGCGCCAGGCCATGGGTTCGTCGCCGCGCCCCAGCATCAGCGGCACGTTGAGACGCTGGGCGTGTTCGTGGAGCACGCGCAGGTCGAACTGCACCACATTCCAGCCGATGATCGCGTCGGGGTCGTGGGTGGCGAGCCATTCATTCAGGCGTTCGAGCAGTTGGGCGCGGGTGTCGCAGTAGTCGAGCTTGAAATCCACCGCGTCGGCTTTATTCGGCGGGCCGAGCATGTACACCTGGCGCTCGCCGCAGCCTTCAAGGGCGATGGAATACAGGTCGCCCTGGGCGGTGGTTTCGATGTCCAGCGACACCAGTTTCAGCGGTGGGCGGTAGTCGGGATCGGGTTTCATCTGCGCGTCACACAGCACGCCGCCGGCATCCGGCGTACCGCCAAACCATACCGGTGCAGTGATGAAGCGCTCCATCATGTAGCGCTCGGGCGGGCGCACGTCGCCTTCGTAGACATCCACCCCGGCTGCACGCAGGCGCTTTTCCACGTCCATCGCCTGGCGGTGCTGGCGGGTATAGAGGCCCAACACCGGTCGGTGATGAAAATCACACAGCTGCAACGGGCGTAGTTCGATATCGCGTTCGCCCTTGAGCAGCCAGTCGAGCGGCTTGCGGTGGGCCTCGGGAATGAACATCACCGAGGTCTGCATGGGTAGGCGAACGAACCTGGGCCCGTGGTCGGTGGCCAGCCAGAAACTGACCTCCGTGCCCGCCGGGGTGTCGCGCCAATGCCGGGTCAGGACAAACCCCTGCTGTAAATCCACCGTACCGCACCTCAGGAATCGCTTTCAGGGCGTGATTCTACTCGGCATCCGGGCAAACGCGGCACGTTAACGCGCCCGCGGACCACAATCGGATAATTTTGTTGCAAAACCTTAATAACAATTACTATCATTTGCATCGGAGTCGTATCCGCGCAGTGAGGACGCGCAACCGCCGTTGCCCTTTTCCTCACATTGACGGTTCGCCGTCAGGATCGACCATGCCCACCCGAATTTCCGTGCCGTTTCGCCCGACCCTGCTCGCCCTTTGCTGCTCACTGGGCCTCAGCGCCCACGCCGCAACCCCAGCCACCCCGCAGGATGCGAACACTCGTCAGGACGGCAACACGCTGGAATTGGGTGCCACCAACATCAACGCCGACGCCCCCGCGCCGAATGCACTGCCCCCGGTATACGCCGGCGGTCAGGTGGCGCGCGGTGGCCAATTGGGCGTGCTGGGCAATCAAGACATCATGGACGTGCCGTTCAGCATGTCCTCTTACACCGAGAAGCTGATCCGTGACCAGCAGGCCGAAAACATCGGCGACGTGCTGCTCAATGATTCCTCGGTGCGCCAGGCATCCGGGTTTTCCAACCAGGCCCAGGCCTTTGTGATCCGTGGCCTGCCGCTCAACGGTGACGATATTTCACTCAACGGGCTGTACGGCATTTTGCCGCGCCAGATCATGTCCACCGACGCGCTCGAGCGCGTGGAAGTGTTCAAGGGCCCCAATGCGTTTATTAACGGCGTCACGCCGGGCGGTTCGGGCATCGGCGGCGGAGTTAACCTGCAACTCAAGCGCGCCGATGACGTGCCGTTGCGCCGATTCAGCACGGATATCAGCAATGATGGCCGGGTCGGTGAACATCTGGACGTTGGTCAGCGTTTTGGCGAAGACAACCGTTTTGGCGCACGGGTGAACATTTCCCAGCGTGAAGGCGACACCGGCGTGGACGACGAGAGCCAGCGTTCGAAGCTGTTTTCCGTCGGCCTGGATTATCGCGGCGATGCGTTGCGGCTGTCGGGCGACTTTGTGTATCAAAAGCAACAGGTCAACGGCGGGCGCAACACGGTGCTGCTCGGCAGTGGTCTGACCCATATTCCCAAAGCGCCGTCTGCAGATACCAACTACGCACCGGACTGGGGCACCACCAGCCTCGAAGACACCTTCGGCATGCTGCGTGGCGAATATGATCTCAACGAAAACTGGACCGCCTACGTCGCCGGCGGCGCCAAGCACACCAATGAAATCGGGCGTTATTCCTCCGTCACCCTGAACGATACGCTGGGCAACGCCACGGTCAGCGGTTCGCACATTGCTCACCAGGAAGACAACACCAGCCTGATGGCCGGCCTGAACGGTAAATTCCAGACCGGCGCGGTCAGCCATAAACTGAACCTGGGCCTGACCGGCATCTGGACCCAGACCCGCAACGCCTTTGACTTTGCCTCAGGCAGCCAACCCACCAACATTTATAACCCGGCTGACTTAAGTGCGCCCGCCAAGGGCGGTTTCACCTCCGGCAGTGACCTCAATGACCCGGGCATTACTGCCAAGACATTCGCCCGCAGCGCGGCGGTGTCGGACACCCTGGGCTTTATGGATGACCGCTTGCTGTTCACCGCCGGCCTGCGCCGTCAGGAACTGGTCGTGCAGGGTTATGCCTATGGCACCGGCATACGCAACGCCAACTACAACAAGGGCATCACCACACCGGTGTATGGTCTGGTGTTCAAGCCGTGGGACCATGTGTCGTTCTACGCCAACCATATCGAGGGCCTGGCTTCAGGGCCAACTGCGCCGACCACCTTTGGCGGCGCGGTCGTGAGCAACGCCAACCAGACCTTCGCCCCGGCCCGTTCGAAACAGACCGAAGCCGGGGTGAAGGTTGATATGGGCACTTACGGCGCGACTCTGGGTGTGTACCGCATTGAGCAACCGACCCAGGGTTACTCGCAACTGGATGCTGGTGGTGGCGCGACCTTTGTGTTCCAGGGTGAGCAAGTCAACAAAGGCGTAGAGCTGAACGTCTTCGGCGAACCGGTCAGCGGCCTGCGCCTGCTGGGTGGTGCGACGATCATCCACACCGAAGTCAATGGCACTCAAAACGGCGCCAACGATGGCAATCGCGCTATCGGCGTACCGTCGTTCCAGCTCAACGCCGGGGTGGATTGGGACGTGCCCGGCCTGCAAGGCGTGAGCGTCAACGGGCGCATGCTGCGTACCGGCGGCCAATACGCGGACGCGGCAAACAACCTGAGCCTGCCGGCCTGGAACCGTTTCGATGTGGGCGCACGCTACAACTTCAAGGTGGAACAGCGGGATGTGACGCTGGGCGCAACCGTGGAAAACGTGGGGAATACCCGGTACTGGGAGTCGGCGCTGGGCGGGTACCTGACCCAGGGCGACCCACGCGTGGCCAAGTTGTCGGCGACGGTGGATTTCTGATCCACCCGCCTCCCACTTCGGTTGTCAGCGCATTGAATTATTAGAATGCGCTGGCAATATCAAATAGCTATATAGGAAAATAGCGCGATTCAAGAAAAGGATTTCATGCATGTCATATGCCCCCCCGCCGTCTCGCCCTGCAAATTTCGTTGATTGTTTCTGGTGTGTGGATGCCTCTGGCGTCTGAAGCAGAGATCATGATTGACACACAGAACACCACGACTCAGGTCATTGGTAACGGCGACCGGATAGATCCAAGTCTATGGGTCAAGAGCTCCGGCACTATCAATACGGTGCAAAATGCCGTTGAATTCAAAGCCACCCCGTTCTGGGTACCCACTGTCTACGTCAATAATTACGGCCGGATTGCGTCAACTGGCGCCGGAGCCATCGTTACTCGTGGCATTCAAAATGACTACGGCTACTACTATGTTCGTAACTATGCCGGCGCAGTCATTGAGGGTGCAAACGATGCCATTCGTATCGATACGACCTTAAATCAGTTCGGCGAAATCAATCTGAGTAATCGAGGCACTGTTCGCGCCTTGAGCGGCCAGGCAGTGGACTTCAGTAGTGTTACCGGAAACCGTGCACGTACGACGCTTGATAACAACACAGGTGGTGTTATCAGGTCTGAGTCCGGTGACGGCGTGCGCACGGGTTCTCACATGAACCTCAGCAATTACGGCGAAATATCTACCGGTGACCTGCGCAACGTTGCCGATGGATTCGACGCCATCAAAATCGATTCAGCCACGGATGTTCGAGTTTCAAACAGCGGCTTGATTTCTGGTGGTCGCAATGGCGTTTCCGGTGCGCACATCAGTTCGTTGAGTAACTATTTGGGCACGATCGAGGGGCGCAATGGTGCAGGTGTCATCTCTACAGGTGACGCCACGGTGTTCAACAGGGATGGCACGATCAAAGGCGGACAAGATGGCCGACTGACAAACATTGATGGTGACGGCGTACGGATTGGCGGCATAGCTCGCATCGATAATTGGGGAACGATTCAGGGCACCGGCTCCAGCGGTGTCGACAAAAATGGTCACGCCAATACCAGCGAAGGTGTGTCTATCGGTGGCGGCTATGTCTTCAACAGCGCCACGGGAGGGAGCATCACGGGGGCCAACAACGGTCTGATCGCAGGCAATGGCTTGGGCGGTTCGGCACTGGCTGCAACAACGCTGGAAAATTACGGCGAGATACGCGGCCAGGATGGCTATGGTGTGAGGCTGATCGGCAATTTTGATGATCAGGTGTCCAACGGAGGGCTGATCAGTGGCGCCAACGGCATAGCCCTGGATATGGGCGGTGGCAACGACACGCTGACCCTGAAATACGGCGCACGCTTTGAAGGTCTGGTCGATGGCGGCACCGGCCGTAACACCATGATCATGGATGGCTACAACCGTTACTCCTGGCCTTCCACGCCTGATGGCACTCTGGATGAAAGTCGTAATTTCCAATCACTGGAAGTGCGCAAGGGTTACTGGCAGATCAATGGAAAAACGGACTTTGATGAGGGCGTGCAAGTGTTCACCGGCGCGCTGCTGAAAAACCTGGGCTCCATCAACGGAAATGTTGTAGTTGATCAGGGGGCTGAATATCAGGGGAGCGGATCAGTTGGCAATCTAGTCATCAATGGCCAACTGACCACCAACACTCGATCAGGGGCACCTCAGGTCAATGGGGATTTCACCATGGCGCGTGGCTCTACCTTTTATTTCGCGACCAATGCCGATGGCAGCGCTGCAACTACCCACGTGACGGGCACTGCCAACCTCAATGGTGCCCGGTTGCTGCTGGAGCCCGGCGCGCCGTATGAATACCCGTGGCACAGTCAATTCCGCCTGCTTGAGGCCGGTAACATCATTGGCACTTTTGATGATTCCAACCTGAAAAACGACTACGCATTCCTCACACCAAAACTCAGTTACGCAGCCACTGCCGTTGACTTGAGCTACACCCGCAACGACATCCAGTTCATCGATTACGCCCGTACAGCAAACGGTGCTCGCGCGGTCAACAGTATTGAGTCGATTACATGGAGCCACTTGCCAGAGGGAGAAGGCCCGTTTCCCTACCCATGGTTTTTGCCTGCTCCAAACCCGCTCTATGACGCATTGCTGGCCACCTCCGAAACCACCGCCAGCGCGGCCATCGAAGCGTTGGCCGGCAGCAGCAATGCCAATCTGGCCAGCGCCACTCTGGTAGCCAGCGCTCAGATCGGCACCTCAATGCTTTCCGCCATGCGCCAGATGAACAGCAACTCAGGCTTGCTGGTCGGGCTTGAACCGGCACAAACCCCGGAGCTGGCCGCGACGGGCGTACCGAGCAGTGCTCGCAACCTGAACGACCCGAACGCACGCGGCCGCGTCTGGCTGCAAGGGATCGGCAGCTACGGCAAACTGGACGGCCAGCATGGCACCGACGCCTCGCAGCAGCGCACCCAGGGCAGCTTGCTGGGTGTGGACTGGTCATTGTCGCCCCTCTGGCGCCTGGGCGTACTGGGGGGTTATTCGAAGACTGACGTCGACAGCCACAACGTCGATAACACACTGCGCAGTTGGCACGTCGGCGCCTATGCCGTACGCCAGGATGGCCCGCTGGCTTTGCGACTGGGCGCTGCCTACAGCCATCATGTTGGCGATAACAAGCGCACAGTGGCGTTTGAAGGGTTCAACGAGCGCCCCAAGGGTGATTACGACGCCGACAGCCAGCAAACCTTCGCCGAAGTAGGTTACGCTCTGGGCACTGGCCGTTTCAGCATCGAACCTTTCGCCAACCTGGGTTATCAGCGCTATCACCGCGACAGCTTCCGCGAAAAAGGCAGCGTGGCAGCACTTCAGGTGGACGCCCAGACACAGGAAAACTTCAGCAGCACCTTCGGGATGCGCTTGGCACATCTGAGCCAACTGGAAAACGGTATCAGCCTGACGCCGCGCGCCAGCCTTGGCTGGCGACACCTTTATGGCAACGTAGACAGCGAGACACGCCAGGCGTTTCTGGTCGGAGGCGACGCGTTTAATGTTGAAGGCAGCGCCCTGGATCGCGACAGCCTGATGATTGAGGTTGGGCTGGACGTCGGTTTGTCTGCACGCCAGAGCTTGAGCGTAGGTTACAACGGGGAGCTGGGCAGCAGCAGTCGCAACCATGCGCTGGTTGGCCAATGGCAGATGAGTTTCTAAAACCTGCAAACAGGCTGGTGGCTGTCAGCGCATTTGCTCATCACTGACTCGCCACTAGACTCATGGCTTCTCTCACATGGAAGTCACCTCAATGAAACTCCCCCCTCTGCGCCCGGCCATCGCCTTGGCCACCCTGCTGTCCGTCGGCAACCTCTCCGCTTACGCTGCCGATATCCCGTTGTCCAAATCCCTGGAAGCCGATGAAGTGACCACCAAGGTGTTGTCGGTCGATGCCGCCAACCACCAGGTGGTGCTGGCGGGCGCCCAGGGCAACCCGGTGCATGTACAACTCAACGATGACGCCAAGGACCTGGGCAACCTCAAGGTGGGCGATCAAGTGAAAGTACTGACCACCCACTCGGTAGCCGCCGTACTCGACACCGATGTGGACAAGAGCGCCCCGGACTCCAGCGAGAAAACGGGCGTGCTGCGTGCCACCGCCGACAACCGGAACCCCGGTGGGGCAGCATTTCGCCAAGTGCAGGTACAACTGAAGATCACCCATATCGACCTGAAGAAAAACCAGGTCACCCTGGAAAACCCGACCGGCGCGACCAAGGTGCTGAACGTTGAAAAACCGGAGATCCGTGCCGGGCTCAAAGACCTGAAGGTCGGGCAGAGTGTGCTGGTGACCTTCACCGACACCCTGGAAATCACCACGGCCCACGAAGGCTGACGGTAAGGAGGACGGGCATCGGCAAGATGCCCGTTCGGTTCAGGCACGACGAGCCTGGTTGAGATAGGTTTCAATGTTGCCCATTTGCTCATCCCAGCCGCGGGAATTCATCTTGAAGGCTTTCTGCCGGCGAGCCTCGGGGACGGCATCAAAGCCGGATTCAACCACCCGCAGCAGAATGCCCGGCGCGCGATCCTCAAGGGTGAACTCCACCAACGTCGGCGTTTCCTTGTCGTAGTCGACACCCTCTTCCACCGCAAAGGGGTGCCACCGGAACGAAAACAACGTCTGCGGCAATATGCGCTCGATTTGGGCCTTCCACACCACATGTTCATAACCGGGGTAAGTAATCGGCGCTTCGATGGACTCCCCCGCCGTGAACGTTTCGCCTTTCAGGGCGATACCGAACCAGCTGCCAAACTGTTCGGCGTCCGTGAGCGCTTCCCAAACCTGTTTGCGTGACGCGTTGAGCAGGACTTTTCGTTCGATGCGATCCAATACGTGCATAAGTCACCTCCTCAATGAACAGTAGGCGACATCGACCAATACGCAACCCAGGCTTGAGCTATACGTGCGGGTCACCCGGTGCCTTGGCCGGGGTGGCGTACTGCGGTTTCAAATGGCCTTCCTGGTCGAGCAGCCAGGCGTCCATGATCTGCCGCACCACCGGACCTGCCACACGGCCACCGGCCTCGCCGTTTTCGATCATCACCGAAATTACGATCTTCGGATGTTCGGCTGGCGCAAAGCCGACGAACAGGGCGTTGTCCCTGTGACGTTCAAGGGTTTTGTTACGGTTATAACGCTCACCCTGTTTGATCGCGACCACCTGCGCCGTACCACTCTTGCCGGCAATCCGATATTGCGCGCCTTGCGCAGCAGCCCGAGCGATACCGCGCGGGTCGTGCATCACCAGTTGCATCCCATGGTTAACCTGCTCCCAATCACGCGGATCCTTGAGCACCACATTCGGCATCGGGTTTTCATCCACCGGCGGTACGCCGTTGATGGTCTTGGCCAGATGCGGGCGGTTCCACACGCCCTTGTTGGCAATCAGCGCCGTGGCCTGGGCCAGTTGCAGCGGCGTGACTTGCATGTAGCCTTGGCCAATGCCAAGGATCACGGTTTCCCCCGGGAACCAGGGTTGGCGCCGTGTCGCGCGTTTCCAGGCTTGGGACGGCATCAGGCCGGCGGATTCCTCAAACATGTCGAGAGACACTTTCTGGCCGAGGCCGAACTCAGCGAGGTAGTCATGCAGGCGGTCGATGCCGAGCTTGTGCGCCAAGTCATAGAAGTAGGTGTCGTTGGAACGCATGATGGCCGCGTCCATGTCCACCCAACCGTCACCACTGTGGTTCCAGTTGCGGTATTTGTGGTCAAAATCGGGTAATTGATAGTAACCGGGGTCGAACACCCGGGTTTGGGCGGTCACGACGCCACTGTCTA
Source organism: Pseudomonas tolaasii NCPPB 2192 (assembly GCF_002813445.1). NCBI lineage: Bacteria > Pseudomonadati > Pseudomonadota > Gammaproteobacteria > Pseudomonadales > Pseudomonadaceae > Pseudomonas > Pseudomonas tolaasii. The sequence goes on from NZ_PHHD01000001.1 coordinate 5,988,769, forward strand.
GGCCGGCGATAGCCACTTCCGGCTTGATGGTTGAACCCGGCGCGTAGAGCCCGCGCAACACGCGGTTGAACAGTGGTCGGTCAATGGAATCGTGCAGCGCGGCGTATTCCTTGAAACTGATTCCGGTGACAAAGCTGTTCGGGTCGAAGCTCGGCTTGCTGACCATGGCCAGCACTTCGCCTGTCTGCGGGTCGAGGGCAACGACGGAACCGCGACGATCGCCCAAAGCTTCTTCGGCCGCTTCCTGAAGATGGACATCGAGGCTTAAAACGATATTTTTGCCCGGCACCGGGTCAGTGTGTTTGAGCACACGCAGCACGCGGCCCTGTGCGTTGGTCTCAACCTCTTCATAACCCACGTGGCCGTGCAGCTCGGATTCGTAGAAGCGTTCGATGCCGGTCTTGCCGATGGACTGGGTACCGCGATACTCCACAGAGTCGAGGGCCTTGGATTCTTTTTCGTTGATGCGGCCAACGTAGCCAATCGAGTGGGCAAAATGTGCGCCCAATGGGTAGTGGCGAACGAATTGCGGCTCGACGTCTACCCCCGGAAGGCGGAATTCGTTGACGGCCAACACGGCGATTTGTTCTTCGGTCAACTCGTAAAACAGCGTGACCGGAACAAACGGGTGGCGCGCCTGTTTCAATGCCTTGTCGAATACGGCTCGGTCTTCAGCGGGCAGATGCAGCAGGTTGACGATGGCGTCCAGCTCACCTTTGAGGTCGGTGGCGCGCTCGCGGGTGATGGTCAGGTTGTAACTGGGGCGGTTATCGGCCAACACCACGCCGTTGCGATCGTAGATCAGCCCGCGGGTCGGCGTGATCGGCAACACGTGGACACGGTTATTTTCGGAAATCGTGGAGTGGTAGTCATATTGCACCACTTGAAGGAAATACATGCGGCCTACCAGGGCGCAGGTAATACCGATCACCAGCAACGCGCAGGCGAGCAGGCGCTTGTTGACCAGGCGGTTTTCTTTTTCGTGATCCTTGATAGGTATCGGTTCAGGCATTTCTACAGCATCTCGTTGAAGAAAGTCGACGCCGCATCCTGCGGATAAAAATCAATCCTTGTGAAAATGTGCTGCACCATACCAAAAATGCAGAAACACTTTGCATCGATTTCCCCAACGGCATGCTGTTTTGTCAGGACAGGACGGATTTTGGCTCTAGAAAGGCTTCCAGACCGTAAGTCCCGTATTCTCGGCCGATGCCGGACTGCTTGAAACCGCCGAACGGGGCGCGGGGCTCGTGGGCCAGGGTATTGATCAGCACGCGGCCTGCATCAATGTCTGAGGCCAGTTTTTGGGCTCTCTGTGGGTCAGAGGACAGAATGTAGGCCTGCAGGCCGTAGGGCGTGTCGTTGGCGATTGTCAGGGCCTCTTCTTCATCGTTGTAGGTGATGACCGACAGCACGGGGCCGAAGATTTCCTCGCGGGCAATCGTCATCTGGTTGGTGACACGGCTGAATACGGTGGGCCGGACGAACCAACCCGCTTCAATCCCGTCAGGCAAGCCAGGGCCACCGGCCAGCAAATGGGCCCCCTCTTCGATGCCGATCTGGATATAGCGCTGAACGCGTTGCCATTGCTTGAAACTGACCATGGGACCGACACTGGTATCCGGATGGGTGGGGTTACCTGCGCGGATGTGATTGATTTCCTGAACGATCAGCGCTTCTACTTCTGCCAGGCGCCCGGCGGGGACGAGGAGACGGCTGCCGGCAATGCAGGCCTGGCCGCTGTTCATGAAACCGGCTTGAAGTGCCATGGGTATGGCTTCTTTGAAGTCAGCGTCATCGAGTATCAGCACCGGCGACTTCCCACCCAGTTCCAGGGTAATGCGTTTCAGCGTTTCAGCCCCTGCTCGCAGGATTTGTTTGCCTACCGCAGTTGACCCGGTAAACGACACTTTGGCGATGTCGGGGTGGGTACTCAGCACGGCCCCCACAGTTTCGCCACGGCCTGTAACAATGTTGAAGACACCCGGCGGAAGGCCGGCTTGGTGCAGGGCTCGTGTGACGATAGAGGTCTGCAGCGCGCTCATCTCACTCGGTTTGATCACCGCGGTACAACCGGCCGCCAACGCAGCAGCCAGCTTGCCGCAAATGAAACCGGCATTGCTGTTCCAGGGCGTTATGAGGCCGGCAACGCCTAGAGCTTGCATGGTGATTTCGGCGATGCCGATTTTCCGCGTGAAATCGTAATCCTCCAGCACCGCCGCGGTCTCACTCAGAACACTGGCGGCATGCTTGGCCATCCACGACGCCCGGGATACGGGCGCGCCATATTCTTCGATGATGGCCTCCGTCAACTCTGACTCCACGGAGGTGATTGCGGCGTGCATGCGCCGCAGGTTAGCAACGCGCTCTGATTTTGTTGTCCGAGAAAATAACGGGAACGCTGCCTTTGCTGCGCTGATTGCATTCAGTGCATCTCTTTCATCAGCCAGCCGAACCTGGCCAATACGCCGGGCAGTGGCAGGGTTGAACAAGTCGAACAGCTCTTCGCCGTGTGGGGTGACAAATTGTCCGTTGATATAGATCTGGTTGATCTGGTGCATAGGGCCTCCGTAGACACTTTGTTGATGTGCTCCACGGTATGTCACTATGATTGATCTGATAATCCGTACAAACACGAATGACTTGATGAGAAATTCAGGACAATGAATACATCAGGCTTAAATGAATTAGAGGCAGTGCTGGCGGTAGCACGCCATCGCAGCTTTCGGGCGGCAGCAACCGAGTTGGATGTTTCAACATCGGCGCTGAGCCATTCAATCGCGGCGCTTGAGGCGCGCATGGGTGTCCGACTGTTCAATCGTACAACGCGTAGCGTGTCGCTATCGGAGGTCGGGGCAGAGTTCGTCGGCACGATCACACCTGCACTTTCGACCATCCGGATTGCGCTGGAACAAGCTGGGAATAGCCAGGCTGCGCCCACTGGCACATTACGGCTCAATACATCCGCGGGTGCGGCCAAACAGGTGATGCCGCTGTTATTGGAGTACGTGCGGCGTTATCCGCAAATGAAGCTTGATATCGTCACGGAGGGCCGACTGGTCGACATAGTGTCTCAAGGGTTCGACGCAGGAATTCGTCTGGGCGACAGCGTTCCTCAAGATATGATCGCCCTCGATATCAGCCCGCCACAACGCTTTGCTGTTGTTGGCAGCCCCGCCTACTTTGCCAGGCACCCTGCCCCGTTGAGCCCTCTGGATTTAAACGCTCATGAGTGCATCCGCAGTCGAATGCCGAGTGGAGCGATCTATCGATGGGAGTTTGAACGCCACGGGGAAAATATTGCCGTCGACGTACCAGGCGCACTGACACTGGATAACCCGACTTTGATGCTTCAAGCCGCCAGAGCAGGGCTGGGGCTGACTTATTTGACGGAGTGGAATGCCGCTGCAGATATGGCCGAAGGGACATTAGTGCGCGTACTTGAGGAGTGGACGCCGCCTTTTGATTCGCTGCGGCTCTATTACCCAGGCAGACGTCATATTCCGGCAGGGTTAAGGGCGTTGATTGATTTGATCAAGGAGCAAGCGTTTTGACGGCGAGTCTTGACTCGACCCTTTCCGACCGCCCAAAACAAAACCCCAACTGCTTTCGCAATTGGGGTTTCGGAATTTAATCTTGACGATGACCTACTCTCACATGGGGAAACCCCACACTACCATCGGCGATGCATCGTTTCACTACTGAGTTCGGGATGGGATCAGGTGGTTCCAATGCTCTATGGTCGTCAAGAAATTCGGGTACTGAGTCGTGGCGTGTGCCTCGCTTCAGCAAATTGGGTATGTGACAGCTTTCGGTGTTTTGTGAGCGTCGAACTTTCGGTTCATTTCGTCTTCACACACCGCAATCTGATGCTCGTTAGAGTAGTCAAATTGCTTGGGTGTTATATGGTCAAGCCTCACGGGCAATTAGTATTGGTTAGCTCAACGCCTCACAGCGCTTACACACCCAACCTATCAACGTCGTAGTCTTCGACGGCCCTTCAGGGAACTCAAGGTTCCAGTGAGATCTCATCTTGAGGCTAGTTTCCCGCTTAGATGCTTTCAGCGGTTATCTATTCCGAACATAGCTACCCGGCAATGCCACTGGCGTGACAACCGGAACACCAGAGGTTCGTCCACTCCGGTCCTCTCGTACTAGGAGCAGCCCCTCTCAAATCTCAAACGTCCACGGCAGATAGGGACCGAACTGTCTCACGACGTTCTAAACCCAGCTCGCGTACCACTTTAAATGGCGAACAGCCATACCCTTGGGACCGGCTTCAGCCCCAGGATGTGATGAGCCGACATCGAGGTGCCAAACACCGCCGTCGATATGAACTCTTGGGCGGTATCAGCCTGTTATCCCCGGAGTACCTTTTATCCGTTGAGCGATGGCCCTTCCATACAGAACCACCGGATCACTAAGACCTACTTTCGTACCTGCTCGACGTGTCTGTCTCGCAGTCAAGCGCGCTTTTGCCTTTATACTCTACGACCGATTTCCGACCGGTCTGAGCGCACCTTCGTACTCCTCCGTTACTCTTTAGGAGGAGACCGCCCCAGTCAAACTACCCACCATACACTGTCCTCGATCCGGATAACGGACCTGAGTTAGAACCTCAAAGTTGCCAGGGTGGTATTTCAAGGATGGCTCCACGCAGACTGGCGTCCACGCTTCAAAGCCTCCCACCTATCCTACACAAGCAAATTCAAAGTCCAGTGCAAAGCTATAGTAAAGGTTCACGGGGTCTTTCCGTCTAGCCGCGGATACACTGCATCTTCACAGCGATTTCAATTTCACTGAGTCTCGGGTGGAGACAGCGCCGCCATCGTTACGCCATTCGTGCAGGTCGGAACTTACCCGACAAGGAATTTCGCTACCTTAGGACCGTTATAGTTACGGCCGCCGTTTACCGGGGCTTCGATCAAGAGCTTCGCGTTAGCTAACCCCATCAATTAACCTTCCGGCACCGGGCAGGCGTCACACCCTATACGTCCACTTTCGTGTTTGCAGAGTGCTGTGTTTTTAATAAACAGTCGCAGCGGCCTGGTATCTTCGACCGGCATGAGCTTACGGAGCAAGTCCTTCACCCTCACCGGCGCACCTTCTCCCGAAGTTACGGTGCCATTTTGCCTAGTTCCTTCACCCGAGTTCTCTCAAGCGCCTTGGTATTCTCTACCCAACCACCTGTGTCGGTTTGGGGTACGGTTCCTGGTTACCTGAAGCTTAGAAGCTTTTCTTGGAAGCATGGCATCAACCACTTCGCTAACTAAAAGTTAGCTCGTCATCAGCTCTCGGCCTTAAGATCCCGGATTTACCTAAGATCTCAGCCTACCACCTTAAACTTGGACAACCAACGCCAAGCTGGCCTAGCCTTCTCCGTCCCTCCATCGCAATAACCAGAAGTACAGGAATATTAACCTGTTTTCCATCGACTACGCTTTTCAGCCTCGCCTTAGGGACCGACTAACCCTGCGTCGATTAACGTTGCGCAGGAAACCTTGGTCTTTCGGCGTGGGTGTTTTTCACACCCATTGTCGTTACTCATGTCAGCATTCGCACTTCTGATACCTCCAGCAAGCTTCTCAACTCACCTTCACAGGCTTACAGAACGCTCCTCTACCGCATCACTTACGTGATACCCGTAGCTTCGGTGTATGGTTTGAGCCCCGTTACATCTTCCGCGCAGGCCGACTCGACTAGTGAGCTATTACGCTTTCTTTAAAGGGTGGCTGCTTCTAAGCCAACCTCCTAGCTGTCTAAGCCTTCCCACATCGTTTCCCACTTAACCATAACTTTGGGACCTTAGCTGACGGTCTGGGTTGTTTCCCTTTTCACGACGGACGTTAGCACCCGCCGTGTGTCTCCCATGCTCGGCACTTGTAGGTATTCGGAGTTTGCATCGGTTTGGTAAGTCGGGATGACCCCCTAGCCGAAACAGTGCTCTACCCCCTACAGTGATACATGAGGCGCTACCTAAATAGCTTTCGAGGAGAACCAGCTATCTCCGAGCTTGATTAGCCTTTCACTCCGATCCACAGGTCATCCGCTAACTTTTCAACGGTAGTCGGTTCGGTCCTCCAGTTAGTGTTACCCAACCTTCAACCTGCCCATGGATAGATCGCCCGGTTTCGGGTCTATTCCCAGCGACTAGACGCCCTATTAAGACTCGCTTTCGCTACGCCTCCCCTATTCGGTTAAGCTCGCCACTGAAAATAAGTCGCTGACCCATTATACAAAAGGTACGCAGTCACAGAACAAAGTCTGCTCCCACTGCTTGTACGCATACGGTTTCAGGATCTATTTCACTCCCCTCTCCGGGGTTCTTTTCGCCTTTCCCTCACGGTACTAGTTCACTATCGGTCAGTCAGTAGTATTTAGCCTTGGAGGATGGTCCCCCCATATTCAGACAAAGTTTCTCGTGCTCCGTCCTACTCGATTTCATGACTAAGAGATTTTCGCGTACAGGGCTATCACCCACTATGGCCGCACTTTCCAGAGCGTTCCGCTAATCTCAAAGCCACTTAAGGGCTAGTCCCCGTTCGCTCGCCACTACTAAGGGAATCTCGGTTGATTTCTTTTCCTCAGGGTACTTAGATGTTTCAGTTCCCCTGGTTCGCTTCTTGCACCTATGTATTCAGTACAAGATAACCATCTTATGATGGTTGGGTTCCCCCATTCAGACATCTCCGGATCAAAGTCTGTTTGCCGACTCCCCGAAGCTTTTCGCAGGCTACCACGTCTTTCATCGCCTCTGACTGCCAAGGCATCCACCGTATGCGCTTCTTCACTTGACCATATAACCCCAAGCAATCTGGTTATACTGTGAAGACGACATTCGCCGAAAATTCGAATTTCTCAACTAAGAGAACTCACAAATTTTACCTTAGCCTGATCCGTTACCAGTGAAAGTAACGTTCAGTCTATCTTTCTATCACATACCCAAATTTTTAAAGAACGATCTAATCAAAGACTAGAAATCAACATTCACCATCACACTGATGGAATGCTCATTTCTAAGCTTTAAAACTTCAGAAGCAGTAGTGGTGGAGCCAAGCGGGATCGAACCGCTGACCTCCTGCGTGCAAGGCAGGCGCTCTCCCAGCTGAGCTATGGCCCCGTATTTCTACAGGCGTTTCCCACACAAAATTGGTGGGTCTGGGCAGATTCGAACTGCCGACCTCACCCTTATCAGGGGTGCGCTCTAACCAACTGAGCTACAGACCCAATTTCGGGCTGCTTCTTATCGTCTTCTTCAATGAATCAAGCAATTCGTGTGGGAACTTATGGAGCAGCTGATGTCGTCGATTAAGGAGGTGATCCAGCCGCAGGTTCCCCTACGGCTACCTTGTTACGACTTCACCCCAGTCATGAATCACACCGTGGTAACCGTCCTCCCGAAGGTTAGACTAGCTACTTCTGGTGCAACCCACTCCCATGGTGTGACGGGCGGTGTGTACAAGGCCCGGGAACGTATTCACCGCGACATTCTGATTCGCGATTACTAGCGATTCCGACTTCACGCAGTCGAGTTGCAGACTGCGATCCGGACTACGATCGGTTTTATGGGATTAGCTCCACCTCGCGGCTTGGCAACCCTCTGTACCGACCATTGTAGCACGTGTGTAGCCCAGGCCGTAAGGGCCATGATGACTTGACGTCATCCCCACCTTCCTCCGGTTTGTCACCGGCAGTCTCCTTAGAGTGCCCACCATAACGTGCTGGTAACTAAGGACAAGGGTTGCGCTCGTTACGGGACTTAACCCAACATCTCACGACACGAGCTGACGACAGCCATGCAGCACCTGTCTCAATGTTCCCGAAGGCACCAATCCATCTCTGGAAAGTTCATTGGATGTCAAGGCCTGGTAAGGTTCTTCGCGTTGCTTCGAATTAAACCACATGCTCCACCGCTTGTGCGGGCCCCCGTCAATTCATTTGAGTTTTAACCTTGCGGCCGTACTCCCCAGGCGGTCAACTTAATGCGTTAGCTGCGCCACTAAAAGCTCAAGGCTTCCAACGGCTAGTTGACATCGTTTACGGCGTGGACTACCAGGGTATCTAATCCTGTTTGCTCCCCACGCTTTCGCACCTCAGTGTCAGTATTAGTCCAGGTGGTCGCCTTCGCCACTGGTGTTCCTTCCTATATCTACGCATTTCACCGCTACACAGGAAATTCCACCACCCTCTACCATACTCTAGTCAGTCAGTTTTGAATGCAGTTCCCAGGTTGAGCCCGGGGATTTCACATCCAACTTAACAAACCACCTACGCGCGCTTTACGCCCAGTAATTCCGATTAACGCTTGCACCCTCTGTATTACCGCGGCTGCTGGCACAGAGTTAGCCGGTGCTTATTCTGTCGGTAACGTCAAAACAGTTACGTATTAGGCAACTGCCCTTCCTCCCAACTTAAAGTGCTTTACAATCCGAAGACCTTCTTCACACACGCGGCATGGCTGGATCAGGCTTTCGCCCATTGTCCAATATTCCCCACTGCTGCCTCCCGTAGGAGTCTGGACCGTGTCTCAGTTCCAGTGTGACTGATCATCCTCTCAGACCAGTTACGGATCGTCGCCTTGGTGAGCCATTACCTCACCAACTAGCTAATCCGACCTAGGCTCATCTGATAGCGCAAGGCCCGAAGGTCCCCTGCTTTCTCCCGTAGGACGTATGCGGTATTAGCGTCCGTTTCCGGACGTTATCCCCCACTACCAGGCAGATTCCTAGGCATTACTCACCCGTCCGCCGCTCTCAAGAGAAGCAAGCTTCTCTCTACCGCTCGACTTGCATGTGTTAGGCCTGCCGCCAGCGTTCAATCTGAGCCATGATCAAACTCTTCAGTTCAAACATCTTTGGGTTTTTAAGAAACCCTAAACTTGGCTCAGCAATCGTTGGTTACATCTTTGATTTCTCGCGGAGTAACTTGTGATGCTGATAATCTTGTTGACTATCAGTCTGACTCCACAAGCACCCACACGAATTGCTTGATTCAGTTGTTAAAGAGCGGTTGGTTAAGATCTTTCGTCTCAACCGAGGCGCGCATTCTACAGCAGCCTCATTTGCTGTCAAGTGATTATTTTCAGAAGTTTTCGAAGATTTCTTCAACAACTTCAACCACTTGCGCTTCCGATCTCTCGTTAGCGGGAGGCGAATTCTACAGCGTTACACGCTGCTGTCAACACCTCTTTTTCTCCGCTTTCGACCGAGAGGATCGAAACGTTAACAGAGCCAAACAACGCCGCCCTATCAACTCCTTCTGGGCTTCGATTAACTGAAGCAATTCGCTCTCGAAACTTACTTAACTCATTGAAACTCAAGGAGTTTTCCGTTTCGACTGCGCCGGAAGTGGGGCGAATTATAGACTTCCAGAATCTGCCGTCAACCCTTAATTTCGTTTTTCTATCAAACAAACAGAAACCCGTGGACCCCCTCCTATATATAAGGCAACACATAGCTCAATGAGCAATATATTGCTCAAAACAAAACAGTTAAGCATCATAGCGACTTCCGCTCTCCTATCCTTACTTCGGACGCCTTCTTCAAATGACCCCCCCTTCCCGCGGCCTGGCTTCGACACTGTTCCCCGTCGGCCTGCTGCTGATTGCCATGGCCTCGATCCAATCCGGCGCATCGCTGGCCAAAAGCATGTTTCCCATCGTCGGCGCCCAAGGGACTACAACCCTGCGGCTGATTTTCGCCAGCGTAATAATGCTGCTTCTGCTACGCCCATGGCGCGCCAGGCTGACGGCCAAATCCCTGCGCACCGTCGTCATCTACGGGATGGCGCTGGGCGGCATGAACTTTCTCTTCTATATGTCACTGCGCACCGTGCCCTTGGGCATTGCGGTTGCCCTGGAATTCACCGGCCCGCTGGCCGTTGCCATCTATGCGTCGCGCCGAGCGGTGGATTTCCTGTGGATTGCGCTGGCAATCGTAGGCCTTCTTCTACTGATTCCCAGCGGAGACACCAGCAACGGTATCGATTTGATCGGTGCCGCTTACGCGCTGGGCGCAGGCATCTGCTGGGCGCTCTACATCCTGTTCGGCCAGAAGGCAGGGAATGACAATGGCGTACAAACCGCCGCCCTTGGAGTGATGATCGCCGCTCTGTTCGTGGCCCCTATTGGAATCGTTCACGCCGGGGCGGCCTTGCTGACGCCGGCGCTGATCCCGATTGCCATCGGCGTCGCCGTTTTATCCACGGCCTTACCCTATACCCTGGAAATGGTCGCCCTCACGCGCCTGCCTGCACGCACCTTCGGTACCCTCATGAGTATCGAACCGGCATTCGGCGCCTTGTCCGGCTTGTTCTTCCTGCAAGAACACTTGTCCCTTGCTCAATGGCTGGCCATCACCTGCATCATCCTGGCCTCCGTGGGCGCCACGCTGACGATGCGCAATGAATCCAAACCGCTGGTGCCAGCCGATTGACTGGCTTTGCTTTAAAGGTAGCTCTGGTATTTGCCGCGCATTTAGGCCATGTTTAGCCCGTAAACGAATGTCATTCATGGAGAATTTCGACAGGGACAGCTGAACGCTACAATCGAGAGCGAGTAAAGCCTGCTTTGGCCCTTTTGGCGCAGCGGCTATAAGGATTGGAATGAAGCGAATTTTGATACTGTTAATGGTCGTGGCTATTGCCGGCTGTGCTGCGACCACCAAGACAGAAGTGAAACGGGGCAAAAAAGGGCTGCATATCAACTGTTCCGGCCTGTCCTCCTCCTGGGATCAGTGCTACACCAGTGCCGCCAACTCATGCGGCGCCAAGGGCTACCGGGTGATTGCCAAATCAGGTGACAACTCGGAAGAGCCAGGGGATTACCCATTCGGCCTTAACCCGGCCGGCTATACCAGCCGCAGCATGATCGTCATCTGTAAATGAAGCTTCGAGCAGTCACCCGCGACTGCTCATTAAATTGCCGAACAATACCTCCCCTTGGCAATGCTGGGTCTAGACTCCTGCTCGACAATCGAGCCAATGGAGTTCCCCATGACCCTCAACAAGAAAATCGTATTGGTAGTGGGTGCCGGCGATGCCACCGGCGGTGCCATTGCCAAGCGTTTTGCCCGCGAAGGTTACGTTGCCTGCGTCACCCGTCGCAGCGCCGACAAATTGCAACCTCTGGTAGAGAGCATCCGGGCAGCGGGAGGCCAAGCCCATGGCTTTGCCTGCGATGCCCGTAAAGAAGAAGACGTGATCGCCCTGATCGAGCAGATTGAAACCGAGCTGGGGCCCGTCGAGGCCTTCGTCTTTAACATCGGCGCCAATGTGCCGTGCAGCATTCTTGAAGAAACCGCGCGTAAATACTTCAAGATCTGGGAGATGGCCTGCTTCTCGGGTTTCCTGAATGCTCGCGAGGTCGCCAAGCGCATGGTCACGCGTAACCGCGGCACGATCCTGTTCACCGGCGCCACCGCGGGCTTGCGTGGCGGCCCGGGCTTTGCCGCATTCGCCGGCGCCAAGCACGGCATTCGGGCGCTTGCGCAAAGCATGGCGCGGGAGCTGGGCCCCATGAATATTCACGTAGCCCATGTGGTCGTCGACGGCGCCATCGACACGGACTTCATTCGCGACAATTTCCCGCAAAAGTACGCCCAGAAAGATCAGGACGGCATACTCAACCCCGATCACATTGCCGACAACTATTGGTTCCTGCACAGCCAGCCGCGCGACGCCTGGACCTTCGAACTGGACCTGCGCCCCTGGAATGAACCCTGGTAAGCCCGCTCTCATAACAACAAGGCACGAGTACCGACCATGCGTAAAACCCTGGAATTCTTTTTCGACCTCGGCAGCCCCGCCACTTATCTGGCCTACACCCAACTGCCCGCACTCTGCGCGGAAACCGGCACACAGCTCGTCTATCAACCGATGCTGTTGGGCGGTGTGTTCAAAGCCACCGGTAATGCATCGCCAATCACCATACCGGCCAAAGGTCGCTATATGTTTGATGACTTGGCGCGCTATGCCCAACGCTACAACGTGGTACTGAAATTCACCCCGCATTTCCCCATCAACACCCTGGTACTGATGCGCGCCATTACCGGTATCCAGATACACCAGCCCGAACGCTTCCAGGACTTTATCGATTGCCTGTTTCGCGCCCTGTGGGTTGAAGGCCGTCACTTGGGCGACCCTGCCGTCGTGGCCGCAGTATTGACCGAAAACGGCTTCGACCCGGAAGCCGTTCTCGCGTTGGCCAACGATGAAGCGGTAAAAAACGCCCTCAAGGACAAAACCGAACAAGCCGTTAAGCGCGGTGTGTTTGGTGCGCCGAGCATGTTTGTGGGAAACCGGCTGTTCTTTGGTCAGGACCGTCTGGAGTTTGTGCGAGAAGCGCTCAGTTAGGTTTCGATCGCCAAGCGCCCCTGAGCGCCGTTTGCGAGTAAATCGTAAGCGGCGTTGGCGCTGTGCATATCGAACTGACGGGGATCCATGATCGGCTTGAGCTTGCCTGCCTCAATCAACCCGGCAGCTTGAGCAAGTATTTCACCATGATGCTCGCGCCCCTTGCCTGTCAGCAGCGGCAACAGCGTAAAAACGCCGGAATACGTCGCCCCGCGAAATGAAAGCGGCGCCAGGCTGTGCTGCCCCCAACCCAGGCAGCTCACTACGTGGCCGGTATAAGTCCGGGCCGCCCGAAAGGACGCGTCCAGTGTTTCACCGCCAACGGTGTCGTACACAATGTCGAAGCCTTCGCCCTCAGTGTGCAGCGCCACATAGTCTTCAACCGTTTGTTGCTGATAGTCGATAAAGGTCGCCCCCAAGCCTTCGATAGTGGCCCGATGCCTGGCCGAGCCGGTCGCATACACGTCTGCGCCGAAGGCAAGCGCCAGCTGCACCGCGACATGCCCTACCCCACCTGCGCCGCCCTGGATCAAAACCTTGTGCCCTATTCCCACACGGGCCCGATCCACCAACCCTTCCCACGCGGTGATCAACACCAGCGGCAACACCGCCGCTTCGCCCATGCTCAAGCTGGCTGGTTTTTTTGCCAGCAGCCGAACGTCGACGACCGCAAACTCGGCCAACGAGCCCTGCACGCCGCCGATGCCGGTGCCAAGGGCGTACACCTCATCGCCCACCTGCCATTCGCCCGCCAATGGGCCAACCGCCTCAACAGTCCCCGCCAAATCCATTCCGAGGACTGCCGGTAACGGTTGCCTGGCGTGCGCGGCCTGGCCAGCGCGAATTTTCCCATCCAGCGGGTTGAGGCCGCTGGCTCGGATTCTTACCAGCACTTCGCCTGGCCCCGCCAGCGGCCGAACAATGCTCGTCAGCCGAAACGGCCCATTTACGGTGTCCACGATCAGCGCATTCATAGAGGTCATGTCAGCATTCCCGGTTCATTGAAGTTGCAATCAATGATCTACGCCCACACTCATGCCGATAAGACGCTAAAAAGCTATAGTGCCTATGCGCATATGGCATGAATTGGATAACTCATGGACAAACTCAGTGCAATGGCGATTTTCGTTCGAGTGATCGAACGCGGCAGCTTTTCCGCCGTCGCCCGGGAAATGCAGACCACCCAGCCCACCATCAGCAAAGTGCTGCAAGGTCTGGAAGCCGCGCTGGGGGGCAAACTGATCGCCCGCAGTACCCGCCACCTTTCCCTGACGGACGAAGGTCAGCGGTACTACAACCATTGCAGGGAAATCCTCGCGGCAGTGGATGCAGCGGAACACAGTTTCCAGACCGGCAAGGAAACCGTCGCCGGGCCGTTGCGCATCGGTTCATCCGTAAGCTTCGGGCGACTGCATATCGCTCCACGCCTGAGTGGTTTTTTGCAGCAATTTCCCGACGTCCAGGTTGACCTGCAACTCAATGATCACTTGCAGGATATGGTCAGCGAAGGCCTGGACGTGACCCTGCGCATCGGCGAACTGCGCGACAGTGGCCTGATCGCCCGGCAGATCGGCATCACTCATCGCGTCACCCTGGCCAGCCCGGCTTACCTCAGCCGGCAGTCCGCGCCGCAAACACCGCAAGATCTCTCGCAACACAATTGCCTGCTCTTCAACCTGCTGAGCAGCCAGAACCAATGGGTTTACGACAAGGACGGCAAACGCCACACGGTCCGCATCAGCGGCAACGCCCAGAGCAATAACTCCGAGGCGGTGCGCGAAATGGTGTTGACGGGGCTCGGCATTGCGCTGTCGCCCCTGTGGTTGTTCGCTGACGACTTGAAAGCCGGCCGCGTGGTGGCGTTATTGCAGGATTACACGCCACTGTCGCTGCCGATTCACGCAGTGTCGGCGCCCAACCGTCGTCAGTCGGCCCGGGTCAGGGCATTCGTCGACTATATGGCCGAGGCCTTGGCCCAGGCCCCCGAGTTGCAACCGATCAGATAGCCGCCGTGCGCACCTGCAGCCACTCCAGCGCGGCGCCACTGAGCAATGGGCTCAAGCGTTCACGGACCTCTGCGTGATAGCCGTTGAACCACTCGCGCTCGTCCGCCGTCAGCAACGACGGCTCCAGGCAACGGGTGTCGATCGGGCACAGCGTCAGGGTTTCGAATTTGAGGAACTCACCAAACTCGGTCTTCCCGGCTTCACGGTTCAGCACCAGGTTCTCGATCCGCACGCCCCAGCGCCCCGGGCGATAAGTCCCCGGCTCAATCGACGTAATCATCCCAGGCTGCATGGCCGTTTGCGGCGCAGTGGCGGCCTGATAGGTGATCACTTGCGGGCCTTCGTGCACATTCAGGAAATAACCTACGCCGTGACCGGTACCGTGGCCGTAGTCCACGCCCTCGGCCCAGATCGGCGCGCGAGCAATCGAATCCAGCAGCGGCGACAGAATGCCTTTAGGGAAATGGGCACGGGAGAGCGCAATCACCCCTTTGAGTACGCGAGTGCAATCACGCTTCTGCTCCTCACTCGGCGTGCCGATTGGCACCATCCGCGTGATATCCGTGGTGCCGCCGAGGTACTGGCCACCCGAGTCAATCAGCAGCAAGCCGTCGCCTTCGATCAGCGCATGCTCTTCTTCGGTGGCGTGATAGTGGGGCATCGCACCGTTGGCGTTAAACGCCGCGATGGTATTGAAACTCAGCGACACATAATCCGGCCGACGGGTACGAGCCGCGGTCAGGTGTTCGTCGATGGTCAGCTCGGTTATGCGCTCACGGCCCAGGGCACTGTCCAGCCAGGCGAAAAATTCGCACAGGGCCGCGCCGTCCTGCTCCATGGCGTGGCGAATGTGCTCGGCGTCCGCCAGGCTTTTGCGCGATTTGGCCAGGGTAGTCGGGTTCAGCCCTTCAACCAGCTTGACGCCGGCATCGAGGTTTTCCAGCAGGCCGGCGGTAACGCGAGCCGGGTCGACTTGCAGGCTGGCGCCCGCAGGCACATCACGCAGTGCATCGGCGACTTCGCTGTAGTCGCGCAGGGTCACGCCATCCTGCTCCAGCACCGCACGCAACTCTGCATCGACTTTGCTCAGCGCTACAAACAACGTGGCGTGCTGTTGATTGATCAAGGCAAAGGACACAAACACCGGGTTGAACGACACATCGCCGCCGCGCAGGTTGAACAACCACGCGATGTCATCCAGGGTGGCGATGAAATGCCAGTCGGCGCCCTTTTCTTTGAGGCTGGCGCGCAGTGCGGCAAGTTTGTCGCCACGGCTGACAGTCGCCTGTGGCGGCAGATGCTGATAGATCGGCTGGTCCGGCAAGGCGGGGCGGTCCTGCCAGACTTCGTCGAGCAAGTCGATGTCGGTACGCAACCGCGCGCCACGTTCGGCCAGCTTGCCACCCAGGGTGCGCGCCGAGGCCACGGCCATCACCGCGCCGTCCACCGCCACCACGCCACCTTCCGGGGTTTGTTCGGCCAGCCACTCCAGCGGGCCGGGTTGGCCGGGCTGCAACTTGACCAGCTCGATGCCGCTGCCCTTGAGTTCCTTGGTGGCTTGTTCCCAGTAGCGGCTGTCGGCCCAAACACCTGCGAAATCGGCGGTAACAATCAGTGTGCCCACCGAGCCATGAAACCCCGACAGCCATTGTCGCCCCTGCCAGTAACCCGGCAGGTACTCGGACAAATGCGGGTCGGCCGACGGCACCAGAAGCGCGTGAATGCCCTCACGGCTCATCAGTTCGCGGGTGTGCGCCAGGCGCTGGGGAACCGTTCCATGGATCAAAGGCTGCGTACTCATTGTGTCTCCTGCTGACCACTCATCATTATTATGTGTTGCGATTCAAATCAAACCGCCCAGAACGCCGGGGCGCTGGCCAATGCGGCCTTGATCAGTTGCACGGCCTCGTCGATATCCTGCTCGGTGGTATACCGGCCCAGGCTCAAGCGAATGGTGCGCCCGGCACTGCGCGCATCATGGCCCAGGGCCAGAAGCACGTGGGACGGCGCATTGCTGGCCGAGTTGCAGGCCGACGTGGCCGAAAACGCGATACCTGCGCTCAGCGCGGCGGAATTGAATTCGCCCTCGCCGAACGTGAGGCTCAGGGTATGGGGAATGCGCTGGGTCTGGCTGCCGTTCAAACGCACGCCGGCGACAGGCTGCAATTGATCCAGCAGACGCTGGCGCAGAGCCACAATCCTGGCTTTCTCTTCATTAAAAGATGCCGCCGCCAGCGCAAACGCGGTGCCCATGCCGGCAATCTGGTGAGTCGCCAGGGTGCCCGAGCGCAAACCGCCCTCATGGCCGCCGCCGTGAATCTGCGCCAACACTTTTTGTTGCGCCCGCGGGCCGACGTACAACGCGCCGATGCCTTTGGGCCCATACAGCTTGTGCGCGGAAAACGACATCAAGTCCACTGGCCATTGAGCCAGGTCAATCGCCACCTTGCCCGCGCCCTGCGCAGCGTCCACATGCAGCAAGGCGCCGTGTTCACGCACGCGCGCGCCGATGGCGGGGATGTCGTTCAGGGTACCAAGCTCGTTATTGACCAGCATCAACGACACCAGAAAAGTGTCTTCACGCAGCGCCTCGCTGACCGCCTCGGCCGTGATCAGCCCTTCGGCATCCGGCACCAGATAGGTCACCGCCACGCCGGCTTCCTGCAACTGTCGCGCGGTGTCCAGGGTGGCCTTGTGTTCAATCTGGCTGGTGATGATATGCCCGCCCGCGACGCCGCGCGCCTGGGCGACGCCCTTGAGCGCGAGGTTATTGGATTCGGTGGCGCCGGAGGTCCAGACAATCTGCGCGGGGCTTGCGCCAACCAGTTCGGCCACTTGGCCGCGCGCCTGTTCGACCGTTTGCCGGGCCGCCTGGCCGAACGCATGGGAACTGGACGCCGGGTTACCGAAATTGGCATTGAAGCCCAGACACTCGACCATCACCTGAATCACACGCTCATCCACCGGTGTGGTGGCGGCGTAGTCGAAATACAACGGACGTTTATTCATGACGTTAAAGACTCGCAGAGCGTATTCCCGAGACCAGCGTCTCAGGGGCATCGATCGGGACAGAGGTCGTCAGGTTTAACCAATCGAATGCCATTAAAGAAGGACCACTTTATTTAAATGTGCGTAGGAACGCTCCTGAAATTGAGCTTAACAGGCTGACGTGGCGCCATGGCAAACAAAAAGCCCGAGATTCCTTGTGGAAATCTCGGGCTTTTTGCTGTCTGGCACAGGCTCAACTGGGACGACCGTGCAGTGTGACACTGCGCTCGGCGTTCATTTCGCCCTGGCGATCAAAGCCGAAAGGCCTTTGTGGCTGGCCGGTCAGCGCTGCACGTTGTTGCTGATACTCATCGAACGACAACCCGCGACGGCTCAGCGCCTCAAGCGCCAGTTGTTTGGTTTCTTGCGCAGTGTAGGGGCGTAACTCTGGAGAGGAATGTGTCGCACACCCGGCGAGGACGGAGCTGACGACTAATAACGAAACAGCGAGAAAACGATTCATGGCGGCGGCCCTGCAATGAAGGTTTGAAGTCAATGAACACAGGCTACTCCCGCCCTCGCACGACGAAAAATCATCGTCCGTGATAGTCGCTATCAACCGTTCCGGCACCTTCGATAGCAGTGTTTCATATTCCTTTAGAGCCTATAAATATGGAAATACGTTCGTTTACGGAATAAACGTAACCTTCTATAAATGGCCTGTAGCGCGCCGCAACTGTTCGCCACGCAACTGTTGCCAGGGCAACAGCCATTCAACAAAACACCAGGCACACAACAGCTTCATTGTTCAGCAGAACACCCGCAGCCCTTGCCATTCAAGGCTTTCAGCCGTTGGTACAGCTCTTGCTCCTGTCGGGTGACCTCATTTGCCATGACCCACTGTTGATAAAGGAACTGTTCATGACCCGTCCCCTGAATGTCGTTGCCCTCTCCGGCGGTACCTGGCGCCCGTCCCGTACCCTGGTGTTGACCCAGGCCGTGCTGGCCGAGTTGGCCACCTTACTGCCAATCCAGACCACCCTGATCGAACTGGGCGACATCGCCCGGCCGTTGGGCGGTGCGCTGTCCCGCGATGAATTGCCCGCCGACGTCGAAGCCCAACTGTTGGCCATCGAACATGCCGATTTATTGGTGGTGGCCGCCCCGGTGTATCGCGGCTCCTATCCGGGCCTGCTCAAACATTTGTTCGATCTGATTGGCCTCAATGCGCTGATCAACACCCCGGTTTTGCTCGCCGCCACCGGTGGCAGCGAACGCCACGCGCTGGTTCTGGATCACCAGTTGCGCCCGCTGTTCAGCTTCTTCCAGGCCCTGACGCTGCCGATCGGCGTGTACGCCACCGAGGCCGACTTCACCGACTACCAAATCACCAGCGACTTGTTAAAAGCCCGCATTCAACTGGCGGCAGAACGCGCAGCGCCCTTGTTTACCGCGCACGCCCCTTCGCTGTTGAAAATCGCATAAGGATTTGTCATGGATGTTTTCTGGTTTCTGCCTACCCACGGCGACGGTCATTACCTGGGCACCACTCAGGGCGCTCGGCCGGTCACCCTCAATTATCTGAAGCAAGTGGCGCAGGCGGCTGACAGTCTCGGCTACCACGGCGTGTTGATTCCTACCGGACGCTCGTGCGAAGACTCCTGGGTGATCGCCTCGGCGCTGGTACCGCTGACCGAGCGCCTGCGCTATCTGGTCGCGATCCGCCCCGGCATCATCTCGCCCACCGTCTCCGCGCGCATGGCGGCCACATTGGATCGCCTGTCCAACGGCCGCTTGCTGATCAATGTGGTAACGGGGGGTGACCCCGACGAAAACCGTGGCGACGGCAGCTTCCTCGATCACAGCGAGCGCTACGAAGTGTCTGACGAATTCCTGCGGATCTGGCGCCGCGTATTGCAAGGCGAGTCCGTAGATTTTGAAGGCAAGCACCTGCGCGTACAGAATGCCAAGGCACTTTACCCACCGGTGCAAAAACCTTATCCGCCGCTGTACTTCGGCGGATCTTCCGACGCCGCCCACGACCTCGCCGCCGAACAGGTCGACGTGTACCTGACCTGGGGAGAGCCACCCGCGGCTGTCGCGGAAAAGCTCGCGGATGTACGTGAGCGCGCAGCACGCCATGGCCGCACGGTGAAATTCGGCATCCGCCTGCATGTGATCGTGCGCGAAACCGAAGAAGAGGCCTGGAAAGCCGCCGATAAACTGATCGAACACATCAGCGATGAAACCATCGCCGCGGCACAGAAATCCTTCTCGCGCTTTGACTCCGAAGGTCAACGCCGCATGGCCGCCCTGCATGACGGGCGCCGCGACAACCTGCAAATCGCGCCCAACCTGTGGGCCGGCGTCGGACTGGTACGCGGCGGCGCCGGCACTGCGCTGGTGGGCAACCCGCAGCAAGTGGCCGAACGCATCAAGGAATACGCGGACCTGGGCATTGAAAGCTTCATTTTTTCCGGTTACCCGCACCTGGAAGAAGCCTACCGGTTTGCCGAGCTGGTGTTCCCGTTGCTGCCGGAACCCTACGCCAGCCTTGCCGGGCGCGGCGTCACCAACCTCACGGGGCCGTTTGGCGAAATGATTGCCAACGATGTGCTGCCCAAAACAAAGGCCTGAGTGCAGTTAAACCCTTCAACAGGGAACCTGCTCTTCTGTGGGAGCCGGGCTTGCCCGCGATGCAGACGACTCGGTTTTTCACCAGGTGCCAGGTGAAGCCATCGCAGGCAAGCCAGCTCCCACGCTTGATTTTCAGCGCCTGCCAGATAGCGCCCGGCATTTGACTTAATTGAGGAACACCGCGTGACAGCCAAACCCCACAGCGTCCTGCCCTCCCCCTTGCAGACCGCCAAACTGCTGGCCGCCGAATTCGCCCACACCGCCGTCGAGCGCGATGAGCGTGGCGGCACGCCCAAAGCCGAACGTGATGCCTTGCGCCACAGCGGCCTGCTGGCCTTGAGCATTCCCACCCAATACGGCGGCCTCGGCACGCGCTGGAGTGAAACCCTGGGCATCGTGCGCGAGTTCGCCAAGGTCGACAGCTCCATCGCCCACGTCTTCGGTTTCCACCACCTGATGCTCGCCACCGTGCGCCTGTTTTCGCGCCCGGACCAATGGCAACCCTGGTTCGAACAAACCGCGCGCAAGAATTGGTTCTGGGGCAACGCCCTCAACCCGCTGGACACGCGCACCGTGGTCAAGGATTTCGGCGGCTGGCGCGAGTTCTCAGGCAAGAAAAGCTTCTGCTCCGGCGCCAGCGACTCGGAAATGCTGATCGCCTCGGCGGTGGATGAAAGCGCCGGCGGCAAGCTGCTGATCGCCGCCATCCCCAGCGGGCGCAGTGGCATTACGTTACACAATGACTGGAACAACATCGGCCAGCGCCAGACCGACAGCGGCAGTGCCAGCTTTGAGCGTGTGCGTGTCGAAGAATCCGAACTGCTGCTCGATCCAGGCCCGTTGAGTACACCCTTCGCCTGCCTGCGTCCACTGATCGCCCAACTGACCTTCACGCATATGTTTCTCGGGATTGCCGAAGGCGCCTTTGAAGAAGCGCGCAGTTACACCGCCACCGAAACCCGCGCCTGGCACAAATCCTCGGCCGAAGACGTGCGCCAGGACCCTTACGTGCTGCATCACTACGGCGAGTTCTGGGTGGCCCTCGAGGGCGTGCGTCTGTTGGTGGAGCGCGCCGCAGAGCTGCTCGACCAGGCCTGGGCCAAGGGCCCGAACCTCAGTGAACACGAACGCGGCCAACTGGCCATCGCCATCGCGACCGCCAAGGTCGCCGCCACCCGCCAGGGCCTGGACCTGTGCAGCCGATTGTTTGAAGTGACCGGCGCGCGCTCCACCCACGCCTCGCTGCGTCTGGACCGCCACTGGCGCAACCTGCGCACCCAAACCCTGCACGATCCGGTGGACTACAAGCTCCACGAACTGGGGGACTGGGCCTTGAACCAGTCCCTGCCCATTCCTACGTTTTACTCCTGAGAGGTGCCCATGCAGCTTTTGACCCTACCGCCCTCGCCCGCCCTGGCCACGTCGATTCGCGCCACGGCCCAGGTCTTCGAAGACCCCAAATCCCAGGCGCTGCTCGCCCACATCCAGCAAGTGGCGCCCAGTGAAGCCAGCGTGCTGATCATCGGCGAAACCGGTACCGGTAAAGAGCTGGTGGCGCGGCATATCCACAACCTCAGCGCACGGCGCAACCGGCCATTTGTGGCGGTGAACTGCGGCGCTTTCTCTGAATCGCTGGTGGAAGCGGAATTGTTTGGTCATGAGAAAGGCGCCTTCACCGGCGCCCTGAGCGCCAAAGCCGGCTGGTTCGAGGAGGCCGACGGCGGCACCTTGTTTCTGGATGAGATCGGCGATTTACCGATGGCCATCCAGGTCAAGTTGCTGCGCGTTTTACAGGAGCGCGAAGTGGTGCGCCTGGGCTCGCGCAAGAGCATTCCGATTGATGTGCGGGTGCTGGCGGCCACTAACGTGCAGCTGGAAAAAGCCATCAACGCCGGGCATTTCCGTGAAGACCTTTATTACCGCCTCGACGTGGTCAGCCTGGAACTCAGCCCGCTGCGCGAGCGCCCGGGCGATATTTTGCCGCTGACCCGGCATTTTATCGAAGCCTACAGCCAGCGCCTGGGCTACGGCCCGATCAGCATCAGCCGCGAGGCGGAACACAAACTCAAGAGCTACAGCTGGCCGGGCAACATCCGCGAGCTGGAAAACGTGATTCACCACACGCTGTTGATCTGCCGCAACGGCGTGATCGAGCGGGATGATTTGCGCCTGTCGAACATGCGCATCGAGCGCCAGGACGACAACCAGCACGCCGCCGATAACAGTGCCGAAGCCCTGCTCGCCCGCGCGTTCCAGAAGCTGTTCGAAGAACAGGCCGGCGCGCTGCATGAAAAGGTCGAAGACGCGTTATTGCGTGCCGCCTACCGCTTCAGCCATTACAACCAGGTGCACACCGCCAACCTGCTGGGCCTGAGCCGCAACGTCACCCGCACCCGCCTGATCAAGATCGGCGAGCTGGCGGTGAACAAACGCCGCCCCGGCGAAAACCTGCAGGGCGAGCGCATGCTGCATTTATCCATTTAGGCGGCAGTGCAACGCGTTGTCATGGCTGCGCTCGAAACTGCGCAGCACCTGGAACGAACCGAAAGTCACGGCCGTGGCCTGGTGGGCGCGAATCAGCGTCCAGAAGTCCTCTTCGCCCTTCTCAAAGCGCTGGAATGCCGCCTCGCCATCTTCGCGTGACTGCCATTGCAGGTAATTGAGCACGCGCCGTCCGTCATCGCTGACCTGCACGCTGGCACTCAGAAAACCGCCATGGCCCTGAGCCAGGCGTTCGCTTTGGGTGGTGAGGGCCGCCACCAGGGCGACTTGCTGCCGGGGCTCGATCTGAAATTCGATCAATTGAGTGAAGCTGCGACTCTTCTCTGATACCTGCATGAACACTCCCCTTTCTTTGTAGGCAGAATCTTGCGATTCGATGCCACGCAGGGTAAAACCTCTAGTTAAGTCAAGGTCAAGCGTTGTTACGGAGTTTTTCATGCTCAACAAAGAACTCACCGTCGGCCAGTTGGCCGCGCGCAGCGGTGTCGCCGTGACGGCGTTGCATTTCTATGAATCCAAGGGCTTGATCAAGAGCAACCGCAATGCCGGCAACCAGCGGCGTTACCCACGAGACGTATTGCGGCGGGTGGTGGTGATCAAAATCGCCCAGCGTCTGGGCATCCCGCTGGCGACGATTGGCCAGGCCTTGCAGACACTGCCGAACGGCCGCACACCGACGGCTGAGGATTGGGAACGCTTGTCGGCGCTGTGGCGCGAAGATCTGGATGAGCGCATCAACAAGCTGATGCTGCTGCGCGATAAGCTCAGCGGCTGTATCGGGTGCGGGTGTTTGTCGCTGGAGGCGTGCCCGTTGCGAAATCAGGATGATCAATTGGGCCAGCACGGCTCGGGGGCGCAGTTGTTAGAGCCTACCCCCCAATCCTGAAGTGACAACCCAATCAATGTGGGAGCTGGCTTGCCTGCGATGGCGGTGTGTCAGTTACAGATGGACAAGCTGACCCACTGCCATCGCAGGCAAGCCAGCTCCCACAGTCGATCTTCGTTGGGTTTAGAAGCCCGGGGCGATCTGGCCTTTGTAGCGCGTCAAAATGAACTGGCGCACTTCATCGGAGTTCAACGCCTTGGCCAGTTTCTGGATGCGCGGGTCGTTGATGTTGTCCGGCCGCGCCACCAGGTACTCGACGTACAGCGACTTGCCCTTCTCCACGATCAACGCACTGTTGGTATCGATCCCCGCTTCCAGCGCGTAGTTGGCGAACACAAACGCCAAATCCACCTGGCTCACCGAGCGGGCGAGCAAGGCGCCTTCCAGCTCACGGATTTTCAAGTGCTTGGGGTTCTCCACGATTTCACGCGGGGTACTGAGGGTGTTGCTCGGGTCCTTGAGCTTGATCAGCCCGGCCTCATCCAACAGTACCAACGCGCGGCCGGTGTTGACCGGGTCGTTGGGGATCGACACCGTGGCGCCGTCCTTCAACTCCGACAGGTTCTTGATGCGCGTCGAATACGCCCCGAACGGCTCGATGTGCACGCCCACCACCGGCACCAGGTCGGTGTGGCGGGTCTTGTTGTAGTCATCGAGGAACGGGCGATATTGGTAATAGTTGGCATCGATATTTTTCAGCGCCAACTGCTGGTTGGGCTGAATGAAGTCCGTGAAGACTTTGATCTGCAGGTCGACGCCTTCCTTGGCCAATACCGGCTTCACGAATTCGAGAATTTCCGCATGGGGCACGGGTGTGGCGCCGACCACCAACTTTTCGTTGGCGAAGGCGTTGAACGACAGCACGGCAGCCAAAATGGCCAGGGACTTTTTCATGAATGCTCCGAAGGCAGCTTTATAGGAATTAACGGCGGCTGTAACGCGCCACCAAACGGTCACCGGTCATTTGCAGGGCCTGCACCAGCACCAGCAAAAGCAGCACGGTGACCACCATCACGTCGGTCTGAAAGCGTTGGTAGCCATAACGAATCGCCAGGTCGCCCAGGCCACCGCCGCCGATTACCCCGGCCATGGCGGTGTAGTCCACCAGCACGATCGCGGTCACGGTCACTGCCGCCAGCAAGCCACCGCGGGCCTCCGGCAACAGGGTGTGGCGGATCACTTGCCAGGTGCTGGCGCCCATGGACTGGGTGGCCTCCACCACACCGCGGTCGACTTCACGCAACGCGGTTTCCACCAGCCGCGCAAAGAACGGCGTGCAGCCCACTACCAACGGCGGAATGGTGCCGGGCACACCCAGCGAGGTGCCCACCAGCAAGGTGGTCAACGGGATCAACACAATTAGCAAAATGATGAACGGCAGCGAGCGCAGCACGTTGACCACCACCGACAACAGCCGGTACACCACCAGTGCTTCATGCAACTGGCGCTTGCCGGTGAGAAACAGCAGCACCCCCAGCGGCAGCCCCAACAGCACGGTAAACCCCAGGGCTGCGGCGAGCATGCTCAGGGTTTCCAGGCACGCCTGGCCGATGTCGGCCCAGTAGATGTTCTTGAACAATTCGGCCATGGATCACGACCAGTCGTGACGGGGCGGCCGGGTGCCATTGAGCAGCCAGTTGCCCACCACGTGATATTTCCAGCGCACCGGGTCATGCAGGGTGTGTACCCGTGCGTTGCGCCAATGGCGGTCGAAGTTGTGCTTCTTCAAAGTCGAACGCGTGCCGCCCAGTTCGAAGAGTTTGTTGCTGGCTTCGATGGCGATTTCAGTGGTCAGCACCTTGGCGCGGGCCACGGCCAGAGAGGCGTGGGCGACGTTGTCTTCATCCGGCGCAGGCCGCGCCGCATCGAGCGCCAACCCGGCACGCTCCAGCAGCGCCTCGGCAGCTTCCAGGCGAATGTCCAGGGCGCCGACCTGAATGATGGTCAGCGGATCTTCGCTGGCTTTTTCCACGCCGGCGTCGATCCACGGGCGCGCAAATTGCTGCACGAACTGCACCGTGTCACGCAGCGCGGCACGGGCGATCCCGGCGTCGATGGCGGCAGTGGTCAGTTGTGCGAAAGGCCCGGCCAGGGTCGGCGAATCATAGGATTTATGTGTAGGAAACAGGTTGAACGCCGGTACCCGGAGGTTCTGTGCCAGCACCGTGCCGCTCGACGTGGTGCGCTGTCCCATGCTGTCCCAGTCATCCACCACCACCAGCCCTTGAGTGCCCCGCTGCACGAACGCCAACTGCGCATTTTGTTGCTCATCCAGCGCCAGCACCGCGAGCCAATGAGCGTACAACGAACCGGTGCAATAACCCTTGCGGCCGTTGATCACGTAACTATCACCTTCGCGGCGGATCGTCGCCTGAATGTCCTGCACATTTTTGCCGCCGGTTTCCGACAGCGCATTGGCAAACCGGTGGCCCTGCAACGCCAGCGCAAAGAAATGCGCCTGTTGTTCAGGCGTACCTTGCAGGCGGATATCTTCCAGCAGGCAGTAATGGTTCTGCGGGATTTGCCCCAGTGACGGATCTGCGGCCGAAATAATCGCAATTACCTGGGCCAGCACCGCGTAGGACACCTGCGCCCCGCCGAACTCGCGCGGCACGCTGATGCCCCACAGGCCACTGTTGGAATACAGGTCCACCACCTCGGCGGGGACCTGGCGGGTGCGATCACGCTCGGCGTCCTGTTCCAGCAAAACGGCGGCGATACGATGGGCGACGGCAATCGCCTCGGCTTCATCGCGGATCACATCGGCATGGGGCGTGTGGATGGGGTAATCGGCAGATACAAAAGGCACAGACATACAACGCTCTCGGGGGAATGGGTTGCCTGGGGTATTGCAGCTTCTGTGCCGGGGCTGAAACCGGCGGTTTGGCGCGGTAAAACGGATCCGAACCCGTGTGTGGCGCAGCAATCTGCCGGTTCACTGTTGCCTGGCGAACACCTCGTCGGCTCGCCGCAGCCCGCGCGGCACGTGGCCTATAGTGAAAAGGCCGTGCCTCCATCACCACCACCTGGGAGAACGATATGAGCGTTAAACCGATTCCAGAGGGCTATCACAGCGTCACGCCTTACATGGGCATCAACAACGCTGCCGAAGCCATCGAGTTTTACAAAAAAGCCTTCGGCGCCACCCAAGTCATGCGCCTGGACATGCCCGACGGCAAGGTCGGCCACGCGGAGCTGCGCATTGGCGACTCGGCGATCATGCTGGGCACGCCCTGCGATGAAATGGCCCTGCGCAACCCGGCCGAACACACCAGCGTCGGCTTGCACCTGTACGTGAATGATGTGGACGCGCAATTCAAACAGGCGCTGGCAGCGGGTGCCAGCGTGGTGTCCGAGCCGAAAGACCAGTTTTATGGCGACCGCTCGGCAAGCGTGAAGGACCCGTTCGGGCACCTGTGGTTTCTGGCCACGCGCAAGGAGGACTTGACCGAAGAACAGATCCGCCAGCGAGCCATGGAGATGTTCCAGCAAGGCTGAGAACCCGACTGCCCCCTGTGGGAGCTGGCTTGCCTGCGATGGCATCGACTCAAAATGCCTGATGCACCGCAGTGGCTGCACCGCAGGCAAGCCAGCTCCCGCAGGAGTGTTCATTGTTTGCCGAGACCACGCTCCTACACACTTCATGAACAACCCCTCCACGCTTTCCCCCTTGCCCCGAACGCCGCGTGATTCCACGATGCAAGCACTAATAAAGAGGAGTCATCCCATGTTCGCCGGTTTCCAAAAAGACAGGTGCCACGTCAACGGCGTGGACATCAGCTACCGCAAAGGCGGTACAGGTCCCGGTCTGCTCCTGCTGCACGGGCACCCGCAAACCCACGTCATCTGGCACAAAGTCGCCGAACAACTCGCCGAGCATTTCACCGTGGTCGCTGCCGACCTGCGTGGTTATGGCGACAGCAGCAAGCCACCGGCGGATGACAATCACGCCAGCTATTCAAAACGCGAAATGGCCCGCGACGGCGTCGAGCTGATGCAAGCCCTGGGTTTCGACACCTTCTCGGTGCTGGCCCACGACCGGGGCGCCCGCGTTGCCCACCGCCTGGCGCTGGACCACCCGCATGCCGTACAACGCATGGTGCTGCTGGACATCGCGCCGACACTGGCGATGTACGCCCAGACCGACGAAGCCTTTGCCCGCGCCTACTGGCACTGGTTCTTCCTGATCCGCCCGGCGCCGTTGCCCGAAGCCCTGATCGAAAGCAACCCCGAGCTGTACCTGCGCAGCGTGATGGGCAGCCGCAGCGCCGGGCTCAAACCCTTCACCGACGAAGCGTTCGCCGAATACCTGCGCTGCCTGAGCTTGCCCGGCAGCGCCACCGGCATCTGCGAGGACTACCGTGCTGCCGCCGGTATCGACCTCGAACATGACAGGGCGGACATCGACGCCGGCAACCACCTCAACCTGCCGTTGCTGGTGATGTGGGGCGCCGAAGGCACTGTCGGCCGCTGTTTCGAGCCGCTCAAGGAGTGGCAGAAAGTCGCCACCGACGTGCGTGGCAAGGCCCTGCCGGCCGGCCATTACATCGCTGAAGAAATCCCCGAGTTGTTGCTCGGCGAAGTCCTGACCTTCCTTCGCTGAATGCCGTAACCCCGTGACCTGATGGACCCGCCTCGCAGGCTGCCAATCGCCTGCGACGGGTTCGCTTTGCCCCAAAAAACGATTGAGACAATAACAATGACAATCAGAAAACTGCTGGGAACCCTGTATGTGCAGGTGCTCATCGCCATCGCGCTGGGTGTGTTGATCGGCCATGAGTGGCCGCAAATCGGCATCGACCTCAAGCCGCTGGGCGACGGGTTCATCAAACTGATCAAGATGATCATCGGCCCGATCATCTTCTGCACGGTGGTGTCCGGCATCACCAGCATGCACGACGTGAAACAGGTGGGTCGGGTCGGCGGCAAGGCGCTGCTGTACTTCGAGGTCGTGTCCACCATCGCCCTGCTGATCGGCATCCTTTCCGCGCACCTGCTGCACCCCGGCGTGGGCTTCAATATCGATGTGAAAACCCTCGACGGCTCGGCCATCGCCGGTTTTGTCGGCCAGGCGCAACACAGTGAAGGCGTGACCGGTTTTCTGCTGAACATCATCCCGGGCACCTTTTTCGATGCCTTCGCCAAGGGTGAAATCCTGCCGGTGCTGTTTATCTCCGTGCTGTTCGGTTTGGGCCTGGTGATGGTCGGCGAAAAGGCGCGACCGCTGGTGGGTGTGATCAACCAGGCAAGCGAAGTGTTTTTCCGCATTGTCGGCATGATCAGCCGGGTGGCGCCGATTGGTGCGTTTGGTGCGATTGCCTTCACCATCGGCAAATACGGTGTGGGTTCGCTGCTGCCGCTGCTCAAACTGGTGGGCACCTTCTATATCACCGCGTTTTTCTTTGTCGCCGTGGTGCTGGGCAGCATCGCGCGTTACGCAGGCTTCAGCATTTTCAAGTTGATGGGCTATATCAAGTCGGAACTGTTGATCGTGCTGGGCACCAGCTCTTCGGAGTCCGCCCTGCCGCAATTGATCCAGAAACTGGAGCGCCTCGGCGCCTCCAAGGGCGTGGTGGGCATCGTGGTGCCGACCGGCTACACCTTCAACCTCGACGGCACCAACATCTATATGACCCTGGCGGTGCTGTTCCTGGCCCAGGCCACCAATACCCACCTGCCGCTGGAACAACAGTTGACCTTGCTGGCGGTCGCAATGCTGACCTCCAAAGGCGCCGGAGCCGTGGTCGGTGCGGGTTTTGTGGCACTGGCCGCGAGCCTGGCGGTGGTGCCGACCGTGCCGGTGGCGGCGATGGTGTTGATCCTGGGCGTCGACCGCTTCATGGCCGAATGCCGCTCGCTGACCAATATCATCGGCAACGCCGTGGCCGCGCTGGTGGTCGCTGCCTGGGAAGGTGAGCTGGACCGCGAAAAAATGGCCCCGATTGCCCTCAAGCATGGCCGCCACGCGCGGGCTGCCGCCAAGGCGAAGATCGCCGCCGAGTAAGCCAATACACCCGGGTGTGCCGGAAGGCACACCCAACCGGTGCTATTCTGGCGGCTCATGCCGCCACGTCTGTTTCTGATGACTAACAAGAAAGATACCGTGCCCCTACCCGAAGACCTACGGGTGTTCCTGACTGTGATCCGCAAGGCCGGCTTCGCTGCCGCCGCCGATGAGCTGGGGTTGTCGCCGGCGTATGTCAGCAAGCGTATCCAGATCCTTGAAACCACCCTGGCCACCCGCCTGCTGCACCGCACCAGCCGCCGCATCGCCCTGACCGAAGACGGCGAACGCGTGCAGCGCTGGGCCGTGCGCATCCTCGAAGATTTCCAGCAACTCTCCGATGAACTCTCCGACGCCCATGACAGCCCGCGAGGCCACCTGCACTTGTGCAGCAGTTTCGGTTTTGGCCGCAACCATGTGGCGCCTGCCCTGTCGTTGCTGGCGGAACAGTACCCGGACCTGGAAATCCGCCTGGACCTGTTCGACCGGGTGGTGGACATCGTCAGCGAAGGCTTTGACCTGGAAATTCGCGTGGGCGACGACATCCCCGGCCAGCACATCGGCCGCCGCCTGGTGAGTAACCGCCGCGTGCTGTGCGCCGCACCGGCTTACCTCAAACGCCGTGGTACACCACAGCAACTGAGCGACCTGGAACACCACGATTGCCTGGTGCTCAAGGAGCGCGACAACGCGTTTGGCATCTGGAACCTGGAACGCGACGGCGCGTCCGAAAGCGTGCGCGTGCGC
Organism: Pseudomonas tolaasii NCPPB 2192; assembly: GCF_002813445.1. NCBI lineage: Bacteria > Pseudomonadati > Pseudomonadota > Gammaproteobacteria > Pseudomonadales > Pseudomonadaceae > Pseudomonas > Pseudomonas tolaasii. The sequence goes on from NZ_PHHD01000001.1 coordinate 6,018,890, forward strand.
GGGCCGCTGTCGTCGAACAATGGCGAGATTGTGTTGCAGTGGGCATTGGACGGGCGCGGTGTATTGCTGCGCTCAATGTGGGATGTGAAGCCGCTGCTGGAGCAAGGCAAGCTGGTGCAGGTGCTGCACGACTACACCCAGAGCGCCAATGTGTGGGCGGTATACCCGACACGACTGGCGTATTCCGGCAAGCTGCGCGCCTGCGTGGAGTTTTTGCAGGAGCACTTCAAGGGGCTCTCGATTTAGCCTGGTTCCAGATTGAAATGGAGTCCCATGTGGGAGCTGGCTTGCCTGCGATAGCGGTAGGTCATCTGACATTTCTGTTACTGATAGACCGCTATCGCAGGCAAGCCAGCTCCCACAGGTTGATTTTTGTTGTGTCAGCTTAGCCAGGGGTTGGCCGCGAGGTGACGCTGCTCAAACGCCTTGATCTCATCGCTGCGCTGCAACGTACTGCCAATCGCATCCAGCCCCAGCAACAGCGCAGTCTTGCGCAAGGTATCGATCTGGAACGGGATCACCTGGCCATCCGCCAAGTGAATTTCCTGCGCCTCCAGATTCACACTGATCTGCGCCTGCGCAGGCTGACTCACAAATTGCCCCAATTGCTGCAACACCGTCTCTTCCAGCGTGATCAACAACACGCCGTTACGCTGGCAGTTGTCATAGAAAATCCCGGCAAAGCTGCTGCCGATCAGCGCGCGAATGCCCATTTGTTTCAGGCCCCACACCGCGTGTTCACGGCTGGAACCACAACCGAAGTTCGGCCCGACCACCATAAAGCCGGCACCTTGCCAGGCCGGCTGGTTCAGCACGAACTCAGGGTTCAGTTCGCCGGACGCGAGGAAACGCAGGTCAAAAAACAAACCGCGATCCAGCCCGCTGCGGTCAATGCCTTTGAGAAACTGCTTGGGCATGATCACGTCGGTGTCGATATTCGCCGCGAGCATGGGCGCGGCCTTGCCGGTGACCAGGGTGAAAGGTTGCAGGCTCATGTGCGGTCTCCAAAATGGCGGATATCGGTGAGGCGGCCGGTGATGGCGGCAGCGGCGACCATCGCCGGGCTCATCAGGTGGGTGCGTGCGCCCGCGCCCTGGCGGCCTTCAAAGTTGCGGTTGGTGCTGGAGGCGCAGCGGTCGCCGGGGGCGAGCACGTCGTCGTTCATTGCCAGGCACATCGAGCAGCCGGACTGGCGCCATTCGAAACCGGCGTCGATAAAAATGGCTGCCAGCCCTTCGGCTTCGGCCTGGTCGCGTACTTCGGTGGAGCCCGGCACGATCATCGCCCGCACGTGCTCGGCCACGTGTTTGCCACGCACTACGCTGGCCGCGTCGCGCAGGTCTTCGATGCGCGCGTTGGTGCAGGAACCGATAAACGCGTGGCTGATGACGATTTCACTCAACGGCATGCCGGCTTCCAGGCCCATGTAATTGAGCGCGCGGCGCATGTCCTGGCGCAGGATCAGGTCGCTGACGTCCTGCGGGTCGGGCACGCAGGCGCCAATCGGCGCGGCCTGGTCGGGGCTGGTGCCCCAGGTGACCATGGGTTCCAGGGCGTTGGCGTCGAGCTGCACTTCCTGGTCGAACACGGCGTCGGCGTCTGAATGCAGTTGGCGCCAGCCCACCAGGGCCTGCTCCCACAATTCACCCTGTGGCGCGCGGGGTTTGCCCTTGAGGTAGGCGAAGACTTTTTCGTCCGGCGCCATGAACGCACCGCGCGCACCGGCTTCCACCGCCATGTTGCAGATGGTCATGCGTGCCTCGACGCTCAGCGCGTCAATGGTCGAACCACGGAATTCAATGGCATAACCGGTTGCGCCGGATGCGCCGATCTTGCCGATCAGCGCCATGATCACGTCTTTGGAGGTCAAGCCCGGCGCCAGTTCGCCATCGACGGTCACGCGCATGCTTTTAAGGCGTTTGTAGACCAGGGTTTGCGACGCCAGCAAGTGCTCGATTTCCGAGGTGCCGATGCCGAACCCGAACGCGCCGAGGGCACCGTAAGTGGTGGTGTGGCTGTCACCGGCGGCGATCACCATGCCCGGCAGAATGAAGCCCTGCTCGGGGGCGATTACGTGCTCGATACCCTGGCGTTTGTCGAGGATATCCAGCAGTTCGATGCCGAAATCCGCGCAGTTTTCCGCCAGGTACGACACCTGCCGCGCGCCGCCCGCATCCGGCATGGCCGCGATCCGCTTGGGCGTGGTGGGGTTTACGTGGTCGACCACCGCCAGCGCCGTGCCGGGGCGCCAAACATCACGCCCGGCCTCACGCAGGCCGCTGAATGCCTGGGGGCTGGTGTATTCGTTGATCACCTGGCGGTCGATATAAAGCAGGACATGGCCCTGGTCATCCAGGGGGCACACCGTGTGGGAGTCGATGTGTTTGTCGTAGAGGGTTCTGGCAGTCATTTTTTATAGGCTCACGTTTCTTGGGGCTGGCTCAACGGCATAACCCCATCCTACGCAGCCCCCGGGGCCCATCAATGGCGCACGGGTGATGGCTTGGAACATGTTTCGTGTTCGATCCAGGCGTTGAAGCGTCGCGAATGTGAACCTGAAACATTTTCTTTCATATCCCGCTTAGGGATTTGTGGATCTCATCCGTCTTAACTTAGATACAGCCCGTCGCGTCAGCAAAAGCTACGACCGGCCTTTTCCGGGCCTCCATTGCCCCCCTCCAATCAAGACCCGCATTCACATGTCGAAGAAGTCACGCTCAAAACTCTGGTTTCTCGTACACAGTTGGCTGGCATTGCCCATCTGGTTTTTTGTCCTGATCGTCTGCGTCACCGGCACCCTGGCGGTGGTGAGCCAGGAAATCGTGTGGCTGGCCAACCCGGACATCCGCGCGAGCAAACCCACGGATGACGCCGAACCCCTGAGCTATGACCAGGTGATCAGCGCCATCAAGCGCGCCGAACCCCAGGTGATCGTGCAATCCCTCAGCCGGCCGGACGAATCGCACTTTGCCTTGAGTGTCGACCTCAGCTATCCGGATGGCCGCTCCGTGGAGGTTTACGTCAACCCCTATACCGGAGCGATCCAGGGCATCAGCCCGTCGTTCAACTTCCGCCAGTTCACCCGCGCACTGCACGGCTGGTGGCTGGTGCCGTTTACCAATGGCTACAGCTGGGGCTGGTACCTGGTGTCATTGCTGGGCTTGCCGCTGCTGGCATCGCTGGTCACCGGGCTGGTGGTGTACAAACGGTTCTGGAAAGGCTTTTTCCGGCCGACCCTGCGTATCCGCCACGGCGCGCGGATTTTCTGGGGGGATTTCCACCGCCTGAGCGGCATCTGGTCGATCTGGTTCATCGCCGTCATTTCCATCACCGGCACCTGGTTCCTGATTCAGGCCATCCTGGGCGACAACCAGATTTCCATCTCCAGCGAGCCCGTGGTTCCGGTCATCGCCCGCGAAAAAGTCCCGACCTCCGCGCCGGGTGTACCGGCCCCCATGATTCCCCTGGATGACGCCATCAAGATTGCCACCCAACGCATTCCGGGGCTGGAGGCCAGCTTTGTGAGCCTGCCGCTCAACGCCTACAGCCACCTGCAGATTGGTGGCCGGGGCTGGTACCCGTTGATGTACCAGACGGCACAAATCAACCCGTATGACGGTGAAATCGCCTCTTCGCACCTGCTGTCCGACCGCTCCAAACTGGAGTTCGTCACCGAATCCATGCGCCCGTTGCACACCGGCGACTTCGGCGGCATCTGGATCAAGCTGATCTGGGCCTTCTTTGGTCTGGTGCTGAGCATGATGGTGCTGAGCGGCCTGCTGATCTGGACCAAGCGCACCGCGCTGGCCACCCTCAACGCCCTCAAGCGTGAGGCCAAGGCGCCACGCCGGCCGGCGCCCATCCCCGCCATGCAGGCTGAAACCTCGGAGAGCAACCGATGAGCAAGGTCGCCGCTGTCCCCCCTTCGCCGCTGCAGGCCTTTTGGCTGAAATGGCGCTTCCACATCAACGTGCTGCTGTTGCTTATACCGCTGGGGTTCATGCCCAAGTACTTTGCCGATGCCGCGCTGTTTCGTGGTGATACCGGTATCGGCGAGCGCGTGGTGGGCGACGTACAGGTGGGGCCCTGGAGCCTGACGCTCGCCGAGTTCCGCAACGAAGGCCCGCAACCAGACCCGGCCGGGCCCATGAAGTTTTTCAACGCGGCCTTGTGCGACACCTGCGCCGGGCAGGTCAAGGCCACTTACCTGCGCATCGGTAAACCGCGCAGTCTACGGGCTGCCGGGGTGATCTTTTTTGGCACGCCATACCGTATGGCCGCTGCGCTGCCCATTCCTGAACGCACGCCCGCCGACGCCGAACTGTGGATCACCATGGAAGGCTGGGACGGCAGCATGCACCAGGGTTCCATCCCGCTGAGCCAAGCCTCGCCTGCCACCCTGGCCTGGCTGAACAAGAGAGGAGTCAAACCATGACGCGCAAACACCTGACCCGCGCCGGGGCCACGCTTTTGCTGTGTGCCGGCTTCAGCTCCGTGGCGCTGGCCCACAACCCGATGTGCGAATGCAAGGAAATCGCCGGGGAGCAAATCCAGTGCACCGGCGGTTTCTCCGACGGCAGCGGCGCCCCCGGCGTGACCCTGGATGTGATCGGCTACGACGAAACCATCCTGCTGCCCGGCAAGCTTGGCCAGGACTCGACCCTGACCTTCAAGAAGCCATCCGCCGAGTTCTACGTGCTGTTCGATGCGGGCCCCGGCCACGTGGTGGAAATCGACCAAGCGGATATCCAGCCACAATGACCACCACACAGGTTGTACGCCCCGCGGGTGCCGGCCATGAAACCCTCTACGTCCTGCTGCTGTGCCTGATCATCCTCGCGGTGGCCGGCACGGTGATCGCCTTGCACGGTGACACCCGGGAAGTGGCCACCCTGCCCCGCCATCAACTGGATGCCCGCCGCGACCTCAGTGCCGCCGAGCAAGGGATCTACGCCGACCTGCGGGTGACCCTGGACGAAATCCACCTGCTGCAGGAGGAGCAAAACACCCTGCCGACGCCTGAGCAGTTGGCCGAAGAAGGCTTCGCCCCGTTTGTGCAGGACGCCAGTTCGGTCAGCCGTGGCGACCATCGCTGGCAGCTGATTGAACCCGGCGCCTACCTGGGCTTGAGCCGGACGCCGGCCACCAGCGGCTCACTGTTGATGCGAGTCCACGGCGCCGAGCCGGACATCTGGCTCAACCGCCAGGCCAACCTTGCCCCGCCTTCCGACCTGACCGACCCGGCGCTGATCGCCGCCGGCTGGCAGCAGGTGGTCACGCAATTCGATGCCGGCGTGACCCGCCAGCACCGTCACTGAACGAGAAGATCGATTGCCCATGTCTACTTCATCACCCTTGTTACGCCTTTTACTGGTCAGCCTGTTCAGCCTGATGCTCGCGCCGCTGGCGAATGCCGAGGCGGCAAAACGCTTGCGCATCGGCATCACCCTGCATCCTTACTACAGCTACGTCGCCAATATCGTCGGCGATAAGGCTGACGTCGTGCCGTTGATCCCAGCCGGCTTCAACCCTCATGCCTACGAACCGCGCGCCGAGGACATCAAGCGTATCGGCACGCTGGACGTGATCGTGCTCAACGGCGTCGGCCATGACGACTTCGCCGACCGCATGATCGCCACCAGTGAGCGCCCGGACATCCCGGTGATCGAGGCCAACGCCAACGTGCCGCTGCTGGCCGCCACCGGCAACGCCGCACGCGGTGCGGGCAAGGTGGTCAACCCGCACACCTTTCTGTCGATCAGCGCCTCGATCGCCCAGGTCAACAACATCGCCCGCGAACTGGGAAAGCTCGACCCGGACAACGCCAAGACCTACACCCAGAACGCCCGCGCTTATGGCAAACGCCTGCGCCAGATGCGCGCCGACGCCCTGGCCAAGCTGACCAGCGCACCCAACCCGGACCTGCGCGTGGCCACCGTGCACGCGGCCTATGATTACCTGCTGCGTGAGTTTGGCCTGGAAGTGACGGCGGTGGTCGAGCCCGCGCACGGTATCGAGCCGAGCCCGAGCCAGCTGAAAAAGACCATCGATGAACTGCGTGCCCTTGACGTGAAAGTGATCTTCTCGGAGATGGATTTCCCGTCCACCTATGTGGAGACCATCCAGCGTGAATCCGGGGTCAAGTTGTACCCGCTGTCGCACATTTCCTACGGCGAATACACCCCTGAAAAATACGAAGTGGAAATGACCGGCAACCTCAACACCGTGGTACGGGCGATTCAGGAGTCGGGCGCATGACGGCAGCGGAGCAACTGAGCATCGCCAGCATTGGCCCGACTATCGACTTCGACCAGGTATCGCTGACCCTGGGCCGCACGGTAATTCTCGATAGCGTGAGCTTCCAGGTACAGCCGGGCAGTATCCATGCGCTGGTGGGGCCGAACGGCGGCGGAAAAAGCTCGCTGATCAAGACGCTGCTGGGGCAAACGCCGCATCAGGGGCAATTGCGCCTGCACTGGCCCGACTCGGTGGGCATCGTTGGTTATGTGCCTCAGGCACTGGAGTTCGACCGCGGTTTGCCCATGACCGTGGACGATTTCATGGCCGCCATGTGCCAGCGACGCCCGGCGTTTCTCGGCGTGTCCAGACATTACGCCGGCGCAATTGGCGAAGCGCTGGAACGGGTGGGCATGCAGCACAAACGCAAACGGCGCATGGGTGCGCTCTCCGGTGGTGAGCGTCAGCGCGTGCTGCTCGCCCAGGGCCTGATTCCGGCGCCGCAATTGCTGGTGCTGGATGAGCCGATGTCGGCCCTCGACGAGGCCGGCATCCAGGTCTTCGAGCGGTTGTTGAATGACTGGCGTCTGGCCGGAATCACCGTGCTGTGGATCGAGCACGACCTTGAAGCCGTGGGCCGCCTGGCCGATCGCGTCACCGGCCTGAACCGCCGCGTGCTGTTCGACGCCACGCCAAAAGAGGCGCTGACCCCGGATCGCCTGCTGACCCTGTTCTCCACCCACCCTCGGAGCCCGGCGCAATGAGTTACGAAGCGTTTCGTTTGATGGTCCAGGGCTGGGCCTCCTCCGGGTACCTGCCGGAAGCGCTGGCCTATGGGTTTGTGGTCAACGCCTTGCTGGCCGGGCTGCTGATCGGCCCGGTACTGGGCGGGCTGGGCACGTTGGTGGTGGTCAAGCGCTTTGCGTTTTTCTCCGAAGCGGTCGGCCATGCCGCACTGACCGGCGTGGCCGTGGGCATCCTGCTCGGTGAGCCCTACACCGGGCCGTACGGCGCCTTGTTCGGCTACTGCCTGCTGTTCGGCATCCTGCTCAACTACCTGCGTAACCGCACCGGGCTCGCGCCGGACACCTTGATCGGCGTGTTCCTGTCGGTGTCCCTGGCATTGGGTGCGAGTTTGCTGCTGATACTGGCGGGCAAGATTAACGTGCACATTCTGGAAAACGTACTGTTCGGCTCGGTGCTGACGGTCAATGGCAATGACCTGCTGGTGCTGGCGATTGTCGGTTCGCTGGTCATGGCCCTGGCGCTGCCGCTGTACAACCGCATCATGCTCGCCAGTTTCAACCCGCAACTGGCGGCAGTGCGCGGCGTGGCGGTGAAGACCCTGGATTACCTGTTCGTGATTCTGGTGACGCTGATCACCGTGGCGGCGGTCAAGGTGATCGGTGCGATTCTGGTCGGCGCATTGCTGGTGATCCCGGCCGCGGCGGCGCGCTTGCTGAGCCAGTCGCTCAAGGGGTTTTTCTGGGTATCCGTGGTCATCGCCACCGTCAGCACCCTGTGCGGCATCTTGCTGCCGATCATCTTCGACCTGCCCATCCCTTCCGGTGCGGCGATCATTCTAATGGCCGGTATTGCCTTCGCCTGCGCCGCCATCGCGCGCGGCACCGTGCCCAGCCTCAAAGGGAATCTTGGATAATGCGCCCTGTCTTTCGCCCACTGGCTCTGACCATTGCCTGTTTAATCAGCCCATGCGCGCTGGCCGTAGACGGTTTCGAGCCCAAGGATTTCAAAGTCAACCAAGGCCTTGGCCACGCGGCGCTGACCAAGGGGGCCAAGCCGGTCAAGGTGCTGGCTTCGTTGCCGGTCACCTACGGCCTGGCGGAAGTACTGCTCAAGGGCACCGACGTGCAACTGGAGCGCGCCGCACCGGCCAACCTGCCAGGTTCGCGCCAGGTGTCCTACTTCACCGGCCGTGGCGCGCAGGCCTTGAACACCCTGGCCCAGGACGCCGACGCAGCCATCGGCCTGCGCTCGCTGTGGGCAGATGATCCGCTCTACCCAGTGGCGCGGCGCAGCAACATCCGTATTGTCGAAGTCGACGCCGCGCGCCCGGTGGATGGCGGCTTGCCAGGCATCGCCGTACAGCCCGGCAGCAACGACGGTTTGAACAGCCAACCCTGGCAATCAAGCAACAACCTGGGGCGCATGGCCGACGTAATGGCTGCCGACCTCAGCCGCCTGGCACCGAATGCCAAACCGAAGATCGACGCCAACCTCGCCGCCCTCAAGCAGCGCCTGCTCAAGCTCACCGCCGACAGCGAAGCGTGGCTGGCCAAGGCCGACAATCTGAGTGTGGTCAGCCTGAGCGATCACTTTGCCTACTTGGTCAGCAGTTTGAACCTTGAAGTGGTCAGCACAGACACAAGGCCTGACGCCGACTGGTCGCCCGAGGCCTTGCAGAAACTCACCGCCCAATTGAAGGAAAGTGACGTGGCTGTGGTGCTGCACCATCGCCAGCCCAGCGACGCGATAAAAGCCGCGGTGACGGCAGGGGGTGCGCAATTGCTGGTATTGAATGTCGACACTGCCGACCCGGTTTCAGAGCTGGAAACCAATGTGGATCAGGTGATCAAGGCGCTCACCCTGTAGGCGTTACACTGTGCAAATGTGGGAGCTGGCTTGCCTGCGATAGCATCACCTCGGTTCGTCAGATGTACCCAGGCGCCCAAATCGCAGGCAAGCCAGCTCCCACAGTTGGAGTGAGTGACCTCAGCTCAATCAGTCCAGACCCGCCGATCAAAGCACATCCACCCCGACATGAATCGCATCATGCCGCCAGAACTCCAGGTCGCAATCGATCAACCGCTGGTGCTGGTCATAATTGACCCGCGCAATCCGCAAGCCCGGGCTGCCCACCGATACGCGCAACGCGCCCGCTGCTTCCACCGGCAACGACGTCGGCACGATTTCAAAGCGCACACGCCCGTAATGCAGGTCGTATTTGCGGGCGTACAGCTCAGTCATCGACTGGTTCAGGTCGCATTCCAGGATCCCCGGAAAATACTGCGGGTTCAGGTAGTGCTCCACATACAGCACCAGGCGCCCGTCAATGCGCCGCCCCCGGCAAATCTGGATCACACTGGACAATGCCGGCAACTGCAACCACGCACACACCGCCGCCGACGCCGGTTGCAGCCGGGCCGAGATAACCTCAGTGGAAGCCACCCGCCCCTGTTCACCCACCATCGCGTGAAAGTGGCTGCGCTGCATCAGGTTGTAGGCGAGCCGCGGTGGCGAAACAAACCAGCCGCGGCGCTCTTCGCGATAAATCTGGCCCTGGGCTTCCAGCTGTAACAAGGCTTCCCGCACAGTAATGCGAGTGGTACCAAACAACTCGCTGAGCTTGCGCTCGGCGGGCAATTTGCTCGCAGGCGGCAACAGGCCATGGTCGATCTGCTCTTGCAGCGCCAGACCAATGGATGTCACCGCCTTGATTGCCTCATCACTCATCAACGTTACCTATCTGGACTAGACCAGCACCGCTTCGGTGCACAAACCGCGCGCTATTTGGGCGTCTGCTACTGCGTGCCAGCCTAGGCATTACAGATGACCGACAGATGACAGTCCCTCTCCATCCCGCTCACTACACCCTGCAATACATCGGCCAAGTCCAGAGGCTGCGGGCACTTGGGCATGGTCTACGCTGAGTCTGTGCCAAGCGACAAAACCGGTTTAAAAACGACATCGACATGAAACTGTCATCCAGCACGCCTAGATTGGCTCAGGTATTGCTGACCTAGACCAACACCACCGTAACTTTTTAAAAAAAGCCGCGTTGAAAACGCCCAAAGGAGCTTCGGATGAAACAGCTTTTCCTGGCATCACTGTTAGGCTCGACCATTGCCATGTGCACCGCCGCCATGGCCGCTGATACCGATTTGAAAACCTTGGAAGCCGCCGCGAAAGCGGAAGGCGCCGTCAACAGCGTCGGCATGCCCGATGACTGGGCCAACTGGAAAGGCACCTGGGATGACCTGGCCAAGACCTACGGCCTCAAGCACATCGACACCGACATGAGCTCGGCACAGGAAATCGCCAAGTTCGCCGCTGAAAAAGACAACGCCAGCGCGGATATTGGTGACGTCGGCGCGGCCTTCGGCCCGATTGCGGTAAAACAGGGCGTGACCCAACCCTACAAGCCAACCACCTGGGACCAGGTTCCGGACTGGGCGAAAGACAAAGACGGTAACTGGGCCCTGGCCTACACCGGCACCATCGCTTTTATCGTCAACAAAAAACTGCTGCATGGCTCCGAAGCGCCAAAAAGCTGGGCTGACCTGAAAACCGGCAAATACAAGGTGTCCATTGGTGACGTAAGCACCGCCGCCCAGGCCGCCAACGGCGTACTGGCTGCCGCACTGGCCAACGGCGGTGACGAGAAAAACATTCAGCCCGCGCTGCTGATGTTTGCCGACATTGCCAAGCAAGGTCGTCTGTCGCTGGCCAACCCGACCATCGCCACCATGGAAAAAGGCGAAGTGGAAGTGGGCGTGGTCTGGGACTTCAACGGCCTGAGCTACAAAGCCAAGATGGCCAACCCGGATGACTACGTGGTGCTGATCCCGTCGGACGGCTCGGTGATTTCCGGCTACACCACCATCATCAACAAATACGCCAAGCACCCGAACGCGGCCAAGCTGACGCGCGAATACATCTTCAGCGATGCCGGCCAGACCAACCTGGCGCGCGGCAACGCCCGTCCGATTCGTGCCGAGCACCTGACCCTGCCGGCTGACGTACAGGCCAAGCTGCTGCCGAACGAGCAATACAAAAAGGTCACGCCGATCAAGGATGCCGAGGCTTGGGAGAAGACCTCCAAGGCCCTGCCGCAGAAGTGGCAGGAAGAGGTCATCATCAATATGCAGTAAGGCCTGACACGCCTGTTTAAGTGGTACGCGGTCAGTGTCGGAGCGGGCTTGTGTGGGAGCCGGGCTTGCCCGCGATGCAGACAACCCGGTGTTTCATGTAAGCCGAGGTGATGCTATCGCAGGCAAGCCAGCTCCCACATTTTGACGCCGTCGCGCCAGAGAATTTGATTCAAACCACCCGTCGCGGAGCCCCAGCCCCCATGAAGCACAACGTCATCCTTGTGGTGCTCGACGGCCTGAATTACGAGGTTGCCCGACATGCCATGGGGCATCTCCAGGCCTACATCGGCGCAGGACGCGCAGCGCTTTACAAACTGGACTGTGAACTGCCGGCCCTGTCGCGGCCGTTGTACGAATGCATCCTGACCGGCGTGCCACCGATCGACAGTGGCATCGTCCACAACAATGTCTCGCGCCTGTCCAACGGGCGCAGCATTTTCCATTACGCCACCGACGCCGGTCTCACTACTGCGGCGGCGGCCTATCACTGGGTCAGCGAGTTGTATAACCGCACGCCCTTTATCGCCGCGCGCGATCGTCATACCGACGACAAGGCGCTGCCGATCCAGCACGGGCATTTCTACTGGAATGACCACTACCCGGACTCGCACCTGTTCGCCGACGCCGAAAGCCTGCGCCGTAAACATGCGCCGAATGTGCTGGTGGTGCACCCGATGAACATTGATGACGCCGGCCACAAACATGGCCTCGATACCCCGCAGTACCGCAACAGCGCGCGCTCGGCCGACATCATTCTCGCCGACTACCTGCAAGGCTGGCTCGACGCCGGCTACCAGGTGCTGGTGACCGCCGACCACGGCATGAATAACGATCGGTCCCACAACGGCCTGTTGCCGGAAGAACGCGAAGTACCGCTGTTCGTGCTGGGCTCGGCTTTCAGCTTCGACCCTGCCGCCAAACCTGCGCAAACCGAACTGTGCGGCACCGTCTGCGAACTGCTCGGCGTGCCCCACGACAAACCTGTATGCCGGGAGCTGTTGAAGTGAATTCCATAACCCGTGGCAAATGGCTGGCGATCCTGTGCCTGGTGCCCTTCGCGCTGTTCTTTATCGTGTTTGAAATCGCCCCGCTGGTGTGGGTGCTGATCAACAGTCTGCAGTCGGAAGAGTCCGGCTGGGGCGTGGCCAACTTCACCAAAATCTTCAGTTCGAAGTTCTACCTGCAGGCCATTCAATACAGCCTTGAGATCAGCTTCTACTCCAGCGTGTTCGGAATCATCATCTCGGTGCTGGGCAGCTACTCGCTGCGCCGCGTGGATGGCCCGTTGCGCAACTTCGTGACAGCGTTTGCCAACATGACCAGCAACTTTGCCGGCGTGCCCCTGGCCTTCGCCTTCATCATTCTGCTGGGTTTCAACGGCAGCATCACGATCATGCTCAAGCAGGCCGGGATCATTCAGGACTTCAACCTGTACTCCAAGACCGGCCTGATCATTCTCTACACCTACTTCCAGATTCCATTGGGCGTGCTGCTGCTTTACCCGGCCTTCGACGCGCTGCGCGAAGACTGGCGTGAGTCCGCGTCACTGCTCGGCGCCAGTGGCTGGCAGTTCTGGCGGCATATCGGGCTGCCGGTGCTCACCCCTGCCCTGCTCGGCACCTTCGTGATCCTGCTGGCCAACGCTCTTGGCGCCTACGCCACGGTATACGCGTTGACCACCGGCAACTTCAACGTGCTGCCGATCCGTATCGCGGCGATGGTGTCCGGCGACATCTCCCTGGACCCGAACATGGCGAGTGCCCTGGCCGTGGTGCTGGTGGCGCTCATGACCGTGGTCACCGTGGTCCATCAACTGCTGCTCAAGAGGAGCTACCATGTCTCGCGCTGAAGCCGGCCCGGCGTCCCTCTACCATCGGGTCGTGGTGTATCTGTTGTTTGCCATTCTGGTGTTGCCGCTGGTGGGCACCTTTGTCTACTCCATTGCCAGCAGTTGGTCGGCCACCGTGCTACCGGCCGGCTTTACCGTGAAATGGTATGTGCAACTGTGGAGCGACCCGCGCTTTCTGGCGGCGTTCGGCCAGTCGCTGCTGGTATGCGTGGGCGCACTTATTCTCTCGGTGGTGCTGATTCTGCCGCTGCTGTTCGTGGTGCATTACCACTTTCCCAAGCTTGATGCGCTGATGAACATTTTGATCCTGCTGCCCTTCGCGGTGCCGCCGGTGGTGTCGTCGGTGGGCCTGTTGCAACTCTACGGTTCCGGGCCGCTGGCGATGGTGGGCACACCGTGGATTCTGATCGGTTGCTACTTCACCGTGGCGTTGCCGTTCATGTACCGCGCGATCACCAACAACCTGCAAGCCATCAACCTGCGGGACCTGATGGACGCCTCGCAGCTGCTGGGTGCCAGCACCTGGCAAGCCGCGATTCTGGTGGTGCTGCCCAACCTGCGCAAAGGCCTGATGGTCGCGCTGCTGCTGTCGTTCTCCTTCCTGTTCGGCGAGTTCGTATTCGCCAACATTCTGGTGGGCACTCGCTACGAAACCCTGCAGGTGTACCTCAACAACATGCGCAACAGCAGCGGCCACTTCACCAGTGCCGTCGTCATTTCCTATTTCTTCTTTGTGCTGGTGCTGACCTGGGCCGCCAATATCTTGAACAAGGACAAAAGCCAATGAGCTTCGTCAGCGTCCAACACCTGCAAAAAGGCTACGCCGGCACCCCGGTGTTCAGTGACATCAACTGCGAAATCGCCAAGGGCGAATTCGTCACCCTGCTTGGCCCGTCCGGTTGCGGCAAGTCGACCCTGCTGCGCTGCATTGCCGGCCTGACCCCGGTGGACAGCGGGAAAATCCTGCTGGATGGGCAGGACATCGTCCCGCTGAGCCCGCAGAAACGAAACATCGGCATGGTGTTCCAGAGCTATGCACTGTTCCCCAACATGACCGTGGAGCAGAACGTCGCCTTCGGCCTGCGCATGCAAAAGGTCAACGCCGACGACAGCCACAAGCGCGTGCAGGAAGTGCTGCAGCTGGTGGAGCTCAAGGACCTAGCCGGGCGCTATCCGCACCAGATGTCCGGTGGCCAGTGCCAGCGTGTGGCGCTGGCCCGGTCCCTGGTGACCCGCCCGCGCCTGTTGCTGCTCGATGAACCCCTGTCGGCACTCGATGCGCGGATTCGCAAACACCTGCGCGAACAGATCCGCCAGATCCAGCGCGAGCTGGGCCTGACCACGATTTTCGTGACCCATGACCAGGAAGAAGCCCTGACCATGTCGGACCGCATCTTCCTGATGAACCAGGGCAAGATCGTGCAGAGCGGTGACGCCGAAACCCTCTACACCGCGCCCGTGGATGTGTTCGCCGCAGGCTTTATCGGCAACTACAACCTGCTGGACGCCGACAAGGCCAGCCAACTGCTGCAACGCCCGATCAACACTCGCATCGCGATTCGCCCGGAAGCCATCGAACTGAGCCGCAGCGGCGAACTGGACGCACGGGTGCGCAGCCACAGCCTGCTGGGCAACGTGATTCGCTATCGCATCGAAGCGCGCGGCGTGGAACTGGTGGTGGATGTGCTCAACCGCTCGGCCGACGACCTGCATCCGGACGGGCAACGCCTGGCACTTTCCATCGACCCGAGCGCCCTGTGTGAAGTAGCCTGACGCGACGTTTTACTGAGAGAGCATGACCGATGGCATTGGTAATTTTTGATCTGGACGACACCTTGATCCACGGCGACTGCGCCACCCTGTGGAGCGAGCAGATGGGCCGCCTGGGCTGGGTCGACCCGGAGTCGTTCATGCGCAAGAACGACGAGCTCATGGCCGCTTACAGCCAGGGCAAGCTGGCCATGGAAGACTTCATGGACTTCAGCCTGGAGCCGATGATCGGCCGCACGCCGGAGGAAATCGAGCATTTGGTAGAACCCTGGGTTGAGGACGTGATCGAGCCGCTGATCTACAGCGACGCCACGAAAACCATCGCCCGCCACCGCGCGAATGGCGACCGGATTCTGGTGATTTCTGCCTCGGGCACATACTTGGTCACGCCGATTGCCGCGCGCATTGGTATTGATGAAGTGCTGGGGATCGATCTGGATGTCAGCCATGGCGTGTACAGCGGGCATACCGTGGGCGTGCTGACGTATCGCGAGGGCAAGATCACGCGTTTGCTGGAATGGCTGGAGCAGGAAGGCGAAACGCTGGACGGCGCGTATTTCTATTCGGATTCGCGCAATGACCTGCCGTTGCTGAGCAAGGTGGAGTACCCGCAGGTGGTGAACCCGGACCCGGTGTTGCGCGAGCATGCTGAACAGGCCGGTTGGCCGATTCACCACTGGACCTGATTCAACAGAGATCAAAATGTGGGAGCTGGCTTGCCTGCGATGGCGGCGTTTCAGATGAAACATTCTTCACTGATACACCGCTATCGCAGGCAAGCCAGCTCCCACATTGACTGGATTTCAAGTTGAGAT
Source organism: Pseudomonas tolaasii NCPPB 2192 (assembly GCF_002813445.1). Taxonomy (NCBI): domain Bacteria; kingdom Pseudomonadati; phylum Pseudomonadota; class Gammaproteobacteria; order Pseudomonadales; family Pseudomonadaceae; genus Pseudomonas; species Pseudomonas tolaasii. The sequence continues at coordinate 6,034,453 of NZ_PHHD01000001.1, forward strand.
CAGACCAGGCTTTCGTCGATGACCAACACCAGCTTTCCGGAAATTTGATTACCCGCCAGCTCGGCAAACGCCGTCTCGGCGTCCTTGATCGGGTAGGTTTTGGCCAGTTGCGGGCTCAGGCGTCCTTCCACAAACAGCGGCCATACGTGCTGGCTCAAATCAGTGAACAGGTCCGCCTTGAACTGATCGCTACGGCTGCGCAAGGTCGAACCAAGCAACTGAATCCGCTTGCCGAGCACCTGGGCAAGATCCAGTTGCGCATCGCGCCCGCCCATCAAACCGATCAGCACCCAGCGCCCGTCAAGGGCCAATAGCTTGAGGTCCAGCGCGGCGTAGTTGCCGCCTACAGGGTCAAGAATCACATCAAACGGCCCGAAATCCCGCAGTCCGTCGAGCCCGTCGGTGCGTACCACGCCGCCTTGTGCGCCAAGCGCTTCGCAGTACGCGAGCCGCTCCGCCGAGCCGACACTGACCCAGCATGGGCTGCCGAACGCCTTGCACAACTGGATCGCCGCCGAGCCCACGCCACTGGCGCCCGCGTGCAGCAAGACCTTCTCTCCCGCCTTGAGGCCGGCCAGCTGGAAGAGGTTCAGCCAGGCAGTGCTGTACACCTCGGGCAGTGCCGCCGCTTCGACCAGCGACAGGCCTTCCGGCACCGGCAGCACGTGGCGCGCGTCCACCACCACTTCCTCGGCCATGCCGCCACCGGCCAGCAACGCGCAAACCCGATCCCCCACCTGCCAGGACGAACCCGCACCGACTTCACTGATCACGCCAGCGCATTCAAGCCCCAGCACTTGGCTGGCACCCGGCGGTGGCGGATAGAGCCCCGAACGCTGCAATAAATCCGCGCGATTGAGGCCCGCAGCCGCCACTTGGATGCGAACCTGGCCTACATCGCACACAGGACGGGTTTCATCCAACCACTCCACGTGACCGTCAACGCCTTGCAATGCTTTCACAGTGCCTCCATAGTGAGTCTGGACTGAGCCCGTAGCTGTAGCGCCGGGCTTTTTGCATTATGCGACCGGACCATATGGAACCGGCTCCCTCAAAGACGGCCTAATATGCGTTATCAATTGCCCCCGCGTCGAATCAGCATGAAGCATTTGTTCCCAAGCACCGCCCTCGCTCTTTTCATTGGTCTCGGCTTCGCGTCGATGTCGACCAATACGTTCGCAGCCAACAGCTGGGACAACCTTCAGCCTGATCGCGATGAGGTGATTGCCAGCCTTAACGTCGTCGAGTTGCTCAAGCGCCATCACTACAGCAAGCCGCCCCTGGACGATGCTCGCTCGGTAATCATCTATGACAGCTACCTCAAGCTGCTGGACCCGTCGCGCAGCTACTTCCTGGCCAGCGACATCGCCGAGTTCGACAAGTGGAAGACGCAGTTCGACGACTTCCTCAAAAGCGGCGACCTGCAACCCGGCTTCACCATCTACAAGCGCTACCTGGACCGCGTGAAAGCGCGCCTGGACTTCGCGCTGGCCGAGCTGGACAAAGGCGTCGACAAGCTCGACTTCACCCAGAAGGAAACCCTTCTGGTGGACCGCAAGGACGCCCCTTGGCTGACCAGCACCGCCGCGCTCGACGACCTGTGGCGCAAACGCGTCAAGGACGAGGTGCTGCGCCTGAAGATCGCCGGCAAAGAGCCGAAGGCCATTCAGGAACTGCTGACCAAACGCTACAAGAATCAGCTGGCACGCCTGGACCAGACCCGTGCCGAAGATATCTTCCAGGCGTACATCAACACCTTCGCGATGTCCTACGACCCGCACACAAACTATCTGTCGCCGGATAACGCGGAAAACTTCGATATCAACATGAGCCTGTCGCTGGAAGGCATCGGTGCCGTCCTGCAAAGCGACAATGACCAGGTCAAGATCGTGCGTCTGGTGCCGGCAGGTCCGGCCGACAAGACCAAGCAGGTTGCCCCGGCGGACAAGATCATCGGCGTAGCCCAGGCCGATAAGGAAATGGTTGATGTGGTCGGCTGGCGTCTGGACGAAGTGGTCAAGCTGATCCGCGGGCCGAAAGGCAGCGTGGTGCGCCTGGAAGTGATTCCGCACACCAATGCGCCGAACGACCAGACCAGCAAGATCGTGTCGATCACCCGTGAAGCGGTGAAGCTCGAAGACCAGGCCGTGCAGAAGAAAATCCTCAACCTCAAGCAGGATGGCAAGGATTACAAGCTGGGCGTGATTGAGATCCCGGCCTTCTACCTGGACTTCAAAGCGTTCCGCGCCGGTGACCCGGATTACAAGTCCACCACCCGCGACGTGAAGAAAATCCTGACCGAGCTGCAAAAAGACAAGGTTGACGGCGTGGTCATCGACCTGCGCAACAACGGCGGCGGTTCCCTGCAGGAAGCCACCGAGCTGACCAGCCTGTTCATCGACAAGGGCCCGACCGTGTTGGTGCGCAACGCTGATGGCCGTGTGGACGTGCTGGAAGACGAGAACCCGGGCGCCTTCTACAAAGGCCCGATGGCGCTGCTGGTGAACCGTCTCTCGGCTTCGGCTTCGGAGATTTTCGCCGGCGCCATGCAGGACTACCACCGCGCGCTGATCATTGGCGGCCAGACCTTCGGCAAAGGCACCGTGCAGACCATTCAGCCGCTGAACCATGGCGAGCTGAAGTTGACCCTAGCCAAGTTCTACCGGGTTTCCGGGCAGAGCACACAGCATCAGGGCGTACTGCCGGATATCGATTTCCCGTCGATCATCGACACCAAGGAAATCGGCGAGAGCGCCCTGCCGGAAGCCATGCCGTGGGACACCATCCGCCCGGCGATCAAGCCGGCGTCGGACCCGTTCAAACCGTTCATTGCGCAGTTGAAGGCTGACCACGACACTCGCTCCGCCAAGGATGCCGAGTTTGTGTTTATCCGCGACAAACTGGCCCTGGCCAAGAAGCTGATGGAAGAGAAAACCGTCAGCCTCAATGAAGCGGACCGTCGCGCACAGCACACCTCCATCGAAAATCAGCAACTGGTGCTGGAGAACACCCGCCGCAAGGCCAAGGGTGAAGATCCGCTCAAAGAGCTGAAGAAAGAAGATGAGGATGCACTGCCGGCCGAAGCTGAAAAAACCAAGCCGGAAGACGACGCCTACCTGGCCGAGACAGGCCGGATCCTGCTGGACTACCTGAAAATCAGCAAGCAGGTGGCCAAGCAGTAAATGATGGCAATTTAATGTGAGCGCTCCGCGGAGTGTCATCATATAGACATCATTCTGTCGTGAAATGAAGGACCGCAGGCTCACCGCCTGCGGTCCTTTTTTTTCGATCGAGATCGCCATGACCATGACCGAACAGCTGAATGCATTGGGCTCAATCCTGGCTCAAGGCAGTTTGCACAGCCTGTTCCAACCGATCATCTGCCTGTCCGAGCGACGTATTCTCGGCTACGAAGCCTTAAGCCGCGGCCCGTCCAATAGCCCGCTGCACTCTCCCGTTGCCTTGTTCTCCGTGGCCAGCCACGCCGGGCGTCTCAGTGAGCTGGAAATGGCCTGCCGCGAAAGCGCCTGCCGCCGCTTCAGCGAACAAAAACTGCCGGGCAAGTTGTTTTTGAACATCTCGCCGGAATCCCTGATGGAAACCGCGCACCAGCCGGGGCGCACCCTGCAACTGTTGCGCGACTTCGGCATTCCGCCGAGCCAAGTGGTGATCGAACTCACCGAACAAACGCCCACCGATGATTTCGACCTGCTGCAAACCGCCCTGCACCACTACCGCGACATGGGTTTTGCCATCGCGCTGGATGACCTGGGCGCCGGGTACTCCAGCTTGCGCCTGTGGTCGGAGCTGCGCCCGGATTACGTGAAGATCGACCGGCACTTTATCGACGGCATTCATCAGGATGCGCTCAAGCGCGAATTCGTTGGCTCGATCCTGCAGATCGCCAAGGCTTCACGCGCCCAAGTGATTGCAGAAGGTATCGAGTTGCCGGAAGAACTGGCGGTGCTGACCGAGATGGGCGTCGACCTGGTTCAGGGCTACTTGCTGTGCCGCCCTCAGGAACAGCCGCCGCAGGAAGTTCGCCTGATGCTGCCCAAGCAGGACAACGCCAACATCGCCCTCAGCGAAGAAGGCAGCGACCTCAGCGCCCTGCTCAACGAACAACCGGCGGTGGACCAGGACACCGCCACCGCCCAGGTGCTGGAATCCTTTCGCCGCCAGGCCAACCTCAACTCGCTGGCGGTGCTGGACGCGCGCGGCCACCCGGTGGGGATCGTGCACCGGCATTCGCTGTCCGACGCCCTGCTCAAGCCGTTTGCTACCGATCTGTTCGCACGCAAGCCCATCAGCCGCTTGATGAGCGATGACTTTCTCGCGGTGGAACTAAGCCAGTCCTTGCAACAAGTGAGTCGCCTGCTGACCAGCCGCGCACGGCAACGAATTGAAGAAGATTTCATCATCACGTTGAATGGCGACTATCTAGGCCTGGGCCGGGTGATCGACGTGCTCAAGCTGATCACCGAACTGAAAATCCAGCAGGCGCGTTATGCCAACCCGCTGACGCTGCTGCCGGGCAACGTGCCGATCCAGCAGTGCCTCACGCGGCTGCTGCAGCAACAGCGCGAGTCGGTGATTTGCTATGTGGATATCGACAGTTTCAAGCCGTTCAACGATATCTATGGCTATGGGCGCGGGGATGAAGTGTTGCTGTGCCTGGCGCAATGCCTGAATGACCGGGTCGACCCCAGCCGCGATTTCGTCGGGCATATTGGCGGCGATGATTTTTTGCTGGTGTTGGGGCCGCAGGATTGGCGCAAGCGGCTTAACCAGTTGCTGGATGACTTCCACACCCAATGCCGGCGCTTCTACCGGGCCGAACACCTTGATGCCGGCTGTTTCGTGGCGCTGAACCGCCAGGGCGTGCGCCAGGAGTTCGCCCTGCTGTCACTGTCGATCGGCGTGGTGCATTTATATCCACAGGCCTGTGGACAACTGGATGCCAGCCAGTTGGCTGAACTGGCGTCACAGGCCAAGCATCATGCCAAGGACGTTGCCGGCTACAGCATTCACGTCATCGACAGCATGGATATGCTGCCCCAGGCGCTTTAGGCCTCGGCCGATTCCGGGTACTCGTATTCGAATACCCGCACCACTTCCGAAGCGTGCCAGGACGCAGCGGCCACGCCATCGGAAGGCCCGCTGAAGCGCCCAAGGCGCTCCACACATTCAAAAAAACCGGTACGCGGCAGGCGGCTCGCACCCTGGCTGATGACCAGCGAGCTGCGCAACGGCTGCTCGGCCTTGGCGTCCAGCGCGGCCAGGTGCTCAAGCGCGGCGGCCAGGGTTTGCATGGCGGGTGTGGGAAATTGCAGGCGCTCCAGCAGCGCGCGGTAGGTCAGTAAATGGCGCTGGCGGCGCGCCTGGTCCAGCTCGTTGATTAACCCATCCCAATGTTGACGGCTGATACGTAGGCTCAAGATTCATCCCTCCACCCTGCAACGCCCAATTCCCAGGCCAGGCTGCGGCGTATCGCGGCATCCGGCTGGCGCTCACCACTTTCAATCAATCCGAGATACGAAGGGCTAATGCCCACGGTGCGGGCCAGGGTTTCGATGGCCAGGCCCTTGGCCTCGCGCAGGCCGCGCAAGTCTGCGAGCGGGCGCAGATCCGGCTCGGCCGCGCTGACAACAGGAGAAGGAGCAAGAGTGGGTGGCTGCTGACCGGCGGCTTTTAGCAGCGCCTGGTACTGGTCCCATGGCAACACCGCATACTCGGGTGCGCCATCGCGTGAAATGATCTGAATATCCATGACTGCCCCGTAGGATAACAACACTTACCAAGTAAGTTCTTTCCTTAGAAGTGTAATCCTAACAGCCACAAAGGTCGCAGGGGGATATACGTGTCATGCGTTTTTTTGCGGGTTCTCCCGGGCCAGCAGCTCAGGCGTCGCAGGCAAGCGCTCAACGACTCTCAGCTTTTCCGGGCGCTGGGCGTCACGCCAGGCGCGAAAAGCGCTCAGCTCGCCGTCCAGGGTCTTCATGACCCATGCCAGCACGGCGATGTCATCGAGCATGCCGAACACGGGGATAAAGTCCGGAATCGCATCGATGGGGCTGAGAAAGTACATGAGCCCTGCCACCACCGAGATCAACGCCTTGGGGCTGATCGCACGGTATTCGCCGCGCCAGTACGCCAGGCACAGTGCCTGAAGCAACTTGAGATCATCCTTGAGTTTGCCCAGGCGGTTACCCTGGCTTGAGCCTTTGGCGGCCACCGCGAACAGCAAGGTGGGCAGGCGCCCTCGACCCAGCAAGCGAGCAGCCATTGGCAGGAAACGGGTGAAATTGAAGGGTGGTTTCATTTGTCACTCCAGTTCCATACGACAGAAAGGTTATCCACACAAATTGTGGATAACCTTGTGAACAGAGCCTGTTTTCATGGCTGTAAGCCACGGACTACAAGGCTTTCAGTCAGATCGGGCATTTTTTGCGCACATAAAAAAAACCCAAGATTTCATTGACTTGGCGCGGATGTGCGACTACCCGTACTCGAGTTTTATATCAGACTGTTAGCCGCCACGGACGTTCGCTTGGATTTGCACAGGCTTGAGGCCGGCCGAGTGTCTGTATGAGCGGGTCAGGCTCCACCCATGATTCATATGTGCCCAGATACGACAACGCCCCGTCGAAACGGGGCGTTGTGTGTTCAAGCGCTGATTACTTCTTGGCAGCTGGCGCAGCAGGAGCGTCAGCGGCTTCAGCCTTGGCCGGGTCCTTGATGGCCAGCAGTTCCAGGTCGAATACCAGCACGGAATTGGCTGGAATCGCCGGGCTCGGGCTCTGCGCGCCGTAGGCCAGGTCGGATGGGATGTACAGCTCGACCTTCTCGCCCACGTGCATCAGTTGCAGGCCTTCGACCCAACCCGGGATCACACCGCTGACCGGCAGGTCAATCGGGCTGCCGCGATCTACGGAGCTGTCAAAGGTGGTGCCGTTGGTGAGCTTGCCGGTGTAATGAACAGTCACTACGTCGGTAGGCTTGGGCTGAGCGCCATCGGCTTTCTTCACGATCTTGTACTGCAGACCGGAAGCGGTGGTGACTACGCCGTCTTTCTTGGCGTTGTCTTCGAGGAATTTCTTGCCGGCAGCTGCCGACTCTTCGCTCATTTTGGTCATGCGTTCTTCAGCACGCTTTTGCAGTGCGGCAAACGCTTCAACCAACTCGTCGTCTTTCAGCTTCTGTTCTTTGTTGCCGACAGCATCTTCGATGCCTTGGGCTACCGCTTTGGAGTCCAGGTCATCCATGCCTTCTTGAGCAAGGCTTTTGCCCATGTTCAGGCCGATGCCGTAGGAAGCTTTCTGCGCCGGGGTTTTCAGCTCTACGCTGGTTTGCGAATCACAACCCGCAAGTACCAGGCTAACCAGGGCCACCGCCGCCGCCAACCGATGCTGTTTCATGCTATTTCCTTGTTCGTGCGCCAAAAGGGCATTCGAGTAAAGTCGCGAGCTTATCAGGCGGCCACGACCAATGGCTACCGGCATCTGAGGGGGAAATTTCTGATAAGTTCACGTGTTTAAAAGCAATTTCATTCATGATGGGGGCCCGCGACGGATCGCGGGGCCTCTTACAACCCACTTACTGGCCACTTGCCGCACCTTTGGCGCAATGGCATAAGAACGCAACAACTCGACAAGGCCGAGGCAAGGCCAAGACAAGGATAGTTATCTTGCGCATTTTTTCCCGTGTATTACTGCTGATACTCATAGCACTGGGCCTGCTCCTGGCCGTGGTGCTCTACTACACCATCAACCCCAGGCTGCCGGACTACGTGCCCGTAGACCAGGTGCACTACCAGGATCAATGGAGTGCCGCCGACCGCCAGACCTATTACTTCACGCCCCAGGGCACCCAGGTAAAAGGCCTGCATTACGACTGGTTCACCGCCCTGGAATTGCCGTTTTCCCAGCAGCGTTTCGCCACCCCGGAATACCTCGCACGTTTCGGCTTCCTGGTGGACCCAAAACAAGTGCCCACCGCGCAGAACCCTGGCAACCTGCCCGTCGGTTTCGCCCGTCATCAAAACGCCGGCAGCCAGGTTGAATACCTCGACATCACCTGCGCCGCCTGCCATACCGGCGAGCTGCACTTCAAAGGTCAGGCCCTGCGCATCGACGGTGGCTCAGCCCAACACGTGCTGCCTTCCAGCGTGCCCACCCTGCGCGGCGGCAGCTTCGGCCAGGCGTTGGTGGCCAGCCTGGCCGCCACCTACTACATGCCCTGGAAATTCGACCGTTTCGCCCGCGCAGTGCTCGGCCCTCACTATGACGAGCCCAACAAAAACCAGCTGCGCCAGGACTTCAAACAGTCGCTGAACCAGTTCCTCAAAGTCGCCTGGAACGACACCCACCGCGGCCTCTACCCCACCGAAGAAGGCCCCGGCCGTACCGACGCCTTTGGCCGTATCGCCAATGCCAGCTTCGGCGATGCCATCTCCCCGGAGAATTATCGCGTCGCCAACGCGCCGGTGGACTACCCGCACTTGTGGGATATCTGGACCTTCGACTGGGTGCAATGGAACGGTTCGGCCCAACAACCCATGGCACGCAATATCGGTGAAGCCCTGGGCGTTGGCGCCACGCTGACCTTCTTCGACAACGCCGGCCAGCCCCTGCAAGGCGACGCGCGTTACCCGTCCAGCGTACGGGTGCGCGACCTGAACATGATCGAAGAAACCCTGCAGCGCCTCAAACCACCGACCTGGCCCGAAGACCTGTTCGGTGCCATAGACAAGCCCCTCGCCGCCCAGGGGCGCGCACTGTTCGCCGAGAACTGCGCCGGCTGCCACGTGCCGAGCGTCACCCAGGAAAATGGCCGCCCGGTGCAACAACTGAAAATGATCCCCGTGGACTACATCGGCACCGACCCGAGCGCCGCCAGCAACATTGCCGACCAGCGTTACGACCTGAGCGCTCTGCAATGGGACCCGGCGGAGTTGGCCAAGCTGAATGTCGAACTGCACCCGACGCCGAGTGAGCCGCTGGACCTGAAGCAAATGTCAGTGGCCAAGGGCCTGGCCTACGTCACCGCATTCGTGGAAGAACACGCCTACCGCGCTGCGGGGGTCACCCCAACCGAACGCCCCCGCCTGGACGGCTACGGCTTACCCATCGGCGTACGCGAGTTGCGTGCCTACAAGGCGCGACCACTGGCCGGTGTGTGGGCCACCCCGCCGTTCCTGCACAATGGCTCGGTACCGACGATCTACCAACTGCTCTCGCCCCAGGACGAGCGCAGCACCACCTTCTTTAAAGGCACTTTCGACTACGACCCGCGCCACCTGGGCTTCCAGACCGGCACCTTCAAGAACGCCTTTTTGTTCGATACCAAAATCACCGGCAACCACAACAGTGGCCACGAATTCCGTGCCGGCCAGCGTGGCAACGGCGTGATCGGCCGCAGCCTGCTGCCGCAGGAACGCTGGGCGCTGCTGGAATACCTCAAAGTGCTGGGCGGCCCGCTGGAGCAACAACTGCCATGATTATCCGATCGCAATACAACGAACGCTCCCTGCTCGCGCGACTGTGGCTGGGCCTGGGCAAATTTCTCGGCAAGACGCTGTTGTGGCTGGCGGGCCTCGGGCTGCTCGGCTGGCTGGCGGCGACCGCGTGGTTCGCCTGGCAGCACAGTGGCCCGGTGTCGTCGAACGAGCAGATACCGCCCGGTGAAGCGGCGATGACCCAGGGCATCATCCAGACCGCCGTGCGCATCGTCGACCAGCACCGCGAGGGCACGCGCTACCTGCGCGATGCCCACGCCAAGGCCCACGGCTGTGTGAAGGCCGAAGTCAGCGTGCTGGCCGACCTGGACCCGGCGCTGCGCCAAGGCGTGTTCGCCGAACCCGGCAAGACCTGGCAGGCGATGATGCGGCTGTCCAACGGCAACGCCTACCCGCAGTTCGACAGCATCCGCGATGCGCGGGGCATGGCGATCAAGTTGCTGGATGTGCCGGGCAAGCAATTGATGGCCGACCAACAGGCGCGCGCGGAGCAGGACTTCGTGATGTTCAGCCACCCCAACTTTTTTGTCAGCGATGTGGCCGAATACGCGCAGAACATCGGCGCGCAGGCGGATGGCAAGAAAGTGCTGGCGTTCTTCCCCAAGGCTGACCCGCGCAGCTGGCAAGTGCGCCACTTGTTTATCGCACTGGCAACCTTGGCACCCGCCCCTGCCAGCCCGACGCAGGCTACGTACTTTTCAGTCTCGCCCTACAAGTTCGGCACGGCCAACGCCAAGTTCCGCGTCGCGCCTGACCCGCAAAGCTGCCCGGAATACGTCTTGCCCAAGCAGAACGAAGACTTGCCGAACTTCCTGCGCAGCGCTTTGAACCAGCAACTGTCCACAGACCGCGTACCGGCGTGTTTCGTGTTGCAGATTCAGCGCCAGAACCCGCAAAAATTCATGCCGATCGAAGACACCAGTATCGAGTGGAAGGAAAGCGATGCGCCTTACGAAACGGTAGCCAAGGTGAACATTCCTGCCCAGGATTTCGACACCCCGGCTTTGAATCTGGCGTGCGACAACCAGTCGTTCAACCCTTGGTTCGGGCTGGAAGCGCACCGGCCGATTGGCGGCATCAACCGGCTGCGCAAAGCCGTGTATGAAGCGGTCAGCGATTACCGCCACAGCCGCAACGCACCATAAAGAGTTCGTAAAAACAGGCCCGGCGCCGTAAGGATCGCGTCGGGTCTATTGAGCTGCCTGCGCCCCGCTTCTAACGTGACCACCTACCCATCACTGCGCAGGAAGTCACCGTGGAAAGCTCAACCCTCGGCATGCTCGTACTGACCCTCATTGCCGTGTTCGGCACCGCGTCTTTTTGTTTCGAGCACCTGGCCACGCGCCAACCACGCAAGAAGAAGCTGCCAGGGCAAATCGCAGACGAAAAAAAGCCCGCTCAATGAGCGGGCTTTCTGTGGTGACCTGGCGTTCAGTGGTCCAGGTGACCGAATATGGCGCAGCGGACGGGAACATAACTCAACCTCTAACCTGTTGATTTAACGCAAAACCAAACTAGAAAACATAATGCAAGTACTTAAATATGTACTCATTTTCTCTGGCTGACAAGCCCCTCACCGCTCGCGCCGCTAGAGCAACGCCAGCAACCCAATCGTGCGCCATTACCGCCGCATTTCCCGCGCACCGTGACCTATTAATAACCGGACACCACTCGATGCGTTTGCGGCTGCCAGCTTCAGCGCATCGGAGAAGATGTCAGCGAGAAGCGGGATTACACACCGGGCGTGTTCACCGCTGAACAGTACGTAAGGGGGAAATGGGTTTGCCCAGTGCGAAACACTGATCCAAGCGCCGGTGCCGCCGCAGGTGATCGACAAGGGCATCCCCACGGCGGGCCTGCTGGCGCACGTGATGGTGCCAAGTTCGCCGATTACCTACCATCCTGCGTTCAACGCTGTCGTAGTGGGTGGGTCAAACCGGCGTACTACTTCAACCCTTGGTCGATGCGCTGCGCGATGTGGTGCTGGCCCAGCGCGTGGTTCACGCTGACGAAACGCCGGTACAAATGCTGTTGCCGGGTCGGAAGAAAACCCACCGCGCTTACATTTTGGCCTACAACTCTACGCCGGTTTCGGCACTCAACGCCGTGGTCTACGACTTCAGCCCCAGCCGTGCTGGAGAACATGCGCGTTACCTCCTGGGCTCCTGGAACAGCAAGCTGGTCTGTGACCACTTCGCCGGCTATGTGGCTAGCTTCGTGCTGGGCATCACCGAAATTGGCTGCATGGCCCATGCGCGCCGCAAGTTCTTTGACCGGCATATGGCCAACAAAAGCCAGATGGCGGAGCAGGAGCTTCACTCGATTAATGGGCTGTACAAAGTCGAAAAACACGCCAAGGAAATGAGTGACGAGGACCTTTGGCGATTACGCCAGGAAATGGCGGTGCCCATCGCTGGAAAACAGCATGAGTGGATGTTGGCTCCGCGTGCACTTGTGCCCGAGGGTTCGACCACGGCCAAGGCCCTAGATTACAGCCTGAAAAGCTGGGTAGCGCAGGCGCGCTACCTAGAAGAGGGTGCTGTGCGCATAGACAACAACCAGATCGAGAACTTGATCCGCGCGTGGGCGCTTGGGCGGTCGAACTGGTTAGTTGCTGGGTCGCTGCGCAGCGGCAAAAAGGCGGCGGTGATAATGAGCTTGATTCAATCTGCACGCTTCAATGGGCATGACCCGTACACTTATCTCAAGGATGTGCTCACGCGGCTGCCGACTCAGCGAGCCCTTCACTTTGAGCAATTGCTGCCTCATCAGTGGTCGCCTGCCTAACTTGCGCATGGGAGGTGCACTCAGGCTCGAATACTCGCAGCCGGAGCCACCGCGCAGTACCCTCATCCTGTCTTCGAAGCCGAAGCGAACAGGGCGTTAGACCGCGTCATGCAAGACGGCTTCGACATGTTATGGGATGTCTACCTCTCAATCCCTGACTCTCCTGCCCCTGTCGATTTGCTAAGCCCAACGGCGCATCAGCGTCGATGAATAATTGAGTTTCGAAAGTTTAGATAACATTAATGAGGGTGGATCATGGCTCAAACCGAAGTTCTCGTAGTCGGAGCTGGCCCAACTGGGCTCGCTCTCGCTCTCTGGCTAACCAAGCAAGGGGTTACCGTAAGAATCATAGATAAAAGCAGCGACTCAGGTGAAACGTTTTGCACAATGGCTCTTAAGGCGCGAACGCTGGAGTTCTATCGCCAACTCGGCTGGCCGATGCGGTCGTAGAGGCCGGCTATTAAAACTGCGAAAAACAATAGTGAAAGGCTAGACCAAGCAAAGGCCTGTCCAGCAACTATCCTCATTTATGAACTTGTTGTTGGGCGGATCGGTGGAGGAATCCACGCCTGTGGCTGCAGCACCTGCCCTCGATATTGAGAGTCGACCGGGTCTTACCTTCCACCCAGGGCTAGATGCGACTCAGCCCCCTGCACCTATAAAGGTGCGCATCAGGGTAATCGATCTTGATCGAGGTGACCATGAAGTAAATCCTCCATCCTGCCCTGCCGTTTGCACGCTTGGTTGACGTCCTGAATTTGCCCCTTTGTGCTGGATACCAACTCTCAGTTAAGTCGATGTCTCCGCTGACGAAGCCCTGCGCCAAACCGTTACCGTTTAGGCTTTGCCGGGGGCGCTTTGCACATGACACCATATCGACTTTCAACACTCCCTAGCTTCAAGTCGCGGGCATTAACACCGCGATATCCGGCTGGGGACGCCGCAGTCGATGTCCGATAAATTTGTTTCGCCGGACAGCTAATCGCGAGCGCACCATACCAAGATAACCGGGTCCGCTAGCCATTTCCGGCGACAAAGGTAAGGGGACAATCCATCTTCGCGAGCAGATAATCACCACGGTATCTTTGAGAATTTTCGCCTCCCGAGTTTTCTGCTCAGCATCCGTTGCAGTTCGCGAATCGCCTGAGCATAATTTTCAGCTCGGGCGCCCGCACCTACTCACTGGGGTTGCATGCAGGATCAGACTGGAGGGAAAAATGGGGGCGGGCAGCGCATGAATAAAATAATAACATTTAAATTCAAGAACTTAATAAAATAAAAACGTCTCCCACAAGCCGGGCTAACCTAAAACCAAATAGCTAGAGTCAGAGGGTTGCCGGGGACGTACTGACGAGAGTTGAGTCCACACGCCTCGGCCTAGGAGGTCTTGTTTCGCACATACACCCGGCTGGCCATGTCCTCGCCGACCAGCACCACTGCAGGACCAGGTGTAATGGCGTGCCACCCCACAGCCGAGCGAATCCCTTCCAAGATGTGTTCCACGATGACCTGGCTGCGCATCACCTGGGCGGCACTAGTAGAAAACGACTGTGCGATCGTCATTGAGCAGAATTCTGTGTTCAACGTGAAGTTGCACGGCGCGGGCGAGTACCTAGCATTCGGTGTCGCGACATTGGCCACCAGATCATCTGCAGTTGGGGCATGATCAATGCGCTGCAAGTTCGACTCGATGAGTGGATCCTCATCGTGGCCCGCCGTCACATAGTGGGCAGTGGCTGCGATGAGCTTCACCCCTAAGTTTATGGGTTTGATGGTAAGAACCCTCGACCTTGACGCTGAGTAGGATCGAGTGATGGATATCGATGATTTGGCCGGCCCATAGTCTTGATACGTCACCGCTCAGGATCTGTGTGTAACGGGCGAGAATCACGGTGTCGATCTTCTGCTCACGCACCATTTCCAGAAGTTGGCTTCCTGCTTGTTTTTTTTCAGAAGTGACAGGCAGGTAGTGAAAATCCAGCCTCTCATGCTCAGCTCTGCGCCTGAACTTCTCAAGGTTCGATACGATCAAGACCAGTTCCATTGGCAAATGATCGACACTGTTGCGGTACAGCAGGTCATTCAAGCAATGGCCCATCTGAGACACCATCATCATGACCCGCGGCTCCACTGACGTGTCATAGGTGTTCCATTCCATGCCGTAGCAGGCTTCGCGCGAGTCGCTCAGCGCAACGCCGTGGCGCAACTCCACGCAAACGCGCATGAAGAACTTTTACGTTAGGCCGAAAAAATTCAACGACTGATGGAGCTGAAGTATGTACGCATTGACTAGTACAATATCGCCCAAGCCCATTGCCCCTTCATGTATGCGCCTTACTGCAATCAGCATTATGAAAATTAGGCCGGTGGATATGATGAAGACCTGCCCAATGCTCAAACAAACAAACGTCCACTCATTCCTGGCAGATGCGTCCTCCCGCTTTCTCAACGCAGCATCGAGACGCTGAGCCTCATGATCTTCTGCGCCGAAGTATTTCACCGTCTCGAAATTTAGAAGACTATCAATTGATTTGCTGCTGGATTCAGCGCTCGCCTCGTTGAGCGCGCGACGGAAACGAGTGCACCACGCGCTAATGGAAATTGTAAACCCTGCGTAGGCAGCCACAGTAGCCAAAGTCACCAATCTGAAGATCGCACCGAAGAGGTACCAAAGAATGGTTCAGACAAGCACGACCTCGAAGGCGATAGGCACCAGAGAGAACAAGACTGTCGATAGAATGACCGGGATACAGTGGGTACCCGCTCGATTTAACGCGCTACCCCCTCCCCTGTCTTCCGATCAAGGTGGAATCTGAGACTGAGCTGATGCAGCCTCTTGAAGATGCGAAGTCCTGACAAGCGAGTTGCGTTAGCGTTGACACGGACGAATACTGCGGTCCGCAGCTCATCAAAGACGGTAGCCATCAGTCGGCCGCCGCCGTAGGCGAGTACAAGGCCAACCGGTGTCGCAAGATCCCCCGTGCTTACCTCCAACTTCAAGCGATCGATTTCCCGCAGGAAATTCAACTGTTTTTCCAGTGCTAAGACCGTCATGACGCTTACCCTTGTGATTCTGCACTCAGCAATACCCATTCGAAGAGCGTGTAGGTAGGTCCAGGAAGAATAATTTTTATTTGCCTTCCAACTAGTAAACAGTTAAACCCAAGCCGTGTCATAAGGAACTATCATGATCATCATTCCTGCCCTGCTGCCAGCACCTTATGTGTTACCAAAAACCGCAGAAACCGGGAGTTGCCCGGGGGCGAAAGCAGTTGCCGCTGATTTTCCGGCGCTGTTGAAGGAACAATGCCAGCTTACTTCGGCGAGCGTCGACGTCCACAGCGCACCCCGAGACGACATCGGACACGCCAACACGTGTAAGAACGCCTATATTCTCGGTATTCCTTTCGAATGCAGAGTGCCCGCTTCCCTTAATGCCTTGGCGCAGCCCGCAAGCGTGCTCACCTGGATACAGACTGACGTGGCTCGAACGTCGGCGCAGCCGCCCCGGGCCCGGCCTTCTTATAAGCCCGAACCCGTGCTCTCTGACTTCAATCTTTTTAAAGGAAGAGCCTGTCGAACAGGGGCTCAGTGATCACACCGAAGACTTCTGGATCGCCATAGGCGCGCGCCGAAAGCATGGCGCCATGGACCGCTGCCATGAACATCTCTGCTTCGGCACGCGCATCACTGGACAACACCAATACTCCCTGTTTTGCCCCTCGCTCTAGTACAGAGGTTATCCAGGCCGAAAGCGAGCGAAAATGGGCCCGCACCTCCAAAACCACGTCTTGAGGCATCACCGAGATCGGCTGCATGGCACACGCATGCCGTAAGTTCTTCGAACTGCATGCGGCAAACAAAAGCCAACTGGCTGAACAGGCACTTCACTCAGTCGGCGGCCTGTACGAGATCGAGCGGCAAGCCAAAGACATGGACGATGAAGAACGCAGGCGATTACGTCAGGAAATAACGGTGCCCATTGCAGCAAAGTTGCATGAGTGGATGCTGGTTCAGCGCGAGCTTGTGCCAGAAGGCTCAGCGACGGCCAAGACTTTGGATTACAGCTTGAAACGCAGGGTAGCGCTAACGCGCTACCTGGATGATGGTGCTGTGCCCATCGACAATAACCCGGTCGAAAACACGATCAGGACATGGGCGCTTGGGCGCTCCAATTGATTGGTTGTTTGCCGGATCTCTGCGCAGCGGCAAACGAGCGGCCGCGATCATGAGTTTGATCCAGTCGGCGCGGCTCAACGGGCATGATCCATATGCTTACTTGAAAGACGCTGTGGCTCGACTGCCAACACAGCGTGCAAGTGACATCGCCGAGCTGCTGCCGCATAAATGGGCTCCTCAGGTGATGTAAATCTGAATGCATCCTCTTGGACGAGCCGTCAGTTGCATTGAACTACGAGGGTAAACGTTGATTAGGGGGTTTACTTCAAAGGGGATTCAATATAATTTTAAATTGTGCGCACACTAACCGTTGTGCCCCTTGATATTAAATAGGAGGATGCTATGTCACCGTTAAACGTGATGAAGTTCTAAACGATCAAGCTGTCACCCCCTCTCTCGAAAATCTTGAAACACGCTGGTCTCAACGTTGGCAGCTCGAAGGCACTTACGCCTTTGACCACGCAGCCCAACGCGACGCCGTGTTCTCAATTGATACGCCCCCGCCGACGGCTTCAGGCTCGCTGCATGTCGGCCATGTCTTCAGCTATACCCACACAGATATCATCGCTCGATTCCAGCGTATGCGAGGCAAGGCTGTGTTCTATCCCATGGGATGGGACGACAACGGATTGCCTACCGAACGCAGGGTCGAGAATTTCTATGGGGTACGCTGCGACTCGCTGGCAGCCTATCAGCCTGGTTTCAGGCCATCTGAGCCCGCTCCTTTAAAGCGAGGTGACTTTACTGTCATCAGTAGGCGCAACTTCATCGAGTTGTGTCACGAACTGACAGCTATTGATGAGCAAGCATTCCGTGCACTCTTCGTGCAACTGGGCTTGTCCGTTGATTGGAGCCTTTCATATGCCACCATTGATGAGCGCTCCCAACGAGTAAGTCAGCGCGCTTTACTTCGTAACTATCAGCGTGGCGAACTTTATAGCCAGGAAGCGCCTTGCCTGTGGGATGTAACGTTTCAGACAGCCGTGGCTCAAGCAGAGCTTGAAGAGCGCGAGGTCGATGGTGCATATCACGAACTCGTCTTTGAATCAGCGGATGGTGGTGCATTGAAGGTTGCTACCACTCGGCCTGAGCTACTGATGGCATGCGTGGCGCTGGTAGCTCACCCGGACGACGTTCGCTATCAGGAGCAGTTCGGGCAATCCATGCGCTTGCCGATTTTTGACTTTGAGGTACCGCTGCTGGCACACCCTTTGGGTGATCCTGATAAGGGCACCGGCTTGGTCATGGTCTGCACCTTTGGCGATCTTACCGATGTGATTTGGTGGCGGGAATTGCAGTTGCCAACGCGATCGATACTGGGAAAAGATGGGCGCCTGTTGCTTGAGACGCCTTCCTGGTTGACGACACCCCGTAGCCAGCAAGCCTATGCAGGCTTGGCCGGCCGTAATTTGTCTCAGGTTCGTACACTGCTCGTGTCGATGCTGCGCGACTGCAGCGCCATGCAAGATGAGCCACGACCGATTCGACACTTTGTAAAGTTTTTCGAAAAAGGTGACCGACCTTTGGAAGTTCTCGCCACTCGGCAGTGGTACTTGCGCAATGGCGGACGCGATATGAGCCTGCGGAACTCGTTACTTACCTCTGGCCAGGCGCTGGACTGGCATCCGCCGCATATGCTCAGGCGTTACGAGCACTGGGTCGGTGGTTTGAATGGTGATTGGTTAATCAGTCGTCAGCGCATGTTCGGCGTGCCGATACCGTTCTGGTACAGCCTGAACGCACAAAGCGAAGCGCAATACAGCGCTCCGATTATTGCCTACGAGGAAAGCTTGCCAGTTGATCCGAGCCTGGATACTCCGCCAGGGTATCGGCCAGAACAACGTGGGCAACCGAATGGTTTCATCGGCGAACAGGACATCATGGATACGTGGGCCACCAGCTCGCTGACGCCTCAAATCGCAGGAGGGTGGGGAGATGACGACGCATTGTTCGCCAAAATATACCCCATGGATCTCAGGCCTCAAGGTCACGACATAATCCGCACTTGGCTATTCTCAACTTTGGTACGCAGCCATTTTGAACACCGTTGCGTGCCATGGCGTAATGTCGCGCTCTCTGGGTGGATTCTTGATCCTGACCGTAAAAAAATGTCTAAATCCAAGGGTAACGTGGTGACCCCTCAAGACTTGCTCGACCAGCATGGAAGTGACGGCGTGCGCTACTGGGCAGCCTCAGCGCGGCTCGGCAGTGATACAGCCTTTGAGGAACAGCAGATGAAGATCGGCCGCCGTTTGGCCGTCAAGCTGTTCAATCTATCAAAGTTGGTTCAAGGTTTTGCGAAGGATGACAACGGAGATATCGACCAACCGCTGGATCAGGCCATGCTTAAACGCTTGGACTGCGTAGTCCAGGACGCTACGTTCGCCCTTGAGGCGTACGACTATAGCGTGGCGCTCTCGCGTATCGAAGGGTTCTTTTGGTGGTTTTGCGATGACTACGTCGAGTTGGTCAAGCGTCGCGCCTATCGACCAGAAGACCATTCGGCCCGTAATGCTCTTGCACATGCACTGAGCGTGCAACAGCGACTGTTTGCGCCATTTCTGCCATTTGTGTGCGAGGAAGTATGGCAATTTTGGAATTGCGGCTCAGTGCACAATGCGTCTTGGCCGCAAGGGGATGCTTCTCCTGACGCGTCTAGTGAAAGCTTATTGATGAGTGTTAGTGCCGTGCTATCCGCGATTCGCAAAGCAAAATCTGACAGCCGCCAATCCATGAAGGCTCCGGTAGCACGTGTTGAACTGGTTGACAGTGCTGCGCGGCTTGAAGTGATAAAAGGCGTTCGCCAAGACTTGATCGAAGCAGGTCAGGTTGAGGCTTTGGTGTTTATAGAGGGAACTGAGCAGCAGGTCGGTGTATGGCTGAAGTGACGCATACTTAAAGGCAAGTCTATTCGCGGGGCGATCAAGGAGATCGCTTCGCGTGCACGTGTATAGTCGTCCATCAAACACTTGGTTCATATACCAAACAGAAGATATGCCGTAGTGGTTTGACCTGCAACCAGATCTCATTCCGTCAGGCATCTCAGTAGTTAGAGCTCCTACCTGCCTAGATTGCTGCCGTCAAAGTTATCGCGTTGGGTGGGTTTACCAACCGCTTACCCCACAGACCCGTAGGTGCTGAACTACCGCATACGGCTCCTGCCTTGGATGGGTGACGCGAAACGATCCTCAGGGTAAGGATGTGCACTCTTAGGGCTCGGCATATTGAGGTCAGCAAAGCGTCCAAGACGTGACCATTGAAGCCGATGACGCTGACTGCGACGCTTGTAGGCTTGCCGCTAGAGACGACACACTGCCAGACGAAAACCGCCAAGACATATCAGTTTTCCGGCACCGCGTGGTAATTGAAGTAACCGCTTATCACACGTTTTAGCCATCGCCCTTGAATCCGGATAAGGTCATGACGCCGGCGACTCAACTCCTCACGGATCGCAAGAAGGGTCGCACGCATACACTTTTTGACAGTCAGTGGCAGTACTTGCATACCATGGCGAAAAAGGCGGTGTTAACGATCCACCTCGACTCAGCCAGCCCCCCGCATCGTTTTCCATCCTGCCGAGGCTTTTTCCTCACGCCCAATCCCTCCTAATGCCAATCGTCCGGCACCTCAAACAAACATATTGTGATCTGTAATAACACTAGCTAGCAAGATCCACACGTCACCCGACTTTGTTCCCTTGTATCTGCCAGCAACGCCGGAGGTAGCCAGGGCAATGATGATGGCGAGAGCGAAGTCACAACTCAGAATCACAAATAAAAGAAGTTGGAAACAACTTGAGTACTACATCATCCGCTGCCGCTGGTCGCGAACCTGTCGCTGTTGTAGGTGCAGGCCTGATCGGTAGAGCTTGGGCAATTGTGTTTGCTCGCGCAGGGCACCCTGTACGTTTGCACGACATGGATGAGCAAGCCGTGGCAAGCAGCCACGGCTATATCGAGGCCAGATTGAATGAGCTCGCTGAATTCGATCTACTGAATGACACCCGTCCACCGTGCTGGAGCGCATTACCTGCGTTGCGGATCTGGGTGAGGCGTTACGGGACTCTGTTCTCATGCAAGAAAACGTGCGAGAAACCGTCGAGGCTAAGATCGACATCTTCTCTCGCATGGACGCCTTAGCTCCAATGAATCGCCCCGGATTCTCTAGATACCTTGCAAGTTCATTACGTAACGCTTTTCAAACTCTACCGGCGACAGCTTATTGTTGAAACCATAACGACGTTTTGCGTTGTAGTACATCTCGATGTAATCGAACACATCGCTACGAGCATCCTCCTGCGTGGTGTAAGTTTTTCGTTTGATCCGCTCCCGCTTTAGAAGCTGAAAAAAGCTTTCGGCCACGGCATTGTCATGGCAGTTGCCACGACGACTCATGTTGGCGACTAAGTTGTTCGCCTTCAAAAAGCTGCGCCAATCGGAGCTACTGTATTAGCTGCCCTGGTCGCTGTGAACCATCACTTCCTGCTTCGGCTTTCGTCTCCAAACCGCCATCAATAACGCATCAATGGCCAAATCACTGGTCATTTGCGACTTCATTGACCAGCCAACGACCTGACGAGAAAACAGATCCAGCACCACAGCCAAATACAGCCAGCCTTCATGCGTACGAATGTAAGTGATGTCGGTGACCCAAACCTTGTTGGGTTCCACGACATCGAACTGGCGCTTCAGCAAATTGGGTGAAGTGACCGGTGGCTTACCGCCGTATTTTCCAGGGGGACGTCGATACCCTGTCTGAGAGCGCAGCCCTTCAAGACGCATCAGTCTTGCCACACGATGGCGGCCACACACTTCACCCACTTCGCGCAGATCGTCATGGATTTTTGCGATAGCCATAAACGCCGCCACTTTCCAGCCATGAATGCTTGATCAAACCCAGCAGTCGCTGGTCGTCTTTGGCGCATGAAGATTGCGGTTCAGACAACCAGGCGTAATAACCACTGGGATGGACTTTCAGCGTCTGGCAAAGCCGTCGAATGGAGTTCGCCCGCGCGCAGCGTGATAAAGGCGTACTTCAGCCGCACTCCTTGGCAAAGTACGCGGCGGCCTTTTTAAGATGTCTCGCTCTTCAGTGACACGCTTGAGTTCCGCTCGCAGGCGACGCAGTTCAGCGTACTGATCATCATCCTGCTGGCGCTCCTCTTGAAATTTGCTGTAGCGCTTTATCCAGGCATGGAGGCTGTGCGCCGACACGCCAAGACGGGCCGCCACATCGGCGACGGCTAGCCTCTTTTCGGTCACTTGATTGACCGCTTGGATTTTGAATTCTCGGGGTAACGTGGGTTGTTCATGGCACCTCCTGATTGGCCTCAGTTTAAGGCAAAGAGGTGTCTAGGAAACTCGGGGCGATTCAATCCGTCGTCGACGACGAATCACAGAAGATGAAGATTCCAGGCCCCAGGATGACTCGCCGCAAGCCTGCTGCGGGCATGGCATTGAAGAAATTGGACAACCTGGTTGAGGTCCTCGGCTTAGCACGCTCCGTTTTAAAAGCGACTATCCAATCCTGTTCGCCTGGGTGTACCGGTAGAGGCTCAGTCTGTGCTGGCAGTCCTCCCGAACTTGTAATTACCCCGCCATGCTCGGAGTGAATCGACACCTGAAAGAACGCATGCCCGATCTGATCGTTGGCCAACTCAAAAGCTGTCTGGAGCAGTAGCGCTGCACACGGAAATCCATCGTTAATAATATATCGAATGTACTTCACACGTTGTTCAGCCGAAGAAGGTGGGGAAGACGACGAACTCAAACTGCTCAAGAACGTCTTGGTCACGTTCGACCTTGGCGCGCAGGATGGTCCCTTCCCATGCACTGACCGGAAAGCTAACGACCGCCTCTGCAGGTGCAGGGGACTTCAGTTTTCCGGCCCCGCCGGCCTGTTGAATACAGGTCGCGAGCGCATCAGTCCAAGCCTTGTACATGCCTTTCAGTCGCGCCCTGACGTCGTCATTGCGCGCCATCTCAGCACTGAAGTTACCAATCAGGCATCCCTTCTGAAATTCTTGGGCGACCACCATGTCGGCGTATGCCTTTAAGTGATCACGCAGACGCACACTGGATCGACCGAAGGGTCCAGAAGACGCGCACGGCGTTCCGCCCCGCCTTCCCAAAAACGCTCCAGCACAAAGAGTGCAAGCGCTTCCTTGCTCTCAAAGTGGTTGTAGAAAGAGCCCTTGGGTACGCCGGCTGCGCGGGTGATGTCTTGCACTGCACAGCCGTTGAAACCGCTCAGGTGAAGCGTCTCAAGCCCTGCATCAATCAGTTGTTTACGAACACTATGTCTTGCCATGGGAGATACGCCTATCGAGCCTGAATAATATGACCAGTCATCTCCAAGTCAAGCTGAACCCGTCTGACTTACGTCGGGCGTAAAAACCCACTGGCAACACCATCCCCATGTTGCCGCCAGTGGGGCATTGCCTAGTAGCCGATGGTGAACCGTGCGCGCTCGTGCTCAGGATGTTCCAGTTCATTCACCACAGCGATTGCGTAGTCCTCAAAATAGATCCAACAGCGACCCATGCCATCCTGGATGACATCGTCTTTACCCAAGCGATACGGCCCGGTGCGCACACCTGGCTCGATCAACATCGCAGGACTGAAGTAGGTGCAGTTTATGTCGGACTCACGCAGCACCTTAAAGGTTTTGACGTGCGAGGATGCAATCGGAACATACTATTGCGGCCAGTGCCCCGACTCCAGCACGGTTACCCCAGGTTTGAACCAAAGCGAGCCGGCGCCGCCTGCAACCAGCACCTGCGGGACCTTGGCGATCTCAACGGCTTTGATAACTAGCTCAGTGACGCTGACCAGTTCGTCGGTATAGGACAAATCAGAGAAATAGCGCTGATCTTCCTTGTATGGACCGTAGGCGCTTACAACCGCGTCAAAGCCAGAAATGATGTCGGCCAGGCGATCGGCGTTACTCAGGCCGTTTTTTTTATAGTGTTGATGCTGCTGGGCAGCTTTTCTGGCCTGCGGGCGACGGCGGTGACATCGTGGCCGCGGCTCAACAACTCGCTGATGACAGTGCGGCCAATCCGGCCGGTGGCGGCAAGAACTACAACTTTCATATTAAAAAGCCTCCAAGTATGAGGACGACAAGGTGCAGTGATCGCAGCACTTCAATTTGAAGCTGCGCCATCACTCAGCGTTGGGTGGTCGGTGTAGTGTTTAGCGCCCCCTCCGTAGAAGGTCGAGCGGTCATAGGCATTCAGCTACGCGCCCTGACGGAAGCGCGCTGGAAGATCGGGGTTGGCAATAAACTGCCGGCCGAAGGCAACGGCGTCAGCACGACCTTCGAGAATCGCTTTTTCGACCGTCTCCCGGGTGAAGCCTCCAGCTAGGATCAGTGTCCGCGGCTAGAACTCTCGGAGGGCATCGACATTGTTCGGTGTGCCGGTCTCCATGCTGTCACCGGTGCGGGCCTCAATCAGGCTCACATAGGCCACATTCAAATTGTCCAGACTGCTCAGCACGTACTAGTACAAACCGATTGGGTCTGCGTCTCCGACATCGTTGTAGGTGCCGAACGGGGAAAGACGGACTCCGACTCGATCAGCACCCCAAACATCGATGGCCGCCTTGGTGACTTCCAACAACAGGCGAACTCGGTTCTCAACGGAACCACCGTAGGCGTCGGTTCGGTGGTTGGATTTGGAGTGAAGGAACTGCTCCAGCAGATACCGTTGGCACCGTGGACTTCAACACCATCGAAGCCAGCGGCCAGAGCCTTACGTGCCCCTTGGCGATATGCCTTGACGATCCCTGGGATCTCATCGAGTTCCAAGGCGCGGGGCGTCTCGTACGGTACGGTTTTCCACTCCGGCGTCAGGGATTGTTGATCGGTGATCGGAATTGCAGACGGCCTAACAGGCAATACCCGCCTGGTTGGAAGCTGGAGTGCGGGGACCGCCCTACGTGCCAGAGTTGTTGGAAGATGATGCCGCCATTCTTGTGGACGGCCTCGGTTACTTTCTTCAGCCAGCCACCTGCTCGGCGGAGTGAATGCCTAGTGTGGCAGGGTAGTCCTCTCCATATGGAGTGACCTGGGTCGCCTCCGAAATGATCAGCCCACCTGGTGTGGCTCGCTGACTGTAGTACTCAGCAGCGTGCTCGTTGGGGACATTTCCCTCAGCGGCGCGCATACGGGTTAGTGGCGCCATCACCACGCGGTGCGACAGCTTGTACTGGCCCAGTTTGACAGGGGAAAGAAGCGTGGAATCGATCATCAAGACTCTATCCAGTTAGGGTGAGAACAGAGCGGACCTAGGTCGGAGGCGATCGGTGTGCCCGCATGATGAAACTAATACGACCGGCCATATTGATTCCGTCAACAGCTTTCCGGCAGACTTCGGACACGTCCATAGGCCCCCTCTTCAGCTGAAAAGGGCAGCGTAAGGCGTGCCGATGACGTCTTTGATCATGAATATCTCAGACATCCACTTCGACGAGCGGTGAGTACTTGTCTGAGGTATCGATATTTTTAAAAAGGTGAAATTTACGATATACCAGCAAATTAAAAAGCCTGATACATGAGCAAAAGGAATAGCTGTATGACTTAGTGGGATACGAATATTTCTACTTAGGCTCTGTAATCTTTCTGAGTAATTATGTAGATTTAAATAATTACATCTTGAGAGACCGCCATGAGCACAGCCCTGCCGACGCTGCAAGCCATCCATTACTTTGAGGCGGCCGCCTGACACCGCAGCTTTACAAGGGCTGCCGAGGAGCTTCACATCACGCAAAGCGCTATCAGCAAACAGATATCTAACTTAGAGCAGAGCTTAGGGATTGTTTTGTTCGAGCGCACCCGAAGAGGTTCCGATCTGACATTAGAAGGGTATATTCTTCTCACAACTACTCAAACCATTTTGAAGAACTTAGAGCGTGTATCGACTCATTGCATAGTCAACAGGGCACGATTGAAAACTGAAAAATTGATTATAGTTGATCTTGAGTATTAGAGCCAAAGGTCCTTGGTATGGATAAAAACACCAAAGCACTCCCCCCAGTGGGTCCTCTGGTTTTCTTCGAAGCTGTAGCTCGGACAGGCAGCTTTACGCTGGCCGCCGAGGAGCTGTTCATCACGCAAAGCGCCGTCAGCAAGCAGGTGAAGAAGCTGGAGGACAACCTTGGGTTTGCGCTGTTTACACGCAAGTACCGCGGGGTTGTGCTGACCGAACCTGGGCGTGAGCTATACGAAGGTGTGCAGCCGGCGCTAGAGTCTTTCCGCGAAACCGTCCAGCGGGTGCGCAAATGGTACGACCAGAACACCATCAGCGTGGTGTGCACGCACGCGGTCGCTCACTACTACCTCTTCCCCAAACTCGCCCACTTCCAGCAGCAGTTCCCCGACATTACGGTCAACGTGGTGGCCACCAACCAGCTTTCCGCCCCACTGTGCTTGAACTATGACTTCGGCATTCTCTACGGTGCGGGGGAATGGACAGGCCTTTCCGGTGTGAAGTTGTTCGATGAGATCGTGTACCCCGTTTGCAGTGCAAAATTCGCCGCCGAGCAGGTGGAGTCACTTGATGACCTGTTGAAGCTCCCGCTGGTCCAGATCGACAACGAGGGCTGGAATATCATGAACTGGAATGACTGGCTCGGGCAGTTCGGGAAGACGTTCAAGCCTACCGGCAAGGTCATCACCTACAACCAAGTCACCTTGGCCTTGAACGCTGCGGAAAGAGGATTGGGGATCGCTCTGGGCTGGGAGTTCATGGCTAGAGAGATGATCGAGAAAGGCGCTGTGAAGGCGTTGCAGCAGTTCGAGCTAAAGACCGGCTTCTCAGACTTCCTCGTTCACTCGAACAAGGCCAAGCTCTCGAACGCATGCAAGATTTTTGAGGAGTGGCTGCTGCAATCAACCGCTGACGACCGATAACGGTGTCAGCGGTTAGCCTTCAGGCTTACTCGGCCACGTAGGCGAAGGCCTGTACCTCGACCACGTAGCCGCCGGCAACGAGTGCGCTCTCGACGCAGGCGCGCACCGGCTTTGGTCGGCCATCCAACCACTTCTCGTAGACAGCATTGAAGGTCTCGAATTCGGCGATGTTGGTCAGCCACACCTGAACACGCACTAGGTCATTCAGCGTGGCGCCGACTTCCTCCAGCAAGCCAGTCACTTTGCCAAGGACTTCAATGGACTGCTCTTCCAGTGAAGCCGCAGTATTGGTAGCGACCTGACCCGCGGTCTCTACAGTGCTCCCGTAACGGACGACCTGGGCTATGAGGTGGTTTTCGTGAAGACGTTTGATCATTCGATCCTCTCTGCAATGGATGAGTGCTGACCCAGCCCGCCGGTATCAAAGCCGGGCGGGCTATGTGCAGCTAAGGGTAGTCCTTAGATATCGCCACCAGCGTTGCTGGATTCGTGCTTGAGCCGAATGCCGGCCCCGATGGCCTTCAGGGGATCAGGCGGTACCCAGGACGGGTTGCTGTTATCGAAGATGAAATCCAGCTCTTCACTTGGGATGCCGCAGATGTAGTCGGCCATGTAGTAGCCGAGGTAGGTGCCCTTGGCCACACCTACACCGTTGCAGCCAACGATGGTGTAGACGCCTTCTGCGGACTTCTTGAAGACCGACTGGTGATTCAGCGTCATGCACAGCATCCCGCCCCAGGTGTATTCAAAATTCTTGTGGGCCAAGAACGGGAAGCGCGCCTCGTAAGACCGGCGGTGCTGCTTGAAGGCCATTTCCAGGCCCTCGGCGTTGCTGTTCAAGCTGCGCTCGTAGTTGAGCGAGTTGCGCACGAAAATACGCCCGTCAGTGGTGAAGCGCACGGTGGTTCCGGCTGGGTGCGCGGAAGTGGTGCCCCATGGCTTTACGCCGTCGAAGTACTTCTTCAACTCGTCCGGTGTCAGCTTTTCGGTAAGGCTCGCGTAGGTGAAGATCGGTGCCAATCGATTCTGCAGGTGGCCGAACTCCTCGTTGAACGAACTGGTGGTCTGGATCACGGTGCTAGCTTCGATCGAACCGCCCAGGAAGTTGAGCTTATGCGGCGAGCCATACTCACAGCTGACCACCGGGCTGTTTTCGAACAAGGTGACATTTTTGGGCAGCGCAGCAGCCAGGCCTCTGATCAAGGAAGAAGGGTTGATCAGGATGTTACCCGGCGTGTACACCGCCATGCGGTAGTAGTCAGTACCCAGTCGCTTCTTCAGCGCAGCGCCTTCCACGACCTCGTACTCAAAGCCGGAGGCCTTCAAGGTCTCGACGAAGTGGTCCAGGCCGGCGACGTTGCTCTGCTCATGGGCGGACATGTACTTGCCGGCGTTCTGCCAGGCGCAATCGATGGAGTGCTTGTCCTTGAGGGATCGTAGGCGCTCGATGGCGAAGTTGTTGAGCTTGAACAGCTTGTGGTCGTGCTCGACGTTCGACTTGCCAGCATCCAGGTTGTGCGGCACATCGATCACGAAGCCTGCATTGCGGCCGGACGTGCCTTGCCCAACACCCAGCGCATCCACAATCGCGATTCTTGCACCGGGATTCAACTCGGCCAGGCGCTGCGCCACTGCAACGCCCGTGTAGCCGGCGCCAATCACGGCGTAGTCGAACCTCTTCCTGCCTTTGAGTCTTTCACCCAGCTTCTGCCCATGGGACGGGGATGTTTCATACCAGCCCAAGTTTCCGTCGACGATCGGGAACTTACTAATCTTTTGCATGGCTACCTCCAAAGGTGTTGTTGCAAGCATCCAGTAATCACCAATGGCTGACTAACGAAAAAACGGCATTTAGGTATTCCAGATGCTCATATTTCAACGGAAGGCTGCATTACCCTGCTCCGGTAAAGAAAGGCCAGTAGCACCTAGGCGGCGCGATTACTGCGACCCCTTCTTCGAAACCCTTCTAGCGCAGAGCTTTGAGATTCCTCACTCTAGGGCCAGCCGGTGACCCTGGGCGTGTCACTGTGAAAAGTATTCCATTCCAGAATCTATGGATTCCAACATATCCGTTGTTTTCGCTTATCTAATCCTCGATAGTTTCCTCGCAGCAACTCAATGAACTAACCACAAGCATCCATCACTTTGCTTGAGGGCCGCTGCTGCCGTAAGTCCGCGAAGCCGCTTCAATTGCTCCCTGAGGTATCCATGAGCAAACTGATTTTGACGCTCGTCTGTAATGATCAAAAAGGGATAGTTGCCGCCGTCGGAAATTGTATTTCTGTTCAATCGGGCAACATCACTGAGTGCGGCCAGTACGTTGACTCGGCCAACAACAAATTCTTCATGCGCGTCTGCGTTGAGCTCGGCCAGGGCGTCGCCCTGAGCGATTTCCGTGAGGTTTTTTCCTTCGTGGCGAGTGCCTATGGCATGCAATGGCAGATCTACGATGCAGCGTCCAAGCCGCGCGTGATGATCATTGTGTCCCAACTCGGCCACTGCCTGAATGACCTGCTCCATCGGCACAGCATTGAGCAACTGCCGATGGAACTTGTGTCCATCGTGTCGAACCATGAGCACTTTCGTCGCAGAGCCGAGCATGAGGGCCTGGCCTTCCACTACCTGCCAGTGACTCCCGCCAACAAGCAGGAGCAGGAGGACAAGCTGCTCGAAATGGTTCGAGACCAGCAGATCGACTTGGTAATCCTTGCCCGCTACATGCAGATCCTGAGCGATGACCTTTCACGTGCCCTCGCTGGACACGTCATCAACATCCATCACTCCTTCCTGCCTAGTTTCAAAGGCGCGCGTCCGTACCACCAGGCGCACAAGCGCGGGGTGAAGCTCATCGGGGCAACCGCCCACTACGTTACTGCGGACCTAGATGAGAGGCCGATCATCGAGCAAAACGTGCAGCGCATCGATCATGCCGCGACCGCGGAAGACCTTGTGGCCATCGGACGCGACACGGAGTGCCAAGTTCTGGCCCGTGCCGTGAAACTCCACCTCGAACACAGGATTCTGCTCAATGACGATCGCACAGTTATTTTCCACTAAGCCCCCCAAGTGATCCGCAGCAAGGCGATCGTCGAGCGCATCCTGGCCGAAGTGCGAACAGCTGTTGTCCAGCATTCAATCGCACCAGGACTGGCGGTGGTGCTTGTCGGTGAAGATCCAGCCAGCAGGGTCTATGTACGTAACAAGAGCGCCCAGGCCGAAGCCTGTGGGTTCAATTCTCGCCAGTTTGAGTTGCCAGTCTCGACCAGCGAGGTCGAACTCCTCGACTTGATCAACTCCGTGTCACGCCACGCCCGGGCAATCACCCCCGTCCCCGGCGGCGCTGGCCCTATGACCATTGCCATGCTCATGCGCGACACACTGGAGGTCGCTCTCAATCAGAACGAACAGTGACTTCCACCATCCCAAGCTTTTCCGCGTGCAACACATAAGGCTGCTGTGACCGGCAGCCCACAGAGCCACATATTAACAACAATAAAGGTGTAGCCATGTCCACTTCTGTATCTGAGCAGGTGCGCTCGCGCACGGCTTCAAACAACGACATATCACGATGCTTTCCATCGCCGGCGTGATCGGCGGGGGCCTATTCAGCGGTTCCGGTCATGCGATCGCAGCTGCAGGTCCTGCCGCCATCCTGGCCTACATGATGGCGGGGGCACTAGTGGTACTCGTCATGCGCATGCTCGACGAGATGGCCATCGCCTCTCCGGACACCGGGTCATTTTCCACCTATGCAGATCGTGCCATTGGCCCATGGGCCGGCTTCACCATCGGTTGGCTGTACTGGTGGTTCTGGGTGCTGGTCATCCCGCTTGAGGCCATCGCTGCAGCTGCAGTCCTCAATACCTGGTTCCCCGGCATCGAGACGTGGGTGTTCGCTTTCAGCATCACCGCATTGCTGACCATCACCAACCTCTTCAGAGTCGGCAAGTACGGGGAGTTCGAGTTCTGGTTCGCCATGCTCAAGGTGATCGCGATCATCGCCTTCATCGTACTCGGCGGCCTGGTGCTGTTCGACTTCCTGCCGAACCGTGAAGTCATCGGGCTCAGCACCCTGGTCGCTCAGAATGGCGGCTTCATGCCCAATGGGTTCGGCGCGGTCATCGGCGCACTGCTGACCACCATGTTCAGCTTCATCAGTATCGAGGCGGTGACCATCGCTGCGGCGGAGTCGAAAGATCCGGCGCGCAACATCGCCAAGGCGACCCGTTCGGTGATCTGGCGAATCTGCCTGTTCTACCTGGTGTCGATCTTCGTAATCATCTCGATCGTTGCCTGGAATGACCCGCAGTTGCCGGTGCAGGGCTCATATCAGCGCGCGCTGGAGATCATGAACATCCCACACGCCAAGTTCCTGGTCGACATCGTGGTGCTGGTAGCGGTCTCCAGTTGCTTGAACTCAGCGATCTACATCTCCTCGCGCATGGTCTTCTCGCTGGCTAAGCGGGGCGATGCGCCAAGTGTCATCCGCCGCACCACTCGCAAAGACGTACCAGCTTTTGCAGTAGTAGCCAGCACGGTCATCGGACTGCTGACCACTGCATTGAACTTCTTCGCACCGTCAGAGGTGTTTGGTTTATTGCTGGCATCATCTGGCGCGATCGCTCTGCTGGTCTACCTGGTGATCGCGATGTGCCAGCTGCGCATGCGTTATAAGCTTGAGCGCAGCAACACGCCGATCGCGCTCAAAATGTGGATGTTCCTGGTACTGACCTGGCTGGCAATCGGCTTTATCGTCGCCGCGCTGACCACGATGGTCGTGCTGCCTGAGCACCGCAGTGAAGTGACAGCCACGGGTCTGCTGACGTTGCTGACGGTCGCGCTAGGCTTGATCTCGCAGAACCGTAGGAAAACAAAAAACTCAGCAGGGGCCCAGAGTGCGCTGAGTAACTGATCCAGCTGCTAGAGCGCCCTTATCCCAAGCTTGGGAGAGCGCTTCACCGTAAAGCTAGCTGGCTGTCAGCATCGACCTGAGCCCGGTTGGGTCGAAGGGCGGGCCTAGCTCGCCGTCTGGGAGCAAATCTTCGCAGGCTTGAGCCCTCCAGCGTACCGATGATGCTTTTGGACTTATAGTGGTTTGCAGTCCGCTATGACGGGGCACGCGCTTGGTCCCGCCACCGCGATGGTAGCATTCCGTACGCTTGAGCAAACTGCCGATTGAAATGTGATAAGTCAGTAAACCCGGTCTCGTATGCCACCTGCGTGACCGGGTGCGCTGTGCTTTCCAGCAACCAGCACCCCTGCTCCAGCCTGACACGCCGGTAATACTCCGAAGGTGTCACTCCCAGATATTTCACGAATAGCCGTGAAAGCTGCCGCTCCCCGATGCTCGCCTTCTCGGCGATCTGCGCAATCGTCAGCGGCGCACGGATATATTGATGCATGAGGAACACCGCCCTGCGTACCTTGCCGTCGAGTGAAAAGGCTTTCGAGTCCGAGTGCAGCAATGGGATCTGCGGATGGTTGGCCTCGCGCATCTGGTCGGAAATCAGGTGCCTCAGGCTCTTCGTCGCACGGTCAACGCCGCAGTGGCGGCTGACCAGATACAGCGCCAG
The DNA here is from genome assembly GCF_002813445.1 of Pseudomonas tolaasii NCPPB 2192. Lineage (NCBI taxonomy): Bacteria > Pseudomonadati > Pseudomonadota > Gammaproteobacteria > Pseudomonadales > Pseudomonadaceae > Pseudomonas > Pseudomonas tolaasii. The sequence continues at coordinate 6,066,421 of NZ_PHHD01000001.1, forward strand.
ATCCATCGTCGATGTGCCACCCGCGCAAGTGATAATGCCTTTGTCGACGATGAATATTTCATCGGTCACGGGGATCGACTCAGGGAAGTACTCTTGGAATTCGGTGTAGTGATACCAGTGAACGCTGGTGTGCACGGCGTCCATCAACCCCGCCTTGGCCAATGCGAAGGAACCAGTGCAGGCTCCGACCAGCACTTTCCCTGTCGCCTGGGCTGTGCGCAGGTACTCCAGCACTCGGCGATCGTAGTCCAGAGGCCGCGGTACTCGCCCGCCCACTACCACGATGTAGTCGAACTGCGCGGGGTCCTCAAGTGTGGCCTCCGGCCGTACTTCCAGCCCGCAACTGGCTTTAAGCATCGATCGATCAGCGGCCATCAGCTTCCAGCGGCACAGTACCTGATCACTCTTGTCGCCTCGATCGGCCGCGTGCCGCAAGACCTCGACGAGGCCGGAAAACGCCATCAGGGTAAAACCTGGCAACAGCACAAACCCCACCGACAGGCCGGGCACGCTCACCACCGGCAGATGGTCGTCCACCGGAGAGGGAAAATTCAGCCTGGGAATATTCATCGTCAGCATCCTCATGGCGGATGTCCGGATAATACCTGCTGATGTCGCCTGTGTACTCATATTAACTAAACTTTCCCCCTTATGATTTTTTCAACGGGCACGCCTGAGTCCGTCCATAACTCCAAGACCACATCAGTAGAAGCGTTCATGACCCAAGACATCAGCCTGCTAAATACTGTCATCGGCCCCGTGATGCGTGGCCCTTCCAGTTCTCACTCCGCTGCGCCCTACATGATCGGCCGGACCGTGCGGGAACTGGCGCTCGCCCCAGGAGAGCAGTTGAGGTCGGTGGTCGTCCATTTCGACCCATCGGGCTCATTTGCCGAGGTTTACAGCAATCAGGGCAGCGATGAAGGGTTTGCCGCCGGGCTGGCGGGTGTGACCATAACCTCCGAGGCTTACAAGCAGGCCTTGCAGCGCGTTCGCCGAGGGCAGGATTTCGAATTCGCGATCCGCATCGTGCCGCTGGAGCGCAACGACCATCCGAACCGGGTCGATCTGCACGTCTGCGTCACCGGCATCCAAGCCCATGAGCGCACCGATGTGTTCGAGGGCGTGTCACTCGGTGGTGGTACCTTTCTGGTCACCCACCTCAATGGCCAGCACATCAATGTGGACGGCGCCGCGTACACCCTGATCGTCGAACACGAAGGAGCGGTAACGAGCGACCTGATGTTCTGCCTTGAAGGCTCGCAGGTAGCGCAGCGCCGAAGGCTCCACGACATGACGATCTGCGCCCTGACAGCCGCGCCGTCGGCCCGGATGCTCGCCGACCTGCGCGGGCAGGCTGGCCTGCGTCGGGTGCGTCTGGCCAGCCCCACCCAGGAAGTAGTGTGCAACCGCGAACGCACCTTGCTGGGCGCAAGCCATCTGCTGCAATGTGTAGCAGCGGACGCCGACCTGGCCGACTATGCGACGGCCTACGAATGCGACCGGCTCGGGCTGGACGTGGCCACTGTCCAGCAGCGGTTCGATGAACGCGTGCAACTGATGGCCGCCTCGGTGGAAGCTGGCTTGGCCAAAGAAGACAGCGCCGGCATGAAATACCTGCGCCCGACGGCCCGCCGATTTTCCCGCACCCCGTTGCCGGAGCCGCTGGAAAGCAGCTTCCTCAAGATCGCGATCGCCGGCGCGCTGGCTGCCATGGAAGAAACCACCAGCCGCGGCGTTGTCTGCGCCGCGCCCACGGCAGGCAGCGCCGGTATCGTACCCGGTTGTCTGCACGCACTGCGCGCATTCGGCGCCAGCTACCACGCCCTGAGCGACAGCCTGAAAGTGATGGCGCTGATTGGCGCGCTGTTCGCGGTGCGCGGCTCCTACGCCGCAGAAATGGGCGGCTGCTCCGTGGAAACCGGCACCTCGGCGGCCATGGCGGCGGCTGGCATCACCCACTACTTCGGCGGTACACCGGCGCAGATCCTTACCGCTGCATCGATCTGCCTGATGAACACCCTGGGGCTGATCTGTGACCCTGTGGGCGGCGAAGTGGAGATCCCCTGCCACGCCCGCAATATCGCCGGTGTGGGCCACGCGTGGAGCGCCAGCACAGCAGCCTTGGGCGGCTTCGATGCGGTTATTCCCTTCGATGAACTGGTCGAGCAGACCGTCAAGGTCGGCGACATGATGCATCCCGACCTGCGCTGCACAGCACGCGGCGGTTGCGCCACCACGCCCTCGGCGCTGCGCTTGGTCGCTGTCAAGAACCTGGAGGCCTGAACTATGCAGATCATCGAATTGGCTGGTGTGCACGCCGAAGGCGAAATCGGCCGGGTGCTGCTCAAGGGCGCACCGGCCATTCCCGGGCACACGCTGCGCGAGAAGATGGACTATCTCAACCTCGTGGATGACAGCCTGATCCGGCGCTGTCTGTTCGAACCGCGCGGCTCGGCCAACATGACCGTGAACCTGTTGCTTGAGCCGGTGGATACCTCGGCGGACATCGCCTTCATCCCGCTTCAGCCCGACGGCGCCCACGCGCTGTCTGGGTCCAACTGCATCTGCGTGACTACCGCCGCCCTGGAGATAGGCACGGTCGCCATGCGCGAGCCGCTGACCACCGTGGCGATCGAGACACCGGCCGGGCGCGTAGAAGCCCGCGCCAAGTGTCGCGATGGCAAGTGTGAACGGGTAACGGTGAAGATGGCGCCCAGCTTCGTCGAGCACCTGGACCACGCTCTGGAGGTGCCCGGCCTTGGGCAGCTGAAGGTGGATGTGGCATACGGCGGTTGCTTCTTTGTGCTGGTCGAGGCCGAGCAACTGGGTGTGCGTCTGGTGAAGCAGGCGGCGCGGCGGCTGGTTGAACTGGCCGCGGTCATCAAGCAGGCCGCCCAGGAGCAGATTCACCTCGCGCAGCGCCCGGGACTGGGTTCCTGCAAGATCGAATACGTGATGTTTACCGACACCGAGGACGGCAAACGGCTGAACTGCAACATCATCCACCCCGGTCGCGTCGACCGCTCACCATGCGGCACCGGCTGCGGTGCAAGGCTGGCGATCCTGCATCGACGGGGGCAGGTAGCAGTGAACCAGCCCGTGACTTTCCACAGCCTGATCGGCAGCACGTTCGAGTGCCGGATCGTCGAGCAGGCCGAACCTCGTAGCGGCAACATCACCCATGAAATTAGCGGCAGGGCCTGGATCTACTCCCGCGAAAAGTACTGGGCAGATGCCACAGACCCCTACGCCAACGGCTACGTGCTCTCAGACACCTGGGGCCCGAATGCTGAATAGATAACCGCCGCTTACAAGCATCACGCCCACTTGCCAGGTCGGCCTTCTGACCGTGCGACGGATTCGCTCAGCCCCAATAAAACCGATCCACATCCTTTGACCAAGCCAACTATAAAAACAGCGAGGCACACCATGAGTACAGTCGTTACTGGATACTCGGATTCCGTTTCACCCGGCTCGATCTCCTTTGATGATGCGCCGCTGCGGCGCGTACACGTCAAGGCTATTGCCGGCGGCATGGGCGGCCAGTTCACCGATGGTTTCATTATCGGCATGATCGGCATCGCCCTAAGCATGGCCGCTGGTGACCTGCACCTGAACAATTTCTGGACCGGCCTGATCGCCGCCGGCTCTTTGCTCGGTATTCTGTTCGGCAGCTTGCTTGCCGGCTCGGTGGTCGACCGTATCGGTCGCAAGGGCATCTACAACCAGACGATCTGGGTGTTCGCCGTTGCCGCGGTGCTGCAATACTTCGTCACTTCCCCTGAGCAGTTGCTTGTCTTGCGTTTGGTGCTAGGGCTGGCGATTGGCGCCGATTACGCGGTCAGCCTTTCGCTGGTCAGCGAACTAGCGCCCAAGCGCCATCGCGGTCGGATCATGAGCGCCGTGATGATCGCCTGGGTGGCTGGCTTTGTGTTCGCCTACTTTGCGGGTGTGCTGATCGAGAATATGGGTGAAGGCGCATGGCGCTGGGCCTTGGCCAGCAGCTTGATTCCGGCGCTGATGACTTTGTTGATCCGGATGGGTACGCCTGAATCGCCGCTGTGGCTGATCTCGAAGGGGCGTCGGCAGGAAGCGCAGGCAATCGTCAAACAGCATATGGGCGCCGACATTGCTCTGCCAGAGCAAGGCGCTGTGCAGAAGAATGCCGGCTGGGCGCAGTTGTTCAGCCGAGCCTGGCGTAAGAATGCATTTGTTGGCGCGGCGTTCTACTTCTGTCAGGTGATACCGTTCTTTGCACTGGGCACGTTCATTCCGCGGGTGCTGGAAGCCATAAAGGTGGAGAACACCGAGGCAGGCTCGATCATCTACAACATCTTCCTGTTCGTCGGCATCCTGGCTGGGTTCTGGATCGTGGACAAGATCAGCCGCCGTGTCTTCCTGATCGGCAGTTTCTACTTCTGCGCCGCCGTGCTACTGGTGCTCACCCTGTGGGCGGGCATGCCGCCAATGTTGGCTGTGGTGCTGTTCTCGGCGTTCGCTGTAGTGATGTCAGGGTGCACTGTGCTCGAATATGCTTATCTGCCGGAGCTGTTCCCGACTGAATTGCGGGCTTCTGGAATCGGATTTTCGGTGGCCATAAGCCGGCTAGGAGCAGCGGGCGGGACATTCCTGTTGCCGATCGTGATGGAGACCCATGGCGTGCAGGCAACACTGGGCATCTGTATTGGTGCGTTGGTGCTCGGCGGAGTAATCTGCCAAGCGTTTGCGCCGGAGCCTGCGCGAGCTTAATACACCGTGGGTATGCCCCTGGTCCGGGGGAAACGCCAAATCTCGCTCCGGCAGAGCCATCATCTGGCTTGCTGGAAACAAGTAGTGGCGAATGCCAAGTGCCCGCTTGGGTCGATAGCTGTGAGCCGTGTACGGTTCGATCGCACTGCTTAGAAGTGCCCGGCGTATCATGCCGGGCATTATGGGATGATCATTTGGCCTCGGCGCCTGGCAAACTAGTCGCCAGGTCAAGCATCTCTGATCAGACGCTTTGGTTCAGCTTTTCCTGGTGAGTTGCGTTGCGATTCGCTGGGGGGGCCAGGCCAAAGTGGTCTCTCAAAGTCGTGCCGCTGTAATCAGTGCGGAAGAGGCCACGGGCCTGCAGTACCGGTACTAAAAGCTCCGTGAAGTGCTGCAGCCCATCTGGGAGCAACGGCATCAAGTTGGCGCTGACGCTAGCAAATACGCTGTGTTGAGCCCGCCTATTGGTAACGAGTTCTGGAGTATCGGTGTGAAGAAGGGCGAGCCAGCCTTGCTTGAATCGGTCAACAAAGCGCTTCGAGATATGGAGAACTCTGGTGAAATGCAGACAATTTTTGATAAGTGGCTGGGCGAGGGTACGCTCTACAAGATGAAGCGCTCCTTCACTGTGCAGCCGGTCAACTCTAAAAACAGCTAAATGACGGCCTTCAGCGTCCGATTGGGCGCCGAAGGTAAAGTTGAGTGCCGAGGTTACTGATGACGAACGAGGATAAAATTCTCCCAGGCCGCAGCTTGGTTGGCGGCTCTGCACAGGGCGAACTGCTTTTCGCTGACGTAGGACTCAGCTTCTGGGGAGGAGTGAATTCACTCACAGGTGACGTAATCGACCAGCATCATCCGCTAGCCGGGAAGAACTTAGCAGGTCGTGTCTTGGCGATTCCTTCTGGCAGGGGCTCTTGCACTGGAAGCAGTGTGATGATGGAGCTCATCAGTTCTGGCCATGCGCCTGCAGCGCTTATCCTAGCGGAAGTGGATGAGATCCTTACACTCGGAGTGTTGCTGGCGGAGATGATCTACGAGCGCTCAATACCTGTTATCAGCATCGGTAAGGAGGCGTTTGAATCCCTTCGTGGTAGCTCCTATGCACGTGTCAGCGACGAGTCCGTAAGGACACTGAGTAGCCTTCCCCAAGATGATTTTGCACCGAGCAAGCCCAACGGCACGCTCGACTTTTCAGCGTACCCAATCGTTCTTTCGGATGAAGATCGAAAAATGCTAGCAGGCGATCAAGGCAAAGCTGCCCAGGTTGCTATGCAAGTCGTTTTGAAGATGGCCGATTTACAAGGTGCCAGTGAGCTTATCAACGTCACCCAAGCACATATTGATGGATGCATTTACACCGGGCCAGCGAGCCTTAAATTCGCTGAGCAGTTTGTCGAGTGGGGTGCCAAGGTTGTTGTTCCTACGACGCTCAACTCAATTTCCGTTGATCAGCGCCGGTGGAAGACTCTCGGTGTAGATCCAGCATTCGGCGAGCCTGCCAGCGCTGTGGGAAGTGCCTATATGGCAATGGGAGCACGGATGAGTTACACGTGCGCGCCCTACCTGCTGGAGTCGGCGCCTAAGGCAGGTGAGCAAATCGTCTGGGCAGAGTCTAACGCGGTCGTGTATGCGAACAGTGTTCTTGCGGCCCGAACATTGAAGTACCCCGATTACCTAGATATCTGCATCGCCATCACTGGGCGAGCGCCCCTTTCCGGATGCCACCTAAACGAACACCGGAAGCCTCAGTTGAAAATCCACGTGGCATTGCCTAATGAGCTAGACGATGCGTTTTATCCTCTGCTCGGGTATCACGTCGGATTGTTGGCCGGGAAGCGTATTCCGCTTGTGTTTGGGCTAGAGAGCGCTGCTCCAACCCTAGACAACCTGAAGGCTTTCTCGGCAGCATTCGGAACCACATCAGGGGCCCCGCTATTTCACATCGCGGGTGTTACGCCAGAAGCACTGGATGTCGATAAATCCGAGTTTTTGGACTCCGGCTTAGAAGAGATAACCATTGCCCCAGTCGACTTGCTTCAAAATTGGAACAGTCTGAACAGTGCCAGTGAATCGCGCGTCGATATCGTAACGCTGGGTAATCCACATTTTTCGCTGACGGAATTCAAGACTCTGGCGAAGCTCTGCAAGGGTTTAGTCAAAGCTCCTGATACAGCAATGGTCATCACATGTGGACGTGCTATTTACGAGCAGGCGATACAAAACGGCTATATCGCGGAGATCGAGCGGTTCGGCGGCCAAATCGTAAATGACACTTGCTGGTGCATGCTAGGCGAGCCAGTGATCCCGCTGGCTGCCAAAAACGTCATGACCAACTCGGCGAAATTTGCGCATTACGCTCCAGGTCTCGTCGGTCGCCCCGTCCACTTCGCGAGCCTAGCTGGTTGTGTTGAGGCTGCTTCCAAAGGACATACTCAAGGAGCTTATCCTGCTTGGCTAAAATCTCTAGCTACATAATCGACTAGAGCATCAGGTGTGGGCCGGGACATCGCACGCCAAATGCTCTAGCTTAAGTTATAGATGGCCTTGGGCGATCCCCAGAGATCTAAGCGTCGAGTGACCGTCACAGAAGGCTGATTGGCGCTAGCTAATAAGGTAGCGCCACGCCACTGGAGCATCTCGTGCAATGGGAGATACACGGATGAGTGCCATTCAGACCGCAATATCTCCGGCCTAGTGAATTATGCATATCACTCCCATGCCACCATTGCAAAACCTCGTCGCGGTTGAGGCAAGCGCGCGCCACAGTAGTTTCACTCGGGGCGGCAACGAAATTATGTACGCATGTGCCAACGAGAGAGGAACGGTGTGATGGCAACCATCAGTAAATCGCCACAGACAGGCGCGGTAATAGCCCCATGCCAACCTTGAAGATCGCGCAAAGCCTAGGTCCCAAAGCTTGTCTGGCGCCCCTTAATCTACCTTGGGAGTGAATCCTCATCTTCGGTAGTGTTAAGAATGAATGCGCCATTAGGGCGGGACATAGTGCGAAACCATACCGTCCATCCGTTGATGGAACCGTACGACCTGTTCCCGCTGCTGCCTTGGTCGGTAGCCTAACCGTAGGTCAAGCGGCGCCATTTGCTTAACGCCGCCCGGTCAGCGTAACCAAACTCATATGGCTGGTGACGTTCGTATTTTTGAGTGAAGAAGGATATTAAAATGGATAATAAATCCCTCAAATTGCCACACTCAAAAACTTTCTATCGCCCAATCGAAGTTGCCATCCGCTGGTGCGATTTATTACATCTAGAGGCGCAGATAGTCAGCGAAGCCGATCACTTACTACTGCAGCGAGGATATACTCATTCTTATCCCTGCATTCAACAAAAACTCGAAATTTTATGGGATGCCATCCGTCATCAGGAACTGCCGTACGGTTGTCTGGGAGTCACTGTGTCATCTAGCGAACACGTCGAACCTGCCTTACTGACTATCCGACATACTGACCTAAAAAACTGGTTCACTCAATTTCTTTCGGGTGAAAAACCAGCCTTTTTATTCAATGACTTGGAAAGAAAATCTGTACTACCTGAAACTTCTGACACGTACAATTTTTTATTGACAGAGATCGAAATATACAAGATCAAGCAAGCTCGCACTCAGTCCTTACTTCTTGAACTTCAGGAAGAACGAGACTCCCTTCGCGAAAAGAATATTGCTCTTACTTCAGAACTTTGCGTGCGAGGCAAGCCCTCCGAACGAAGCCAAAAAAACTATCTGCGTCTGATCGGAGCGCTTTTGAAGCTTATGCTTGGGAAATCCCCAGGAGGCAGATCTTATTCCACATTGACAAGTCAAGCTTCGATCATCAGTGCGCTGATTGCACACAATCGTAATAAGCCAGGTTTCAGCCAGCGTACTCTTGAGGAAAAATTTGCAGCGGCCAAGCGATGCATCGATGATTTTGAATAGATACCGAAATCCGCGAGAGCCACTATCGCATTTTTCGGTGCTCAGTTACTCATCTTGTTCTTGAATGGCAACTCCCCAGCAAGTGCTATGGAGTGCTCCACATGACTGATCAATTGGCCCTCTACCTGCCCACGCGCGCAGACAACATTGAACGCCACATCATGCGACGTGACGAGGTGGAACGAAAAACCGGCTTCAAACGCGCGCACATCTACAACCTGATGAAGGAAGGTAAATTCCCTCAGGCTAAACGCATTGGATTGCGGGCAGTCGGCTGGGACTCGCTGGAAATCGAGCAGTGGGTCGTTGAACGCTTAGGCCAACAGGCCTGATGCCATGCGTGTGGTATCGGTGGTTTCCACCAAAAGCGGGGTGGGCAAAACCACAGTAGCCGCCAATCTCGGCGGCCTACTGGCTGACGCAGGCCTACGCGTCCTGCTACTGGATCTGGATAGCCAACCCACCCTCTCCAGCTATTACGCCTTGAGCCAGAAGGCTGATGCCGGTGCGTACGAGTTCATCGCACTCAACCTAGCTATGCCTGCCCAGATTATTTCCAGGACAGTGATTGCAGGGCTCGATCTGATCGTCTCCAACGACGATCAAGGTCGACTGAGTACCTTGCTGCTGCACGCCCCTGACGGGCGATTTCGCCTACGCAATCTGCTCGACAACTTCCGCGCCCGTTACGACCTGCTTTTGATCGACACCCAAGGTGCGCGTAGCGTGCTGCTGGAGATGGCCATCCTGGCCTCCGACCTTGCCCTCTCTCCCATCACCCCGGAAATGCTCGCCGCCCGCGAACTGCAGCGTGGCACCTTGAAGCTACTCAGCGAACTCGAACCTTTCCGCCACATGGGCATTCCACCGCCCCCTTTGCGATTGCTACTGAACCAGGTGAATAGCATTCGAGTGGACACACGGATGATCATCCGAGGCCTGCGCGAAACCTTTGCTGGGACTACCAATATCTCAGTTCTAGACACCGTAGTTCCAGACCGAGTGGCGTATCTCAATGCCGCCTCCCTTGGCCTACCGGTCCACCGAATCGAGACGCGCCAGTCACGCGAACGACGCTCGCCATCCGCGATGGAAACCATGCAAGCGCTGGCCATTGAGCTATTCCCGGACTGGCACAAAGCGATCTCTTCGGTAAGCCGATGCGCGGAGGTTCAATGAGACAAGTCACCCAACTGGCACTTCTCACCCCGTCATTGTGTTTGATCGATCTTGAGGCCAACCGTTTGGCTAGGAGTTCTCTGATGTTGGATCAACTTCCCATCATCGTTCCACCGTCCACTCAACCACACCACCCGCCTTGTGAGGAGTACTGCACCGTGGTCTTTCGCCTGCAGGGTGGGCGCTCGGCTATGGGCTGGTTCCTCGCAGAACTCTCTCGGCATTTCGAAGGTTCGGGTACTGCCGAGATCGTCAAGTTCGAGGTCGGTGACCATTTGCGCAACCGGCGTTAACTGAGGTTGTTCAGATGAAGAAGCTCAGTCAGGAGCAGATCACCGGCAAGCTGCACCAGGACCACTTCCCTCGGGGCCCGGAGCTGGAGCGGCTGTCCGATCCACTCATCGACACGCCCATGCTGGTCACGCTGGAGCAGTTGCGGCCCTACGAACACAACCCGCGCTTCATCCGTAATCCGCTGTACGACGACATCAAGGCGTCGATCCGTGAGCGCGGACTGGATCAACCCCCACCGATTACCCGCCGCCCGGGCGAATCCTATTTCATCATCCGCAACGGCGGTAATACACGCTTGGCAATTCTCGGCGAGCTGTGGCAGGAAACCCGCGACGAGCGTTTCTTTCGCATTCATTGCCTGTTCCGACCTTGGAGCAATGAAATCACCGCCCTACTCGGCCATCTGGCCGAAAGCGATCTGCACGGCCAACTCACCTTCATCGAACGGGCTCTGGCGGTAGCCAAGCTCAAAACCATGCTCGAAGCAGAGGGAGCGCTGCTCTCGCAACGTGAGTTGGCAGGACATCTTGCCGCTGGAGGCTATCCGATTTCGCAGTCGCACATCAGCCGAATGCTGGACACCCTCGAACACTTATTGCCCGCCATTCCACAAACCCTGTATGCCGGTTTGGGCAAACCTCAAATAGAGCGCCTGATCGGTCTACGTAGCCAGGCTGAACGAACCTGGAACCGCTATCCAACCGCCCCCATTGCGTTCACCGATTTTTGGTTCGATACACTGGGTTACTTTGATGCCGAACCCGAGTCATTCGATCTTGAGCAGCTCCAGGATGAACTGCTCGAACGCATGAGCCGCTTGCTCGGACAGTCCTACCGTATGTTGGCCCTGGAGCTGAGCGATACCCAGCGAGTCATCTCAACGCCGGGCATCGTCGTGACTACACCCTCAGAGAATAGCCATCTGCCGAGCGTTGATGTCGCCGCGGCAGGACCTCCCTCCTCCGAGCTCCATCCCAAATCAACTGAGACTGGGCCCCATACCGAACCCACGCTAGAAGAGCCGCTCACACCGCCAGAAACGAAGGTCGTATCAGCGGTCAGTCTTCCATCACGCGTTCAACAGATCCGTGAACAGATCGATCGCGAGACCGCCACCGACGCGGCATCTTCGGTCGACACCTATGCGATCGACGACATCTGGACTATCGCACCAGCACTGGATAGCCCCGAACAACTGCGATCCGCCATTGCCAAACTGGCGCGGGAAATGGCGGCCTATGCTGGACATCCCGAGAGCATCATCGATCAGAAGCTTGGCTTGGGCTTCGCCCTGAACATCGAGCGAGTTGATCTTGCAGCGCCGCGCACGGCCGGCGTTCACTTATTGCTCCTGGCCCTGCTGCGTGCTCAAGACGAAGTGAACTGGGAGGATCGCAAGCAACTGCCTTCAGCCCTGTTCGGGCAGCTGCTGTTGGGGATCTATCAAATGCCGCTGACAGATCGTCCCGCCATGGATGTGGGACTGGAGCGATTGCCCGACAGTCTGCTCATCAAACTGTATCGCCTGATCCGCCTGGCCCGCCGCCTGATCGACTTAACGCTTAACCAGGAAGGCAACTCACCGAAGGAGCTGCTATGAATCCGTCTTTCAATGTGCTCAACCAAGCCATGCTTACCCAGGTGCTACACGAGTTGCGCCAGGGCAACCTGCAGCGCTGCAAAGCACTTGGACTGGGTGAGGACGACATCTACCTGTTGCAATCTTTACCGCCCACCACCCTGTCACGCCTGGCCCATGCCGCCGTACCATGGGTAGAGGTCAAGATCGACTCGCCGGTGCTGCACCGGTTGATCGAACAAGCCGAACGCGACGAACAGAACGAGCGCTTGATCAACCGCGCGCTCAAGTTAGGCGCCAGCAGCACAATCATGTATCACTACTTCGGCTTGGCGCATTCGGAAACCGCCCTGCGTCGACGTCTGCTCAAGATAGAAACCCGTAAGGGCCGCCCTCAGCATTTGAGCGAAGCCCAGGAACATGCGCTCTGGCAGCGATGGTGCCAGCTACGCACTCAAGACGGTACCGAGGATCAGCTCGACGCCATGATGCTGCTGGCCCAAGAACAGCAGATCAGCTTGACCATCGTCTGGCAGCAGATCAACCAGTACAGCAACGGAACATGAACCCTGCACCTTCCAGTCGCTGGCAGCGTGTTCTGCAGCAATGCACCCAGCAGCTTAGTGAACGCTGGCCCGCACGCCCCACCACTGAACAACCCTCCAACCAGGCCCTGCAGGCGGGCTTTTTGTTCAGTGGCCAATCTCACGAAGTCGTGCTACGTCGGCTGATGTTGGATAATCGGCTGACGCCATTGGAACGGAATGCCTGGCAGGTGTTTCGGCTCATGCTGCACGGTCAGGGCGTGGTCACACCGCGCTATGAGGATTTGCAGCCTTACCTATCAAGCGTGCCCTACGGAGCGTCAGCGTCCCGTGAAACCATTTCTCGGGTGTTGACGATGCTCAGGTTAACGCGCTGGCTCAGTTTGGTGAGTCGCGGACGCGATCAGCTCAGCGGACGTCTTCAAGGTTCGCTGTACGTTCTGCACGATGAGCCGTTAACCCCCGCCGAAGCCATGGAACTGGATCAGGATTACCTGGCGCTGGTCGGACATGCCCTCGGTCATGCCACCAAGGCGGTACGTATTGTCGCCCAGCACGTTGTGGAGGAAGTCCGCCAAGACACGAATATTGATCGGGATCGATTACCGACGCGGCTCGACAGTTGGGGCGGACTTTGGGCGCAGCAAGGATTGGATCCGGAAACCGATGCCGCTCTGCACGATTCCGAACCGGGAGAAAATTCCCTCGTTCGGAATCGTGCAGATCCTTGTTCGGAATCCAAACCAGGCGTGAACGCCAGTGTTTCCGGCAGCGTTCGGAATCCGAACGGCGCCTGTACTGTATTAAAAGAAAGAATAAGTACTGTAACGCGCGCGACTCCACCAGTGGATAACCTTCACTGGCCCGAGCCGCTGCATCTAAGTCCAAGTGAGCGTAAAGCCGTCGCCGTGGCGCTGAACAAGCTCAGCCCAGCGGATCGGCAGGCAGTCCTTAACGAAGCGGGGGCACGCTGTGCGGCTGGTGGTATACGCAAGCCAGCGGCCTATCTGATGGGCTTGGCCCAGCGTGCGCTGAAGGGTGACTTTCGGCCTTGGGCAAGTCAGGCCGAACCATCACCCATCGCAGAGCCGTCCCCACCAGCCCCTTCGCGGACGTCTCGAAAAAAGGGCGAACCTGCATCAGCCGTCGCTCAAGCGTGCCTGAATGAGCTGCGCCAACTGCGTGGAGGGAGTGGACGTTAGTAGATTTGATGCCAGTGGCATCAAATCCATGGAGTTCCACTCTACGAACACATCGGAGCAAACGATGAAACTTTTAGGGAAAAGCCGGTCCCCCCTCCCCACTGACGTCGCCATAGTTAGCCCTCTTAAACCAAATCGAACAGACCGCATTCAGCTTTTTGGCTGCCCTTGACCCTCATCTGTCGCAACGTTCCCGTCCAAGCTTCTGTGAGGACAACACCGTGGCCGATCACTACCAACTCAACCTGGGTTCATTGCGCAGCAGTATCACCCTTACCCTGCACACTCACCACGCCGCCCGCATCTGGCAAGGTCGGACCGCACGTGAAGGTGCCCACTCGATCATGGGCATGGCGGGCTACATCAGTGTCACCAACCTGATCAAACAAACCGCGGCCCAAGACGACCCCTATGCCGACTGGGCTATCGTGCAACTCGAAGAAAAACTCATACAGGCCAAGGCTGGGATGTTAGAACTGAGCCAACAGCTGGATCGGATCAGGCAGGATCTGCCGACACAGATCGACATGGGCGACAACCTCAACATCCACCCCGTCACCTTGCCGTTGTACATCGGTAGCCAGCTGGGCTTTCTCGCGGTCTACCTGCTGACCGACTACGACACTCTGGTGCGCCGGACCCTATTGGCCCATCACACCGCCCTGATCGGCCGCATCGATATGGAAGCCTGGATCGACGACGGCGCCCATCTACTGCGTAGCCTGTTTGGTCAGACACAGCGCTACCGGCATGCCGGCGTCACCCGTGATGACATGGCGGCGAACAACGCCCGTGCCCTGGCGGCCATCGATAAATTGGGTTTGCCCCCCATGGATATACTTGAGGGTCATCGACGCTCCCAGTTCGCGCCGCCGATCACTCGGCGTGGTGCGGTGGCAGTGGATGACGCTGAAGCGTTGGCAGAGCAAGCGAGAGAGCTAGCTGCGACAGTGGATGAGCCGGAGGACGAAGCATGAATCTCATGATCCCGGCTCAACCAATGCCCTTCGAAGTGTTGACACCGGATGCCTATCGACAGCTCGAACACGCCGCCTCCCTAAAAGGCCTTTTAAAACCATTTAAGGGTAAGGGGGAGTTGGAGCAACTGGCACAGGTGGCGAGGGAAATCGAGGCGCAGTTACGTCACCTGATGGAGGCTGTGGTGCAGCAGGCCGGACAGCCCCCTTACTCGCTGCTGGACATTCGTTTAGTGCTGCAGAACACCAGCGCAGGCAGCACCTTTTTGCGTTGGCGCACCCGTGACTTCGCCCGTATGGGGGTTGCGGTCTGGGAACGCCAGGTCTGCAACAAAGCCCTGCCGCAGGCCGTACGCGAGAGATTGCACCGTTTCGAATGCGATCGCATTGCACTGAACCTGCAGATGAGCGTGGTGCACTCGCTCTACCGCCAGGCCACGACCTGCGCGATCAAAATGGACAGCGCCGAGCGGCTGCTGCGCCAGTTCACACCCGCAGTGGAGGTATCACAATGAGTACTTTTTTCGTCGGTGAAGGCAATATCGGCAGTGCGCCGGAGTTCCAGGAGTTCGCCTCAGGCAATGACGAGCCACGGCGCTTGCTGCGGCTGAATGTGTATTTCGACAATCCCGTGCCACGCGAGGGCAGCTATGAAGATCGAGGCGGCTATTGGGCGCCGGTTGAGCTCTGGCACCGCGAGGCTGAACACTGGAGCACGCTGTATCAAAAGGGTATGCGCGTGCTGGTCGAAGGTCGTACGGTGCGTGATGAGTGGGAGGACAGCGAAGACAATGCGCGGGTGACCTTCAAGATCGAGGCCCGTCGAGTCGGCATCCTGCCTCACCGAGTGCACAGCGTGGTCATGCGGGAGCGCTCCAGTGAACCGACGGCCTCTCAAAATACAGAGCAGGCCAGTTCACCGGCGTCGAAATCCAAGAAACGCAGAGAGCCACCACCTACGGACTGACGGACATCAGGCATAAAAATTGCACCTCCACACGAAGTTGCTGGCGTGTTATTACGCGCTGCTCGTGAAGCTCCACACTGCCGACAAACTGCAATGGGCTAGCAGCCTCGGACCATTCAAGCATGCCCTCACCGACTAATATGAGGAACCTGCCATTCAGGTTTCTCATATCCCGTCACTGCTGTTTCCAATAACGCTGCTCCGAACTCAATCTGGAGCAGTTCTATGCGTCTCTTCCTCTGCGAGAAACCTTCCCAGGGTCGGGACATTGCCAAAGTACTCGGGGCCACTCGGCGCGGTGATGGTTGCCTGATCGGCGCCGACTCCACTGTCACCTGGTGTATTGGCCACTTGCTGGAGACAGCCCCACCTGAAGCTTATAGTGATCAGTACAAATCCTGGTCGCTGGATCATCTACCGATCATTCCCGTGCAGTGGCAGGTCGAGGTCAAATCCAAGACAGCGGCACAGTTCAAGGTCATCAAACGCCTGCTCAGTGACACTACCACCGTCATCATCGCGACCGACGCCGACCGCGAAGGTGAAATGATTGCCCGCGAATTGCTGGAGCTTTGCAGGTATCGAGGACCCGTTCAGCGCCTCTGGTTGTCCGCCCTCAACGAGGCGTCGATTCGCAAAGCATTGTCCTCGCTGAAATCCGGTCAGGAGACCTTCCTGCTTTATCACTCCGCCCTCGCCCGCAGCCGCGCCGACTGGCTGATTGGCATGAACCTCAGTCGTTTATTTACCCTTCTCGGTCGGCGGGCAGGCTACGATGGTGTATTGTCAGTTGGACGCGTCCAGACACCCACTTTACGTCTGGTGGTCGATCGGGATCGTGCGATTGCCGGCTTCGTCTCGGTGCCCTACTGGGACGTGGATGTGCACCTGTCCTCGATGGGCCAGCGATTCATCGCCTCGTGGTTACCGCCATGTTCAGGACGGGACGAGGCAGGTCGTTGCCTGCAGCAGGCGCTTGCCAGTCAGGCCGTCCAAGCGATCTCTAGCAGTAAGACCACCACAGTGGTCTCGCTGCAGACTGAGCACTCCCGCGAACCGCCGCCCCTGCCCTTCGACTTGAGCACACTGCAAGAAGTCTGCTCACGCAAGCTGGGACTCGGCGCTCAGGAAACCCTGAACATCGCCCAAACCCTGTATGAAACCCACAAAGCCACCACCTACCCTCGCAGCGATTGCCGCTATTTGCCAGAGAATACGTTCAACGAGGCACCCACGGTACTTGATGCCCTGCTTAAAACGGATCCTACACTCAGAACTGCATTTGGGTGCCTGGATCGATCATTACGCTCCCGCGTATGGAACGATACCAAGGTCACCGCGCACCACGGCATCATTCCCACCACCGAGCCGGCAAACCTGGCGCGGATGTCCGAACAAGAACGCCATGTCCACGAACTGATCCGTAGCCACTACCTTGCGCAGTTTCTTCCGCATCATGAGTTTGATCGAACCCAGGTCGAACTGGAATGTGGCGAAGAACGTTTGACCGCCGTCGGCAAACAGATCCTGATCCAGGGCTGGAAAGGCTTGCTCACCGACAACACCGAGGAGGATGAGCCCAGTCAAAAATCCCAAGTATTACCCATCTTGAAGCAGGGCACGCACTGCGCAGTGGACGATGCCGAACTCAAGTCCATGCGCACTGCCGCTCCCAAACCTCTTACCGAAGGCGATCTGATCAAGGCGATGAAAAACGTGGCCAAGCTGGTCAACGACCCACGCCTGAAACAAAAACTTCGGGACACCACCGGTATCGGTACCGAAGCCACGCGAGCCGGCATCATCAAGGGGTTGATTGAACGCGGTTATTTGCTGAAGAAAAAACGCGCTTTAATGGCCTCCGCCGCGGCCCATACTCTGATCGAGGCGGTACCCGCTGCAGTCGCGGATCCGGGTATGACCGCGATCTGGGAACAGGCGCTGGACGAAATCGAAGCGGGACGTCTGACCCTGGATGCGTTCGTCGCGAAGCAGGCGAACTGGATTGCGCAGTTGGTCGCACACTACCGCTCGCTCACTTTGGCCATAGCGGGAGAAATGAGCCCGGACTGCCCCATGTGCAACGCCTCAATGCTCAGGCGAAAGGGAAAATCAGGTCCGTTCTGGTCATGCTCCCGCTATCCGGGTTGCAAGGGCACTGTGTCAATCAGTAAAGATACGCGTCGCTCTTGATGTGCCATGAGACGATCATCATGAGAACGGTGAGTTCTCTGGCTTGACCTCGTCCCACCCTCTCTGCTGTAGTGCCTCAGGATCATCGCCAACGGCGACCCAAGACCGACTCGCTCCGGGTAGTTCGGTCGGACTCCTTGAGTTCGGAGCCTTCTCTTCTGCGGGGTTTCGTTCCCGTTTTGTGCTCGACCTGATCGTGGTGGCGGATGACCACTGTTGCCTCTACCCGGCAATAGCGGTCATCCGCTTCGGCGATCGTATTCAGTCCCGGAGCCCACCGGGGAAACACGGGGCACCCTTTGTGCGCGGATGCGTGCCAGCATGTTCCGACCCAGGCCACGACAAGGGTCGGTTGGCGAATCATGGCGCAGTTAAACCAAGTTTTGCGAGGAGCTTGTGACTGCGTAAGACCGTCAAAGGTGGCTTTTCTGTTCCTCGCCTGGCGCCTCGCCAGGCCTACTCTTCATTTTTTCATTCCAGTGACTGCTACCGTATTCCAGGCGTAAAAAATCGGGTGGCAGCGCCTTGACGCTCCCCTGTGACAGGCTTATACAAAAGGCGTGGTTCGCTGTCGTTGACAGCCCAGCCCAGGTAGCTTGAACCTTCAAGGCTACGCCACGTTCGTGGTGGTTTACCCAAGTGCGATCAGCGTTCGGAAGCTCGCGCGATTACCGCTTCAGCGGTGATGAATGCCCACTACCCATGCCTGCGGATCACCACCGCAGACGCTCCTCTTCTGCACAGCTATTCCTCCAGACGCATCGTTCGGATCGTCATCGGCTTGCCGGTAGCGAGTCGTTCATTGCTCACCTTCACTTTACCCACCCTGACGGGGGCTCACTTCCCTCTTAGGGATTGTGCGTCGCCGTTTTCCCTTGAAACAGGAGAACCACCATGGCCCACACCAACCAATCCCAAGAAGCGACCACTTACTTCAACCTTCACACCGTCGGTATCGGCTACCTCAACCGTGTTCGTGAAGTACAGGTCCGCCGCGGCCAGCCGTTCATGGCCTGCGATATCGCCGCACTGCACGGTGCCAGCGATGCGGTGGAGTACACCCGTTTCGACTGCAAAGTCGCTGGGGGTGAAGCTGAACGCTTGATTCGTCTCTATATGGACGCCGTCAAAGCCGAGAAAAAGGTCTTGCTGTCGTTCCGTATCGGCGACCTGTGGATCGATCCGTTTCTCTACGAGAAAGGCGATAAACAAGGTCAACCCGGTGCCAGCCTGAAAGGTCGTTTGCTGTTCATCGATTGGATCAAGGTCAACGGGATGTTCGAATACAAAGCGCCCGCCAGGCAGGAAGCAACAGCACCTGCTGAGCAAGCGCCCACCAGTGAACCATCCCCACCATCGGCTGATGCCGAAGCTGACGGGACCGACGAACCAACAGAGGCTCAGGTCGAACCTGAATCTCCACCCACTCCCCGCACGGCCCGCCGTGATGCCACCCGCACTGTTCAGTCCGCCTGAACAGTCCACGATGTTCCACATCAAGGCGCTCTCTCGAGCGCCTTTTCTTCAATCAGCATAGGAGAACCGACATGGAATCCTTCTGGCTTTGCGACGACTGCCTATTCGCTGCGGCTTACGAGGACTACAGCGCGTTATCGCTCTACTACACGACGGATGAGATCGAGGATCGCATCGCCAATATCCATCGTGGACTGGTTCGATTAATGCCCATCAGTGCCGACTTCGATCCCGAAGCCGGCTGGGGGATAAGAGCCTTTTCCCCATTGCCCTGCGACGGCTGTGGTTCACCCCTGCACGGTCAGCGCCATCAATTCACTCAGCTGTAAACAGCGCGCCAGCGACTAACACCCGCCACGCTATATCCACCTGGGGACTCCACTCCCCTCGGGCGTGTACCCCTGATTGTTCCCTTCGGAGGTACCACCATGAGCACCCAACTCACACTGATTGAAACCTCGGATGTCGAGGCTGATCGTATCGTCCAAGAAAACCAGATGATCGACGAAGCGTTGCATATTCTGGATCGTCGGCTGTTCACCCGCGGCCCTACCCTGACCTCACCTGACGCCGTGGCCTCGTACTTAAAACTGCACCTTGTGCAACAGGAGCATGAGGTCTTCGGTGTGATGTTTCTCGACGCCCAGCACCGGGTGCTGGCGTTCGAGATCCTCTTTCACGGCAGCATTGACGGCGCCAGCGTTTACCCCCGACAGGTCATGAAGAGATCCATGGCTCATAACGCCGGCGCTGTCATTTTGGTCCACAACCACCCTTCAGGTTGTACGGAACCCAGTCAGGCGGATCGCCTCTTGACCGCACGGTTGAAGGAGGCCTTGGCCATGATCGAGGTGCGCGTTTTGGACCACTTCATCGTCGGTGAAGGCCGTCCGCTCTCCCTTGCCGAACATGGCTGGCTGTAATCCTCACAGGCGTCTTCGGGCGCCTTGTTCATTTTCACTCTCGAGAACCCTCATGCACCCCGCACACCAAACCTCAACCCTGCTGACGGCCTCAAACCCATTTGTTCGCGGCTACGACAACCTGCATATCGCACGGCTGCTACTGATCACCGATGAAAACGACTGCCCTCCCTGCTTTCGCCCCGTACACGACACACAGGCGCAGCTGCCCGACGAAGAGTTGCAACTGTTCCCCTGCCTGTTCAATGACGATTTCGTCTTGATCAGCGAAGGCCAATCCATTCCGAAGGACTTGGAGGAACGCTGCCCGTCTACCGGGTTGGTGCGCCAAGTGATCTACGCCGTGATGGGCGAAATGTTCAACGAGCGGCATCACGTCGGCGATTTGTACTCCCTGGAAGAAGCCCAAGTC
Source organism: Pseudomonas tolaasii NCPPB 2192 (assembly GCF_002813445.1). Classification (NCBI taxonomy): domain Bacteria; kingdom Pseudomonadati; phylum Pseudomonadota; class Gammaproteobacteria; order Pseudomonadales; family Pseudomonadaceae; genus Pseudomonas; species Pseudomonas tolaasii. The sequence goes on from NZ_PHHD01000001.1 coordinate 6,086,856, forward strand.
ATGGTCCATCGCTTGAGCTTCGAAACGGGACACTACAGTCGAGCCTGGGAGATCAGTACCGCGCACCTTCCCGACGAAGCGATGCTGTGCCTGGAGGCGTGGGTCGGTCACTCCGCCCTGTGGCAAACCGGCCTCTTGTTCGAGCTGTTCAACTTGCCGGATTGCTGTGGCATCGGTTGCAAACTGATCGGCACGCCATGGACGGACGACAACCTGCTGAACATTGAGAGCCAGCCATACTCCAGCCTGAGACAAGAGCAGCTCGACGCCGGCACGCCGGAAGCCTTGGTCAACACACTGTACCTGGCGGCATTGGCGGATGTGCGATTGTTGATTTTCGACCCCGACGCTGCCGTTTTGGATGGGCTCGCCATTTTTGACGAATAGCAACGTGTTCAGCGTTAACACGAACCGCCTTGAATCAACTTTCTCACTGAATCGCTCCTTCACCTCATGTCAGGTTCTGCACTGAATCTGACATGAGGTTTTTTCCATGGAGCGTTTTTTCACGCCTGTGTGCCTGCTGGGTTTGTTGAGCGCCTGCACTGCGCAAATCCCTACCCCATTACCGACCCATTCAGAGATCGACAGTGGCTTCAATCAGGCCCAGCTCTCGTCGGCCACAGCTGTAGGAAGCCATCCGGCAGAGCTTCGTTATGGCCGCTATACGCTGGTCAGCACCGAACCCACCACGGAACAACGCGATCTTCTCGCTCAAATCATTGACGTGAGTATCCCGTCCAACCTAAATCCATCGGTAGAGGAGGCGATGCACTACGTGCTGCTGCGCTCGGGTTATTCGCTCTGTCCAGTTTCCCCGTCGGTGGAGGTGCTGTTTACCCGGCCCCTGCCAGCGGCCCATTACCAGCTCGGTCCAATCCCGTTGCGCCGCGCGCTACAAGTGTTGGCTGGCCCCGCTTGGCAACTCACGACCGATGAAGTCAGCCGTTCGGTTTGCTTCGAACAGCAAAAAACTAATGCCAGCGTCACGCCGATCACGCCAGTCTCGCCCCATCAATGGGAGGCGCGTCCATGAAAGCCTCAACGTTTCAAACCCTCATCATTGGATTGCTTTGCCTGGCGGTCGCCGGCCTGAGCAGTGGTTTGTATAACCAGTATCAGCGCTTGGCCGAGCTACAGAGCACGGATACGCAATACCAACAAACCCTGGACATCCTGCAACGAGATTCAAGCGCTCTCAAGGACACACAGGAAAAACTGCAGTACGCACTGATAGACCTGAAGCAAATGGTCGATACCGGTGAGCTACAGGCCAATACCCTCGATCCGATGCTGGATCAGTGGGCGCAAGAAATACAGGAACTGCACGATGGTCTGGCAGCCCGTGCCACCGCGGCAGACATGACCGCGCTACGTGCACGCTTTGAGCACGTCGAGCAGCAGCTCCTGAACCTCAAGACCAAGCCTTCACTCCCACCACCGACCTCTTCCACGACCCAGCCGAAAAAGACCGCTCACCCCAAGCCCATCCCGCTCTCGCCACCGTTCTCAGTGTTGGGGGTCGAGTCCCGCGGTGGAGAGCACTTTCTGGCGATCGCACCTCATGACAGCCGCTCTCTCACAGAGGTTCGACTGCTGCATAGCGGCGAGGAATTCGGCGCCTGGCACCTAAAAGTACTGGAGCCGAACGCTGCCATCTTCGCGGTGGCCGCTCAGCCAGACCAGACCGTGCACCTCCCTTGAGAAGCAATCATGAACAGAACGAAACTGCCCGCCATCGTCTGTCTGGTTTCGCTACTGATCACCGGTGCTGCGGTGGGTAACCCCGTCACGACACAGTCACGGATTCAGGACACGCAGTCCGCTCCGCTGCGGCGCTCTCACTCTGAACAGGCTGCGAGCTGGGGGCTGACCGAGCAGGAGTGGACGCGCTTCGAACAGATCCAAGCCGGCCCACGCGGTTTCTGGAGCCCGAACCTCGATCCGTTGACCACACTCGGAGTCGAAGCCGAGACCGACCAAGAGCGCCATCGCTATGCCGAACTACAGGTAGCGCTCGAAGCCAAACGCGCCGAACGCGAGTTGGCCTACCAAAACGCTTACACCGCGGCCTGGGCCAAGCTGTTCCCCGGGCTGCTGCCGATCCAGGGCATGGCATCCCCGTCCCCCATCGGCTCAGCGGCCGCGCCCCGCCAAGCCTTGTTTGTCGAGGATCACTGCCCAGCATGCACCGCCGAAGCGCAGCGTCTGCAAAGCAGTGACACGGCGTTCGATATCTACCTGGTGGGCAGCCAAGGCGAGGATGAACGCGTCCGTCGCTGGGCTCGGCAAGCCGGCATTGATCCGACCAAGGTTCAACGCCGCCAAATCACCCTGAACCACGACCGTGGTCGCTGGTTCAGCCTGGGTGCCTTGGGGTCATTACCTGCCACATTTCAACAGGTGAATGGACAATGGCAACGCCTCGACTGAGTGGTATTGCGCTGATGCTAGCGGCACAGGCCGAGGAGCTTCCACCTCCAGCCTACCAATTGGCGGCGCGTGGCGCCGACATCCCTTCTACGGTGCTGTTCGCCATTGCCCTGCAAGAGAGTGGTATTCGCGTCCGTGGTCGACTGCGACCCTGGCCTTGGACCCTTAACATCGCCGGAACACCTTACCGCTTCGCCAGTCGCCAAGCCGCCTGTCACGCCTTGCTTCAGGCGCTCGCCCGACATGACGCGAAGCGGGTCGACGCCGGACTCGGGCAAACCAACCTGGGTTACCACGGCCAACGTTTTTCGAGCCCCTGTGAAGCCCTGGATCCCTACCGAAATCTCGCCGTGACCGCCGCGCTGTTACAAGAGCATCACGCCGCCACCGGCGATTGGGTATCAGCAGCCGGACGCTATCACCGCCCGGCAGGCGGCGCGCCGGCTGCGCGTTACCGCGTAGGCTTTTCCCGACAACTCGAACGACTGCTGGTTTCCTTCGAACAGGGCACACCACCATGAAGCGAATATCCCTTACCGGCTATTTCATCCTACTCTTGGCACCGTTCGCCCAGCCGGAGTTGACCGTAGCCGGGGATCAGCCTAGCGACTTCACCCGCCTCCATTTTCAGGTCGCCAGGCCGCCCATAAACAACCAGATCCAGTCCGATCGGGCCATACATACAGACCTATCCACGTTTGCTGATGAAGCCTGGACACTGCCCGTCCGCAGCTCTCTCTTGACCCCAGGCCAGATCACGTCTCGTGCCCTGAACATGCCGGGCTTACGGCCATTTTTCCTGGTCGGTGAGGATAACCAGTCACTGGCTTGGTTGCATCAACGCGCGGCTGGATTGCAGAAAATAGGCGCGGCTGGCCTCGCCGTCGAAGTGGCTAATACTGAAGCCCTGGCCCGGATTCGAGCAGCCGCTCCGGGCATCACTATACTGCCAGTCAACGGCAACGACATCGCCACCCGCTTGCAGATTGAGCACTACCCCGTCTTGATCACTGCCACCTCACTGGAACAGTGAGCCCGGTCATGACCGAACATGCAATGGAATCCAAGCTCCGGCCAGCGGTGGAGCTGTACACCGTAGCGATCTGCATCGCCGCCGCGGTGCTGTGCGTGTATTCGCCCTGGGCCGTGGCCCTATCACCCGAGATCGGTCTGGTTGCAGCGCTGGCCTACGCCCTATTCGGCCTCATCCGCCTGCGACAAGCCTGGGAGGTGCTACGCTATCGGCGCAATATCCGTCGCCTACCCCGCTACGAACTGACCAGCCGACAGATTCCGGTCAGCCGCAAACGTCTATTCATGGGTCCCGGCTTTCGCTGGACCCGCCTGCACACCCAGCGCTTGGTCGAGGCCCAGGATCCGGCAGTCGCCCACTATGTCGAGCAACCGACCACCTACCGCCTGGCCCGAGGACTCGAACGGCGCCTGGAGCATGCACCGTTTCCGCTCTCGACATTGGCCCGTGTCACCGCCTGGGACAGTGCCTTCAATCCGTTGCGCCCTTTGCCCTCGGTAGGTGGCTCGCCGCTGTTGCATGGGGTCGAGCCCAATGAAACGGAGGTCAGTCTGCCACTGGGCGAACGGGTCGGACACACCCTGGTGCTCGGCACTACTCGTGTCGGCAAGACGCGACTTGCCGAGGTGTACATCACTCAGGACATTCACCGTGTTGAACATGAGGTAGTGATTGTCTTCGATCCGAAGGGCGATGCCGACTTGCTCAAACGGATGTATGTCGAAGCCAAGCGCGCCGGTCGGGAGAAGGAATTCTATGTTTTCCATCTAGGCTGGCCAGAGATCTCCGCGCGTTACAACGCCGTAGGACGTTTCGGGCGAATTTCGGAAGTGGCGTCGCGCATCGCCGGGCAGCTCAGCGGTGAAGGCAACTCTGCGGCCTTTCGTGAGTTCGCCTGGCGTTTCGTCAACATCATCGCCCGCGCTCTGATCGAGTTGGGCCGGCGTCCAGACTACCTGCAGATCCAGCGACATGTGGTCAACATCGACGCCCTGTTCATCGAGTACGCCCAGCAGTTTTTCGCCAAGACCGACCCGAAGGCGTGGGAAGTGATCGTCCAGCTCGAAGGCAAGCTCACCGAGAAAAACATTCCCCGGCATATGGTGGGACGCGATAAGCGCGTGGTGGCCATCGAGCAGTACCTGGCGGCCAAACGGGTATTTGATCCGGTAATGGACGGGCTGCGTTCGGCAGTGCGCTACGACCGTACTTACTTCGACAAGATTGTTGCCTCGCTACTACCGCTGCTGGAAAAACTCACCACCGGCAAGACCGCCCAGTTACTGGCCCCCAACTACACCGATTTAGATGACCCGCGGCCGATCTTCGACTGGATGCAGATCATCCGAAAACGCGGCATCGTCTACGTCGGCCTCGATGCGTTGACCGACGCCGAGGTGGCCGCCGCCGTGGGCAACTCCATGTTTGCCGATCTGGTCTCAGTGGCCGGGCATATCTACAAACACGGCATCGATCATGGCCTGCCCGCATCAGGCAGCAGCAGTGACAAGCTACCGATCAACCTGCACGCCGATGAGTTCAACGAGTTGATGGGCGATGAATTCATTCCGCTGATCAACAAGGGCGGCGGCGCGGGTATCCAAGTGACGGCGTACACCCAAACCCTCAGCGATATCGAAGCGCGTATCGGCAACCGCGCCAAAGCCGGCCAGGTCATCGGCAACTTCAACACGCTGCAGATGCTCCGCGTGCGCGAAACCGCCACCGCTGAGCTGCTCACCCAACAGTTGCCCAAGATCAACGTGCTGACCAAGACCCTGGTCTCGGGGGCCACCGACACCTCCGATCCGGAGGCCAACACGGATTTCACCTCGTCCTCCCAAGACCGGGTCAGCAGCACCAGCGTGCCACTGATCGAACCGGCCCATATCGTCAGCTTACCCAAGGGGCAAATGTTCTCGTTCCAGGTGGGCGGTCAGCTCTGGAAAGTCCGCATGCCTCTGCCCAAACCTTCGCCAGACGATGCCATGCCCAAGGATCTTCAAGAGCTCACTCAGCGGATGCGCGTCAGCTACAACGAACAGGCGGGGCACTGGTGGAGTGCAAGTGGCGGCGGTCCGACGCTAGACTTCGATCCAGATCGGGTTACGCCTCCAAGCACTCCTTCAGCGCTGGATGCAAGTGTTCCTGCTAAGGAAGCCCTATGACGCCGTCGGCCCTACAGTGCATCTCGTGGATTCAAGGAGGATGACTTCATCTCAGCGCCCTCCACCGCAACCCAACCAGAGCCCAGGGCTGATCGTCTCGGCGATTAGCCTGGTCCTGCGCATTATCGGTTTGTTGATCGCCTCGTTGCTGCTCTCGATTCTAATCGAGTGGGCCGGTCTGCTGCTGTTCTGGGGCGATCAAGGCTGGCGACACAGTCAGGCGATGATGAGCAGCGAACTGGGCTGGTTCAGTGAGCACTTCACATCCTCACTGATTATCCAACAGCCTGGACAGACGATTGTCCAGTGGTTGGATTTCCTCAAGCAGTGGTTACTGGTCAAGACCGGTTTTACGGATTTTGCCCAGCAGGCTCGAGTCTCGAGCCAGGGCAACGGCTTATGGAGCGGGATCAATCAGCTCTACGTGAGCATCGAGGACTTTGTGCTGGCAGCGGTGTACGTCAGCTTCACCTTCGTGGTGCGCCTGACCATTCTGGCCCTGGCCACACCCTTGTTTCTGCTGGCGATGTTCACCGGTTTTATCGACGGCCTGATGCACCGTGACCTGCGAAAATTTGGAGCCGGGCGAGAGAGCAGTTTTGTCTATCACCGCGCCAAGCGGGCAGTGATGCCATTGCTGATCGTGCCGTGGATCATTTATCTCTCTCTACCCTTCTCGCTCAATCCTATAGCCGTATTTTTGCCGTGCGCGGTGACGCTCGGAATAACGACAGCTATCACCGCGGCGACGTTTAAAAAATACATCTGATAAACGTATTGCTGGCGTGTTAGACCATTCCGGTGAGTTTGGCCAACACCGCGACGATGTAGCCGCCAATGATAGACAAACCAACAATACCCAACGGCCGCTGCCACCAATCACCGCTAGAGGACGGCGGCATAGATTGCTGATAGAAATTTATCTGTCCGACCTGATTCGCGTTGACTTGGGTCGCTACGCCATTTTGCATCGAATTGCGCCACTGAGCCTCCTCAAGACGTTCGAGTTGAACCTGAACACGCCTCTTGAGTTGGCTCGCGGAAAGGAGAATTTGCTTTCCAATAATCATCACACCCAGCAAACCGAAAAACAGCAAATTTCCATAGCTGAGCGGGTTTTCCTGGCTGAGGGTCGGCGCGTGCTGCCACACAAAACCGATGTAGGGTGATGTGGCCTGATAAATGTCGGCTACTAAATTTTGCACAACCCCTCCCAGATGCCCAAAAATCTTTGTGCCAGCGAGAATCTCTGCTTGACGGTGCAAAAAAATCAACGATGAAACCAAATAAAATAGCGCACCGAAAACTATCAAGGAGAAACCCACGGCCTGTCGAATACGGTACCGCCGAATTGCTTGTTGGATGTTCACTCTTTGCACTCACTTTTCGTTAACTGATTTCGTCCGCGCTTATCTGCGCCCTCCTAACGATGGTGTTAGTAGAGTCAAACGTTAACGGCTACTGATCGTTTTTCATGAGTAACCGAGGCCGAACTTGCGGTCCAATCGCGTCATTTTCCGCGTTTTATAGCGCTCGATACGGTTTCCGAACTCGCTACTGATCAGAGACTGTGCCGAAATAAAATGACGCAGCGTGTTTCGTGTTTCTTACTGCTGAGCCTTGGACATTAGTTGAATGCTGGCCCCATCTTCAAATGGGCCATCCACATGCCAACTACATTTTTCCGAATCTGCTCGCTGTTCATATTGATGACGTTCCATAGCGGCGGCTACGCCGCATCTGCGCATGAGCAGGATCAGTTCAGTCTTATTCTGCATCAACTCGCCATTCTCGAGCGCCTAACAACGCAAGCTGAGGCAGCCAGCACGGCCGAACCGGACGAACGCTATCGCTTCGACTATCCCCAGTTCGTTCGAGACATACAGCGCGTCCGTTTTGGTGTGCAGGGCTATCTCTCCCCTTCCCGTGCTCAACCCCGCGATCCCGCTGAGCTGGTCGGTGAATACCGTCTCGACACATTGTCTGTGGAGTCGGCGCCATGAGCATGACCGACGCCCAAAGCTCAGCGTTCCAAAACGCCTCCGGCTTCTCGGCACAGAGCAGTTCGACGCTCTGGATCTCGCTGATTCTCGTCCTGGCGTTGCTCTGGTGCGCCTGGGTGATATGGACCGCTTACCGGGGCTGGGCCGCCGGCAGTGTGCGCTTCGGCGCCTTGGGCGGCAGTGCCGCACGCGTACTGCTCACCTTACTGGTTTTGATGTTCTTCACCCTGTCCTAACACCGGAGATCGCCGTCATGCTCAAGTGCCTTGCCCCTCTGAAAAACAACCTGCGCGATGGTGCCAGCCAGCGCTTGATCGGTCTGCTGCTGGTGCTCGGTCCAAGTTTGGCTTTTGCCGAGCTTCCCACCATGGAAGCTCCTTCACGTGGTGAAGGATCCGGCTTGATCGATACGATCAAAAACTACGCCTACGACGGCGGCATCCTGCTCGGCCTGCTGATCGCCTTGCTTGCGTTTCTTGGCGTGGCTTGGCACTCGCTGACGGTGTATGCCGACGTGCAAAATCAGCGCAAGACTTGGAAAGACCTCGGTGCCGTGGTTGGTATCGGCGCCCTACTGGTGGTGATCATCATCTGGTTCCTGACCAAGGCAGCCGCGATTCTTTGAGGTCGACATGAACGACACTATCGAACACCTCGTCGACGGCACCTTGGTCTTTCTGCCTGAGCGACTCAATCGTGATCCCGCCGTGCTGCGCGGTTTGACCAACGACGAGATGTGGGTGGCGCTCGGTGGCGGTGCGGTCATTGGTCTGCTGCTGGGCATTCCGCTGGCGATCGCCACCGCCTCCATTGCTGTGGCGCCAACCGGCATGATCGCAGGCATGGCGCTGGTGTTATTTGCCGGCGGCACGCTTTTGCGTCGGGCCAAACGGGCCCGCCCCGAGACCTGGTTGTATCGCAAGCTCGAATGGGTACTCGCCAGCCGTTGGCGTCTGAGCCGCGGGAGTTTGATCCTTCACTCCGGTGCCTGGACGGTTCGTCGTTCCCGCCGACTGCGCCCTGCCCTGTCTCGGTGGCAGTCATGAGCCGATTTCGAAACAAGGTGGATGCCCAACAGGCGCATATCTTCAGCCTGCGTCTGGCGGTAATGGTCCTTGCCCTGGTCTGTGCCGGACTCTGGTATGGCTGGCGCTCGGCACCGACCGATTTGACCGTGCATGTCCCCCCGGATCTGCGCTCGGGCAGCACACGCAAGTGGTGGGATATTCCCTCAGAGAATGTCTATGCCTTTGCCCTGTACATCTTTGGCCAACTCAACCGCTGGCCCTCAGACGGCGAGCAGGACTATCGCCACGCCATCTATGGCTTGCAGTCCTACCTGACACCCGCCTGCAAGGCCTTTCTCGATGGCGACTACGAGTACCGCAAGGCTGCCGGCGAACTGCGCCAGCGGGTGCGTGGCGTCTACGAAATCCTGGGCCGAGGCTACAGCGAGGATCCGGAACTCAGGGTCAAGCAACTCGACCGCGACAGCTGGCTGGTCAAGCTCGACCTCAATGCCGATGAGTATTACGCAGCGGAGCCGGTGAAACGGGTGGTGGTGCGTTATCCATTACGCGTGGTGCGTTTCGACCTGGACCCCGAACGCAATAAGTGGGGGCTGGCACTGGATTGTTATCAGGGCACGCCGCAAAAAATCGCCCTGCCGGGAGGTGAACCATGAAGCGGATGTCTACCCTGGGACTGACCGTCGTACTGATGCTATGGGGAGTTGCGGCGCAGGCCATCGAGCTGATGCATTGGGAACGCCTCCCCCTCGCGGTCCCACTGGTGATCAATCAGGAGCGGGTGGTTTTTATCGATGAGGCTGTTCGAGTCGGCGTGCCCTCAACCCTGACGGGCAAGCTGCGCGTGCAATCAACTGGCGGCACACTGTACCTGCGCGCGTCGGAAGCTATCGCACCGACCCGCCTGCAACTGCAATCAATCACGACGGGCGAGATCATCCTGCTGGATATCGCGGCCACGCCTGGCGATCAACCGCTGGAGCCCGTGCGTATTCTCAAGAATGCTCCGATGCAGGCTACCGAGGCTGAATCTAACACCGTGCCTGTTCCAGAACGCACGCCGATCCCGGTCGCGTTGACGCGCTATGCCGCGCAAAGCCTGTACGCGCCGCTGCGCACCGTAGAACCCTTGCCCGGCGTCCGCCGCCTCCCGCTCAAGCTGCGCACCGAACTGCCGACCCTGCTGCCGACCGAAAACGTGTCCAGCACGCCCATCGCCGCCTGGCGACTCGGTGATTTCTGGGTGACGGCGGTGAAGTTGCGCAATCGTGGTCCAGCGACGGTGCAACTCGATCCGCGTCGGCTTCAGGCCACGCTGTTCGCCGCGACCTTCCAGCATGCTTTCCTCGGGCCGCTCGGCAGTGCTGAAGACACCACGGTTGCCTACCTCATCACCCGCGGAGCCGGCCTCGAACACGCCGTGCTGCTCCCGCCCGTTGCGCGAGGGGCTGACGATGAAAGCTAACGCCTTGCTCAAATGGCTGGTACCGGCTGCGCTACTGGCCGTGGTGTTGATCATTTTGAAAACCTGGGTCGCGGGTAGTAACGCTCCCTCTTCAAAAAGCACGGTAGATCAGGGCAACCTTCAGCTATCCGCCGAGCAAGCCAAGTCGCTCGGCATTGCTGGCGATACCCCACGCGACACCGTCGCCACCCTGGTCGGCCAAGTGAAGGCCATGCGCAGCGACATGCTCGGGTTGAAGAAACACAACGATTCACTGCAGACGGAAAACAACCGCCTGCGCGAACGGGAAAACAGTGTCGATTCGCGTATCCAGACGGCTCTGGGCAGCGTGACCCAGCAGGTCGACGAAGGCCGTCGACAAGCCAATGAGGTCCGACTCAAAGCAGAACAAGACAGTCGTCAGGCTCGCGGTCTACTGACGCAATTGCAGGAACAGCTGTCGGGGCTGTCCGGCAAAGCCAAGGACATGCCGATCGGACTGGGGCTTGAGCCGGGTGATGGGGCTCAGTTCGACGGGCAGCATCCTGCTGTTGATGCGCTGCAGTGGATTGAACCCTCGGATACTCCGGCCACCGACGCCCGAGGCAAAACCAAGACTTCCTCCGCAATGAGTCTGCCTACCGCGTTCAACTCGCTGGAAGGCTCAAACGATAACGCGATTGATCGCAGCCAGAAACAGCTACGTGTTGTCACCAAGGGTGAGCGCGACCTGACGCGATCCGTTGATCGTACCGAAGGCGCGAAGCCGGTCTACACCATTCCCGAAAACGCGACATTGATGGGTTCGGTCGCCATGACCGCGCTGATCGGCCGAGTCCCGGTGGACGGCACCGTGAATGATCCCTATCCCTTCAAGGTACTGGTCGGTCCGGAGAACCTGACCGCCAACGGCATCGACCTGCCGGACGTCGCGGGTGCCGTAATGAGCGGCACGGCGTCCGGTGACTGGACGTTGTCTTGCGTACGCGGACAGGTCGAGTCGATCACCTTTGTGTTCACCGATGGCACCATCCGCACGGTGCCTCAGCCGAAGGCGGTAGCCAGCCGCAATGCCTCCACCACCCAGAGTTCGAGTACCGACAAAATCCGTGGCGGACTCGGTTACCTGTCCGATCCGTACGGTATTCCGTGCATTGCCGGCGAGCGCCGCTCGAACGCCCAACAATATCTCGGCAGCCAGAGTTTGATCACCGCGGCCGGCGCGGGTGTCGCCGCCTTGCTCGGAGATGAGCAGAGCAACAGCAGCGTGATCAGTTCGGGCGGCAGTACGCTCGGGGTCACCAGCAGCAGTGGCAATAGCGCGCTGAATTCAATTCTCAGCGGCGGGGTCAGCGACATCCGCGAGTGGGTCAACAAACTGTATGGCGAGGCCTTTGCTGCCGTGTACGTGCCACCGGCCGCCCAAGTCGCACTGCACCTCGACCATGAGATCACCATCGACTACGAGCCCAAGGGCCGGAGCGTTCGCCATGAAAAAGACCGTACTTCCCTGCCTGACCTGGATTAGCGTGTTCTGCTGGGTCCTGGCGGGGTGTTCCACCGACAAGGAGACGCTGCTGCCCCATGGCGAGCAAACCATGCTGGACATCTGGAACGGTGACGGTTCGCAAGGCACTCAGCTGCAACTGCTGGAAGCTCGGCAGCAGTTACGCCGCCCGCTGGCCCCGGCAGATTTCTCCGTTGCTCTCCAAGAAGCGTACACGCGCACAGCGGCGAACGAGATCCGCAATTTGTTCCCTCGCTTGCCCAATCCCGATCTAGTGCTGTACGTGTATCCGCATTTGAGTGGTACCGAGCAGGCACCGGTGCCGGGTTACTCGACTGTTTTTCCGTTCTACCAGCGGGTGCAATACGCATTACCGGGTGAACGTCAGGAAGACTTGTAGTGCGTACCGGCGAATCGGGCAAACGCACATCTGCGTGGAAAGCCTGGCGCCACCCATTGCGACCTCGCGCCACCTTGACCGATGAAGCTGCACTGTATGCGCACAATCCTAGCTTCACCGATCACCTGCCTTGGGTGGAATACCTCGAAACCGAACAGTGTTTTCTACTGGATGACAATCGCTCGGTGGGTGCGGTGTTCGAGTTGCTGCCCCTCGGCACTGAAGGGCGCGAACCCGATTGTCTGATGGCGGCCCGCGATGCCCTAGAGGATGCCCTGCAGGACAGTTTCGATGAGCTGGATCAAGCGCCTTGGGTGGCGCAGTTTTTCTGCCAGGACGACAACGACTTCACCCCCTACCTGACCCGGCTCACCGAGTATATTCAGGACAGCGCGCGAGGCACGGTCTTTACCGAGGCATTTCTCGAACTCTGCCGCCGTCACCTTAAGGCCATCGCCAAGCCCGGCGGTCTGTTTGAAGATAAGGTGATGACACGCCTGCCCTGGCGTGGCAATAACCGCCGGGTGCGCCTGGTGGTCTATCGCTGGCTCGAGTCTGACGCTGAGGAAACGGGGCTCACTCCGGAGCAATCCCTACAACAGGCTTGCGAACGTATCGGTGCTTCGTTGCAGGCGTGCGGCGTGCAATCGACGCGAGTCGATGGCCGAGGTCTGTATGCCTGGTTATTGCCCTGGTTCAATCCGGCACCCAGGCTCACCGAGGAAGCGCCCGAGGAGTTCTACCGCCGCGTGGCCTATCCGGAGTCGAACGACGGCGAGTCGCTGGAACTGCCCTTCGACCACGATTTCGCCGAGCGCCTATTCTTCAACTTACCTCGTTCAGACGTCCAACGCGGACTCTGGTTTTTCGACGATCAGCCCCATCAGGTCATGGTGGTGGACAAACTGCGGCGGGCACCCTTGATTGGTCAACTTACCGGCGAAACCCGCAAGGGTGACGCGCTGAATGCGCTGTTCGACCAGTTACCCGAAGGTACGGTGATGAGTCTGACCCTGGTGGTCAAACCGCAAGATGTGCTCGAGGACCAGTTGAACCGCCTGGCGCGCAAAGCCATCGGGGAAAACCTGGCCTCGACCCAGACCCGCCAAGATGTCGAAGAGGCTCGCGCGATCATCGGTCGCCAGCACAAGCTGTACCGAGGAACCCTGGCGTTCTACGTGCGCGGTCAGGATCAACAGCAACTGCACCAGCGCTCGGTCAACCTGGCCAGCGCACTGCTGAGTGCGGGGCTACAACCGGTACGCGAAGGCGATGAAGTCGCCGCCTGCAACAGTTACCTACGTTGGTTACCGATGGCGTACAACCCGGCCCGCGACACGCGCAACTGGTACACGCGCCTGATGTTCGCCCAGCACCTGGCGAACCTGGCCCCCATCTGGGGCCGCAGCACCGGCACCGGCCATCCGGGTATCACCCTGTTCAACCGCGGCGGTTCGCCACTGAGCTTTGATCCGTTGTCGCGCCTGGACCGGGCCATGAACGGCCATCTGCTACTGTTCGGCCCCACCGGCGCCGGCAAGTCGGCCACCCTGGTCACCCTGCTGATGCAGGTCATGGCGGTGTACCGCCCTCGCCTGTTTATCGTCGAGGCCGGTAACTCATTCGGCTTGCAGGGCGACTACTTCGCGACATTGGGTCTGTCGGTCAACAAGGTCCAATTGAAACCTGGCGCCTCGGTCAGTCTCGCGCCGTTCGCCGATGCCGGGCGGCTGGTCGAGCAGCCGGATCAGGTGGCGAGTCTGTCGATCGATGAGCTGGACGACGAGGTGGTAACCAATCGCGAAGACCAGCGCGATGTTCTTGGCGAACTGGAAATCACCGCCCGCCTGATGATCACCGGCGGCGAGGCCAAGGAAGAGGCGCGCCTGAGTCGAGCCGATCGCAGCTTGATTCGCGAGTGCATTCTCGATGCGGCGCAGACCTGTGTCGCAGCGAACCGCCAGGTGCTGACCCGCGACGTGCGCAACGCTTTGCTGCGCGTCGCCGCCGACCCGCACCTGCCGGAAAAACGTCGCGAACGCGCCCAGGAGATGGGCGAGTCCATCGACCTGTTTTGCCAGGGTTTCGAAGGGGAACTGTTCGATCGCGAAGGCATGCCTTGGGCCGAGAGCGATGTGACCATCGTCGACCTGGCCACCTATGCTCGTGAAGGCTACGAAGCACAGATGTCCATTAGCTACATCAGCCTGATGAACACCGTGAACAACCTTGCCGAGCGCGACCAGTACCTGGGCCGACCGATCATCATGGTCACCGACGAGGGCCATATCATCACCAAGAACCCGCTGCTGGCGCCATTCGTGGTCAAGGGCACGAAGATGTGGCGCAAGCTCGGCGCGTGGTTCTGGCTCGCCACACAGAACCTTGCCGACTTCCCCACGGCCGCGCAGACCATGCTCAACATGATCGAATGGTGGATTTGTTTGAACATGCCGCCCGCGGAAATCGAAGAGATCGCGCGCTTCAAGAAACTCACGCCGGCGCAGAAAGCCTTGTTGCTCTCCGCCAGTAAGGAGCCAGGGAAATACACTGAGGGGGTCGTGCTGTCAAAGAAGCTCGAAACGCTGTTTCGGGCCGTACCGCCTAGCCTTTATCTCGCTCTGGCTATGACGGAGCCCGAGGAAAAAGCCGAGCGTTGGACTCTGATGCAGGAGCACGGCTGCTCAGAGCTGGAAGCGGCTTACCGGGTAGCCGAACGGATCGATAGCGCGCGAGGAATAGAGCCGATCTAAGGGAGCAGTAGCACACCGCTCTAGCCTATCCAGCAGCTAGCCATTGGACACCTTTTCAACGTAGGCATCCATGAACCAGTCAGGAACCTCATCAACCTTGAATTCAAGGTCAGTTCCATCCGTAACTTCGGCCAGCAGCACCAGATCGGCACCGGAGTTATCGAAGATGTAGGCCCGGTTCGAAGCGGCAATAGCCGCAGGCAACAGGTTCAAGCAACGGGCGTAGCGCTGGACAATTTTCTCGGTGGGAACTGGGTGTCCACCTGCCGCAACACGGTTCTTGACCCTGTTGATATTGATGTCTGGGTCTTCAGTTGCCACGAAGTAGAGGTAGGTTCGGTACCCCGACGCTCTCGCCTTGAGCATAAAAGCGACTTTGTCTTCGCTGGACATCACCGTCTCGAAGGTGAAAGACAGTTGCTCTTCGAGGAGCTTGTTCCGAATGAAGTCGGAGAGCACGGAGGCAAAATAGGAGTTCATCGCGACCGCCTGAAAATTCAGGCCGTTGCCGCTAAAGCCTATTTTGGCCGCCTCCTCATCGAGCCTGGCGGACCTGACCAGCCGATGCTCTCGAATGAAACCGAGGATTTCATCACTCTCAGCTTCCAGTTGAAAATCACTGAACTCCAGACGGCCGCTCTCTTTGGCAGCCTTCTCGATTTCATCCGGGTTAATATATATGCCGATCAAGTGGGAAGGGATGGCACTTTTCATCGTGCTCTTGCCGGAGCCGTTGGGTCCAGCAAAGACCCTCAAGCGAGGGACAATCATGAGCAGCGGCGCACCTTGATGACACCACCCTGCGTCACTTTGTGCTTGGGTTTAGCCACCCGAATGACCTTGTGCTTACCGTCGGCAGTCGTTTCAACAAGCATGCCGTTCACGACTTCCATCACGCTACGGCCAGCAGCCAGCGCGTTGATATAGGCGGTATTGATGGCGCCTTCAGCCATGACCGGGATCTTATTCTCCAGCCTGCTCACCAGGTCATCACTCAACACTTCGTCACTCGACACTCGTTTGGCTTTCATATCGCGCTCCACGTTCTCAGAGCGTGCAGAATTTGCACTTAATCAGAATCTTAGCTACGTGAACCTGTTGGTAACAGGGCAAAGGCTGGTTCTGTCGACTCCATTCTAGAGGAATGGCGTCTGGAACCATACCTTTCAAGAGTTTTTAATGTGACACGCTCTGAAGCCGCTGCTGAATCCTCAACAGGAATCCGGCTTCAAACGCATCCTGGCAGTCGCCAACAGGAAACGTCTTGCGGGTTTGCGCCAGCTCCCACCACAGGGGTATCTCGCCGGGCGTATCAAGCCAAGCCTGGGCGCATTGCACGCCACGTTCGATCATCGGGGCAAACTCGCTGCCCCAAGGTGTCAGAAGACTCGGGCAACCATCCGCCGCGGGAATTGAAATGTAGTTTTCGTCCATACACACCCTAGATTGCTGATTTTATTGTTAGACGCTGGACCCAATCTGGAAATCATAACGAAACAAAATGAACGCTCGATAACAGACATCAGCATCAAATGGCCTAGATCAATACCAATGTAGACTATATCCCGTGGATTGAGAGTCCCTCAAGGCGCAATTTGCGCGCATGACTCAAGACTACGAACAGCTGCGTCTGCAACTGGCGGAAAACATCCGCTTGATGCGACGCGTGAAAAACCTTACCCAAGAGCAGCTGGCGCTCATGGCCGAGGTCGATCGCACCTACGTCAGTCAAATCGAACGATGCACGGGCAATCCGTCGCTGATGGTCCTGTGCAAGCTCGCCAATATTCTCGAAATCACCACAGATCAGCTACTTGTAGAACCCGACATCCTACGAAGCGTCCTTCACGTCAAATAATAGTCTCACGTCTCACAAATCCGATAGATCCGCCTTCATAATTTCCACTGACAGTCTTCAGTCCGTAACCGAACCTGCCCAGGCCATACATTGAGTGCCTGGATCATGCCTGTTGACTGCTCGTCAATCCCGCCTACGAAGCTACGGCCCTTGGCCCTGGGTATCCTGCTGGCGTGTGGCCCAAGCATGGCGATGGACACCCCTAGCATCATCTCCTCCGTGCTTTCGCCAAACTGCCTCGCCTACAGGGTCGTCGGCATTTGTTTCTGGCTGCTCTGCACGCCCTTCGGCTGCTCAATCAAGACCTCGACCAAGGTTCGTCATTTCATTCCTGAGCTGGTGGTCACGAGCTACGCCACCACCGGCAACAACCCCTGGACCGAGATGGCTACACTCTCCGCTCCCATCAGCGGCGCGGAGGGTGGCGGCAACCTGATCACCCCAAACACCCACCGCGACAACCTGCCTCGTTTCAAAAACGTCGATGGCATCGGCCACCCCGGTGGCTGGGCCGCCACGCAATTGGCTTCTCAATCTGGCTATGCCTGCGCCAGCGGTGCAACTGCGTTCATGCCCTACTACCTTAGCACCCTGGACTCGCTGGCCTGGCGCCATGGCATACCGGAAAGTCTTTACCCCGAGTCGCTCATGCCGGGGATCCGTGAAATCGGTCGGCAGGCTTCGGGAAACATGTGGGGGAACCTTTATCCCCGGCAAGGCTTTCTGGTACAGCCCGACGACTTCAAGGCGGCCGCTGTCATGACACAACGGGCCGGCGATGTGATTACCCGTAACGGACAGCCGCATGTGTACTTACCGCTCACGCCCGCGAAAGGCGACGGCTACTGGCCGCCTGGCCCGATCGTTGAAAACGACGCGTCGACCCACAAATGGCAATTACTCTTCCCTCAGGTTCAGTCCACGTGTGCCATCTTCCCCAGCGATCCGGTACAGAGCGCGGATGGCGGCTACGCCTGGTCGCTGTGGCGGCCCTACAGCTGCTGCAAACGCGAGGGGCAGACATTTCTGTTTAGCATCGACTTCGAAGGCGGTGCTTCATGAGTCAGCCTCGCGCGCGGCCCAGGTTGGGTGTAATGAGTCTGTTGCTCTACGGACTGCTCGCCATGGCCACGCATGCCCACGCTGCCGAGGACAATTACCGTCTGGGCACGCAGGGCGAAGTGCTCGACGACCGGGTGATGTACACCATCGGCGGCGGTTCGGCAGTGGGCTCACCCAGCTCGCTCTACCGACCCAGCGGTCTCGGCGTCGGCGGGGCCTGGCGAGCAAACATGATGTGCGGCAATATGAGCCTCACCAACACCCTGCAAAACCAGCTGAACGGCGCCACCGAAGGTTTTCAGCAGATCATGGGCAGCATCGTGCAGAACGCGACCCAAGCGGTGATGTCGCTGCCGGCGTTGATCATCCAGCGTGCCAACCCCGGCCTCTATGAGTTACTCAGTAACGGGGTGATGCAGGGGCGTATCGACTTCGACCGCTCCAAGCTGACCTGCCAGGCCATGGCCGAAAAGATGGCCGACAAAGTCGGCCAAGCCGGTTGGGGCGCGTTGGCCAAAAACCAGGAGATGCAGGGCAATCTGGAGCAAACCGGCGGTGATGCAGTGGCCGCGGTGAAAAACACCGAGACTCATAACGGCAACAATGGAGTGTCCTGGATCGGCGGTTCCAAGGCTGGAGGCAGCGGGCAGACGCCCATTCGGGTGACCGCCGACGTGGTGCGCGCGGGTTATAACCTGCTGCATAACCGTTCGGTGGATGACAGCGCCTCGATCAGTAGCAATGATTGTCTGGGTGGGGCTATTTGCCAG
Organism: Pseudomonas tolaasii NCPPB 2192; assembly: GCF_002813445.1. Classification (NCBI taxonomy): domain Bacteria; kingdom Pseudomonadati; phylum Pseudomonadota; class Gammaproteobacteria; order Pseudomonadales; family Pseudomonadaceae; genus Pseudomonas; species Pseudomonas tolaasii. The sequence continues at coordinate 6,105,315 of NZ_PHHD01000001.1, forward strand.
ACATGGACCTCGCCCCAGGAGGAATCCGAATGGGCCGTTCGGGTGTTGGGCGAGAGCGAAGTCGCGACCTGCGACGCCTGCGAAACCCTACGTGCTACCGCTGGCAGTGGGCTAACGCCGCTGATCCAGGAGGCCTACAGCGAACATCTCAAGGCCCTGCAAGGGCTGCTGTCGGGCGCTCTACCACCAACCCCTGACAAGCTGACTAAAGCCTCCAGCCCGATGCTGCCGGTGACCCGTGGTGTGATCGAAGCCCTGCGCGACGATCCCGACCAGGAACTCCTAGCACGACGACTGGCCAGTGAAACGGCCATGTCTAGCGTACTCGACAAGGCCCTGCTGCTATTGCGTACGCTGCTGGCGGGCAGTCACGAACCGAACATCGCTTCCGCCGAGCCGGCTCAGACCGCCTTGACGAAAAATATCGACGCCTTGGAGCGCGAAATACGCCTGCTACAAACCGAACTGCAGGTCCGGCAGATGCTCGCTACCAACACTGCCAGCCTGGTGCTCGATCGGCATGCCGGTGGTGCCGATGCTTCGCGCACCGTCGAGCAAGGCGACCCTGAGCCGGGCCGACTCAATGATGCTGACGCCAGGCGCAAGTGAGTCATGAAACGCTCACCGCTATTCACTCTGCTTTCAGGTCTGGGGATTGCAGCACTGATGATCCTGACCGCCGCACTGGTCGCCTGGATCGGCCGCACTGCGCTGGGTAGCTTTGAGGTCTGGCAGCAGGCTTTCGAATCCGCACGGCCTTATCTGCAGTGGTGGCGCGCCCTGCTCTACGCCGCCCTCTTTGTGCTCTGGTGGGATCTGCTTCGGCGCTACCGACATCGACCACAGGATCGACGGCGCATGAAACGTATCGGGGCATTAGGGCTCGTGCTCTTTACCTGTGTCGAACTCACCCGACTGTGAGGTCACCACCATGCTCATGAGCACCAACAGCTACCTGGAGTTTTACCTCTCTCTCCTAGCCTGGATCATCAACAACGGCCTCTGGAGCGTCCTGTCCGACACAGGGCTATTCGCCGCGCCCTTTGGTGCAATTATCTTGCAGGAATGGTTGTCTGCCCGTCAGCAAGGTGCGGATGAGGGCAACAAGGGACTGCTCTCGGTGCCGAGGATCGAGAACCGGCTGTGGCTGGCCTACATCGTCGTCTTGTTCGGCTGCGCGCCGGTCTTTCCGCTGAGCCTCGCCTCAATGGCGTTCGAAGATGCGGCGAGCCAGCGCTGCGGCGTGAGTGTGGCCAAGCCAGCAGAAACAGCCTGGGGAACCACCTTCAATACCATCGGCGAACGCTCCGCTAATGTACCGATCTGGTGGTTTCTGGTGCATGCCTTGAGCAAAGGGGTGACTGCCGCGGCTACTGCCTCCATCCCCTGTGCACCGGATATCCGGCAGATGCGTATGGAGATCGACAGTTCGCGCATCAACAATCAGGTACTGCTGCAGGAAGTCGCCGACTTCACCCGCGACTGCTACGGCTATTCCCGATCTAGATTGTTTACCAATCGCCCGCAGCTGGACAAGGCGCAAAGTCACGACGCCTCCTGGATCGGCTCCAGCTATTTTCTCGACACGCCCGGCTATTACGACACCGATCGCTCACGCACACCGCGAGTCAGTTGGCCGTATGATGAAAATCGCGATGTCTCTCTGCCTCGATTAGAGAATGGCGCGGGCTACCCCACCTGCAAGCAGTGGTGGAATGATAGCGGTGTCGGGTTACGCGAACGCTTAATCGAGCAAGTTGATCCCTCGTTGCTGACTCAGCTGAAAGGTTGGTTGACTGGCCGTTCGAGCAACGAGATCGAGGATGCCACCTTGCGCGAGCTGGTCAGCCCGCGCCAGCAATCGATGTCCATGTCGCCCGGACAGGTGTATCAGGACTATGGCTCCAGCGCTCGTGGCGGCTCGGTCAATCAGGGGCTTAATAACCTGGCCACCAATACCGGATTGGCCCTCGGCTCCTTCAGCAACTTCCCGGCAATGAATGCGCTACGTGCAGCGCTGCCGATGGTGCAGGCTTTCTTGATCATGGGCGTGATCATCAGCTTGCCGCTGGTCCTGCTGGTCAGTACCTACCAGCTGAAGACCATCATGACCGTGACGTTCGCGCTGTTCACGCTGCACATGCTCACCTTCTGGTGGGAACTGGCCCGCTGGGTCGACTCCAGCATGCTCGACACCTTGTACAACCAGGTTTCGGCTTCCAATCAGGTGCTGTTATCGGTGCCCACATCCGGCCTCATGGATGGAACCGTCACGGCGCAGGTGATCGAGTATGTGATGGGGGCGATGTTCTTGGTGCTCCCTGGACTGTTTTTGGTCGCCATGAGCTGGGCAGGCTACTCAATCGGCAACAGCCTTGAGGGGATGTTAGGTGGTGCAAGCAAAGCCGCGCATGGTGCAGCGGGCAAAGGAACAGATCAGTTGATGGGTGCTACGAAGAAACTCATCTGACGTCATCAGATGATTTGAAATGACCTATGTAGTGGCCATTGTCATCGTAGTTGCCAAGATAGGAGCTAGCACCAAGATAGTCCGGACCTGGATTATCCTTTTCAAAATCCGTGTCGATGACAGCCTTGGACTGCAGAAGAGCAATCACAGCGATCATCACCACAACAGAAGCGACCAGCCAGAAACCGATAAAGAGCAGCCCACCAACCAACGCCAACTTGGCAGTCAGAAAGCTCCCGCGAACCAGTAATTTACCTGCGGGTATACCTGCCGTTACCACACGCTCAGCCACGCAGGACTCAAACGTTTTTAACCTACGGTAACCACGCTTTACCGACATGCCACAGGCGTATGCCCAGTAGTGGGCACGTGAATTCCGAACAGGTTGCTGAGTCGGCATGCTCTCGCCCTCGTCTGAGCGTTGTCATGGTTGAGACAGGAGTAACAGCCTACTACTGAAATCTGTCCGTGCCTGACCGTTTATCAGTTTGCCCAGCCGAAAAATCTTCACTGGAAGACAGAAGACAAGCCCCGTGAAACAGCTTCTCTACAGTGATTGACCCATATAAATCGTCCAGCTAAATACAAGGTACGGATCGCTGTTATCGACAGCACCTTCCCAGGTAGCCAGAGCCTTCAAGGCTACATCACTTCGGTGATGGTTCTCCCCAAGTGCGATTAGCGTTCGGTGGCTCGCACGGTGACCGTTTCGACGGTGATGAACGCCTACTTGCTCTCCTGAGCGCCTTTCGAGCTCTGCTCGCCAGGCAAACCTTCTTGTTTTTTTGCAACCCACTGCGGGGAAATCTTTCCCCGCACGGGACAGGTTTCTTCGCGTTTTCAACGGAGGCACACCATGTCCGATTCACTTACGCCGGAAGCACTGAACACCCTAAGGTTGCCCGTTGTGTTCACGCCTGGCGCGTGGCAACGCGCAGTACTACTCGAGCGCTCAGATCATCCTGAGACGCTGCAGGTCGATCAGTTGAGCCACGTATTGCGCGCAGCCTTCGAGGCTCACCTGGCCTCTCCACGCGAGCCCTATGTGCCGTTCGAGGTAGTCCACATTCAATCAACGGATCACTCAGACCAAGACCTGTTGCTGCAATTGAGTCTCAGCCTACTCCAAGAACCGGGTCAGCCTGGCGCCTTGCTGATAGCACTTGCAGGAGAGGCCAACGCAAAACGCACATAACCGAACTTGGCGCTCAAATTCAAATTCGGACAGCAGGCAAGACCTGCATCAATCCACCCTTCACCCAACCGGGGAACCCTCCCCGACGGGCAAGGCGTTCCTCCGTTTTCTCTCGAGGAAATGCCATGCACGATATCTACCAAGACGTGACTGACAAGATCGTTACCGCCTTGGACCAAGGCGTAACTCCCTGGATCAAACCCTGGTCCTCAAGTGGCTCAGCTGACGTCCGTCATCATCAACCTTACCCCATTAACGCCATCACGCGTCGTCCGTATTCGGGTATCAATTTACCGTTGCTCTGGGCTGAGGCCAGATTACAGGGGTTCACTCAAGATCGTTGGCTGACCTTCAACCAAGCCAAAAAGGCCGGTGGGCACATTCGTAAGGGTGAGCACAGCGCCCTGGCAGTGCTCTACAAGCCGATGGAGCGCGAGGAACAGACCGAGTCAGGCCAGCCAGTACTGGATGAAAACGGTCAGTCCAAGGTTGCTCACTTTGGCCTTCTCAGGACGCATTTTCTGTTCAACATCGAGCAAACGGAGGGGCTCGAAGCGCTCAATGAAACCCTGCTCGAAACGGAATTGACCGATCCCTTCCAGGCCAACAGCGTTGCGGAAAATCTGCTGCTGAGTTCAGGTGCACGCATCGTTCATCGGCCGGCCGACGAAGCCTTTTACCACCCGATCAGGGATCTCATCCAACTGCCGACAAAAGCACAATTTCACGATGAAGGCGGGTACTACGCCACCGCACTGCACGAGCTGACGCACTGGACCGGACACCACTCGCGGTTGCAGCGCGAAGGCGTAACGTCAGCCTGTCCGTTCGGCTCGCCAGGCTACGCGTTTGAGGAGTTGATTGCCGAAATGGGCGCTGCTTTTTTATGCGCCTACACCGGTATACAGGGAGAGCTGCGGCACGAGGGCTACATCGACTCGTCGCTCGGCCTGCTCAAGGCTGACAAGCGCGCAATCTTTCGTGCCAGTGGCCAAGCTAGAGCCGCGTCAGAGTATGTACTCAATCTGAAGCAACAATTGGAGCAAGCAGTATTGGAGGAGCCCGCCGAGCAGAAGCGCCAACGTTTAATCGTGAGCAACTCTTAAACTCACCGCATCAAATGCTTCACAGGGCCCGACACGAGTTGGGCCTTTTTCTACTCGGCGATGACACATTAGCAGAGAGACCTCGCGCCCTTGGGAGACGTTCTTCGATGTCGGGATCGCATGCCATCAGCCATCATGAGCGCTATCGCTCAATTAATAATCACTCCATCGCAATCAGTGTGCTCCGCGGCATGCCGAGCTTTATCCACAGACATACCCACGCATTTCGTGGACAACTCACTCTCGCCACCGAGAGCCATTTCGAGAGCTGAACGCCCCGAACAGATTGTGGTCAGTCATCCAGGTTTTCCGCTAGAAACCCAACCAACTCAAGTGGTCTCCGGCTGTCGATCACCTGGTAGATCAGATCACGCTTACTGCGCGGCAACTTCTTGACCACGCTCTTCGCCGAGGCCCTGACGGCTTCGTCGGTCCCATGGATACGTGCCGCGAGCAGCAGTACGAGCGTGGCGTCAGTGAGGTTCATAGCAAGACCCGAGAAAATTCGCACACGCAGTGTACCGACTCTTTCCTTGGCCGTACCAGCACTCACCTCCAACAAAATGGCACCAGCGCAAATCGATATTCCGATTGCCGCACAAAGGGACCCAAGCCAAAAGGACGGGTAAGGGTTGGAAGGGAATGGGGACTCAAGGGTAAGAGCGCTATCCAAAAAGGCTAAAAGGCCACCGACCCAGCCAATTCCCGGAGGCCACAATGCTCAGTCTGTTTCGCCGCAAAAGGCAAAAGCCCCCTCCACCACCGACCGTGAGCGTCGCCGACGGTTACCTGCCCATTGAGTCGGCCCACAGTTTGTTAGCAGCGGAACACCGCCGCCAGTTGCTCGATCGCATCTGGCAATACACCGCCCTCTCCCACGTCCAATTCACCCAGCTCTATTTAAATCCGATCCATCGCTACGCCGAACAAGTCCAGCAACTCCCGGCCAGCGAGACGCACCACCATGCTTATCTCGGCGGCATGCTCGACCATGGACTGGAACTGGTCGCCTGCAGTTTGAAACTGCGTCAGTCGTATCTGCTTCCCACCGGCGCTGCGCCCGAAGACCAGGCCGCCCAGACTGACGCCTGGTCCGCTGGCATCGCCTATGGCGCCCTGCTGCATGACATCGGCAAGATCGCCGTGGACCTGCTGGTCGAACGCCAGGATGGCCGTGTTTGGCATCCTTGGCAGGGCTCCCTGGATCAGCCCTACCGTTTTCGTTACATCAAGGGTCGTGATTACCACTTGCACGCTGCCGCCGCAGGCTTGTTTTACACCCAAATTCTCGAGCGCCCAATCCTCGATTGGCTCAGTGGGTTTCCGCCACTTTGGGCCAGCCTGCTGTATGTCCTGGCCGGCCAATACGAACGTGCCGGCGTACTGGGTGAGCTGGTCATTCAAGCCGACCGCGTTTCCACTGCGCAGAACATTGGCGGTAACCCGAGCAAGGCGCTGCAAGCACCAACTCATTCGCTGCAACATCACTTGATCAGCGGACTACGTCATCTGGTTCAGCACGAGCTGAAACTTAACCAGCCGGGTGCCGCGGGATGGCTGACCCAGGACGCACTCTGGCTGGTCAGCAAGACGGTCACGGACAAGCTACGGGCCTATCTGCTGTCGCAAGCGATAGAGGGCATTCCCTCATCCAACATTGCCGTGTTCGACGAACTCCAGTCGCATGGTTTGGTTGAGTCCACCCCAGAAGGCAAAGCCATCTGGACTGCGCTCGTGGTACAGGGAGACTGGCAGCAGAGCTTCACCTTTCTGCGACTTCAACCGGCGTTGATTTGGGGAAGCGAAGACCGCCCTGAGGCTTTCACTGGAACAGTGAGCGTGGCACTCGATGACAATCAGCAGAACGCTCCGGTATCACCACCAGCCCCCAAGGCTGCCAATACAAAGTCAACTCAAAGCCCATCGCAGCCAGATCCCATGACGAGGGAGAATGCCGACTACCTCGGCACGCTGCTGGAAATGTTCGAGTTGGAAGAGCCTGAGGCCAGTGATGCACCGTCAGAAAGTGCTCTCGAAACTTCAACCCTCCCTTCGGATAACCCTGGCCAGGCATTTCTGAATTGGGTCAAGGAGGGCATCCAGAGCCACAAACTGATCATCAATGACAGCAAGGCCAAAATTCACACGGTAAGTGGCAGCGTATTACTGGTCACACCTGGCCTTTTCCAACGCTACGTCCATGAGTTTCCTGGTATCTCACAGGGGGCCGATCTAGAAATTGAAGAATGGCGCTGGGTGCAGAAGCAGTTTGAGAAACTGAAAGTCCACAGAAAGCGAGACGACGGTTTGAACATCTGGACTTGCCAAGTTGAAGGTCCTCGGAGAAAGGCCAAACTCAAAGGCTACTTTCTAGAAAAATCAGCAGCATTGTTCGAAACTGCACCTCTACCGGCAGACAATCCTTTTCTTAAAGTCGAAAAAACATAAATTTCAGTAATATCCCATTAACGCAATGATCGGCGCCTTACATGTAACGCACTCCATTAATTAATGTTTTTGTCCGACTGGCCGCTAACCTGCACAGGAAAACACTCTCCAAACTTCAACCTAACAATACCGGAGTTTAAATTGAACAACATCAAGTGGGAGTCATGGGTTCCCTACCTAGAGAAACCCAACGTCCTGATTGGATTCGTTGTGCTGCTAGTCTCGCTCATAGCTTTTTTCTTAATAACTAATAATCGACAAAATATAAAGATCGCCCACCAAGTGTTTTTTTGCTTTCTGACGATTGCTGCTTTTGTTATTGTAGTCGCAGCTTATAAGAGCATTCAAGAGCCTTTATCCATCCCACATACTCCTTCTGTGCCGGAGAAGCAAGAGTCGACAGTAAAACCAATAGAGGGACCGGACCTGAGCGCTGTTCAATCCAATAATATGCAGATTGTGAACGGCTCCCACAACACGATTACAAACCAAGTTGGAAAAACCAAATGATCTCTCGGATTCTATGCGGCATTATTGCGACTATCTTTGCCTGGATTGCGCCGGTTATAGCTGCCAATCCAGCCTCTGAAAACAAGCAAATAATCAGTGGAGATTGTAACGTCGTTGTGAACATAGTGAATGGTGAGGCACCTAACATTCAGCCTACTTACTGTACAAATCTTTCGGCAATTAAGGGTATGGCTGATGCAGTCACGAAAATCGCACGTTTTTTGGAGGTCACAAATCCAACCGAGGTAAAACTATCCACTGCCCAAATGGAGATGTGGGCAGTGGATGCTGAGGAGTATCTGACACTCACATTAAGCAACGTCAGCAAGCTACCTGCAGAAAAGTTAAGGATTCAATTATTAGAGCCCGTCAGACCTGGTGAAAAGTCTTCTCGCGGGCTCGCTTTCACACCGAGCCAGGCAATATCAAAATCAACATTAAGCCGCCTTAGCGTACCTGCACAAGGAGAAATAAAAATCCCCGTAGCCCCCCTTTCCGAACTACTGAAACTTTCGAAAAATAAATTTCCGAATGATTATGAGTTTATGGGTTCAGGCACATCACCAAACATACCAGATGAAGTGAAAGAAAAATTTGCCCATAAACATCACCTCGCAAACAATTACTTTCTCAACGCTTCGACATCCAGTGTCGGGATTGAAATCAAGTACGATACAATTTTCGACGGCAATGTAAGTCTGTTCACAGGCATCTATCTGTATTTTGGAAAGATTTCTCCTACGCAGAAAATCGTTCCGTTTGACCATAACCGCCCGGGCAACTCACCTTCCTAACATCACCGCTTAAGTCGATGGTGTCCACCTACCAGCGCGGCGCTCTTAATATCCACAATGCAGTACCTATAAGGCACTACCCAAAGGGGCATGGCAGGTTGCCCCTCTGCTTGCGGAAACAGCATTCAACCTAGGAGAAATGATCTGCTGGTATCGAATTTGCCAGTCAAAAAATCCGAGAAATCAGGAAAGAAAAAATCAACTAATAATCTCGTCAAAACAATTCAAAAGTATCGAATCTTAAACAAGCGAATAGGTCATCTCATGTCTGGATCAGTAGAGCTTACGAAAGAAGAATTATTTTCCCTAGTTGAAAAAGCGGTCAAGCCACAGTTCTTTTTTCTCACATTTAGTTTCGTTGTGCTCTTCGACGCTTCGCTAGTACGTTTTCACCACACCGGACTCTTTGAACTCGGCACTTCGAACCTGAGCACTTCAACCGTTGGAATCCACTTGATTCTGACCTTCCTGGTCTTTTCAGGTTTGGCTTCAATGATTCTTCCTTTTTTATACATAGCATCGATCCAACTCTATATCCCCACGATCTATACTTTCCTTCTTTGGTTGAAGCAGAAGATCGAACCGGACAATGAGCCTATACACTATACAGGGCCAAAAAGACGCGAACGTGACCGTGTACGTCCATGGGAGCTGCGAGAGGAAGCACACAAAACACAAAGCGACTTCCTCATTCAGCTCTATAACGCCTATGACACGATTCGAAACCAAGAGCAAATGAACCAACGAAGAGTCGATTTTTTTGCATTTTGTGCACTGTGCTTTCTCATACTGAATTGCTGCCTACCTAGCTCACCCCAAGCGCAGACCTTGGCCCAGATGAGCATTACATACTTTTCAACGACTACACACATTTGGCTAAGCCTATCTGGTTTAGCCATCATGGCATTCCATTCGTTGCACGATGACACCTACGAAAAACGATGGATCTATTGCCCGCCATTGCATAACGCCCTTGAAGACAAAGACGAAGAAAAACGCAAACAGGAACGTCAGTTCCAGGAAGAAATCAGAATTCGCAGTGAAATCAGCAGAAGACGCCGCGAGGAGACACTGGAGTAGTTGAACAGAGTTTGACAGTTCAAAACATAAGCCGTCCAGGCGGCTTATGTCTGCCGCGGCCCGATTTTCTATAAACATAAATGATGTCGGGCCTCTTCAGCGTCGAACGGAGAATTTTTTTGACAACAAACAAAAGCGACGCTGGCTGAACCACCCAAAAACCGAGTTGGGTGGACTCACGCCACTGCAATTCGCGCCAAGCGAGTCCGGGCACGCATTCGTCAAAGATGCACTGGAGATAATCAATCAAGGATACACCTATTAGTCAGAGTCCTATCGATGTAGATGGCCGATGCTGCTAGTTATCCAGGGGCTTGAATTTGGATGCTGTAGAGAACTGAAAAAATCGGCGGAAATCTGTACTCCGAACTAACAGGCAGGTGACGCTTGCAATTATCTGCCAGCTAGCCACTTCGACTTTCAAGAAAGTTCAAAAATCGAAAAAGAACATCCGCTACCTTTTTGCCAACGAAAAACGTCCCTGACTGTTATTACTTGTAAAATAATTACCCCTCAATATATCACCTTCATGACCATAAAGCTTTAGAATGGAAGCCCCCTCATAGCCACTTCCAACCACACCTTTTGAAACCTTAGGAACTACTCTATAGAAATAATAAAGAACAGGACGCGCCGAGTTAATATCCTTGATAGTTTTCACTGCAAGCGTTTCGGAGTCGGAACTTTCAGAGTGAACCTCCATACTTACTGAAAACAAGCTTTGCTTGATCGTCGCAACTGCTTTTGCCGAGCCCTCTGTGCCATCCCACACGTAAGCAATATCCATATCCCACATACCATTCAAATCAGGAAAGACCCAGTCATTAAGAACTGGAAAGAGCCCCCACAATTTTCTCCACAGAAAACTACCAAGTACGAACAGTGAAACCTCTAGCACTACCGCTCCACCTCCCACGACCCTGAGAGCTTGCTGAAGCGTAACCTCGACACCACAGAGAAACAAAATAAAAACCAATAATGTAACGAAAGCCGCATATATCTTAGCAACCAAAACCATTGCTTTTAACGGAGACAAAGTAGAAAACATTTACACTCCTTGAAAAAAAACCTCATTGCCTTTCTCAAACACGGCCACTCCCAGCCTCGGTGTGGAAACGCCAGTAAATATTACACCTGGCAGACACGAGCCAAATAGAGCTGCTAAATAGCGCCCTCCGAACGCGCGGCTTCGATTTGGCAAAACACCTGAAGGGATCGGAGGAGAGAAATACTGCGCTAATAAAATAATCTTTAGATCAGCGCTCAAAACATGAAAACCATCATGTAAATCGTTATCAGCATGTGATATCTCCGCCAATAGATGTGCAGTATCCAACGTACTATTTACTGTCGCGTTAACACGCATAGGGAATGCAGGTAGAATGGCATCGTCCTCCATCACGATTACCCCCGCCCCAGAAAAATCTTCTCCTGAAAGGGCTGCCACATCTACGAGCAGATCGGCCAATCGCTGCAACGTCACGTTGTTGCCAGCCGAATTAACGTCATAAAAAACACACCTTGGCTTGATTTTTGGTCTGACTGAGGCATTCAACATCTGAATGCCCCGCTAGCATAGCGGCTCGGCCGCGCTTTAGAAAATATCCCCTGGTGCTAACGATTGGAGAAAAATTAAAGGAGCGGTCCATCTCGGACACGTCACTCGTCTCAACGCCTCAAGTGCGCATGCTCAAGAGGATGGCGCTTACCTGTGGGCGACATGTATTCCACATGCAGATCTTCCCAGCCAACGATAAGGGCCAGGAGAGGCCTTCCGTCGACACGGTCAGCAGCTAAAATTTGCCACTCCTTCAGGTCAATTGACGACGGTGTTGGGCGGCCTTGCGGATGGATATGCCACTCCCCGATGTACCTCACAAGGCCATTGCTCTCCTTCCAACGTTTCATGGCCAATTTATGGTGGAAATAGGGCATTCGCTCAAAAAAAAATCTGAAGCGCCTGTCCCAAAACGAGGGCTCAGTCGCTTCAATGATCTCCAGATGCTCACCGCGAACATGACCAAGCAATATCCCACCAGCCTCCGTCGAGTCGACTCCTTCCTGGATGTAGCGACTGAAGACCTCTAGGGGTTGCTCACGCAGATACACCATCTGCTGGGTACCAGGCACAACCCAAGTCGTTACGAACGGCATGCTGGACATCCCATATGTGGCAATGGTGAGCAGTCTGGGGTTGCCGGCTCATAGGTATAATCCGTCAGGCGAGTCGTGAGGGTGGGCCAAGGCTTGTCTGCGACCCACGCCAGAGCAGTATCCATTGCCAACGCTGCTGCTTGGATGGAGACCGATGCAGGGAATGGTACGTATAACCCTTCACACCCCTGCCCTGCGAAAATGGGCTCTACACCGCCGACGACCGATAGCAACTCACCTTGGCTATTTGCTTCCGTCAGGCACCGATAACAACCTTGCTCTGCGCGGTGTTTGATCAGCGAACGCACAGCGACACCAGCTCCCTCGATCCAGATATGCAAGGTTGGACAGGGTGAAGCTTTAGCAAGCCAGTGGCCGAAGGCCTCTTCTCCGGTAGCATCAATGATGAGATCCAAGTCAGCCAAATTTACGTCCTTGGCGTCGTTGTTATACCCGCGTACCTGGGCACTCGGCAGGACAATTTTGAGCTCATCCGCAAGCGCTTTTGCTTTGGGTTTGAAGAGGTAGTTGAAGCCTAATCGGTGGCGCCCTAGGTTCTGTGGCATCACCAGATCGTCATCGACCAACAGCAACTCACCCCCACCTGTTCCGGCACCGGCTTTGATGAGCATTTCGCCAAGAAACCCGCCGATGGTGCCGCACCCGATCAAACCGATGCGCTTACCGGCGAGGGTTGTACGCCCCGGAATGTTGCGCTCCGCCAGGTATTTATCATCGAGCCGAAGCATCTGCACCGGCTCAATCGGGCAGTCGAAAATGGGTATGCGCTGATCACAAGCACGGTGGTCACTTGGACGGTTGCGCTGAAGCTCATGCACGATAAAACCGTAGCTGTATCCCGTCTTCTCAGACTCGATGACGATGAGTAGGCCCGGTGCTTTATCGCGGTACGCTGCGATGATTTTGTCGCGAATCTTGCGCCGGCAGGCTTCATCCATCTCGTGTTGCCAGTCGAGAATCTGGCTGACCGTTTTCGGTGGCCAGTTTTCCTGCAGCGGTCTCGGTGCTGCGCTGGATGTAATCAGCGCTATCTGGGAGATGAACTCATCAATGTTGCGCCCTGGGCGTGCAAACTTGGCACGACTGCGATCAACATCGTCAGTGAGCACGAACATCTTGTTGTCGGATAGCTGAAGCAACTCAGCCCGGCCAGACGTACGTCTTTCGATGTCATGGAAGCAGTAGATACCGTCCCAGTAGACGAAGAACTCTTCCTGGAGATCTTCTTTCATCTTCCCCGCGAGCAGCTGCTCCAGAACCTCTGCGGCCTGAAGCAAGGATGTCCGGATTTGTCCAACAGGATCGTAGATATCAATCACCTGTGTCCCGGGCGCGGCGTAGCATAGATACCCATCCGGCCCAAGGTGCGGCACCAGCCGTGGAAGCGACCTAGGTAGCTTGGTGACCCACAGCTTCAGAGGCCGTTCGAATGAATGGTCTATCCACACTTCGCACGGCACATTGCCTTGAGTAGTGGTCGACAATTTTCCAGTCATCACAAGCCAGGCTGCACGGGGCTGGGGTTCCATTTTGGTGAACCCCCAGGCCGTCATGTGACGCAACACCTCCTGCATGGCACTCATGGCTCAACCTGCCTTGGTGCGTTTCACAGGCTCTGCAGGGCCAGCCAAGGGCGCGATCGCAGCCATTGATGCCGGCATGCCCTCAGGGGTCGACTTCATGCGGTGAGGGGCGTAAGGGAAACGGTCACCCAGCATCTTATGCAACCAGTTATTGGCGGTAGTGGCATCAGTTGCATTGATGGCGCCTTCCAGGTGCCGGGCGAACTCTTCGAAAAATTCCACTGCGTCAGCAATGGCCTCTTTGGGCATGTGTGCAGTGAGCGATGCGGTGGAATCGATGGGGCTGGCGACACCGTTGCGCAGAGCGGCCGGAATGCCCTTCACCACATTTAGCAGCGAGCGGTCATCGCGCTTGTCGAAGGACTCGAACAGTGGGCAGGCTGCGGCCATGAGGAGGATCGAACTCGGCCCCTTCTCTTCCCACTGCTTGTCCCGGAATGCCTTCAGGTACCGCACGACGCGGATCAACTGATCACCCTTTTCCAAGCACTCGCGCTTGAACCAATTTTTCATTGCCATGGGGTCAGACTTACGCCAACCCTGCTTGCGGTCAGCTAGCAGGATTTTGTCCGAAGGCAGGGTCTTCCAGCTATCGCGCTCGGAATTGATCGCGCTATCGAAAACCGCATGCCCGCGGCTCTCCATGTTGGCCTTGATCTGCTGGAACAGCGTGTCGGGGATCACGTACAGCGGTAGGTCGATGTGCGCGTAAGGCGAGATGGTTACGCGAACGCAGGTGTCCTTGCTCTCGGTATGCCAGCCCCGCTCAGCGCACATAGGTCGAAGCACGTCCAGGACTGCATCAAAGAACAATGCGATTGCAAGCTTAGGGCTGCTCTCCTCACGCATAACACTAAGAGGCAGGTAAACGCCGTCATCGATATCTGATTGCTGAGGAGGGGTCGTGCAAGGGCTGTTCAGGGTTTTGTAAGCACGCGAACCCTGGATGTAAAACCGGGGTTCACAGATATCGCCTTCCAGGCCTTTACCGCGAAGATCGGCCTTCAAGGCTTCCCGGATGTCTTTCCGGGCATTATCAATGCGGGATAGTTCTTCGGGTGCCAGGTCAAGCTGGTCAAGGAAGCATGCTTCCCCAGTAGTAGTGAACAGCAAAGGACTAAAATTGGGCATAAAGCCTCCGCTCAGTCGCTAAATGAACGGTGCCTCCAGCAACTGCTGACCTTCACATCGAGATTACCGAGCGCTCATGCGCCCCTGAATCTCGTCACTGCCACCCTACGCCAACCACGTATTTCCAAAGGGTGCAGTCCTTCCCGGTTTGTCAGCTACCATGCTCGATGACACGTGTGAGATGACATAGTGCCATGCCACAACATGTAGATCAACAGATAATACATAGCACTACATATAGTGTTATAGCGGTTGCAAACCGCGTAACTCATGGAAAGGGTTAGGCTGATTTAGCTCTTGTGAAGGTGACCTGCCCCGCGGTGTTGAGGCCTTCAGTCCATTTGCGATCGGTGAAGTACGTGCCTTCCATGTAGAGTTCATCACCCGACTCTTTCACGAAAACCCGCGCAGCACCGGTATGCGTGTTCGTATCAGTCGCCACAGGGATCTGGGTGAAGTTGACGAACATGTAGTTCAGTTCAAGTAGACCCGTCTGATCGCTGGACCGCACCGAGACGCTGATGGTCTTCGACTCGGAATACCTATCAGCAGACGTGAATTCCATCTTGACGCTGAACAGTCGCGCATAGATTTTGACCTTGCCGGGCACGCTGATGAGCGAAGTCCCAGCGCCCTGTCCCAGCCATTTTTGCTTGATCCCCCAATTGGATTTTAGCTGCATGTCCCAGTCTCCTTCGATGGGGGGAAGGTACTTGCGAACAAGGGGCACCCGACACAGCCAAACGAACAGAGGGCTTTGACCCAGCACCCAGAAAACGCTGGCGCCGATCGTGACCGCTGAGGAGATCGGTCGACCGAGATCAATCAGCGGCCCAGTGACCAGCACAGAGATGTCCTTATAGTGCATGACCAGAAAAACTAGCACGCACGTGCTAGCAAAATACCCAAGGGTCTTGGTGATCCCTATGACTTGGTACATTCCTTACCTCGATGTCGGCTGGCTTACGTCCTACCCCCATACGCACGTCGTAATGGAGTACATGACAATCAAAATGCGCGTGTCAATCATTAATATAAAAAACCACCACGACACATCATCAGGCGCGCTTGCGGCCCGAAAAGTCTGCCTGGTTCTGTCTGAAAAAAATTGTCGCAGACACCGCGTAACACAAGCCAGCGAGACCATCGCGCCATAACTTTTTGCGAGCTTGTCGAAGCGTGTCACGACTCGACGGTTCTCCTTCAGCCAGCCGAACATACGCTCGATCATATTACGTTACTGGTATTTGAGACGATCAAACAGTATCGAGTTTGATCGAGAACCATGGAGGTCAATCGAGGAAGTGTCGCCCAAGCTGCTGTTAATTGGCTTCACATGCTCAGATGCTGGAGCGTGGCCAAGGGGAGCTATCAACAGCATGCCAGTTCAAGGGTGGTATCGAACCTGGCCTACCATCTGACAACAGCATGCTGACGATCAGGGCCCCAGGCTCGCGTTCAGGCTGTACCGACCTGCAGGCTGCCCCCCCCAATCCTGGGTGTCGATGCACAGCGATAACCGATCAACCTCTACCCCCAGACTACACATACCAGCCCCCGAGATCGTGACCGCAACGCCGCAAAGTGAGGCTCCGAGCGTCATTCGCCATTTGCGGAAAAGTAGGCGGCCTTTCGCTCCGGCGTGACGCTCGGCAAAAGCTCTTCGACGGGCGAGAATTTGGCACTGAAAACCCCGTTGACCATCACGAACTCGGACGGCCTGATTCCCGCCCAGAAGAGCACGAGATCCTTGTCCCCAGTGCAGAGAAGAATCTCCTCATCCGGGAACGCTGCAAACAGGTGCATCAGTACCTCAAGCGATCGAAGGTCGGCCAAGGCGTTGTACGCATCCTCAACCGTGTACTTACTTACGTTAAACTTGAGCAGACCTTTGGCCGGACTCTTGCCGTTTGGCACACATACAACACTCAAAGCAGCCAGCACCACAAGTGACAGAGCAGGAACGCTACATGCTTTGGCGGTGGATAACACATCATCCCAGACCTCCGTCACACGTCGCGCGGCTATCGGAGCCCGTAGTTTCGGCGCCAAACACATCAGAAAGTCCTGCTTACGCGCCATGCCCGCTTCACTGTCGCGAA
This sequence comes from Pseudomonas tolaasii NCPPB 2192, assembly GCF_002813445.1. Lineage (NCBI taxonomy): Bacteria > Pseudomonadati > Pseudomonadota > Gammaproteobacteria > Pseudomonadales > Pseudomonadaceae > Pseudomonas > Pseudomonas tolaasii. The sequence goes on from NZ_PHHD01000001.1 coordinate 6,121,909, forward strand.
TGAGGCCCCTTACACCCTCCAGACAACCCCGCCCGCTCGGTACTATCTGAGCCAATGGCAATGCCGCGTTTATGATCTCAGTTGCGACGTCGAACTGCTGTTCGATGCTTGCATAGTCGGGATTTTTTTTGAGGTTACCCTCAAGCACATACAGCAAAGGATTGATTCGAACCGGTCGCCCGGTGAGGAAATCAAGGAAGTCCTTGTCCTCCAACTTTGTTTTTTCCCCAGCACGAAACCTGCCGGCAAGCTCAGTGAAAACGCATCTGTCGGGAAGCACAATCATCGAATCCTTGAACGCGATGCCGGAAGGGAGCCAGCCATCTCGCACCAACCCAAGTGTCCTTGACGAGTATGGGCTATTCAGCACTGCGCTGACCGCCCCCTGTGCCTCTAAAGTGAGGTCTTCCAGATTGCTCTCTACGACCCGAGCATTTGCCAGGCGTAGTGGCATGGTAAGGGGAGTACCCAACGTATGCCCTATGAGATCTGCATACCCTAGGCCACGGAATTTTAGATCAGCAAAGGTAGCGCTACGCCCAGTTGGAACTCCGCTCTCATCGACTTCTTCGTAGCTTATGACCCGCTCGCTCGCCTGATCGGGCACCAGGAGCGCTTGTGATGGCTCTTTAGATTTCGAAGTTGCCGGGTTCATTTTGCTCCGTTGCCATCGAGGCATTCTGAAAATGTGTACGACGAAGTATCACCAAAAAATGCTGAGCTCACGCCTGGTCACAAACCAGCTCTGACCAGCTCTCCCCGATCAACAAGCAAGAGGTTTGTGATAAACAATTGCCACATCCTCACACAACGTCTCATCCGCCATCCGGATGGGGGAAACTCTCAGCCGCTCGACAATCACGGTCGCAAACCCTGGGAGCTCCGGCACATCACCATCGCCGAAATGCGGGTGACAGAGAACACCACCAGGATTTAACAACGCCCGCATCTTCGCAGCTCGGGACGCTCGTTGCACCTGCTTACAGTCCGGCCCATCACCTTGATCGCCCTCTTCGATGTGGTAGTCAAAGGGGTCGAAGAAAATGAAGTCGTAATGCCCATCGATGTGACACCGGTTCCAGTCACCGCAGAACGGTTGCACAGAGGGGTGGCGCTGAGAGAAAGCCAGCAGGTTGAATCGCCCCGGGTTTCCTAGACACCTCTTTGCCTTAAACTGAGGCCAATTAGGAGGTGCCATGAGCAACCCGCGTTACCCCGAAGAATTCAAAATACAAGCGGTCAATCAAGTGACCGAAAAGAAGCTGCCTGTCGCTGATGTGGCGGCCCGTCTCGGCGTGTCGACGCACAGCCTCTATGCCTGGATAAAGCGCTACAGCAAACCTCAAGAAGAACGGCAGCAAGACGATGATCAGCACGCTGAATTGCGTCGTCTGCGAGCCGAACTAAAGCGTGTTACTGAAGAGCGAGACATCTTAAAAAAGGCCGCCGCGTACTTTGCCAAGGAGTGCGGTTGAAGTACGCCTTTATCAAGCAGCGAGCCGGCGACTATTCCATTCGACGGCTTTGCCTGACGCTGAAAGTCCATCCCAGCGGCTATTACGCCTGGTTGTCTGAGCCGCAATCTGCGCGCGCTAAAGACGACCAGCGACTGCTGGGTTTGATCAAGCATTCCTGGCTGGAGAGCGGCGGCGTTTATGGCTATCGCAAAATCCATGACGATCTGCGCGAGGTCGGTGAAGTTTGCGGGCGCCATCGTGTGGCAAGGCTGATGCGTCTTGAAGGGCTGCGCTCTCAGACAGGTTATCGACGCCGCCCTGGAAAGTACGGCGGTAAGCCAGCGGTCGCCTCACCCAATTTGCTGAAGCGCCAGTTCGATGTCGTAGAACCCAACAAGGTTTGGGTCACCGACATCACCTACATTCGTACGTATGAAGGCTGGTTGTATTTGGCGGTGGTGCTGGATCTGTTTTCTCGTCAGGTCGTTGGCTGGTCAATGAAGGCGCAGATGACCAGTGATTTGGCTATTGATGCGTTGTTGATGGCGGTTTGGAGGCGTAAACCGAAGCAAGAGGTGATGGTTCATTCCGACCAGGGCAGCCAGTACAGCAGTTCCGATTGGCGCAGCTTTTTGAAGGCAAACAATTTGGTTGCCAGCATGAGTCGTCGAGGCAACTGTCATGACAACGCCGTGGCCGAGAGCTTTTTCCAGCTTCTGAAACGAGAACGGATCAAGCGGAAAATTTACACCAGACGGGAAGATGCTCGTAGCGATGTGTTCGATTACATCGAAATGTTCTACAACTCAAAACGTCGACATGGTTTCAACAATCAGCTGTCACCGGTAGAGTTTGAAAAGCGTCACGCAATGAGCTTGCAAGGTGTCTAGAGAACCCGGGGCGATTCAGGTCTAGGTAGATACTGGTCTCTATCTCAAAGATGTCGTGACGCTCAGGTTTTAAATATCGCTGAATCAACGTAGCGGAGATCCCCAAGCCATAACCAATCTCCAGAACAGTGCGGGAATTGAGGTGTGCCAGCTTGGAAAAAAGCACTTCAAAATACGCTTCTTCGGTACGGGACATGACGACCTGACCGTTCCAGACGAGGACATCGCTGTTTTTTTCGTCAAACTGCAAATCGATCGAGCTCACCGGCACCTCGTCGAGAGTTTTCATCGTTGTAGGAGGCTGAATCTGAGCACCATTTTCCGGCGCGCTCTTCCCGTGCATTCCTAGGGGCACTTCTGGGCATGCAAGCTTGGGGGCCCGGTTAGCCTCTCGATACCAGACCAAGACGAGCTGAGAGTCGCCGACCGCCGAAGCCTCTTTAAATCCGGCATGCTCAGCAGCCTTGCGTGACGCCAGGTTGGACTTGCGCATATGTGCGTAGATGACATCGTATTTGCTGTTCTGACAGCAATATTGGTAAGCCCCGCGGCCAATCTGCCGCCCTTGGCTTGGTCGGTTGAGGAAGACATGGAACGACGCGTGGCGGCCTCGAACCTCGTCCTTGACCAGATTGATGAAGGCGATGCCCGCTCGCTTGCCTTCAACCGAAATGACCCAAGCTTCTCCTCCTGGCCCTCCTCCTCGCTCACGCGTTCCCGGCGTACGCGTGAACTCCAGTTTATCCAGCGGTAAGGGGCCGAGCTTCGACTTTGCTTTCACAGGGGGAGGCTTGGGAGTCGTCCGCGCTGCAGCCTTGGATTTTGGAGGACTCACTGGTCGCGCCACGGCTGCTCTCCCAGTCCAATAAGAAGCCGGTCGCAGCTCTCAGCCCAGAATTCCGCAGGGAAAAATCCGGGGGAAAACGCAACCACGATATCTACGAGTCGCTCAACCAGACCATGTCGGTGTAACGCATCGGTCAGCCCATCGATGCTGTCCAGAATCTGCGGCAGCGCATCATTCAATGGGCCTGGGTTGTCAATGTGATCGCTATCGCCATCGTACCGGTTGCAGAAGTAATCCATGTCCACATGTAGAAGAATGGTTGCGCTAGTCTTCGCCAGGCCTTCAAGCCATGAGTCGAGGTCATGCGTAAATCGGTACCGACCACGCCCAGCTCCTTTGTCATCAGCGATGAGTGAAATAGCAGGACGCAAAGCCGAGGGATCAAGCAAAGTATCAGCCACCGACTCCAGTATGATCTGCGAATCGACCGTTCGAGTGCACTTGGGCCCTTGACAGAGATGCCGCACCTCGGTGTCAGGATGCCTATGAAGAAAAGGTGTGAGGAAACTCCCCATGCCTAGCGCCCCCTAGCACCCCATCTCCTTTTTCATGTTTCTGGAAAGATTCCAGAATTTTACTCTGGATTTTTCCAAGCTAGTATTTACTTGAGCTCCAGCGGCGTTCTGCTCTACGAGAGTCCAGTAACGTCCATCAAGAGCCGACGCTTTTTTGGGGGTAAAAGTAGGGGGAGTCCGTTTCATGGCCAAAAATTACCATCAAATAACTCGAGTCGCTGATAGCCAACGACGCCGGTGGGATCCCCAAGGAGGATGGTAATCTCGCCGGTCGAATCTCAGTGCGTAAGGACGCTGTGTCGGTCAGCTTTTTTTATCGCTGTCGCTGGGGTGAGCAGAACAAATCGAAGCCGTGCCAACTCGCTTTCCAAGTCAGTGATTGGGTTATCTGGCACTCTTGGATGCGGCTCGGAGCGAAGCATTGCTAATACTTCGAGTCCATCACTAACATCACCGTATTTTTGGCATTAGATGTTCCTGCATGTCATACCTGCGAAAAATTCAAAAAACCATCGCACGTTGTTTAATTCGCCAACTGGCAGACCGGCATCCGATGGAGTCGTCCTTGAGCGACCGCATGCACATTGTCGTCCCTAGATGGGATGCCAAGCTGGGTGACTCAATAGTCTCGTCGTTCTTTTTTCGCGAAGCTCGAAAGTTGAATGCCCGAGTAACCGTGTTGACGGTGTCGGAGCTTGCGCCCCTGCATACCGAGGTCTTCGGAGTGGACCGCGTTATCGTCACCGGTGCGAGCCCCGGCGTTGCGCGGCTGCGCCACATTGCGCGTCAACTCGGCCCGGTGGATGTGGTGGTTCATCTGGTCGGCAGAATCCAACCGGCGGAGATTATGTTTCTGCACTGGTTGCAGCCGTCACGGGTGTACTCACTGGATGACGACTTACGCTGCGTCAACCGCAAATTTGGCGCGGCAACGGCAGACAAGAGTTTCCCGGAACGCTACGAGCAAGTGCTGCTGGATCTGGGTGCAAAGGCGGTCGAGAGACAGTACATCGTCCCCCTCCCGCCCCTGTTTCAAGGTGCCGCGGATGCACCGCAGATACTGGTCAACTCCTATGCCAGTCGACCGGACAAAGGCCTGTCCTTCAACACGGCCGTCATGCTGCTGCGCGCCGTGGCCGATGCATACCCCGGAAAGTCAGTGGGGATCCTATGCAGCCCCGTTACCCGGGCGGACGCGCAGCGCCTGGAAACCAGCGTCGGCAGGCCCAATGTCCGCGCCCTCAAAGACCTGAACACGCCCACGGACGCCGCAGGCTATATAATCCATGCACACGCAGTTGTCAGTGTCGACACCGCGATCGTGCACATGGCTGTCGGCCTAGAAACCCGACTGGTTGCCATCTACCCCGCCATGGGGGACGAACACAATCCATGGTTGCCACCCCTATCTACCAAGACAACGGTGGTCTACAGCCCTCAAGACGAACAGCACTACCGCCGTACCGGGCAGAAAAACATGAACGCGTTTTCCATCGAAGATGTGGTCACAGAGCTGGACAGGCTATTGTCGACCGATACAGGAATAGACCCCGTGATCACCCTCCATGCACGCATCGTCGCGGGCCTGGGCGTCGCCACCGGCACCCTCGCCCGCCAACTGCCCCTGATCAGCCAGGCGTTCCCTGAGGTCGGCGAGTGTTACCCCGGGACCATCAACCTGCTGCTGGAACGCCCCCTTGTCGTGACCAGGCCCGATCACCGGACGGCGCCGATTGCCTGGACGCCGAGTGGAAGGATTACCGAAGTGTTCGACCTGGTGCGCATAGAACTGGAGTTAGACCATTCACCACTGCGCGTGCCCGCCTGGCTGTACATCGCGCACGGCTCCCCTCACAGGCAAACCCCGAGCACTCACGAAGTGATTGCCCAGGCCCTGGACCTGGAGGGTATACAAGGCTGCCGCATTCATCTTCGTGCAAACGCAGTGGCGCTGGCGTAGGGCTAGTTATTGCTCACACCACTCGATCAGTCGAGACGTCTCACTCAGCCAGTACTCTGGGGCCTGCTCGATGTGCAGGAATAGCTTGGCCATCAACGAACCTTCTGCGAGAAAGTCTGCAACTGACCCGACACGATGAGCTGTACGGTTGAAGTACGTATTATAGAGTTTGAGCATCGCCACATCGGCCACCAGAAAGTCGGCAATCGCCACATCCTGTCGGCGCATCACGTCACAACTGTCGAAGTTGTAGAGCGGGCGGTAGCCGGGGTCTACGACGCTGGGTGAGATCAGCACCCGCTCGCCAGGTTGATGCCCGACAATATCCTTGATGCCCCCAGGGTTGCCCCAGGCATGCACACCACCCGCCAGCCCAGCTTTCAGTGCCTGGGCAAGCAATGCATTACCCGGTCTGGATGCAAAGATACATTCGCTGAACCAGTGCAGCTTGTCACTCAGTCCAGTGGGAAACAGCTGGCTCGTCGGATCACGCAAGAAAATACTGTCCGCGTCCACCCAGGCACCGCCGTGCCTGTGAACGAACGCCATGCGGATGAGATCGCTCTTGGCAATAATCGCCTCGATGCCCTCTGCTAGGTTGAAGGCCAGGGGTTCAAACCCCCATTCCTTGCCAAGGATGCTCGCGTCAATAAAGTCCGGGGTTGTACGCGGGGTCAGCAGCAGGAACTTCTCGCCCAGGGCCCTCTGGATCGAAACCAGCGCCAACGCGATGTAAGGCGGCATTGAATGCCCTGGGGCCGTTTCCCAATAGCTCACATAACGGATGTCCCTCCCATCGCTGCCGTTCAACCCCAGACCGCCATGCCATCGGGGCGCAGTAGACCGACGTCGGCGAGATGGCGCTTGAGTATGGCCAACGACGGCGCACACTCAGGCTGACCGAGGAACTCATTGCCCAGCGCGGACTTATACAGGCGCAACCAATTGCGTGCGGGCACCCTTGGCAGGAACGCTGCCAAGTCAGCGTAGTTGTCGCTGGAAAACACCAGGCGCAGCGTACGCAGGATCGCCTGGTAATCCGGCTCGGACAGCAGCGCGGCGAGGGTGTCGTCGAGCCGGTGCGTGATCACGACCTTGTTCAGCCGCTCCTCGACGGTAGCGTCGGCAAGCGCCACCCGTGGGTCAATGGCCACCGGGTAAATCGACTGGAACGACTTCGCGCCGCTGAGCATGGACTCGTAGAGCACCTTGTCCGCCGTCGAACCGGTGACCAATACATCGTCGCCAAAGATCAAATGCACCCCGCTCCAGCGGTAGAAGTTCTCGGCAGGGATCACATGGTCCTGGACTAGGTTGACGCGTTCACGTTCTTTAGTACTCAGGCTGGCGTAGTTCTCGCAAGGAGGCGCGATCCGCGGCAGCTTGACGTTGATGATCGTGGGCAAGTTCATATGTGCCAACTTGACATTGATCTCGCTGACAACGATTTCATAGAGCACGTTCGCCGTGGACGGTACGTTGCGCCAACCGGTGGTCATCATCACCACGTTGTCACCACAGGCCTTCGCTGTGCGAAACAGCCGAGCCCAATGAGATTCAGGTTCGTCCAATTGCGCGCACCAGTAGTCGATGACCAACCCGGCCAGGTGGCGAATATCTTGAATGCTTCCATATTTGGCGCGACTGTAGATCGCCACCAGCGTAGAGGCATCAGCACCGGTCGCCATGTCGCGGAACGAACCCGTACCATCCGGCGTCAAGCAGTTCAAGGCATGGCCGCCGAATACCGAGACGTACCGGGGCATGCTGATCAGCTGGCGCGACAACAGGTCAGCGGCGAATGCGCGAAACCCCAGTTTCACATCCTCAGGGCGGATCTGTGCCAGAGCTTGTTCAAACTCATCCAACTGGGTTTCTACGGGGGCGTTTGCGATTTCACTCCAACAGATCGGCAGCGGCGCTTCGGTCATCGTCATGTTCACGGTTGAATCAATCCATCGGTAACGGTCACGGTTGCGGCCAAAGTTCCCAGAGGGACATCAACCCGGCGGCGACGCTCGTAGTAGCAGATGTTCTGCAAGCCAAGCGGCTGCAGCGTTTCAAGCAATTCACTGATCCCGGCACCGGCATCTCGCGGGTCATGAGTATCAGAGCCGACGGTGAACACCGCATGATGTTCGATCAGTTGCGGCAACAAGGTGCGCGACGGGTAAGACCAGCGCCCATGCACCTCACGACCCGAAGTGATGTCCAGGCTCGATTTGCGCATGCCCGAGGCGTTCAGCTCATACGCCACGCCGTTGCGCGCAAACAGCGGCAGCAAGGGCTCGAAACGGCGCAAGATGATCGCTTCATCTACACCGCGCAACAGGGTGTCGGCATGCCCCACGGCATCAAACAGTCCGCTCTCCAGCAGGGCTTCCAAGTCCGCGAAATAACGATCCAGGAATTTTTCTGCAGCCAGGCGCGGTAATTCCCACACCTTAACCATGGGTTCGCCGGGCACTTCGACGTAGTGAATGGAGCCGATCACAAAGTCCAGTTCGTGACGCGCCAGCAAGGCCCGGTTATAGCTATCGGAGCCCGGCATATAATCGAACTCAATGCCACGCAAAATCTTGATTTCACCCCGGTACGCCGCCTGCGCCCGTTCGATATCGGCAAAGTAACTGTCGAGTTCCGACTCCAGTAGGCGGTTATCGGTATCCACCGGAAAAGGCGCGTGGTCGGTGATGGTCAGCACCTTTACACCGGCCTTGATTGAAGCGCGCACCAACTCGTCAACCGTGCCAATGGCATGTTTGGAATAGTAGGTATGGCTGTGGGAGTCGATCATGGGCACACCATCTGTTCAAGCAGGCCATCGTGGTTGGCCAACTCCTTGACCAGCCAGTAAGGGTTGTTCGCTTTGGCCATAATCGACTGCACCAATTCGCGGTCATCGAACCGGGCCAGCAGGTCGGTCAGCGGCTGGGTATACAGCGCCCGGGCCAAGGGGGTTTCGCGGATATGGGTGGCCAGGTGTTCCCAGCGCACGTGATCAAAATGGATGTTGCCCAACCGCTGATTCTCGATGCCATAGAGGAATAGGTCACCATTGGGCTTGACCGTCAGGTCCATGCCATTGGCAAGCGGTGGCTTGTTCAGGCTGCCAAAAGTAAAGCGCTTGTTGATCTTGGTCTCGATGGCCTGGATGTAGTCAAATAGGTCCAGGTAGCCTTCGGGTGTGCCTAGCGCGGGATGGACGAGGTTCTTGTAGTCGATGCCGAACGATTCGCCTTCCACCATCAACACATCCTCCAGCGCGTTGCAGGGTTCGATGGTGGCGTGCATCCCCCAGCTGGCCAACTCGGCGACCAGGAAGTCACGGGTGAATGCCCGGTCCGTGTCGATGGAGCGAAACGAAAAGCTCAAGCCCCCCGGACGTCGTGTGCGCAGGTAGTCCAGGCTCAGCCCATGGGCGCGCCATTTCACTTTCTCGATGTGGTGGCTGTCGGCGCTCAGGCGGATGTTGCAGGTGTCGCCGTTGCTCAACACGATCTGGTCGGTGGCGTCATAAAAGTCGAGCATTTTGTCGTGGGGAAAGAACCCGCTGGTGATGAACTCGAACGCTTTGCCACCATTGGAAAGGTGCAGGATTTCGTGGAACACCTTGATGTTATTGAGCGGCTCGCCTTCCCCGCTGATGGAGATGCGCTTGACCTGCGGGGCATTGATCAGGGCCGCCAGGTTTTCCCGGGCGAGCGTCGAAAGCTCCATGCCGATGCCGGTCTTGTGCTTGTCGGCATACATGCAGAATGCACAGCCGATGCCGCATATCTGGGTGATGTCGATGTAAAGGAGATGACCTTGCAGATCCATGCCTGAATTGCCTTATACGTATGAAGATCAAAATGGAGTCAAGGGCGCCGTGGCCCCTGGATGTGTGTCGCCCGGCGCCCGACCTTGCGGAAATCGACCTCTGCATTGAGTTTCTGCTCATACACCCAGTGGCGTGCCTGGTGGCGCAGATAGCGCTCGGTTGCACAGCTGTCACAGTTGGCCTTGAAGCCAGCCGGCTGTTGGAGTACCAACCGCACGGGCGACCCGCAGACCGGGCAGGCCTGCAGCGCCACAAGTTCCTGATGGCGCAACCCCAGGGTCTCGGCCTGCTGGCTGGCATTTGCGGCGTTCAGTGCCTGTTGCAACTGGGCCAGGTGTTTTTCCGGCAAGACCTCGCGAAGCACCATCTGGGCCGATCCCGGCTCCAGGCTGATGGCACTCACCGGCTCTCCCGCCCCGCGCATCACTGTGCCCGGCACCTTGGTAATCGGTGTTCCATAGGCCTGCAGCAGCGGCTGCCAGAGAATCGCATCAACCAGATGGCCAAAGCGCTCCACACCGTAGAGATCAAAGGGCGAAAGCGCTATCCAACCCGCCTCGAGCGCCGCCTCGTTGCTGACCTGCTCCAATGCGGGCCAGGCAATGATCCGCTGGGGCTGGCCAGGGGCATCGCCCGACCGCTCGGTAAAGCTGAACCAGGGCACCACCGTCAACACCACCTTGGCGCGCTCTCCTGGCAGGGCGCTCACCAGTTCCCACTCCAGGCCCGAACTGCGCAGGCTCAGGGTTCGCCCCGCCCATTGCGCCTCGTCCTTGCCATCCAGGTAAGGGGCCAGGGCGTGGCGCAACATCAACCCGGCATAGCGCGAGTAAGCACTCGCCAAGTGACGGTTTTGCTGATGGCGCTCCTGCGGTGTTTTTCCCGCACGCCCCTCTACCTTGCGCAGTTCCTCCCACAAGACCGCCACGTGACGATAGTGCGCGTCGTGACTGAGGATATTGGTCAAGTGTAGGCCACCGCTGGCTTGCGCCGACCGAGGCACCAGCGGATACAACCCAGTCTGTTTCAACCCGGCTATCGCCTTGGAGGCAGCCTTCAATTGCCGCAGGGTTTCACCCAGTAAATGCGAAGCTTCGCTGGTCATTTCCTGGTTACTGAAGGTTTGCCCCCAGAGCGCGCAAATGGCATTGGCCAGTCGATGATCAACGCCATCGGCCCCATAGAATTCCAGCGCCTTGCTCAGGGTGCCCTGGAGCTGCTCCAAGGTCGCGATGCGTCGCCACAGATGCCGCTCGATACGGTCCAGCAGGCAGGCATACACACGGTTTTCGTAAGTGTTGTAGTCGTCCTCGCTGAAACGCGCCAATACTTTCCTTGGGATGACACCGCTCAAGGTCTGGCGCTGCCAGCACTCCGAGTGAGACGCCAGGTGCACCAACGCGCCTTTGGCCATGCGCTTGACCCGGGCTACATCCGTGACCTCATCTTCGTAGTGAAGGTCCACGCGCGGGCGCAGTGATACCTGATGCAAGTGACCCTTTTTGATCACCTCCAACAGCAGGTCCTCAAAACGCAACAGGTGGCTTTGCCCGTTAATGACCTCGGCCGGCATCAACGGCGACATCAAGGTTGCCCCTCGCGAACGCTCAGCATCTAGAGACTCAAGCGCACTAGCAAACAGCTCCGCCTGAGGAGACAGCGAGGCATTCGACGGTACGAAGCCATGCAGTTCATCGTCCAGCTGACAGCGATCGCTGCCATCAGGCACTAGGATGTCTTGCCGCAGCAGGGTGTGGCCGTTGAACGTCGCGTCGGTTTTGCCTGCCCGACAGAAGCGCCCAGGCTCGACCAGTCCGGGCAACGTGGCCAAGGGTTCGCCCAACAGTCGGTCAAACCAGTTCAACGATGCCCTTCCCGGCGCTTTATGTCCGCCGCCAGCAGGTCCAGGGATTTGGTCGGATCGCCCTTGAGGTTCGCCTTCTTCCAGAAGTTTTCCAGCGCCCGCATCAACTCCGTAACATCGGTGGTGCCAACATCGTAACGCCCCGTGACCTTGCCCCTGCGCATCACTCGAGTGGACAACAGATGGTCGAGGGCCTGGCCCTCACTCGCTCCGGTCTCCAGCATGACCGGAATAAACCGCAGTGCCTGTTTCTCAAAGCGGTTGCCCCAGCCAAGATCAAAATGGCTGGCCAGTTGCTGGGTAAACTCATCGCGGGTCAGCCTGCCGAGCAAGTCCTTTACAAGCGGCTCATGGAGCAAGCACGCCCGATTGAAGGTTTTGTACAACGAGAAGAATGAATACCGTTTCTTCTCGTAAGGCAGGATGTCAAACTGCGCATCCTGCTTGGGCAGCGTCATTACATGGGCACGGTCATAGGTTTTGTCGGCCAATTCGCTGGTGGATTCATCATGGTTGGCGGTACCGATAAACCAAACGTTGTTTGGCACCAGGATTTCCCGACCGTTCTTGAGTTTGAGCGGCGCACCCGGCAGCTCGGTTTCAGACAAGCTGATCAGGCGCTCGTTGGGATCGTTCTTCTCCAGCGCTGAAAGGAACTCGGAAAAATACTGCTCGGGCCTGGACAAGTTCATCTCGTCTAACAGCACCACGTTGCAGGCGTCTTCCCAGCGCGGGGTCTGCGCCTTGTACAAGGCTTGCAGGCAGTCCTTCTCATAAAAACGCCGCTCAAAGGCGTTGTAATGCCCCAGCAAGTCATCCCGATCACGCCAACCAGCTTGTACGGCGATATCAGTGCAGAAGCCGCCCATGGCCTTGGCGAAGGCCTTGGCCAAACTGGTCTTACCTGTACCGCTGATACCTTGGAACACATGCAGCTGGCTCATGGCCAGGCCACCCAGCAACACCCGAATGTCTTCGATGGGGTAAAACAGGTGGACCGAGGTTTCAGCGGTGGCGATGCGGTGCTGCAATTCAACCGCAAACTGCCCTAGGGCCGGTACGTCCTCCAACTCAGCGCCAGCACGGTAGTCCTTGTGGGTGTCCATCAAGGACATGGCCGGGAATGGTGTCTGGGTTTTCTGGGCCTTGGTCAGTTGCTCAACGGTGGTAGCCAGCTCACTGAGCTTGGCGTCCAACACCGTTTTATGCACCTCCAGCACGCGTCGTTGCCGCTCGCTTGATTCAAGGTCAGTAGCCGCAACGCGCGTCATGCTGACTTCACGCTTGGACTTTTCGTACAAGGGAAGGATGTCGGCAATCTGCTTGTCCCGATCCGCGAGCTGCCGGCGTAACTCATCAACATCGTCCTGCAATTGCGCCGCGTCGGATTGGTCCAGGCGGGTACGCAGCATCCGGTTGCCTTCACGCAGTGCACTCAATTCGTCGAGCAGAACCGTCGCCGACTGGTCCCCCAACTGAGCTTTCAACAATTGCAGCTCAGACAGCTCAATTGCGTGCTTATCCACCATTGCCCAGGCCTTACGCTCGCGCGTTCCCACGCGTTCTAGCTCTCGTGCGAAGCCGTCGCGCTCCTGCTCCATTTCGCGCGCAACCTGATCCTGCTGGTTCGCCTTCGCCTCCTTGACTGCTGCCCACTCCCGGTTCAAGCGGCGCGTGATGTCCTCCACCTGCTGCTCGCGTTGTGCAAGCGCATCTTCACGGGTATCCAACACTTCAGCACGGGCAGCCTCGGCTTCTGTGCAACGGAATTTCACATCAGCGAGCTGCCTGGCGAGCTGGCGCAACTCCTGGTTCAGGGCCTTTTTTTCTTCCTGAAGCAGCCCAAGTTCGCTGTCATGCTGTTTGCCCAACACACGCTGGCGCTCTTCGAGGGCCATCAGCGCCTGGCGGTTTTGCTCGGCAAACCCTGACTCGGCGTTGACCTCACGCAGCATGACCTCACGCTCGCGCTGCGCCAGTTCGCCATCAGCTTGCGCCTGCCGCTGCTGCACGCGTTCAAACTCGGCCTGGCGAAGAGTCTGGGCCTCACTCTGTACGCCAAGAACCACCTCACGCTCATCCAGCTGTTGCATCCGCGCATCACATTTCCTACCGGCCTGGTTGGTCAGTTCCCAGCGTTCCTCATACTCTTCGAGCAGTGTATCTGCGCGCTTGCCCAAGTCCTTGCAGAACTGGGCGAAGCGCTCGATCCAAGTTGAAAACGCCTTACTGTCGTCATCGCTGATGTGGGCGACCAGCTTGCTCAAGAAGGCTTCATCCACTGAAAAATCAAGTGCCAGGGCCCCACCGGTATACAGCTTGGAGGCGTTTCCGAAGGAGGCGCTCCACATTGGCACCTGCTTCTCCAATTGCACGCGATTAGCAGTCTTGGCAGGTGCGGATGCGCCGCCAATCTGGGCGCTATAAGGGGAGTTACGATTATTTTTGGCCATTACATCCATTCCTTGAAACGTTCGGTGAAGCCCAGGGCGTATTGAATGTGCTGCTGCGCCATCGGTACGGTCACTGGGGTGACCTTCTTGCCGGTAAATTTGCTGTGAGCGTGGCTGCCCTGGTTACGTAGTGTGGCCAGCGCTAAAAGCTGTTCCAGTTGCAGTTGCTCATCGGTCAGAGTCTTGAAGGGATGCCCGGCATGGCTGCTCGCGCCCCATCCGGCGGCAAAGAGCAGAGCCTTGAGGGAGCTGCTGGGGCTGGAGCACGCCGAGATAACCTGATCCAATTTTTGCCAGGCCAATTGCCTAACGACCTCGGCGTTGAACGCGGGCAACCGAAATGACGTCAGGATTTTGTGATTGGCGTGATAGCCAGCACGCTGCTCTCTCATGGGCATCAGGGCAGGGTCGACCGGGAACGTGCCTATCAGCCATTGCATAACCACCTCCAACAACTTCTGGCACTCAGTCATGGCTGCTTCAAGCTCATTCTCGGCGGTATCGCCTTGGGTGAGTTTTTCTTGGCGGGAAAGCAGTGCTGCCAGGTAACGCTTGATATCCGTCTGGCGCTCGACCCAAGGAAACTCGGTTAACACCCGAAGATCCGCCTGCTTTTGCAGATCTGCCAGCCAATTTTCGACGCTTTGCTCGTCGCCGCGAGGTGCCTCTACCAGACTTGACAGGTACTTGAGCAGCCCATGGTTTGTCTTCACCAACGGCAACAAGCGGCTTTCCAACCACCAAGCCTGGTCACGCAGGTCGAACGGGTCTCTGATTGCCCACAATTGCCCACCATCAGGGTCTGGCGTAATCCACACCAGGACATGAGCGAGCCGGGCATGGGCGTCCTGGCGCTCCACCCCTTGCAGCTTGATCTGCTCGGGCAGATCAGCCTTGCCATACAGCTGCAGAGTTGCCCGGTAGTCCTCGCGATAATCCCGATAGGCCTTCATCAAAGCTGGCGTGTTGCAGGCCGTCTGTACACGTTGGTTGGGCAGAAGCAAAAAAGGAGCAGTCGTTTGACCGGTTTTCCTGCTCAGGGCAAAGACCGGGAACTGTCCACGTGTTTCGATCGGGACGATGTCTTTGAGCTCTGCCTCGAAACGTGGCCAAAGTTCACCGCCGAGCGCGTCCTGGAAGAGGTACCCGGATTTGAGATTGGCACTGGCCTCCTCCTCGTCGAGCAACATGCGCAACCCCCTAGGGGTAACGGCATCCGCATGGTTCACCAGCCAGCCATTGCTGACAGCTTGGGCGAGGATCAGCTTGATTAGGTCTTCATGCAGGTTGGTCAGCTCGGCAATCGCCTCTGCCCGCACCACTTGGGCCCTGATCAGGCCCAATACGGCACGTTGAAACAGATTCAACCGTGCACGCGTGACTTCGGGGTAAAGGACTCGATGTACCCACACCGGCCACAACACGGCGCGAGAGCTTCCATGGGGCCTTTCGCCGAACTTGAGGTAGGTTCCCGACTCACCGAAGACTGCCATGCGCACCTCCACAGAGTTGGTGCAATGCCACTAGGGCAGGCACGGCCTCCGCTGCATCGACATGGGTCGCCAGCGCCGCATCACCGACGCAGATCAGCATCTGGCGCTGGCGACTCATGGCCACGTTCATCCGGTTAGGTAAGCGCAGGAATCCGTATCGCTCGTTGAGCAGGGTCTCCCGGGACTTCTCCGGGCTATCTTCGGCACGCCCGGCCGGCCCGCGCCGACCTTGCGGGCCGGTGCGCACACAGGACAACAGCACTACATCAAACTCCTTGCCCTGGAAGGCATCCACCGAACCAACCCGCAGTCGCTCTTCTGAGTACTCAGACCCATCACCGCGGACTTTTTTCGCCCACTTGAATTGCTCATGGGGCTCGATGCCGGTGCTCTTGCGTTCCATCAAGGGCACACCATCGATCTGCACCTGGGTCAGCTTTTCCATGATCAGGTCACGCTGTGCGGCATAAAACGTGATCACCCCCACGGAGAGGGCTTCACCGCCCGCGATCATCAAACGCTTAACCTCTTCCACGACCCGCTCGGCTTCGGTCTCGCGCATGGGGCTAGTCCCTCCCAGACGTTGCGCAAGGCCCGCGCTGGCCGGCACATCGATCCACTGGCAGACCTTGTTTTCGTAATGCCCACCGTCGTTGCCCAAGGCCCGGATAAAGTCCGGCGCAAACGCAAACTCATCATCCTTGCGCGTGGTCTTGACCGCTTCTAACCCGACTTTTTCATAAAACTGTGCACTGACAAAATCCCCCAGCACGCGGTGCATGCGAAACTGTGTGTCGAGCATCACCACGCGGCGAATGCCGTCAGTTTTCTCCAGGTCTTGCAACATCAGGCGCATCCGCTGGAAAAGACTCGATCGCAAGGCTTCCAGCTGCAAAGAGGTGAGTGCATGCTCCTCCTGCAACTGGCTCTCGACCTCTGGCTCCAGCATGTGCGGCAACTGCCGGTCGTCGCCGACTAGAACAATCCGCCGTTTGGCCATCGCCATGGGCACGAACAGGTCCAGCGGGTTGGCACGCGCGGCCTCATCAACGATGACGGTGTCGAACTCGATGTCCGTGCTGTCCAGGTCTGACACGGCCTTGAGGTTGGCCATCTGGCGGCCGGCCGCCTGCTGGCAGGTGGCGCCCACCACCATGGAGTATTCTTGGGCCGCCGCCATGGCGGCGACACGGTCCATTTCCAAACTGCCGGCCAGTTGCTCCAACACCCACGCCACACCCAGCTTGCGCTGGGAAATCTTGTCTTGCAGATGCTGTTCCAATTGGTCGATCAAGCTGATGCCCAGAGCATCGAGTTTGTGCGTGAGTTGCGCAGGACGGTAATCAGGCAGGAATCGATCCAACAAGCGGTTCTTGCCCTCGGCCAGGCGCTGCAACAAATCCTGCGAGGCCTGCCGGGTATCGGCAGCTTGCTCCAGCAGCTCAAGCATTTCCTCACCAAGCGCAAAATCGTGGTGCCTCAACCAACTGAGCAAGTCCCATGCACGGTCGGCACCGTCATCACTGAAGGCGCCAGGCTTAATACGCAGGGCGCGAATGCGGCGCAAGGTTGCGCTGTCGAGTGTGTCGGCACCGCGTCCGGGAGGCATAGGGTTAATCTGCTCGATATAGTCCCGCAACGCCTGCTCCAAGCGTGCCGGCAGGAGCAGGCCGTGTTGTGCCAGTGAACGGGTCGTCGCCAACATGTCCTTGAACGCATCGGCCCGCTCTGTTGGTGAAAGGCTTGAGACACGAGCCATCAGCAAGTTCTGTGACAGGCGGCTGACGGGCTCCAATTCGGGATAGCGTTCGTACTCTTGGGCAATTTTGCCCCGAACATGATCGACTTGGCGTTCAAGCCAGGGATCGATGCGATTATCTTCTTCAGCATCTCGACGTCTGCCGCCGATGCGCGTGGCCGGTAATTTGAATACGTCGCTGCGCTCCAAGGCGTTGTCAACGGCATCATGCTGAAAGCTGCTGATCAGCACCTGCCCGGCAATGTTGTGCTCGCGCGTTTCTTCCGCCAGCCTGCGCTGCAAGGCTGCGATTACCTGGGTCTTGCCTGTACCCGGAGGTCCGATGATGATCGCCAGTTCCGGCGTGTTGAGTGCCCTGTCCAACGCATCAATCTGTTTGCCGGTGGGTTGGCCACCTTTAAACGACTCCTTGGCGTAGGGTGTCAGGGCCTTGAGCGTGCGGCGCCGCTCCGCCGGTATGGCCAAACCTTCCAGCAACCATCTCAGAGACGGCAAGCGCCTGCCGGAATCAATGGACTGCTTGGCGATAAGGCGTCGCTTTCCAACAGTGCGGTTACCTGCAACGGACAAATATAGCCAGCCCACGGGGCTCTTGGGTTTGACGTCGTTATGTGTCGACACTGGAGTGAACACCAGACACTGCGCTTCAAAGCGGATCCGCCCACGGGGAGTCGGAGCAAACGAGGCGGACGGCGCTTCATTGCTCAATTGTTCTGACCAGTCCGGCGGCTCGTCTCCCAGGTCGAACTGGGTATCTCGAGACAAGTCCAAGCCCTTGTGACGCTCGCAGAACAGTTGGTAAGCCTCTGGAGATTTGGGCCACAAGCGCCAGGCATTTTCTCGACCGTTTTGGAAACTTTCATAGCGTACGAACCGCAACGCCTTGAGGGTCTGGGCCTGTTGCAGCGCTCGTTGCCATTCCTTGTCGTTGTACAGGTTCCACAATTCCAGATAGCTCGCATTGTCGCGCAGCATAGCGTTGAGCAGCACTTGCTGGGCTGGGCTGTTGAGCTGCGCCGCGACGGACGCATCCCGAAAGGCAAAGTCACCCACCAGCAACGAAAAAGAATCGCTGCGTCGCACATGGCGAGCCACGCGTTTTACCAGCAGCGCACCGTCGGCGGTGCGCTCGATATCGGCGCGCCACTCCATGCCCAACACCTGGAAGCCGCCCTTGGCTGCGGGGTTATTGAAGCGCGAAAGGGCCAGCCAATCACCTTCGTGTGCAGCCTTGACGACAAACTGCTCCAGCATCCACTGGCAGGCCTGTTCAGCATCGTTCTGGTCGATTTCCTGATGGGTGTACAGGCTGTCGGTAATCAGCCCGTCGACCCTGAACTCCAGGTTCATGGCCGATACATCAGCAGGTGCGCAGTACTGCACCTGCAATTGGTTTTTTTTGCACGCTGCCAGCATCCAGCGCACCTGGTCCCGTGACGCCAACGGGACGAACAGGTTGCTTTGCGACGGATTGCAGGTCACCACGATACGCTCGTCGCCCTGTACCAGCAGCCACTCATCCTGGTAGCGCTGAACGGTGATCGTTTCGTTCACGCGCAAGGACTGGGTTTCCTCAGTCGTCGAGAGGCTCACCACATCCGCACAAAACAATGGAAATTCTTGAAGGTTCATCGTTCATCACCACCGGAATTGCCAGACGACATGGGTTTCCTCGGGAGGGCCGATATGCAACTGGTATGGCTGGTCATACTGGCCACGACGCGTCGCCTTGAGCCCCTGAAATTTCCCCAGTTGCTTGGGATCACCCTCGCCTTGCAGGTACAGCTCGCCGTCTGGCAATTGGTGGATCCCAAGTCCCTTGTCGGTGTATTCGAGGCGTACATGGTAGGTGGGCCAGCGGTCATAACTGAACGAGGGCAACAACCGCTTGAGCTCTTGATCTGCCCCGGGTTGCAGGTACACACGGCGGCCGGTGGCGATGCGGTGGTCAGGCAGTTCGGCATCCCTTTCTTCTGGCGCCAAGCAGATGAACTCTTCAAACACCACTAATTTGGAGTCGACCGGTGCATCGCAGAAAAAGCAGGCCATGTGCGCAGAATCAACGCCAGTGCTCGGCATCAACGTGGTGGCGGAGCATTCGGCGCACTCAACCATGCGTTCGTCGATCTCCACCAGGGCTTCCAACCATTCGGCGACACCCGGGCGAGCGGTTGCATCGTGCTTGCCCTGCTCGAAGCAGCGACTGAACAGCGCTGGCAAGCGGCTGTGTTCGACCAACTGCAACGGCAGGTTGGCAAAGCAGGCATTATCGGGGTTATCCGAATCATTGATCCATGGATGCTCTCCCCGTAGCGCCGCGTCCTCCTCCTCTGGCTCACCCAGTTCGACCAGTTCGCCTTTAAAAGGATGGTTATGGGTCAACACACGATAGGCAATGACAGCAAAGCTCCAACAGTCCGTCAGGCTCGACAGCATGGCATCGCCACGCACTACTTCCGGCGCGCCATAGTCGGGAGTATGTAGGGTCAGACCGCTGTGGGCATGCGGGCTGATGTTGTCGCAGTCAATCAGCCAAGTTTCGGCAAACCCGGGATCATCAGACACAAAAATATTGGCTGGGGACAGGTCGCCGTAGAGCATTCCGCGCCCATGCAGCTGGTTCAAGGTCCTGGCCAACTGGCAAAGAATACGGACCCGCCGACGCAGGCCGCCCTGCGCCAGGTAATCACTGGGGGCATCGTCCTCGGCGGCGACAAAACTGTCCAACAGGCTTTGCAATGGAACTAGCCCGTCCATCAGTTCCATTACATAGCCAAAGCGCGGCGGTTGGAGGAGTGCCAGCGGTCGCGCCAGTTTCAGGTCGCTGAGATCCTGGCGGATCAACCATGCCATATGCTGATACCAGAGTTGTTTGGCATCGAAGTCAGTATGGATAAACCCCTTGACCAGGACAGTAGGCAGTTGTGTGCGATACACCACACCCTGCCCGCCGCGACTCATCTCGCTCAACAAGTCGTAGCGAGTGCCCTTTTCATCCAGGACATGCTTGGTACTGCGCTGAGTAGCGGTCATTGTTTGTGATCCGTTCGAAAGATACCGGCGATGCTCTTGTCATCACCGTGAAGTGGCGTGGACCAGGCGTTCATTTCTCGCTCCAACCAGGTTCGCATGCGGCGTCTGTTGCTGCGCGCAAGGCGGCGGTAAACCACATCGAAAAAAGGTTCCAACTGTTCAGGAATCAGATCATCACTGATGCCGTCCGTCATCAGAAGCACTCCATCGCCTGGCAGTACCAGTTCAAATTCGCAGGTCTGCCACAGCCCCTCGCCTGTTTGGCCCAGGGTGTCGGTCTGGTTACCAAACCCCTGGCGCGCCGCGCTGACCACCCGGAAGGAACCTCGACTCTTGAGTAGCAGCAGCCCATCCCCTATCTGTCCGGCCTGCCCGCGGCCGCGGGCATCGACCCGGGCCCACAGACAGGTGGTTTCGTAATCGCGATAGCGGGTGCCGAAATGCTCAAGCCAGGACCAGCGAATGGCCTGCCCCAGTGTTTGTGCAGACACGGCGAAGGCCTGCTTGGCATGTTGCTTGACTAAGCGTACCGCCTTGCTGGAGCCGATGTGGCTCAGGCGCCGGCTGCCAAGGCCGTCGCAGACCGCGATGCACCACCCCTGACGCATACCATAGACCCCCATGGCATCCTGGTTGACCACGCCGTCCTGCAGATGCCCCAGCCCGATGACCCTGGCACCCGAAGCTGCCAGGCGCATCAGAATTCCCAGTCTTGATCGTCGGCAGGCGGCAACTCCAACGGGAGCGTTTGATTGGGTGTCGACGACTGGCTACGGGCGCTGACACTCATGGTCACGGCACGGAAGAAGCGATGAATATCCCGTGCCTCGGAGGCTTGAAACAGCGGTGCTTCCGGATCATTGGCGAAATCAGCCAGCATGCTCACATCTGCATCGGCACCGATGCCCATGGCGAAGCGCGCAGCCTTGGAGGAGCGCTCGCCATTTTGCAATTGCGCAAAAGGTGTCTCCCACTCGTCATTGGGGTAGCCATCGGAGACCAACACAATCACCGGTTTGTAGGCGCGGGACGGCACCATGTCTTTGTCTTCGATCAGTTGACTGGCTAGGCGCAATGCGCCGCCCAACGGCGTGGCGCCATCCGCCGTGAGCTGGCTGAAACTTTGGATTTTATGGGCCGGGGTCAAGGGCAGGTTCAACCCTGCGCTGCTGCCGCCAAAGGTGATCACGCTCACCTGGATTTCAGCGCGCAGGCGGCTTTCATGGGCAAAGGTGGCGATCATGTCCTGGAGCGCGCTGTTCAACGCCTCGATCTTGCCGCCCTCCGACATGCTGCCACTGGTGTCCGCCAGCACAATCACAGGCAAAGGACGGGCAGCTTGGATCTGGAATTTCTTGAGCTCTGACATTTCAACGGTTCCTTGGTAATCAGTAAGTGACGTCCTGGTTATAGCGAGCTTCGTGCCAGAATAATTTATTTCTTTAAAAACAATAAGTTACGAAATACAAGGATCAATAACGCCCGAAAAAAATAATATTCATTACTTCAAAGTAATTTTTCTTACCCTCGCTTGTTATTCGACACAGTGCTTTTCGATCCACTTGCTCAGGGTCTGCTGGCTCTTGAGCCCCAGGAGCAAGGCGGCTCGGGTTTTGTTCTGGCCCGTTGAGGCCAATGCGCCACGCACGTAGTGGCTCACGACTTTGGAAATGATGTGGTTGATGTCCACCCCTTGGGACACATCCATCGTCATCAGGTCGTTGTCCTGCGCCGGCAGTTTGAACAACGCCTGGTCAATATCGCCCCGGGTAATCAGCGAGTCCTGGCACCAGAGCGCAGCGCGCAGCAAGGTGGCGTGTAACTCCCTAACGTTGCCGCGCCACGGGTGCCGTTGGATGAGTTCCCTGGCCTCCAGCGAAACCTTTTTTTCCTTCAGGCTGGGATCTTGGCTGCCGATACCGGCCAGCAGCGCATCGGTCAAGAGCCGCAGGTCACCCTCGCGCTCGCGCAGCGCCGGCAGATGCAGGACACCTACAGCGATGCGATAAAACAGGTCCTCACGGAAACTGCCCTGTGCGACGTCTGCCATCAGATTGCGGTGAGTGGCGGTGATCAGGCGCACATTCACCTGCACTTCACGACTGGCACCGACCGGCGTGAAGGTGCCCTCTTGCAGTACACGCAATAGCCGCACCTGCACGGCCAAGGTCAGTTCACCGAACTCATCAAGAAATAGCGTCCCGCCATGAGCCTGTTCGAACACCCCAAGCCGATCTGCAATCGCGCCGGTAAACGCACCTTTTTTGTGGCCGAAGAGCACGGAATCAACCAGTTCAGAGGGAATAGCACCGCAGTTGACAGTTACGAACGGCTGGCTAGCGCGCGTTCCTGCGTTGTGGATGGCTCGGGCAAACAACTCTTTGCCGGTACCCGTCTCTCCATAGATAAGGACCGGCACGCCTTTCTCAGCAAGAACGTGGGCCTGTGCCTTGATGGCCAGCATGCGACCACTTTCCGCGACAATGCTGTCAAACGCGGCATCCACCGGCACTTGCTGCTCAGCCAGTTTGGCCAACTGGTTGCCGCTGATTGCGCTGGCCGCTGGAACATACTCGGCAGCGATTTCGAAGGGGATATCAACCTGCTGGACACCTTGTTCCAACGAAGATTGATAGAACACTGCGGGGTAACGGGTCTTGCCCAACAGGATCCACACCGCCTGCATCGCAGGTGTTCCGGGGCTCAGCAAGATGGAAAGATGTGCCCCTTCTCCCACCAACCGCTGCAGATGCCGATTGGCCGCGTGATAAATCTCGCCGAAATGCACAGGGGAGGATAACGGCTCGACATAGGCCGTGACGGGAATATCGACTTGCTCGCGGAGCCAGCGAAGATAACGCTCAACCTGCTCCGCAGGGTACGCACACAAGAGTTCGACGACATCGAAATCGACAGCAGCGAGGGCCGAACGGACAGGCCCCGCCCCCTCGCCGATCACCGCTTTCAAATCGTTAGCGCCGATCCAACTGACCAAAACCTTATGCTTTACCGCAACCATCCCTGAGCTCCAACAAATCCTTTTGCTAACGAAGGCCCTCATCACGATCAAGGACTATCGCTACCAGATATCAAATCAAATGCCTTTATACTTAAAACGTGGCCATTTAACATCTATCCGTTAGTAGGCACCCACATGATCCTATTTACTTCGATTTAGCATCAGGCTGATGCGGCAGGCTACACGCACTCTCCACCACGATGGAGGCGGCTCCAATCAGTGCTTATGCAATCAGCCAGATTTTGAATCTTGAATGCCTTGGAAGCAGAGGTACGTGCAAGAGTCGATTAACGAAATGATCAATCTTCTCGTTCGAGATGCGAAACTCGGCTATCACAGGTATGACGCTCTGGAAATTTACAAGCTGCAATTCGCCACCAAGGTGGCAAGGCTTTTACTTCTTCGGGCTGGGCTGTTCACGCCGACGATGAATTGACCTACGTGCCGAGACAAGACTGCCCCACCTCCAAACCTTCAAAAGTCCAGCACAGACAAGGATTCGCGAGGAGTCAGACTGGGTCAGTGAAATCTCAGCAACTGGGGAAATTCGGCGTAGGCGCCAACAGATCATTAAACTGAAGAGCAAGCACTGAATCAAGAAATAGGCATCTCTGTAACTATTTTCACGCGTCCTAACGGAAACATGCTTGCTCGACATTAGTGTGATGCTGAAATACGCATCGATACGTCAGCCTCTTTTCCATTTCTTCAGCCACTGGGTAGCGAGGTAAGTAGATTTTTAACTTCTGCCAACGTTGGTGCATAGGCTCCGGTATGTCGACACGATATGGAGGCGCAAGCAGTTGAAAAACGCAGACGCTCCTTCAGATCGGTGATTCCCAGCAAATCTGCAGCCAACCAACCCGCCATGCTCGCATCGCCCGCCCCCACAGTATCGGCAACGTCCCCAAGAATCGCGGGCTGTTCGTATTGACGGTCCGACGTATGAAGAATCATTCCGTCTGCACCTCGGGTGAACAGGATCTGCGCCCTAGAGTTGAGCGCACGTAACTCATCCATGGCCTGATGTTCGGTCAATCCGGGATAGAGGTGACGAAGGTCTTCATCGGACAGCTTGATCATGTCAGCCAGGGCGGTCATCGTTGGGAAAGTGCTCTCCCGGTAATATCTGTCCATCAAATTGCGCCAGTTCGGATCAAAGCTAATTCGTTTGCCAGCGCGCTTCACCTGTTCGGCGAGGCTGACCAAACGATCTCCCAATGGCTGTCGAGCCAGACTGATGCAGCTAAAATGACAAACTTCGGTATGGTCAAGCCAACCTTGCGGCAGCAGGCCCGTATCGAAAAACAGATCGGCATCCCCGGCAAAAAAGTACCTAGGCGGGCGGCTTGACGGAATGATGGCGACCAAGGGCTCTCGGTCCACTCGTTGTATAAATCGCATATCTAACCCTGCCACCTCTGACTGTAGGGCTATCTCGTCGCCCAACGAGTCCGTACTGACGGCCCCTGCAAAGGAGCTGCTGACACTCAGGCGACTGAGCGCTCGTGCAACGTTCCAAGGCGCACCGCCCGCAAAACCCTGCCACTGTCCGGGTACGCCCTGGACAATGTCAGTCAGGGCTTCACCAAATACGATTGCCCGAGGCAATACCATCGTCCTTTCCTTTCTGATTAAAGAGATTTCTCGGCCGACTGGCCTTACACAATGGGTTCTGGAGAACCGCAGGGAATGGTGAGAACTTTTTCCAACGTCTGTGTCACTCCCACATCCCGCAAGCTGTTGTAGCACCATTCAAACGCCGCCACGAACTCGGGAGAGTTAGGAATCTGCACACCAAAAATCTCCTCAACTGTCAGCAATCGCTGAGTGATTAATGCATCATCGGCCACCAATACCTGACAAAACGCCGCCCGCGGATCCGCAATCAAGTAGATATTGCCATTCTCCTCCACCCCTTTCAAATACATAGCCCAGGCCGCCACCACCAGCGCCGCGCGCCGGGTATCCCGGCCCTCGGCAATCAAGCGGTTGATGGTCGGCACGGTGAACTTTGGAAGCTTCGACGAGCCATCCGAACACACCCGCTCCAGCTGATCGGCAATCGCCCGATTGGAGAAGCGTGAGACCAGGGTGTTCTGGTATTCGGTCAGGTCGATTCCCGGCACCGGCGCCAACTGCGGGGTCACATCCAGCTCCATGTAAGCGCGTATGTAGCGTACGAATAGCGAGTCATTCATGGTCTCATGGACGAACCGGTAACCCTTCAGGAACCCCAGATACGTCAGGGCCAGATGGCTGCCGTTGAGCAGCTTGATCTTCATCTCTTCGTAAGGCGTGACATCGTCGGTAAATTGCACACCGACCTTTTCCCAGGCCGGGCGCCCGTTGACGAACTTGTCTTCCAGCACCCATTGCGCAAAGGGTTCACAAACCACCGGCCAGGTGTCGTCAACACCGTGCTGGTCGGCCAGTTGCAGGCGATGTTCAACGCTGGTCATCGGCGTGATGCGGTCGACCATGGCGTTGGGGAAGCTGACGTTAGCCGCGATCCAGCCCGTTAGATCGGCATCGAGCAAAGCGGCAAAGGCCAGCAAAGCCTTGCGGGTCACGGCGCCGTTGTGCGGCAGGTTATCGCAGGACATCAAGGTGAAGGCTGGCGTGCCGGCGGCACGGCGTTTGGCCAGAGCAGCGCAGAGAAAGCCGAACACCGTTTTCGGGGCCGCCGGGCTGCTCAGGTCGTGCTGAATCTGCGGCAGATCGGCCATGAATTCGCCGTTGCTGTCGTCGATGCAATAACCGCCTTCGGTAATGGTCAGCGACACGATGCGGATTTGCGGGTCGGCGAGTTTTTCGATCAGTGCCTGAGCATTGTCCTCAGCCAACAGCATGTCGCGAATCGAGCCGATTACCCGCACTTCGGTGGCGTCGTTGTCTCCCAGTTCGAACAGGGTGAACAGACAGTCCTGGCCGTGCAGGTGGTCGTGGGCACGACGGTCTTCGCCGCGCAGGCCGACGCCGCAGATTGCCCATTCGAGGCCTTCGCCCAGGTTCATCAGCGCATCGGTATAATACGCCTGGTGGGCGCGATGGAAGCCGCCGACGCCGATATGGGCGATGCCCTGACGGGTGTCGCTCAGGTTGTAGGCGGGCAGAATCACCTCTGGGGCGAAACGGTTGAGGTTTTTTTTAGTGAGTTTCATACAAGATCCCTGAAATCAGGCGGCAGCGCGCAGTGGTCGGGTAACAGCCACGCCGTTGCCATCGAACAAATGGCAGTGGTCGGCATTCAAATGCAGGCTCA
The DNA here is from genome assembly GCF_002813445.1 of Pseudomonas tolaasii NCPPB 2192. NCBI lineage: Bacteria > Pseudomonadati > Pseudomonadota > Gammaproteobacteria > Pseudomonadales > Pseudomonadaceae > Pseudomonas > Pseudomonas tolaasii. Next base: position 6,148,287 of record NZ_PHHD01000001.1, read on the forward strand.
ATGTTTCGCCGTAGCGGCTGGCTAGGTCGCCAAGCACGCGCATGGTCAAGGCCTCGCCGGACGCCGTGCGCATGTGGCAGAACGTGTCGCTGCCCAGATGTTCACCGACGTCGGCAGTGACCTGCAAGGTGCAGTCACCAGGCATGGCCAGTTCTAAATGCTCCGGGCGAATACCTTGAGTCACCGCGCCACTGACACTCAGGCTGGCGCAGCTCACTCGCAATGTGATGCGGGTGCCGGCATCCAGCAAAACTTCACAGCCCTGGCGCTCGACAAGGCTGACGCTGCTCTTGAGAAATCCCTTTTTCGGCGTGCCGAGAAAACCGGCGACGACCAGGTTGGCCGGCTGGTGGTAACGGTCCAGACGCAAGCTGACCTGCTCGATCCTGCCACCATTGAACACCACTACCTTATCGGCCATGGTCATCGCTTCGACCTGATCGTGGGTCACGTAGATCATGGTCGCTTGCAAATCCTTGTGCAGGCGTAGCAGTTCAAGGTGCATCTGCACCCGCAGCGCGGCGTCGAGACTGGACAGTGGTTCATCGAACAGGAAAATTTTCGGGTTGCGCACGATGGCCCGGCCAATCGCAACGCGTTGCCGCTCGCCACCGGACAGTTGCTTCGGCTTAAGCTCAAGCATCGGCCCGAGTTCGAGAATACGTGCCGCTTCACTGACTTTTTTTAACACTTCGGCTTTTGGCACCCCGGCTAGGTCGAGGGCAAAGGACATGTTCTTGCGCACGCTCATGTGCGGATACAGGCCGTAGGCCTGGAACACCATCGCTAGGTCGCGCTTGGCCGGGCTGACTTCGGTGATGTCGCGGCCAAGCGCGATGGTGCCGCCGCAGACTTCCTCAAGGCCGGCAATCAGCCGCAACAGGGTGGACTTGCCGCAGCCCGCGGGGGCGACGAAGACCACAAACTCCTTGTCGGTCACTTCCAGGCCGATGCCCTTGATGATGGAAAAGCCTTCGAAACGTTTTTGCAGATTCTTGATTTTCAGTTTGGCCATGGTGGGCCTCCATTTGAACTTATTTGGTGCGCCGTGCAGGATTTTTGTGGGGGCGAGCCTGCTCGCGACTATCCTTCAGACAACGGGTTATCATTGACATCTATTGCGAGCAAGCCCATTCCCACAAGGGGATTTATGAACAGCGGGCTTATTTCACTGCGCCGAAGGACAAACCGCGCATTAGCTGTTTCTGGCTGATCCAGCCAAAATTCAGGATCGGCGCGCAAGCCAGGGACGACACGGCGGACAACTTGGCCCAGAACAAGTCTTCGGGGCTGGAGTTGGAGGCGATCAGCGCAGTTAACGGCGCAACGGCCAACGAAGTCAGGCTCAGGACTAAAATGCCTCGTTCCAGCACAGGATCAGCGACAGCAACACGGTGGAGGCCAGGCCGCCCTTGGCAATCGGCAGCAGAACGCGGACCATCTCCTGCCAGAGTGTGCGCAATCCAGGGGGCAGCTTCGAGGATGTCCTTGAAGTAGGTGTAAACCATCCACACCACAATCGGCAGGTTGATCGGGTCGTAGGGGGTCAGCGAAAAGTACAGGGTCATGCCCAGCGGCACGATCATCCACAACAGCAACAAGGCCACCGAGGGACTGACCAGAAACCGGCCAAGTTTGGCCACGCGACTTGATATCCGGGTGAGCTTTGGCATTTGAAATATTCATGGCGTAAGAACCGAGTCGTGTAGACCAGTGAAGTTCCAATGTGGGAGCGGGACTGCGTGGTTATTTCGGGTACCCGGCGCGCTTCATCTCCCGTTCGGTGGCCTGCTGGGCAGCGGCCAGGGCCTGGTCGATCAGCGCCGAGAACAACAATTTGCCGACCTAGATGCCAATGCCCAGGAACTCCGGGATGATCACTAACTGAATGCCGATGTACTGCACCGGTTTGGCGCTCGGCTTGCTCGGGGCCGCGGCTATGAGCAACTCCAGCGTGACTCTGACAAATGGCGCGGCGTTCAAGCACGCCTCGCTGTAGGCCGAGGCTCGGCTACCGGGCGGCTCGTTGGCGACGCCATCTTTTCCGCGACCAACGCCCCGAACTCCTTGAACGTAGCCCAGGCACTGAAGGTTTTTGCCGCCTCCTTGGCCTTGTAGCTGGTAGGGATCGCCAATGCCCAGAAGTACAACCAGGCCGAGCCTTTGTCGGTAACCTCGTGGGGCGCATGGCTCAAGCCGACGTGGTCGCTGACCTTGCTTTGGATCTTGTCGGTGACGAACGAGCCGGCGACACTGGCATCGACCCAGATTACGCATTTTTCGCTGTTGAACAGCGCAAGGTTTTCGTTGAGATCGTTGCTTGACGCCACCTGTGTGCCGGATTTTTTCATGGTGTTGACGTTGTTTTCGTATCTTTCGACGGTTGGCAGAATATGCGCTAATTACAGACTTCAATTGCGGGCAAAACAAATCATCCTTCGCATTTAGATTGATATTATTTTGCACTTAATTTTACAGCGAACGACACAGGGAAGGGCTGTACAGCGATGACAGACGATCGAATTCGTATAGGTTATCGGGTTGAAATACAGCACTCGTGGGAGCGAACTCAACTTTGGTTTTGCTCGGTCAACCGCTGCACCACCAACCGCCGGTAATGCGAAGGCGTCATGCCCTTCTGCTGCTGAAAGCGCCGGTTGAAATTGGAGATATTGTTGAAGCCTGATTCGAAGCACACGTCAGTTACCGATTTAACGCCATCGGCCAGTAGCTCGCAAGACTTGCTGATTCGCAGGCGATTGACAAACTCGATGAAACAGCGCCCGGTGGCCTGCCTGAACACCCGGCTGAAGTAGGTCGGTTTCATGCCCAGGTGCTCAGCCACTTCCTCCAGCGGCAGATCCCGGGCGTAATGGGCAAAGATGTAATCCACCGCTCGATTGGTACGATCGATGTGGTGCTCGTCGGCCAATTGCAGCGTCGTCGCACCTGATAAAAGTTGATAATCTTCGCAGGCGGCGAGCAACTCCAGGAGTATGAAAAAGTGTCCGAGGCGGGTCATACCTCGGGTGCTGGCAATGCATTGCATCAGGTCCATCGCCATGCCAATCGTGTGCTTGCAACGAAACTCGATGCCGTACTGCGCACGCTTCAACAGCGGCACCAGGATCTTGAGCTCGGCAAACACCTGATGGCCTTTGTCGAACAGTTCATCGGAAAAGTTGACCAACATGTCGCGCTTGGGCACCACTTCACCTTCGACAATCTGGCTGATCCAGTTGTGAGGTAGGTTGGGGCCAGTCAGGAACAGGGTTTGCGGATAGAAATTGCCGATGTAATCGCCGATGAACACCTTGCCGGAGCTCGCGACTATCAGGTGCAGTTCGTACTCCTTGTGGAAATGCCAACGCACCAGCGGGCAGGGAAATCCGTGCTGGCGATAGATGATGGACAACCCGTTGTGGTCGTCCATCAGCTCGAAGGAAGGGTCAGTAATTTTCGCTGAGCGGTTCACATTAGACTGCTTTTTGTTTTATTGCATCTTACAAGGTCTATTTTCGCGACAGTTATAGCCACACCATTCGTCCAATCGCGCATATGCCACAGAGTAACAACGCTTAGCCTAACGGGCTAACAAGCATGATAAACTATAGGAGAGCCTCTAGGGATAGCCTGAAACAGCCAAGCATTTCTAGCTTTCTTCAGATACCGTCAGCTTTGAACACAACGATGGATCAAAGACGATCAGATCACCGGTTAATTTCTGGATTTTTTAGCCACCGCAAGCGCCTCGTAGACACACCTCACCAACACCCGCCAGTAAATATCTACGCTTTATGAACGGCGGCACCAACAGTGCCGCAGCTTTGCCCATACCACGAAAAAGCTCCTCGCATGACTGAATTTGCACCTAATTGCCCAGAACGGAGCTCAACCTTCGCTCTGACGGCACTAGCTTTGCTTCTTTAATTTAGCATTTGGTTTCGTACGGAATCAGCGTTTGCCCAGCTTTCCCGTACACGCCACGCCGGGCGTCAATCTACCACATGGCGACCTTAACGCTCAGAGCGCGTTCTACTCCGGTTCCAGCAACCGACGGAAGTTGAAAATAATAATTTCATACGCGCCTCCTTCAACGCCAGAACGCTGTAGCCGACCAGTTTTGCATCAAATGAATACGCAGCATCATCATCAGGGGATAGGTCGGACGCTAACCACTCCCCTTCGGATGATGCGGCTCGATCAGGGCAAATAAATCCTTACACAGGACGATCCTATCCATCTCGGCGGGAATAATACTTTGCGGCCTGCTTGCGCACTCCAAAGTACTCGGCAGGGGCAAAGGCAATTTGCTTCATCGGAGAGGTAGCGGGTGAAGCCCCGCCATTTTGCCAAGCTCAAGAAATCTTCATCAGAGTTCCCCTAGGAACCTGCCGTCCAATACTTGGGCACGTCATCGCATTTTTCAACCGACGATCAACGGGACATACTATTTCCTCGCGGCGTCTAATCTTCTTTGCAAAAAACTCTGATTGCGCGCATTAGCTCCAGCAAAAGCCGCGCTTGGGCGCGGAAATCCGCACGCTAGCTAGCTGTCAGTATTCGACCAGTATAGCTCGCGACAAACGCATGACGCAGAAGAGATCGCAGATCATCCTCCACTACATTGAACCATCGCACTATACCTTAGCCCCCGAGCAACGCCAGCAGATCAGCAACAAGCTGATCATGCGTCCGCAACCATTTCCTTGCACGGGATGACGAAGGAGCAGGGCCTGTATAAGGGCATGCAATTATGGAGCGGCTCCAATTCCACAACTACAAAATAGTATCAGTTTTCGTGCTCATACTTAGTAGCAGTTATCTTTTACACGATGAGATCCTTGCAGTATTACCTGCCGATTTCGCTACAGCCTCTTCGGCGTTGTTTAACTTACAAATACAATAAAGGAAAGCGTTATGGCCACTCGCCAAGCGTCCCGAGGGCTGCTGTTCGGCATGCCTATATGTCTTATCTGGGGTTACGTCGCCATTGCCCTATTTATGTCTGGGGATGGCATTGAACTCGCCTTCCTGTCTCGTTACATTGTCGATCTCGGCTTCTCTCCCACCCGAGCATCCTTTCTTTTTACTGTTTATGGTCTGCTCGCCGCTTTGTCCAGCTGGAGTTCCGGCGTGCTGGCCGAAACCTTCGGTCCGCGTCGAATCATGTTGATCGGCGTCGTGGCCTGGCTGATCTTCCATGCGCTATTTCTGACGCTCGGCCTGAGCGCACAGAACTACCCATTAATGGTGCTTTTTTATGGAATTCGTGGGCTTGCTTACCCCTTGTTCATCTACGCATTCCTGGTCTGGATTGCTCAAGTGACGCCCGGGGCCCGCCTTGCTTCAGCGATGGGTTGGTATTGGACCATGTATTCCATCGGTATCGGTTTTCTCGGAATGTATCTGCCGAGCCTGAGCATTTCGCGGATTGGCTTTATCGGTACACTTTGGATGGCAACATTGTGGGTCGCGCTGGCTGCGGTATTGATTGTGTTCGTAGTTGAGGATCAAGGCAAGGCACGGGAAGGCACGCCGGCAAGCTTCGCCGACCGTTTGCGCGACCTGAGCCGAGGGGTGACCATCCTCTTCGATCAACGCAGCATTTTGATTGCAGCCATTGTACGGGTCATCTGCAACCTGACCTTGTTTGGATTCCCTGTGATTATGCCGCTTTACCTCACTTCGGAAGCCGTAGGCTTCACCATGGAGCAATGGTTGTATCTGTGGGGGCTGATGTTCGTTGTCACCATTTTCACTAACGTGATGTGGGGATGGATCGGGGACCGAATCGGCTGGCTATGGCAGATGCGTTGGTTCGGCTGTGTTGGCTGCGCGCTGGCGACCCTGGCTTTCTATTACTTGCCTCTGATGTATGGCGCTCACTTCGGACTGGCCAGTACCGCCGCAATTGCACTGGGTATTTGCGTCTCAGCGTTCGTTCCCATTGGACCTGTATTTCTTGCCATTGCCCCGGAGCAGCAAGGGGCGGCTATGTCCGCCCACAACCTCGCCGCTGGAATGTCGAACTTTATGGGGCCGGCCATTGCAACGCTAACGATTTCCTGGCTTGGAGTCCAAGGGGTGGTGTGGGTCTATGCTTTGCTGTATCTGGTGGGCGCGGTATTGACATGTTGTATTCGAATCGACCAGCCAAAGCTTCAGACGGACGAGGAGCCAGACCGTCATTTTTCAACTCACGCCACTGCCAACGAAGTTATTTTAACGAGGAAATAGTGCCAAGCAGTTATAATCTTCAATAAACAGAGCTAAAAAGAAGAGAAGAGTTATATTGACCTAGCTGCAATTATGAAGACACTAGTAAATACTATATCTATGCGACGTAATGGCAAAAACTTATGCACCCAACAATCACGCCTTACGCGATTAAACCGGTTGCCATTTGTGCGGCAACAACTAATCGATCTCACACGCCAACTGAGAGGCAGGCGTGTGAGCCATAAGCATATGGATGATACTCACTCACGAAGGACTTCAATCAACTTGCCGCAAAACGTCGCAAAGTCGAAAGTTCGTCTGAATGCATCAGTATTTTCGAAAAACAGGTTTGATAGCATCTCGACGAGCGTGCTCGCTGGCTTTTCTGTTTTGAGCGCGCAGCTCGCCCGCCCCATCAGCTGTTTTCGAGCCATCCATGGTTTTGCTGGGCGTACAGTGTGCTCAACTGAGCCGTATTCTTCGTCAGGTAAGAAAGCTTCGGACAAGTTGATCAAGAACATTGGTCGTCCGTTCCACCCAATCCAACGAGCCATCGCAGCGACGCCCGGGCCGACGGTTTTATGTCGCCATCGCCAACAAATGTAGTCACTAAGGTGCGTTTCGTGTTCAGCTGGATATTCAACATTACTTCGTCAAGGATGAGCGAGCATTTCTGCCCACCTGTAGCTCCTACGGTGAGGTAAACAACCAAGGGGGCACTCTATTGACTGATCACGCACTCATAAATATCCATTGCTGATGGTGATTTACAGCAGCCTACTTCAAAAGGCCTCCGTCACCACCGCATCACGTCAAAGGTCGCGTCGCGAAGTCGAAAAAACCACTGATTTTAGGTGTCAATCTGCGGTCGGGTGTGAAGAGTAAATGCAAGGGCCGACTCGGCGGCGGGTAGTCGGGCGGCAACGCGCTCAGTTCACTTTGCTGCTATGATTTGCGCATAAGCTCCACGGGTTGAAGCATTCTACCCAATCCGGCCAGCGCATAGAAGTGGCTCGCCGCGATAAACCGGCTGCCCACCGGAACAGTAACCTTCCCTTCAGCTGCGTTAAACATCCAATGGGTACGCAGCTCAATATATGAAAACCCCGGGCACTCATGGGACTGAGGGTCCCACGGTATTTCAATCGCAGGCTTGCCTTTCGAGTAAGACGGCACGCCACACAGAATGAACCTTTAGGGCGTCGACGGCCTACGACCAGGCCGCTGTCCGAGAGCCACCCATCGGCCGCCCCCCCCTCCTTTGATCTATTGCCATGCCGACTGGACAGAACAATAGCGACTGGAAGCAGGGGTTTTCACCACCTCGCCTGAACGCATGATCGCGCCCGCGTCAACATGGCGCCTACCAGCAGATGATTTCGGAAAGCCGGAGCGGGATTGAGCGGGCCACGGCCCAAGGATCACCCTACTTTCACACGTCGTAAGCCTGAGGCAGGCTTTGTGAACGTCGACATGGCGCTTGCGGAGCCATGCTTTTTGATCATACCACGAACGATTGGCGAGACGTCATTCAATTCAAAATTGATGTTTCAACGGCGATTTTCACAGGGAAGTACAGCGATTGGCTGGGCAGTCTGCAATGGATGAGCCATGCCATCAATGACGCGGCGCTGAATGTTTACAGCAAAGCCGAACCAGGCAACCTTCAAGAATCCGGAGAAATTCCCGCCGATCTGTTGGCGCTTCTGGACACTCCCTGAGTCAAGCCCGAGCCCTCTCCTAAAAGCAGCGCGGTCGCAAGAAAAGTCCGCGACAACACCTTGTACGCCAAGAGTGCGACGCTCTATTGCCCAGCTGAATGCTCCTTTTTATCAACCGGGATTTTTTTGAGCCACTGTAGTGGCCAATCCATCCCGGACACAGTTTTGAGTTTTTCTTCAGCTTTCGCCGGAGCCAGTCCATCGTTGAAATGATGAAGTCGGATCCAGTTTTAGTGGCTCATCAGGTATTGGCCAATGTCTCGTTGAGCTTGCTGCCCGGTCAGGTAGCCCGTGGTCGGTATCCACACTGATTTCAAGCTGCGAAATACGCGCTCCATCGGTGCATTTTCCCAGCAGTTGCGTCGGCGGCTCATGCCCTGGCGAATGCGGTAGCGCCACAGTCTCTGGCGGAACTGGCGGCTGCCATATTGCGATCCCTGATCGGAGTGGGACATTAGCCCTTGAGGCTTTCCACGTTGTTCGTAAGCGACATCCAGCGCTTTGACCACCTGGCCTCCATCCGGCTTTTCTGATAAGGCCCAGTCAACCACTCTGCGTGCATAGAGATCCAAGACAACTGCCAGATAGTGCCATTTGCCCTGTGCCCAGACGTAAGTGATGTCTCCACACCAGACCTGATTTGGCGCTTCGACATCAATCGCTCGGTTCAAGGTATTCGGAATATCTGGCCGCTCCGCTGTGGCCATTTTGTACGCATGTGATCCTGGCTGCTTGCTGATCAACGCCAGCACACGCATCAGGCTGCGTACCTTGAACCGCCCGATTTGCTTACCCTCTTCTTGCATCATTGCCATGATGGTACGGCTGCCGGACGCACTTCGACTTCTCGTGAACAACTCATTCACTCGACTGGGCAACCGCAGTCGCTCAACGTCCGGAGTTCGCCTTAATTAACGGGCTCATGATCGTTGAGCTGGCGGATCAGCGCGTACGCTCGAGATCTTCCGACATCAAGAGCGCGGTAGCCTTTTTTAGTATCGATTTCTCGCGTTCAAGGCGCGTGATTCGGGCTTCCAACTCTTAAATTTTTTGCTGCTCTGGCGTCAACGCTTTGCTGGCCGGCGTAACGCCGCCGCGCTCCTGCTGAAGCTAATTACCCCATCGGCGCAGTGCCGACTCGACCAAACCGAGCGAACGGGCCGCTTCGGCATGGCTGTAACCTTGATCGAGCACCAAGCAGGCAGCTTCGCGCTTGAACTCAGGGGTAAAGGTACGGTGCTGCTTGGTCATCGGAAACCTCTCTGTGGCGAGCATTCTTGCCTAAATGGGTGTCCGGGGTTAGTAGACCGCTACAAATATCGTTATCTGAGTTCCGAGCCCCCCCTTTAAGACCGCTCCTCCCATCGCGGGCATTTCTTTGTCTGAAATTCGCCAAAGGCGCTTGTGGCCAGGTGATCTAAGCTTCATCAATGAATAGGTCAGGCTCCCCTGAATACTCACCGCACGGCATCCCTTTGTAATGGTCAAGCCGAACTCTAGACTGGCGGTCCTAGCTTGTTGGGTGTCACTAGATAATAATCGCTATACTTAACAATGCCTTAACATTGGATGGCTGTAATGCAATCTCCTTTGGAAGCATCCCTTTTGCCCGTTCCCGCGGGCTTTTTTTTGAGCTCTATTAGTAAATGCACGAGCAAACCGTCTTGCAGGATTAAGCCGGAAGCCACCTTTGCGGCGGCAGCGCTGCAATCTCACCTGTCCGCTGCGTAGGCGGGCGTGTCGGTACATCCTTCAGGTAGGCATCGGGATCATGCCCACGGCTCCGGACCGATTGAATCAAACTTATGATCGCATCGCCGCGCTTGCCGCTGCGTAGCGACCCTGCAAAGAGCCAGGCCTTACGCCCCGGCGCCCAAGGCAGTACCTGGTTCTTACACCAATTATTATCAATGGGCACGGCCCGGTCATCGCGGTAGCGCCATAGCGCCATCCAGCGTTTCAAGCTGTTATCCAAGGCTTTGCCATTGGTCGAACCGTTGTGCACGGTATCGCGCAGGGCAACCATCAAGGCACACAACACACCCATCACCGGAACTGCCTTTTCTTGCAGTATTCGGCGGCATATGTCCGACTCCAGACCCTTGATTTCCTCCTCGCTCTATTACAGCGGCTGCATGTAACGCAACTTGCAGCGACTCCAGTTCCGCCTCAATGGCAGCGAAATCGGTATCGATCAGATCGTCTGAGTCAACCAACCTGTTCCGGGCTCATTTGCTCCTTACGTTTGGCGAACTTGGAGTGCTTGAGCTGGGCGATCTCGTGGCTGAATTTTTCGATCACCGTTTTGTCGTGATCGCTCTTCTTGTCCATGACCTGGGAGGTCTTGCCCATCGTTTCGAACTGCTCGTCGAGCCCCGAGACGCGTTGCAGCAAATGCTCCGCAAATGCACGCAATTGTTCGGGGTTCAGTTGGTAGAGGTAGGGGACCAAAGTTATGCAGCCGATCTTGCCAGATCAGCGTAAACACAACGATAGGCTGATCAGACAATTACGCAACCGGATAGGGCATGGTTCAGCTTAGAGGATGGAAATTGCGTTTCCGAGGCCAACTCTCTGCCTTGGCAGACCCAGTATCAAAGCGTGCAGCTGTCAGGTGCTCAGCTCCATTTGTGAACCGTGAGGCATACTAGACCAAGCGAGTTTGCCCAGGTGGAGCCGCCGTGCCGCCAACCCGATGCCCAATCCGTTGCGCACCAGGTCTTTCATGCGGTTAGCGCGGCAATTGGCGAACAGATAAGCATAGTGCAGCTGCGCCGCACCGAACACTGAAATCACTCGGGCACTGACGGCGCCGGTGCCTGCATGCATGTCCATCGGCTCGGTGGTGAGCCAGGTGATACCGATGCGAATCATCGCAACAGCTCTCGAAGAAAGTTCGTGCAGGTGGCAGCTTTTTCCACTGGCCAATTCATCTTTATGGGAGTGGGCGGTGCAGGATTGGAAAACTGATACCGGACGGCTGAGCACGCGTTCCAGCATCAAGCACCTGAGGATGCAGCGGGATGAACGTAGGCTGAAGAGCCAAGGCTTTTTGATTCTACAACCGAATCCATTTGTGGACGACGTTGGCATTGAGGCTGTAGCTCAAGACGATGTTTGCGGTGGAGGCCTGGGTTCGGAGCACTTCCAATGACCTGGGCTTTGAAAGATTTGCTGTAGGTACGGCGTTGAGGGCGCATAAAAAATTCGCTTGATGGATCAAATATAATGTCCACTTAAGTGGACACCAAGGCTTTCGGCGGTTGTGTCAGGAAGATGTTTTGGTCGGACGGATACCTCTATTTACCGTTCTCATCCCAATAGATCGTGGGGCTCCGCTTTGACTGCGCTAGTCATGTCCAGGCAGTGACAGCGGGCCGATAAGACAGTACTCGATGCAGGATAAACCTTCTCCATTCATTCCCAGTAACATATCCCGCAAGCCCCATATCGTCCGCTACACCATGTCTTTGCTTTTTGCGGCTGGGTAGAGGACTTGGTCGGACGGCTACGTATTTCCTGCTGAAACAGAATCATAGTTTCGCGAGGGTTTACTCGATCTCGTGCCCCCCATAAAATGACCGATCCGTGATATCCGCCCATTGCTGCGGGGCCGCTCATTCTGCGCGCTATCATCGCGCTCCGAGTACCAGTTGCCGACTCTGTCTCGCACCCTGATGGACCCTCAGAGAAAGTGTCCATCGACGCCCTCCAGAGCAGTGTGAGTACGATCGACGATGGACTCGACATGGCGTATGGCAGCCAGCAAGCGCTATCGAGCCGCATCGACGCTGTGTAAAGCAGGACAACGCAGGCCCAAGAAGCTGCAACTTACGTCATTCGTTCATTCGAAACTGCTGGCGATCTCTTGGTAGTGGAAGCCAACCTTGAGTCGCTTGACGGCAAACTGCAGAAAATGAGCATACCTCAGGCTCAAGCGATCCCAACCGCCCTCAAAGCCCCTCCCTATAAATCGAAACTCGCACCGATAGAAGCCCCGCCCATCCTGCAAGACCCTCAGCCTTTCAGCTGGTCGGTCTCGAACACCGAGGCGCAGGGCCCTTCCTGTCTATTACCCCCACCGGAAGCACGCGATTGATTAATATCTACCTGACTCGGCCAGGCGAGGTGATCAGTGACAGCACCTGACGCCTCAAGGTAGTAGATGAGCGAAGAGAAAACCTTCGACCCCGGCGGGACAACCAGAACCCAGTGCATCCGGCCATGAGTACAGCGTCATGAAGCTACCGATCGTTCGAACCATCATTTACGTCAAGCATTCACTGCAGTGGGCATTGGGCCCACACGATACGTATCGCACCATGGGTGGCGACCGCTAGTGTTCAACAGTTCACTACCAAAAGCACGCTGTCCCCGGACAACCTTCATGATCAATCAGCGCCGGAGTGGGGCATGGCTGAGGCATCAATTTAATAGAGTGCCGATGTCCGGAATGTGGGGTCAAGTCCACTTCGATGATCCGATAGAACCCCGGCATCGCCTCCAATCGGTCAAATTCCACTGTACGAATTTCCGTAAGAATAAAACGGGCCGGCGGGGTTTATCCAGTGGCGGTTTTTTCCTAAAGTGCGCCACAGCACACGCAGAGTCGCCCACGGGAGCTCGTACCAGAGTGGCCACGAATGGACTGTAGGGCATTAGCTTAAGTGCCGGCAGGCAAAACGCAGATAGCTAATCGCGGGATTTTTTAAAGCCAAAGTGGCGCCGATTGGTCAGCGAGTTTTGTCAGAAATTTGCTATAGGTATAACCGAACAGACGCCTACTATTGCCCACCTCGCCGCCTGGCGAGGCGCCATTATCCAGGAGACCCTAACCCTCTTACCTTACCTGTACACCTGAATAAACCGAACTTCGCTGCGAACTGAATTCAATTTAGCGCCTCACTGTGCGCGTCATTTGAGAAGACCGATGAATACAATTCCTAAGTTGGCTGCTGTGCTTATTTGCACATTCCCTATCTTCGCCCACGCTTCCGATGGCGCCGAAGCCTTGGAACGCTTTCACGAAAGAACCCGGGCGATGTTCGCCAGGCAACTTGAAGACACCCAGCAACAACCCGCTCAACAACAGGATGTTAGTAAACAGGAAGTCAGCAAACAGGAAGTCAGCAAACAGGAAGTCAGCAAACAGGAAACGGAAAAGAAACAGGCCCCCGGCATAAATCCATTCAACGACAGACTTCCCAGCCACTAACACTATTATTCCATACACTATGAGTTAGGATGATCCTGTGCGCGTCAATTCAGCCAGCATTCCCGTAATCATCACCACCGCGCTGTTGCTCAGTGCTTGCAACCAAAAACCCAACCCGCCCACCACCAACAGTGCCCCAGTCGTCGAGGCCAAACACGTCCGCCTGCAGAAGGTCATGACCTGGGACAGCTTCAATGGTCGGGTTAGCGCCGTGGAAACCGTGGCCATCCTGCCACGGGTGGATGGTTATATAACTCAAGTGGGCTACCGCGAGGGTAGCGAGGTGAAAAAGGGCGACCTGCTATTCGTGATCGACCAGCGTCCCTACCGCTCCGCGCTGGACAGCGCCCGAGCCCAACTAGAACGGGCCCGCGCCGCGCTGGCCTTCGCCGACCAGCAAGACGGACGGGCCCAACAACTGCTCAAGAGCAATGCGGTATCCCGAGAAGAAGCTGAGCAGAAGCATACCGCCCACGAGCTAGGTCTGGCGGAGGTGCACGCCGCCGAGGCGGCGGTGGCCAATGCCACGCTGAACCTGCAGTTCACCGAGGTGCGCGCTCCCATCGATGGCCGCACCAGCCGAGCCCAGTTGACCCTTGGCAACTTGGCCGTAGCAAATCAGTCGGTACTGACATCATTGGTGTCGCAAAATCCGGTACATGTCGATTTCGACCCTGACGAACACAGTTACCTCAACTATCAGCAGGCGCTGAAAAACTCTGGAAAGGCCTCAGTGAGGATTGGCCTGGCCAACAGCGAAGACTTCCCGTACCAAGGTGAGCTGAGCTTTATCGACAACCAGGTCAATGCGAGCACTGGTACGGTACATGCCCGCGCGACAGTAAACAATGCCGATCGCCTACTAATTCCGGGCCTGTACGCCAGGGTGCAACTGTCCGTTGGTGAGCCTGCAGTGGCCATGCTAATCCCCGACCGTGCGATCCTGACCGACCAGGACAAGCATTATGTTTACGTCTTAGGCAAGGACAACACGGCGGAAAAACGTTATGTCAAAACCGGAAATCTGATCGACCGGCAACGCGTCATCACAGCTGACCTAGAACCCGACGACAGCGTAATCGTCTCCGGCCTGCAGAACATCCATGCCAGCGGCACGACCGTCATACCCCATGTCATGCCAGCAGACAAAAGCGAACTCAACATTCCCAGCTTCGCGCCAAGCGCTAAGTAACAGTCAAGGGTTCCAGCCATGGACTTTTCCAAGTTTTTCATCGACAGGCCGATCTTCGCGATAGTCCTGTCGATCATCATTTTTGCCGCGGGCTTGGTGGCAATTCCGCTGTTGCCAGTGGGTGAATACCCCGAAGTGGTGCCCGCCACCGTGGTAGTGAAGGCCACCTACCCTGGTGCCAATCCCAAGGAAATTGCCGACTCGGTCGCCGTGCCCCTCGAAGAGGCGATCACCGGCGTAGAAGACATGATCTACATGAAGTCCGTCTCCAGCTCCAACGGCACCCTGCAGGTGGTCGCCACCTTCAATGCCAAGGTCGATCCGGATACCGCCGCGGTGCGGGTGCAGAACCGCGTCAGCCAGGCACTGTCGCGCCTGCCCGAGTCAGTGCGCCAGTATGGTGTCACTACCCAAAAACAGTCGCCGACGCCACTGATGTACATCGACTTGTTCTCGAACAGCGACAAGTATGATGAATTATACCTACGCAACTACCTGCGCCTAAATGTCAGGGACGAACTGTCGCGCATCCCCGGCATCGGCGATGTGATGCTCTTTGGTGGCGGCGACTATGCAATGCGCATCTGGCTGGATCCGAACAAACTGGCCGCGCGCGACCTCACTGCGCAGGACGCAATTAACGCGGTCCGCCAGCAGAATGTGCAGGTTTCTGCCGGTCAGCTGGGCGCTGAACCATCGCCGCAGGATAACGAATTCCTGATTTCCATCAACGTCCAGGGACGCCTCAAGACCGAGAAGGAATTCGGCGACGTCATAATCAAGACCGGCAGCGACGGCCAGGTTACCCGGCTCTCGGATGTGGCACGAGTGCAGCTGGATTCGGGCGATTACACGATGCGCGTGTTCCGCGGCAAGGAACAGGAAGTAGCGGTAGGCATCTTCCTCACCCCAGGTGCCAATGCCCTCGAAGTGGCCAGTGCGGTGTACACCAAACTCGATAGCCTGTCCAAGGACTTTCCCGAAGGTGTGCAGTACAAGAGCGTCTGGGACCCCACGGTGTTTGTGCGCGAGTCGATCAACTCCGTGCAGCATACCCTGCTCGAAGCAATGATGCTGATCGTGCTGGTGGTGGTACTGTTCCTGCAGACCTGGCGGGCATCGATAATCCCACTAATTGCGGTACCGGTGTCGATCGTAGGTACATTCGCGTTCCTTTATCTGCTGGGATATTCGATCAACACGCTGACGCTGTTCGGGTTGGTGCTGGCGGTCGGCATCGTAGTTGACGATGCCATCGTGGTAGTAGAGAACGTCGAACGTAACATTGAATTGGGCTTCAAGCCACTAAAGGCGGCCCACCAGGCTATGCGCGAAGTTTCGGGACCGATCCTAGCCATCGGGCTGGTGTTGTGTGCGGTGTTCGTTCCGATGGCGTTCATGAGCGGCGTCACCGGTCAGTTTTACAAGCAGTTCGCCGTGACCATCGCAATTTCGACGGTGATCTCTACGATCAATTCGTTGACCTTGTCGCCGGCACTCGCAGCCAAGCTGCTACGTGGCCATGACGTACCACCGGACCGCCTGACGCGCTGGATGAACGTTGCCCTGGGCTGGCTGCTGCACCCGTTCAACCGTTTCTTCAACCGCAGTTCGCACCGCTATGAGGGCTGCATTGCTCGAATCCTGCCACGGCGCGGACTGGTGTTCGCGATCTATGCTGTATTGCTGCTCGCAACCGGTGCGCTGTTCAACGCAATCCCCAGCGGCTTCATCCCGAACCAGGACAAGCTTTACCTATTCGCTGGCGCCACGCTCCCTCCAGGGGCTTCGCTGGCCCGCTCTGAAGCGGTCGCCCGTGAAATGGCGGAAATAGCCTCGACCGTCGACGGGGTAGACTTTACCAAATCCAGCGTTGGCATGAATGCGATACAAAGCACCACAACGCCCAACCTAGTGTCTTCCTATATATTGCTCAAGCCGTTCTCGGAGCGTAAGCGTACTGCGGAGGACATCAATGCCGAACTCAACCGAAAGTTCGCTCAGATCAAGGACGGCAGTGCCTATGCACTGTTGCCGCCACCGATCGAGGGCCTCGGCAACGGCTCGGGCTATTCGTTGTTTCTGATAGACCGCGGCGGACTTGGTTATGCGGCCCTACAGAAAGCACTGGAGGCATTCCAAGCAGAGGTGAGCAGGACGCCGGGAATGACCTTTCCAGTAAGTTCCTATCAGTCGAACATTCCGCAACTTGAAGTAAAGCTGGACCGCACCAAGGCGCAGGCTCAGGGGGTGGAGTTGACCGCAATCTTCGAGACCCTGCAAACCTATCTGGGCTCGGTCTACGTCAACGACTTCAACATACTCGGTCGCGTGTATCGGGTAGTGGCACAGGCTGACAGCCGCTTCCGCCAGACCCCAGCCGACATCGGTAACTTGCGGGTGCGCAATGTGCACGGGGAGATGGTACCGATCAGCGCCGTTGTCGATATCGTACCAACATTTGGCCCCGATCCAGTGATGCGTTACAACGGCTTTCCCGCAGCGGACCTGATCGGTGACGCCGACCCCCACGTATTATCCTCCGGTGAAGTCATCGAGAAGCTGCAGGAGATCGCCGCGCTTACGCTGCCCAAAGGCATTGAACTGGAGTGGACCGACCTGAGCTACCAGCAGGTGAACCAGCGCAACACAGCAGTGATCGTTTTCCCAATTGCGGTGCTGCTGGCCTTCTTGGTATTGGCCGCTCTCTATGAGAGCTGGACGTTACCGCTCGCGGTGATCCTGATCGTACCGGTCTGTATGTTCGCGGCTCTCAGCGGCGTCTGGCTGGTGGGCGGTGACAACAACGTCTTCGTACAGGTGGGTCTGTTGGTGCTAATGGGCTTAGCCTGCAAGAACGCCATCCTGATCGTCGAGTTCGCCCGCGAACTGGAGATGCAGGGTCAGAACACCGTTGCCGCAGCGCTGCAGGCCTGTAACCTGCGCCTGCGACCGATCGTAATGACCTCGGTGGCCTTCATCGCCGGCGCCGTCCCCCTGCTGGTCAGCAGCGGTGCCGGCAGCGAGGTACGCCATGTCACCGGTGTCACGGTGTTCTGCGGCATGCTCGGGGTGACACTATTCGGCCTGTTCCTGACGCCGGTATTCTACGTGGTGCTGCGCAAGCTTGGCGCCACCCTGCCCGACCATCCTTCCAACCTGACGCCATATCCCGAGGAGGAACCGAGCCATGGCTAAGAAGCATAGCGTCCTGCCGCTGCTGCTGGTCCTGCTGCAGAGCTGCACGGTGGGACCCAACTTTCACCGGCCCAAGCTTCCGGAGCTACCCAATGCCTTTGCCCACGAGGACAATTCGACTAAAGTGCAGGCACCGACCACCGCAGCCGACGATGCATTCTGGCAGCGCTTTGCCGACCCGCAGCTCTCGGGGTTGGTAAAGGCCGCACTAGCGGCCAACCCCGACCTGCGCACGGCCCTGGCCCACTACGATGCGGCCAATGCGTTGCTGCGCGAGGTCCGATTCGACGAGATTCCCACGGTCACCATGTCGGCCCAGGCCGGTCATCAGCGAGTCAGCAAAGACGAGGCCAATGACGCGGCCCGCAGCCATGATCTCTATGGCAACAAAAGTTCGCTAACCTGGGAACTGGACCTGCTAGGGCGGGTACGCCGCTCGGTGGAATCACAACGCTCCGAGGTCGCGGCCCGGGCCAACGAACTGCAAGCCATGCAGGTCACTGTGGTCAGCGACGTGGCCAACAGCTATATCGACCTACGGGCCGCGCAGAAAATGCTCAGACTCTCTAGGGCCAATGCCGACAGCCAGCGGCAGACGCTGGCTATCGTGCAGGGCCGGCTGGATGCCGGGCGCAGCTCGACCTACGACCTGTCCCGGACCCAGGCACAACTGGAGACCACGCTGTCGCGCATCCCGCAGTTGCAGGCGCGGATTGCGGTGGATCGCCACCGCCTGGCGGTACTTGCCGGGCTGACACCGACAGCGCCGGATGCGCAGTTGCAGCAAGACAGCGACATGCCAGCGATCCCGGAGGATATCGAGCCCGGCACCCCTGCTGAGATCATCCGGCGCCGACCGGATGTCGCCGCCGCCGAGCACCGGTTGCACGCCGCCACCGCGCGGGTCGGCGTGGCCACCGCCGACCTTTTCCCCCGCGTCAGCCTTGGGGCGGCCCTAGGCACTTACGCGTTCCACGGTGGTGGCCTATATGCCGCTGGCAGCGAGTCGAACCTAGCGTTGCTGGGCATCGACTGGTCGTTCCTCGATGTCGGCCGGGTCAGGAGCCGTATCGCCGCCGCCGATGCAGAGGCCGCCGCCCAACTGGCCAGCTACCAGAAGACCGTGCTGGGGGCGCTGGAGGATGTCGACAATGCCCAGGCGCGGTTTGCCAGAAACAAGGAGGAAAATGCCCGGCGCCTAAGCGCGGCGAACGATTGGAAAACCGCCGCGACTCTCTCCAACGCCCGCTACCAAGCCGGTGCCATCGAGTTGTTCGAGTTGCTGGATGTACAGCGTTCGATGTACGACGCCCAGCTCTCGCAAGCCGATAGCCAGGCTCGCAGCACTTCCAGCGCCGTGGACCTGTTCGTCGCCCTAGCCGGCGGCTGGCCGCAGTACCTGCCAAGCCAGCACTGACCCACCGGCTCTGCGTGCGATACCCAACTACCGAACGCAGCAGTTGCCGTTATAGCCCACTGGCCACTTTCCTCGAACCAGGATCGTGGCCTTATGAGCACCCTGCCAGCCCCCTTGGGCCCCCTTCAGCACTAAGCAAATACAGGCCGGATTCCTGTTCGCCGCGCCCCACCCATCGTGTAGGTGTCACAGGAACTGGTACTGCGGCGCGCGACATCCAAGCAGCCGCATTGCTGCTCAAGGGCCAGAACACGCCCACTAAAAGCCTCTGGCCGAGAAAACCGGATACGCTGCAAGGCTAACGCTAGACCCACCTGTCCGATCTTCAGTTGCATCGTTTTCCCGAAGCTCGCAACTCATCCTGCTCAAGGCTGATCAGACGCGTGCAGGGAACGTTGCGGGACACACCCCTGCCAGCGGTGGACCTCAGCGCCCTGGCCACGACGATCAATCACTACGGCGACGCCATACTCAAAGTGTTTAAATCAAAGCTGGTGGCGTTCTGGGACGAGCCGGTGCCCGAATCTGCACGCAATGTCCCAGGATCGGATACCTAGCTGCCTGACTGGGACAGGCATTCGTCAGCAGTGTCAAGCCGCTGCGCGGCTCTCTCCAACCTGCAGTTCGCTGTCATGTGCGGCAACTGCGGCTATCCCAACACCCAGGCCTTCAGGCCAGTTAACTATCGCTCAAGGCACTGGTCAGAGAGAATGAGGTGATGCGCAATAGCCTGCTCGGCCTGCATCTAACTCGTGCCAGAATTCAACACAAAAGCAGTCAGTCAAACCATTGAAACCGGACAATCAGTCGGGTATCTGTTTCAGTGCTTTTACTGCATGAAACACTGGGTCGTGTTAGGCCTAACCTTGCTCTATCAACCCGCACTCATCAAGAGCGGCTTTCTGGTCGCAGACCTAGCGGTGTCGTGGTTCTTCACCGTTACTGTCCCCTGCTTTGTTAGCGGGATTGTGTTCAAAGTCTTCCTTCTTGCGATGGGATCGAAGATCGAAGAAAAAGAGCTTATGGCGCTGTTGGCTACAGATAAAAGCCAGCAGCAACCCTGATTCCTGGCCCACGCATTGCACCTGCCGACAGAGCTGCGCACGTGAGCAGTGAGCAGTGAGCATGCCTAGCTCATTGAATTGGCATCCGTTAATGCGGCAATAGTTGCTCAATCTCACTGGCTTTCTGCGTCGGCAACCGCATCAGCACATCCTTGAGATATGCATACGGATCATGCCCGTTTATGCGCGCCGACTGTATCAGGCTCATGATCGCCTCAGCTCGCTTACCGCTGCGCAGCGATCCAGCGAAGAGCCAGTTCGACCTACCGAGCGCCCACGGCCTGATTTGGTTCTCCACGGCGTTGTTGTCAATAGGCCCAGCACCATGATTCAGGTAGCGCGTCAGCGCTACCCAGCATTTCAGGCTGTAATCCAAAGCCTTAGCTGTAGCCGATCCTTCAGGCACAAGCTCGCGTTGAGCCAGCATCCATTCATGCAGTTTCTTTGCGATGGGCGCTGCCATTTCCTAGCGTAATCGCCTGCGATCTTCATCGCCCATTTCCTTGGCTTGCCGCTCAACCTCGTACAAACCGCCAATCGAGTGCAGTGCCTGCTCTGCCAGTTGGCTTTTGTTCGCCACATGCAGGTCGAAGAACTTGCGGCGGGCGTGGGCCATGCAGCCGATTTCGGTGATGCCCAGCTCGAAGCTGCCTTGTAACCCGTGAAGTCATCGCAGACCAGTTTGCCGTTCTACGTGCCAAGGAAGTTACGCGCATGCTCACCAGCGCGGCTGGGGCTGAAGTCGTAGACCACCGCTTTCAGTGCCGAGCACGGGGTGGTGCAGTAGGCCCAGACATACGCCCGGTGCGTTTTCTTTTCGCCCGGTGCCAACATCTGCACCGGTGTTTCATCGGCATGGACGACTTGCTGGGCCAGCACTGCTTCGCGCAATGCATCTACCAGCGGTTGCAGTTGTGCGGCGGTTTGGCCGACCCACCGAGCCAGCGTCGAGCGCGGGATTGCCAGGCCGGCACGGCCGAAGATCTTTTCCAGCCGGTACAACGGAAGGTAGTCGGCGAACTTGGCCACCATCACGTGGGCCAACAAGCCGGCAGTGGGGATGCCTTTGTCGATCACCTGTGCCGGCACCGGCGCTTGAGTCAGTGTTTCGCACTGACGGGAGACCCACTTGCCACGCACGTGCTGCTCGACGGTGAACACGCCTAGCGTGTAATCCAGTTTCTCGCTGACGTCTTCGCCGATGCGTTGAAGCTGGCAGCCGCAGGTACACTCGGTGTTCTCCGGCTCGTGATGGATAACGGTACGTGGGAACTGCGGTGGCAACGGCGCGCGCTTGGGCTGTTGGCGTGAATCGTCCGGTGCCGGGGCAGGACGAAGGGCTTTCAACTCGGCGCCGATGGCTTCAAGGTCGGTGTTGAGCACGTCATCCAGCAAGCTGCCTTGCGCCGGGCTGATCTACTCACTGCGCTTGGCGAACTTGTGGCGTTTGAGGGTGGCGATCTTGTGAGAGAGCTGCTCGATGATCGTCTCGTCGCGTTGGATCTTTCTGCCCATGGTATCGACCTTCGACAGCAACTGCATAGCGAGTGCGCGCAGTTGATCGGGCGTCATCTGGTCGAGATTGGGCGAGGAGGTCATGCTGTGGATTTTACCAAAGCAACTCATCCGCCACCGCTGAAAGGCAGGACTAAATCAAGGTAATTACGCCGCTTGTACCGACCCGTTGCCACGGCAAACCAAGCACCAACGTTTGCAGTTGTTCGGTGTAGAGTTCAACTTCATGACCTCGATGCGCGCCAGGCCAATGGAACTTGCCCTGGTTCAGGCGGCGTGCGGCCAGCCAGATACCCACGCCGTCGTGCACAAGTACCTTCATCCGATTGGCGCGGCGATTGGCGAACAGATAAACGCAGTGTGGCTTCGCAGCCCCGAATACGGCGACCACGCGGGCAAGGGCTGTGTCCGTGCCGGCGCGCATGTTCATGGGTTCGGTGGCGAGCCAGATGGCGTCGATGCGCATCATCGGGAGAGGCTGCTGATGAAGCGGGCGCAGCCGTCCGGGTCGGAGGTCGGCCAGTTCACAGTGAATGTTCGCTGCCCGGAAGAAATATCGATGCGGGCTACATCCTGCCGAGCAGGCGTCGCCGCAGCGGTCTCAAGTTTCAACGATACAAATGCAGGCAAGGCGCAAGCCTGCTGGTCACGATAGATAGGTATCCACTTGCGAACTAGATTAGCGTTGATGCCGTGCCGCAGTGCCACGCTGGCAATGGATACATCGGGGCCCAGGCATTCCTGGACAAATTGGGCCTTGAAGGGTCTGGGATAAGGGGTGCGCTGACGCGTGGTGTTCCTTGAATTAAGGGCGATGGTGTCCACGTATTTTTGAACTGACCCCCAAAGGCTGGACACAACCTTTGGGGGCGTCATGGGTAAGTACACAGAGCAAGCAAAACTCGCAGCAGTGCAGGATTATTGTTCCGGTGGCGCGGGTTTGAGGGATGTTGCACACCGTCACAATGTGGACTTTTCATCCCTTCGCCAATGGGTTGCGGCCTATCAGGTACATGGCGCTGCTGGGCTGAAACAGAAAAGGCTGCAGCGCTACAGCAACAACTTCAAACTGTCTGTTTTGAAGCGTATGCGTGAGGAGCAGCTGTCCTATCGACAGACGGCGGCCTTGTTCGATATCCGTAAATTCGACATCATCGGTCTCTGGGAGCGCCGCTATGATGAGGGCGGTTTTGATGCCCTTACCAAGCAGCCTGATAGAGCCGGACGTCCGAAAAAAATGCCAACCTCCATTCCTCCTGTTCAACCCAACTCACCTGATGACGAGTCGCGCTCACGCGATGAATTGCTTGCTGAAGTGAAGCAGTTGCGGATGGAAAACGACTACCTAAAAAAGCTCGATGCCTTGGTCCAGGAGAAGAAACGAGTAGCGCAGCAGAAAAAGCGCAAATCGTAATAGGACTGAGGCCGCTGCACTCTCTAGAAAGTCTGCTGACGTTTGCCGGTTTGGCACGCAGCACCTTTTACTATCAGCAAAAGGCGCTGCAAGCGGCTGATAAGTACGCCGAGCTGAAAGACAAGATTCGTTCTACGTTCGATGAGCACAAGGGCCGGTATGGCTATCGTCGGATAACGGCTGCGGTACGAAGCGCCGGCCATCTCGTCAATCACAAGACGGTTCAGCGACTGATGGCACAACTTCAGCTCAAGAGCTTAGTGCGTGTGAAAAAATACCGAGCTTACAAAGGCGAGGTAGGCAAGGCAGCGCCTAATCTTTTGAAGCGAGAGTTTGAAGCGCCGTCCCCCAATCAAAAGTGGGTGACCGACGTTACTGAGTTCAAAGTTGGAGGTCAGAAGCTTTATCTGTCTCCCGTTTTGGATCTGTACAACGGCGAAATCATTTCCTACGAGATTGCCAGAAAGCCGCTGTTCGACATGATCGGGAAGATGCTCAAAGGTGCATTCAAGCGGCTTCAGCCGCATGAAAAACCGGTTTTGCATTCAGACCAGGGCTGGCAGTATCGAATGCCAATTTATCTAAAGGCTCTTAAGGAACGCTCAATCACGCCAAGCATGTCGAGAAAAGGTAACTGCTACGACAATGCGGCCATGGAGAGTTTCTTCGGTACGCTGAAGTCAGAGTTTTTTTATCTAAATAGATTTAGCGATCTGGATGAGCTTCAGACAGGCATCGACGAGTACATCCAGTATTACAATCACTCGCGTATCAAGCTGAAGCTAAACGGCCTGAGCCCTGTTGCATATAGAACTCAGGCCGTTCAGGTATAGGCATGTAATCGTCCAGCTTTGTGGGGTCAGTTCATTTTTAGGTGGACACCATCGCCTTTGGCGTCGGGGCCAGGAAGGTGAGTTGGCCGGGCGCTTACGCGGCAGCGTACTAAATAGACCATTTACCTTATACAAACGTGTGGATTGAAATCAATCGCATGACTTATCTGCATTAATTAACTGCATTGACATATGAAATTTCGGGAGTTACTGGAGCCACAGCAAACGTCTAGGCTTGAAATCCAGCAGCTCTTTAGCGCGCAAATTTGAGGCACCACGAATTGCTTCATTGTAGAATAAAGCTTCTGAGCCAACGGTGCGCAAGGCTTGTTCTGCTGTTATGGAGCCAGGTAATGGCGCTCCCACCCACTTACTGAACGCCGGTAGCCACTCACTAACTGGGAGTGGGTTATCATCGACGATATTGTATACTCCGCACTCACTGTGTAGCGCTGCCACGGTCGCTTCGATTGCATCATCCAGGTGAACAAATGACCACACTCCGTTCCCTCGGCCGATGATCACCGACTCACCCTTCCTCGCTTGCTCTGCAATAGCGCCTGTCGGGTGGTACCAAGTACCAGGTCCGTAGAAGAATCCGTACCGCAGCACTACCCCGGTCAGAGCTTGGCTTGCCAAAATCTCGTCTTCATATGCCTGAAAGGTTCTTGCACTTTCTCCAACGACGCCAGGTGCATCAATGCACAACTTGGCGTCTTCAGCAGCTAACTCGCCTTCTGCCGCTTGGAGATAGAACCCGCGCGATTGCATGATGTAACGCTTAACCCCAAACTCTTCAGCTGCAGAGAGCAAATTCTTCCCACCTATTTGATGCAGCCGAGTGTCATTCGGCATGTACTTAATGAGTTCGGCAGGATCTGCAGGGAGGAGAGTCAATTGGTCAATGACTACGTCAGGCTTGGCGTCCCGGATAGCGTCACGCACTGATTCCGTGTTAAATACATCAACGACGACGGGTTTTGCGCCGATCCCTCGAAGAATATCTACCCCAGCACCTGCTCGGGTGATGCCAGTAACTTCATGACCAGCTGCGCAAAGCAGCCGAGTCAGTGGGACACCTACAGCGCCAGTTGCTCCAGCGATCAAGATTTTCATAGTTCGTATCCTCAGTGATGGTCCAGCAAGGCTTGCGGTATGTTCCGGAAGCTAATAGCCATTCTGTTGTAGGAATTCATCAAGCTGACAGCGATTGTGAGATCCACCAGCTCACGCTCCTCAAACACTTTCCTTACTGCAACATATGCAGAGTCAGAAACCCCCGTATCTGCGACCTTAGTGACCTGCTCAGCCCACGCTAGAGCTGCTTGCTCACGGGTGTCGAAAAGATTACCTGCCTCAGTCCACGCTTGGACTAACGCTATTTTTTCGACCTTAACGCTTTTTTTGATCAGGTCGCGGGTATGCATATCCAAGCAGTAAGCGCAGTTGTTGATTTGCGAAACGCGCAGATAGACCAGATCAACAAGTACCTCATCCAAGCCACTTTGCATGACGTAGCCGTAGACACTGCCCAGCGCTTTCACTCCTGCAGGGGCGAGTTGGTTGTAGTCGAGCCGCCTAGTCATGAGGTTACTCCTCACCCTGGTTTTTAACGGGGGTTGTGAGCGCTTTGTCATTGGAGTCAACGACGAATACCGCAAGTAGTTTGGCCGGTTCGGTCTTGCTTGCGTTCCGGCTCACAGGATGACGGGAGCCTGGATTTTCAAACCAGCTTTCGCCTGCTTTAAAGATCTGTTTAGGTCCGTCATTCACCTGCGACTCGATCGACCCCGACACTACGTAGGCGTAGATGAAAGCGGATTTCGCATGAACATGGGATGGCGAGGCAGCTCCTGGGGCGTATTCAACCTCAACTGCGACCAACGATTTTCCTGGAATATTCGGTATGGCGTGCTCAAAGTTTGGCTTCACCACTTCACTCTGGCCATGCGCTTGAGCCGACATCGCGCTTATGAGCAAAACGCCACTGAAAAGAGCAACTGTGAGATTGAAATGCTTCATTATTGCGTCCTCATGGACTGGGTGGAAGCTCAGTATTCACACTAGCTGGTGTATGAAAAAGCCCCAAAAAAGCATTATTTTTTTGTACCACGCCGACCTCCCAGGTCTAACGGAACGGAACGCATGACTCTAAATTTTCAGCTCGACCGAACCATACGCACACCACTGACCGAGCAAATCCAGCGATCAATCACAAAAGCCATTGAGTCAGGAGTATTGTCTCCAGGTGCACGGCTTCCCTCTTGGGTTGACCTAGCAGCGCAGCTTGGGGTGTCGCGAGGCACAGTGCGCGCTGCGTATGAAATGCTAATGGATGCACAGTTGGTGGTTGCATCCAGAAGCGCTGGAACGAGGGTTTCTGATCGCCCGGCTATTCTTTTGAAGGAAACTATACAGCCGCCTGATACAGGGTTCATGGAACTCTACAAGGAGTTTACGGCAGGTCCGGCCATCTTCCAGTTAGGTGTTCCGGCTCATGAAACCGTACCTGCGAAGCTGTTCAGTCAAATTCGGTCCCATGCAATGCACTCAGAGCGTCGCGGTTCGGCCCTGTACCCGGATCCACGCGGTGAGTTCGAATTACGACGGGTGATCGCGGCATACCTTGCCATTGCTCGAGGCATCGAGTGTCTTCCATCTCAGATCATCATTACCAACGGCTTTGCCGGGGGGCTAGGTTTGGCATTACAAGCGCTGGATCTAAGAGGCCGTAGCGCCTGGATTGAGGACCCATGTTTCCCATTTTCTCGAAAAGGTTTAGAGCTTGCCGGTCTTAAGCCCATTGCCATCCCAGTAGATTCGGAAGGCCTAGATGTCGAACAGGCGAGGAAGCTCGAAAGTGATGTCGCATTGGCGCTATTGACCCCTGGCCAGCAGGCTCCTTTGGGTATGACGCTTTCATTAGCTAGACGCCTGAGTCTGCTGAGGTGGGCAACAGAATCTGGTGGTTGGATCATTGAAGATGACTACCTAAGCGAGCTGCAGCTGGAGAGCCGAGCCGCTTCTGCGCTCGCTTCGCTGGACCGCGATGGCCGTGTCATTCACATCGGCTCCTTCAGCAAAACGTTGAGCCCAACGATTCGCTTGGGATTCGTGGTAGCGCCTCCAACTTTGGCTCCGAGATTGAGTGAAATTGCTACATGTCTTAGCCCAGCACCAGGACCCGCCGTCCAGCTCGCCACGGCGAAATTCATCCACCAAGGCCATTACCTCCGACATCTGCGTCGGGCCAAAAGGCTTTACTGCACCCAAAGAGATGAGCTGCTGAAAACAATTGCCAACAGCGACGTACGTGCTGAGATCTCCACCGCAGGCTTAGCTGTGCTACTGAAACTGCCAACAGGGTCTCCAGATCTTAAAATCGCTCGGGAGGCATCAATCTTTGGGATGTCTCCAGGAGCCCTTAGCCCTTGGTACTCATGTCCAGAGCGTGCTGAGGCAGCTTTAATGCTCGGCATTACAACCAGCTCGAACCGACACTTAAAAGTGTCTTGCGATCGACTCAGTGAACTCATTCGTCGCCACACTTGAGCTCACGTTCATTCCGATAGCGACCATAATGGGTCGTTGGCCATAAGCGTGGTCACCCAATCGGTAAACGCACGAACTCTAGCAGAGAGATGCCGGGTGTAAGGGTACACTATCGATATAGGCATGCTAGTCATATGCCAGTCAGCCAGCACTCTTACCAGGGCCCCAGTATTGAAGTGAGGGACGGCCTCAGCGGTGGGAAGAAATGCGATACCCAGTCCCGCGACGGCTGCGGCGGCTGTTGCGCTGCCATTGTTGAAATACATGGATGGTTGGTGATCTAGGGTGAAGCTTTCGTCTCCCCGCGTAAGAGTTGGGATAAAACGCTTATCTGTCGCCGGAAACTTGAAGCCCAAGTGCTTGTGATGTGGCAACTCTGCCGGACTCTGGATAGGACCAACGCCAGCTAAGTATGTTGGAGAGGCGCAAAAACAGAATCTCATCTGCCCAATCGCGCGAGATACGAGATCCTGGTCCATAATCATTCCAGCTCGGATGGCGCAGTCTACGCCTTCTTGGACCAAATCGACGACACGTTCGCTACAGCCTATATCGAGGCGAATCTCGGGAAACTCTGAAGCGAAATTCGAGAGTGCAGGGATTAAGAAGAAGATCCCAACGGGAGACGCCATCTCGACACGCACTCGGCCCCTCACGACATATCGGCTCTGTGATGTCGACGCCTCCAGTTCGTCTACATCGTCTATCACCGCTCGCGCTCTTACGTAGTAGGCAGCACCCTCTGGTGTCGAGGATACCTTTCGGGTGGTGCGGTGCAAGAGCTTGACACCAAGCAGAGTTTCCAGGGCCAGCACCTGACCCGAAATGGTCGTCTTGGCAAGGGACAAGGAGTCTGCTGCTCCACTGAAGCTTCCAACCTCTATTATGCGGCAGAACGCTCGCATCGCTGCCAGTCGATCTAGCGCCATTGTCTGTCCATCCGTACAAATAAAACGATTTTACCTAGTTTATCCGAGATCATGGTTTTACTAAACTTTCCCTATGCCATCGATGTGGCGGATAACTGGAGTATATTATGAGCAACAAACGTATCAATTACTATGAAGCTGCCCCTCAGGCAATGAAAGCCATGATGGGTCTGGAAAAGGCGGTCTCCCAATCTATACTGCCAGCGTCGTTGCGAGAATTGGTTCGGATTCGCGCTTCGCAGATCAACAGCTGCGCCTACTGCATCGATATGCACACTGCCGATGCTTCGAAAGCAGGTGAAACCACACGCCGCCTGATGGCAGTGAGTGCCTGGAAAGAGACTCCTTTCTTCGATGCCCGCGAGCGCGCTGCACTGCTGTGGACCGAAACACTCACCCTTGTCGCGGAAAAGCATGCGCCCGACGAGATTTACGATGAGGTGGCCGCTCACTTCAACGAGCAGGAGTTGTCAGAGTTGACGTTTGTGATTGCAGCTATCAACGCTTGGAACCGTTTCGGCGTCGGCTTCGCCATGCAGCCGAAGTAATACCCTCTCCAAAATTTAGGGTGTTTGGTAGTTCACGATAACTTTCCTTCCTGCCAATAGCTATCAAACACTTTCTATAACATAATTTTTTTGATTTTGCGTACTTCTGTGAGCAAAATTTTTATTGAGTTATTATGCAAATTATTGCTAAAACATTCGCTGTTATTGTCTTGGCGCTGCCAGTGTTTGCACACGCATCAGACGGTGCAGAAGCCGCAGAGCGCTTCAAAGAGCAAAAAAAAGCCACTTTCGCTCAACACGCGAAAGTTCGGGCGGATCGCGAAAAGCGTGAACTGAAAGTTTCTAAAGAATTGACCAAGAATGCTAGCAGCGCAAGCAGCCAGCGTGAAGGAAGCTCTGCTGAGTAATTTTAAATTTTTGATCACCCTATCGATGTAAAAAGGAAAACTCCGTGCGTGCCTCCTCAGTCGCAGCTACTAGCTTAGCTGCCACTTTTCTGCTTATCAGTGGTTGTAATAAAGAAGCTGAATCAAAACTACTAGCAGCCTCTCCGGCTGTTGATGTGGTCAGTGTAACCGTCCAGCAAGTAAAACCATGGGATAAATTTAATGGCCGTGTTGGAGCTGTGGAGACGGTTTCGATCCTCCCTCACGTCAGTGGTTATATCACTAAGGTCGCGTACCAAGAAGGAAGCGAAGTAAAAAAAGGGGACCTTCTTTTCATCGTTGACCAGCGACCATATCGAGCCGCATTGGCCAGTGCCCAAGCTCGATTGGAGCAGTCCCGCGCCTCCCTCGCTTTTGCGAAGCAGCAGAATCATCGAGCTCAACAGCTCGTCAAAACTAATGCCATTTCCACGGAAGAAGCTGAGCAGAAGCTTGCAGCCTATGAGCAAGGCGTCGCAGAAGTGCATGCTGCTGAAGCCGCAGTAACAACTGCAACCTTGGATCTTGAGTTCACCGAGGTCCGTTCGCCTATTAACGGGCGCACGAGCCGAGCACAGCTGACAGTAGGGAATTTGGCGGTCGCCGACCAGTCAGTTTTAACGTCTGTAGTTTCTCAAGACCCTGTCTATGTTTATTTTGATCCAGATGAGCAGAGCTTCCTGAGTTACCAGAAGCGGCTTAAAGCGTCTCAGGCAACCAGCGTGCGCATTGGTCTGACAAGCGATGAGAACTACCCGTATGAAGGCGACCTCACGTTTGTCGATAATCAAGTTGATTCCGCCACCGGTACTATCCGAGCCCGAGCGACTTTGAAAAATCCAGACAGAATGTTGACACCTGGCCTTTACGCCAAAGTCGAGCTTTCCGTTGGCGGCTCTGAAGAGATGGCGTTGGTGCCCGAGCGAGCGATCTTGAGTGATCAAGATAAGAAATACGTCTATACATTGAGCGACGACAATAAAGCCGAGAAGCGCTATGTCGAGCTTGGAAAGCTAGTTGGGCATAAGCGTGTTATCACCTCCGGTCTAGAAAAGACTGATCGAGTGGTGGTTTCCGGCCTTCAACAGATTTATGCAACCGGAACACCTGTCTCTCCCAATTTACTTGGTCCCGAAAATATCGGCATAAAAGTTTCTAGTGCCAACGAAAGCTCGAAATAAACTGCAAAGGCCAGCCCCATGGATTTCTCAAAATTCTTTATTGACAGGCCAATCTTCGCGATTGTCCTGTCGATCGTTATTTTCGCAGCTGGGTTGATAGCAATCCCGCTGTTGCCGGTTGGCGAATACCCAGAAGTTGTTCCGCCGACCGTGGTGGTCAAGGCGACATATCCAGGTGCTAACCCCAAAGAGATCGCGGAATCGGTGGCGGTGCCGCTGGAGGAAGCCATCAATGGTGTGGAGGACATGGTGTATCTGAAATCGGTTGCCAGTTCCGATGGCACGCTGCAGGTTGTCGTCACCTTCAATTCAAAGGTGGACCCTGACACGGCCGCTGTGCGCGTCCAGAACAGGGTAAGCCAGGCTCTTTCACGTCTGCCCGAATCGGTGCGCCAATACGGTATAACTACGCAGAAACAATCTCCGACACCGCTAATGTACGTGGACATGTATTCCAGCAGTGAGAAATACGACGCTCTGTATCTGCGAAATTATCTCCGCCTACATGTGAAGGATGAGCTGGCTCGTATCCCGGGGATTGGCGATGTTGTGCTTTATGGCTCCGGTGATTATGCAATGCGGATCTGGCTTGATCCAAATAAGCTCGCAACACGCGGCATCACTGCTCAAGACGCGATCAATGCCATTCGCCAGCAGAACGTCCAGGTCTCAGCGGGGCAACTCGGTGCTGAACCTTCTCCACAAAATACGGATTTTCTGATTTCCATCAACGTCCAGGGCAGGCTGAAAACGGAGCAGGAGTTTTCCGATATCGTCCTGAAATCAGGACGTGATGGCCAGATTTCTCGGCTCTCCGATGTCGCACGTATTCAAGTGGATTCTGGCGATTACACGATGCGAGTATTCCGGGGGAAAAATGAAGAGGTTGCAGTCGGAATATTCTTGACACCTGGGGCTAACGCAATTGACGTCGCCAACAAGGTCTACTCGAAACTTGACGCGTTGTCGAAAGACTTCCCAGAGGGGGTCAAATACGTGAGTGTTTGGGACCCAACTTTGTTCGTACGCGACTCGATTAGCGCGGTACAGCACACGCTGTTCGAGGCCATGATCCTGATCGTTTTGGTAGTAGTAATCTTCCTGCAAACGTGGCGAGCCTCGATCATTCCATTGATCGCTGTGCCTGTGTCGATCGTTGGCACCTTCGCCTTCTTGTACCTGTTCGGCTACTCAATTAACACACTCACACTGTTTGGCATGGTTTTGGCGATTGGCATCGTCGTCGACGACGCAATCGTGGTAGTCGAAAACGTTGAGCGAAATATCGAGCTTGGCCAGACGCCGCTACAAGCCGCGCACCAAGCTATGCGGGAGGTTTCGGGTCCGATTCTGGCGATCGGCCTAGTTCTGTGTGCAGTCTTCATACCCATGGCATTCATGAGCGGAGTGACAGGCCAGTTCTACAAGCAGTTCGCTGTCACCATCGCAATTTCAACGGTGATATCGACGGTCAACTCCCTGACCCTTTCCCCAGCACTCGCAGCCAAGCTGTTGCGCCATCACGATAGCCCGAAAGATAGGCTGACCCGATGGATGGATTTTTCTTTGGGTTGGCTGCTGCGGCCGTTCAATCGATTTTTCAATCACAGCTCGGAGCGTTATGAGAGCAGCATCGCCAGGTTGCTTCCGCGCAAAGGACCAGTTTTCGTTGTTTACGCCGCACTATTAGGTGTGACTGGACTGCTCTTCAACACAATCCCGACCGGCTTCATTCCCAATCAGGACAAGCTTTATCTCTTTGCAGGTGCGACTCTACCTCCCGGAGCATCGCTCTCTCGCTCTGACGCTGTGGCCCGAGAGATGGCTGCAATCGCTATGACTGTTGATGGAGTGGACTATGCCAACTCGTATGTTGGCTCCAATGCGCTGCAGAATACTGCAACGCCGAACCTGGTAACGTCCTATGTCCTCCTCAAGCCTTTCAGTGAGCGCACACGAAGCGCAGAGGACATCAACGCGGAACTGAACACAAAGTTTGCAGCGATCAAAGACGGTGCCGCCTATGCGCTATTGCCCCCGCCAATCCAGGGTTTAGGTAATGGTTCGGGATATTCGCTGTTCCTGACGGACCGTGGTGGCCTAGGGTATGCCGCGCTGCAGGAGGCGCTGGATAAATTTCAAGCTGAAGTAGCTAGCACTCCGGGCATGACTTTCCCAGTCAGTTCCTACCAATCCAATATCCCTCAATTGGAGGTGAAGGTTGATCGCATTAAAGCTCAAGCTCAGGGCTTAGAGCTGCCTGCAATTTTTGACACTCTTCAGACCTATCTGGGATCCGTTTACGTAAATGACTTCAACATGTTTGGACGGGTCTACCGCGTCGTTGCTCAGGCCGATTCCAGCTTCCGACAAACCGCTGAAGACGTCGGTAACCTTCGCGTTCGTAATGCTCAAGGGGGCATGGTGCCACTGAGCGCAGTAGTTAATATTTCCTCGACGTTTGGGCCCGACCCGGTCATGCGCTTCAACGGTTTCCCCGCAGCTGATTTGATTGGCGATGCAGATCCCAAAGTCATGTCATCCGGCGACGTTATCAAGAAGCTTGAAGAAATCGCCGCTCGCACCTTACCTCGAGGCATCGACCTAGAGTGGACGGACCTCAGCTATCAGCAAGTAACCCAGAGCAACACAGCCATCATTGTGTTCCCCATTGCAGTATTGCTTGCATTCCTGGTGCTGGCTGCACTATACGAAAGCTGGACGTTGCCATTAGCAGTCATTCTGATTGTGCCGGTCTGTATGTTCGCTGCACTTGTAGGCGTCTGGCTTGCGGGTGGAGATAACAACGTCTTCGTCCAAGTCGGCCTAGTAGTACTAATGGGGCTGGCGTGCAAGAACGCGATTTTGATCGTCGAATTTGCTCGCGAGCTGGAAATGCAGGGACGTGGGACCATCGAAGCGGCGCTAGAAGCATGTCGACTGCGCTTGCGACCCATCGTCATGACATCGATCGCGTTCATTGCCGGCGCCGTACCGCTCTTAATCGGGGCCGGAGCAGGTAGTGAAGTTCGTCACGCGACAGGCGTAACTGTTTTCGGTGGGATGCTGGGTGTGACCATTTTCGGCCTTTTCCTGACCCCAGTGTTCTATGTGGCGATGAGGAAGCTTGGTGCAACTATTCCTGACCACCCATCAAGCATGGCGGCACATGAGAAGGAGAGCCTCACTCATGGTTAATCTCAAAAGCTACTCACTCCCAGTGCTGTTAGTGTTGTTAGCCGGATGCACCGTGGGGCCAGATTTCTCCCGGCCCGAAACTACTGCTTTGCCACAGTCCTTTACAAATATAAGCGGTCCGAACGTGGCCTCGCGCGATGAGGCCGCAGACTACCAGTTCTGGAGGCAATTCAATGACCCCCAGTTGACTGAACTGGTGGAGCAAGCTTTGTCTCAGAACTACGACCTTCGCACGGCGTTAGCGAACTTTGATGCGGCAAATGCTCTATTACGCGCCGCCAAGTTTGACCAGATACCAACCGTCACAATGTCGGCAGATGCGGGGCATCAGCGACTGAGCTCAGATGAAGCCAACGGGACCTCCCGCAGTAATGATGTTTACTCCCACAAAGCCTCACTTAGTTGGGAGCTAGATTTCTTTGGCCGAGTAAGGCGGTCATTGGAGTCGAAGCGATCGGAGGTGGAAGCCAAGGCGAGTGATCTCAAGGCAATTCAGGTCGTGGTGGTAAGCAATGTAGCCACGACTTATATAGATTTGCGTGCGGCCCAACGGATGCTCGAACTGTCGAAGGCTAACGCAGTAAGTCAGCGACAAACTTTGGATATCGTTAAGGGACGGTTGGATGCAGGGCGGGGATCAACTTACGAGCTGTCTAGAGCGCAGGCTCAGTTGGATACTACCCTTGCGCGCATTCCACAGTTCGAGGTGAAAATCGCCATCGATAAGCACAGGCTTGCAGTTCTGACTGGTATGAGTCCTGCTTCGTATGATTCGTTATTGCCAGGTGAGGCTGCTATGCCGTCAGTGCCTGAGACAATAAAAGCAGATACCCCAGCGAACGTCATCCGCAGGCGTCCTGACGTCGCTTCGGCCGAACATACTCTACACGCCGCTACAGCACAGATCGGGGTAACCACTGCCGATCTGTTCCCAAGGGTTACCCTAGGAGCCGCTATCGGTACGTATGCTTTTAACGGAAGTTCGCTCTACTCTAACTCCGCAGAGTCCAACCTAACCTTGCTTGGTATTGACTGGTCGTTTCTCGACGCGGGGCGAGTGAAGAGTCGAATCGAGGCCGCGGACGCTGAAGCAGCCGGTCGGCTGGCGAATTACCAACAAACCGTGTTGATGGCTCTTGAGGACGTGGAAAATGCAATCGTAGGCTTCTCACGGATTAAGGATGAAGATGCCCGCTTGACTAGCGCTGCCGTTGAATTGAAACGGGCCTCGGATCTCGCTGGTGACAAATATCGGGCTGGCGCTATCGAATTATCCGAGCGATTGGATGTTCAGCGTGAGCTATACAGCGCACAAATAGAGCAGACCTCCAGTCATGCGAGGAATGCAGCTGCTGCAGTGAATTTGTTCATCTCGATAGCTGGAGGTTGGTCTTGGAACGTCAAAAAGAGCTAGTGTCACTGATGTAAACCTGTATGCAGCCCGGGTGCGTCGACACCATTCCGGGCTGCAGTCCACGTATCCTTAGCCGCGCGTGCGCCTACACTTGATATAAGGCCTTCATTAACTTCAATTGAATCGCCTCGGTTTTTTTAGATATGCTGCAAGCTCATTGCACTGTCCCCACGACATTATAGACATTTCTAGCCTACGCTTTGAGCATAGGAGGAAGTTTAGAGCACTTAACGATTCATGCCGGAATTCAAAGCAGAAGCCGTCAGGCAAGTCATTGAACGCAGATATTCCGTTGCGGAAACGTAACCGTCTGGCCAACTCACCTCTCAGCACGCAGACCAGCTCAGACAAAAACGGGTGGAAAACAAAGCCTTGCCCGCAGGTATACCCATTGAATAAGCCTGTATCTGACGTAGCTCATGCAGAGCCTGCCAGCGGGTCGCAATCGACGATGGCTTCATTGTATACTTTTGCTCCGCATACCCCTTGAGCTACAGGAACATCAGCATGACTGTACTCCAAACGATCTACTGGCAGCCTACGCCGCCTTAGCGCTACGCCCCCTCGCAACAACCTGCTTCCGCTAGCCTCGCTTGCGGGTGCGCACTGCTGTACGCCTGGTTTACACCTTAAGCGCACAGCAAAAAAATCCTCAAAATTTGAATTTGTATCGATTCGCTCGCCATTTCCTTGGCGTGCGCGATGCTTTGCCTTGGATATTCATATGCTGCAAAAACTTAGACAAACGTGGTTTTCCAACGTCCGTGCCGACGTGCTCGCGGGGCTGGTGGTCGCACTCGCGCTGATCCCGGAAGCCATCGCCTTTTCCATCATCGCCGGGGTAGATCCCAAAGTCGGTCTCTACGCCTCCTTCTGTATCTGTGCTGTCATCGCCTTTGTCGGCGGGCGCCCCGGAATGATCTCGGCGGCGACAGGCGCCATGGCACTGCTGATGGTTACGCTGGTAAAAGAGCATGGACTCCAGTACCTGCTGGCCGCGACTCTACTATGTGGTGTACTTCAAATCCTTGCCGGCTACCTGAAGCTTGGCTCGTTGATGCGCTTTGTTTCACGCTCGGTAGTCACCGGCTTCGTAAACGCATTGGCGATTCTGATTTTTATGGCGCAATTGCCTGAGCTGACCAATGTCACCTGGCATGTCTATGCCATGACCGCTGCGGGCCTGGGAATCATCTACCTGTTTCCGTATGTACCGAAAATCGGCAAGCTGATTCCCTCTCCATTGGTGTGCATTCTGACGCTGACTGCCATCGCCATTTACCTCGGTTTGGATATCCGCACCGTCGGTGACATGGGCCAACTGCCTGATACGCTCCCGATCTTCCTCTGGCCTGAAGTTCCGCTGAATTTTGAAACCCTGCGCATCATTTTCCCGTACTCGGCTGCGTTGGCAGTAGTGGGGCTACTCGAATCAATGATGACCGCGACCATCGTCGACGACCTGACCGATACCACCAGCAACAAAAACCGCGAGTGCAAAGGCCAGGGTGTGGCCAACATCGCTGCCGGCATGCTTGGCGGCATGGCAGGTTGCGCCATGATCGGCCAGTCGATCATCAACGTGAAGTCTGGTGGCCGCACCCGTCTCTCGACATTGTGTGCCGGCGTTTTCCTGCTGCTGATGGTGGTATTTCTTGGCGAATGGCTCTCCAAAATCCCTATGGCGGCACTCGTGGCTGTGATGATTATGGTGTCCATCGGCACCTTTAGCTGGGATTCCTTGCGCAATCTGAAAGAGCATCCGCTGTCGACCAACCTCGTCATGGTGGCGACCGTCGTGGTCGTCGTGGCCACTCACAACCTAGCCTACGGCGTACTGCTAGGTGTGCTGCTGGCTTCGCTGTTCTTCGCCAATAAGGTTGGGCACTACCTGGATATCAAGAGCACTCTGGAAGAGACGGAATCGCATCGGACTTACCACGTCGTGGGCCAGGTGTTCTTTAGCTCTGCGGACAAGTTCACTGAAGTTTTTGACTTCAAGGAAGCGCTCAACAAAGTCACCATCGATCTCACACAGGCGCATTTCTGGGATATCACCGCCGTAGCAGCGCTGGATAAGGTCGTGATCAAGTTCCGCCGTGAAGGCGCGGAGGTTGAAGTGCTCGGTCTCAATGAAGCCAGCGCAACAATCGTTGACCGCTTCGGCGTGCATGACAAACCCGGTGCCATCGACAAGCTCATGAGCCACTAAGGAGAACGACAATGACCCACGTAATGGCATGCATTGATAACTCACAATCCTCATTGACGGTCTGCGATTACGCAGCATGGGCCTCGCAACGACTCAGCGCCCCCCTGACCTTGCTTCATGTGCTGGATAAGGAGAAATATCCTGCATCCGCTGACCTCAGCGGAAATATCGGTCTCGGTAGCAGAGAACATCTACTGGAAGAGTTGGCCACGCTGGATGCGCAGCGTGCAAAACTGGCCTTGGAGCATGGGCAGCATATGCTTGAAAAAGCTCGCGAGCGAACAGTCATCTGTGGCGCCATGTCACCTGATTTGAAGCAGCGCCATGGCCATCTCGTCGAGAGCCTGAGCGATCTCCAAGACGATATTCGATTACTGGTGATTGGAAGAGTCGGTGAGGACAGCACGCGCAGTGCCCAAAGTCTTGGCAGCCAGATTGAAGCGGTAGTCCGAACTATCCACCGCCCCATCCTGATTACAACCAGCCACTTCAGGAAACCTGAAACGGTCATGGTGGCATTTGACGGCAGCGCTACAGGCCACAAGACCGTACAGATGCTTGCTTCAAGCCCGCTGTGCGAAGGCCTGCCAATTCATATCGTCATGGTTGGTACGGACTCTGAAGAAAATCAGAACGAGCTGGAGAAAGCACGAGCCACACTTGCCTCTTTTGGCTCGCTGGTGCATGCCGAGATCCGCTCAGGCGAAGTAGAGTCGTTACTGCATGCGTATCAGGCAGAGCACGGCATTGACCTCTTGGTCATGGGGGCGTACGGGCACTCACGCATCAGGCAGTTTCTGGTAGGCAGCACGACCACGACGATGCTGCGTACATCCACCGTACCCGTATCGCTGCTTCGCTGAGCCAGTTCCACTGGCCAAAGTATTTCCAGGGCTGCGGAAATACCGCGGCCACCCTGACGATGACTAACTGATTTTGTCGTAACGAGACCACATGCAACTCATAACTGAAATTGTTTACCCCCAGCTGAAATCCAAGCAGGACAGAGTATTCCGTCGACATGCATCTCGCAGCATCGTGATGCGGGGTGAACAGATCCTGTTGCTGTTCACCAAGCGCTATAACGACTTCAGCTTTCCTAGAGGCAGCCTTGATGGTGACGAGGACATGTCACAGGCCTGAAGCGCGAGCGTGAGGAAGAGTTTGGTGCTCGTGAAATACAGGTGCTCCAGCGCTACGGTTAAATCGAGGATGTGCCGTCCTACTGGAAGCCACAGTACGATCTGATGCAAATGACCTCGGATTATTATCAATGCGAAGTAGCGCCCCCCCCCGCCAGAGCCCGTGAGAATGGAAAGCCACGAAATCGCTAATGGTATGCGGCCAGCATGGATCAGAGGCGCATACGAGCGAGGAATAATGGCGGTACATTCTGCCGCGGGGAAACCCTGAAAGTCATACAAAGTAAGCAACCTTAAATACCGAAACCATAATTATCCTGAAGTGGTACTATTAGTTACATCTAAAGATTGCTGATGCCTCACTAAAACTATCTACTTTATGAATGCGGTTGAAAGCACACACTGAGATCGACCAGTCAAGCATCATTGTACGATTTTCCGTAAGGACAAAACGAATTGGGCCAGTTTATCTAAGTGCCTAGAGCTCCTAAAATGCTGCTTATAACATGAGGGAACGGTATCAGTAGCTAACATCAAGCCAATCACCGACCTGTAGTATAGTAAAAAAATCTGTGTATACCGATGCCGATTATACGGAAGTCGACAAGCAGGATGAGGATTTGACCGAACAGCTATCTGGGAGGACGGACGACACCGTAACTATTCTAAATAGGGAGTGGAGCCTGGCCCCTAAAGCGAAGCGTAGTAGTGGGTGCTTGAGACATATACGCAAACTAAGAAAAAGCCCAAAAGTCGGTTTCGGGGTAAGGAGAAGGGTCAGGTCAGCCATATGAATGTGCGACTTTTCGGATTGACCTAACACGTTGATTGCGCCGTACATCCCATGAGTGGCAAGTAAGCAGCTGTTAGGCACAGGTAGTGGCGCCAGTAAACGCGCAAATCGCGCCGAAAAGTGGGGTGATAACCATGTACAGCCTATCGGACGCTTCAAATTGATAACGCTCTGCGTTAGCGCGCTTAGGCTGAAACCGCGGATTTTATCGGAGCTCCCCTAGTTCCAAATATGGGCCTACGAAATCAAGGTGTGCAATCTAACT
Organism: Pseudomonas tolaasii NCPPB 2192; assembly: GCF_002813445.1. NCBI lineage: Bacteria > Pseudomonadati > Pseudomonadota > Gammaproteobacteria > Pseudomonadales > Pseudomonadaceae > Pseudomonas > Pseudomonas tolaasii. The sequence goes on from NZ_PHHD01000001.1 coordinate 6,187,698, forward strand.
GCAAAGACTGGGTATTAGCGGTGTCTAAAATTCATTGAAGACGTTTGTTTGAAAACCGATACATTATCTAAAAATCAATAACGCACAGTAAAATGTTGGTACATAACTGTTTTTTGGGGGATCCCTAATGAAACTAGGTACATTCTGCACACTAGCCATAATATGTATACTAACCGGTTGTTCAACTCCTGTCGCACCACCAGCAATTGTGCTACCAGATAATGTTCTGGGCATTTCTATGAACCGCACTAAAGAAGACTTCATACCGACTGGCGATCAGATTTCTATAGGAGTGATACTTAGCGAAAATACCCAAACCAATCTAACGTATCTACGACAATACCATAACAGCGCGGGTACTGGCTTCGGCAAGAATCTCCTAGTAGAGTCGATTCGTGACGCATACATATCAACATCAGACCCTCGTCTGGCGGTAGACTGGCTAAAGGCCTCTCTTCGACGGGAGTTCGGCCAAGTGAAAGAATATCCGGATGTGCTGAGCCTAAAAGCAGCGAAACCCGATATTTTGGTAGTGGTCGACTTTCGTTTTCAACTTATCACCTCTCGAAACTCCGAGATTAAGGCGAATGTAGCGGCACATTTCTACGATAGAAGCTACAATCATCTCGGAACGGCAAAAGGAATTGATGAAAAAATACTCTCCCCGATTTGGGCAGGCAACAAACGCACCGAAGAAATTGTTTCTGACATTTATGAGCAAAAGAAGGTGCAAATCAGCGCACTACAAAAATTTGATCGTTCACTGAAAGACTTGTTAGCGCATAAGAGTGATAAGATCTAAACAAATAGCGCCTTTTTTACACGAGCACGGTAAGTGCCTATTACTTCAAAAATATTGCAACGCTACGCCTTAACGGTTGAGAAGGATCGTTAAAACCACAAACTCAAAAGATTCACTGTTAGCTCCAGCGACGCTCGAAATCATTCCTCAAAAAGTGGTCAGTTAAGGCATCAACGAAAACTCTGACCTTGTTAGGGAGGTACTGCCGTGTCTGATAGGCGATATTCATAGTAAGGCGCGGCAAGTCCCAATCATTAAGTAATGTAATAAGCTCTCCCCTCTGAATATGATCATAAATAGCATATTTTGGCTGTGCCAAGATACCCATTCCATGCAAAGCTGCATTAATGGCTATTTGGCCATCATTCGTACGCAACGAAGAGTTAACATTCACGATTACTTTTTGATTACCCTTTTCAAAAGGCAACTCATTGGGATTGTTCGCATAACTGTAAATTAACATTTTATGTTTGGTTAGATCCTCTGGTATAACAGGCATACCATACGTAGAGAGATATTCTCGAGAGGCAGCAAGAACTCGTTTTGTTACAGCAAGCTTTCTGATGGTCAAATTGCTGTCTGCTTCAAATTCACGTGTACGAATTGCCAAATCCACATTATTTTCCACAACGTCTAAGTACTGATTAGCTGCGATAATATCGACACTAATATCTGGATAGGCTTTATTAAACTCAGGTAAAAGCGGCTCAATATGCAACAAGCAAAAAGAAAGGGACGCAGTGATTCTTAATGTTCCACGAGGATTACCAACCGCATCCTTTGCAACTGCTTCAGCCTCGCCTAGGTCGGACAAAACGTCCTTGCAACGACGATAAAATTCCATACCGACCTCTGTCAACGCAAGGGAGCGAGTGGTGCGATGTACCAGGCGCACTCCGAGCCGCGTCTCAAGCATGCTTAGGTGGCGGCTAGCACTGGATACCGGTAGGCCCAGGACGTCAGCAGCACGACTAATGCTTGCTGCCTCTGCCACGCGTACAAAAAGTTCAATTTCGCGAAAACGGTCCATGCCAGTATTCCACTGAGTAGAAAGGTGTTTGCCAGAACTCTGTCTGTTTCTGCGTGTTTAGAAAGAATAACATTGCGGTGCGCCTTGCAAAAGAGCTACTCGCGAGTCATTGCAAATGATGTATCTTACAAAAATTACAGGAGGCAACAATGATATGCGTTAAGCACCATGTGCTCATCGGAGGCTTTCTGAGCTATATGTTCGATGCATTAGAGATAGTTATACTGGCCATTGCGCTACCTTCAATCATAATCGATACAGGGATATCGCGGACAGACGCGGGGCTGCTAGTAACAGCTACTTTATTAGGGATAGGCCTGAGTAGCGTTACAGTCGGATGGATGTCAGATAAATTTGGAAGAAGGCGAGCCCTCCTGTCATCGTTAACCTTCTTTGGATTATGCACCTGCATTATGGCAGAGCTTCACTCCTGGGAACAAATGTTAGTGCTAAGGTTCGCCGCAGGACTCGGGCTCGGTGGTGTCTGGAGCATTGTGTCCGCTTACATCTCCGAAACCTGGCCAAAGGAGAAACAGGCTAGAGCCACGTCGTTAGTGTTGAGTTCATTCCCTCTAGGCGCCGGGTTTGCCGCAGTGCTCTCAGCGCTTATTTTACCTGATTACGGCTGGAGAGCACTGTTCTTCACCTGCGGTGTTTCTACGATCATTCCAATCATATACGTTTTCTATTTTGTACCAGAATCGCCAAAATGGATTTCCGAGCGTGACGTTACTGCGACCGTTGAAAACACTTCTGGACCACTTGAGATTTTCAGTGGAAATTTTTTGCGCCAGACAATGTTCGCCACGTTATCAGCATCATCTTCACTCCTCGCGTACTGGGGGGTAACATCTTGGTTACCAACCTACTTGGCAACAGAGCGAGGCTTTGATCTCAAATCAATGTCGGGATATTTATTTGTATTGAACGCATCCACATTCATAGGTTATTTGATTTTTGGTTTTTTTGCAGACCGTTATGGAAAGCGTTTATTAGTCGTGCTTTCTCTGCTCGCGACCGCCATGGTTCTTCCATTCTTTGCGTATGCTGAAGATCGAGCGACCCTCATGGCGCTAGGAGTTACTTACGCTTTCTTTCTAGTGTTCCCAGGGCTTTATGGCTCCTACTTTGCGTCACTATATCCGATTCATATCAGAACGACTGGTGCAGGATTTTGTTTCAACATAGGTCGTGGCATTTCAGCGCTGGCACCGTTTGCGCTGGGTTCTCTTTCGAACCAGATCGGCTTTTCATTGGCACTTTGCCTATGTGCGGCGCTTTACTGCGCCGGAGCAATTTTCGCGTTTTTTTTGCCCAGCAAGCCAAGCTGGTAAACCGAAGAGCTCTATAAATCAATTAAATTTACGAAACCCCATAATGCAGCTAAAACCGGTCCGTTTACCGTCAATGGGAACACAAACGAATTTAACGTCCACTTATTTAGTCTGTTCAAAACGATAATTTTTTTGCAAATCATCCGCAGGCTGATCAAGAATTAACGAGCTTTCAGCTCCCCAAAACAATACTAAGGATTCAGCGATGAAAAAAAATAGTAACTCAAACTATGAAAGTACGTTATTAGAAAATTTTACATATGCAACGTTTCCACAACGTGTTCTATTCGGTGCTGGACGCTTAAGCGAACTCCGCGCAGAAATCGATGTTTTAGGGTTTACACGTCCGTTACTCATTAGCACACCTCGCCAGAGGCCACTGGCCGAAATGGTGAGTGTAATCCTCGGAGCCCAAAGGGTGGCAGGTATCTTTGACCGCGCGGCAATGCACGTTCCCCTCGAATTAGTGCGTGAGGCATGTGCGTTAGTGAAAAGAATAGGAGCTGATGGTCTAATCACCATCGGTGGCGGTTCTACCATAGGTTTGGGAAAAGCCATTGCCCGTGAGTTAGGCATTCCAACGGTAGCGATTCCCACAACGTATTCAGGGTCGGAAATGACCGCGATATACGGTATAACTGAGGCTGGGATAAAAAAAACTGGCACAGATCCAAAAGTATTACCTCGGACCGTTTTGTACGACGCTGATTTGACTTTAGAGTTACCGATAGACATTAGCATCACCAGCGCCTTAAACGCTATTGCTCACGGCGCTGAGGGTCTGTATGCCAAAAATCGAAATCCAGTCACGAATATAATGGCTGAAGCGGGTATAGCCGCTCTGGCTCGCGCAATTCCCAAATTCCGCAAAAATGATGGCAACTTCTGCAGCACTGGTGAAATGAGAGTTGCACGTTCCGATGCACTCTATGGGGCTTGGTTATGCGGGGGTGTACTCGGCAGTGTGACAATGGCCCTCCACCACAAACTGTGTCATACCCTCGGTGGCAGTTTTAACTTACCACATGCTGAAGTTCATTCCGTCATTCTGCCACACGCACTCACCTATAACGCAGAAGCCGCGCCAGAGGCGATGGAAATTATCGCACGGGCCATCGGCACCGAAAGTGCCCCTGCCGGAATATACGATTTAGCTTCAAAAAACGGCGCGCCAACATCACTTCGGGATATTGGCATGCATGAATCAAATCTTTCACTGGCTTGCGAGCTAGTTCTGAGTAATCAATATCCGAATCCACGCCGCCTCGAAGCCGAACCAATACACCGGCTACTCCGCGACGCATTTGAAGGTAACGCACCCTCTCCTACTACATGATGACGAACATAAAACATCAAGAATAATTCGAAATACTCAGCGTAGAATCCTCACCCAAAACTAGTGCTTCAACCACCGAAAAAGGTAATACAAAATGAGCCGTATTTATTCTATCGCGATTTTAATTGGAAGCTTAAGAAGAGACTCTACTAATCGAAAGATTGCTACCGCACTTAATGAACTGACAGCCGGAAAACTGACCCTCAACATCGTGGAAATCGGAGACCTGCCACTCTACAACCAAGATTTAGATGGAGATATTCCACCACCCTCTTACACATCATTTCGAAATGCACTGTATAACGCTGATGGCTTCTTGTTCATAACGCCGGAATATAATCGATCAATACCAGGAGCGTTAAAAAACGCTATTGATGTAGGATCACGGCCTTACGGCAAAAGTGCGTGGGGTGCCGCAAAACCCGCTGCCATCATTACTACTTCGCCTGGTCAAATCGGTGGGTTCGGAGCGAATCATCATCTTCGCCAGTGCTTCGTTTTTCTTAACCTACTATGTATGCAGCAACCCGAGGCCTATCTAGGTAATGCAGGTAGTTTCTTCGATGAACACGGAATCCTGAATGAAAACATCAAGTCCTTTTTACAAAACATAATGGACGCTTTTTTCACTCATATCGAGTCCTCTTTAAATTCATAATATGCCGCGAAAACATCCCTAACACGCGACACTTAAGGGCGATAGTACCACAAACATCTGACTGACTTACCCTCTTCAACTCATGAAATTCTGTGGACACCAAAGTCGCCCTTAATTACACGCAACGCTTAAAAGCTATACACTTAAAAGCCTAGAGCACGAAACACAACGCACGTAAAAGAGATCACATCACAATCAGCTTTCAAATTAAAAATTGGATACTTCATATTTTTTGAGTCAACACATCAACCCTGCCCCCCTTCCCTTACCACAAACTTAAGATTTGAGGATTATCATGAACACTACTGAACAAATCGAGTCAACTATTCGCGCTTTGGAAAATAAGCGCTATGATGCAGTAATGAACAAAAATCTTGAGGAGCTCGCCAAACTTGCACATCCAAAACTTTCCTACGCTCATTCTTCTGGCGGAGTAGACACTTTAGAAGAATACCTTCAAAAAATTAACACAGGCTTCTATGTATACAAAAAAATCGAACATCCAATTGATTCTTTTACCATCCTAAACAATATAGTATTGGTTCGCGGAGAAATGAATGGAGAGATAATTGTAGGGGGTGAAAAGAAAACTCTAAAAAATAAAACACTGACTGTATGGGTATATATAGCTGAAGAGTGGAGGTTCCTTTCATACCAACCTACGCCAACTATCCGAATGCCATTCATATCATAAACAACTCCCGAGCCACATTATGATACTTTTTTAGACTTTATGGCGATGGACACACGCTCATACCCATTGCCATATTTAATATAACCCACCTAATTGCAAATTTTAGCGGCGAGAGAGAGCCGATCTTCACTCAGCGCATCCAATAACGCTCGTAGCGTTCTTTTTGAAATCTATTTGCCAGAAACTCAATAAACAACCTCGTTTTTGCAGGCATATAACGCCGCTCTTGAAAGGCTATATTTATAGTCAACGTGGGAAGACTCCAGTCGTCCAGCACCGGAATTAAACGTCCTGCTATTAAATCGTCATGAACTATATATTTCGGCTGCACGAGGATGCCCGCACCAAAAATTGCCGCGGATCGTACAATCTGGCCATCGTTAGTTTCTAGAGTCGGATCTATCTTTATAGACTTGCTCACCCCTTCTTTCGAAAAATTCAAAATCCGAGGTTGATATGCATGGTTATATAAGAGCATATTGTGATTGTACAGATCTTCCACATCCGTAGGAGCACCTCGACTTCTTAGGTAGTCAGGGGAGGCGGCAAGTATTCGGCGAGTATGTGCTAAACGTCGAATAGTTATGTTTGAGTCTATCTCAAACTCCCTTATCCTTATAGCCAAATCAATACCACTATCGATGATATCGCAATAATGATTCTCCCCAAGAATTTTAACATTTATTTTTGGATAAGCCCTTTTAAATTCAACCAACAGTGGTGAAATATGAAGCACCGCGAAAGAAATTGATGACGTAATTGTTAAAGTACCCATTGGCTCAGCTAACGAAGTAGTGAGAGACGCCTCAGCATCACGAAGTTGACCTAGCAGGCTCTTACAGTGACTGTAAAACTCATGCCCTGCCGGAGTAAGCGATAATCTTCGCGTATTCCGTTCTATTAGCCTCACACTTAAACGTTTTTCCAGTGCGGCGAGGTGACGCGTAGCTGACGCTGTAGATATATCAAGCAACTCTGCAGCTTTACTCAACGTACCCAGTTCTGCAGTATGAACGAGTACTTCGAGTTCAGTTAGTCGATCCATATCTTGACTCCTTACAGACGGCTTGCTGCTTCAGATGTGAAATTGACAATTTCGATTTTACTATTTTATTTGCGTGATGGACACTATAATTTATTAGAGCTTTTTCAAACTGCTTTTCCGATAAAACATTATTTACCCACCGAAACGACGAATCAGCAATTTAACAAAAATATTAGTAGGAGTGGCCTCATGCGAAACCTAGATGAACAAACCATCACCCAAGCTGTGCTTGCGCGTAATGCAAGCACTGAAGATCACCGCCTTCATCAAGTGATGACTAGCTTAGTTCAGCATATGCATTCTTTCGCAAGAGAGGTTAATCTTACTGAGGGTGAATGGCTTAAAGGTATAGAGTTTCTCACTGCGATAGGCAAGATATGCTCCCCCACAAGGCAAGAATTTATTTTGCTTTCCGACACTCTAGGTCTCTCCACGCTAGTCGTCGCTCAGAATCATAAAAAGCCAGAAGGCTGTACTGAGGCAACGGTATTTGGCCCTTTCCATGTCACTGGCGCCCCCCGCTATGAACTCGGTGCTGATATCAGCAACGGAATGCCAGGTACTTCTTGGTGGGTCAGCGGAGTGATTCGGAATCTAGATAACGAGCCAATCCCTTATGCGGAGTTAGAGGTTTGGCAGGCAGACGATCTTGGATTCTATGATGTACAAAACGTTGAATTTACGGAATATCAAGGCCGTGCAGTATTGCGTGCTGACGCTCAAGGAGCCTACCGATTTCGGACCATAGTTCCTAACGCCTACCCGATTCCGCATGATGGTCCAGTTGGAGTAATGTTAAAAGCTCTGAATCGTCATCCTTGGAGGCCTGCCCATTTGCATTTTATGATTTCGGCTAAAGGTTATGAGCGTTTAGTGACGCATGTGTTTCGCGAATCCGGTGAATACTTAGACTCTGATGCTGTTTTCGGTGTCCGTTCATCCCTCATTGCCGAGTGGCAATACCATGGCACGGGAGTAACGCCCGATGGTCGAAACTCTGACACCCCCTATTACACTTTAGAATTTGATTTTGTACTCAATGCGACAGGCCTAGAACAGTGAATGACACAAAAACCACTCGACAAATCAAACGATGCCATCAACATTACAAAAAACTTACTGATCTATAATTGTTGAGTTGTGATCGCCAACCATTTAGGCTGGCTTTCCTGCCTATCACTGCAATGTCAACAAACGTGTCATACTAAACTCCGAAGACCACTAAGATTGAGTTTAACGAAGTGTACCACTGAGCATCCACATAAGGCATACGGACAATCCTCCACAACTCTTAGATTATAAAAAATATACAGATAAAATTGCTAACAAATACTAATAATTCCAGATTCATATACTTATTTAAAGAGGAAAATATAAAATGAATATGAATATTCCCCCTGCCATCGGAGAACTATGGAAAAGTCAAGGCGGTGTTTATGCTGGCGTGATACGTGGAGAGATAGGGAAACTGGATTATCATTTAATTATACCAACACAGTGGTCTCTAGTTAATAAAATATCTGCTTATGGTGGTTACGACATCGATGAGCCAAAAGCTGCTAGTCGTTTTGACGGACTCGCTAATACGCGTTATTTAATTAATAGCGCTCAAGGAAATCATCCAGCTGCTAGGTTATGCGCTGGCTTGGTATTGGAGGGCCATAATGATTTTTACTTGCCATCAATTAATGAGCTCGCGCTATGTATGGCTAACGTTCCGGATTTGTTTGAAAAAAAATGGCATCTAAGTAGTTCACAGCTTTCAGCAACACACGCATTGGCACTATCTTTCGACGGTGGTTCCCAGATCGGACTAGACAAATTCCTTGAATTACAGGTCCGACCCGTTCGAAAGTATACTCTTGATTATCTTTTCAGCGAAAAAATTCAGGGTGCGAAATTAGTTTAATCCGATACAACCGAAAAAATCTTCCGATCACGCTTAATTTCACTTCGCTCTAGCATACGCGAATAACTATTAAGCATAATAGACCCGCTACGCACTATAGAAGCTAGTTGACTCTAAGCTCAGCAGTTACAAATTCCACAAATTCTCGCACAATTGTAGATCTTCGCATATTAGGGTGATAAAGCACCCAAAGATCATGCCCAAAGTTTGTTGGTGGACCATCAAGCTTTACTAAAGATGCCCTAGCATTACCGACAAAACACGGTAGATAGCCAATACCAAATCCGGATTCGATGCTGTCTGCAAGCGCTAATACGGAATTAACCGAAAAAGTTATTCGTTCAGCCGACACATTTTTTTTAACAAATTTTGATGAACGCAGTGAGGAAAGGTTATCGCAGAGCGTAACCCAGTCATATTGAAATAATTCAGTATCTCGCGGCTGGTGGGAGTTGATGTAGTCTAGCGCTCGTCCGTACAAAGCCCATTCAGTACGCCCTAAGCAGCGCCCCACTAAGTTCTCCGGTGGCGCATCAGTCGCTCGCAAAGCTAAATCGGAATCGGAAGTTGATAAATTTAAAGCGCTATTATCAATTGTTACTTTTACTTTAATTTTTGGCTTCCGTAGTTTGAATATCTCGAGCATCGGCATTAATATATGGAAAAGTAATGTATCATTTGTGGTCAAGCGAAGCTCGCCTGCAGGGTGAGCGTTTTGGTTAGACAAACTTTGCACCACACCGTCGATGTCCTCATCTATTCGATGAGCAAGCTCCACAATCGCGATACCAGCAGCAGTGAGCTCATAACCTCCTCTGTGGCGCTGGAAAAGAGGCGTTGCCAGCTGAATTTCAAGCTGTCGTAGTCGCCTGAATACTGTCGAAGAATTGACTGCAAGTCTCGTCGAAGCCCTCGCTAAACTTCCTGTTTCAGCGACGGCCATGACGAGCTTTAGATCGTTCCAACCTAACCTGTGTGAAAGACTACTCATCATGCCCCACATTCAGAATGTGAATAAACCTAGATAGTAGAGCATGTTCGACATATCTGTGTAGTATTTTATGGGCATATTTTCAGCCTTAAACGACATACGAGATATTAACATTTAGCTTATGATTCCAGTAATTCCCCGGCTGCAGCGCGAATTCGCCGGGCCGAGTTCTGAGCGTCATTGATTATTCTAGTCTCGTCGTAACCTATGAGCCGCCCACCACGCTTCACAATTTTACCGTCAACAATAACCGTATCCACATTATTGGCTGTTGCGCTTTGAACTACTGCAGTCTCGAAATTGCTGACTGGTGCTATATTTAAATCATTCGATCTAAGCATGATAATATCAGCGCGTTTACCCTCGCTAATAGAACCAACCATGTCGCCTAATCCGAGCGCAATCGCTCCATTAAGTGTAGCCATCTGAATTACTTCATGCACACTGATTTTACTAGCACCGGAATTTTCCGTTCCTACCCAAGGGACACCTAAATTCCATGTAAATCGCATCATTTCAAACATGTCCGGCGGAGCGATTGAAGTAGCATCGGATGAAAGAGATATACAAAGTCCTGCTTCACGCATCTTCATAATCACGGCTCGCGCATCTCCCGTGCTGCTCAGCCTGAGCTCCGAATGAGTTGCTATCGTGATTGGCGTTTTGGTCCTGGCCATGGCTGCAAGATCGTCGTTACTGGCAGATATGTAGTGTGCAATCAAAAAGTCCGGCCCGAGGTATCCGCGACGCTCGTATTCAACCGCATCTGCTGTGTTAGGAGTTTCTTGCGGTGCATGGATGGCTACTGGAAGCCCTACTCGCTTCGCATACTCCATCTCCTTATAAAAAGTTGCCTTGTCACTTTGAAGTGTACCTCTTAGATTTAACCCCAGGTGCACCATCCCTTCAAATTTGTCATTCCTGCCGAACCATTGACTTTGAACCCTATCAATATCGTTGTAAGGGTTTACTTTATCAGGCCCGAGACGATCAACATGGCCGTATGAGTATCTGGCCCTCATGTGAGAATTTTCGAGGGCCTGTAACTCTGCATCCGCATGTTCGGGCGACCTAGTATTATGGGACCAGTTATGTACCGTTGTAGTTCCCCCATTCACTAACTCTACCGATGCCAACATAACACTGTTATAAAAATCAGTTGGTGTGTAAAGTGCTGAAGTAGCAAACTTTGCGGGATAGTAAGAAAACCCTTCTTTCCTAGCCGTAAAGCTTCTCCCAATAGCGCTCCACATATGATAGTGCGAATTAACAAAGCCAGGCATTACTATCATGTTCGTTGCGTCGATAATATCGGCATCTTTTTCTGTAAGGTTTTGCCCTACACGTTCGATTATGCCATTTCTAATCAGTATATCGGCGTTGGGAAGAGTTCCGATATCTGGATCAACCGTTATAACCGCCGCATTTTTTATCAAATATAATCCGCGCTTAATTTGTTTTTTGCTGCTGATCCTGCTGGGCTTACCCAGCGCAGTTGTAGAAAAAAGGGGACCTGCGAAGCTAGCAAGTGCACCTACGCCTATGATTTTCGAAAAATTTCTTCTACTGAAATTCATGCTATATCTCTTTTTTAGATTTATTGGATATAAATGAAATCAACCAAACGATTGCATGAGGTCATAGAGCTTAAAACTCAGCTATCCTTTGATGGCGTTCCACCGTATTTATACACTAGATGTGATCTCTCAAATTTGCATTTCTGCAATTTTCGTTTTGCATTAATGTAGGACGCGACTTCGTGATCAAGGAACTGCTATACCCTCCCTATCTCTGTGGAGGAATCACAGCACCGCCCACGGAAAGGCGCAGCACGCTGATATAGACACATTTAGATTCTCGAAATCGGGTGGTACCGAACCGTGGCATGCATCTAGTATCAGGTCAGCATCCAGGTGGCTTACAACACAACAAAACTTCGACCGAGCTTTCAATCAGGTATGTCAAATGCATCATGCATCCTCCCGTCGATAAGTGGCCGTTAATACTGTTTCTATCCGACCAGAGATTTTCTCCGACTCAAGCTTTGATTGGGGAGGTTAACGACTCGGGAAGTGGCGAAAAACAATGCTTTAACTATGAAACACAACGCAGTCGGCGCGTGGTATTTAAACCAACGCTGATGTGGTGCTCGGGCAATGGGGCATACATGACACCAGTGAGCTGATAGAATAACGTACGACAATCTTGCCCCCCGCTCGGGGTCGACCTCAGATCAGAAGCAAAATTCTTAGTCTGCAATCTGCCTCCAATAGCTGCCGGGTGATTTTTCCAGTTTGGTCGACACACAGACTTGGGCTACGGCTTTATTCGGAGTCACAACAACGATCTTCGGCGTCAAAGCATCCGATTCAGCATGCGGCTTGAGCGAAATCGATCAAGGCCCAGTTAATTGCACGCGGATTGGAAGCTGCAGATCGAGAAAATGAAGAACAGAGTCGCTTGGCAGATGTGACAACCAGATTTACAGGAGATAAAACCTTCCGACCAAAACACCTTTTCGGCACAGTGATTTGAGTTGACAAACCCAACCCAAACGACACAAAACCAGACTCATTAACTGAACAGTGAGCGACCACCGAGTCGTGCTTTGAGAAAGAGCTTGAGCTCTATACGCTACAAGGTGGGCGTCCCTCAAAGGCATTGCGTAGCAACACGCTAAAAGCATTTATTTCAAGCCCGCGCAGATTCACATGCTCACTCATCATGACTAGTTCCCGCGCGCGTATTAGATCCGATTCTCGCATGCCAATATCGCGTAAGGCTGTAGGGGCACAGTTACTGAATGCCAAATCGTACATCCCCTGAGGAGCATGCGGCGCGCTGATGGCATTCACAATGTTATCCATGGCCTCTGGCTCGAAGATTTCGTTGTAGGCTAGCACATGAGGAACAATCACTGAGTGAACATCAACATAAGATAAGTTGAAGCCTCGACAAAGTATTTGGCACAGTTGGTAATGCAGGGACATCGTAACTTTATTACGCACACTTCCACATAACCAGGCACCATAAAGTGCATTGGTGCGTGCCGCCAGAATATCGCCCATTTCACTGATACCGTCGCCGTACCTACGCAATGTAGGTATCGCACGAGCAAGGGCTTTTATACCAGCTTGTGCAATCAACTTAGTTACTGGATCATGGCTTTTTGAATATAGACCTTCGGCCCCGTGAGCGATTGCGCTAATAGCGCTAGAAATGCTAAAATCTAAAGGTAAATCAGCGGTCAACTCTGGATCATACAAAACTGTACGAGGCAAAATCTCGTTATTTGATATAGTTTTTGTAGTTTCCCTGTCATTTAAGTCGAACGCATTAATCATTTCTGATCCAGAGTACGTTGTTGGAATTGCGAGAGTGGGTAAATTTAACTCTAGGGCAATAGATTTACCGACATCAATAGCTGCGTCGCCCCCCTATGGCAACTACTCCATTCGCTACACATTTCTTTGCCAAAGAACATGCTTCGCGAACATTTTCTGTAGATATATTCGTTGTAGGCTGGTCAAAAATACCAGCTACTTGTTCGGAGCCGATTGTTACCTTTACTAATTCAGCGAGTGCTCGCAGATTAGACGTGCAAAGAATCAGTACTCGCGTAATCCCCAATGCTTCAATTTCAACTCTTAGTTTCCTTATGCTGCCTGCGCCAAAGACAACACGCTGTGCATTTTTTTTGTGATCAGAATCTGCTACCGAACGCTTTTCGCTGCTGTGGCGATCTAAAGTTTCCACTATGTACTCTCTGGGCCCACAATCAGTGCCAGTTTGGGATCTTTGCGCGAAATGACCGAAGCCCTCTCACGATGGGGCTAAATTCTTATGGCTGGTCACTTCAAATCCAGTGGATATCACGCCTCGATTATCTGAACATTAAAAATATCGCCCCAACAAACCCATCAGGTCTTCTGTCTTAGCAAGCCCCTCCATTGACGGACCTCCCCCATCAGAGAAGAGGCGATAATTAGCACAGCCCCATGAAATGTCCGTGTTAACGATTATATTTTTTGCCCGCTCTCTATTCAGCATATTACTCACCTCGAGCGATATCCAGACAAACCGTGAGGACACTAACTCCGCTTTAAACACTATTTCGGAGCCCACAGAGGATCTTTCGCGATTAAGGTAGTAGCCCAGTCGGCAAAAGCCCGAACTCTTGCCGAAAGGTCACGGGTCGCGGGATATACCAATGAGACAGGCAGGCTCGCCATTTGCCAGTCAGCCAACACTTCGACCAGACTTCCTATTCTCAGATGTGAATCGGCTTGCGCCCTAGGAAGAAACGCCACACCTAGTCCCGCCACAGCGGCTGCAGCTGCAGCTGCGCCGTTGTTGAAATACACCGTTGGAGGGTGATCAAGAGTGAAACGCTCTTCTCCGCGCACAAGTGTAGGCAGATGCCGCCTATTAGTAGCCGGGAACTTGAAACCTAGGTGTTTATGCTCAGCAAGATGGGAGGGGACATCAAGGTTCGGGGCGCGAATCAGATAGGAAGGAGAAGCGCAAAAACAGTAACGCATCACTCCGATTGGGCGGGAGATCAGATTTTGATCCGAAACGCGCCCGACGCGAATGGCGCAATCCACGCCCTCCTCTACAAGATCTATGACGCGCTCATTGCAACTGATCTCCAGGTGTATCTCAGGAAACCTGGCAGCGAAGTCCGGTAATGAGGGAGCTATCAACAAAATACCTACTGGGGACGGCATTTCGATCTTGATATGACCGCGAATTGCGTTGCGATTTCGAGAAACAGAAGCTTCAAGCTCGCTGACGTCCTCCAGGACAATTCGAGCGCGGCGGTAGTAGGCCGCGCCTTCGGCAGTCGTGGAAACCTTTCGGGTCGTCCGATGCAGTAACTTTATACCAAGTAGGTTCTCTAGAGCCTGAACCTGACCTGAAATCGTCGTCTTGGCCAGATTCAACGACTCAGCAGCGCGACTGAAACTGCCCACTTCAACGATTCGACAAAATGCTCGCATCGCTTCCAATCGGTCAAATGCCATTGTACGGGTTTCCGTAAAAACAAAACGTATCATCCAGTTTATCTGAGTATCGTTTTTTTCTAAAGTACACGTATCCACAGCTCGATCGAACACCCAGCCCATACGTAGAAGCCGCCGTGCATCTTTCTAACGTAAAGCCCAACGAGGGCATAGGTACAAAACACTTCGATTGGATCAGGCCGCCTCGCTAATAGCACTAAGATACACAGTCTAAATTAACCGCTGCACCTAGTCATGTACGCTAATGGCATACCGTGAGCACGGCTGAATTCCACGAAAGCTGCTGCTCGTCATCCACGCAAAAAAGAAGCCTTATAACGACAATCAGCGCGCTAGTATTGACTCACAACCATGAACCTTACCAACATCACAGTAGAGATAACGTTGCGTTAATACCGTACAGACAAAAATCCAGAACTAAGACCCCGTAAACTTCTACTCGAATGCATCTTCCCTCTTTGAACTTAACACTTTCTCTCAGGAGAGGTTTCCCGTACTCGCTTATTGAGCCTTGATTACAAACCTACACCAAGTGCATATCCAACCTGAATTTTATCTGGCGCTTCATTGCGCATCAAACCTGAGGAGACACCATGAAATATTTTCTAAAGATTGTTGCAATGCTAATTTTAACCCTCCCTTTTTTCGCTTATGCTTCTGACGGCGCGGAAGCACTGCAGATCTTTCATGAAAGGACTAGGGCATTTTTCGTTCAACAACAGGCGGAAATTGCAAAGCACGAAGAGAAAGATCGCGAAAAGGCTGAACAAGAAAAAAAGAAGCAACTAGCGCCAATCAATCGACTGACGAGAAATCCCAAAATTGGAAACTAGCCTACTCGTGAATAAATATTAGAAATGTACTTCTGTTCGTGCCAATTTAATAACCATAAACGGAGTTCTCGCGACTATATTGTTAATCCGTGGTTGCCGTATGAAGCCCGATCAAGCCCCCTTCCCTGTCGCGATGACCAGCGCATCCCTTCAAATGGTAAGAACCTGGTATAATTTCAATAGACGAGTAGCTGCTATTGAAACAGTAGAGATTCGCCCTCGTGCTAATGGCGACATCACTCAGACAGATTACCGGGAAGGCTTTGAGGTCAACAACGGTCACCTGTTTTTCGTCACCGATTAACGCCCTTTGCATCGAGTTAGTATAGAACACGAACACAGCTAGCACGTGCTCGTGCTTCGATTACACTCGCCAGCCAACAGGACCTACGCGCAAAACAGCTGGTCATCGGCGCTGTATCGAAAGAAAAAGCGCAACAAAAGAGTGGCGCTAACGTTCAGAGCCTTGCCGAGGTGCATGCGAACGAATCCATGTTGACCGCCGCCGCAATAAACCTCGAGTTTACTAAGGCCCGCCCGCCAATTGACGGCCGCATCAGCCGGGCGCAACTCACACTCGGTAGCCTCGCCGTTGGCGATCAGTCCGTTCTTACATCAGCCGCATCTCAACACTCGGTTTATGCTTAATTCAATCCGAACGAACATATTTTCTTGAATTACCAGAGCACATTGAAACATTCCGAAAAACCGCCGTGCGAATTGTTTGTTGGCGCTGATTGAAAACTGCGCCAGGGGGATGCAGCGAAAATCTTGGACTACTTGGAAGTAGCTCATGTATTCATACGGAGACTCCATTCGAGCGGTCGAGCTCTACATAAAAGTGGGAAAACGCATTGGGGTAACGATTCTTCAGTTGGGCTACTCTGCGAAGAACTTTTTGAAGAGCTGATATGCAGAGTATTAGTGATGTCTCGACCTGGCGCGTGGCTACGAAACCTCGAAGTCGAAGTACTTACTGGTCCAAAGGAACAGGCTGTCGAGTACATTCTCGAACACAGCTGCAACATCGTCGCTACAGTCCAGGCGCTGGGCTACCCGGCACGGGATTCGTTGCGTGCCCGGATTTACGAATTGCACCCCCGAGTTACATATGCGTGTTGTTGGGCGATCTGACGGGTTGACTCGCCCGCCAACGATGAAGCAAGCGGCGGTTATCGCGCTGTGCACGCGAAAAGAAAGTGCGAAAGCCCTGGCTGAAAAACTATGCGTATGTAGGCCGACCTTGTACAACCGAAAAAAAACCAACGACTCGGCCCAGACGTATCTGCATCCATGAAGCGCCGACTAGAATCTCCATCCTCACCGGACCGGAGGAATTATAACGACAACTCGAATCTCTCAGGCTCGACTTGCGCGGCTGTGGCTTGAACACGACCTGTTGATGAGGGCGAATAAACTCATAAAAAAGACACGGGGGTCGACCAGAAAATCCTGACCAACCGGGAGAAGACATTGATGGCTGATGTACTGAGGCAGACACACTCCTTTTCTGTAGTGGTCAACAATTCCCGGACACGGAATTGAGTTTTTCCTCAGCAACCGCCGGCGGCACAAAACCGTTGTACTGATGTGGCCGCGTCCAGTTATATCGCTGCATGAGGTATCGACCAATGTCCTGCTCGGCCAACGCCGTCGTCATGTACCCGACCGTCGGCACCCACTCGGTTTTCAGGCTACGAAACAGCCGTTCCATTGGCGAGTTGTCGTAGCAATTTCCCCGTCTACTCATGCTTTGAGTCATCCGATAGCGCCACAGTCGCTGGCGGAAACTGCGGCTGCCGTATTGGCTTCCCTGATCACTATGAAACATGACATCTCGTGGCCTGCCACGCATTTCATAGGCTCTGTCGAGCGCCTTGATGACCAGATCGGCATCGGGTCTGGAAGACATCGCCCAACCCACCACCCTGCGACTATACAAATCCAACACAACGGCCAGGTAATGCCATCGCCCTTGCGCCCAGATGTAGGTGATGTCGCCGCACCAGGCCCTGTTCGGTGCTGCCACGGTGAACTGCCGATCAAGGAGGTTGGGAATGTCAGGACGTTCAACTGTCGCTTTCTTGTACGCATGAGAGCCGGGCTGCTTGCTGATCAATCCTTGCTCCTTCATCAAACCTCTGACCTTGAAGCGTCCCACCTCGATGCCCTCGTCGCGAAGCATGGCAGCGATACTGCGGCTACCGGCAGAACTACGGCTTTGGCTGAACAGTTCGTTGATGCGGCTGCGCAGGCTCACCCGGCGAACATCGATACGACGCCGCCGGGCCAAATGGGCGTAATAACAGGATCGGGGCAGCTCGAACACTGAACACAACAGTTGAACGGGATAGTGCTTGGCCAACTGCCGAATCGACCTCAACGTCTGCGCCCGTGTTCCTCGGCCATCAAGAGCGCAGTGGCCTCCTTTAAGATTTTCTTCTCAAGCTCCAGCCGGTTGATGCGGGCCTGAAGCTCCTGAATCGTCTGCTGCTCCGGTGTGAGCGCCTTGGCAGTCGGCGTAACTCCTCCACGCTCCAGCTGCAACTGGGCGACCCAGCGCCGTAATGCCGTTTCCCCTACATCAAGGGGTTTGGCGGCCTCAGGGCAGCTATAGCCTTGGTCGAGCACCAGGCTGGCAGCCTCGCGCTTGAAGGCAGGGGTGAAAGTACGTCGTTGTCTGCTCATTGAACACCTCTGTGTGGCGATCATCTTCGCCTAAAAAGGTGTCCGGGGTTAGTAGACCACTACATTTCTGAGCTGCTTAGCCCGAAATCCCTATTTCTATCATCGAGCCCGAATGCAGGGCGCGGAAAACTACACTGAAGTACATCGCGCCATGGCAGAAATCTTCGTGCATAATCATCGCTGCTATGGCTACCGGCGTATGAGGGCTTCGCTGAACCGGCAACGGTGTGTCTGCCAGATAAGGTTATGCAGCGCTTGATGAAGCAGGATTGCCTGGCCGTCGTCAAGGCAAAACGGTCTCGATACGGTTTCTACCTCGGGGAGATCATTCGCGCGTCGGAAAATCTCGCGAACCGCGACTCCACAGCTGTTGCTCCGAATGAGAAAAGACTAAATGACATCTCAGAGTTCCAGATCCCGGCTGACAAGGTGTACCTGCCTCCCGTCATCGACTGCTTCGATGGGAGGTCCATCAATTGATCGATCGGCACGCGTCCCGACGCCGAACTTGTGAGCACGATGCTAGACGCTGCCGTCGAAATGGTGGCGGGCAACGATAAACGGCCTGTGGTTCACTCCGACCGTGGAGCGCACTACCGCTGGCCCGGCTTGTTATTCCGCATCGCTGATGCGAAGCTGATTCGTTCGATGTCGCGCAAGGGCTGCCAACCTGATAACGCAGCTTGTTTGACCGGCTGAAAACAGAGCTGCTCTATCCTCGCAACTGGCAGTCAACGAGCATCGAGCAGTTCATTCAGGCCCTGAACTCATACATTCGCTGGTATAATCAATATTTCCCCTCGGCGCTCTCAGTCCCGTTGAGTATCATGAGAGCCTGGAGTTCGTTGCATAAACAGTGCAGATTTTGTCCCCCCTGGGTCAGTTTTCGGTCAGCGGCAACACATGCTAGTTTTAAGGTGCAGAGGTACAGTCCTTAGGCTCCATGAGATGTCGTGCGAGTAAGCCCGCATGCGGCGTGAGCGTTGAAAAATCACGCGCACAAAGATGGAGTTCCCTAAGCGCCCAACTGTCTTGCAGCGGCACCATCGTCAACGCAAAGCCTTCCAAATCCCCTACAGAAGCCCTTGAAAAAATAGCGATACCAATACCAGACGCGACCATCATTGCCATGTGCTCGATTCGTCTGAGTTGAATACGGTAGTGAATTTGCAGTCCTAACCGAGTTGCACGTTCCTCTAAGTACGCTTCCAACGCCGCATCGGACAAGCCGACAAAAGGCTCACCCACAACCTCTGCAAAAGCAAGCGAAGGTCGTTTGCAGAGATGATGCTTTTTGCTCACTGCAACAACTAGCTGGTCTTGTTTAATCATTCGTGTCTGCAATGATGCCAAACCCGCCGTGTAGGTTACGACGCCTAGATCGGCACGCCCCTCCAGAATGGCCCGGACAATTTCTGTGCTTGGCCGCTCATAGAGATCAACAGACAAGTCTGGATGAGCCACTAAAAAACTGCTGAGTCGACGCGGCAGGAAAGCAGCCAGTCCAGCAGTGTTCGACAAGAGCCTAATACGCCCTTTCAGACCAGCGCCGTAGCTACGCAGCTCTCCACGCATCTGGTCAACTTGAGCAAGGATCAGACGAGCATGGCGGACCAAGGCATCACCGGCCGCAGTTGTTGTTACCCCGCGACTGTTTCGCTCCAAAAGCAGTGCACCCAATAAAGACTCCATTCCGGAAATGCGTTGGCTTACGGAAGCAATCGCTAAATTCATGGCTTCGGCGCCCTTTGTGAGGCTCCCTTGTTCAGCCACGGCCAGGAACAACCGCAGATCCGTCAAATCAAAGCGCATTTTTCTTCCTTCGGTTTTACCGAACGTTAAAATCGGAAATTCCCAATTGTGGCATAAAAGCGGCGAGAATAGACTGGATTACGAAATAGCCCTTCGTTTCGGTCAGAAAAATAATTCTTCATGCTTTTTTGCGTGATTTTTTAAATATTTGTAACCTTAAACACATGCTAGTTTGCCATCAATTTATTTAAACATACACACAACAGAATCCAATTGGGTGTCAAAATGTTCGATTACCTTTCGCCACATGTACTGATTGTCGTAGCAACATTCTTCTTTGCCGGCATCGTTAAAGGCGCGTCCGGAATGGGCCTGCCAACTGTTGCCATGGGGGTCCTTAGTGCCATTATGCCGCCGGTCAGCGCAGCTTCGCTTTTGGTAATTCCCTCATTCGTCACCAATTTTTGGCAGCTATTCACAGGGCCCGATTTTTTAGTCCTGGTGAAGAGACTTTGGTTGATGATGCTCGGAATCGTGGTTGGCACGCTCGCGGGCTCGTGGCTTCTAACACATGCCAATACGAGTTATACAAGCATAGGGTTGGGCTCCGCCCTGATTTTCTATGCAATACACGGTCTGTGGGCCAAACCATTATCGGTCCCTGCGCGCATTGAGCGCCCCCTATCGCCTGTAGTCGGATTGCTCACTGGAGTAATAAACGGAGGCACTGGGATTTTCACACTTCCCGCAGTTCCTTATCTCCAAGCCCTTGGTTTTTCCAAAGATGAACTAATCCAGGCATTAGGACTATCGTTCACTGTATCTACAGTTGCACTCACAGCGGGCTTAGTTCACGGCGGAATATTCCAACTTGACAACATCTTGCTGTCTACTCTCGCAGTTATTCCCGCACTGATTGGCATGTCCGTTGGAACAACTGTACGGAAGCGTATAAATCAAGCGACTTTCCGGCGATGGTTTCTGATCTTCATCGCAATCCTTGGTTTGGAACTCGTGCTTCATCCTTTCTTACTTTGAAGGGGAAGACGTTTCGATAGCAACGCAACCATGCAGGAAGTAATTTTATTAAGCGGGAGCAGCGATGTTCTCCCCGCAGAAAGGCGTTATAACAATTAACTTTTCGTGAGTTATCATTCCCTATTCAAGTATCTCATTACCAAACATTCCGCTCAGCACCCCAGACCCTATAAAACACACACCATCTGGTTTACGTACTTCCACTTTCGCGCCCCCAAGAGCAATCGATTCACAGGAATTACTTCTGAAGCTATTCTACCCATTACACAGTAATAATGTCACACAAAAAACTAAATTACATTACCTCCAAAACTTATAAGCCTATTTTGCCAAAACACTTAAAAGCCCATAACTTAATAAGGCCCTTGCTGTGCGTGCGGGATGACGCCCTCCCCTAGGATGATACAACTTTTACTCAACTGAGGCAAACTCTTCATGCAAATCATAGATGCGACACCGCTAGTTTCACACCTAAAATCTATTGACGCTTCTTATGAGAACTTGATCAAGCGAATTAGAGCTGCCGATAATAAGGCCGCACAATTGTCGAGTGCCCAGCATAGCGAACTTATGGATGCGATTGTCAAAGCTCGCGAAGACTATATAGCAAAACTGGTTGCGCTATCATATTTAGTCAGAATCCAGCTGAAAAACCGGTAACTATCATACGCCTTTCTCCAAGAGTGCGATTACACCATCCAATTCAGTGCGCCATATAATTACTGATGACGACATTTCAAGTAATAATATGGACAGTAGCTTTAGATGAGTTAAGATTTGTGAGCGCACTTCCACAAGAGGTAGCACGCCGCATAAAAAGCCCATCACCCACTAACAGCCACCGATAATAAAATCCCACCCTTGATATTTTCCACAAGCCACAAATTTCAAATACATGATATAGCGCGATGAACAAAAATAAACTTCCACGCCGCATTGCATATGGGATAATTTCGGGAGTAGTTGTGGGATGCGCATGTCATTTTTTGGCTAATAGCCCAGACCCAGCTAAAGAAATCGCCTCTTATTTCTCCCTCATTACTGATATCATTCTTGCGGATGATCAAGATGATCATCGGCCCGTTTGTATTTGCAACTTTGGTTGGCGGAATGGCCAGCATGGGCACTTCACGCTCAGTGGAACGAGTGGGCGCGCGCGATGGTGTGGCTCATTATCGCCTCTTTTTCTTCAATTCTGACAAGCATAATTCAGGCCAACTTTTTCAAGCCAGGGGCCGAACTCAATCTGTCTGCTATTTCTGAGGCTGGCAGTGCTACATCCGTTGCAGGGAGCGACCTGAGCATCAAGGTTTTTATCAGTCATGTGTTCCCTCGCAACTTTGCCGGGTCACTAGCTAACAACGAAATTTCTCAGATCGTAGTGTTTTCAATTTTCTTTGGTTTCGCCACCGTGGCCCTCAAACGTGCGAGCCATTCGGAGGTGGCAGATTGCATTGACGAACTGGCCAAAATCATGCCAAAACTCACTGAGCTATACCATGAGTTTCGCGCTATTTTGGGGTGTTTGCGACGATCGCATCAGCATTGTCGACTGAAGGCGCCTCGCTG
The DNA here is from genome assembly GCF_002813445.1 of Pseudomonas tolaasii NCPPB 2192. Taxonomy (NCBI): domain Bacteria; kingdom Pseudomonadati; phylum Pseudomonadota; class Gammaproteobacteria; order Pseudomonadales; family Pseudomonadaceae; genus Pseudomonas; species Pseudomonas tolaasii. The sequence continues at coordinate 6,210,404 of NZ_PHHD01000001.1, forward strand.
TTATGGGCTACGGAAAACTTATCGCGCAGTTCTAATTGGGAATTTCCGCACTGTGCCTTTCTCACTTTTGTCGCGGGCTATTTCTTCCTCGGCAATTCAATCTTCAAACTAGCAAATCTCATTCGCAGCCAATGCTGCAGGCGTTCTCCACTGCGAGCAGCGAATCGGCCTATCCAAAGACTATGGAGACACTTGAAAAGTTCGGAAACCCAAAGCGGGTTTCCAGCTTTGTGTTGTCCGTGGGTTACTCATTCAACCCTGACGGCTCGATGATGTACCAGGCGTTTGCAATACTCTTTATCGCCCAAGCTTATAACATTGAACTGAGTATAATGCAGCAGTTCCTGATCCTGTTGACCTTGATGGTAACGAGCGAAGGGATAGCCGATATCGCGCGTGCGGCATTCGTTGTCGCGACCTCTAGTCTAGCTATGTTCCACACCCCCGAGGCAGACCTATTGCTCATCCTTGGTGTGGAGCAATTCTTGGACATCGGGCGGACAGCTACCAGTGTTGTAGGTAACAGTGTCGCTACTGCTGTCACTGCCTAGTTTGAGCCAGAAAAACGGCAAGACTCACCGCCAGAAACCATACAGCCACGCCAATAAAAACAATCTAAAGATACACTTACCAGATACAAGACAAATTCAAACACCCGAATTAATCTTCCAAAAAATAGAGACAAAATCAAATAAATCAAATAAATCAACATGCAAGTCAGAAAATACACCGACAACAAAATTAAATCATAGGTAAATTCCCACACAACCTAAAGCGCACTACAACGAGCTCGCAATGAATATAACAAAACAACAAAACTAGCCCTACTAATTCTCCTGATAACAGTAACGGGTAACTGCTCGTCTAAGACAAACAACAGCACCACTCCACCACCAACCACTTTAGATCTAGCCGACTCTCACTTTCACATTTCAAACTATTCTTTTCAGAGTACAACTTTACGGAACCTGGCAAGCAAATACATGACGACCCGCATTGCTCGCTCCGTCGTCATGCCACTCCCATTGCTACAAAAATGGGACAGCTTCGAAAGTTACTAAGCCGACTCCAAAGGAGCTGCATTTGGAACTAACCATTATACCAGACCAAAATACAGACTCTATTATTATTCATTGGCCGACGCCATGTACGCTAAAGAACATCTTGAATTACGTGAAAATTATCAAGAGCGACTAAACCTCATAATCACCCGATTTAACCCGATGGGCCGTTATGCTAACCAACACTTAAAGATAGCAATATCTTACATACCCAGGTTCACTTTTTGGAGTTAGTGAATTTACAATCCACACAGAATTAGTCTCAATATAATCGCTGAAGACCCAGTCTAACTCACTGCAAAGGAGCACACTCCAAGTGGCATTCACCGCGCTGATGGGACAATGTCTTTATCGGCCGAATCGCTTTCTGATCTACTTTAGGAGGCAGGCAAGATACGTCTTGTTGCGACTCTTCATAATGTCATATATAACTCTGATGGAACCCACACCGGCGAGATAAAAACACTTCATCTTGAACGAAATTATGAAGCAGAGTTAACATCACTTTTTCGAACGCACCTGACACGGTTACGATTTTTGCTCACACAGGCTTGGGACGGTTTGTAAAACCAACCAAAGCCCCCTTGAAAACTGTTAGTCGGGTATTAGAGAGCTGTAATAACTGGGTGGTAATCATTTCATGGTACCGTGCAGGAAACAACTATTCACCCTAGTCCAACAATGCCTTCTACTGATGAGTGGGTCGTATTTTAAGAAAAACATCAGGACCGAGCGCCTTGTGGATCTGACACTGTTATTTTTGGACGAAACAAATTTGATGGCATTGCTGAGCCCGATATCGCAGTCATACCCGATAAGTTGATGAAAGCCACGGACTATGGGAGCGTTTCTCATATTCCCGAGTCGGTATTTTCAAAGCTATCACCCCAGGCCTCCTCGAAGACAAGGTTTGATAATTATGTTCGCATTTTTAACATGCTCGTCCAAAGGTGCGTAATTGGGAGCACCTCCACAAAAAGGATGAAGTATCCCAGCGATTCAGCAGGCTCGGAGCTTGGCCGGCTTCTCAGGCTGCCTGGCGGCAGTAGGCTTCTGAGCGACAGGCCGTATCGATAGCCTTCCATTTGGAGTCGGGACTGTGTTTCATACTTTGGACACGAACACTCCTTCGGCTCGATCTGAGCTTACTCGAAGTGTTGTTGTTAACGGGGTGGACCCCCTACTTGATGGGAACGCCATCCATTACCTACTGTTGGGCGAACTTACCGCGTTTTCCTGACCTTGAATCATCTGAGAAACAGACACTTCTATGGAAAGAGAACTGAACGAAGCTCAACGCCTCAGCGAGATGAGGGCTGAAGCTAAGCACCCTGCCGCAGGCAGTTCACCCCAAGGGCCTGCAGCGAGTAATTTCTGTAGGGACTGTGAAAAGGACCGAGGTCAACGGTTCGTATTACCCTGCCTTCTCTAGTGGCGCGACGCCGACACGCGAGTTTCTTAGACATTGCACCGTGCACCTGAAGGATTGCGATTCGATCAACGGTTACACCGTCAGTCCATAAAATGGAGATCCGTCACAACCAGACACTTCGACTATATGTAACAGCATGCGCTACGAACCGCTCAAGATGCCGGCGAGAGTGTAATAGTAGATCGCGAACGACCAGGTCTACCTCCAAGAGTAGAGCCGGTTGTATAAGGCCTAAATATGCACTGCCGGCCTTTTTTTTGGGCGCAGAGCTCTAGTTTTGGTCCCATTGAGCAAAACTCTGCTCCCTGCCCAGCTCCACCATCCGAGAGCGCTCTGTTCCGTTACTATAGTCTGCAGAAAACCCTAGAGAATACCGCAAATCCTCGGTTTCAAGGCGCCCCTCACAGTAAGCGAGGCTGGCCACCACTCGACGACAACGGATGGTATTCACCGAGCGAGACCTTTGGAGCCATTCACCGCAACGCACGGGCACATTCTATTTCGTGATCGCCTGGCCACTCCAGGTTTGCCTTACGGCTCGCGGGAGTTTGGTATGCGGACTCTACGGCTATTTTCTGACATTAACCCAGGCGCGCTGAGTCTCAGCCTGCCTCTGACTTTCCGCAAGCCTCACGCAACAGCGCCATGGCATCCGGCGCCATGGGCGCGGTCATCAACGATCTGTAGGTCCAGCACGCATCGCTCTGCTGGCGCGCAGGACGCAGCTCCGAGGGGCTGTCGGAGCAACCCGCGAGCTTGGCCAACAGGGCCGGTGCGATCCATGGCCTCATGCCATTGCTCAAATGTCTGGTGTCGGACGGATGATAAGTCATGTTTCAGGGATGCACTGGTGTCCATGATCCGGAACAGCGCGTCCCGATTTCGGTGCTATTCTTCTCTCGTCGCCCCAGCGAGAATATCCGCTCCTTCCCTGCTCGGATTCAACTCTCATGCCTATGCTGCTGACCTCGGACACCGTTTCCCTGCACTACAATGACTGGGGCCACGGCCGCCCCGTGGTGCTGATCCATGGCTGGCCGATGTCGTCTGCCAGTTGGGATCACCATGCCACCCGCCTGGCCGAGTCCGGTTACCGCGTAATCAGTTATGACCGCCGCGGTTTCGGACGCTCCGACCAGCCTTGGAGCGGCTATGACTACAACACACTCAGCGACGACCTCGCGCAACTGATTGAGCACTTGGACCTGCAAGATGTCACGCTGGTGGGGTATTCGATGGGGGCCGGCGAAGTGGCACGTTACCTGACCCGTCACGGCGACCGCCGCATCGCAGCGATCGTGCTGCTGGCTGGGGTGACACCGCAACTGGCCAGTTCCCCAGGCAACCCCGACGGCATGCCGCCGGCAGCCTTCGACGGTTTGATGCAGGCGTTGCGTCAGGATCGACAGCGCTTCTTTGGGGACTATGCGCAGGCCTCGTTCTCGGAGCCGGGGCTGCGCAACTGGTATCTGGCCCAGACTTACCAGTCCTCTGAGCACGCTATCGCAGCCTGCGCCCAAGCCTGGTACGCCACCGATTTTCGCCAGGACTTGGCTGGAATCAAGGTGCCGACCTTGATCCTGCATGGCGCCCGCGATGAGAGCGCCCCACCTGCGACTACCGGCCGGCTGGCAGCGCAGATGATCGGGCATTCGCAGTACCTCGAATATCCCGAAGCCGGCCATTACCTAATGATCGAGCAAAAGGGCGCCGTGCTCCGCGATCTGCTGGCGTTTCTTGCGGGCGACAGGTCAATCGACTGAGAATCCGTGACTGAGCGTCTGATCGGGGAAGGCTTCGCACAGGTAATCGGTGAACGCCGAGACTTTGCGACTAACCAGCCGACGCGAGGCATGCAGGGCCCATAGCTCGATCGGCCTGTCGGGCATGCGCCCCCAGATCGACAGCTTCGCCAATTGCTCATCGCGCAGCAACAAGGATCGAGGGATCAACGCGGCCCCCGCGCCGGCGAGCACCGCATCCCGGATCATGATCAACGATGACAGGCGCAGGCGCACATTAGGCATCACCGCGCCTAGTGCGTCACCGTCCTGGTAGTACCAGGGCCCGTTATCGAACCGGTTGGCCAACGCCACGACCGGTACCTCGGCAATCTCGCCGCTGCTATATGCGGTGGGTCGAGGCAAAGCTGCCGGCGCCACGAGCAGCATGTCATCGCGGGCAAAACAGCGCCCCACCAGCAGTGCGTCCGCCCTGGGATTGACGCGGATCACTACGTCGTAACCTTCCTCGACCAGATCGACATTGCGGTCTTCGGCGGTGATATCCAAGCGTACTTGCGGATAGCGTTGGGCAAAACCTACAGCCAGGCGCCCAAGCAAGGTATGGGAGAACAGTACCGGGGCACTGACCCGCAGGTGACCGCGTGGACCGCTCTGCCCTGCCGACACAAGTTCACCCGCCTCGACGATATCGTCGAGCAAGCCTTGGGTGCGGTCGTGCAGCACCTGTCCCTCCTCAGTCAGGCGCAAAGACCGTGCCCCGCGCTCCAGAAGCCGAACGCCCAAGCTTAGCTCGAGGTCCATGACACGCCGCGAAAGCGTGGCCTTGGGACGTCCACTGAGGCGGCTGGCCTTGCCGAAACCGCCATGGGCTGCAACGAGGTTGAAGTCCGCCAAGGCTGAAAGGTCCATCACTGATCCATTTATGAGACATTAAGTCCAAATATTAAACCCTACTCACAGAATACGGAACAGAATAATCTGTGTCTCACGCGTACGCTTCACCTCAACTCATCCGCAGGAGATACCTTATGACCTCGCTCTGGGACCCTATCCAGCTCGGCAACCTCAACCTGACACATCGCCTGGCCATGTCACCCTTGACCCGCAGCCGTGCGCTGCCCGGCGGCACTCCAGGCCCGTTGGCCGCGGAATACTACGGCCAGCGCGCCTCACTGGGGCTGTTGATCAGCGAAGGAACACAACCCAGTGCCGATGGCCAGGGCTTTCTCGACTCCCCGGGGCTGCACAGCGATGCTCACGTGGCTGGCTGGCGTCAGGTCAGCGATGCGGTGCATGACGGCGGTGGCCATCTGTTCATCCAACTGATGCATGCCGGCCGCATGTCACATCCATCCAACACCGCCCACGGCCGTCAGGCTCTGGCGCCATCGGCGATCGCTCCAGACGCGCAGATCTTTACACCCCAGGGCATGCAGCAAGTGCCAGCGCCGCGCGCCATGAGTGAGCAGGACATTCGTACTACTGTGAGCGATTTCCGTCAGGCTGCAGCCCGTGCCATCGAAGCGGGTGCTGACGGCGTGGAGATACACGGCGCCAATGGTTACCTGATCCAGCAGTTCCTGGCTGTCAATGCCAACCAGCGGGACGACGCCTACGGCGGCTCGATCCTGCGACGCCTGCGCTTCGCGCTCGAAGTGATTGATGCCGTGGTGGCCGAGATCGGCGCCGAGCGTACGGGAATTCGTCTATCGCCGGGTTCAGCACTGGGTGGTATCGCAGAAGGGCCGGAGCACGCCGAGCTATATCGTACGCTGGTTGCCGAGTTGGCACAACGCAACCTGGCGTACCTGCACCTAGCCCACAACGGGGATGACGTCCTACTCAAGACGCTGCGCCAGGCATGGCCAGGCGTACTGCTGGTCAATCGGGTGAACCGCGCCCGCGAACACCTGGCAGCCGACATCGAGGCCGGGCTTGCCGATATGGCACCTGTCGGGCGCTGGGCGCTGGCGAACCCAGATCTGGTACAGCGTCTGCGTGATGAGCTACCGCTGAACGAAGCCGACCCGCAAACCTTCTACGGGGGCGGCGCGAAAGGGTATACGGATTATCCGTTACTGGAGACCTAATCAGACGGCTCGAGGATCATGGGAAGTCCGTATTTCTCTGCTCGGTATACGGACTTGCATGGATAGTCATAGCTTTCTCCACCAACACCGTATCGACCATTACCGTGAAAAGATGGATGATCAACTCCCTGGCATAGTCCTTACTGAAAGAGGTGTAACATTAATAGAATAGCCGATCAGTTTGTGGACTAGGACCTGGCGCTGGCGATCCGGGGATCGTTGCTAGTGAGATCAGATTGCCAGTCGGACCGTCGAAGTAGATTGGGAAATTGCTCGACGGCTTTGACGACCACGGCCTCGCTCGAACGACAGGAGAGGAAGTGAAACAGCATCCAATTGCGGTGCAATTCGTAGAGCGTTGTCTGGATGACCAGCATATCTCGAATGAGCGGGGAGCCCTCGAAAGTGTAACTGCTCAGGATGGTGTCGATAGTCGCGCCTCGTATGAGCGCCGCCATCATATGGGGCTTCTGGCGCAGAACCTCCGTTAGGGCATCGGAGATCGTCGGATGGGCGAACGTCCATTTTGATCCGGGAAGCTTCAAGAACAAGCCCTTCAGCTCAGCGAAACAATCCTGAATCTTAGTGAGAGTGTATCCAGTCAGCTCAGCGACCGCCTGTGCGGCCGAAGGATCATGATCGCTAGGATCTAATCAGGCCTGATGGACATACACGAGGATGAGCGCGGCCTGCAGGATCATCTAAGGCGTTGACGGTAACAATAAGCGCTCTGTCGGCTCCCTCATAAAGCGCACGAGTGAGCTTTCGCTGGGCGCTAGGCCCTAGGTGAAGCTTGGGCCGCCAAGACGTGCGGCGACCCAAGGGGGGGGAAATCGCGAACCGTAGCGACAGCGGTTAGATTCTCGAACGCCAGCTCTGGCTTTGCTCACCAAAATTTACATGATTATAGAGAATCTGCGTCTTCTCTTCGAACGTCGACTCGCCGTCATCCACCACGGCGCTAAGGCCTGCGAATTAGGCAAGGTTGCGCTGCCCGAGCTGGCGCCGCGCCGCTTCATAGATATGTTTTCGGAAAGTTAGAAGAAATCGATTGCCATGCTTGATCGCGGCCCGCAACTTGGAGAAGGCAGACGTCCAGTCCTGCACATATTCGTCGCGCAGCACACTGGGGCCGAAGGCATCGTCGATCCAGAAGAAGCGCTCTGGATCATTAGGATTCCAACCGGCCTCAAAGTCGCGCGGTCCGGTTAGAGCAAGTACGGTATTGTCTGGATTTTCCGACGCCATGGTCGACACGATGGCGCCAATCGCGGATCTACCGGGATTACCGAGTAGCAGTACAACTCCGTGCTCAGAGCTCGCGTCAACCGCATCCCGATGAGCCTAGGTAGGAACATAGGTGCGAAGCTTTGGAATTCAGCTGTCAAGCAACGCCCGGCTCTGTTCGCTGAGCCGCTCATCTACGATCGAGGTGAGGTCGCCTAGGCCGTAGACCTGCGGAAAGAGGGCCCGGAGGCGCGAGCTGCTCCTGATAATACGTACGACATACTAGCGACCGAGAATGTGCGGCTTACGCACACCAATCGCGCGGAATTTAGCACGCATTGCGGCTGCCACGGGCGCATCTACACTCATGTTCGTCATGAAGGCGTAGGCCTCGGCTTGACCGGCTTTGACCAGCTCCTCGACATGGGCAATTTCGGTAGCGATATCACTGAGCTTCAATGCCTTTGTTGCATCGGACGCTGACCGCCGTCTTGATCTTCGCGGAAGATTTCCACGGGCCGGCCAAGCACGACTTCGCATACCCGGGAGCATAGATGCTGAAATGCGCACCAGCCGATGGTGTGAAGTGCTAGGTCGCTCCAAGGACCGTTTGCTCTACGTTCGGGCAGTACAGGAGACCTGATTAACAGAGTCTCTCCCGTCATGATGTGGCAACAACACGAGAAATGCCAAGCGGCGCAAGAGAGATTCGCCCGCCTGCGGGGACGCAATCGGCATCCAAACTAAAACGATATTTACAGAAGCAACGCAATGCCACCTCTCTAGCTGACGGCAGACTATTAGGAGGATCCATGAAAAGCCTAACGCCGCACGCTAGTAGTCGAGTGATTGTCTCAGGCGCCAAGCAACCCCACGGAGAAATACCTCCCCTTTGATTCGTATGCGATTTCGTCGCACCAGTTGATCGCATTGGTAGCACTCACCGGTGCTCCACACTTTGGCTTTCTCGAAGCCCCTCTTCCCCGATCGGCGACCAGCCGCAGTATGTGAATCATTGGTCTTATCAAATCTATCCTCCCTGACCTTGATCGCATAGCCTGAATCGGACTGCTAATCAGCAGCTACGCGCTTCAAGCTCATACAATCAGTTGAATGTCGTCCGATTTCCGACATGTAAGCTTCAGGTTCAGGGAGCGGAACGCCTACCTCCAGCGCATCTAATAAGTCCGCCCAGTATTGCATCATCCTACGTCTCGGCTCGACGTATTCTGCATGATTGTAAGCAGCCCGAATTTGGTTGGCATCAGCGTGGGAAAGCTGCGCCTCAATCCACTCTTCTACAAAGCCAACCTCGTTGAGCGCCGTCGAGATGGTGGCTCTGATGCCATGACCGGTGAGCCTTCCTTTGAAACCCATCCGACCAATCGCGGTGTTAAGGGTATTTTCACTAATCATTTCCTGCGGCTCGTATCGGTGAACCAGGAGATACCGTGCGCCGCGCATCCTTAATTGCATCAGCCGCCGCACGATTGTAATTGCTTGAATAGACAGCGGAATCACATAAGGCGGAATCTCATTTCCCTGAGTTCGCACACGACTTCGGAGCTGCTTCACCCCCTCCGGCGGCACTAGCCAGATCCCCCTATCGAAGTCGAATTGGTCTGGCGTCGACGCCCGCAGCTCTCCTGTACGCACGCCCGTCAGAAGCAATAGACGAATACCAAGCCGTGTCTTTTCCGCACACTCACAGTGGGTGACGGCTCTGAGCAATCCTGGAAGTTCATTAACTTGGAGGAAGGGATTATGGCGGATCGGCCTCGGCGTCTCGGCAACGATATCAAGGTCTGCTGCTGGGTTCACATTAATAAGCCCTTCCGCCATAGCAAAACGAAAGATATGGTTGAGCCAGGTCCGCACCTTTCGAGCAGACACCAGCGCTCCTCTGCGCTCAATTCGTCGAATGAGCTCCAGCACGTCGCCACGAGAAATATCCGCGATCGGAAGATCGCCCAAACACGGCAACATGTCCTTCTTTAGGTATTTGCTGGCTTGCTCCGCACTGCCCTTCTTGCTTTTCGTCAGCTTTTTACTTCGGAACTCATGCCAACGATCAGCAACCGCTTCAAACGTGTTGTTGGCGGCACGGGAGGCTCTCTGCCTCTCGGCACGACGATGCGATCGGGGATCGATATTGTTGGCCACCAGCACACGTGCAGCCTCTCTCCGCTGACGAGCCTCCTTTAGACTCACGTCGGGATAGATGCCGAGGGAAATACGCAATTGTTTGTCATGCCAATAGAAACGGAAATGCCAACGCTTCGAACCCGTCGGGGGCACTTGCAGAGATAAGCCATCCCCATCAGTTAACGTATAAGGCTTGCTGGCGGGCTTGGCTTGCTTGATCGCTGTATCTGTCAGAGCCATCAGACACCTCCTTTTGCATCAAGGAGGGGAATACAACCCAGTGGTAGACGAACCAATACGAAAATTGATGCGCAAGGAATCGTAAAAGGCTGTGCCAGCGGTGTACTTAAATGTGTACTTAAAAACCGTGGCTGGAGATGGATCCCAATGGAATTCAGAAAACGAAAAAAGCGACTCAAAGCCGCTATTTCCGGCACTTCCAAGCGCTCAGTGAGCCTTAGTGGAAGCAAATGTGGCGCAGCGGACGGGACTCGAACCCGCGACCCCCGGCGTGACAGGCCGGTATTCTAACCGACTGAACTACCGCTGCGCGTAACACTTGAAGCGAATGGTGGGTGATGACGGGATCGAACCGCCGACATTCTGCTTGTAAGGCAGACGCTCTCCCAGCTGAGCTAATCACCCTTCGTTTCGGTGTGGGCGCATCATACACCAAAAAATCGTAATGTCTTGATTTAAATGCAATTTATATAAAAAAAGTTTAAATCGCGATTTTTTGCCATATTCCGGACAAAGAAAAGCCCGCAATTAAGCGGGCTTTCTGTGGTGACCTGGCGTTCAGCGTTCCAGGTGACCGAATATGGCGCAGCGGACGGGACTCGAACCCGCGACCCCCGGCGTGACAGGCCGGTATTCTAACCGACTGAACTACCGCTGCGCGTAACACATGAAGCGAATGGTGGGTGATGACGGGATCGAACCGCCGACATTCTGCTTGTAAGGCAGACGCTCTCCCAGCTGAGCTAATCACCCTTCGTTTCGGTGTGGCGCGCATTCTACGGAGCGACCTTAAGTCTGGCAAGCACTTTCTTAAATCTTTTTTTTCAGCCCTTCCAATGGCTTAGGCAGGGTTGGCCTGCGGCGCTATCAAGAGAATAATGCCCCCCTTTGTATAAAGGAGAGACTCACCCCATGTGGTTCAAGAACCTGCTTATCTATCGCCTGACCCAAGATCTGCCTGTTGATGCCGAGGCGTTGGAAGCGGCCATGGCCACCAAGCTGGCGCGCCCTTGTGCGAGCCAGGAGTTGACCACTTACGGTTTCGTCGCCCCTTTCGGTAAAGGTGAAGACGCTCCTCTGGTTCACGTCAGCGGCGACTTCCTGCTGATCGCCGCACGCAAGGAAGAACGCATCCTGCCGGGTAGCGTGGTGCGTGACGCGGTTAAAGAGAAAGTCGAAGAGATTGAGGCCGAGCAAATGCGCAAGGTCTACAAAAAGGAACGCGACCAGATCAAGGACGAGATTATCCAGGCCTTCCTGCCGCGCGCCTTTATTCGTCGCTCGTCGACCTTCGCTGCCATTGCGCCGAAGCAAGGCCTGATCCTGGTGAACTCTGCCAGCCCGAAACGCGCCGAAGACCTGCTGTCCACCCTGCGTGAAGTGATCGGTACCCTGCCGGTTCGCCCACTCACCGTGAAAACCGCGCCAACCGCAATCATGACCGACTGGGTCACCACCCAGAAACCGGCCGACGATTTCTTCGTCCTCGACGAATGCGAGCTGCGCGACACCCACGAAGACGGCGGCATTGTGCGCTGCAAGCGCCAGGACCTGACCGGCGAAGAGATCCAACTGCACCTGACCACCGGCAAAGTCGTCACCCAGCTGTCGCTGGCCTGGCAGGACAAGCTGTCCTTCATGCTCGACGACAAAATGACCGTCAAGCGCCTGAAGTTCGAAGACCTGCTGCAGGATCAGGCGGAACAGGATGGCGGTGACGAAGCCCTCGGCCAACTGGATGCAAGCTTTACCCTGATGATGCTGACGTTTGGTGATTTCATCCCGGCGCTGGTTGAAGCGCTTGGCGGCGAAGAAACCCCGCAAGGCATCTAAAAGCGCACGGTCAGTGTGGGAGCTGGCTTGTGTGGGAGCCGGGCTTGCCCGCGATGCAGGCACTGCGGTCTTCAATCAGACCGAGTCGATGCTATCGCCGGCAAGCCAGCTCCCACACGAGCAAGCCCCCACAGCTGATCCGGTTGCAACCCAAAGCATTCCAATAACAAGGACATCCCCATGCGCGCACTCGCCGCCCTGAGCCGCTTCGTCGGCAATACCTTCGCCTACTGGGTGTTGATCTTCGCGGTGCTCGCCTTCCTAGAACCCGCATGGTTCATCGGCCTGAAGGGCGCCATCGTGCCGTTGTTGGGCCTGGTGATGTTCGGCATGGGGCTGACCCTCAAACTCGAAGACTTCGCCGAAGTCGCCCGCCATCCTTGGCGCGTGGCGCTGGGCGTGGTCGCGCATTTCGTCATCATGCCCGGCGTAGCCTGGTTGTTGTGCCAGGCGTTCCACCTGCCGCCGGAAATCGCGGTCGGCGTGATTCTGGTCGGTTGCTGCCCAAGTGGCACCTCATCCAACGTGATGACCTGGCTGGCGCGGGGCGACCTGGCGCTGTCGGTGGCCATCGCCGCCGTGACCACCCTCCTCGCCCCGCTGCTGACACCTGCGCTGATCTGGCTGTTGGCTTCGGCCTGGTTGCCGGTTTCATTCATGGAATTGTTCTGGTCGATCCTGCAAGTGGTGCTGCTGCCGATCGTGCTTGGCGTTATTGCCCAGCGCGTGCTCGGCGAGCGGGTGCGCCATGCGGTAGACGTGCTGCCGCTGGTGTCGGTGGTCAGCATCGTGATCATCGTCGCGGCGGTGGTGGCGGCGAGCCAGGCGAAAATTGCCGAGTCAGGCCTGCTGATCATGGCCGTGGTGATGCTGCACAACAGCTTCGGCTACTTGCTGGGCTATTTCACCGGCCGATTGTTCAAGCTGCCGTTGGCGCAACGCAAGTCACTGGCGCTGGAAGTGGGCATGCAAAATTCCGGGCTGGGCGCCGCATTGGCCAGTGCACACTTTTCGCCGTTGGCGGCGGTGCCAAGTGCGCTGTTCAGCGTCTGGCACAATATTTCCGGGGCGCTGCTGTCGACTTACTTCCGCCGCATGAGCGAAAAGGAAGACCGTCGCGCGCTGGAAACCACGCCGTAAACTTGATCGTCCGATCAATATTCGGCACTCTACCGAGCTTCGCGGGGACGACCTCGCGACGCTCTCAAGCGCCTAATCCGGGGACGACCCCACGTCTATAGAGAGAGGGTCAGCATGTCCTGGATCATTCTGTTTTTTGCCGGTTTGTTTGAAGTGGGCTGGGCCGTTGGCCTGAAATACACCGACGGCTTCAGCAAGCCATTGCCCACCGCCCTGACGATTGCCGCCATGGCCATCAGCCTCGGCCTGCTCGGGCTGGCCATGAAGGAGCTGCCGCTGGGCACCGCCTATGCCATCTGGACGGGCGTGGGTGCCGTGGGCACGGTGATTGCCGGGATCATCCTGTTTGGGGAGTCGATGGCGCTGTTTCGGTTGGCGAGTGTGGCGTTGATTATTTGCGGGCTGGTCGGGCTCAAGATCAGCACATAGGCCTCTAACGCCATCGCAGGCAAGCCAGCTCCCACACTTGGAATGCATTTCAAATGTGGGAGCTGGCTTGCCTGCGATGAGGCCAATCAATCCAACACAGAGCTACCTGACACTCCCCCGCAACCCACCGACAACCTCCTGCAATCTTGCAGGCGTCGGCCCTTCCACCGGCTCACCCGCCACCAACACCACCCGCGACCAGATCCGGTGAAAGAACCCCTTGTTCGGATCGCGGCTGAAAAAACTCCCCCACAACCCCTGCAACGCGAGTGGAATCACCGGCACCGGCGTTTCCTCAAGAATGCGCGTCACGCCACCGCGAAACTCATTCATCTCGCCATCGGCCGTCAACTTGCCTTCGGGGAAGATGCACACCAGCTCCCCGTCCTTCAGATACTGCGCAATGCGCGTGAAGGCCTTTTCGTAGATCTGGATATCTTCGTGTCGCCCGGCAATCGGAATCGCCCCGGCAGTACGGAAGATAAAATTCAGCACCGGCAAACGGTAGATCTTGTAGTACATGACAAAGCGAATCGGCCTGCGCACCGCGCCGCCAATCAGCAGCGCATCGACAAACGACACGTGGTTGCACACCAGCAATGCCGCGCCTTCATCGGGAATGGCTTCCAGGTTGCGATGCTCCACACGGTACATGGAATGGCTGAGCAGCCAGATCATGAAACGCATGGTGAACTCGGGAACGATCCTGAAGATGTAAGTGTTCACCGCGATGTTGAGCAGCGACACCACCAGGAACAATTCGGGGATCGACAGCTTGGCCACGCTCAGCAGCAGGATCGACACGATGGCCGACACCACCATGAACAGCGCGTTGAGAATGTTGTTGGCCGCGATCACCCGCGCGCGTTCGTTCTCGGCAGTACGCGACTGAATCAACGCGTACAGCGGCACGATATAAAAACCACCAAACACGCCCAGCCCAAGAATATCGAACAGCACCCACCACGCCTGACCGTAACCCAGCACCGCCAGCCAGTCGTTGGCCTGCACGTTCTGCGGGAAACCGCCGGAATGCCACCACAGCAACAGGCCAAACACGGTCAGGCCGAAGGAGCCAAACGGCACCAGGCCGATTTCCACCTTACGTCCGGAGAGTTTCTCGCAGAGCATCGAACCCAGCGCGATACCCACCGAGAACACCGTGAGAATCAGCGTTACCACAGTTTCATCGCCGTACAACCACTCTTTGGCGTAGGCCGGGATTTGCGTGAGGTAGATCGCGCCGACAAACCAGAACCACGAGTTGCCGACGATGGAACGCGAAACTGCAGGCGTCTGCCCCAGGCCCAGGCGCAAGGTGGCCCAGGATTCACTGAAGATGTTCCAGTTCAGGCGCAACCCCGGCGTGGACGCCGCCGCCCGTGGAATGCTGCGGCTGGCCAGGTAGCCCAGCACCGCCACGCCGACGATCGCCCCCGCCACGACGGGCGCGTAATGGGTGGACGACATCATGATCCCGGCGCCAATGGTACCGGCCAGAATCGCCAGGAACGTGCCCATTTCCACCAGGCCGTTGCCGCCCACCAGCTCATCTTCGTGCAACGCTTGCGGCATGATCGAGTACTTCACCGGCCCGAACAGCGCCGAGTGCGTGCCCATGGCGAACAGCGCCAGCAGCATCAGTTCCAGGTGGTTGGTGAGGAACCCCGTGGCGCCGACGGCCATGATCACGATCTCGCCGATCTTGATCGCGCGGATCAACGCGTCCTTGTTGAATTTCTCGCCAAACTGCCCCGCCAGCGCCGAAAACAGAAAGAACGGCAGGATAAACAGCAATGCACACAGGTTGACCCAAATGGAGCGGTCACCGTCGATGGTGAGTTTGTACAGAATCGCCAGGATCAGCGACTGCTTGAAGATGTTGTCGTTGAAGGCGCCCAGCAACTGGGTGATGAAAAACGGCAAGAAACGCCGTGTGCGCAGCAAGGTGAATTGTGAGGGGTGGCTCATCGTCCGTGTTCCTGCGTGGCCTGAAGGCTTTTGTGTTTTTTCAGGCCACGACTTTACCTAACTCCGCTTACTTATTCGCTAGTCCTGCAATGCATGGCGAAACAAAAAGCTCACCTTTATAGGCACCTTGCACCGTGCGGCTGGTCACGATCAGCCACATCAGCGCCAGCGCGCCCACCAGTGCGCTGCCAAAGATGCTGAAGAACCCCAGGTGCAACAGGCTGGCCAGCTTCAAGGTGGCCAGGGCATACACACCCAACGGGAAGGTAAAGCCCCACCAGCCCAGGTTGAACGGGATACCGGCGCGCAGATAGCGCAGGGTGATCAGCACCGCGATCAACATCCACCACAAACCAAAGCCCCACAGTGCGATGCCGGCGACAAGCCCCAGGCCGTTGGCCATTTCGCCCACACCGGGCAAGCCATTGGCGGCGAAGATCGCCGGCGCATCGCCCCCCAGCAACAGCATGCCCAACGCGCCGGTGCCGATGGGGCCAAGGGCCAGCCAGCTCGACGCGGCCATATTGGCGTGGGGCAGTTTATGCAGGGCCATACGCAACATCAGGATGGTCAGGATGCTGAACGCCACCGGCAGGGAAAATGCCCACAACACGTAGCTGGTCACCAGCATCACCAGTTGCGAATGCGCGTCCGCCAAATGCGGCGCGAGCAGGCCGCCACTCGCCGCCGCGACTTCGGCGGCTACCACCGGCAGCAGCCATACGGCGGTCATCTGGTCGATGCTGTGTTCCTGGCGGGTGAACATCATAAACGGGATCAACACGCCGCAGGCCAGGGCCATCGCCACGTCCAGCCACCACACGGCTTCGGCCAGCGGCACCACGCCACTGCCCCAGCGCGGCAAGCCGAACAGCAGCAAACCATTGAGAAGAGTCGCCAGCCCCATGGGGATGGTGCCGAAAAACATCGAAACCGTAGAGTGGCCGAAGATCCGCCGCGCTTCGTGGAAGAACATCACCCAACGCGCGGCGTAGAGCACACTGAACAACACAAACAGGCCGATGGTAAAAAACCACAACCCTTCGCCAACAGCGCGCAGGCCGGGCAGATTGATGGGCAGCTGGGCCAGGGCCAACGCCAGCACGCCGGTGCCCATGGTCGCGGCGAACCAGTTGGGGGTGAACTGGCGAATCACTTCCCGTGGACGGGTCAGGTGACTGAAGGGTTTGTAACTGATGGTATTCGAGCAAGTCATGATGGCAATCCTCTTCCTCGCATGAGGTTGAGACCATGGTAGAACCTTATCGAATATCTATATAACGGGTAATTTCTCTAACTGTTATCTGTTTTGCCTATATAAACGAGCTACGCCGCCGCCCTGGCTTTCGCCGAACCCTGCAACAGCAGGCCCACAAGTGCGCCGAGGGACAGCACAATCAGTGCCGCACCGTAGCCGTCAGTGGTGACAATCAGGCCGTAAACCCGGCTCAGGTTACCCGCCAGCAACGCCGGCAGGCAGAACGCCAGATAGCTCAGCACGTAGAACGCCGACATCAACCCCGCGCGCTCATGAGGCAGCGCCAGGCTCACAATGCTGCGGATACTGCCCATGAAGCCACCGCCGAAACCGAAGCCCGCCACCACACTGGCCACAAAGAACAGCGGCAGGCTGGCGCTCTGCACCGCGACCAGCAGCAACGCCACACCCACTGCCAACATCGTGGCGGATAAACGCATGATCTTGTCTGCCGGCTGGTTGCGCAGGCTGTAGATGGTCAGCGCGCCGCTCAAGGTCACCACCGCCACCAGGCCGCCGCCGATCAGGTGCGAAGTCGAACCGGTGGCCGCCTTGACCAGCGACGGCGCGAGGGAGGAAAAGAACCCGCCCAGCGCCCATACCGCCACGTTCAACGGCATCGCCAGCCACAAGGCGCGACGCGCCTGCGGGGGCACATGCAGGGTCGGCGCCAGGGATTTCAAGGCGCCGGGAATGCGGCTGACGGTTTCCCCCAAGCGCCATACATACAGGGCCTGCAGCACCATCAGCACCAGCATGGTGAAGTAGATCAACTGAGTCGGCCGTGGTGCGTACTCCACCAGCAAACCGCTGCCCAGGCCGCCACTGGCCATGCCCAGCAGCGGCGCCAGGCTGTTGAGCATCGGGCCGCGCAGGCGGTCGGTGTCAAGCAGCGTGGCACTCAGCACGGCAGTCGCCATGCCGGTGGCAAAACCCTGCAGCGCACGGGCGGCAATCAGGTGGGCGGTAGAGTCGGCGGTGATAAACAGCAGCATCGCCACGATGTTCAGCAGCAACGCGACGAAGATCACCGGCTTGCGTCCCAGGTAATCCGACAGCGACCCCACGGTCAGCAGCGCCGTCAGCAAACTCACGGCATAAACGCCGAAAATCACCGTCAGCATCGCTGCGGAGAAATGCAGGTTTTCCTGATACACCTGATACAGCGGGGTCGGCGCACTGGACGCGGCGAGAAAAGTCAGCACCGTGACCACCAGAAACGCCAGGCTGGACCGTTGAGAAATGACGCGAGACATGGGCACACTCCGCTAAAGCTAATATTTTGCTTTTGTGGAGTGTGCTACCCCAAAGCGCTTAAAGCAAATTCTTTGTGTTAAGGTTTTACGCATGGCTATCAAAGAAGGCCTTCGCCCGGGGGGCCGCAGTGCCCGGGTCCAGGAATCCGTGCACAGCGCGACACGCGAGCTGCTGGATATGCATGAGCGTTCCAGCGTTACCGTGCCGATGATCGCCGCGCGCGCGGGCGTCACGCCCTCCACTATCTACCGGCGCTGGGGTGACCTTTCCGTGCTACTGGCCGACGTTGCGCTGGCGCGCATGCGCCCCGACAGCGAGCCGGCCAACACCGGCAGCCTGCGCGGCGACCTGCAGGCCTGGGCCGAACAGTATCTGGACGAAATGAGTTCGCAGCCGGGTCGCAACATGATGCGGGACATGCAATGCAGCGCCACTCCCGGGTATTGCGTCAGCATTTTGAGTGGGCAGCTTCAGACGATTGTCGATCGCTACCCACAGAGCGCGGCGCCGAGCGTGGACCATTTGATCAACCTGCTGGCGGCGCCTACCGTGTTTCGTATTTTGTTTTCTTCGGAGCCTCTGCCGGTGCCGGAGCTGCACACATTGATCGATTTGGCACTCCGAGTTTAAGGGGCAAACACTGACAACAGTGTGGGAGCCAGCTCCCACATTGCCCTGTGTATATTCAATAAAAAACGGCCTCACAGGGAGGCCGTTTTTTTATGGCGGATCAGCGCTTAAGTACGCATCCCGCGCCCGCTCACCAGCAACCGCGCACAACCGATATACAGCACCACGGTCGCCACCAGCATGAAGGTGATCGCTACGCTGATCTTGATATCCGACACACCCAGAATGCCGTAGCGGAAGGCATTGACCATGTGCAGCACCGGGTTGGCCAGCGATACGGTCTGCCAGAACGGCGGCAGCAGGGAGATGGAATAGAACACCCCGCCCAGGTAGGTCAACGGCGTCAGCACGAAGGTCGGGATGATCGAAATATCATCAAAGTTGCGTGCAAACACGGCGTTGATAAACCCCAGCAACGAGAAGATCGTCGCCGTCAGCACCACCACCAGCAAGGTGACCCCCAGGTGATGCACTTGCAAGTGGGTGAAGAACAGCGACAACAACGTCACGATCACACCGACCATCAAGCCACGCAACACGCCGCCCAGGGTATAGCCGATCAGGATGGTGTGCGGCGACACCGGCGACACCATCAGCTCCTCGATGGAGCGCTGGAACTTGCTGCCGAAGAAACTGGAGACCACGTTGCCGTAGGAGTTGGTGATCACCGACATCATGATCAGCCCCGGCACGATGTACTCCATGTAGGTGAAGCCGCCCATGTCGCCGATCTGACGGCCGATCAGGTTACCGAAGATCACGAAGTACAGAACCATGGTGATCGCCGGCGGCAGCAGGGTCTGCGGCCAAATCCGGGTAAAGCGTTTCACTTCGCGGTAGACGATGGTTTGCAGCGCGACGAGGTTGGGTTGCAGTTCGGAACTCATACCGCCACCTTCGCCAGATTTTTCTCCACCAGGGACACGAACAACTCCTCAAGGCGATTGGTTTTGTTACGCAGGCTCAGCACTTCAATGTGCTGGGCCGCCAGTTGAGTGAACAGCGCGGTGATGCCCATGGCCTTGTCCACCTGCACTTCCAGCGTATGGCTGTCTATCAGGCGGCTCGGGTAGCCGAGCAATTGCGGCGCCACCGTCAGGTTGTTCTTCAGGTCAAGCAGGAAGGTTTCCACATGCAACTGGCCCAGCAGGTTGCGCATGCTGGTGTTCTCGACGATGGTGCCGTGGTCGATGATGCCGATGTTGCGACACAACTGCTCGGCCTCTTCCAGGTAATGCGTGGTGAGGATGATGGTGATGCCCTTCTCGTTCAGCTCAGTGAGAAAGGTCCACATCGAGCGCCGCAGCTCGATATCCACACCCGCCGTCGGCTCATCGAGAATCAGCAAGCGGGGTTCGTGAACCAGCGCGCGGGCGATCATCAGCCGGCGCTTCATGCCGCCGGACAGCGAGCGCGAAGGCACGTCACGCTTGTCCCACAGGCCCAGCTGGGTCAGGTACTGCTCGGCGCGTTCCTTGGCGACTTTCGCCGGAATGCCGTAGTAACCGGCCTGGGTCACGACAATGTCGAAGGTCTTTTCAAACTGGTTGAAGTTGAATTCCTGGGGCACCACGCCGATGGAGCGCTTGAGCGCCGCGGGGGATTTGTCCAGGTCATGGCCAAAGATATTCACCGAGCCGCTGGTCTTGTTGACCAGCGTGGAGAGGATACCGATGGTGGTGGATTTGCCGGCGCCGTTGGGGCCGAGCAAGGCGAAGAAGTCACCTTCGGCCACGTCCAGATCGATACCACTCAGGGCCTGGAAACCGTTGCCGTAGGTTTTGGTTAGCTGCCGGATGGACAGAGCGGAACTCATATCGGAATACGCACCAAAGAAGGGAATAGAAAGAGTAGATGAGGGCGCAGCCCACGTAGTTCAACGGGGGCGCATGACAAGCATGGTGCTTGCCCGCGCCGCACAAGTACAGTCACCCGTATTAATAGTGGGTATTAAGTCAACGTGGTCATCACGGCTTTGCGGTAGGCCGGACGCTGCTGCAGGCGCTGGTACCAGGCCTCTAGATGGGGCATCGAAGGCCGTTCGATGGGCATGCCGAACCAGGCGTAGATAAAGCAGCCCAGCGGAATATCGCCCATGCCGAATTCGGCACCCGACAGATAAGGTTGTTCGGCGAGCGCCTTGTCCACTGTACCGAGCGCATCGATGCAGGCTTGGCGCCCGGCGTTGATGCTGTCCCAGTTCTGCTTCTCGGCAGGCGTGCGCAGGATGCCCCAGAACACTGCCTTGAAGGGTTCGGCGAGTGTCGAGGTGGTCCAGTCCATCCACTTTTCCGCGTTGGCGCGGGCTTTCAGGTCGACGGGGTAAAAGCTCGACGCCTGTTTGGCACAGAGGTAACGCACGATGGTGTTGGATTCCCACAACACAAAGTCGCCGTCTTCGATCATCGGCACCCGGCCATTGGGGTTCAATGCGCGGTACTGCGGCGTGTCGACCACACCGAAGGCCCCGCCCGCATCAATTGCTTCATAGTCCAGGCCGAGTTCCTCGGCGCACCACAGTGCTTTCCTGACGTTTGATGAATTTTTACGACCCCAGATCTTCAGCATGACCGCGCCTTATTGTTGATGAACATGGCTTGATGAACGCAGCAGCATACGCCGGTTCATGCGCGGCTTAAATCACTCTGCATGTCACCGAGCAACGCCGGCATGCCCTCACTGAACAGGTGCGGGTAACAATGCTGAATGTGCGTGAAGAAAAACGCCTCGGGCACGTCGGCAAACTGCCCGTGGTCCAGTACGTATTCCATCGAGCGCTGGCCCTGACGGTTGAACGCATGAAAGACGCTGTCGTTGATGCCGTCGAATTCCAGCGGCGGCACATCAAAAACTTCGCACAGCCGGCTGTTGAATGCCGGCGTGGCCTTGACCCAAACCCCGCGCAGGAACAACTCGGTATAGCCGTGCATGGCAAATACATCGCTTTTGAGCAAGGCGATCAGGCGTGGCGTGGACAGGTGATTGCGCACATCCGCCAGGCCGATGCGCGCCGGGATCCCGCAATGGCGGGCGCAGGCCGCAAGCAGGGTGGCCTTGGGCACGCAGTAGCTCTCACCGGTGGCGAGGGCGAAGCTGGCGTTGAGGGTGCCTGGGTCACGGCTGAAGGTGTACGGGTTATAGCGAATCGCCTCACGCACCGCGTAATAAAGACTGACTGCCTGGTCACGCAAATCCGCGCTGGAATCGCGATGTTTTTCGGCGAACTCCACCACCGCAGGGTGGTCACTATCGATGAAGCGGCTGGGACTCAGGTACGTATCCATGAGCTTTATCTCCAAGACAAGCCTTGAGTGTAACGACAGGTCTGCCACGGAGATAACGACGATTCGGCCAAATCTCGTTACACCCTGATCACCGCGCTTTTTCGGATGCCGACTAAGCTCCATGGTGGTTTCGCCCCTGGTTTCACGGAGGATTGAATATGCTGTTGTTGTGGATACTGGTGCTGGTGGTCGGCATTGCCTACCTCGCACACCGCCGCGTCGCCCCCCTGCCCGCTCTGGGCGTGGTCGCCGTTTACCTGCTGGCGATGGGCGCCTGGAGCCACGCACCGGGTTGGCTGCTGCTGATCTTCTGGGTGCTGATCGCCGCCGTGGCTGCGCCACTGCTGTTGCCCGACCTGCGCCGCCAATATTTCACCAAACCGCTGTTCAACTGGTTTCAGAAAGTCCTGCCGCCAATGTCCGAAACCGAGCGTGATGCCATCGACGCCGGCACCGTGTGGTGGGACGGCGAACTGTTCAGCGGCCGCCCCGACTGGGACAAGTTGCTGGCCTACCCCAAGGCACAATTGACCGAAGAGGAACAGGCCTTCATCGACGGCCCGACCGAAGAACTCTGCGCGATGGTCAGCGACTGGGAAATCGGCCAGGCCATGGACCTGCCGCCCGCCGCCTGGGAACACATCAAGACCCACGGCTTCTTTGCGCTGATCATTCCCAAGGAATACGGCGGCAAGGGTTTTTCCGCCTACGCCCACTCCCAGGTGGCCATGAAGCTCGCCACCCGCAGCGGTGACCTGGCATCCACCGTAATGGTGCCCAACTCCCTCGGCCCGGCCGAACTGTTGCTGCATTACGGCACCGACGAACAACGCAACCACTACCTTCCACGCCTGGCCCGCGGCGACGATATTCCGTGTTTCGCCCTGACTGGCCCGCTCGCCGGCTCCGATGCCGGCGCCATGCCCGACACCGGCGTGATCTGCAAAGGCGAATGGGAAGGCAAGGAAACCCTGGGCCTGCGCCTGAACTGGGAAAAACGCTATATCACCCTCGGCCCGGTCGCGACCCTGCTCGGCCTGGCCTTCAAGGCCCACGACCCGGACCACCTGCTGGGTGAAGAGGAAGACCTGGGCATCAGCCTCGCGCTGATCCCCACCGACACCCCCGGCGTGGAAATCGGCCGTCGCCACCTGCCCCTGGGCGCCGCCTTCATGAACGGCCCCAACTCCGGCAAGGACGTGTTCATTCCGCTGGAATTCCTCATCGGCGGCCAGGAAATGCTCGGCAAGGGCTGGATGATGCTGATGAACTGCCTGTCGGTGGGCCGTTCGATTTCCCTGCCCGCCGTGGGCACCGGCGCGGCCAAGTTCACCAGCCTGGTCACCGGCCAATATGCGCAGGTGCGTGAACAGTTCAACGTGCCGCTGTCCGCCTTCGAAGGTATCCAGGAAGCCCTGGCGCGCATCGGCGGCAACGCCTGGCTGATGGACAGCGCGCGGATGCTCACCGCGAATGCCGTGGACCTGGGCGAAAAGCCCTCGGTGCTGTCGGCGATTCTCAAGTATCACCTTACCGAGCGCGGCCGCGAGTGCATCAGCCACGCCATGGACGTGCACGGCGGCAAGGGCATCATCATGGGCCCGAACAATTACCTGGGCCGCAACTGGCAAGGCGCGCCGATCTTCATCACCGTGGAAGGCGCGAATATCCTGTCCCGCAACCTGATGATCTTCGGCCAGGGTGCCATTCGTTGCCATCCGTTCGTGCTCAAGGAAATGGCGTTGGCCGGTCGCGAAGACCACGACCAGGCACTCAAAGAGTTCGACAGTTTACTGATGCAGCATATCGGTTTTGCGGTGAGCAACGCGGCCAGTACGCTGGTGCTGAATCTCGGCGTGGGTCACTTCGAAAAAGCGCCGGGCAACCGCCTGAGTCAGGGCTACTTCCGCGCGTTGAACCGCCAGGCTGCAGCGTTTGCCCTGCTCGCCGATCTGAGCATGATGCTGCTGGGCGGCGAATTGAAGCGTCGTGAGCGCCTGTCGGCGCGCCTCGGCGATGTGCTGAGCCATATGTACCTGGCGTCGGCCGCACTCAAGCGCTACCACGACCTGGATTCGCCGGACCACCTGGAACCGCTGTTCGCCTGGGCCATGGAAGAAAGCCTTGGCAAGTCGGAGCGCGCACTGGACGAGTTGCTGAGCAACTTCCCGAACAAGGTGCTCGGCTGCCTGCTGCGGGTGATTGTGTTCCCGTTCGGGCGCCGCCATACCGGGCCATCGGATGCGCTGGATGCCGAAGTCGCTGCCGTCATCGGCCGCGCCAAAGGCGACCCGACCCTCGAAGAACTGCTGGCCGGCTGCTACCGCCCGCAAGCGGCGGAAGACCCGGTGGGCGCCCTGCAACATGCCTACGACCTGCTCGGCGCCAGCCAACCCCTGCAGAAAAAACTCCACCAGGGCCTCAAAAGCGGCCAGGTCAAACCGACTGCCGGCGAGCACGCCATCGATGCGGCATTGCATGCTGGCGTGCTGCAGCCGGCCGAAGCGCAGACCCTGCGTGATGCCGAAGCGGCGCGACGCAAGGTGATCGACGTGGATGATTTCAGCAAGGAAGAGCTGGCCCACACTGAAGGCAAAGTCCGCTGATACCAGCGGTCATATAAATACGGGCGCGGGAGCTATATACTCTCGCGCCCGTTTTTGCTTTAGAGGACTTATCTCGTGTCCAACGTCGTTGCCGATCATCTCGTCTTGCTCGACCACCTGCGCAGCATCCTGGTTGCCGTCGGCGAAGCCGAACAGGTACCCGAGGAAAGCCACTCGCTGTTCCTGGAGCGTTTCGACGAACTGCGCGCCCTGCTGCCGATCGACCCGATCGAAAGCCAGTACCTGGGCCAGGACCTGATGAGCCAGGTCATCCTGCGCTACCCGCAAATTGCCCACCTGGTACCACGCGACCTGCTGTGGTTCTTTGGCGGCGACTGCCTGCACTTCATGCCCGATGAAGAACTGGACCTGTACCAGGCCCTGGAAGAGCGTCGCTTTGAAGCCGAACAGAACGACGAACCGTTCGACTGGAACCAGGAAAAACAACTGCTGGCCATGCCGCAGGACCAGAGCAAGCACTGATCTTCCAGACCCACGCAAACCAAATGTGGGAGCTGGCTTGCCTGCGATACGGGCAACTCGGTCTGTCAGCCAAACCGAGGTGATGCCATCGCAGGCAAGCCAGCTCCCACATTTGCACCGCATTTCAACCCTACCGTCGGCGCAATGTCGGCTCTTTGGCCATGCACTCCACCAGATAATCAATAAACACCCGCAACTTCGGCGGCAGGTACCGCGTGGGCGAATGCAGCAGCCACGCCTCGCCGTGGTACGACGCAATAAAATCCCACTCCGGCAGCACCTGCACCAACCGCCCCGCCTCCAGCGCATGGCGCGCGGTGAAATACGGCAGGCTGCCAATCCCCACATGTTGAAGCACCGCGTCCAGCCTCACGCCTGTGTGGTTTGCCGCATACCGCCCGCGTACGCCCACCGTCACCGCCTTGGCGCCCTGGCGGAATTTCCAGCGCGAGTCCCCCGGGGTTTCCCCCAGATAAATGCAGCTGTGCTCCAGCAAATCATGGGGGTGGCCCGGTGCGCCATGCTCGGCCAGGTACTGCGGCGTCGCGCAGAGCAAATGTTCGATGGGCAATAACTGGCGGCCCACCAACCCCGGCGGTGGGCTGTCGGTGATGCGAATGCTCAAATCGACGTTGTCATCGATCAGGTCCACATGCCGATCCTCCAGGATCAACTGCACATCCACCTTC
The DNA here is from genome assembly GCF_002813445.1 of Pseudomonas tolaasii NCPPB 2192. Lineage (NCBI taxonomy): Bacteria > Pseudomonadati > Pseudomonadota > Gammaproteobacteria > Pseudomonadales > Pseudomonadaceae > Pseudomonas > Pseudomonas tolaasii. The sequence continues at coordinate 6,235,924 of NZ_PHHD01000001.1, forward strand.
GGGTAGCGCCGCAAAAACTCGGGCATGTGCGGGTGCACCACAAAACGCCCAACGGCCTTGGGCACGCTGATCCGTACCAGCCCTTCGGCCTCATGGGTGAACTGGCCGCTGATTTCCATCACCGAGCGCGCCGCGTTGACCATCTCCCGGCAACGCTTGAACACCTCTTCACCGCCTTCGCTCAAGCGCAATTTGCGTGTGGTGCGTTGCAGCAGTCGCGTGGCCAGGGCCTGTTCCAGGCGCGAAATGCTGCGGCTCACCGCCGAAGGCGAAACGCTCAGTTGCCGCGCGGCCTCCGAGAAGCTGCCGGTTTCCACCACTTTGACGAAAATCGCCATTTCGCCCAGCAACGGCAAAGGAAGATTGATGCTCATGGTGCACAGGTCCATTGATATTTGAACGGATTATCACCTATCCAGGCACTATTTATACTGCGCACAGAACCCTGATGCGGATGTAGATGATGACCGAGCGCCTGTTTTTCACCCACGACCACCTGACCGCCGCGCTGGAAGTACTGAGCTGCACACCCCACGAAGACCACTTTGCGGTCGTCCTGCAATCAACGATTTTTCACCCTCAGGGCGGCGGCCAGCCATTCGACACGGGTTGGCTCGGCGACAGCCAGGTGGTACGCGTTATTCAGGAGGCTAACCGAGTGGTGCACTACGTCGATCGGCCCGTGGAGCCCGGCCCGATCATTGCGCGGGTCGATGAACAACGCCGCGCGCTGCACACCCGCCTGCATTCCGCCGGGCATTTGATCGGCAATGCCGGGGAAGCCTTGGGCTGGATGCCGATCAAGGCTCATCACTGGCCGGGCGAAGGCAAGGTCACTTTTATGCGTGGGGCGGCTGCGCAGGCCGTCGACGCCGAAGCGATTCAAACGCGCATCAACGAATGGATCACCGCCGACTACCTGCGCCACATGGTCCTGGAAGACGGCACGCGCGAAGTCGGGTTTGGCGAACTGCCTGCCTACGCCTGCGGCGGCACCCATGTGCAAGCGTTGAGCGAGTTGGGCCAAGTGACGGTTCTGGCATTGTCAGAGAAAAAGGGCGCGCTGTCGGTGCGTTATCAAGTCAGCTGAGACAATAAGTGCGTTCGCCATTACGAATTCGCTTGGCTCAAATATCCTGCTATACCGCTATCGCCCCCGCCCGCCCCGCCTCCACCACAAACGACTTAAGCGTAGAAACCGTGGCCAGCGGATCACGCGGGTCCGTAATCACGCGAAAATCCGTCAGCATCTTTTGCTCAGTCAACGCCACCGACACATACCCCCGCTGGCGGCTGTCGAAAAACTTCACATGCGGGTTGAGCGGCAGCAACTGCGAGAACGCATCAAAAGGCGGGCCGTCCGAGGTGACCGACGAGCCGACAAACTCAGTGGCGACCACCGGCGAGTTCAGATCATTGGCATCGGCGTGCAGGTCGGTGGTCCAGAACGAATGGATATCACCGCCCCAGAACACCGGGTTTTTCACCTGCCTGCGCTGGATCGACGCCAGCAGCCGGTCGCGACTGGCCATGTAGCCATCCCACCCGTCGGTCCAGTGCCCGGGCTTTTGATCTGTCAGGTCACGCTGGATCAGCGGCGCTACCAGCAAATCCTGGGCGATCACATTCCACTGCGCCGGGGACTCGGCAAAACCCCGGTCGAGCCAGGCCTCCTGTTCCCAACCAAGCATGGTACGGCGCGGGTCACGCAAGTCGGTGCAGGCGTTGTCGGCGATATGCCCCTGACGGCTGCCATTGGCCGGGATGCAGGGTTGTTCGGAGCGGTACTGGCGGCCATCAAGCACGTGGAAACGTGCCAGCCGGCCGTAATCCAGCCGCCGGTAAACACGCATGTCGGGACCCTTCGGCAGGCTGCTGGCACGCAGCGGCATGTGCTCGTAAAACGCCTGGTAGGCGGCCGCGCGCTGCTGGAGAAATTGCGCCACCGGGATCTTCGGGTCCTGGGACCAGCGGTTGGCGTAGTCATTCTGCACTTCGTGATCATCCCAGGTCGCCACGCTGGGCGCGGCGGCGTGCAGCGCCTGCAAGTCCGGGTCGGTTTTGTACAAGGCATAACGGTTGCGGTAATCGCGCAGGCTTACCGCATTGCCGCTGCCGTGGGGCCGGATGATCTTGCCCGAATCCACCGCGTAGGAACTGTCATAGATATAGTCGCCGAGGAAGAACACCAGGTCCGGCTGCTCGGCGGCCAGGTGGCGATAGGCGCTGAAGTAGCCGCGCTCCCAATGGGAGCACGATACAAACCCCAAACGCGCTGCCGCCATGGCCTGCACGGGTGGCGAGGTGCGCGCCTGGCCCACAGGGCTTTGCGCGCCCAGACTGTCGAACTGGTACCAATACGGCCGGCCCGCCTCCAACCCGGCGACCTCCACATGCACCGAATGGGCGAAGTGTTCGGTGGCCGTGACCTCGCCCTGGCGCACGATACGCGTCATCGCCGCATCGCTGGCGACTCGCCAGCGCACCGGCACCGCGCGGCTCAAACCGCCACGCCCATCCACGGCATTGAACAACGGCGCCAGGCGCGTCCAGATCACAAAGCCATCGGGCAACGGGTCACCCGAAGCCACGCCGAGGGTGAATGGATAGTCGACCCCGGCACTGCGCGCAAACGGGCTGAGGATCGAAAACGCCGTGGCAACCGCCAGCCCGCCGAGTACACGGCGCCGGCCCTGATCCACGCCACTCACAGGCCACGCTCCCAGTCTTCACGCACGGCGGCGAACCCCAGCAAATCCTCGTACACGCCGTTCTTGAGAAAGGCCTGACGCAGGCACCCTTCAAACCGCAGGCCGATTTTTTCCAGGACCCGCGCCGATGCCTTGTTACGGCCAAAACACTGGCTACCCACTCGCTGTAGTGCCAACTCGGTGAACCCGAAGCCCATCACCGCGCCGGCGGCTTCGGCGGCATAACCTCTGTTGCGGGCGTGCGCCGCCACCCAGTAACCCAAATGCCCCGCGTGGTGTCGCGCGTTGATACGCAGGCTGATAACGCCGACCAACTCACCGGTTTCGCGCACATGCATGCCCAAATTGAGCAAATCGCCCGCGCGGTATTTTTCCGCGATCGACTCAATAAAGCTCTGTGCCGTTTCCAGGGTATAGGGCGAGGGAATATTGGCCGTGTTGTCAGCAATCTCAGGCCCGTTGGCGAGACTGAAAAGCGTCTCGGCCTGGTCGCTCTCGAGCGCCCGCAATAGTAGTCGCGATGTGGTCAATCGAGGCAGTTCGGTCGGCATACGGGATGGCTCAGAAGGTAAATTCTCCAAGAATGTACGGTCTTTATGTCAATTTCACTACGTCACAAAATTGCAAGGTAAATTCACTGCAATACCCGTACTAGAGCCTTCAAAACGTAAATTAAAGTTAACCAATCGGTCATTTTCGGTTGTTAGCGTGTCGCCCCTAATTCAATGACGGGGTAACGGAATGAGAACCTGGGACGAACCCAAAAAACGCAAGGCGCACATCGAATTGATCCCGATGATCGACGTGATGATGTTCCTCCTGGTGTTTTTCGTACTGGTGAGCCTGAACGTGATTCCGGCCCTCGGCATGAAAACCCAATTGCCCAGCGCCAGCAGTTCGCAACAGCTCAAACCGCAAAACAAATTCATCCTCACTCTGGGCCTGGAAGGCCAATTGCAACTCGATGGCAAAGACCTCACGGTGGACGCTCTGGTACCGGCGCTGAAGGCCGCCGAAAAGCCGGACACCAAGTCGACGATCATCGTCAACAGCGACAAGGGCGTCGAGGTTTCGCGCCTGGTGGAAGTGATGGACACCCTGCGCCTGGGTGGCTTCACCTCCGTGTCCATTGCCACGCGTAAATCCTGATCATGTACGTTCTGTTTCGTGCGCGACAGCTGCTGGGCAGTGTCCCGGCCCTGATCGCCCTGGTGCTGATTGCAATGGGCATCCAGTCACAGACGTTGAAGGTCGAGCCGGTTTACGACGAATCCGCGGTCGAGCTGGCGCTGGTCGAGCCCGAGCCGGAAGTGGTCCCGGAACCCGTGGTGGAGCAAGAGCCGCCACCCCCGGTGATCGAGGATGAAGAGGCCGAACCGGCCCCGCCTCCGCCTCCACCAAAACCGTTGCCAAAACCCGAACCCAAGCCCAAACCGGTGCCCAAACCCAAACCTGTGGTGGCGGCCAAGCCCACGCCGACCCCCACGCCAGCCCCGCCGGTTGCAGCCAAGCCGGTCCAGGCTGCAGCAGCCCCGACACCTGCGCCCCCCGCCCCGCCGGCGCCGCCCAAGGTCGACGGCCAGGCGCTGGAAGGCGGTTACCTCAAGGGTTTGCGCAACGAGCTGGATACCTACAAGCAATACCCCACCGGCCGCCAGGCCTCCCTCGAACGCCCCAGCGGCGAAGTGGTGGTGTGGTTGCTGGTAGACCGCCAGGGCCGCGTTCTGGACTCAGGCATACAGACCCAGGCGTCGAGCATGTTGCTCAACCGAGCCGCCACCACCAGCTTGCGTCGCATCAAGCAAGTCAAGCCGTTCCCCGAGCAAGCCTTCGGGGGGCGCAATGAGCAGCGCTTCACCGCCACCTTCAACTACAGCGTGCAATAAGCACCCGACACCAGGACGACAGTGATGAGGTTCACACGGATTCATCTGGCACTCGTTGCCGCAAGCATGGGCCATGGGATGGCTATGGCAGATACAGGCGACAGTGACGTCGGCACCATTGGGGTTCAAGGCAAGGCCACTGCGGGTGGCGGCTACATGGTGCAGGAAGAAAGCATCAAGGGCCGCTCCACCGTGACCAAGGAGGCGCTGGACAAACAGACCGCCACTGGCAACGCGATCGACAAGCTCAAGTACACCCCGGGGCTGAACATCTCCAGCGAGGACAACACCGGCTTGTCGGGCTTTCGCTTCACCATGCGCGGGCTCAACTCCGACCAGGTGGGCATGTCGGTGGACGGCATGCCGATCAACGACTCCGGCAACTACGCGCTGTACTCCAACCTGCTGGGCGACCCGGAAAACATCGACCAGATCTTCGTCACCCAGGGCTCGTCCGAGGCCGACGGCCCGCACATCGGCTCCAGCGGCGGCAACATCGGCATCGTGACCATTCGCCCCACCAAGGAAACCGGGGCGTTCGTCAAACAGATCGTCGGCAGCAACGCCACCCGCAAGACCTTCGCGCGGCTCAACACCGGCGAGGTCAACGGCCTGAGCAACTGGCTGTCGGTGTCCCATACCGAAGGCGACATGTGGCGCGGTTCGGGTGCGGTGCGTGCGGACAAGGTCGAGTGGAACAGCTTCTTCGACGCCGGCAATGGCAACACCGCCAACCTGATCCTCAAGTACCACGAGCAGGACAACAACAGTTACAGCCAGTTGACCAAGGCGCAGTTCCAGCAGTACGGGCGCAAATACGATCCCTACCCGGCCAACCCGACCGTGGGCAGCAACGGCAAGCTCAACAGCTATTACGCCCTGGCGCAGAACCCGTTCCAGACCTTTACCGGCGTGCTCAACACCCAATTCAAACTGGCCGACAACCTGGCCCTGTCGGTCATCCCGTATTACTACTGGGGCAACGGCAGTGGTGTGGGTTCGTCCAGCTATGCGCTGAACCGCGGCTCCAACCAGGGCGGCGTGTTCGACCTCGGTAACCTGCCCACCGCCGCCCAATACAACGCCGACGGTTCCTCGACCACCGGCGTGTACTACCGCCCTTCGCGCACCCAGACCTGGCGCCCGGGCATCACCACCAAACTGAACTGGGACCTGGGCGACCACAGCCTGCAATTCGGCTACTGGTATGAGCGCGCGCGCCAAAGCCAGACCCAACCGTTCATTGCCCTGAAAAACAGCGGCAAGCCGAGCGACACCTGGCCCGATGGCGATGCCGTGGTCGACGCCAACGGCAACACCGTGCAAGGCCGTGACCGCTTCACCATTACTCCGGCGCAAAAGGTCTGGGCCCAGGACACCTGGTACATCAACCCGGACTGGACCCTGGTGGCCGGCCTGGCCTACATGAACGTCAAGCGTGACGGCACCAACCACGGCAGCCTCACCGAGCAGCCGGAAAAACGTAACCAGAGCTACAACAAACTGCTGCCCAATGCCGGCCTGAAATACCAGCTGGATGAGCGTGACCAGTTGTTCTACAGCCTGTCGCGCAACATGCGCATCCCGCAGAACTACGTGCTGTACGACAAGGGCGCCGGCTCGATCGACTCCAAGCCTGAAACCAGCTGGAACCACGAACTGGGCTGGCGTTTCACCGGTGAAGACATGACCGTGGCCGCCACCTTGTTCTACATGCAGTTCAAGGATCGCCAGGTCTCGTCCAAGGACATCAACGGTGACTTCGCCGACATCAACGCCGGCTCCGTCAACAACAGCGGCCTGGAGCTGGAATGGAGCGGCCTGCTGCCCAACCACTTCAACTATTACACCTCCTACACCTACACCAAGGCCGAGCAGCAGGACGATTTGACCGTCTACAACGCCGGCAAGGCCATCGTGTTGCCCACCAGCGGCAAGCAGTTCGCCAACGTGCCGAAGAACATGCTTGCGGCGAATATCGGCTACGACGACGGCCGTTTCTACGGCACCTTCGGCGGCAAATACACCAGCAAGTTGTTCGGCGACTTGACCAACGATGAGGCAATTTCCGGCCGCACCGTGTTCAATCTCGGCGCCGGTATCTACCTGCCGGTGGACAAGAAAGTGGTCAAGGACGCGACCCTGCGCCTGAACGTCGACAACCTGTTCGACAAGAAATACCTGGACGGCGTGTACACCACCAAAACCAACGCGGCCACCTACAGCGGTTTCCGCGACGGCGACCCGGCGTACATCGTTGGCCTGGACCGCACGGTAACGGTTTCTCTGGAAGCCAATTTCTAATTGCGAGGTAATCAAACATGGACATGAACCTGCTCCACGACATCACCTTTTATGTGATGTATGCCGCGATGGCGATCGCGATTTTTATCACCATCGAGCGTGGCATCTACTTCGCCTACGTGCGCCGTCAGGCCCGCGCCTTGACTGAGGTACTGGGCGCCAGCGTGCACAGCGAGCGCGACTTGCCGGAAAACCTGACTCGCCGCGACAGCCTGCCGTTGAACATGGTTCGCCCGATCCTCGCGCAAAAGGCCAGCCACGGCTCGCGCAAGGACCTGGACGATGAAATCGAAACCCAGTACCTGAAGACTCGCGCACCGCTGTCGCGCAGCCTGTGGATCATCGAAACCATCACCACCGCTGCGCCGCTGTTGGGTTTGCTGGGCACCATCCTCGGCATCATCGACACCTTCAAGGCGCTGGCATCGGCCGGCGTGTCCGACCCGGGCCAGATCTCCGGTGGTATCGGTACGGCGTTGTTCGCCACCGGCCTGGGGATTGCCATCGCGCTGTTCTGCGTGGTGTTCCACAACTTCTTCCAGGACAGCCTGGAGCGCATCAACGACCAGCTGAAAATCCTGCTGATCCGCGCCGCCACCGGTGCCCGCGTGCAGGAAGTGCCGCATCTGGTGCCGACCCCGTTGCACACTCGCACAGCGTAACCGCCAGAACGAACTCACCTCTGTGGCGAGCGGGCTTGCCCCGCGTTGGGCTGCGAAGCGGCCCTAAAACCTGACGACGCGGTTTATCAGCTGCACCGCGTCGTTTGAATTGGGAGCGCTTCGCACTCCAACGCGGGGCAAGCCCGCTCGCCACAACAAGCCCGCTCGCCACAGATGCTTCGTTTACCGCTTTAATGCGCCCGCTTTTGTTCTTTTGCCCGATGAGACGCCCATGCCCCTCTCGATGAAGTTGCGTATCGCAGGCCTGACCGCCTTTCTCCTCAGTCCGCTGGCCCAGGCGGACTTTTCCATTCCGGGGTTTGAACTGGTGCACACCGTGCCGGTGGACACCGCGCTTGCCACCGCCGATTTGCGCCAGCCGGGGCCCGTATGGATCGAGCTGTTCGACGCGGCGAAAACCCGCATTGATATCGGCCAGTTCTACGCCGCCGACCACCCAGGCTCGGTGATGGACACGGTAATCGAACACCTGGAAGCCGCCGGCAAACGCGGTGTGAAGATTCGCTTTCTGCTGGAAGAAAAAGGCATCAAATTGTCGGAAGCGTCCACCCTGGAACGCTTGCGCGCGATCCCCAACCTGACCTTTCGCGTGCTGCCCTACGGCCAGTTGAGCGGCGGAATCATCCACGCCAAATACATGGTGGTGGACGGCCAGCAGGCGTTTGTCGGCAGCCAGAATTTCGACTGGCGCTCGCTGGAACATATCCACGAAACCGGGCTGCGCATCAGCGACGCAAACGTGGTTGGCCAGGTGCAGGCGATCTTCGATCAGGACTGGCAAGCGCAAGCGGCGTTGAGCGAAAACAAACCCGTGCCTCTGCCCGCAGCGGGCCAGGCACCTGCGCGCACCGGCAATTATCTGGTGGCCAGCCCGCAACACTACAACCCGCCCGGCGTGGGCGACTCACAGCTGGAACTGCCGCGCCTGCTGGGCGAAGCGAAAAAGGAAGTACGCGTACAACTGCTGGACTACGCGCCGCTGTCCTATGGGCCTGACAGAACCCGGCCCTATTACGCGGTGATCGACAACGCCGTGCGCGCCGCCGCTGCGCGCGGGGTGTCGGTCAAACTGATGGTGTCGAACTGGAACACCGACGCGCTGGAACTGCCCTACCTCAAGAGCCTCGCGGTGCTGCCCAACATCGAAGTGAAAATCGTCACCCTGCCCGAAGCCAAACAGGGGTTTATTCCATACGCGCGGGTGATTCACAGCAAAACCATGGAAATCGACGGCCAGGTGGCGTGGGTCGGTACCAGCAATTGGCTGGGCGGCTACCTCGATAATTCACGCAACCTGGAGGTGGTGATGCGCAGCGAGGCGATGGCCCGGCGTATAGGAGAACTGCACGAGCAGTTGTGGGATGGGCCGTATGCCAAGTCGCTGGATGTAGCGGCGCAGTACCCGGAGCCACATCCCGGTAAACCGTGACCCCTGTGGGAGCGGGCTTGCCCGCGATAGCAGTGCATCAGCCACCGCAAGAGTCGGCTGACATTCTGCCATCGCGGGCAAGCCCGCTCCCACATTTGGATCTCCACACCCCGGGGGATTCGAGTAAGACATTTCTGACAGCAACGCCTCCCAATCCATGGCGTGGTGATGGTAGTGTGTGGAAATGTTTCTGACAGATCGATCAGAAACCCCTTACTCACGACCTGCAAAGGAATGCTCTACCCATGCACTTTCCACTGAAAAAAATCGTGGCGGCCACTCTGTTTGCCGCCAGCCTGTCGGCCGTCGCCAGCCCCGCTTTTGCCAACATCACCGAGCAACAAAGCGCAGCGATTCTGAAGAGTTTCAGCGAAACGCCTGTCACCGATTTTCGCGGTTTCCTCGGCACCCTCGCCAAGGGCGACCTGGCGAAAACCGCTGACGCGGGCCCGGCCATCAGCGCCTTTCTCGGCAACAAAACCCTGACCGCCGAACAGCAGAACGAAATCAACCGCCTGCTCGGCATTTATACCCGCGTGAAATACGGCAAAGCCGCCCTCGAAACCTTGCGCGAGCTGGTGGAGATCCCGACGTTCAACGTCGATGGCCTGCCGCAGTACAAGAACCCGGAATTCCTCAAGATCGCCGCCAAGATCGAAGCACTGGCAGAGGCGTTTAACCTGACCTTCCGCAACATCGATAATCGTGTCTACGAGATCAGCCTGGAAGGCAGCGGCGATGAAGTGGTGGGCATTCACGCCCACGCCGACGTGGTGCCGGTAACCCCGGAAAACTGGGTGCTCAAGGACGGCACCAAACTTGACCCGTTCAAGGTCACGCTGATCGGCGACCGCATGTACGGCCGTGGCACCGAGGATGACAAGAACGGCATCGTGGTGGCCCTGTATGCCATGAAAGTGATCAAGGAAGAAAAGCTGCCGCTGGCGCGCAACTTCAAGCTGCTGGTGGACACCACCGAAGAAACCTCCGGCGACGCAATCCCGTACTACTTTGAACACAACCCGACGCCGCAATACAATCTGGCGCTGGACGGCGGCTACCCGGTGGTGATCGCGGAGAAAGGCTACGGCACCGTCATGGCCACCTTCCCGGTGCGCAAGGGCGAAGGCAAAGGCGCGGAGATCATTTCGATGACCGGCGGCATGGCGACCAACCAGATTCCTTCGGTGTCGGTTGCGACCCTGGTCAGCGACAAGCCGGCTGAACTGGCGGCCAGCCTGGAGAAAGCCGGGGCGGATTACGCCAAGGCCAACGGTGGCGATTTTGAAGTCGCCGCCACAGTGGTCGGCAAAGACGTCAAGCTGACGGTCACCGGCGTGTCTGCGCACTCCTCCGCGCCGCAAACGGGGGTCAACCCGGTCGCGCGCATGCTGGAGCTGATCCACAGCGTTGATGGCAAGATCGCCCTCAAGCACAACCACATCACCGACGCGGCGCGTTACGCCGCCGACAACTGGGGCCTGGACTACCTGGGCGGCAAACTGGGCGTGGGCTTCAGCGATGATTTCATGGGGCCGCTGACCACCTCGCTGACCTTTGTCGGTCAGGATGCCAAAGCGTTCAAACTGGCGGTGAACCTGCGCGTGCCGAAGGGCAAGTCGCCGGAGAAACTCAAGGCTGAAATCGCCGACAAGCTCAGCGCCTGGGACAAGCAGACGAAGGTCAACGTGAGCTTCACCTACTCGGTGGCCGCGCCGATGTACCGCAACCCGGAAGGCGAATGGGTCAAGGCCTTGCTGGCTGTCGCCACTGAAAACCTCGGCATGGAGCACACGTTCGGCACCTCTGCCGGTGCGACCTCGGTGCACGAACTGCCCAACGGTGTGCAATTCGGTTTGGCGCGCCCGGAAGAGAAGTACACCGGGCACACCGACGGTGAGTTCAAGACCGTCAACCAGTTCCTGCTGGACCTGCAAATAGTCACCGAAATGATGGGCCGCGTCGGGCAGTTACCGAAGCTCTAAAGGCCCCTTGAGCCCGCCGCAATGGCGGGCTCATCGCATCAGGATATCTTCGAAGAACCCGCCAATGGGTAACACGGGATGGCACAGCTGAATCTCCAGCACCCACACCATTTCGCTTGGCGTGATCGCAAGATCGGCCAGGTTTGTGTTGCCGAACAACGCGTGGGGAAAGTCCGCAATGCGGTGGCCCGCGAGGTTGCGTGACAGGCGCCAGCCTTTGGACACGGCGCAGCGTTCGGCAAAGTCATACAGCTCGCAGCCGGTCATGCCGCGCAGCCAGGCTTCGCGGGTTTCATCGAAAACTTCGTGCAGCACTGTGCGGCACTCCAGGTGCAAGGGCGCCTCGCCGAAAATGAAGGTGTCGCCGTAATCCCCTTCGTAACCGTCCCACACCGGGCCAAGATCCACCACGACGATGTCGCTGGGGCGCAAGGTGCGCAGCGGATCGATCCCCTCCCGAGGCGGACGCACCGTGTCGTCGCCAAAACGGATGTAGGTGGGGTGCCAGGTATGGGAAGCGCCCATGGCCTGCAAGGTTTGGCTGGCCATTTCCAGGGCGGCGCCTGTTGTCATGCCGACGGTCAATTGACTGGCGATGGCGGCCAGCGCACGCACGGTTTTCTCACGGGCGGCGAGCATGCCGTCCAGAGAATACCGCGGGCCGACTTTTTCCCAGGTTTGATCCAGTGAATCGAGCACCGTGCCAACACTGCCTTGGCCGCTGGGCACAAAGGCTTCGGCGACAAACCGGTGGCCGGGCAAACCCGCCTCCAGGCAAGCCGAGCGCGCTTGGCTGATCATGCTGCCATTACCGCAGGCGTACACTTGGGCGGTATCCCAATCATGCCCATGGCTCAGCGCAACGTCCTGTATCCGGCCCTCGCAGGCCAGCACCGGGTGCCAGTGAAAACGCGGATGGTCGATCACCGATTGGTCGAGGAAGGCACGGTCGTAAAAATCCGTCGGCTGTGCGCCACCCCAGTAAAAGGTGACGTCGACATCACGCTTCAAGGCGGTCTGCAGGATCGGCTTGATGCCGGCGTAGCCGGTGCCCGTGGCGAACAGAACGACAGGCGCAACTTCATCGTCCTGCCAGGTGCAGGCGCCGAAAGGCCCTTCCAGTTGCAGCACGTCGCCGGCCTCAAGGTCACTCAAGAGTGTTTCGGAAAATAGCCCGCCGCTCACCCTGCGGATCTGGAACACCAGACGCCCGTCGCCCTCGGCCGGCAGGTTGGCGATCGAAAAGCAGCGCGAGTCACCGCCGACCAGACGAAATTTGAGGTACTGGCCCGCGCGCACGGCCAGTGGCATATCCGGCATCACCACCAACTCGATAATATCGGGGCTCAATGCGCGCTTGTTGAGCACCGTGGCCTCGACAGCCAGCGCGGGCGTGTCCAGCGACCAGCCGGGAATCTCCAGGCACATGTCACCGCAGGCGTGGCTTTGGCACAGCAGCATTTCATTGGCGGCCAAGGGGTAGCTGGGGGCTGGAGCGCCGGGTGCCCGCTGTTTGGCTCGGTATTCGCCCTGCGCGACCACCACCTTGCAGGAGCCACACGCCCCGCGCCGGCAGGAAAACGGCACCGGCAGGCCGCTGGCAAGCATGGCGTCCAGCAACAGTTCGTCACCGGCCTCAAAGGTGGTGCCCGAGGGCGAGAGTTCGATGACATGGCGTGCGTTCATAAAGACCTCGGGGGTGAGTGAGGCCTCGATTGTTGCGCTAGACTGGGCCCATTAGAACCTCCAGTTTTGGATACTTCAGATGGTCCAGATGCGAAAGTGGCGCCCCCTGCTCAAGCTGGATGACGGCGCGCCTCAGGCAAGCTACCGCAAGATCACCGAAGGCCTGGTGAATGCAATTACCGAGGGGCGACTGCCGCCCGGCACGATGCTGCCGGGCACACGCGAGATGGCACAGCTGCTCGACGTCAACCGCAAGACGGTGATCCTCGCCTACGAAGAGGCCTTGACCAAAGGCTGGCTGATCAGCGAACCGCGCCGCGGTACGTTCGTCAACACGCAACTGGCCTCCACGCCGGTTTCAAGCCCGGCGCAGCAGTCTTTCGCCCCACGCATCCTTGAGCAGGCCGCCGTTCCGTATTTCACCCGAAACGCCCAGGTGATCGCCCTGAAGCATCGGCATGACGCGCTGTTTGTCGACAACGGCGCCTGCGACCACCGCCTTCTGCCGCAAGCTGTTTTGCATCGCTATTACCGTAATGCCCTGCGCAACAGCTTTGCCTCCAACACGGTGCGCTTCGGCAGTGAGGGCACCGGCTATTACCTGCGCTGTGCGCTGGCCGACATGTTGCGCAGCAACCGTGGGCTGGCGGTCAGCGCCGAGAACATCTGCCTGACGCCCGGCACTCAGGTCTCGCTGTACCTGACTGCCAGCCTGTTGATCAAGCCCGGTGACGTGGTACTGGTGGAGCGCCTGAGTTACCCGCCGGCCTGGGAGATTTTCCGCAGGCTCGGCGCGCAACTGGTCACGGTCGACATGGACGATGAAGGTTGCCGCACGGACCACATCGAACAGCTGTGCCGGGGCCACGACGTGAAGTTTATTTACCTCACGCCGCACCACCAGTTTCCAACTACCGTGAGCCTGCACGCGGCGCGGCGCCAGCAGTTGCTGGCGTTGGCGGCGTTGCATAATTTCTGTGTGATCGAAGAAGACTACGACCACGAATATCACTTCAATGGCCGGCCGTACCTGCCGCTGGCCAGTGACACCGCGCAACGGCATGTGGTGTATATCGGCTCATTGTCCAAGGCACTGGGTTCGACGTTTCGTTGCAGCTATGTGGTGGCGCCAACGGATGTGATCAAAGCCCTGCAAGGCAACGCCGCGCTGATTGTGGGTGACACCGACGCCGTCGCACAGAAAATGCTGGCCGACCTGATCAATGACGGCGAATTGAAGAAACACCTGCGCCGCGTTTCGAAGGAATACGCGGCCCGCCGCGATGTGTTGCAGGGCTGCCTGCATGAGGCGTTTGGCGAACGTATCCAGGTGCGAGAACCGGAGGGCGGCCTGGCGCTTTGGGTGCGTATGCAGGACGACACGGATGTGGATCAGTGGGTAAACCGCGCGCAGGACCACGGCGTGGTGGTGCGTAGCGCGCGGCAGTTTTCACCCATGGGGTTGCCGGAAAATGCCTTGCGGCTGGGGTTTGCTTCGCTGGACCGGGAGGAGATTCGAACAGCTACGCAACGCCTGGCGCGGGCGCTGAATCTGCGTTGAACACATCAAAAATACCGCTCAGGGCTTCATTCAACTGGTGCTGCCCAGAAACGGCAACGCCAGGTACAACTTGATCACCACCGCGTTGGTGATATCGATAAAGAACGCGCCCACCATCGGCACCACCAGAAAAGCGATCTGTGAGGGGCCGAAGCGTTGCGTCACCGCCTGCATGTTCGCAATGGCGGTGGGCGTCGCGCCCAACCCGAAGCCGCAGTGCCCCGCCGCCAATACCGCCGCATCGTAGTTGCGGCCCATGACCCGGAAGGTCACGAAAATCGCAAACAGGGCCATCAGCAAGGCCTGCGCCGCCAACAGAATCACAATGGGCAAGGCCAGCGCAGCCAGGTCCCAAAGCTTGAGCGACATCAGGGCAATCGCCAGGAATAACGACAAGCTGACATTCCCCAGCAGTGACACCTCACGCTCGAACACCTGGTGCCAGCCCAGTGCCGACAAGCCGTTGCGCAGTACCACGCCGACGAACAGCACGCAGACAAAGGTCGGCAATTCGAAAGCCGTGCCGTGAATCAGCCCGCTCAGAAAGGTGCCGACCTGCAAGGCGATCGCCAGCAGTGCAAGGGTTTCAATAAATGAAAACGAGGTGATCATGCGTTCCTGATGGGGTTGCTCGAACCCCTTCGGCAAGCGCGGCTGTGCCTGCTCCGCGCCTGGAACCGCGACGCGCTTGATCAAAAGGCGCGCCACCGGGCCGCCGATCAGGCCACCGAGCACCAGGCCAAAGGTTGCCGAGGCAATAGCCAGTTCGGCCGCCGAGGCCAGGCCATATTTCTCGCTGAAGACCGCCGCCCACGCAGCGCCGGTGCCGTGCCCGCCCGACAGAGTGACGGAGCCGGCCAGCAAGCCCATCAAGGGGTCCAGCCCCAAGGCTTTGGCTAACGCAATGCCCATGGCATTTTGCATCACCAGCAGGCCCGTCACGACCAACAGGAAAATCCCCAGCACCCGCCCGCCTTTTTTCAGGCTGGCGAAGTCGGCGTTCAGGCCGATGGTGGCAAAGAAGGCAAGCATCAGCGGCGCTTGCAGTGAACCGTCGAAGCGGACTTCGATATCCGCCAGTCCACGCAATGCCAGCAACAACGCGGCGACCAGCAAACCACCGGCAACCGGCTCCGGAATGCTGTAAGTGCGCAAAAAGCCGATTCGGGCGACCAGCCAACGCCCCAGTAACAGCACCAGGGAGGCGGCAACCAGTGTTGAATAGAAATCAAGCTGAAGCATTTGGGCGGTTCTCTGGTGTCAGCAGGCAGAAGAAGCTGGCCAGAGTAGAGAGGATGAAGCGAGCGCACACCTGCCCGGGCGCAGGCTCAGATTAATCCGAGGCACTTGAAAAAGAGTCCTACAAAGCTACCGGACGTAAAATCCGCACAAACAAAAACGCCGATCAAAGACAGTCAACACTGACAGCCTATTACACCAGCATTTGTAGGACGACTCTTGATCGCCCAGGCCCTATTGAGACACCTAATCTTGTCTGCCTAGAGTAGCGCCAGCAACGAACTCCAAAGCCGGATCAGCGTTGCAGCTCTCAACCACCAAGAGTGCACCTGATGAGTGTCGCCATATCAAACAAAGCCCCCAACACTGCGCCAGAACTCGTCACCTCGACCGAAACCACCCCTGAACCGACATCGACGAACACCAAACCTGCCCCGCTGCTGGCGGACCCGGAATTCGATATGCGTGGCTTGGCCTGGAACCCGTTATGCGACGCCGCCACGCCCCTGATCGGGCTGGTGATTCGCCTGCGCCGTCTGGACCACCACGACGATGTGCCCGCGCTGTACCGAAGCGTCAGCAACCAAATCAACACGATTATGGAAGAAGTCAATCAGCTCGACTACGACGCCGGCATGCTCAAGGCCTACTCCTACAGCCTGTGCCTGTTGCTGGATGAAGTAGTCATGAGCACTACCTGGGGCAAGTCTTCCACTTGGAGTGCACGCTCACTGCTCAGTCAGTTTCATGAAGAGACGTGGGGCGGCGAAAAATTCTTTACCGTCATGAACAACATGATTCCCGAAGCAGCCCGGTACCAGCATGTGCTGGAGTTCATGTACCAGTGCCTGATCTCCGGTCTCAAAGGCAAATATGGTGCTCATGCCAAGGGAGATGACGAAATACAAAACATCATCAACCTGCTACACAGCCTGCTGCGCCCCCTGCGGGGCGAGACACCCAAGCGCCTGACCGACCCGTTGACCAACGTTGCTCCGCGCAATTACCGCATCAAACGGACGTTGCCGCTGTGGACTCCGTGGGCGCTGGCCGCCGTCGTACTCGTCACGGCTTACACGATCTACACCTTGCGCCTGAACGCTATCACCCAAGAGGTGCTTGCCTCGCTGGACAAAATTCTCAAGCTCTAACCCCTATGTAAAAACTATCAGGAGGCCATATGCCTGCCGTCGTTTTGGTCGGTCACGAGCATGCTTGTCCAGCGTGTGGCCCGGTCACAGTCACCATTGGGTCAGCTGTGATGACTATTGAAGGCCAACCTGTTGCACGGATCGGGGACACCACCGATCACGGCGGCGTGCTGGAAAACGGCGACGCCAGCTGGTTGATCAACTGACCCGCACTCACCACAAGGAGGTTTCATGCCCCGTCAAAGCGACCTGCGTTACACCTTCGAACCGCTGCGCGGCGATCCCTTTGAAGTGGTCTCATTCACCCTTGAAGAAGGCCTGTCCCAACCCTTCAAACTCGAACTCGAACTGGTCAGCCATCACCCGGCCATCGACTTCTACCGCATGCTCGACCTGGGCGCACTGTTCACCATTTGGCGCGATGACACCCCGGTGCGCTACGTCCACGGCCTGGTCAGCCTGTTTCAGCAAGGCGATACCGGCTTTCGCCGCACCCGCTACACCGCCGTGGTCGAACCCACCCTCGCGCGTTTCGGCCTGCGCTCCAACTGGCGCATCTTCCAGGGCCAGACCGTACCCGACATCATCACC
This sequence comes from Pseudomonas tolaasii NCPPB 2192, assembly GCF_002813445.1. Lineage (NCBI taxonomy): Bacteria > Pseudomonadati > Pseudomonadota > Gammaproteobacteria > Pseudomonadales > Pseudomonadaceae > Pseudomonas > Pseudomonas tolaasii. The sequence goes on from NZ_PHHD01000001.1 coordinate 6,253,150, forward strand.
AGCATGCTGGCCGAACAAAAGCTGACCGACATCCGCAGCGAAATCTGCTTCGACCACCAACCCCGTGAATACTGCGTACAGGCCGGCGAAACCGACCTCGACTTCATCGCCCGCCTGGCCGCCGAAGAAGGCCTGCTCTACACCTTCGAACACCGCGCCGACGGCCACACCCTCGTCCTTACCGACCGCGTCGGTGGGCTGGGCACCATCGGCACCCACACCGATTGCCCGGTGATCTACCAGCCCATGGGTGGCGGCGATTCCAAAGAACCGGCGTTGAACAGCTTCCACTACACCGAACAAGTGCGCACCGCCGTACAGGTGCAGCGCGACTACACCTTCACCCATCCGCGCTACAACCAGCAGCACACTGCCACCGGCAATCAGGACCTGAACAACCAGCATAAAGACTACGAACGCTACGACTATCCCGGCCGTTACAAGCGCGATGTCGCCGGTAAACCCTTCACCAAGACGCGCCTGGCAGCCCTTCGCAATGACGCCAAGCTGGCACACCTGGAAGGCGACGATGAGCGTCTGCAACCGGGGTTGGCGTTCGACCTGAACGACCACCCGCGTGAGGACTTCAATGATCGCTGGCGCACCATCGCCATCAAGCACGAAGGCAAACAGCACACCAGCTTGCAGGAAGAATCGTTCGGCAGCGGCCTCGGTACGTCTTACGCGTTGAAAGCCAGCGCCATCCGCTGGACCTCCGATTGGAAAGCGCCGCTGCGCAATAAACCCTGCATCGACGGCCCGCAGATTGCCACGGTGGTCGGCCCGCCCGGCGAGGAGATCTATTGCGATGAATGGGGCCGGGTCAAGGTGCAGTTTCCGTGGGACCGCTCGGACCAAAACAACGACCACAGCTCGTGCTGGATCCGCGTCACCCAGGGCTGGGCCGGAGCAACCTGGGGCTCCATGGCCATCCCGCGGGTGGGTCAGGAATTAGTGATCAGCTATCTGGACGGCGATCCAGATCAACCGATCGCCACGGGGACCGCATACCGACAGACCAACCTGCCGCCCTATCAACTGCCCAAACACAAGACGCGGATGACTATCAAGAGCCGAACCCATAAGGGACCTGGCTTCAACGAGCTGCGCTTTGAGGATGAGTTAGGGCACCAGGAAGTGTTCATCCACGCTGAAAAAGACAAGAACGTCCATATCAAAAACAACAACGGCATCTTCGTCGGTAACGACCGAAGCAAGAAGGTGGAACACGACGAGCAGGTTGAAATTGGTCATAACCGCAGCGAGCGAGTAGGTAACGATGAGCACATTTCTATTGCGCAGGATCAGCATCTGCAACTGGGCCGTGATCGAATTCAGACGCTGGGGCGTAATCATCACACCAGCATCGGCGGGGATCGGGTCGAGGAAATTGCCAACAACCGGCATGATAAAATTGCCGCTGACCATAACATCCAGATTGGAGGCAGTGCCGAGTATTCAGTCCAAAATCGCTACTACCTGCGCGCAGGACAGGGCATTGAGCAAAAAACGACCGTGTTCGATGTTTCATCGGGCGAGCGCATTGTTCTGAGAGCCCCAGGTGGCAGCATCACGATTGATAGCGATGGCATTACCCTTGATGGGCTGACCATCAAGATCAAAGGCCCCGTCACTACAGACGCAATCGGTACGGGCCATCCGCTTGGCAGTCCACAATCGCCTCCCCTACCGCTTGGTGCATTCCTGGGACGGTACACGTTGCTGAAGAACGATCAACGTGCTTTCGCAGGCTATCGATATCGCATCACTGATGGCGCCAGCCTACTGACCGAAGGCCTCACCTGCCCCCAAGGGGGAACTGACTGGACTGTTACCGAGGCATCCAAATCCGTGCAAGCCCAAAAGGCGATCATGCGCGACGATCAGCGAATCACCGAGGGCTGGCAGCCCTACCTGATGGCTTTCGATGATGAAGCCCCACCCGTAGAGACCAAGGTCATGTTTCCTGATGACCTTCTTGCTCATTACAGCGAAGGCCTCGACTGATGCCAGTAGCCCCCATCGCCCGAACGCTCGCTCACGTTATCGACAAAGCCTATCGGGCCTACCGAGCAAACCAGGCTTATGAGAACGCCAAGACTGCCACCGAACTGGCCCGGCTCGCTGTAGAGATTAACGAGCGAAGAAAGCAGATTAAAAAAGTTCTTCAAGACACTATCGAAGCAATGGCGCGTGAAATCGACCTCAAAAGCTCCACGTTTGCCGCAGTAGACCGGGGGGGCAATAGCACGGTTTCTCGAAGAGGTCAGGAGAACGTGAATTTCAAGGAATACATCGAACGTAAAGTGCCTTTTCGCCCCGCTATCAGCCAAGTCTGCACAGTCGCCCTGCAGGTGCCGATCAAGGTGCCACGCCGCATTCGCAAGAAGATCGCTGGCGACAGAGTGGAAACCACGATTGAGGTTGCACTCAAGCAGTTCACGGCCTCGCTGTTCTTTGAGTCCGTGGACGAGGCGCTGCAATGGAGAAGCCCGCTCAAGGCCGAGCCAAATTACAACCAAAGCAGCCAAAAAGCGTTGCTTGGCGATCCAGCGACTCGCCCCAAAAGGTTTGGCAGCGCGATCCAGCCATTCTGGCCTCGCCCGCGCGCTCTGGCACCTGATCTGGTGGTAGTGGAATACCGCCAGGAACCCTTTGAGATCGAAAACGTATTTGCGGCGGTCGAGATCAAGTTTCCAGGGGATTGGGTAAAACACAAACAAATAGAGCAATACGCTGAGCTTATGCAGCCGAGAACTGGAGCCAACCGAAAAAAGATTGGGCACGAGAAAGTGGCCTTGCTACGCGTTCCGGAAGATTGCACCGGTTTTAATGCAGATGAAAAAAAATCCACGCCAACCGAGCAGTCACGGAAGAAGAAATAATCATGAGCACTACTCATCAGATGTTTACCGCCGAAGAGCGAGACTTGTTTGTCGAGCTGCTTAAGGAGTGGCCAAACTCCGAATCAGGCACGGAGGAGGCTTCACACGCCGTCAGCCCTTTCATCAACTTCTATTTCCCCCCTACGCCGGACAAACACCAAGAAGATGCGCTGCTGATGGTGGATATCCACGAAGCCTTCGAACAACTTCTTGGCAAGCCGTACACCGTTGGCACCCACCCAATTTCGGAACGCCCACACCCCTACGGCTCATCACGCCTGCCGGACCTGCGTGAACAGGCCAGGAAGAGTTTCGACGACGAACCCTTTGCTTTCAATTTTACCGACGAAAAAAATCATGCCTCGTCACCGACGACAGCAGGATATTTCTGGCACACATGGTTCAAAAGATACGAAGGAAGAGAAACCGCGTACTCCTCAATCACGTTCTATTACCGTTGGCAATGGTGGCTGGACAACCGCGAAGCATGGCGCCGCTTTGTGCTCAAGACCATTGACCTGCTGAAGGCTCATCAGGTCTACAGCGGCTTCGCCATGGCCAACCCGCTTGAATTTGGTACGCGATCAGCCGTCACCACTTGGGAGCGAGCACTAACCCCCAGTTTCTACGGTCTGGATATCGATTACGCTTTTAGTATGCGCGGCGAACTGCTCGACGGCATCCGCCCTCCCACCTGGGCCTTCCTGCTCGCCGACCACTGGCGCGAAAAACTTGACCTGACCCGCGAGCAAATACGTACGGCGCTGTCTCACCCACGCATCAGCATCACCGAATTACAGAGCGGCCAATGGATCGAATTGGGCGAACAGCCAGAGTTGTATCCGGTTGAAAAAGGTATGCCCGAACTGCCCATGCTCTTGAACAAACTGCTCAAGCCGATCCGCAACGACGACTTGGGATTGCTGGGCTTCGGCCAATGGGACGGCGACCCCAACGAGCGTTTTACCGATGCTGACAGCCGGCGCTGGATGGCCCGCTTTGACGCTGACAGCGATTGGCCTACGCCAGCAACGCGCTTCATCGCTCCATTGCCCATGCCTTCTGCCCAAATCCCTGCACCGATGCCTTTACGCGTGGTGCCGGGAACAGCTTGCATTCAAGCCGGATGGTGGCTGGTTCCAGGGCAGGCGCACACCCGTCGAGCCTTCAAACAGGGCGAGATCATGCCAGACCTCGATACGGCACCCATAGACGATCTGGTGACATGGCAGCGTGACCTTGATCAAACACCACCAGCGCCTGCCCGCTATGCCAACACCCATGAACCGGCTCCTCGTGCAGGACGCTGGGAAGTTGAAAACAACCCATTCGTCGCACACGAAGTTCAGTTGAATGAACCGCTCCCCACCCATGAAGGCCGTGTCGTGCGCTGGCACTGGACGGTCAGCGGTATGCGCGCGAACAGCGGTCAGCCCTGTCCGTATCCGGGCACTTGGATATGTGAATATAAACCGGGGAACCAGCAAGTCATTGAGCACGGCGTTCTGATGCCGACCGTGGAGGGTGAGAGAGTCGTCTGGCGCTGGATGGGACTGCAGCCATTGTGATAGCGACAGATAGCAGCCTATATGACAGCTCTTCGGCATCCGCCCCCTCCGGCAATCATCTTGCCTTCAGCCCTGTGTTTCCCACAGGAAGCCCTGGCGGGTGCCTCATCGAGGCAAGTGGATTTCAGCAGTTTCACCGGATGCCGCAAAAAGTGGGCCCTGTGCGGAATCTGCGCTTGGCCCAAGCGATAACTACATGCTGAAACGCGCACAAAAAAAACGCCGATCATTTCTGATCGGCGTTTTCGTTGAATATGGAGCGGGAAACGAGACTCGAACTCGCGACCCCGACCTTGGCAAGGTCGTGCTCTACCAACTGAGCTATTCCCGCAAATGGCGTCCCCTAGGGGACTCGAACCCCTGTTACCGCCGTGAAAGGGCGGTGTCCTAGGCCACTAGACGAAGGGGACACACAACTGAAACACATGGTGTGTATTTCAGTGTCCAGAGATTAAACCCGAAGGTTACGCCCTGGTTTCACTCAGTGCCGCCCGAGAGCAACACTGCTTAAATTTGGAGCGGGAAACGAGACTCGAACTCGCGACCCCGACCTTGGCAAGGTCGTGCTCTACCAACTGAGCTATTCCCGCATATTGGCGTCCCCTAGGGGACTCGAACCCCTGTTACCGCCGTGAAAGGGCGGTGTCCTAGGCCACTAGACGAAGGGGACACACGTACAACATTCACTCCCTACCGCGTTTCGCTGTGTGCTTTACGCTGTAAGTGGCGCGCATTCTATGGATGGATTGAAAGGTCGTCAACCCCCAAGGATAAATTTATTTAAATCAATGACTTCCCCCCTCTTTCCAGCCCTTTGCGGGGGCTTGGCCCGTCCGGACCTTGACGCCTATATTCTGGCGCCCGACAAGGCGCTATAGTTCGCACACGCAAATGATGGCAATGTGCATCTACGCAGGGAACGCTTACCTATATAGAAGAAACTACCTGGGCACTGGTCGAACAATCCTATCCGCCGGATGGCCCAGTCACTACACTCAACAGCAAACCCTATAAAGAGGTCACACCGGTGACACCACTCATGATCACCCTGCTGGTAGTAGCCGGGATCGTAATACTGATCGCCATTGGCTACATGAACCACGTGGTGGAAAACAACAAACTGGAAAAGAAGCGCACCGAGATCGAGCTCAATGACCGGCTGCGTCGCTGCGGTGAAATCACCGAGACCTTCCCCGGCCAACTGATGACCCCGGCGCTCAAACTGTTGCTCACCCGTCTGGAGCTCAACGTCAACCAGCGCTTGCTGGCGCTCAACAAATCCAGTGCCGCGTTCAAGGCGCGCATTACCGAGTTGAACACGCTAGTGGCCCAGGGCGAATCGATCCCGGTAACCAACCCGCCCTCCCCGATCCAGACCGAAGCCAAGGCCAAGGACGTCCGCTTCCTGCTCGAAGCCTTGCACGGTCAGGTCACCCGCGCCGCCCAGGACGGTTTCCTGCCAGCCAATGAGGCCAAGCACTGGATCCGCGAAATTCGCCACATCCTGGTGCTGCTGCACATCGAATTCTTCAACAACCTCGGCCAACACGCCCTGCAGCAGGGTCAGCCCGGCCAGGCGCGTCTGGCGTTCGAGCGTGGCGTGCAGTACTTGCGCAAACAACCGGAACCGGTGGTCTACAGCGCACAGCTGCAATTGCTGGAGAAACAGCTGGACCGCGCCAACTCCACCGTGCTGACCAACAGCAAGCCGGCCGAAGACGAGGTCAACGAACTGACCGAAGGCCTGAAAGTGGTCGACGCCGACGCGGACTGGAAGAAGAAAGTCATCTACGACTGATCCCGCCTCTGCCCATGTGGCGAGATTCTCGCCACATGCCATCAAATTGCATCTATCCCCCCGCCCCCGACTAGCGTAAAAAAGTGCCCCTCACTCCGTGAAGCCAGAGGCCTGATATGCCCGTCGCCGTGATTGATGGACAACCGCTGCATTATGTTGACGTGGGCACCGGCCCCGTCGTTCTGCTGGGCTCAAGTTACCTGTGGGGCCAGGAGATGTGGGCCCCGCAAATCGAGGCCCTGTCGCAACAGTACCGAGTGATCGTTCCGGAACTGTGGGGCCATGGCGAATCGGGCCCGTTGCCCGCGCAAACCGGTTCCCTGGACGACCTGGCACGCCAAAACCTGGCGCTGCTCGACCATCTCGACATCGCCCAGGTCAACCTGGTCGGCCTGTCGGTGGGCGGCATGTGGGGCGCGCGCCTGGCCCTGCTGGCCCCTGAGCGCATGAACAGCGTGGTGCTGATGGACACGCACCTGGGCGCCGAGCCCGAGACCACGCGCCAGTACTACTTTTCGCTGTTCAAGATGATCGAAGACGCCGGCGCCATTCCCGAGCCGTTGCTGGATGTGGTCGCGCCGATCTTCTTCCGTCCCGGCATCGACCGCGAATCCGCGCTGTACCAGGACTACCGCAAAGCCTTGCAGGGTTTTTCCCGGGAACGCCTGCTGAACAGCATCGTGCCGCTGGGCCGCATCATCTTCAGCCGCGCCGACATTCTGGACCAACTGCCACGCCTGGATGCCGATACCACACTGGTCATGTGCGGCGAGCAAGACAAACCCCGTCCGCCCGCCGAATCCCGGGAAATGGCCGAATTGATTGGCTGCAGCCTGATCCTGATCCCCGAAGCCGGGCATATTTCCGCCCGTGAGAACCCGGACTTCGTCAACGAAGCGCTGCTGACCTTCCTCGCCAACAACGCCTGACGCTTTCGCCTGTGAGCGCCGCCTTCAAGCGGCGATTACAGGCGAAAGTGCCTCACCATCCCCTTCAGTTCCGCCCCCAACTGCGCCAGTTGAATACTCGACGCGGCGTTACCCTGCATGCTCAACGCCGACTGATCGGCACTCGCCCGGATACTGGTGACACTGCGGTTGATCTCTTCGGCCACCGAGCTTTGCTCTTCGGCCGCGGCCGCGATTTGCTGGTTCATTTGCTGAATCAACGACACGGCCGCTGCGATGCTGCCCAACGCGCTTTCCGTTTCCAGCGCGTCGCTCACCGCCAGTTTCACCAGCTCGCCGCTTTGCTGGATCTGCTGGACAGAGGAATGCGCGGCATTGCGCAAAGTGCTGACCAGGCGCTCGATCTCTTCCGTGGATTGTTGCGTACGCTTGGCCAGCGCCCGCACCTCATCGGCCACCACCGCAAAGCCCCGGCCTTGCTCGCCCGCGCGGGCCGCCTCAATCGCCGCATTGAGCGCCAGCAAGTTGGTCTGTTCGGCCACACTTTTGATCACACTCAATACGGTGCCGATGTGCTGAATTTCCGCGCTGAGGCTTTCGATGCTCGCGCTTGCACTGGTGCTGGAGGCCGCCAGCAGCTCAATGCGCTGCAGGCTCTGACGCACCACCTGCTGGCCGCTGTCGACCTTGTCGTCGGCAGTCTGCGCGGCCTGCGCGGCCTCTTCGGCGTTGCGGGCCACGTCGTGAACGGTGGCGGTCATCTGATTCATGGCCGTGGCGACTTGTTCGGTTTCTTCTTTCTGGCTGCTGACTTCGACGTTGGTCTGCTCAGTCACCCCTGACAACGATTGCGCCGAGCTGGCCAATTGCTCGATGCCCGCCTGCAGCCCGCTGACCATATGGCTCAGGCCATTGCCCATCTGCTGCATGGCTTGCATCAACTGGCCGATTTCATCACGACGGTTGACCTCCATGCGCCCGCTCAGGTCGCCGGAAGCAATCTGTTGCGCCACGGCAATCACGCTGCGCAGGGGCGCAACGATCAGCCGGGTGATCACCCACGCCGCAATCAACCCCACCAGCAGCGCCAGGGCGGACGAGCCGATAATCAGCAGCGCGCTTTTCTTCAATTGCGCCTGCATCGAGTCGTCTTCGGCGGCATACGCCTGGTCGACCCGGCTGACCACCTCATCGGCGCGGTCATGCAACTGCTTGTAGACGACCTTTTCCTGCGCCAGCAGCCCGGTGTATTCGCCGAGCTTTTCGCTGAACGAGGCAATATGCCCGGCCACCTCATTGAGCACAGTCTGATAACCCGCATCCTTGACCGCGGTTTTCAATTGTTCGACCTGCGCGAGCGCCTGGTCGGCCTGTTCGATCTTGCCCTGTTCGGCGTTGTCCGCATCGGCCTTGCGGCTCTGATCCAGGCGCACCCGCGCTTCGTTCATGGCCTGCAACATCAGGCGCGACACCTGGCTGACCTGCCCGGCCTGCTCGATAAACTCGGCGCCGTCTTTACCCTGGCTTTCCTTGAGGCCATAACCGCCGTCGTCGGCCAGACCCGCCTGCAGCACGTCAAGGTTATTGGCCACGCTGGACACAGACCAACTGGCCATTTCCAGCGCGAGGTCTTTGGTTTGAGTCAACTCGACAAACTCGTCGAACGCCTTGCGGTACGCCGCCAGCGCGTGTTCAACGTCAGTCATCACCGGCACGTTGGCGGCAGACTGAGCCTTGAGCGTAGCCGCCAGCGCCGCGAGGGCATCCACGCTTTCATGCAGGGCATCGACGGACTTGGGGTCGGCGTGCAGCGCGTAATCCTGCTCGATCAAGCGCACCTTGAGCAGGCCGCTGTTGAGCGAGGACATCGCCTTGAGGCCCTCGAACCGCTGGCCAACGGTTTGCAGGGACCACACGCCAATGGCCGCCACCAACGCCGTGAGCAGCAGCACCAGAAGGAAGCCCAAGCCCAGTTTTTTCGCCATACCAAGGTTGGCAAAACGTCGTTGCACGGCCGAAATCATTGCGCGGTCATCCTCTTGCAGTGGCGAATGCCAGCGAGCCCGGTTTTCATGCAGCGAGATTCGCAACCGCGCGCCACCGACACAAGAGATTGGCGCCACAATAATGGCAAAAAGCTACATGCTCGTCGTTTTCAGAATGGTAGAGGTCGATCTGGCAGGCCCCATGGCGCGAAACAACGCCAGCGCCCGCTGATCATCAGCATAGGCCACATTGATGCGCAACCAGTCACTGTGCTCGCCTCTCGGGCTGAACAGCCCGCCGGGTGATAACAGCACACTCAGCCTGCGCGCGCAGGCCTGCAAGCGGAAGCCATCGCCCACGCCTGGCCGCGCCCATACGAACATGCCTCCGGCGGGCACGGCGAACACGTCCCACTCCTCGTCCTCCAACACCTGCAACGTGGCGGCCATTTGTGTATGCAAGCGCTTGCGCAGGCGTTGCACCCACTTGCGGTAAGTGCCATTGGCCAGCAGCGTGGCCACCACCGCTTCGGCAAACCGTGAAGTACCGATGCCGGTCAGCGTTTTGAGGCTGGCCAATTGCGCAATGATCGAAGCACTCGCGCAGAGGTAACCCACTCGTAAGGCGCTGCTGAGGGTTTTGGAGAAACTGGACACGTAGATCACCCGGCCCTCATGGGGCAGCGCCGCCAGCCGCGTGCAATTGGCCTGCTGCAGGTCGCCGTAGACGTCCTCCTCAATGATCAGGAAATCTTCGCTGCCCGCCAGTTGCAACAGCCGCTCGGCCACCGACTGGCAAAGGCTGCTGCCGGTGGGGTTGTGATACACGCTGGTGATAAACAGGCACTTGGGACGATGCTGTTGCAGCAGGGTTTCCAGCACCTGGATATCCGGACCGGTGGGCGTGCGCGGCACCTCAAGCAGGGCGACGCCGTGACGCTCCAGTTGACGATAGAGGTTGGCATACCCCGGCGTTTCAACCACCACCGTATCGCCGGCCTTGAGCAAGGTGCGTATCAGCAGGTCCTGCGCGTGGCTGGCGCCATGAGTGGTGAGGATGCGGTCAAGGCTGGCCGTCACGTCAATTCGTGCCAGCCGCTTGAGCAGTTGCTCGCGCAAGGCCGGCAAGCCGAGTGGCGTGCTGTAGCTGAAAAGCGCGGCGGTGTCGGTGCGGCTGATTTCGCGGATCGCGTAGCAGATGTCATCACTCTCGCGCCAGGCGTCCGGCAACCAGCCACACCCGAGCTTCAACTCGCCCAGCGGGCTGTCGAGGTACGCGCCCCACCCAAGCTCTGCGCCCTCGTACCACTGGCTTTCCTGAAAGACCGGAGGCTGGGCCACCACAAAACCCGCGCCATGCTTGGACTCGAGCACGCCCTGGGCCACCATTCGCTCGAACGCCTCGACCACGCTGGACTGGCTCAGCAGGTTGTCGAGGGCCAATTGCCGGATGGACGGCAGGCGCGTGCCGGGCCCGGCCCCGCTGTTGCGGATCCACTGCGCCACTGCGCTGACGATTTGCTGCACCACCGGTACAAGGGCTTGTCGATCGATCCCTAAATCCATGAGCCACTCACTTCAACTGTCTGTTATTCAACCGCAAACAGTTAATCACAGAAGCACGATTCAGCCGCCCGCCAAGATTTATTAAAGTATTGATTTTATTAACTTATTTACCTGCTGATACACATTCTGACGAGGCCTTGTGCCAGCCCTGGAAACGCCCCACAGCGCACCCCACCCTTTTCGAATGGGGCACGGCACGCGTTCCTAGATAGCCGTTGCACCACCGTCCACCGCCAGCGCCTGGCCCGTAGTAAACGCAGCGCCGTCGCTGCACAGATACAACACGGCACTGGCGATTTCCTCGACCTTACCGATACGCCCGACCGGGTGCATGGCCGCCGCAAACTCGGCTTTGCGCGGGTCGGCTTCATAGGCGCGGCGGAACATGTCGGTGTCGATGACCGCAGGGCACACGGCGTTGACGCGGATTTTTTTCTTGGCGTATTCAATCGCCGCCGATTTGGTCAAGCCGATCACCGCATGCTTGGAGGCGGCATAAATGCTCATTTTCGGCGCCGCTCCCAATCCGGCTACCGACGCGGTGTTGACGATCGCCCCGCCGCCCTGAGCCAGCAACAGCGGCAATTGGTGCTTCATGCACAGCCACACGCCCTTGACGTTGACCCCCATGATCGCGTCGAACTCGTCCAGGCTGCCGTCGGCCAGCTTGCCCTTCTCGATCTCGATACCGGCATTGTTGAAGGCATAGTCAAGGCGGCCATAGGCGGCGACGGTCTGCGCCATCAATTGCTGCACATCGGCTTCCAGCGTGACGTTGCAGCGCACGAACAGCGCCTCGCCCCCGGCTTGCCGGATAAGCGCGACGGTGCCCTCGCCGCCCGCCACATCCAGGTCGGCAACCACTACTTTCAAGCCTTCAGCGGCGAACGCCAGCGCGGTGGCGCGGCCAATACCGGCGGCGGCGCCGGTCACCAGGGCGACCTGGCCGGAAAACGTCATGCTCATGGGGATGTCCTATGCAAGAAATAACCGTGGCTCGAGTCTAGCCAACGGCAGGCAGGCCGGGGCAGCACTATCAGAAGGCCGGTTGGTGTTGCATGAATGGCAGTGATAAAGCGCCTGGGCCAACTATCAACCCCACCTATCAACGAGCATTCGCACTCTGGCACAACCTTGCCTGCATGCCCGTGAGGGTCTATCACTCAAGGCTCACTTCCAACAGAGCCTCTGCCATGACCTCCCAGACCAACCGCCAATTCCTGCTCGCCAAACGTCCGGTCGGCGCGGCCACGCGGGAGACCTTCACCTATCAGGAGGTGCCGGTGGGCACGCCCGGCGACGGCCAGGTGCTGGTGCACAACGAATACCTGTCCCTCGACCCGGCCATGCGCGGCTGGATGAACGAAGGCAAATCCTACATTCCGCCAGTCGGCCTTGGCGAAGTGATGCGCGCGCTGGGCGTGGGCAAAGTGATCGCTTCCAACAACCCGAAATTTGCCGTTGGGGACTACGTCAATGGCGCCCTGGGCGTGCAGGATTACTTCCTCGGTGAGCCGCGCGGTTTCTACAAGGTCGATCCGAAACTGGCGCCGCTGCCGCGCTACCTTTCCGCACTGGGTATGACCGGCATGACCGCCTACTTCGCCCTGCTCGATACCGGCGCGCCAAAGGCTGGCGAGACCGTGGTGATTTCCGGCGCAGCCGGCGCGGTGGGCAGCATTGCCGGGCAGATCGCCAAAATCAAAGGCTGCCGGGTGGTCGGCATTGCCGGCGGCGCCGACAAGTGCAAATTCCTGGTGGATGAGCTGGGTTTCGACGCCGCCATCGACTACAAAAGCGAAGACGTGCCCGCCGCCCTCAAGCGCGAATGCCCCAAAGGCGTGGATGTGTATTTCGATAACGTCGGCGGGGACATTCTCGACGCCGTGCTCAGCCGCCTGGCGCTGAAGGCGCGGGTGGTGATTTGCGGCGCAATCAGCCAGTACAACAACAAGGAAGCGGTGAAAGGCCCGGCCAACTACTTGTCGTTGCTGGTCAATCGCGCCCGTATGGAAGGTTTTGTGGTGATGGACCACGCAGCGAACTTCGCTGCCGCCGGGCAGGAAATGGCCGGCTGGATGGCGCAAGGCAAGCTCAAGAGCAAGGAAGATATCGTGGAGGGGTTGGAGACGTTCCCGGAGACGCTGATGAAGCTGTTCAACGGCGAGAACTTCGGGAAGTTGGTGCTGAAGGTCAGCTGACCGGATTCATGCACACATCAATGTGGGAGCTGGCTTGCCTGCGATAGCTTCAACTCGGTATTACAGAAAGACCGAGTTGCCTGCATCGCAGGCAAGCCAGCTCCCACATTTTCAGGCGATTTCGGCAACCACTGCCGCCAAGGCCTTGGCCGGATCGGCCGCCTGGCTGATCGGGCGACCAATCACCAGGTAATCGGAACCTGCATCCAGTGCCTGACGCGGGGTCAGAATGCGGCGTTGGTCATCCTGGGCACTGCCGGCCGGGCGAATCCCCGGGGTCACCAGTTGCAGCGACGGGTGCGCCGTCTTCAGGGCCTGGGCTTCCAGTGCGGAGCACACCAGGCCATCCAGGCCAGCTTTCTGGGCCAGTGCAGCCAGGCGCAGCACTTGTTCCTGAGGCTCGATATCCAGGCCGATGCCGGCCAGGTCTTCGCGTTCCATGCTGGTCAGCACGGTCACGCCGATCAGCAGCGGTTTGGGGCCGCTGCGTTGTTCCAGCACTTCACGGCAGGCGCTCATCATGCGCAGGCCGCCGGAGCAGTGCACATTGACCATCCACACACCCATCTCGGCCGCCGCCTTGACCGCCATGGCGGTGGTGTTGGGGATGTCGTGGAATTTCAGGTCGAGGAATACTTCAAAGCCCTTGTCACGCAGGGTGCCGACGATTTCCGCGGCGCAGCTGGTGAACAATTCCTTGCCGACCTTGACCCGGCAAAGCTTGGGGTCCAACTGGTCAGCCAGCTTCAGTGCGGCGTCACGAGTGGGGTAATCCAGGGCGACGATGATAGGAGTCTGGCAGACGGACATTGGAATGGGCTCTCAGGCAAGTCGAAATCGGCGCGGATTGTAGCGCAAGCAGCGGCCTTGCGGGATCCGATGATCGGTAAATACTCACAGACCGCCCTGTGGCGGCCATTTCGGCCCATTGTATCCAGAGCGATACATTCACGACATGCCCTCAACACGCCCCGCCGCTAGCCTCGCGCACATGACCGACCGTCCAGCACTTCCAGCCATGGGGCTGGGCGCCTATGCTGACAGCAACAACCAGGCAGATGATCGCACTATGCATACTTCTTCAGTCTCCGTGAACGACGAGCAAAAAGGCGCGGTGATCGCCGATGAAAAGCGCTGGAACACCCGCGCGCTGATCGTCGATGACGACGTGCCGATCCGCGAACTGCTGATCGATTACCTGGCGCGTTTCAATATCCTGGCCGTGGGCGTCACCGACGGCGCCGCGATGCGTGCCGCCATGCAGGCGGAAACTTTTGACGTGGTGGTGCTCGACCTGATGCTGCCGGGCGAAGACGGCCTGTCGTTGTGCCGCTGGCTGCGCGGCGAATCGGACATCCCGATCCTGATGCTCACCGCCCGCTGCGAACCCACCGACCGCATCATCGGCCTGGAACTGGGCGCCGACGACTACATGTCCAAGCCCTTCGAGCCGCGCGAGCTGGTGGCCCGCATCCAGACCATCCTGCGCCGGGTGCGCGATGACCGCACCGAGCAGCGCGCCAACATCCGCTTCGACAACTGGCGCCTCAACAGCGTGCTGCGCCAATTGGTCGCCGATGACGGCCTGGTGGTGCCATTGTCCAACGCCGAATTCCGCTTGCTGTGGGTGTTTATCGAACGTCCGCGCCGCGTGCTGAGCCGTGAGCAATTGCTCGATGCCGCCCGTGGCCGCTCCATTGAGGCCTTTGATCGCAGCATTGACTTGCTGGTCTCGCGGCTGCGCCAGAAGCTGGGCGATGACCCGAAAGCCCCGCAGTTGATCAAAACCGTACGTGGCGAGGGCTACCTGTTCGACGCCCGGGATATCGGCTGATGCGCAACGCGTTCAATACGCTGTTCGGCAGGCTGTTCGGCGTATTGCTGGTCGCCATTGTGCTGGCCCACGTACTGGCGATCTTCTGGTTTCACCACTACGGGCCGACACCACCGCCACCGGGCAAAATGTTCGTGCAGCAAGCCGACGGCAGCTTCACCCCGCTGCACAAAAAACACCCGCGCCCCTGGTTTGGCGGGCCGGTAGTGCCCCTGACCTTTCAATTTATTTCGCTGATCATTGCGGCCTGGTACGGCGCCAAGTTGCTCAGCCGGCCGATTCAGCGCCTCAGCGCCGCCGCCGAGCGCTTGAGCGTCGACCTCGACAGCCCGCCCCTCAATGAGTCCGGGCCTCGCGAGGCACGCCAGGCAGCGTCCACTTTCAATCTGATGCAAAAGCGCATCCGTGAACAGGTCAGCCAGCGTGCACGCATGCTTGGCGCGGTTTCCCATGACCTGCGCACCCCGCTGTCACGCCTTAAGTTGCGCCTGGAACAGATTGAGGACACCAGGCTGCAAGGCCAGATGCGCCAGGACCTCGACGACATGATCGGCATGCTCGACGCCACCCTGAGCTACCTGCACGAGCAGCGCACCAGCGAAACCCGGCACTGGCTCGACGTGCAGGCGCTGGTGGAATCGTTGAGCGAAAACGCCCAGGACCAGGGCTCCGACGTGCAGTTCTCCGGCACCTGCGCGCCTTTACAGGTGCAGCCGATGGCGCTGCGCTCGTGCCTTAACAACCTGATCGACAATGCCCTGCGTTATGCCGGTACGGCGCGCGTGGAACTGGCCGACAGCCGGGGCGCCCTGGTGATTCGCGTGATCGACCATGGCCCGGGAATCGCAGCGGATAAACGCGAGGCAGTGTTCGAACCGTTTTTCCGCCTGGAAGGCTCGCGCAACCGCAACTCCGGCGGCGTCGGCCTGGGCATGACGATTTCCAAAGAGGCGGTAGAACGCCTCGGCGGCCACCTCAGTCTGGAAGACACCCCGGGCGGCGGGTTGACCGCCGTGATGTGGTTGCCGAGGACCTAATGGGCTGGCACGGCCCCATGTGGGAGCAGGCAAGCCAGCTCCCACAATGATCGCCATCGATCAGCTAGATCGGTTTGTCTTCGCGGCGCGCTTGCGCCTGGGTAGCGCTCCAGTCCGTCAGCAGGCTGTAGGCCACCGCCAGCAAGGTCGGGCCGATAAACAGGCCGATAAAGCCGAAGGCGATCAAGCCGCCGAACACGCCCAGCAGCACGATCACCAGCGGCAGGTTGCCGCCCCGGCTGATCAGGTACGGTTTGAGCACGTTGTCCACGCCGCTGATGATGAACGTCCCCCAGATACCCAGGAATACCGCGTAGGTGTAATCGCCCTTCCACGCCAGCCACGCCGTGGCCGGGATCCACACCAGCGGCGGGCCCATCGGGATCAGGCTGAGCAGGAAGGTGACGATGCCCAACACCAGCGCGCCCGGCACGCCCGCGATCAGGAAGCCGATCAGCGCCAGCAAGGCCTGGGCGGCGGCGGTGCCGATCACGCCGTTGACCACCCGTTGCACGGTGCCGGCCACCAGTTCGATGTAGTAACCGGCGCGATCGCCGATCAGGCGTTCGAGCAGGCGGTGCACAAAGGTCGCCAGGCGCGGGCCGTCACGGTAGAAGAAAAACACGAACACCAGGCTCAGGGTCAGTTCGAGAATGCCGCCGCCGATTTGCGCACTGCGCGCCAGCAGCCAGTTCCCCACCTGCCCCAGGTACGGCTTGATGCTGACCATCAGCGCCGCGCCCTGTTGGTCGATGCTGTCCCAGGTTGCCACCAGCCGCTCGCCGACGAACGGGATCGAACCCAGCCAGGTCGGCGCGGCCGGCAAGCCGTCCACCTGAATATCCTTGATCAGGCCCACGGCATCACGCACGTGGTCGGCCAGGTTGAAACCCAGCCACACCAGCGGCACCGCCACCAGCAACATCCAGCCCAACGTCAGGATGCCCGCCGCCAGGGATTCCCGGCCGCCGAGCCAGCGGGTGAGCAAACGCATCAGCGGCCAGCTGGCAAACGCCAGCACCGCGCCCCAGAACAGCGCCGACCAGAACGGCGCCATCACCCAGAAGCTGGCACCGAACAGCACCAGCAGCAGGATTTGCACCAGCAGGCGATCGTTATTGAGCATCGGGTATCTCGAAAAAAGGCTGTAGGAAGAGAGCTTAGGCGAACGGCGCGGGTCCGTTCGCCCAGTGACGCCTAGCGTATCAGATGCAGGTGCAGGCCTTTGGCGGTATCGGTGCCGGTTTCCAGGCGCGCAGCGCGTACGCCACTGTCGATCAGGCCCTGACGCCAGGCTTCGGCGGTGGTGCCGGTCAGGCTGACGCGTAAGGTGGCGTCAAGGTTGAGCCCGCGGGAAATCAGGGTCAGCCAGGTGGCGTCGGGTTCACGGTTGAGTGCTGGGAAGTCCAGCTCTCCAGTGCTTTTCAATTCACGCAGCAAGGTCGCCGACGTCGGCAGCAACTCGCCCAGTGGTGCGCCGGCATCCAGTTGCTCCACATGCAGGTACGCGCGACGGTTGCCTCGGGTGATGCCGTACAACGCCACCAGAGTGTTGTCCTGCGGTGCAGCCAGGCGCAACAACAGGTATTCCTGCTGGCCGTCGGCACCGACCAGCTTGGCGTTGCCGAACACTTCATTGGCCCACAGGCTGCTCTCGCCGCAATCGCGGGCCTGGCACCAGAACAACAGCTGCGCGCCCTTGGCCTGCAAGGCTTCGCGGGTCGCGGTAAAGGCCGCGCTGGAAGTGTGCTCGGGCGGCAGTTCGTAGGTAATGGCTGTGGCCTGGCCGCGGGCTGTGGCCTGGCCTTCATAGCGTAGTTGACCGCTGATCTTGCGGATCGCGCCCATGGGGTAGATGCGTTCTTTTTCTTCAGCGGGCCGGTAATCGACAATCTGCGCGTCGACCTGGCGGGAAACGGCCGGCAAATCCTGGCTGCCCGGCACGTCGGCGGCGAACACCAACGGGCTGAAACAGCACAGCCCGAGGGCACGTATACAGCCTTTACGCAGGCTCATCGGATGGATGAGCCCTGGCCATTGGAGGTCGCAGCAGTTTCAAGATGGTTCATGGTTGACTCCCTTTCAATCCGCCCAGCCTCGGCAGTTGACCCCGCCAAGTCAAGGCGTGGAGAAGAACCGATTGAAACAGTCTGCAACAAGAGCGGCACCGGGCTCGTCATTCAGGTGTAAATGATGGCCGCCGGGCAGCGTGGTCACCGTAAAGGGTAGCTGAGAAAGCAATTCGGAATGTTTCGCCAGCATGCCGTCAGCCGCAACCACCAATTGCGCAGGGCACCCCACGCGCTTCACGAAAGCCATCGCCTGTTCGTCGGTCAGACGCATCGGCGAGGCCAGGGTCAGGCGGCTGTCCGAGCGCCAGGTGTAACCGCCCGGCACCGGCATCAAACCGCGCTGGGCCAGCAGTTCGGCGGCTTCGCGGCTCACGGCCACCACGCCTTTCATGCGTGCTTCGACCGCGCGATCCAGGGTGGTGTAGACCGGTTTGCTCTTGTCGCGCAGGTTCAATTGCGCCTGCAACGCCATGCCCAAACGCTCGGCGGCATTCTCGCCGCTGGCGGTCGGCGGGATCACGCCATCGATCAAACCGAGGTGCGTGACCCGCTCCGGCAAGGCCCCCGCCAGCACCAGAGAAACGATCGCGCCGAGGGAATGGCCAAGTAATGCAAAACGTTTCCAACCCAGCTGTTCGGCGACTTGCAACACATCGTGCACGTAATCCCACAACGCATAACCGGCACCTACAGGACGATGCGCAGAATGCCCGTGCCCGGCCATGTCCAGGGCGACAATGCGCAACCCTTCAAGCTTGGGCGCCAGCCGCGCGAAGCTGTTGGCATTGTCCAGCCAGCCATGCAGGGCGATCACCGGCAAACCGTCCTCCGGCCCAAACAGGTGGGCTGCCAGCTCGATGTGCGGCAGGCTCAGGCGCACTTCCTCGACCGGCGTACTCATGCGCAACTGCGCTCGCGGGCTTCCCAGCGGGAAAACAGGTTTTTGATCAAGGTCGCGGTGTCCTGCGGGCGCTCAAGGGGAAACATGTGGCCGCCGGGCATGGTGAGCATTTCACCCATGGGCAGGCGGTCGACGCCGCTGGCGTGGTGACGCATCACCACCCGGCTCTGGCGACCGCGCACCACTGCCAGCGGCACTTTCAACTGGCGCACCTGGCCCGGGCTGGTGTGAGGCACGCCCCGGTAGATGCTGATTTCGGTGGCCGGATCAAAACGCAGGCGCAAGCGGTCGCCCACTTGATGCAGGCCGTGTTGCAAGTAAGCATCAAAACATTCCGGGTCGAACCCGCGAAACAGGGTTTTGCCGGCGAAATAACTGCGCGCGCTGGCCAGGTCGGTGAATTCTTCACGACGTCCCAAAGTACGCCCGGCTGGCGTAAGGCGGTCGATAAAACCGAAGCGTTTGGCCGCACGGATCACCCAGCGGTCGGCGCGGGTCAGCACCGGCGAGTCCAGCATCACCACACCGCGGTACAACTGCGGGCAACGCATGGCCGCGTGCAAATGCAACACGCCACCGAGGGAATGGCCCACGCCCCACACCGGTTCGGGCTGTTGCTCCAGGTGGTGGATCAACTCGTCCACCAGGTTCTGCCAGTTATCGTCCACCGGAAACCTGGGGTCGTGACCGTGCTGCGGCAGGTGAGCCACTGCGTATTCCGGGGCCAGGGCGGCAAACAACTTGCCGTAGGTGGCCGAAGGGAAGCCATTGGCGTGGGCAAAAAACACGTGCTGCGACATACCGGATCCATCAACAAAAACAGAAGCTGATTGTCACCAGCCCCGGGCAGCTCAGCAATGACTGTAACTGCCAGGAATGATGACACTCACGCCATGCCTATCGCGCCGGCGGCGTTTCACCCAGCGGCACCACGGCCATGGTCAGACGCGACACGCAGCTGGCCTTGCCGTCATCGCTGGTCAGGCGAATGTCCCACACCTGCGTGGTGCGCCCGATATGAATCGCCCGCGCCACCGCCGTCACCCGTCCGCTGCGTACGCCGCGCAGGTGGTTGGCGTTGACCTCAAGGCCCACACAATAGAACTTGCTGGCATCGATGCACAGATAGGCCGCCATGGACCCCACGCTCTCGGCCAGCACCACCGACGCGCCGCCGTGCAGCAGGCCGTAGGGCTGATGGGTGCGATGGTCAACCACCATGCTGGCGGTGAGGGATTCGTCGTCAAAGCTTTCGAAGCGGATATCCAGCAATTCACCGATGGTGTTTTTCTGGATCGCGTTGAGTTGCTCGATATTCGGTTGGGTGCGCCACAGGCTCATGCAATTGTCCTTATTGGTTTTATTACGGCCCTAATCCTGCCACAGAATGGATTCATTGCGCGCGCTCCAGGCTTGAAACTGTGCGCCGTAGGTCGACTCGATGACGTTGCGCTTGATCTTCAATGTCGGCGTCAGGAAGCCGTTGTCCACCGCCCAGCTGTCTTTGACCACCACCAACTGACGCAAACGTTCATGTTTATCCAGCCCGCCGTTGACCTGCTCCAGCCAGCGTTCAAGGCTGGCGCCCAGCGCGTCACGGTCCTGTTCACCCGCCGACAGCACGCACAGCGCCATGGGTGCGGTGAGGCCATCACCCACCACGCACACCTGTTCGATGCGCGCATGCTCGGCCAGGCGATTCTCGATCGGCGCCGGGGCGACGTATTTGCCCTTGCTGGTTTTGAAAATTTCCTTGAGGCGCCCGGTCAGGCGCAAACGGCCATCAGCGGCCTGCTCGCCCTTGTCGCCCGTGCGCAAAAAGCCGTCTTCGGTCAGGGCCTCGGCGGTTTTCTGCGGGTCCTTGAAGTAGCCCAGCATGGTCGCGCCGCTGCGCACCTGCACTTCGCCACTCGCCGCTATACGCACTTCAACGCCAGGGCACGGCAAGCCGATCCAGCCAAGGGTTTGCTGGCCCGGGCGCGACACGTGGGAATATCCGCAGGCTTCGGTCATGCCATACACCTCCAGCACGTCCAGGCCCAGGCGCTGATACCAGCACAGCAGGGCTTCCGGCACCGGCGCCGCGCCCGACAGTGCAATGCGCAGCTCATCCAGCCCCAAACCCGCGAGAACTTTACGGCCCACGCGCTTGCCGATAAACGGCAGGCGCAGCAGCATCTCCAGGCGCTGTTGCGGGATTTTGGCGTAAACGCCCATCTGGAACCGGGTCCAGATTCGCGGCACGCCAAACAGCGCCGTGGGTCGTGCGCGGCGCAAGTCGGCAAGAAAGGTGTCGAGGCTGTCGGCAAAAAACACGGTTTGCCCGGTGTAGATCGAGGCCAGCTCCACAAACATTCGCTCTGCCACATGGCACAGCGGCAGGTAGGACAGCAACCGGTCGCCCTCCCCCAACCCGAACAGCTCGGTACCGCGCGTGGCGGCAAACCCCAGGGCGCCAAAGGTTTGCATCACGCCTTTGGGCAAGCCCGTAGTGCCGGAGGTGTAGACGATGGTGGCCAGGCTCGCGGCCTCTGGCGCAGGGTTGTCCTGAATCGGCGAGCAGGTTTGCAGGTCGGCCCAGCTGAAATCGAACGGCCCGGCCGGGCACAGCGGCAGGCTGATGGTCGGCAGCCCGCTGGGGATACCCGGCGCCATCGCCGGCCAGTCGTCCAGCTTGCCGATCAGCACCAGCGCGGCCTCGGAATGGGTCAGCACATGGCTCACGGAGTCGGCCGTCAGGTTCGGGTACAGCGGCACCGAGACATACCCGGCCATCCAGATCGCGAGGTCGGCGATGATCCAGTGCGCGCAGTTTTTGGAGATCAGTGCAATGTGCGAGCCCTGGGGCAACTCCCGGGCGCGCAGCCAGTGTGCGGCGCGGCGGGCCTGCTGGCCGACGTCTTCCCAGGTGAGGGTCTGCACTTCGCTGCCACCCAGGGGCTGTACCAGAAAGGGTTTGCGCGGGTGCCGCGCTTCACGTTCGAAGAAGACCTGCAACGGCAAACGAAAAGCGACAGACATGGGACGCGCTCCTTTGTGATCCGATGATAGCCAACCAAGCACTTGCTTGGTTGACTATATAGCACACAAAAAAGCGCCGATGCGTCCTACGGATTCTTCACACTGACCAGGCTCATCAGCCCCGCCAGCGGAAAGTCCCCTTCCAGTTCCGCCAGGCTGGCGGTGTGCATCGGCTGCGGCTGGCGCTGATGGCCATGCTGCAAAAAGCTGATCAGGCTGCCGACCAAAGGCTGGTGGCTGACCAGCAGCACGTTGTCGTCGGTGTCGAGCTTTTCCAGCACCTGCAACGGGTTGCCTTCCGGCGTCAGCCACGGCACCGTGCGGATTTGCGGCTCGAAGCCCAGCGCGTCGCGCACCAGGTGTGCGGTTTGCTGCGCCCGCACATACGGGCTGGCGATGATGGCGGCGATGGGCTGCCCGATCAGATGCGCCGCGCTGCGCAACACTTCGCCGCGACCATGCTCGGTCAGGTTGCGTTCGGCATCGGTGCGCGCATGCGCTTCGGCTTCACCGTGGCGCAAAATCCATAGCTTCACAGCTTCGGCTCCTCATCGCGCACCGGGTGCGGCGCCGGCGGCACGCTGTGGGCGGCTTCGCCGTCGGGTGCGCGCGGCGCCGGCCAATCGGCGAACGGCCAGGGTTTTTGCTCGGTATGGAAGCTGCCGAAACGGCCGATCTGGGCAAGAAACTGGCTGAGGCTGTCGCCGAAATTCATCAGCCCCAGGTTCGGTGCGCTGTAGATCAGGCGGTAAATCAATTGCACCACCACCAGCGCGCCGAGCAGGAACTGCGCCACTTGCCACACCAGGGCAAACACCAGCATCCACAGAATGCGCAGCAGGATGGACTCGTATTGGGGGGCTGCTTTCGGATCGTTCATGACGCGTTCCTCAGTTGAAACCACTGGTGGAAATAAAGTCGACATCGGTTTTCGGCTCGGCGCGCATCAGCAGCTCGATCACCTGATTCAAGGTGCGCCCTTCAAACAGGATCGCGTGCAGCCCGGCCACCAGCGGCATGTACACGCCCACTTCCTGAGCCTTGGCCTTCAGCACTTTAAGCGTATTGACGCCTTCGGCCACTTCGCCCAGGCGCGTGACGGCGTCGTCCAGGGTCAAGCCCTGCCCGAGGGCGAAACCGACCTGATAATTGCGGCTTTTGGGCGAGGAGCAGGTGACGATCAAGTCGCCCACACCGGCCAACCCGAGGAAGGTCATCGGGTTGGCGCCCTGGTTCACCGCAAAACGGGTCATCTCGGCCAGCGCGCGGGTGATCAGCATGCTCTTGGTGTTTTCGCCCATGCCCAGCGCCACGGCCATGCCGGCAATGATCGCGTAGACGTTTTTCAGCGCGCCGCCCAGCTCCACACCGAAGCGGTCGCCACTGGCATACACGCGAAATGTGCGGCCATGCAGCACGGCCTGGACACGTTCGCAGAGTTCCTCGTCTTCGCTGGCGACCACGGTGGCGGTCAGCGCGTGCTCGGCCACTTCGCGCGCCAGGTTCGGCCCGGACAGCACGCCGATGCGCGCTTGCGGGGCGATTTCCTCGAGGATTTCGCTCATCAGCTTGAAGGTCTGCGCTTCGATGCCCTTGGTCAGGCTGACCAGCAGCTTGCCCGCCAGGCGCTCGGCGTGGGGTGCCAGCACCGAACGCAAGGCGCTGGACGGCAGCGCGACGAAGCACAGGTCGCAGGCATTGAGTGTTTCCAGCAAGTCGGTCACCGGCTCGACCGCCGGGTGAATTTTGATGCCTTTGAGGTAACGCGGGTTTTCCCGGTGGACGCGAATGGCCTCGGCCTGCTCGGGATCACGCATCCACTGGCGCACCGCGTGGCCATTCTCGGCCAGCAGGTTTGCCACGGCGGTACCAAAACTTCCGCCTCCCAGGACCGCAATTGGGCGCTGTTCAGTCATATGCAATCCGTTAATCCATACCAGTGGCGATGGCGGCATTATACGGGCCGACCCGCTTGCGGCCAGCCCCCGTGTCAATTCACACGTTTGTCGGAAAATGCCACGTTTGTGTGACGCAATCGCAAGTCCGGCGACTGGCAAATGGCCGCGCCTCGGTTAACATGGGCGGCTATCCGCAATTATCAAGGCCGTGCCGTGTATTTGGGCCCTCCTCCCCGTTCATCCCTTTGGCTGATGCTGTTGTGCAGTGCACCAGCCCTGTCCGACGACCTGTTTCTCGACAGCCAGCCGCTGCCGCAAGTGCTGACCGCTACGCGCCTGAAGCAATCGGCCGCCGCCGTGCCCGGCAGCATGACGGTGATCGACAGCGAATTGATCAAGGCCAGCGGCGCGCGGGATATCGCCGAGCTGCTGCGGCTGGTGCCGGGAATGATGGTCGGCTACACCACGGGCAACCAGGCGGCGGTGAACTACCATGGCACCAGCGCCAGCGATGCGCGGCGCATGCAGGTGTTGATCGACGGACGCTCGGTGTACCGCGCGGGCCTGGCGACCGTGGACTGGAGCGACATTCCGGTGGCCATGGAGGATATCGAGCGCATCGAAGTATTCCGCGGCCCCAACACCGTCAGCTATGGCGCCAATGCGTTGATGGCGGTGGTCAACATCCTCACGCGCTCGCCGGCCAACAGCCAGGGCTCGCGGGTGAAAGTCATCCGTGGTGCACGCGGGATCAACGACTTCTATGCCAGCCAGGGGGTGGGCTGGGAGACCGGCGACTTGCGCCTGTCTTTATCCGGCCAGCAGGACGATGGCTTCGACAGCGATGCCGTCGGCGCCGACCGCCGGGACAGCCGGCGCCTCAGCCGTTTCAGCCTGGCGGTCAGCCAGACCCTGAACGCGCAGCAAAGCCTGGACTGGCAACTGGATGCCAAGGAAGGCAGCAATCAGCGGCCTTATACTTACGTGCCGGTGTTCGCCGGGATTACCGAAGGCGGTACCAATTCCGACGTCACCGCCAAGGATTACGCCGGCTCGGTACGCTGGAACTACGAATTCAACCCGGAGCACAGCCTGTATATCCAGGGTTCGGCCCAGCAATGGGACCGCCAGCAAGTCTGGAAGGCTTGCGACGCCAAGGTGTCGTTCAGTCCGGAGCTGACCCAGCTGTGGCAGATCAACCCCAACTATGCCGAGCAGTTGGCCCGCCACATGGACACCTATAGCCAGGGCACCGCCCCGCCTGGCACCGCTGCCGAGCAAACGCTGGGCAACCAGGTGCTGGATCAGTGGCGTAACGGCGCCAACCAGAGCGTGTGCGGCGATATCGACCAGAGCACCCGCGAAAGCCGCTACGACATCGAGATTCAGGACACCCTCAGCCTGTCCGACAGCCTGCGCCTGGTCAGCGGCATGAACTATCGCTACGACCGCGCCGACTCCGACACCTACTTCAATGGCACCCTGGACGACACCACTTGGCGCCTGTTCGGCCACCTGGAATGGCGCGCCAGCGAGCATTGGTTGCTGCAGGGTGGCGCCATGTACGAAGACACCCACCTGAGCGGCAACTCGCTGACG
This sequence comes from Pseudomonas tolaasii NCPPB 2192, assembly GCF_002813445.1. Taxonomy (NCBI): domain Bacteria; kingdom Pseudomonadati; phylum Pseudomonadota; class Gammaproteobacteria; order Pseudomonadales; family Pseudomonadaceae; genus Pseudomonas; species Pseudomonas tolaasii. The sequence goes on from NZ_PHHD01000001.1 coordinate 6,278,423, forward strand.
CCGCGGGTCGCGGTCAACTATTTGATCAACCCGCGCCACGGCCTGCGCGCGGTGTATTCCGAGGCAATCCGCTCGCCGGACATGTTCGAGAACAACGTCAACTGGAGCTACCGCGTCACCAACCTCAGCTCGCCGGCCTACGGGCAGAACGCCGGGCAATATTTTGTGGTAACGCGCGGGCCCGGCAACCTCGATAAAGAGTTGATGCGTTCGCGCGAGCTGGGCTACAACGGCTTCTTTGCCGACCTCGGGCTGAATGTCGACGTGAAACTGTTCTACGACGAAATCACCGACATGATCAGCTCGCCGCTGCGCAATAACCAATACATTGCCAGCAACGCCAACAGCGCACGGTTTACCGGGGCAGAGTCGCAGTTCGACTGGCGCATGAGCAATGCCGACCGGCTGCGGCTGACCTATGCTTACGTCGACGCTTCCGCCAGCAACCCCAAGGACAAGGCACAAACCGCGCGCAACAGCGGCTCCGCCGGCTGGTTGCGTGAATGGGGCCAGGGCTGGTCCAGCGCGCTGTTCTACTATGGCGACGACGCACTCAATCAGTATCGCTTCGAACGGGTCGACCTGCGGGTGGCCAAGCGCATTGCCCTGGGCAAAGCCAACGTGGAGCTGGCCGGCATGTTGCAACAACGCCTCGATAACCAGCCCACCACCTGGGCCGACAACAATTACGACAGCCGTCATGTCCTCTATTTCAGCGCGGAGCTGGAATTCTGACATGGGCGATCAGTCACGGATGACCCTCCTCTCTATTGCCCGCCTCTGGCGACGCGGCCTGCTGCTCGTGTGCCTGCTGCTGACGGCGCCGGCGTGGAGCGCCGACATCCTGCTGACCGCCGCCGAAGACGGCGCCGGGGTGCAGGCCTTCACCCAGGCTCTGGCCCTGCAACGCCCCGAAGATCACGTTACCTTCACCGCGCTCAAGGACTTGCCCGCACCGAGCGAGCTTGCGGCGAGTACCCGCCTGATCCTGCTGGACCTGCCCGGCCTCGACTGGCGCCTGCAGGATACCCAGGGCCCGCCAACCCTGGTGCTGCGGATCAGCCGCCTGCAGGCCCGCCAGCGCCTGGGCAATGCGCACCCGGCAAAGATCAGTTTGTTGTGGAGTGACCCGCCGCTGGAGCGCCAACTGAACCTGATCGCCGGCATCCTGCCCCAGGCCCGACGAATCGGCGTGCTTTACGGCACCGACAGTGAATTTCTGCTGCGCGAATTGACTCAGTATGCCGCGCCGCTGGGCCTGGAGATCGTGCCGCAGCTCTGGGACAACATTAATGACAGTCGCCCGTTGCAGAACCTGTTCAAGAACAGTGACGTGCTGCTCGGCCTCGACGACCCGCAGTTGTACAACCCGAAAACCGTGAAGAACCTGCTGCTCAGCAGCTACGCCCAGCAATTGCCGCTGGTGGGGCCCAATGCCGGGTTCGTCAAGGCCGGCGCCCTGGCCAGCACCTACAGCGACCAGGCGGACTGGCTCGATGTACTCGACCGCCTGCTGGACCATTCGCCGGCCTCCTGGCCGCGCACCCTGTACCCGGAACACTTCAAAGTCGTGGGCAACCCGCAAGTCGCGCGCTCACTGGGAATCGAACAGGTGGACGAAGCCGCCGTCGCCGCCCGATTGGCTGAAGGAGAAAAACGCCCATGACCTTGCGTCGTCGTTGGGACATCAACACCCGCACCCAGCTCATCACCCTGGGCCCGGCGCTGTTGCTGACGTTGCTGTTGATCAGCTTCTTTACCTTCGTGCGTATCCAGGATTTGCGTCAGGAACTGGACCACACCGGCCAGTTGATCGCCAACCAGCTCGCGCCCGCCACCGAATACGGGGTGATTTCCGGCAACAACGACGTACTCGACAGCCTGTTGCGCGCCACCCTGGCCACGCCCCATGTGCGCTTTCTGGAGATTCAGGACAGCTCGGAGAACATTCTGGTGTATGTGGAGCAACCGTCGGAGAAGCACGACCGCTCGCTGTCGGTGAAAGTGTTTCAGGCGCCGATCCGGCTGCAGCATATCCAGTTGGGCACCGACTTCTTCCAGGACAACCTCAACGAACCCAAGGCACCGCGCGCGGACTATCTGGGCCGGGTGATCGTCGGCATGTCCAACGATGCCTTCAGCCAGCGCCAGCAGGAAATCCTGTTCAAGGCCGGCATCCTCGCCTTGTTCGCGCTGCTGTTTACCTTCCTGCTGGCACGGCGCCTGGCGGCCAGCCTGTCGCAGCCGATCAGCGCCATGGGCCATGCGGTGAAGGCCATCCAGCAAGGCGACTACAAGACGCCGCTGCCGATTGTGGATGACTCGGAGCTGGGCGACCTGTCGCGGCATATCAACAACCTCGCCGAAGGCCTGCACCAGGCCAGTCGCGAGCAACAACAGGCCATGGCGCAGTTGATCCAGACCCGCGAGGAAGCCGAGCGGGCCAACAATGCCAAGTCGGACTTCCTGGCGATGATGAGCCACGAGTTGCGCACGCCCATGAACGGTGTGCTGGGCATGCTGCAGTTGCTGGAAACCACCGAGATGACCGAGGAGCAGACCGAGTATGCGGCGCTGGCGTCGGAGTCCACCGAACATCTGCTCAAGGTGATCAACGACATCCTCGACTTCTCGCGCATCGAGCGCGCCGCGCTGGAGCTGGAACACATTTCGTTTAACCTGGCGGACCTGATCAGCAGTTGCGCCCAGGCCTTCCAGCACAGCGCCCAGCAGCGCGGGCTGGCGCTGGAACTGCCGATTCCGCCGGGAATGGATGCGTTGCGCGTGCAGGGCGACCCGACGCGCATCCGCCAGATTCTGGTCAACCTGATCGGCAACGCGCTCAAATTCACCGAGCACGGCACCGTCACCGTCGAGCCCCATTGGCAGACCCTCGACCATGAACTGGTATGGTTCACGTGCACGGTGCGCGACAGTGGCATCGGAATTTCAGCCGAGCGCCTGGAGCTGATGTTCGACGCGTTCCAGCAGGCGGACAGTTCCATTTCAAGACGTTACGGCGGCACCGGCCTGGGCCTGCCCATCGCCCGCACGCTGGCCGAACGCATGGGCGGCACGCTGCGCGCCCAGAGTGAAGAAGGCCGGGGCTCGGTGTTTACCCTGGAAATTCCGCTGGCCATCGACCAGCAAAGCCTGCCGGCGATTGCCCTGGATGCCGAAGGCAAAAGTGGCGCCGGCGAGGGTCGTCATGTGTTGCTGGTAGAGGACAACCCGGTCAACCGTACCGTGGTCGAAGCCATGCTGCGCAGCCTGGGGTTTGAAGTGAGCCTGGCGAACGACGGTGCCGAAGCAATCCGTAGCGCCGAGAGCCTGATTTTCACCGCCATTTTGATGGACTGTCGTCTGCCGCTGATCGATGGCTATGAAGCCACGCGGCAAATCCGCCAGTTGCCCGGCTGCGCCGATCTGCCGATCATCGCACTCACCGCCAACGCCTTGCAGGGCGACCGCGAAGCGTGCCTGGCAGCCGGAATGAACGATTACCTGGCCAAGCCGTTCAAACGTACGGATTTGCAGCAAATCCTGCATCGCTGGGTGCAATAGCGCCGCGCCATCAACCAACTGCGACTGGCGTGAAAGACGAAAGTGCGGCAGTCTTAGGCACCCGAACGGGCCTATAAACAGGCTCGGTTTAAAATTTCAGTGAACAAGTGTACATTCAGTGCCTTGACGCTGTGACTTTCACTACAACGCAATAGTCTATGTGTAGGCTGCTGACCTGAGGCATGAACGCTTCAGTCGGTTCGGGAAGATTTACCCAACCCTGCCGCATGGGATTATTGAGGAGCTCGCATGACCAAACAAAACGCCTTTACTCGGGAAGACCTGCTGCGCTGCAGTCGCGGTGAGCTGTTCGGCCCAGGTAACGCGCAACTGCCCGCCCCGAACATGCTGATGGTGGATCGCATCACCCATATCAGCGAAGAGGGTGGCAAGTACGGCAAAGGTGAATTGGTCGCCGAGCTGGATATCACCCCGGACCTGTGGTTCTTCGCCTGCCATTTCGAAGGCGACCCCGTGATGCCGGGCTGCCTGGGCCTCGACGCCATGTGGCAACTGGTCGGGTTCTACCTGGGCTGGCAAGGCCTGCCGGGCCGCGGCCGCGCCCTGGGTTCGGGTGAAGTGAAGTTCTTTGGCCAGGTCCTGCCGACCGCCAAGAAAGTCACCTACAACATTCAAATCAAGCGCGTCCTCAAGGGCAAGCTGAACCTGGCGATCGCCGACGGTTCGGTGACTGTCGACGGTCGCGAGATCTATACTGCCGAAGGCCTTCGCGTCGGCGTATTCACTTCCACTGACAACTTTTAAGGGTTATCCGCATGCGCCGCGTCGTTATCACTGGTCTGGGCATTGTTTCTTGCCTGGGCAATGACAAAGAGACCGTCACCGCTAACCTGCGTGCAAGTCGCCCTGGCATCCGCTTCAACCCGGAATATGCCGAAATGGGTCTGCGTAGCCAGGTTTCCGGCTCCATCGACCTGCCTCTCGAAGAACTGATCGATCGCAAGATCTATCGCTTCGTCGGCCACGCTGCCGCCTACGCCTACCTGGCCATGAAAGACGCCATCGCCGACTCCGGCCTGAGCGACGACCAGGTATCGAACGTACGCACCGGCCTGATCGCCGGCTCCGGCGGCGCATCGACCCTGAACCAGATGGAAGCGCTGGACATCCTGCGCGAAAAAGGCGTGAAGCGCGTTGGCCCGTACCGTGTAACGCGGACCATGGGCAGCACCGTTTCGGCCTGCCTGGCCACACCGTTCCAGATCAAGGGCGTGAACTACTCGATCTCCTCGGCCTGCGCCACCAGTGCTCACTGCATCGGTACTGCGGTTGAGCAGATCCAGCTGGGCAAGCAGGACATCGTGTTCGCCGGCGGCGGTGAAGAAGAGCACTGGAGCCAGTCGTTCCTGTTCGACGCCATGGGCGCGCTGTCCACCCAGTACAACGAAACCCCGGAAAAGGCCTCCCGCGCCTACGACGCCAAGCGTGACGGTTTCGTCATCGCCGGCGGTGGCGGCATGGTCGTGGTCGAGGAGCTGGAACACGCTCTGGCCCGTGGTGCCAAGATCTACGCGGAAATCGTCGGCTACGGCGCCACTTCCGACGGCTACGACATGGTTGCCCCGAGCGGCGAAGGCGCCATCCGTTGCATGCAGATGGCCATGTCCACCGTGGATACCCCAATCGACTACCTGAACACCCACGGCACTTCGACTCCGGTCGGCGACGCCAAGGAAATGGAAGGCGTGCGTGCGGTATTCGGTGACAAGGCGCCGGCCATCAGCTCCACCAAGAGCCTGTCGGGTCACTCCCTGGGCGCCGCCGGCGTTCATGAAGCGATCTATTGCCTGCTGATGATGGAAGGCAACTTCATGGCCGGCTCGGCCAACATCGACGAGATTGATCCGGTGGTGGCAGATATGCCGATCCTGACCAAGACCGTCGAGAACGCCAAGATCGACACCGTGATGAGCAACAGCTTCGGCTTCGGTGGCACCAACGCCACCCTGGTGCTGAAACGCTGGCAGGGTCAGTAAGACCTGTAGGTTGATCACCTGAAAAAGCCCCGACCGGTTCGGGGCTTTTTTGTGGGCAGTTGGAAGGCCGAGTCGCCTTCATCGCAGGCAAGCCAGCTCCCACACAGTTTGACCGAGTAGATACGGTTACCTGTGGGAGCTGGCTTGCCTGCGATCGGGCCACCCGAGCCTATCGCCCTACACCGAAAACCGCGCCACCATGGTGTTCAAATCCACCGCCAACCGCGACAACTCCTGGCTCGCCGCACTCGTCTGATTCGCCCCTGTCGATGTCTGATGCGCCAGATCGCGGATATTCATCAAATTGCGATCCACCTCCCGCGCCACCGCCGCCTGCTGCTCCGATGCGCTGGCAATCACCAGGTTGCGCTCATTGATCAACGTAAACGCTGACGCAATCTCCTCCAGCGCCGCGCCCGCCGACTTGGCGATATCCAGAGTGGAGCGCGCACGGCTGTTGCTCAGTTGCATCGAACTCACGGCCTGATCCGTGCCCTGCTGAATCCCGCTGATCATCACCTCGATTTCCTGGGTCGACTGCTGCGTACGATGGGCCAGCGCCCGCACCTCATCCGCCACCACCGCAAATCCGCGCCCGGCGTCCCCGGCCCGCGCGGCCTCAATGGCCGCGTTCAGCGCCAACAGGTTGGTTTGCTCGGCGATCGAGCGAATCACGTCCAGCACCTTGCTGATGCCGTACACCTTGTGTGCCAAGTCCTCGACCTGGGCTGCATTGGCCGTGACATCGGTAGCCAGCGCTTCAATCGACTCCACGGTCTGGTGCACCTGCTCACGCCCCTGCTGGGCAATCCGGTCAGACTCCCGCGAGGCCTGGGACGTGGCCACCGCATTGCTCGCCACCTCTTCGACCGCCGCCGTCATCTGATTGACCGCCGTGGCAGCCTGTTCGATTTCCTGATTCTGCTGGTGCAGCCCGCGTGTGGCGTCTTCGGTGACGCAACTGAGCTCTTCGGAAGCCGAGGCCAGTTGGTTTGACGACTCGGCAATGCGCCGAATGGTGTCACGCAGGTTCTCCTGCATGCCCTTAAGCGCCTGCTGCAAACGCGCCGGCTCATCATTGCCGGCTACGCTGATCTCGCCCGTCAGATCGCCGCTGGCCACGCCCTGGGCGACTTTCAGCGACTGCGCCAGCGGCAGCACAATGCTGCGGGTCAGCCACAATGCCAGCCCGAGGGTGATCAGCGCCGTGAGCACGATCATGCCCACCACCCAGATGCGGGATTGACTGAACACGCTTTGCGCCAGGTTCGCCGCATGGTTGGCATTGGTTTTATTCAACTCGACCAGATCATGCAGGGTGCCGGCCATTTCGTCGGCGAGTTGATTCATCTCGCCATTGACCACCCTTACCGCCTCTTCCAGCTGATTGGCTTTGGAAAATCCCATGACCTGTTCCTGACGTTGCAGGTATTGCTGCTCCTGGGCCTTGAAACGGTCAAACAGCGCGCGCTCTTCGGGGAGCACGATCAGCGCCTCGTAGAGGGTTTGCGCCTTGTGCAGGCCACTTTTGAGGTCGGTAAGTTTTTGCTCGTTCTGCGCCAGCGCCTGCGGGTCACGGTTGACCAGCAGGCGCAAGGTCAACGCGCGGACCCGCAGCAGGTCCTGGCTCATTTCCCCCACCGCCATCACGCTGGGCAGCCAATTGTTTTCCACCTGGTCGGATTGCTGGCGCATATTGGCCATCTGCAACAGAGCGAAGCCGCCCAGGGCGAACACCATCAACGCCAGCACGCCAAAGCCCAGACCGGCGCGCGGGGCGATATTCAGACTGCGGATACTCATGCCCGGATTCCTTTCATGTGCGCTGCATCCACCTGCAGCAGGTCTCAAGAAAGGTATCGGCGCTTCAGCGGTTTTGCGTAAGACGAAAAGGCGATATCAATGTGCCTGCTCATCGCGAGCGGATTTCGGCAGAATCGCCAGAAAGTTATCCCGCGCGACCTTGTGAGAGACGTCCTCGGGCAGCGCATCGAGGAAGGGGTCGAAGCGGCGCAGTTCCTTCCCCAATTTGTTGAAACGCCCTACCACGTCCGAGCCCAGCATGAAGCGGTCCGGGAAGCGCTCCACCAGTTTCAGCCACTCGGCGCGGGGTTGGCCCGCGTCATCCAGCAAATACGGCGTGAGCATGCTCCAGGACAGGTCAATGTAGAGGTTGGGGTAAGCCCCGAGCATTCTGCTCAAGGTCGGCAGCAAAAAGTCCATTTGCACCTGATGGCGATGGATCTCCTTGCTGGTACCGGCGTGCGCCCAAATAAAACGCGTGTGCGGGTGGTTGCGCAGCGGCTCTTCCACTTCTGCCAGGTACAGCGGGTTGCGCTCGCGTTTGGAGGTGATATTGGAGTGCAGCATCACCGGCAGGTCATTTTCCGCCGCCAGGTGATAGATGCGCGTCATCGCCTCGTTGTTGGCGCGCGGCGTGTCGCCCGCGGTCAGGGCGGTCAGGTCGTCATGGCGGGTAAACACCTCGCCGATGCCCTGCCAGAGGCCCGGGTTGAGGTCGATCATGCGCTGGATATGAGCGGCGGAGTTCTTGTCGTTGGGGTTGAAGCCCGACAAAAACGGATGAAAGTGCCGGCGCTGCTCGGGTGCGAGCTTGTTGACTGCCGCCGCAACGATCACATCCGTGGCGCTGTACCAATAGGCATCGGCGTCATCACCGGCGTAATAGCGCGGGCGTTTGGGTTCGTCTTCGTGCCATTTCTTCGCCACGGGAATGCCGGAAATCATCACATGCTCAATGCGTGCGTCGGCCATGGCCTGAAGCAATTTGTCCATGCCCGCCGTTTCCTGGAAGAAGTCGACGTAATGCAGGTGCGCATCGCTGTAGACGTAGTCACGGGCCTGCACACCAACACTGGCGACGGCAAACAACAGGGCAAGACTCAGACGGTTCAAAGGCACGGTACAACCTCGGCGATGGCTGGTATCGGTAGACCCTTTGCCGCCTGCCGCGGTTCAGCCGGCAAAAAACGCGGAACACCAGAGTGCCAGCATGCTCTATAACTGCATGACCTTCTTTCTGCCACCGTGTGAGGTTTGCCATGCCTGTTACCGTCAATACCCTGAACCACGACAACTTTCGTCACAGCGTGAACATCAATAACCACGAACTGTTCACCGACCTGCCCAAGAGCCTGGGCGGCGACGATTCGGCGCCCTCGCCCCACGATTATTTCGACGCCGCGCTGGCCTCGTGCAAAGCGCTGACCGTCAAACTCTATGCCCAGAAGAAAGACATCCCCCTCACCGGCGTGACCGTGGAAGTGACCCACGACAGCACCGAGGAGCAGAAAGGCAAGTACAAGCTCAACGTCAAGCTGACCCTCAAGGGCGTGCTCACCGACGAACAGCGCGACGAGTTGCACCGCGTAGCCGACCGCTGCCCGGTGCACAAGCTGATGACCACGGCTGAAGTGACCATCGAAACAAAACTGTCCGAAGGCGCATTCAGCCAATAACGCCAACCGCCTGTCGAGCGGGTTATGCTCAGTCCTACCCAACCCGCTCAGACAGGGATGCCCCATGACCACCGTGATCCGCCCCCGCCCCGAAGATGTCGAAGGCCAGCCTATCCTGCGCCCGCTGCCCTCGCGTGAATGCCGCAGCGTCGGGCCTTTCGTGTTTTTCGACCACATGTTGCCGACACGTTATGCCCCCGGCAGCGGCATGAATATCCGCCAGCACCCGCATATCGGGCTATCCACCCTCACCTACCTGTTTGAAGGCACCTTGCAGCACAAGGACAGCCTGGGCTCGGACCAGGTGGTAGAAGCCGGCGACGTCAGTTGGATGACGGCCGGCAGTGCGATTGCCCACGTTGAACGCACCCCCGAGGCGGTCAAGGCTCGTGGGTTTAGCCTGCACGGGCTGCAAGTGTGGCTCGCGTCCCCCAAGGATCACGAGACCGGGCCGGGGCATTACAGCCACCACCCGGCAGCGAGTCTGCCGGTGAGCAACAATCTGGGTGTGCAGATTCGCCTGATTGCCGGTAACGGCTTCTGCCTCAAATCGCCGGTGCCGGTGCTGTCGCCCACGCTTTATGCGCACGTGCACATGCAGACGGCCACCACGCTGCTGATCCCCGATGAGCATGAGGAACGGGCGGTGTATGTGCTGGAAGGCGAGGCTCAGCTTGATGGTGAAGCGCTGGCGGTGCATACCCTGGTTGTATTGCCTGCAGGCCAGGAAATGACGCTGTTCGCCGAGGGCGATTGCCATTTGGTGGTTTTCGGCGGTGCGCCGCTGGATGGGCCACGGCGGATCAACTGGAATTTTGTCGCAAGCGACCCTGCGGTGATTGAGCAGGCCCGGAAGCGCTGGGCGGCCGGGGATTGGCCGACGGTGCCGGGTGAATCTGAAAGGATTGAGTTGCCGGCGAGGTAGTCATCGCGGGCAAGCCCGCTCCCACAAAATGTGGGAGCTGGTTTGCCTGCGATGGGGCCATCAGACCTTGAACACTTCATCCAGCAAGTCATGCATCGACTTGAACGCGCGCTTGGCGGTCTTCTCGTCGTACATCATCTTGCCCGGCATATTCGCGTGCGGGTCGGTGAAGGAATGCACCGCACCGCCGTAGCTCAGCAATTGCCAGTCCACACCCGCTGCATTCATTTCAGCTTCGAACGCCGGCAGTTGCTCTTTTGGCACCAACGGGTCGGAGGCGCCGTGCAGCACCAGCACCGAGCCCTTGACGTGTTTCGCGCCGTCCGGGTTCCGGGTATCGATGGTGCCGTGGAACGACACGGCCGCCTTCAGCGGCGCACCGGTACGCGCCAGTTCCAGCGAGCAGAAACCGCCAAAGCAGAAACCGAAGGTCGCCAGCTTCGAGGTATCCACCTCGGCCTGGGCCTTGAGTTGCTCGAACGCCGCTTGCAGGCGCTTGAGCAACTGCGGGTTGTCATTTTTCAATGGCATCATCGCGGCGCCGGCTTCATCACCATTCGACGGGCGCACGGTCTGCCCGTACAGGTCGGCGATCAGCACCACATAGCCCTTGGCGGCGACGCTTTTGGCAATGTCTTCGGCACCCGCACTCACCCCCATCCAGTTCGGCGCCATCAGCAGGCCCGGCAGCGGGCCTTTATGGCTGGCATCGAACGCGAGGCGGCTTTCATAAGACTGGCCATCAATCTGATAGACCACGGAACGTACAGTGACTTGGCTCATCATTTACTCCAGTTGAGGTGCACTAGAACGAAAAAACCCGCCGAAGCGGGTTTTTCTACAACGGTGTCAGACCGACAGTTCCACCAACAGCTTGTTCAGTCGGCGCACGTAGGCGGCCGGGTCTTTCAGGCTGTCGCCGGCGGCCAGGGCCGCCTGGTCGAAGAGGATGTGCGACAGGTCGCCAAAACGCTCTTCGCTTTGCTCGCCGTCGAGTTTCTCGATCAGCGGGTGAGCCGGGTTGAACTCGAAGATCGGCTTGGAATCCGGAACCTTCTGGCCGCTGGCTTCGAGGATCTGGCGCATCTGCATGCCCAGGTCCGCTTCGCCGATGGCCAGGATCGCCGGGGAGTCGGTCAGGCGGTGGGAAACCCGTACTTCGCTGACAGCTTCGCCCAGGGACGCCTTGATACGCTCCACCAGACCTTCTTTGGCCTTGGCGACTTCTTCGGCTTCTTTCTTCTCTTCTTCGGAGTCCAGGTTACCCAGGTCCAGGTCACCACGGGCCACGTCGACGAAGGATTTGCCGTCGAACTCGTTGAGGTAGCTCATCAGCCACTCATCGATGCGGTCGGTCAGCAGCAGCACTTCGATGCCTTTCTTGCGGAAGACTTCCAGGTGCGGGCTGTTCTTGACCTGGGCGTAGGTTTCGCCGGTCAGGTAGTAGATCTTGTCCTGACCTTCCTTGGCACGTGCCAGGTACTCGGCCAGGGAAACCACCTGCTCGCCGCCCTCTTCATGGGTTGAAGCGAAGCGCAGCAGGCCGGCAATTTTTTCCTTGTTGGCGAAATCTTCTGCCGGGCCTTCTTTCATGACCTGGCCGAAGTTTTTCCAGAAGCCCTTGTATTGCTCAGGCTCGTTTTTCGCCAGTTTTTCCAGCATGTCGAGCACGCGCTTGGTCAGCGCCGACTTCATGGAGTCGATGATAGGGTCTTTCTGCAGGATTTCCCGCGACACGTTCAGCGACAAATCGTTGGAGTCGACCACACCCTTGATGAAGCGCAAGTACAGGGGCAGGAAAGATTCCGCCTGGTCCATCACGAACACGCGCTGTACGTAGAGCTTGAGGCCTTTCGGCGCTTCACGCTGGTACAGGTCGAACGGCGCACGCGCCGGTACGTAGAGCAGCGAGCTGTATTCCAGCTTGCCTTCGACTTTGTTGTGGCTCCAGCTCAGCGGGTTCTCGTAGTCGTGCCCGATGTGCTTGTAGAACTCCTGGTATTCCTCGTCCTTGATTTCGGTACGCGGACGGGTCCACAGGGCGCTGGCGCGGTTGACGGTTTCCCACTCCTGCGCAGGCTGCTCTTCGCCTTCGGCAGCGGCCTGTTCTTTCGGCAGCTCAATCGGCAAAGCGATGTGGTCGGAATACTTTTTGATGATGTTGCGCAGGCGGTAGCCGTCAGCGAACTCATCTTCACCCGACTTGAGGTGCAGCACGATACGGGTACCGCGGTCGGCCTTGTCGATAGTGGCGATTTCGAATTCGCCTTCACCTTTGGAAGACCAATGCACGCCTTCGCCGGCAGCGAGGCCGGCACGGCGGCTGAACACTTCAACCTTGTCGGCCACGATGAAGGCCGAGTAGAAGCCCACGCCGAATTGGCCGATCAGGTGCGAATCTTTTTTCTGGTCGCCCGACAGGTTCTTCATGAAATCTGCGGTGCCGGACTTGGCGATGGTACCCAGGTGGGTAATCGCGTCTTCGCGGCTCATGCCGATGCCGTTGTCTTCGAGGGTGACGGTCTTGGCGTCCTTGTCGAAGCTCACACGGATTTTCAGTTCGGCGCCACCTTCCAGCAACTCAGGCTTGGACAGGGCTTCGAAGCGTAATTTGTCGACAGCGTCAGAGGCGTTCGAGATCAATTCGCGAAGGAAAATTTCCTTGTTGGAATACAGCGAATGGATCATGAGGTGCAGCAGTTGCTTCACCTCGGTCTGGAAGCCCAGGGTTTCCTTTTGAGTTTCCACACTCATGGTCATCAAACTCCAATTGGATGGCAATGGCCGCGCCCTTGAGGGTTGGCGGCGGGTTGTCATCAAAGTTGGGGGCTAAGACAGGGATTTCAAGGGCGCACCGACTCCTCAATCTTGAAATGTGCGCGAGCGGTGGCAATCGGTTCGGCCGCAGTGCTTTGCCACGCGGTGATTGCCACATTCGCCACGCGCCGGCCCTGGCGCCACACCTGGCATTTGGCGTAGGTGTCGCGAAACTGGCCGGCGCGCAGGTAATCCAGGGAGAAATCGATGATTTTCGGGACACCAGGCGAACCGGTAAAGACCAGCAAATGCAGTGCCGCGGACAGCTCCATGAAACCTGCAATCACCCCGCCATGGAGCGCCGGCAAAATTGGGTTACCAATGTTGTCCTTGTTGGCGGGCATCTTGAACAGCAGCTCATCGCCAAGCCGGGTGCATTCAATGCCGATCAGTTTGGCGTAGGGAATAAGGTCCAGCAGGGCTGTGTAATCCCCGCGCGCATGGGCTTGTTGGAGGCGGGTTTTGAATCGGTGCGTCATGCCCGGTCTCCCTTGATGGTGCTGCCCAGCCCCTGCGTGCCTTTGAGCCGCTTGCCCATGCGCATGAAAGTGCCGACTACGTGGGCAATCGGCTGCTGCGGGTCGTCCTGGTAGGCAAAGCCGCGTGTGAAGATCACGTCGGTGGTGACGCGGTAGCATTGGGCGAAGCCATACACGGGTTTATGCGGTTCGGCGGGATGCATGTAGTCGACGCGCAGGTCGAGGGTGGGGCACACCTCGAACTCCGGCAACACGCACAGGGTCGCCATGCCGCAGGCGGTGTCCATCAGGGAAGTCAGGGCGCCGCCATGAATCACGCCGGTCTGCGGGTCTCCGACGATGGATTCGCCATAAGGCAGAAGCAGCGTCATGCCCTCTTCGTTCGCCGCATGAACGCAAACACCCAGCACCTGGCAATGGCGCAAAGCTGAAACAAAGCGTGTGGCACGCTCTAACAAAGGGTTTTCGGTCATTGTTTGCAGACTCTTATTAGTGTGATTTCGGCTGAAAGTGACTACCCAGGAAAGTTCCTTTTCAAAAACCTTTATATATCTGTTGGAAAAAAGGAACTAATGCTGGCCCCTCAAGCTCGAAAGGCCAGTAGATATATCCATAAGGAGAAACACCCCATGCGCAAGACTCTCGCTATTTCCATGATGCTGGCCGCTGCCCTCGGTCTCGCTGCCTGCGATAAAAAATCCGAAGACAAAGCCCAAGATGCTCAATCGCATTCTGAGCAAGCTCAGAAAGACATGGCGAAGGCTCAGGATAAAGTGAACGACGCAGCAAAAGAAAACGCCGATGCTGCCAAAGCTCAGGCTGATGCGAACGCTGAAAAAGCAAAAGAAGACGGCACCGCTACTCCAACAGCACCTGCCAAGCCTTAATAGCCTGGCCATTGCTGCAAAAAAGAAAGCCCGCTTATATAGCGGGCTTTCTTTTGTCTGCGAATTTACAAAGCCGGACTAAGACCGCTCCGGTCAAGATGCCACGTCTTTAGTCGGCTCCCCCACTGGCATATCGGTCGGTGTGTAGACCATCACCTGCAATACGTCGGAATGAAACTCCCGGCGATACAGCACCAGCACAACACCACTACTCATCAACATGAATAGCCAGGGGCTGACAAACCAGGCGAGCATGGTCATGCCGAAATAATAAGAACGCAGCCCAAAGTTGAATTGGTTGGCTGCCATCGAGATAACCCGCGCCGCCCGCAGTGCAAACGCGTTGCGCTCCTGCTCCGACACATGCCGCTCCCCCACCATCGGCGCCGAACCCACCAGCACGGCCGCAAAATTGTATTGGCGCATGCACCAACTGAACGTGAAGAACGCGTAAACAAATACCAGCGCCAGGCACAGCAATTTGATTTCAGACATGCCCTGGGACGCCTGCTGCACCATGGGAATGTCTGCCAGCAATGACACGGCGCGCTCGGAAGCGCCCAGCACGGTCAGAATACCGGCGAGGATGATCAGGGTGCTGGAGGCGAAGAACGAGGCGTTGCGCTCCAGGTTGCCGATCACACTCGCGTCGGCGATGCGGTTGTCACGCAGCAGCATGCGGCGCATCCAGTCTTCACGGTACAGGTGCAGCACGCTGGCCAGACACGCGGTGTCACGGGCTTTCCAGGTGGCATAACGGGTGTAGCCGCCCCAGCAGAGGGCGAACCAGAAGGCGGCGAGCAGGTGGATTTGGTTGGTTTCGACGAACGACATGCGGGTCCTTATAGAAGGTAAATGCGATCCCAATGTGGGAGCTGGCTTGCCTGCGATGCCGGTAGAACAGGCCACTCAGCGGTGACTGCATAAACGCCATCGCAGGCAAGCCAGCTCCCACACTGACCGTGTTCCAACTTTAGAAGGTGTAGCGTCACACACATAAAAAATGCCCCGTATCGATTGATACGGGGCATTTCGGTACAGCGTCGAAGCCGTGTTACGCGATCGCTTCGCTACGCTTGCCCAGCATCCGGTCAATCACCACCGCAACCACCAGGGTCATCACCGACGGCACCAGCCACGCCAGGCCCTGCTCGCTGAGCGGCAGGTGCGCCAGTTGCGCCGGCATCCAGTCCGCCAGCCCGGCGCCCTTGAGCGCGTCGATGCAACCGAAGATAAACGACACCAGCATCACCGGCCCGACGATCCGGCCTTGCTCCTGCCAGAAGTCTTTGCAGAAGCTCAGGGCTACCAGCACGATGCACGGCGGGTAGATGGCGGTCAGCACCGGGATCGAGAACGCGATCAGCTTGGTCAGGCCCAGGTTGGACACAAACAGCGAAAACAGCGCCAGGATCACTACCAGGGTTTTGTACGACAGCGGCAGGATCCGGCTGAAGTACTCGGCGCAGGCGCAGGTCAGCCCCACGGCAGTGACAAGGCAGGCCAGGGAGATCAACACGGCCAGGAAGCCACTGCCCAGGGAGCCGAAGGTATGTTGCACGTAGGCGTGCAATACCGCTGCGCCGTTGCTGGCACCGGCGGCGACCGCATGGCTGCCCGAACCGAGGCGGAACAGGCTGATGTACACCAGCGCCAGGCCAATACCGGCAATCAGGCCGGCAATGATGGCGTAACGGGTGATCAGCTTCGGTGATTCAACACCACGGGAGCGGATCGCGTTGACGATCACGATACCGAACACCAGCGCGCCAAGGGTATCCATGGTCAGGTAACCATTGATAAAACCCTGGGAGAACGGCGCAGCCACATATTCCGGGGTAGCGACACCCACCTCACCCGCCGGCAAGGCAAATGCGGCGATGCCAAGAATGGCCAGCGCGATGATTTTCAGCGGGGCCAGGAAGCGACCCACAGTGTCCAGCAGCCGCCCCGGGTACAGGGAAACGAAGAACACCACCAGGAAGTACACCGAGCTGTAGAGGAACAGCGCCAGCGGGCTTTCGCCGGTCAGCGGCGCCAGGCCCACTTCAAAGGACACGGTCGCGGTACGCGGAGTGGCGAACAGCGGCCCTACCGCCAGATACGCCGCCGCCGCAAGCAGGCCGCCGGCGATCTTGCCGATCGGGCTGCTCAACGCGTCCATGCCGCCGCCGACCTTGGCCAGGGCGATCACGGTAACCACCGGCAAACCCACTGCGGTGATCAGGAAACCCAATGCCGCCATCCAGACGTGAGGCCCGGACTGCAAACCAACGATAGGCGGGAAGATGATGTTGCCGGCGCCCACGAACAGGGCAAAGGTCATAAAGCCCAACGCCAGGATGTCCTGGCTTTTCAACACTTTCATTTGAGGAAATACCACACTACTGAATCGGAATTTAGAGAGGGCTTCCCTATGGATGAGGGAAATGCTGCCGGCCCTTTTGGGAGCCGACCGGTCTAGCGCGAGGCTTCCTTTTGGGATGCGCACGCATAAAGAGGCGGACAGGTTACAGACATTGGCTGACGAACGCACTGTTGCGGGGCGAACTGTCCGATAAGCGACATCTTCATGTCGCGTTTTCATACTTAACTTGGCAATACGCTCTACTGTGGGAGCTGGCTTGCCTGCGATGCAGCCACCTCGGTCTTCCATTTACACCGCGGTGATGCCATCGCAGGCAAGCCAGCTCCCACATTGTACCGAGTACCCTTCCGAAAATGGGTATACCCGAAACGCACAAAGGCCACCCGAAGGTGGCCTTTGTGTTGGTATGGCGTCAGTTAAGCACGAAGCTTACTTGACAGCCCAACCGGTCAGCTCAGCCAGGGCCTTGCCGATGTCTGCCAGCGAACGCACGGTTTTAACACCTGCGTCTTGCAATGCAGCGAATTTCTCGTCTGCAGTGCCTTTGCCGCCAGAGATGATTGCGCCAGCATGGCCCATGCGCTTGCCGGCAGGGGCAGTCACACCAGCGATGTAGGAAACAACCGGCTTGGTCACGTGTGCCTTGATGTAGGCAGCCGCTTCTTCCTCAGCCGAACCGCCGATCTCACCGATCATCACGATCGCTTCGGTCTTCGGGTCTTCCTGGAACAGCTTCAGGATGTCGATGAAGTTCGAACCCGGGATCGGGTCACCGCCGATGCCGACGCAAGTCGACTGACCGAAACCGGCGTCAGTGGTCTGCTTCACAGCTTCGTAGGTCAGGGTGCCGGAACGGGAAACGATACCGACTTTGCCTGGCAAGTGAATGTGACCTGGCATGATGCCGATCTTGCATTCGCCTGGAGTGATCACGCCTGGGCAGTTAGGGCCGATCAGGACTACGCCCAGCTCGTCGCACTTAACTTTGGCGTCCAGCATGTCCAGGGTAGGAATGCCTTCGGTGATGCAAACGATCAGCTTGATGCCGCCGAATGCCGCTTCCAGGATGGAGTCCTTGCAGAAAGGTGCTGGAACGTAGATCACGCTGGCGGTGGCGCCAGTGGCAGCTACAGCGTCTTTCACGGTGTTGAACACTGGCAGACCCAGGTGCTCGGTGCCGCCTTTGCCCGGAGTTACACCACCAACCATCTTGGTGCCGTATTCGATGGCTTGCTGGGTGTGGAAACTACCTTGCGAACCGGTAATACCCTGGCAGATAACTTTGGTGTCTTTATTGATCAGGACGCTCATTACTTGCCCTCCGCAGCTTTAACAACTTGTTGAGCAGCGTCGGTCAGGCTGGTAGCCGCGATGATGTTCAAACCGCTTTCTGCCAGTACTTTAGCGCCCAGTTCAGCATTGTTACCTTCAAGGCGAACAACAACCGGGATTTTAACGCCGACTTCTTTCACTGCACCGATGATGCCTTCGGCAATCATGTCGCAACGAACGATGCCGCCGAAGATGTTAACCAATACTGCAGCGACGTTGGAGTCGGACAGAATGATCTTGAACGCTTCGGTCACGCGTTCTTTGGTAGCACCGCCGCCCACGTCGAGGAAGTTGGCTGGTTTGCCGCCATGCAGGTTGACGATGTCCATGGTACCCATGGCCAGGCCGGCACCGTTGACCATGCAACCGATGTTGCCTTCCAGCGCTACGTAGTTCAGTTCGAACTTGGCAGCGTGCGCTTCGCGCGGATCGTCTTGCGACGGATCGTGGAAAGTCTTCAGCTTGGGCTGACGGTACATGGCGTTGGCGTCGATGTTGATCTTGGCGTCCAGGCAGTGCAGATCGCCGTCAGCCTTGATCACCAGCGGGTTCACTTCCAGCAGGGCCAGATCGTGATCCTGGAACAGTTTGGCCAGACCCACGAAGATCTTGGCGAACTGGGCAACTTGCTTGCCTTCCAGACCCAGCTGGAAAGCCAGCTCGCGACCCTGGAATGGCTGAGCGCCAACCAGTGGATCGATCGTGGCTTTCAGAATTTTTTCTGGGGTTTCGTGAGCGATCTTCTCGATGTCCACGCCACCTTCGGTGGAAGCCATGAACACGATGCGACGGCTCGAACGGTCAACGACAGCGCCCAGGTACAGCTCTTTAGCGATATCAGTGCACGATTCAACCAGGATCTTGGTGACTGGTTGGCCATTGGCATCAGTCTGGTAAGTCACCAGACGCTTGCCCAGCCACTGCTGTGCGAAGGCCTTGGCGTCTTCTTTGCTGCGAACCAGCTTGACGCCGCCCGCTTTACCGCGACCACCGGCGTGGACCTGGGCTTTGACAACCCACTCGCTGCCACCGATTTTGTCGCAAGCTTCTGCTGCTGCTTCCGGGGTGTCTACTGCGTAGCCCTTGGAAACTGGCAGGCCGTATTCAGCGAACAGCTGCTTACCCTGATACTCGTGAAGATTCATGCTTTTTACCGTCTTCGTTAGGTACTGCGCATTCGGCGCTGCGCTCATTATGAGTGCCGCGCCACCTGTGACTGCTGCTTGCACAACTTGCGGGGCTTAATGCCCGTAAAGCTGCGCAAGACTGCGTCCGGCGGATATTCCGCGGTGAGTCTTGCGCGCAAGGCTCACGACGGGCAACTCCGCCGTGGTTTCTTATTATCTCGCTTAGCGCTTCTTGCGGTTGGCGATGTGGATGGCGCCGCCATTCACTGCCAACGCTGCTTCGTGCAACGCTTCGGACAGGGTCGGATGGGAGAAGACCATCATGCCCAGGTCCTCGGCACTGGTGCCGAATTCCATACCGATTGCGCCTTGCTGAACCAGTTCTGCAGCGCTTGGGCCAATCACGTGGACGCCCAATACGCGGTCAGTCTTGGCATCAGCGATGACTTTGACAAAACCACCGGTGTCGTTGGCTGCCATGGCACGGCCAGAAGCGGCAAACGGGAAGGTGCCGACGTTAACTTCAACGCCTTCAGCTTTCAACTGCTGTTCGTTCTTGCCGACCCATGCAATTTCCGGGTGGGTGTAGATAACCGATGGGATCAGGTCGTAGTTCATCTGGGTTTTGTGGCCCTTGATGCGCTCGACAACCATGATGCCTTCTTCGGAAGCCTTGTGCGCCAGCATCATGCCGCGCACCACGTCGCCGATGGCGTAGACGCCAGGCACGGTGGTCGCGCAGTGATCGTCAACGTGGATGAAACCACGCTCGTCGATGTTCACGCCGCTGTCGGAAGCCAGCAGGTCGGTGGTCACCGGGCGGCGACCCACGGCTACGATCAGCTTGTCGAAGGTGATGGTTTTTTCGCCATCTTTGTCGGTGTAGTTAACAACGACTTCTTCGCCATTAACTTTCGAGCCAGTTACGCGAGCGCCCAGCTTGATGTCCAGACCTTGCTTGGTCAGGGTTTTCAGCGCTTCTTTGGACACTGCGGTGTCGGCAGCCAGCAGGAACGTGTCCAAAGCTTCCAGAACGGTCACTTCAGCACCCAGGCGGGACCATACCGAACCCAGTTCCAGACCGATCACGCCAGCGCCGATCACGCCCAGACGTTTTGGAACCGATTGGAATTCCAGGGCGCCGGTCGAATCAACGATCACGTTGTTGTCGACTGGAGCGGGTGGAATGTCGATCGGGCGCGAGCCTGGTGCCAGGATCACGTTTTCGGCTTCGATCACTTCAACCGAACCGTCCGGCTTGGTGATTTCAACTTTCTTGCCGGCCAGCAGTTTGCCGTGGCCTTGCAGGGAAGTGACGCCGTTGGCCTTGAACAGGGTGGCAACGCCGGAAGTCAGGCCTTTAACGATGTTGGCTTTACGGCCGACCATTGCTGGCACGTCCATGGTCACGCCAGCATGGTTGATGCCGTGGATCGCGAAACCGTCTTGGGCTTCGTGGAATTTCCAGGAGCTGTCCAGCAGCGCCTTGGAAGGAATGCAGCCAACGTTCAGGCAGGTACCGCCCAGCGCCAGTTTGCCTTCCTTGTCGGTGTATTTTTCGATGCAAGCAGTCGAGAGGCCCAGTTGTGCGGCCTTGATGGCGGCAACGTAGCCGCCAGGACCTGCACCAATCACTACAACGTCAAATTTCTGCGACATGAAAATAGTTCCTCTATTTAGCAGCAAGCTTTCAAGCCGCAAGCCCGGGGTCAAGCCGCCTCATCCGGCAGTTCGCCCCCAGGCCTGCAGCTGCTTCTATCAGATATCCAGCAGCAGACGAGCCGGGTCTTCCAGCAGGTTCTTGATGGTCACCAGGAAAGTCACGGCTTCTTTACCATCGATCAGGCGGTGATCGTACGACAGCGCCAGGTACATCATCGGGCGGATCACGACTTGGCCGTTGATGGCCATCGGACGCTGGATGATGTTGTGCATGCCCAGGATCGCAGCTTGCGGCGGGTTGACGATCGGCGTCGACATCATAGAACCGAAGGTACCACCGTTGGTGATAGTGAAGGTACCGCCGGTCATCTCGTCGATGGTCAGCTTGCCGTCACGGGCTTTCTTGCCGAAGGTGGCGATGCCGCCTTCGATTTCAGCCAGGCTCATCAGCTCGGCGTTACGCAGAACCGGAACCACCAGGCCACGGTCGCTGGACACGGCAACGCCGATGTCTGCATAGCCATGGTAAACGATGTCGTTGCCGTCGATCGACGCATTGACTGCCGGGAAGCGTTTCAGCGCTTCGGTGGCCGCCTTCACGAAGAACGACATGAAGCCCAGGCGCACGCCGTTGTGGGACTTCTCGAACAGGTCTTTGTACTTCGAACGCAGGGCCATGACTTCGGTCATGTCGACTTCGTTGAAGGTGGTCAGCATCGCCATGTTCGATTGTGCTTCAACCAGGCGCTTGGCCACGGTGGCACGTACACGGGTCATCGGAACGCGCTTCTCGGTGCGGTCGCCGGCAGCGAACACAGGCGCAGCGGCAGCCGGGGCAGCAGCCTTGGCAGGTGCGGCAGCCGGAGCGTTTTTCTTGGCTTCAACTGCAGCAACCACGTCTTCCTTGGTGATGCGACCGTCTTTGCCGGTGCCTTTGACGGAAGCCAGGTTGATGCCGTTCTCTTCAGCCAGCTGACGGGCAGCCGGTGCAGCGATCGGGTCTTCAGCGCCAGCAGCCGGAGCGGCTGCTGGAGCAGCGGCGGCGGCGGCCGGTGCAGCAGCGGCAGGAGCAGCGGCAGCAGCACTGCCCTCTTCGATCGAGCCCAGAACCTGGTTCGACAGAACGGTAGCGCCTTCTTCGGCAACGATTGCGCCCAGTACGCCGTCAGCTTCAGCCAACACTTCCAGAACGACTTTGTCGGTCTCGATGTCGACGATCAGGTCGTCACGCTTTACAGCGTCGCCTGGTTTCTTGTGCCAGGTGGCAACGGTGCCATCGGCAACCGATTCCGGGAATGACGGGGCTTTGATTTCGATAGCCATTATCTGTGGGTCCTTAAAATTCGGTTTCAGTCAGCGCGAAGGCGTTAAACAGTGAAAGCATCTTGCAGCAGTTTTTCCTGCTGCTCGGCGTGCATCGACGCATAACCACACGCAGGTGCAGCAGAAGCATCACGACCGGCGTACTCCAGGCCAAGGCCTGCTTTGTGGTTACCGACACTGCGACGCAAATGATGCTGGCTGCTGTACCAAGCGCCCTGGTTCATCGGTTCTTCCTGACACCACACGGCAGCCGTGAGGTTGGTGTAAGGCGCGATGGCCTCCATCAGGTCGTCTTCCGGGAACGGGTAAAGCTGCTCGATACGCACGATGGCGATGTCTTCGCGGCCCTCGCTACGGCGTTTTTCCAGCAAGTCGTAGTAGACCTTGCCGCTGCACAGGATCAGGCGAGTGACCTTGGCGGCGTCCAGCGTGTCGATTTCTGGAATAACGGTCTGGAACGAACCGTCGGCCAGATCTTCCAGGGTCGAGATGGCCAATTTGTGACGCAACAGCGATTTCGGAGTCAGCACTACCAGCGGCTTGCGCAGCGGGCGGATCACCTGGCGACGCAGTAAGTGGTAGATCTGAGCCGGGGTGGTCGGCACGCACACCTGAATGTTGTGCTCGGCGCACAGCTGCAGGTAACGCTCCAGACGGGCCGAGGAGTGCTCCGGACCCTGACCTTCATAACCGTGTGGCAGCAGCATGGTCAGACCGCACAGACGGCCCCACTTGTGCTCGCCGCTGGTGATGAACTGGTCGATCACCACCTGGGCACCGTTGGCGAAGTCGCCGAACTGGGCTTCCCAGATCACCAGCGCGTTTGGCGTGGTGGTCGAGTAACCGTATTCGAACGCCAGTACGGCTTCTTCGGACAGGAACGAATCGTACAGGTCGAAACGTGGCTGGCCTTCGTACAGGTGTTGCAGCGGTACGTAGGTGGTCGCGTCTTTCTGGTTGTGCAGAACCGCGTGGCGGTGCGAGAACGTACCGCGGCCGATGTCCTGGCCGGTCATGCGGATCGGGTGACCTTCGAACGCCAGGGTCGCGTACGCCATGGTTTCGGCGTAACCCCAGTTGATCGGCAGGCCGCCGGCTTGCATCTTCTGACGGTCTTCGTAGATCTTCGCAACCTGGCGCTGTACGACGAAGCCTTCCGGAATTTCCAGCAGCTTGGCAGACAGTTCCTGCAGGGTTTTCAGATCGAACGAAGTGTCGTGACGCGCCGTCCAGGCGTGGCCCAGGTACGGACGCCAGTCCACGAACAGCTCTTTGTTCGGCTCTTTGACCAGGCTTTTTACTACGTGCAGGCCGTTATCCAGCGCATTGCGGTATTCGTCGACTTTCGCCTGAACACGCGCATCGTCAACCACGCCGGCCTTGGTCAGGCTTTCGGCGTACAGCTCACGGGTGGTGCGCTGCTTGGTGATCTGCTGGTACATCAACGGCTGGGTGCCGCTTGGCTCGTCCGCTTCGTTGTGACCGCGACGGCGGTAGCAAACCAGGTCGATGACCACGTCACGCTTGAACTGCATGCGGTAGTCGATGGCGAGCTGGGTCACGAACAGCACGGCTTCCGGATCATCACCATTCACATGGAGGATCGGCGCCTGGATCATCTTGGCAACGTCGGTCGCGTACTCGGTAGAGCGTGCGTCCAGAGGGTTGCTGATGGTGAAACCCACCTGGTTGTTGATAACGATGTGAACGGTACCGCCAGTCTTGAAGCCGCGAGTCTGCGACATCTGGAACGTTTCCAGGACCACGCCCTGACCGGCGAATGCCGCGTCACCGTGGATGGAAATCGGCAGAACCTTCTCACCGGTGGCGTCGTTGCGACGATCCTGGCGAGCACGCACCGAACCCTCGACCACCGGAGAAACGATTTCCAGGTGGGATGGGTTGAAGGCCATGGCCAAGTGAACTTCACCGCCGGTGGTCATTACGTTGGACGAGAAGCCCTGGTGGTATTTAACGTCACCGGAACCCAGCTCGACCTTCTTCTTGCCTTCGAACTCGTCGAACAGCTCGCGCGGGTTCTTGCCGAAGGTGTTGACCAACACGTTCAGGCGACCACGGTGAGCCATGCCGATCACGATTTCCTTGGTGCCGTAGGAACCGGAACGCTGGATCATCTCGTCGAGCATCGGAATCAGGCTTTCGCCGCCTTCCAGGCCGAAACGCTTGGTGCCCGGGTATTTGGTACCCAGGTATTTTTCGAGACCTTCAGCTGCGGTCACGCGCTCCAGCAGGTGGCTGCGAACGTCGGCGGACAGCACCGGACGGCCACGCACGCCTTCCAGGCGATGCTGGAACCAGTGACGCTGCTCGGAATCGGTGATGTGCGTAAATTCAGCGCCGATGGTGCGGCAATATGTCTGCTGCAACGCTTCGTGAATTTCGCGTAGGCTCGCTTCCTCTTTGCCGATGAACAGGTCGCCGGCACGGAAGGTCGTATCAAGATCGGCATTGGTCAAGCCGTAATGATTGATCGACAGGTCTGCAGGTGCAGGACGCTTCCAGAGCCCCAGCGGGTCAAGCTGGGCCGCCTGGTGGCCACGCATCCGGTAGGCCTGGATCAGTCGCAGTACTTCAACTTGCTTCTTCTCATGCTCGCTGCTCACGCTACCGGCGGAAACCGGCTGAGCGCGGCGCTGGTTCTTTGCCAGCAGCACAAACTGATCGCGAATTGTTGCGTGCGATACATCGGTGGCAGCGTTGCCGTCTGAAGACAACGTCTGAAATTTGGTGCGCCATTCTTCTGGCACAGCGTTAGGGTCGTGCAGGTAGAGCTCATAAAGCTCTTCCACATAGGCAGCGTTACCACCTGAAAGATAGCCGCTGTTCCACATGCGCTGCATCACGCTTTCTTGCATGCTTGGTCACCCTCGATTTGGGGACACCACCGGCGAAAACACCGAGTTTGCTTGCAAAAGGCCGAGTGCAGCGACCAAAACAAGCCACTTAGGATCACGCTGATAGTTCGGGTACCAACCCGAATGCCCCTGCTTGTCTCATTTCTTCAAAATAAGAGCCGCGGCTTTGTAAGTCGCTGCTCAAGTTAAAACTACGGCGCCGGTTGAAGCCTGCGCCGCAGCATTTACGGGCACAACGGTCCTGCTTTGCTACAACGTCGGTTACACGCCGCTTTGCAGCAGCATGTTACGGATGTGACCAATGGCCTTAGTCGGGTTCAGGCCCTTGGGACATACGTTGACGCAGTTCATGATCCCGCGGCAGCGGAATACGCTGAACGGGTCATCCAGTGAAGCCAGACGCTCGGACGTCTTGGTGTCACGGCTGTCTGCCAGGAAGCGGTAGGCTTGCAGCAGCGCGGCCGGACCCAGGAACTTGTCCGGGTTCCACCAGAAGGACGGGCACGAGGTCGAGCAGCAAGCGCACAAAATGCACTCGTACAGACCGTCGAGCTTTTCACGCTCTTCAGGGGACTGCAGACGCTCGATGGCCGGAGCCGGCGTGTCGTTCTGCAGGAATGGCTTAACTTTCTCGTATTGCTTGTAGAAGATGCTCATATCGACGACCAGGTCACGGATAACCGGCAAACCTGGCAGAGGACGAACGATCAGCTTGTTGCCTTTGACCACGGCCGACAGCGGCGTGATGCACGCCAGGCCGTTTTTGCCGTTGATGTTCATGCCGTCGGAACCGCATACACCTTCACGGCAAGAGCGACGATAGGAGAAACCTTCGTCCTGCTCTTTGATCAGTGCCAGTACATCCAGCACCATCAGGTCTTTACCACCGGTATCGACCTGGAATTCCTGCATGAACGGCGCAGCGTCCTGATCAGGGTTGTAGCGATAAACACTGACTTTCAACATGGCAGCCACCCTTAGTAAGTCCGAATCTTCGGTTCAAACGTCGGAACCGTCTTCGGCGAGAAGTTCACGGCACGCTTGGTTACGCGCTTGTCACCCGGGAAGTACAGGGTGTGGCACAACCAGTTTTCGTCGTCGCGATCTTCAAAGTCTTCACGGGCGTGGGCGCCACGGGATTCTTTACGAACCTCGGCGGCGATTGCAGTCGCTTCAGCCACTTCCAGCAGGTTTTGCAGCTCAAGGGCTTCGATACGAGCGGTGTTGAAAGCCTGGCTCTTATCGTTGATCTTGACGTTGGCGATACGCTTGCGCAGATCCGCCAGCTGGGCAATACCCTTCTGCATGTATTCGCCGGTACGGAATACACCGAAGTAGTTCTGCATACAGCTTTGCAGCTCGCGACGCAAGGTAGCTACGTCTTCACCGTCGGTACGCTCGTTCAGAGCGTTCAAACGCGCCATGGCAGCGTTGATGTTGGCTTCGGTGGCGTCGTCGTAATGGATACCGTCGGTCAGCGCCTTTTCCAGGTGCAGGCCGGCAGCGCGACCGAATACCACCAGGTCGAGCAACGAGTTGCCGCCCAGACGGTTGGCACCGTGAACCGATACACAAGCCACTTCGCCTACAGCGAACAAGCCCGGGATGATGGCGTCTTTGCCTTCGTCGTCCTGGGTAATCGCCTGGCCGTGAATGTTGGTGGCAACGCCGCCCATCATATAGTGGCAAGTCGGGACAACCGGAACCGGAGCAACCACCGGGTCAACGTGGGCGAATGTCTTCGACAGTTCGCAGATGCCTGGCAGGCGGCTGTGCAGTACTTCTTCGCCCAGGTGATCGAGCTTGAGCAGTACATGGTCGCCATTCGGGCCACAGCCGTTGCCGGCGATGATCTCTTTAACCATCGAACGGGCAACAACGTCACGACCGGCAAGGTCTTTCGCGTTCGGAGCGTAACGCTCCATGAAACGCTCGCCGTGCTTGTTGATCAGGTAACCACCTTCACCACGGCAACCTTCGGTAACCAGTACACCGGCGCCGGCGATGCCGGTCGGGTGGAACTGCCACATTTCGATGTCTTGTACCGGCACGCCAGCACGCAGTGCCATGCCGACGCCGTCACCGGTGTTGATCAGGGCATTGGTAGTCGAGGCGTAGATACGGCCTGCACCACCCGTCGCCAGAACGGTAGCATTGGCGCGGATGTAGGTGGTTTCACCGGTTTCGATGCAGATGGCGATCACGCCAACGAAGGCGCCGTCGGCGTTCTTCACCAGGTCCACTGCGTAGTATTCGTTCAGGAACGTGGTGCCGGCTTTCAGGTTGCCCTGATACAGGGTGTGCAGCAGTGCGTGACCGGTACGGTCGGACGCAGCGCAGGTGCGGGCAGCCTGGCCACCTTTACCGTAATCCTTCGACTGGCCGCCGAATGGACGCTGGTAGATACGACCCTGTTCGGTACGGGAGAACGGCAGACCCATGTGGTCCAGCTCGAACACCGCAGCCGGGCCTTCCTGACACATGTATTCGATAGCGTCCTGGTCACCGATGTAGTCGGAACCCTTGACGGTATCGTACATGTGCCAGCGCCAGTCATCGTTCGGGTCGGCGGAGGCGATGGCGCAGGTGATGCCACCCTGGGCCGATACGGTGTGGGAACGTGTCGGGAACACCTTGGTGATCACGGCAGTCTTGTGACCACCCTGCGCCAGTTGCAGCGCTGCGCGCATGCCGGCACCGCCGCCACCAATAATGATGGCGTCGAAGGAAATAGTTGGAATGTTAGCCATGAATCAGATACCCCAAAGAATCTGCACACCCCAGACGAAGTAAGCGAACATCGCAACGCCGCAGACTGCCTGGAAGAGGAAACGTACTGCGGTCGCGGACTTGCCCAGCGCCATCGGCGTCAGGTAGTCGGTCGCGATGGTCCACATGCCGACCCAGGCGTGAGCGCCCAGGGCTACAAGGGCCAGCAGACTGAAGATTCGCATCGCATTGTGGGAAAACAGGCCATGCCATTGCTCATAGCTGATGCCTGGATTTGCGACGAGGTATCCGATCAGGAAAATGAAATAAGCCGCGAGAACGACCGCAGACACACGCTGTGCCATCCAGTCATAGAGGCCCGAACGCGAAAGGTTCGTAACGCTGGTTACCATATCCAAACTCCTGCCAGAACGATCAGCACCACGGAAATGGCGATGATGATTTTCGAGCCCAGGCGGCCGCCTTCCAGCGTCTCACCGATACCCGCATCCATGATCAAGTGGCGCACACCGGCAACCAGGTGATACAGCAGAGCGGACAGGAGGCCCCATGCTACGAACTTGGCCAGCGGGCTGGTCAAGCATGCCTTCACCTCGGCATAACCTTCCGCCGAACCCAGGGATTTGCTCAATGCATAAAGCATGATGCCCAGGCCGAGGAACAGGATGATGCCGGAAACACGGTGCAGGAACGACGTAACGCCGGTGATGGGGAGTTTGATGGTCCTTAGGTCTAGGTTTACAGGTCGTTGGCTATTCACGGCTTTTTTTCACACTGAAGAGCCCCTAACAATCAGGGCAAAGTTGTTGGGGGGTGCACTGGTCAGGTAAGCACCACCCAGGGAGTGCGACCCCCAATGAAAGCAAGCCCAAAAGCCCTTGGCGGTCGGTGGCCGAGTATAGACAGTTAGGTTACTAATGACAACGCGCGCTCCTCACCCTAATAGCTGATTGCGTTGGCGGGATAAAAGGCGTAAATGGCAGTCAATTTCGACGAAAAAGTACGGTTAAAGCCTTCTGGAGCGAGACTTTAGGCAAATTGACATCTGGATTTATATCAATATAGTGGTGCGGGCCCTGCGTGGGGGGTCTGTCTGATGATTTGAAGCATAAATAGGAGGCCACATGGCTGACAAAAAAGCGCAGTTGATCATCGAGGGCGCAGCCCCCGTCGAGCTGCCCATTTTAACCGGCACCGTTGGTCCCGATGTTATCGACGTACGGGGCCTGACGGCCACGGGCCGTTTCACATTCGACCCAGGCTTCATGTCGACCGCCTCTTGCGAGTCGAAGATCACCTATATCGATGGTGACAATGGCATTCTGCTGCACCGCGGCTACCCGATCGAGCAACTGGCCGAGAAGTCGGACTACCTGGAAACCTGCTATCTGCTGCTGAACGGCGAACTGCCAACGGCCGAACAGAAAGCCAAGTTTGTCAGCAATGTGAAGAACCACACCATGGTTCACGAGCAGTTGAAGACCTTCTTCAACGGCTTCCGTCGCGACGCCCACCCGATGGCCGTCATGTGCGGTGTGGTCGGCGCCCTGTCGGCTTTCTATCACGACTCCCTGGACATCAATAACCCGCAGCATCGCGAAATCTCCGCGGTCCGCCTGGTTGCCAAGATGCCGACCCTGGCCGCGATGGTCTACAAGTACTCCATGGGCCAACCCATGATGTACCCGCGCAACGACCTGTCGTACGCGGAAAACTTCCTGCACATGATGTTCAACACGCCGTGCGAGATCAAACCGATCAGCCCGACACTCGCCAAGGCCATGGACCGGATCTTCATCCTCCACGCCGACCACGAGCAGAACGCATCGACCTCCACCGTACGCCTTGCAGGCTCTTCGGGTGCCAACCCGTTCGCCTGTATCGCCGCCGGCATCGCCGCACTGTGGGGCCCTGCCCACGGCGGTGCGAACGAAGCCGTATTGACCATGCTCGATGAAATCGGCGATGTCTCCAACATCGACAAGTTCATCGCCAAGGCCAAGGACAAGAACGATCCGTTCAAGCTGATGGGCTTCGGTCACCGCGTTTACAAGAACCGCGACCCGCGCGCCACCGTGATGAAGCAGACCTGCGACGAAGTGTTGAAGGAACTGGGCATCAAGAACGATCCGCAGCTCGAACTGGCCATGCGCCTGGAAGAGATTGCCCTGACCGACCCTTACTTCATCGAACGCTCGCTGTACCCGAACGTCGACTTCTACTCGGGGATCATCCTCAAGGCGATCGGCATTCCAACCAGCATGTTCACCGTGATCTTCGCTCTGGCACGTACTGTCGGCTGGATCTCGCACTGGAAAGAAATGCTCTCCAGCCCGTACAAGATTGGCCGTCCACGCCAGTTGTACACCGGCTACGAGTCGCGTGATATCACCAAACTGGAAGATCGCAAGTAAGCATCTAACTATTTGGTCTTAAAAACGGCCTCCTTTCTCAAGGAGGCCGTTTTTATTTGTGCAGAATTTGAGAAACAGTTTTGTGATATCCACTCACAATAAACATAAAAAAATGCCCCGATCTCACGACCGGGGCATTTTTTTGTAACAGCTACAGCCCTTAGTGATTAACCGCCCCGCTCGCTCCCAGGCCAGTTTGCGAACGCACAAACTGCGGGAAGTACAGCGCACGCTCCTTCTCTGCCGCCGCCGACTTGTCGGTGATGGAGAAGAACCAGATGCCGATGAATGCAATGATCATCGAGAACAGCGCCGGGTACTCGTACGGGAAGATGGCCTTTTCATGGTGCAGGATCGAGACCCAGATGGTCGGGCCCAGAATCATCAGGCCCACGGCACTGAGCAAGCCCAGCCAGCCGCCGATCATCGCGCCACGGGTAGTGAGGTTTTTCCAGTACATGGAAAGCAGCAACACCGGGAAGTTACAGCTGGCAGCAATGGAGAATGCCAGGCCGACCATGAACGCGATGTTCTGGCTTTCGAACAGGATGCCCAGGCCGATAGCCAGTACACCCAGAGCCACGGTGGTGATCTTCGACACGCGAATCTCATCCTTCTCGTTGGCTTTGCCTTTTTTGATCACGCTGGCGTACAGGTCGTGGGACACCGCCGAAGCACCGGCCAGGGTCAAGCCGGCAACCACCGCGAGGATGGTGGCGAACGCCACAGCCGAGATGAAGCCCAGGAAGATACTGCCACCCACCGCGTTGGCCAGGTGCACCGCCGCCATGTTGTTACCGCCCAGCAATGCGCCGGCCGCATCCTTGAACGCCGGGTTGGTGCTGACCAGCAGGATCGCGCCAAAACCGATGATGAACGTCAGGATATAGAAGTAGCCGATGAATCCGGTGGCATACAGCACGCTCTTGCGCGCTTCCTTGGCGTCGCTCACGGTGAAGAAGCGCATCAGGATGTGCGGCAGGCCCGCAGTACCGAACATCAGCGCCAGGCCCAGGGAGAATGCCGAGATCGGGTCTTTCACCAGGCCGCCGGGGCTCATGATCGCTTCACCTTTGGGGTGAACCTTGATCGCCTCGGAGAACAGCGTGTTGAAGTCGAAGTTGACGTGTTTCATCACCATCAGCGCCATGAACGAGGCACCGGACAGCAGCAACACCGCCTTGATGATCTGCACCCAGGTGGTCGCCAGCATGCCGCCGAACAGCACGTACAGGCACATCAGGATACCCACCAGGATCACCGCAACGTGGTAGTCCAGGCCGAACAGCAGTTGGATCAGCTTGCCCGCACCCACCATCTGCGCAATCAGGTAGAACGCCACCACCACCAGCGAACCGCAGGCCGACAGGCTGCGGATCTGGGTTTGCCCGAGACGGTAGGACGCCACGTCGGCAAAGGTGTACTTGCCCAGGTTGCGCAGGCGCTCGGCGATCAGGAACAGAATGATCGGCCAGCCCACCAGAAAGCCGATCGAGTAGATCAGGCCGTCGTAGCCGGAAGTGAACACCAGCGCGGAAATCCCCAGGAAGGACGCCGCCGACATATAGTCACCGGCAATCGCCAGGCCGTTCTGGAAACCGGTGATCTTGCCACCGGCTGCATAGTAGTCAGCCGCCGACTTGTTGCGCTTGGATGCCCAGTAGGTAATGCACAGGGTGGCACCGACGAACGCGATAAACATCACGATGGCCGAGATGTTCAACGGTTGCTTGTGCACTTCACCGGTCAATGCGTCCGCCGCCCAAACGGCCGGAGCAAACAACGAAGCGCCGAATACAGCCAATAGACGCCGGATCATTGCGCAGCCTCCTTGAGAATCGCATTGTTCAGGTCGTCAAATTCGCCGTTGGCCCGGCGTACATAAATGCCGGTCAGGATGAAGGCGGACACAATCAGTCCGACGCCCAGGGGAATGCCCCAGGTAATCGAGGAGCCAGGGCTGAGCTTGGCCCCCAGCACTTGTGGCCCGTAGGCAATCAACAGGATGAAAGCGGAGTAAAGCCCTAGCATGATCGCCGAGAGAATCCAGGCGAACCTTTCCCTTTTTCTGACCAGCTCCTTGAAACGCGGGCTGTTTTGAATCGAGAGGTAAATGCTGTCGTTCATTGTTTTTATCCTCGCAGCACAGCTTTTTTATTATTTTGGAACGTATCCACTGTATGCGGCTGCCGTAGAGGTTCCAGACGACCTTAGTCTTAGATCGAGTGTAGCGAGGGATTGTCAGAACGCAGGAGGATTTGCAGGCGGTGAAATTAATGTGGGAGCGGGCTTGCCCGCGATAGCAGTGCACCAGTCAACCTATGAGTGACAGATACACCGCTATCGTGGGCAAGCCCGCTCCCACATTTACAGGTGAATGGTTATTTACCGGTCCACTCGGCAACGCGCTCAGGGTGCTTGGCCACCCAGTCCTTGGCCGCCGCGTCAGGCTTGGCACCCTCCTGGATCGCGAGCATGACTTCGCCGATTTCATCCTTGGAGGCCCACTGGAATTTCTTCAGGAAGGCCGCGACTTCCGGTGCTTTCTTCTCCAGGCCTTTACTGCCGATGCTGTTCACGGTTTCAGCCGCGCCATACACGCCTTTTGGATCGTCGAGGAAACGCAGTTTCCACTTGGCGAACATCCAGTGCGGCACCCAGCCGGTGACCGCGATGGATTCCTGCTTGTCTTCGGCACGGGTCAGCTCGGCGATCATGGCGGCGCCGGAGCTGGCTTGCAGTTTGTAGTCGAGGCCGTATTGCTTGATGGCTTCGTCGGTTTTGAGCATCACGCCTGAACCGGCGTCGATGCCGACGATTTTGTTCTTGAAGGTGGTGTCGGTCTTGAGGTCTTCGATGGACTTGGCCTTGACGTACTCCGGCACGATCAGGCCGATCTTCGCATCCTTGAAGTTGGGTCCGTAGTCGACCACCTTGTCCTTGTTCTTGGCCCAGTATTCACCGTGGGTTACGGGCAGCCAGGCGGAGAGCATGGCGTCGAGCTTGCCGGTGGCCACGCCCTGCCACATGATCCCGGTGGCGACGGCTTGCAGTTTCACGTCGTACCCAAGTTTTTCCTTGATCACTTCCGCCGCTACGTGGGTGGTGGCCACGCTGTCGGACCAGCCATCTACATAGCCGATGCTCAGGGTTTTGCTGTCGGCGCTGGCCAGTGTGGAGCTCATCGCAACTACCAGAGTGGCAGCTGCGCCCAAGAGTCGTCGCATCTTCATCGTACTTTCCCGAAAGTGCTGCGCCCGGCGGATGCCGAGCGACGTCAACCTAGTTGTTATGGTGGTGCACCGCGCCCCCTTCACGCGCATCGATCCGGCTGCTGCCCCATCAGTGGAGTGCTGATGCCTTGATCATCAACCTCGTGAAGCTTGGAACCTGCTCTGACTGCGACCTCAGGTAAGCAAGAAACGACATCACATCGCCAGCAAGTCGCTTTACGGGAGTTGACGTCAAAATCCCGCCCGAACTTTGCATGTCAAAATTATGCGGCCCCACTGGAGCGGGGCAATTCCGGGTAAGATGCGCGCCTTTGCTCCTCCAGATAAGCCGACCATGCCTGCGACTGCCCGCTTTCCTGCCCTGCCTTATTTTCTCGCCTTGACCCTTGGTCTGCTGGCCCTTATCGGCTACTGGTACGGCCTCGGCCGGCCGGTGGTACTGCCGGACGTCGCCAGCGCCAGCCACAAGATGCAATGCGCGTCCTACACACCGTTCGACAAGGACCAATCGCCCTTCGACCAGCCCTTCACGTTGCGCCCCGAGCGCATGGACGCCGACCTGGCGCTGCTGGCCACCCGCTTTGAATGCATCCGCACCTATTCCATGACCGGCCTGGAAGCCCTGCCGGCTCTGGCGCGCAAGCATGGGTTGAAGTTAATGATCGGCGCCTGGGTCAGCAGCGACCCGGTGGCGACTGAAAAGGAAGTCGACCTGCTGATCGCTTCCGCCAACGCCAACCCGGATGTAGTGACGTCGGTCATCGTCGGCAACGAGGCCTTGCTGCGCAAGGAAGTCACCGCCAAGCAACTGGTGACGCTGATCCATACAGTCAAAAGCCACATCCAGCAGCCGGTGACCTACGCCGATGTCTGGGAATTCTGGCTGAAACACCCGGAAATCGCCCCGGCGGTGGATTTCCTGACCATTCACCTGCTGCCGTATTGGGAAGATGATCCGTCCGGCATTGACCAGGCGCTCAAGCATGTGGGTGATGTGCGTCAGACCTTCGGCAACAAGTTCGCCCCCAAAGACGTGCTGATCGGCGAGACCGGCTGGCCCAGTGAAGGCCGACAGCGCGAAACCGCCGTTCCGAGCCGCGTCAACGAAGCCAGGTTCATGCGTGGTTTTGTAGCCATGGCCGAAGCCAATGGCTGGCGTTACAACCTGATCGAAGCATTTGATCAGCCGTGGAAGCGTGCGAGTGAAGGTGCGGTTGGCGGTTATTGGGGTCTGTTCGACGCGGACCGCCAGGACAAGGGCATCCTCGCCGGGCCGGTGACCAATGTGCCGTACTGGCCACTGTGGCTGGGCGTGGGTGGGCTGATTCTGCTGGGTACGCTGACGCTCGGCGGCCGCGTTCGCAACACACGCGCCGCCGTTGCCTTGCCATTGCTCGGCGCTGTTGCTGCCTGCTCCATCGGCACCTGGGCTGAATTGACGCGCGTGACTGCACGCTTTAATGACGAATGGGTGTGGGCCGGTTTGCTGGTGGTGTTGAATTTGTTAGTGCTGGCCCATGCGGCCTTGGCCTTGAGCGCACGGGAGGGTTGGCGTGAGCGGGCGTTCAACTGGCTGGAGCAACGCGCAGGCTGGCTGGTGGCGGTTGCCGGTTTTGCAGGCGCGGTCATGATGCTTGAGCTGGTGTTTGACCCGCGTTATCGCAGCTTTCCGAGTGCGGCACTGGTGTTGCCGGCGCTGGTGTACCTGGTTCGCCCGGTCGCCGGGCCGCGTCGGGAGATTGCGCTGCTGGCCTTTATCATTGGTGCCGGCATTGCCCCGCAGCTGTATCGTGAAGGCCTGCTGAACCAGCAGGCGTGGGGTTGGGCAGTGGTGAGTGTGCTGATGGTTGCAGCTTTGTGGCGTTGCTTGCGGGTGCGCAAGGCGTAAGACCGCTATCGCAGGCAAGCCAGCTCCCACATTTGACCGAGTACATCCTTTGGAACGCGGTCAAGTGTGGGAGCGGGCTTGCCCGCGATGAGGCCCTATCAGACAACGCGGGGTTTGCGTACGAGCCGCAACCCCGCAATCACCACCGCAAACACCGCAAACGTGGTGTTGTACAGCGCCAGCGCCGGCAACCCGAACACCATCCCCAGCACCGCCAGCCCCCAACCCGCACGGCCCGGCACAAAAAACGCCAACACGGCCGTGACCAGCGCCGCCCAGCCCAGCACCTTGAAGTGGATCATCAGCCCCAGGTTCGAGCGCAGCTGGCATTCCCAGCGGCCGGCCTCATCGGCGCAGATGCCCACCCACTGACCGTCCTCCATAAAGCCGTAACGTGCACCATAACTGGCGGCCAGCCATAACGGCAGGGCGATAAGCAACAGAATCCATGGCAAACGACGGGACATTCGGGGCACTCCGATAGGCAAAAACGGCGCTCAGCTTAATCCCCCGGCGCCTGTTGGCAAGCTACGTACACAGA
Source organism: Pseudomonas tolaasii NCPPB 2192 (assembly GCF_002813445.1). Lineage (NCBI taxonomy): Bacteria > Pseudomonadati > Pseudomonadota > Gammaproteobacteria > Pseudomonadales > Pseudomonadaceae > Pseudomonas > Pseudomonas tolaasii. The sequence continues at coordinate 6,314,065 of NZ_PHHD01000001.1, forward strand.
TAAGTGTTCAACAAAGCGTCGCAAAGTGTATCGTCTGGCTACTATTACCCAAATTCCGACGTTTATTTCCGACTTTTCGTGCCGAGTGCTGGCACTTCGGTGATGGCGCGGTGGTCATAGCCTGCGAACTTCATTCAGCACGTTTCCTCTTAGGGATAAAGTCATGCTCCGTTCCTTGCGCTGTGTTGCCCTGCTGGGCAGCCTTTTTCTGAGTGCGTCAGCACTGGCGGTCGACATAGACCAAGCCACTTACGGCTACCCTTTGACCAACCCGTTCGAAGCGACCATCGCCACCACACCGCCCGATCTTCGGCCAAAACTGCCGAGCGACGACGAAATCAACCAATCCGACTACAGCCTGACCATGCGCCCCGAGCGCGAATTCAGCCTGCCGGACAATTTCTGGGCGGTGAAAAAGCTCACCTACCGCATCGCCAAGCAGGACCACGCCGCACCGCTGATCTTCCTGATCGCGGGCACCGGCGCGCGGTTTGACAGCAGCATCAACGAATACCTGAAAAAGCTGTATTACCAGGCCGGCTACCATGTGGTGCAACTGTCGTCGCCCACCAGCTTCGACTTCATCAGCGCCGCCTCGCGCTACGCCACCCCCGGCGTGACCCAGGAAGACGCCGAAGACATGTACCGCGTGATGCAGGCGGTGCGCGCGCAAAACGCGTCGTTGCCGGTCACCGACTTCTACCTCAGCGGCTACAGCCTCGGCGCACTGGACGCGGCATTCGTCAGCAAACTCGACGAAACCCGCCGCAGCTTCAACTTCAAGAAAGTGCTGCTGCTGAACCCGCCGGTCAACCTCTACACCTCGATCACCAACCTCGACAAGCTGGTACAGACCGAGGTCAAGGGCATCAACAACACCACCACGTTCTACGAACTGGTGCTGGCCAAGCTGACCCGCTACTTCCAGCAAAAGGGCTACATCGACCTCAATGATGCCCTGCTCTACGACTTCCAGAACTCCAAGCAGCACCTGACCAACGAACAGATGGCCATGCTGATCGGCACCTCGTTCCGCTTCTCGGCAGCCGACATCGCCTTCACCTCGGACCTGATCAACCGTCGCGGCCTGATCATCCCGCCCAAATACCCGATCACCGAAGGCACCAGCCTCACGCCGTTCCTCAAGCGTGCGCTGCAATGCGACTTCGACTGCTACCTCACCGAGCAGGTGATTCCGATGTGGCGCGCACGCACCGATGGCGGCAGCCTGCTGCAACTGGTTGACCAGGTGAGCCTCTACGCCCTCAAGGATTACCTGCACACCAGCCCGAAAATCGCGGTGATGCACAACGCCGACGACGTGATCCTGGGCCCCGGCGACCTCGGTTTCCTGCGTAAAACCTTCGGCGATCGCTTGACCGTCTACCCGCTGGGCGGCCACTGCGGCAACCTCAATTACCGCGTCAACGCCGACGCCATGCTGGAGTTCTTCCGTGGCTAAATATCTTCTGCTGCTCGCCGCCCTGATGTGCGCAGGCGTTGCCAATGCCGACAACAGCAAGGCCCATGAACCGGTCAAGGTCGACGCCGACGGTTTCAAGGAGCCATTGTCCAAGCTCAAGTTCAACCCGGGCCTGGACCAGCGTGAGTTCGAGCGTTCGTCGCTGACCGCGCTGAACGTGTATGACCCGCTGGAATCGTGGAACCGCCGCGTGTACCACTTCAACTACCGCTTCGACCAATGGGTGTTCCTGCCCGTGGTCGACGGTTACCGCTACGTCACGCCCAGCTTCCTGCGCACTGGCGTAAGCAATTTCTTCAACAACCTGGGCGACGTGCCCAACCTGTTGAACAGTCTGCTGCAACTCAAGGGCCACCGCTCCCTGGAAACCACCGGGCGCCTGCTGCTCAACACCACCATCGGCATCGCCGGTCTGTGGGACCCGGCCACCGCCATGGGCCTGCCACGCCAGAGCGAAGACTTCGGCCAGACCCTGGGCTTCTACGGCGTGCCCGGCGGCGCCTACCTGGTGCTGCCGATCTTCGGCCCGTCGAACCTGCGCGACACCACTGGTCTGATCGTCGACTATGGCGCGGAAACCGAGGTCAACTTCCTCAACGTGTCCAAAGTCAGCGAAAACCACCCGGAAATCTGGGCCCTGCGCGCGGTGGACAAGCGCTATCAAACCAGCTTCCGTTATGGGCAGATGAACTCGCCGTTTGAGTATGAAAAAGTGCGGTACATCTATACGGAATCGCGCAAATTGCAGATTGCGGAGTAAACCGGGCATCACAAAAAAAGGCCATTCGAATGAATGGCCTTTTTTATTACGTTTTGGACAAAGTCAAACGCGGTTAGGCATTTTCAACCTGCCGGCAAGGCAACCCGTACTTGTTCTCCCCTTGGTCACCTTTCGTCAGCAATTTAATGGTAACCATGACCAGGCCCACGAGAGGTAACGCATACCAGAGCACGTAAGCCCCTGTCATGTTCACATCGTGAAGCCGACGAAATGTTACTGCTATTCGAGGAATAATCATAAGCACAGTGTAAATACCCAGCGGTATGTAAAACCATCTGCTGTAGGCAACTCCCGCCCAGCCCGCGACAACCATCGAGCCATACGTAAGCACTATGTCTACAAAAGCGAACAACCAATACTCCTTTCTATTGGCTCGTCCACTGAACTTGGCATAGTTTTTTAAAGCACGGAAACACCAGTTCATCCTTAACTCCCAATCGATCCATTTTTATCGAGCCACTCCACATGAAGAGGCGCGGCGCATCCTATAAATGCCTGGAAAGTCGAGCTGTAGGATTAAGCTTAAACTTCTGCTAAAGCTGAACTCGATACGCACGATAACGGATATGTACTCCGACCCAAGGGATGTAGAGCCTGCCCCATAGCCATCGCGGGCAAGCCCGCTCCCACATGGCCCCCCCGTGAATCAGGGCTGCCAGCCGCCGCCCAGGCTCTGGATCAGCGCCACACTGCCCTGACTCAGTTGCCCCTGGGTATCGCGCAAGTTCTGCTCGGCTTGCAGCAACACCAACTGCTGGGTCAGTACCGCTTCACGGCTGACGGTGCCCGCCCGCAACTGCGCTTCCTGGCTGCCAAAGAGCTGCTGATTACGCGCAAACACCTGCCCAAACGCATCAGCCTGCGTTTGCAAATGATTGATCGCAGACAAGTTGTCCTCAACGTTCTGTAACGCACTGAGCACCGTGCCACGATAGTTGGCCGCAACCTGGTCATAACCCGCCTCAGCCTGCTTGACCGCCGCCTCCCGCGCGCCTCCATCAAAAAGCGTCTCCGCCAGCGCCGGGCCCAACGTCCAGATGCGATTGGGCAATGAAAACAACCCTCCCAATGCACTGCCGCGATAGCCCGCCGACGCCGTCAGGTCGAGTGTCGGAAAGAATGCCGCCTCGGCCACCCCGATTTTGGCATTCGCCGCCGCCGCCGAACGTTCAGCCGCCACCACATCCGGCCGCCGTTGCAGCAACGTCGACGGCAACGACAACGGCGGGCGCGGCACCATGAACGCAAAATCAGAGCGCGGCGCCACGCTGAACTCGCTCGGCGCCACGCCCACCAATACCGCCAGCGCATGCTCATACTGCTCGCGGTCACGCAGCGACGTCTGCAAGTCGGCAATCGACGTGGTCAGTTGGTCCTGCGCCACCAGCAACTGGTCATGGGTGGCCACACCTTGAGTGAACTGCACCTGAATCATGTCGAGCAATTGCTGATTAATCGTCTGCTGCTGTTGCAGCAGGCGCACATCAATGTCCATCTGCCGCAACGCCAGGTAATTACTCGCCACGCTGGAACTGATCGACAAACGCACCCCGGCCAGCAACGCATCCGACTGCTGCGCCGAGGCCTGGCTTGACTCAATCCCGCGTCGCACCTGCCCCCACAAATCCGGCTCCCAGCTGGCCGTCAACGTCGCACTGACCGTGTTTTTCACCCCGGTCGACGCAGTGGTGCCGGAACTGCTGCCATCACCGCCCTCCCCCCGCGAACCCGACAACCCCACGCCCACCGTCGGCCACAACCCGGCGCGGCTCGACGCTACCTGCGCCTGAGCCAGCCGATACGCCGCCTCAGCCGCGATGATCGACTGATTGGCCTTTGCCGAACGCGCCACCAAATCGTTCAACACCGGGTCCTGATAGGCCAGCCACCACTGACTGTCCAGCGCGCCCCGGGGGTTGGACGCCGCGCGCTGCCACTGCGCGCCTTCCTTGAACGACTGCGGCAGTTCCATGGCGGGCTTTTGATAATCCGGCCCGACCATACAACCGCCGAGCATCAGGCTGATAACCAGCACGCTGATTCTGAATTTCATGACCTTGCTTCCTTGTGCCGCCCCAGGCGTTGCGACGCCCGGTCGAGCCAGAGGTAAATCACCGGGGTGGTGTAAAGCGTCAGCACCTGGCTGAGCAGCAACCCGCCAATAATCGAAATGCCCAAGGGCCGGCGCAATTCCGAGCCATAGCCTGTGCCGAGCACCAGCGGCAGTGCGCCGAGGATCGCCGCCAGTGTGGTCATCATGATCGGCCGGAAGCGGATCAGGCACGCGCGGCGGATCGCCTCCTTGGCCGTGAGGCCAAACTCGCGGCGCTCGGTGATCGCAAAATCAATCATCATGATCGCGTTCTTCTTCACGATACCGATCAGCAGGATCAACCCCACCAGCGCGATGATCGACAGTTCGGTGCCGGTCAGCAGCAAGGCAATCAGGGCGCCCACCCCTGCCGAGGGCAAGGTGGAAAGAATGGTCAGCGGGTGCATCAGGTTTTCATAAAGAATGCCCAACACGATGTACACCGAAAGCAACGCGGCAACAATCAGCAACGGCTCGCTGGCCACTGAAGACTGGAACACCTGCGCCGTCCCGGCAAACTGCCCGGTGACGCTGGCCGGCATGCGCAACTGCTTCACGGCGTCGTCCACCCACTCCGTGGCCTGGCCAATCGAGGCACCGGGCGCCAGGTTGAACGAGATCGTCACTGCGGGAAACGTGCCCTGGTGGCTAATGGAAATCGCCGTGCGTGCAATCGCGTTATCCGCCAAGGCAGACAACGGCACCAACGGCGCCGGGTTGGCCAGGTTCGGCGTGGTCGTGGCGCCCTTCGCCGCCACGGCCTGCTTGCCGCTGGGCACATAAATGCCCTTGAGCGCTTGAGGGTCGGTCCAGTATTCGGGGGCAATTTCCATCACCACGTGGTACTGGTTGGCGGCGCGATACAGCGTCGAGACCTGGCGCTGGCCGAAGGCGTCGTAAAGCGTCTGGTCCACCGCCGACATGCCCACGCCGAGCCGCGCCGCCGTGTCGCGGTTGATGTGCACATTCGCCAACAGGCTGTTGTCCTGCTGGTCGGTGTTCAGGTCGGTCAGTTGCGGCAGCTTGTGCAGCACCGCCACCACCTTCGGCACCCATTCATCCAGCGAAGACTGGTCGTCGGCGGTGAGGGTGTATTGGTATTGCGCGCCGCTTTGCCGCCCACCCACGGTGATGTCCTGGGCCGATTGCAGGAACAGCTTGGTGCCCGGCAAATCGCCAAGGGTGCGACGGATCTGCGCGATCACCTCGGTGGCACCGTCCTTGCGCTCGCCCAGCGGCTTGAGCAGCACAAACATCTGCGCACTGTTGACCGCCCCGCCGCCACCGCCCCCGCCGCCGACAAACCCGGCGGCGGTTTCCACGTTGGGGTTTTTCATGACCTTGCGGTTGATCTCGGTGAAGTCCTTTTGCATCGCGCCATAGGAAATGCTTTGCGCCGCAATGATGCTGCCCTGCAGGCGCCCGGTGTCTTCCTGCGGGAAAAACCCCTTGGGCACCAGCACGTACAACACGCCCGCCAACACGATCACCAGCACCGTCACCAGGCCCATCAGAATTGAGTGGTCGATGACCCAACCCAGCGTGCGGTCATAGAAGCGATGAAAACGCGAATCCGGGTGTTCGTTGCCTTCGTGAATCGCCTTCGGCGCGCGCAGCAACACACTGGCGAGCATCGGCGTGACGGTCAGCGAAATCAGCATCGAGATCACGATGGCCACCGACAGCGACACCGAAAACTCACGAAACAGCCGCCCCACAATCCCGCCCATCATCAGCAACGGAATGAACACCGCCACCAGCGACACGCTGATGGTCAGCACCGTGAACCCGACTTCCTGCGCCCCGGCCATCGCGGCTTCCACCCGCGTCTTGCCGCGCTCCAGGTGCCGAATGATGTTTTCCACCACCACGATGGCGTCGTCCACCACAAAACCGGTGGAAATGGTCAGCGCCATCAGCGACAGGTTGTTCAGGCTGTAACCGAGGAAATACATCGCGCCAAAGGTGCCGAGCAACGACAACGGCACCACGATGGCCGGCACCAGCGTGCTGCGCCAGTCGCGGAAGAAACCAAAGGTCACCAGCGTGACCAGCAGGATCGACGCCAGCAACGTCACTTCCACGTCATGCAACGAGGCGCGGATGGTGGTGGTGCGGTCCATCAACAGGCTGAGCTTGATCGACGCCGGAATCGAGCTTTGCAGAAACGGCAGCGAGGCCTTCACCGCGTCCACCGTGTCGATCACATTCGCGCCCGGCTGCTTGAACACCACCAACAGCACCGCCGGCTTGCCATTGGACAGGCCGAAGTTGCGCAGGTCCTGCACGTCTTCGCGCACGTAGCCCAGGTCCGAGATGTGGATCAGGTCGCCGTTGTGTTCCTTGACCACCAGCGGCCCGTAATCCTGGGTATCGAGCAGTTGGTCATTAGCGCCGATGCCGTAGGAGCGGTCGCCCACCGCCACATTGCCCTTGGGTAAATTCGCGTTGGAGGCGCTGATGACCTGGCGCACCTGTTCCAGGCTGACGCCATAGTGGTTGAGCCGGTCGGGGTTCAATTCGACCCGCACCGCCGGCAGCGCGCCGCCGCCCACCGTGACATCGCCGACGCCGGTGGTTTGCAGCAAACGCTGTTCCAGCACGGTCGAGGCCGCGTCGTACATCTGGCCGGGCGTGGCGCTGTCGGACGTCAGGCTGATGATCAGGATCGGCGAGTCCGCCGGGTTGACCTTGCGGTACGTCGGGTTGCCGGACAGGTCGCTAGGCAAGTTGCTGCGCGCGGCGTTGATCGCCGCCTGCACGTCCCGCGCGGCGCCGTCGATGTCGCGGCTCAAGTCAAATTGCAGGGTGATGCGCGTCGAGCCAAGGCTGCTGGCCGAGGTCATTTGCGTCACGCCGGCGATCTGCCCGAACTGGCGCTCCAGCGGCGTGGCCACGGAGCTGGCGACGGTGGTCGGGTCGGCGCCGGGCAACGAGGCGCTGACGCTGATGGTCGGGAAATCCACCTCCGGCAGCGGCGCCACCGGCAGCAGGTTGAAGGCCAACACGCCGAACAGGGCAAGCCCGGCCGCCAGCAGCGTGGTGGCGATGGGGCGACGGATAAACGGCGCGCTGAGGTTCATCGCATCAATCCACGGCAACCGGACGACGGCTGAAACGCTCGCCCAGGCCGTGCATGGCGAGGAAAATCACCGGCGTTGAAAACAACGTGAGCAACTGGCTCAGCAACAGGCCGCCGATGATCGCGATGCCCAAGGGGTGGCGCAGCTCCGAGCCGATGCCCGTGCCCAGCGCCAAGGGCACTGCGCCGAACAGCGAGGCCATGCTCGTCATCAGGATGGGCCGGAAACGCAGTTCCGCCGCCTGGCGAATCGCCTGAACCGGGCTCAAACCGCCCTCACGCAACAGCTCCAGCGCGAAGTCGACCATCATGATGCCGTTTTTCATCACGATGCCGATCAGCAGCACGATGCCGATCAAGCCGATGATGTCGAACTGCGTGCCCGTGACCAGCAGCGCCAGCAGGGCGCCGAGGGCCGCCGACAACAGCGTCGAAAGGATCGTCACCGGGTGCACGAAGCTCTCGTACAGAATCCCCAGCATCAAATACACCACCACAATCGCCGCCAGCACCAGAAACACTTGGTTGGACAGCGACGCCTGGAAGGTCGCCGCCGCGCCTTCGAGGTTGGCCTTCACCGACAGCGGCAGCCCGACCTTCGCCTCAATGGCCTGCAAGCGCGTCACCGCCGCGCCCAGCGTCTGGCCGGGCGCGAGGTTGAACGACACGTCCGCATAGGGAAACTGCCCCAAACGGTTGATAGTCACCGGCGAGCGCACCACTTCCAGGGTCGCCATGCTCGACAGCGGCGCCACGCCGCCGCTTGGAATATCCACGTACAAACCGGTGAGCAAATCCGGCAGGTTGCGCGGCGGGTGGTCGGTGGCGATCACCACGTGGTACTGGTTGAGCTGGGTGTAAATGGTCGAGACCTGGCGCTGGCCGAAGGCGTCGTAGAGCACGTCGTCAATGGCCTGCGGCGTGATGCCCAGGCGCGAGGCGGTGGCGCGGTCGAAGGTCAGCTTGATCTGGTTGCCGAACTGCATGGCCTGGCTTTGCACATCGGTGAACATCGGGTCTTGCTTGATGGCAGCGAGCAGTTGGGTGGTCCAGTGTTCCAGCTCATCCGGGTCGGTGGCCTGCAGGCCGAGGCGGTAGCTGGTGGTGGACACCGTGGCGTCCAGCGTCAGGTCCTGCACCGAGTGCAGGTACAGGCGGATGCCGGCGTCATCGGCATTCGCGTCGGCCAGGCGACGGATCACTTCGGTGCTGCTGTCACGTTCGCCACGGGGCTTGAGGTTGATCAGCAGATTGCCCTGGTTGATGGTCGGGTTGGTCTGGTCGATGCCCACGAACGAGGACAGGCTCTGCACCGCCGGGTCCTTGAGAATGCGCGCCGCCAGGCGTTGCTGCTCGGCCTGCATCTGTTGGAACGACACGGTCGGCGCGGCCTGGGAAATGCCCTGGATCAGGCCGGTGTCCTGATCGGGGAAAAAACCCTTGGGCATGATCACCAGCGTGAACAAGGTCAGCGCGGCGGTGAGCACCACCGAAATCAATGTGAGTGTGCGATGGGCCAGCACCCAATCGAGCCCGCGTACGTAATGGCGGTTGATACGGTCGAAGAAATCCGCGCGACGTTCCTCGTGCCTGGACTTGAGCATGCGCGCGCACATCATCGGCGTGAGCGTCAGGGAAATCACCGCAGAAATCACGATGGTCACTGCCACGGTCATGGCGAACTCACGGAACAGCCGCCCCACCACATCGCCCATGAACAACAGCGGGATCATCACCGCAATCAGCGCGATGGACAGCGAAATAATCGTGAAGCCAATCTGCTCCGCGCCCTTGAGCGCGGCTTGCAATGGGGTGTCTCCTGCTTCCAGGTAGCGGGTGATGTTTTCGATCATGACGATGGCGTCATCCACCACAAAGCCGATGGCAATGGTCAGCGCCATCAGCGTCAGGTTGTTCAGGGAAAACCCCAGCGCATAAGCAACGGCCAGCGTGCCGATCAGCGTCAGCGGAATGGTCACCGCCGGAATAATGGTGGCCGGCACGCTGCGCAGGAACGCGAAGATCACGATCACCACCAGCAGAATCGCCAGCCCCAGTTCGTACTGCACATCGGTGACCGACGCGCGAATGGTTTGGGTGCGGTCGGTCAGCACCGCCACCTTCAGGGTGCCCGGCAAACTGGCGCGCAATTTGGGCAGCAGTTGCTGCACGCGGTCGACCACTTCAATCACGTTGGCACCGGGTTGGCGCTGGATATTCAACACAATCGACGGCGTGTCGTTTGTCCACGCCGCTTGCCTGGGGTTTTCCGGGCCCTGGGTGGACGTGGCGATTTGCGACAGGCGAATCGGCGCGCCGTTTTTATAGGCAATCACCAGGTCGCGGTATTCCTCGGCCGACTGCAACTGGTCGTTGGCGCCGATGGAATAGGCCTGGAACTTGCCGTCGATATTGCCTTTGGCCTGGTTGACGTTGGCCGTGCCCAAGGACGTGCGCAGGTCATCCAGTGACAAGCCCAGGTTATTCAGCGCCGATGTGTTGGCCTCGACCCGCACCGCCGGGCGCTGGCCGCCGCTGATGGTGACCAGACCAACGCCGGTGATCTGCGAAATTTTCTGCGCCAGGCGTGTGTCGGCCAGGTCTTCCACCTTGGTCAGCGGCAGCACGTCGGACGTCAGCGACAGGGTCAGCACCGGTGCATCCGCCGGGTTGACCTTGCTGTACACCGGCGGGTACGGCAGGTTCGCCGGCAGGAACGTACCTGCCGCGTTGATCGCCGCCTGCACTTCCTGCTCGGCCACGTCGAGGGACAGCGACAGGTCAAATTGCAGGGTTACCACCGAGGCACCGTCGGAGCTGGTGGAGTTCATCGACTTGAGCCCCGGCATCTCGCCGAGCTGGCGCTCCAGCGGTGCAGTGATCGAGGAACTGACCACATCCGGGCTGGCGCCGGGGTATTGGGTGAACACCTGAATGGTCGGGTAATCCACCTCGGGCAGCGCCGACACCGACAGCAAGTGGTAACCCAGCAAACCGAGCAACAGCACCGCCACCATCATCAACGTGGTGGCAACGGGGCGTTCGATAAAGGGCCGCGAAATATTCATGCTCGGCAGCTCCTCACTGGGCGACGACTTTTACCGAGGAGCCATCATCCAGTTTGTCGGCGCCCTCGGTGATCACCTGCTCACCGGCCTTGAGCCCATTGTCGAGCACCGCCGAAACATCCCCGGTGGAAGGCCCTGTCGTGATAGTGCGCAGGCTGGCCTTGCTGCCGTTGACCACAAACACGAAGTCGCCCTTGCTGCCGTGCTGGATCGCACGGGTCGGCACCACGGCAACCTGGCTCAAGGTGTCGGCTTTGAGCCGCGCGTTGACGAACTGGTTAGGAAACAGCGCGTTGCCCGAATCATCGAACTGCGCCTTGACCTTGATGGTGCCGGTGCTGGTGTCCACCTGGTTATCCAGCGCCAGCAGGTTGCCGGTGGCCAGCAGGGACTTTTTATTGCGGTCGTAAGCCAGCACCGTGACGTTGCCACGGGCCAGCGCGTGGTTGATCGCGCCAAGATCATCCTCGGGCACGGCAAACACAACCGTGGCCGGGTTCATCTGGGTAATGACCACGATGCCGGTGGTGCTGGCCGTGGTGACGTAGTTGCCGGGGTCGACCAGGCGCAAACCGACCACGCCATCGACCGGTGAGGTGATGGTGCAATAGCTCAGTTGCACTTCCAGGTTTTGCACATTGCCCTGATCGGCGGCGACGGTGCCTTGTTGTTGCTGAACCAGCGAGGCCTGGGTGTCGAGGGTTTGCTGGCTGGTGGAGCCGGCCTTGACCAGGTCGCGGTAGCGCGCCAGATCACGCTGGGCGTTGCTCAGCACCGCCTGATCGTGAGCGAGTGTGCCTTTGGCGACCGCCAGTTGCGCTTTGAGCGCGCGGTCGTCAATACGGGCAATGACCTGGCCCTTGCTGACGTGCTGGCCTTCCTTGAACTCAACACTGCTGAGAATGCCATCGACCTGGCTCACCACCGTGACGCTTCGGGTGGGAGTAACGGTACCGAGGGCGTCGATGTACACCGGTACATCCTGCAAGGCCACCGGCACCACGGCGACCGGCTCGCCGGGAGAAGCAGGCCGGCCCTTGTGGGCATTACCGGAAAAAAAGTGCATGCCCAAAACCATCACCAACGCCACCAGCAGCAACACGCCAATGACCCAGGCAAACGTACGTCGTCTGCTTTTCTCCACGGTTTCTCACTCGAACGCCGAATACAGGACAAAACGACCGACGTGATCGCCGTGTCGCTGACCTGAACTCTAGCAGCGCGCTCGGCGTAAGCCTGTACTACCGTGAATGCGTTCAGCATCAAGACAGACAAACTCTCTGTAACGCCCGTGATACAAGGGCTGCGCCTGTATTCTTGAGCGCTGCGTCAAGCCGGTGCTACCATGCCCGACCGCCTGTCATGGCAAGGAAGTTCCTGGTTTATGAGCACCATTCGCGAGCGCAACAAACAAATGATCCTGCGGGCGGCCAGCGAGGAGTTTGCCGACAAGGGCTTCGCCGCGACCAAAACCAGCGACATCGCCGCCAAGGCCGGGCTGCCCAAGCCCAATGTCTATTACTACTTTCGGTCCAAGGACAACCTCTACCGCGAAGTGCTCGAAAGCATCATCGAGCCGATCCTGGCCGCTTCCACGCCGTTCAACCCCGACGGCGAGCCCAAGGAAGTCTTGAGCAACTACATCCGCTCGAAAATCCGTATCTCCCGCGACCTGCCGTTTGCGTCCAAAGTGTTCGCCAGCGAAATCATGCACGGCGCGCCGCACCTCAGCGCCGAGCAGGTTGAACAACTGAATGCCCAGGCCAAGCACAATATCGACTGCATCCAAAGCTGGGTGGACCGCGGGTTGATCGCAGCCATTGACCCCAATCATTTGATGTTCAGCATCTGGGCCGCCACGCAGACGTACGCGGATTTTGACTGGCAGATTTCGGCGGTGACCGGAAAGGCCAAGCTGGATGAGGCGGATTATGAAGCGGCGGCGCAGACGATAATTCGGTTGGTGTTGAAAGGGTGTGAGCCGGACTGAAAGACCGGGGTGAGGCTATCGCAGGCAAGCCAGCTCCCACACAAATTGTATGAATAGCGCACACCCCCTGTGGGAGCGGGCTTGCCCGCGATAAGGCCCTTCCAGTCATCTCACATCAAGCCGACACCCCCGCATCCGCCAACAACCCCACCCCCTCAATCGCCGTAATTGCACACTGCTCGTCAATATCCGAGGTATCCCCGCTGATCCCGATCGCCCCCAGCACCACGCCCTCCTGACTCCGGATCAACACCCCACCCGGCGCCGGCACTACGCTGCCCTGTCCCAGGCTGTTCAGCGCCGCGATAAACGCCGGCCGCTGTTGTGCGTCCAGTGCCAGCAAGCGCGAGCCCTTGCCCATGGCAATCGCGCCCCAGGCTTTGCCAATGGCGATTTGCGGGCGCAGCAGGCTGGCGCCGTCTTCCCGTTGCAGGGTGACCAGGTGGCCGCCGCTGTCGAGCACGGCGATGGTCAGCGGCGCTGCCGAAATCGTACGCCCTGCGGTGAGGGCCTGGCTGGCCAGTTGGGTGGCAAGTTTCAAGGTTAAAGCGCTCATGGTGCCGTCCTTCTTTTGTTATTGGGAAAGCGGTGGAGGTCTGAACAATCAGATGCTCGATCAAACAAATAGAACACAATGACATTTGTTTTTGTATACAATAATTTCAAACAAAGTCTCCACACGTCGAAAAAAGTGCTTCCGACGAACGTAATCGCTGGTTTATAAAATCCATTGACCTGCGCCGCTCGCCGTGAATACACTTTGGACAAACACCACTTGTATACAATTACAAAACGCAAGAGGCACCAAAACCATGAGCAAAATGAGAGCAATCGAAGCCGCCGTCCTGGTGATGCGCCGTGAAGGTGTCGATACCGCCTTCGGTATCCCGGGCGCCGCAATCAACCCGCTGTACTCAGCCTTGCAGAAAGTGGGTGGCATCGATCACGTCCTTGCTCGCCACGTTGAAGGTGCCTCGCACATGGCCGAGGGCTACACCCGCACCAAGGCCGGCAATATCGGCGTGTGCATCGGCACCTCGGGCCCGGCGGGCACCGACATGGTCACCGGCTTGTACAGCGCCTCGGCCGACTCGATCCCGATCCTGTGCATCACCGGCCAGGCGCCACGTGCCCGTATGCACAAGGAAGACTTCCAGGCCGTGGACATCACCAGCATCGTCAAGCCGGTGACCAAGTGGGCGACCACCGTCCTGGAGCCGGGCCAGGTGCCTTATGCGTTCCAGAAAGCCTTCTATGAAATGCGCTCCGGCCGCCCAGGCCCGGTGCTGATCGACCTGCCGTTCGACGTGCAAATGGCTGAAATCGAGTTCGACATCGACGCCTACCAACCGCTGCCCCTGGCCAAGCCTCTGGCGACCCGTGTGCAGGTGGAAAAAGCCCTGGCGCTGCTGGATCAGGCCGAACGCCCGCTGCTGGTCAGCGGTGGCGGCGTGATCAACGCCGATGCCAGCGAGCTGCTGGTCGAGTTTGCTGAATTGACCGGCATTCCGGTCATCCCGACCCTGATGGGCTGGGGCACCATCCCCGACGATCACCCGCAAATGGTCGGCATGGTCGGCCTGCAAACCTCGCACCGTTACGGCAACGCGACGCTGCTCAAGTCCGACGTGGTGCTGGGCATCGGCAACCGCTGGGCCAACCGCCACACCGGCTCGGTGGACGTGTACACCGAAGGCCGCAAGTTCATTCACGTCGACATCGAGCCGACGCAAATCGGCCGCGTGTTCACTCCGGACCTGGGCATCGTTTCCGACGCCGGCTCCGCCCTGACCATGTTCATTGAAGTGGCCCGCGAGTGGAAAGCCGCCGGCAAGCTCAAGGACCGCAGCGCCTGGCTCAATGACTGCCAGCAGCGCAAAGCCACCCTGCACCGCAAGACCCACTTCGACAACGTGCCGGTCAAGCCGCAACGCGTGTACGAAGAGATGAACCAGGTGTTCGGCAAAGACACCTGCTACGTCAGCACCATCGGCCTGTCGCAGATTGCCGGCGCGCAATTCCTGCACGTGTACAAGCCACGTCACTGGATCAACTGCGGCCAGGCCGGCCCGTTGGGCTGGACCATTCCGGCAGCGCTGGGCGTGGTCAAGGCGGATCCGAGCCGTAAAGTCGTGGCACTGTCCGGCGACTATGACTTCCAGTTCATGATCGAAGAACTGGCAGTGGGCGCGCAATTCAAGCTGCCGTACATCCACGTGGTGGTGAACAACTCCTACCTGGGCTTGATCCGCCAGGCCCAACGCGGTTTTGAGATGGACTACTGCGTGCAGCTGTCCTTCGACAACCTCAACGCCCCGGAACTCAACGGCTATGGCGTGGACCACGTGGCCGTCGCCGAAGGCCTGGGTTGCAAGGCCCTGCGTGTGTTCGAACCGGGGCAGATTGCTCCTGCGTTGCGCAAGGCCGAGGAAATGATCGAAGAATTCAAGGTTCCGGTGATCGTTGAGATTATTCTGGAGCGCGTGACCAACATTTCCATGGGCACCGAGATCAACGCCGTCAACGAATTCGAAGATCTGGCACTGGTCGGCAACGATGCGCCGACTGCCATTTCCCTGCTCGATTAAGGAGAACCCTATGCCGCGCTTTGCTGCCAACCTGTCCATGCTGTTTACCGAGCAGGACTTTCTCGCCCGTTTCAAAGCGGCCGCCGATGCGGGCTTTCAGGGTGTGGAATATTTGTTTCCGTACGAGTTCAGCTCTGCCGATATCAAGGCGCAACTGGACGCCAACGGCCTGACCCAAGTGCTGTTCAACCTGCCGGCCGGCGACTGGGCCAAGGGCGAGCGCGGCCTGGCCTGCCACCCGGACCGGGTCGAGGAATTCCGCGCCGGGGTCAAGCTGGCCATCGCTTACGCCCAAGTGCTGGGCAATACCCAGATCAACTGCCTGGCCGGGATTCGTCCCGCGGGCGTAGATGACCAAACCGTGGAAAAAACCTTCGTCGCCAACCTCAAGTACGCCGCCGAAAAGCTGCAGGCAGCGGGCATCAAGCTGGTGATGGAGATGATCAACACCCGCGACATCCCGGGTTTCTACCTGAACAACACGGCTCAAGCCCTGTCGATTCGCGAGCAGGTGGGCAGCGACAACCTGTTCCTGCAGTACGACATCTACCACATGCAAATCATGGAAGGTGACCTGGCGCGGACCATGGCCGCGCACTTGGGTGAAATCAACCACATCCAGCTGGCGGACAACCCTGGGCGCAACGAGCCGGGCACGGGCGAGATCAACTATCGCTTCCTGTTCGAGCACCTGGACCGCATTGGTTACACGGGGTGGGTCGGCTGTGAATACAAGCCGTTGACCACCACTGAAGCGGGCTTGGGTTGGCTCAAAACCCACAACGCGATCTAACACTGACTGATCGTTCCCACGCACTGCGTGGGAATGCAGCCCGGGACGCTCTGCGTCCCAAAGCGTGACGCGGAGCGTCACAAGAGGCATTCCCACGCAGAGCGTGGGAACGATCTTTACGCCTAATAATAAGAGGAATTCATCATGGCTAAAATCGGCTTTATCGGCACCGGCATCATGGGCGAACCCATGGCCGCCAACCTGCAAAAGGCAGGTCACCAGTTGTTCCTTTCCGAACACCACGGCAAGGCCCCGCAAGCCCTGATCGACGCCGGCGCGGTGGCGTTGGCCAACCCGCAACAGGTCGCGCAGGAAGCCGAGTTCATCATCGTGATGGTGCCGGATACCCCGCAAGTCGATGACGTGTTGTTCCGCAAAGACGGCGTGGCTGCCGGCCTGTCGCCAAACAAAGTGGTGATCGACATGAGCTCGATCTCGCCCACCGCCACCAAAGCCTTCGCCGCGAAGATCAACGAGACCGGCGCGCAGTACCTCGATGCGCCGGTGTCCGGTGGTGAAGTCGGCGCCAAGGCCGGCACCCTGAGCATCATGGTCGGCGGCGAGCCGCAGACCTTCGAACGCGCCCTGCCGCTGTTCCAGAGCATGGGCAAGAACATCACCCTGGTGGGCAGCAATGGCGACGGTCAAACCGCCAAGGTCGCCAACCAGATCATCGTCGCGCTGAACATCCAGGCGGTGGCCGAAGCACTGCTGTTCGCCTCGAAAAACGGCGCCGACCCGGCC
This sequence comes from Pseudomonas tolaasii NCPPB 2192, assembly GCF_002813445.1. Lineage (NCBI taxonomy): Bacteria > Pseudomonadati > Pseudomonadota > Gammaproteobacteria > Pseudomonadales > Pseudomonadaceae > Pseudomonas > Pseudomonas tolaasii. Next base: position 6,330,686 of record NZ_PHHD01000001.1, read on the forward strand.
AAGGTGCGTGAGGCGTTGATGGGCGGTTTCGCGTCGTCGAAAATCCTCGAAGTGCACGGCGAGCGCATGATCAAGGGCACCTTTGATCCGGGCTTCCGCATTAACCTGCACCAAAAGGACTTGAACCTGGCGCTGGCCGGCGCCAAGGAGCTGGGGATCAACCTGCCCAACACTGCCGGCACCCAGCAAGTGTTCAGCACCTGCACCGCGCTGGGCGGCGGCAACTGGGACCACTCGGCGCTGATCAAGGGCCTGGAGCATATGGCGAATTTTTCGATTCGCGATAAGTAACCCGCTCCCCCGCTGATCGTTCCCACGCTCCGCGTGGGAACGCAGCCCGGGACGCTCCGCGTCCCAAAGCGTGACGCAGAGCGTCACAAGAGGCATTCCCACGCAGAGCGTGGGAACGATCGTCTCAACACTCATAACAAGAATCCCCGGGAGCCCGCTTATGTCGGTCGATCCGCAACACCTGCTTCGCGAGCTGTTTGCCACAGCCATCGACGCCGCCCACCCCCGGCAAGTCCTTGAACCTTATCTGCCCGCCGACCGCAGCGGCCGCGTGATCGTGATCGGCGCCGGCAAGGCTGCCGCCGCCATGGCGCTGGTTGTGGAAAACTGCTGGCAGGGTGAGGTCACCGGCCTGGTGGTCACCCGCTACGGCCATGGCGCGCCCTGCAAAAAAATCGAAGTGGTCGAAGCCGCACACCCCGTGCCCGACGCCGCCGGCCTCGCCGTGGCCCAGCGCGTGCTGGATCTGATCAGCAACCTCGGCGAAGACGACCGCGTGATTTTCCTGCTCTCCGGCGGCGGCTCTGCATTGCTCGCGCTGCCCGCCGAAGGCATCACCCTGGCCGACAAACAGGCCATCAACAAAGCCCTGCTTAAATCCGGCGCGACCATTGGCGAGATGAACTGCGTGCGCAAGCATCTCTCGGCCATCAAGGGCGGCCGACTGGCCAAAGCCGCGTGGCCGGCAACCGTTTACACCTACGCGATTTCCGACGTGCCGGGCGACCAGGCCACGGTGATTGCCTCCGGCCCTACGGTCGGCGACCCGAGCACCTCGCAACAAGCCCTGGCGATCCTCAAGCGCTACAACATCGACGCCCCCGCCTCGGTACGCAGCTGGTTGCAGAACCCGGCCTCGGAAACCGTCAAACCCGGCGACCCGGTACTTGCCCGCAGCCATTTCCAGCTGATCGCGCGTCCGCAGCAATCCCTCGAAGCGGTGGCTGTCAAAGTCCGTCAGGCCGGTTTCAGCCCGCTGATTCTCGGTGACCTCGAAGGCGAAGCGCGGGACGTCGCCAAAGTGCACGCCGGTATCGCCCGGCAGATCGTGCAGCACGGTCAGCCACTGGCGGCGCCGTGCGTGATTCTGTCGGGCGGCGAAACCACCGTCACCGTGCGCGGCAATGGCCGTGGCGGGCGTAACGCCGAGTTCCTGCTGAGCCTCACCGACAGCCTCAAGGGCCTGCCCGGTGTGTACGCCCTGGCCGGTGACACCGATGGCATCGACGGCTCCGAAGACAACGCCGGCGCGATCATGACGCCGTGCAGCTATTCCCGCGCCGAAGCCTTGGGCCTGTCGGCCAGCGATGAGCTGGACAACAACAATGGCTACGGCTATTTCGCTGCCCTCGACGGGCTGATCGTCACCGAGCCGACACGCACCAACGTCAACGACTTCCGCGCCATTCTGATCCTGGGGAACCCTGCACATGACGCCTGACAAGAAGGTCAAAATCCTCGCCACCCTGGGCCCGGCCACCGACGGCATCGATGACATCCGCGAGCTGGTGGAAGCCGGGGTAAATATCTTTCGCCTCAACTTCAGCCATGGCGACCACGCCGATCACGCCCAGCGTTACCAGTGGATTCGCCAGGTGGAACGCCAGCTGAATTACCCGCTGGGCATCCTCATGGACCTGCAAGGGCCAAAGCTGCGCATCGGCAAGTTTGCCGAGGGCAAGGTGCAACTGGTGCGTGGTCAGGCGCTGCGCCTGGACCTGGACCCGACGCCGGGCGACCACTGCCGGGTCAACCTGCCCCACCCGGAAATCATCGCGGCGCTGGAACCCGGCATGGACCTGCTGCTGGACGACGGCAAGCTGCGCCTGCGCGTGATCACCAAGCATGCCGACGCCATCGACACCACCGTGCTCAATGGCGGCGAATTGTCTGACCGCAAAGGCGTAAACGTCCCGCAAGCCTTGCTGGAACTCAGCCCATTGACTGCCAAGGACCGGCGCGACCTGAGCTTTGGCCTGGAGTTGGGCGTGGACTGGGTGGCGCTGTCATTCGTGCAACGCCCGGAAGACATCCGCGAAGCCCGCGAGCTGATCGGCGACAAGGCCTTTTTGATGGCCAAGATCGAAAAGCCTTCGGCCGTGCAACGCCTGCAGGAAATCGCCGAGCTGAGCGACGCAATCATGGTGGCCAGAGGCGACCTGGGTGTGGAAGTGCCCGCCGAAAGCGTGCCGCAGATTCAGAAAGACATCATCAGCACCTGCCGCCAGTTGGGCAAACCGGTGGTGGTGGCCACACAGATGCTCGAATCCATGCGCTTCTCGCCGGCGCCCACTCGCGCAGAAGTCACGGATGTGGCCAACGCGGTCGCCGAAGGCGCGGACGCGGTAATGCTCTCCGCCGAAACCGCTTCGGGCGAGTACCCGCTGGAAGCCGTGCAGATGATGAGCAAGATCATCCGCCAAGTGGAAAACGGCCCGGATTACCAGACTCAGCTGGATGTGAGCCGACCTAAAGCCGATGCCACGGTGTCGGACGCCATCAGCTGCGCGATTCGCCGCATCAGCAGCATTTTGCCGGTGGCGGTGCTGGTGAACTACAGCGAGTCCGGCAGCTCCAGCCTGCGCGCGGCGCGGGAACGGCCGGTGGCGCCGATCCTCAACCTCACGCCTAACCTGTCCACCGCCAGGCGCTTGAGCGTGGCGTGGGGTGTGCATTCGGTGGTCAATGACCGGCTGCGGCAAGTGGATGAGGTGTGCTCCACGGCGCTGGAGATTGCCCAGGCCCAGGGCATGGCGCAGCGCGGGGATACGTTGGTGATTACGGCGGGGGTGCCGTTTGGGCAGCCGGGGTCCACCAACTCGCTGCGCATCGAGACGTTGATTTAGCGCCTGTTCGGGCCTCATCGCGGGCAAGCCCGCTCCCACATTTGACTGTGTTCACAATTCAAAGTGTGGGAGCTGGCTTGCCTGCGATAAGGGCAACGCGGTGTCACTGACTAACCACCATGCAAAATCAAACCTGCCCCGACTGGGCCGAAGCCCTGCTCAACGGCTTCAGCCAGATATTCCTCCAACGCCAGCCGCTGTGTGGCCTGCTGTGCCTGCTGGCCATCCTGATCGGCGCCCCGGCCCTGCTCGGCGGCGCGCTGCTCGGTGGCGTCGCCGGTTTGCTTACCGCCCAGCGCCGGGGTTATCCCAAGGCCGAGCGCCAGGCCGGGCTTTATAGCTATAACGGTGTACTGCTGGGTTTGTTGATAAGCCAGCACTTCGCCTGGTCGGCGCTATTGCCGCCGCTGATCCTGGCGTGCGGCGGCTTGAGTGCGATCCTCACGCGCCAATGGCTGAAACACGCCAGTCAGCCCGACGATTTACCTGCCTACACCGCGCCTTTTGTCGGCCTCGGCTGGTTGCTGATGGGCACGGTACCCGAGAGCACCTTTGCCCTGACTGAACCCGATACGCTGTCCGTGCTCGTTGCACCTTTTACCGGCCTTGCGCAGATCATGCTGCTGGACCAGCCGGTGGCGGGCGCTTTGATTGCGCTGGGCCTGTCGATCGCCAACCGTCGCGCCGCCTTATGGGCGTTGACCGGCGCCAGCGCGGGCGTGCTGATTGCGCTGCTGCTGGACGAACCCGACAGCGCCCTGCTCGGCCTGCACAGCTACAACCCGGCACTCGCCGCATTGGCGTTGAGCCAGTCACGCCGCCAACCCTGGCTGCCGCTGCTCGGCCTCTTGTTGGCGATCATGCTCACCCCCGGTTTTGCTGCCCTGCACCTACCTGCGCTGACCGCGCCGTTCATCCTCGCCTGCTGGCTGGTACGCGCCAGCGGGCGGATGTTCAAAGCCCGCGTGGACAGCCCGTTCGAATCCCCCTAGGCTTGCCCGATATTCGATTCAGGCGGGCTTTATGGACAGCAATAACGACTGGCGTCAGCGGCTCTATGTCATGGTTTTTCAGAGTGACACCGTCGCCGGGCGGCGCTTTGACGGCATCCTGCTGCTGATCATCCTCGCCAGCCTTGTGATCGTGATGTTCGACAGCATCGACCAGATTCACCAGAACTATGCCGATGTACTGGCCTATATCGAGTGGGGCTTCACGCTCATCTTTCTGATCGAATACGGGTTGCGGCTGTATTGCTCGCCCAAACCGTTGCGCTACGCCTTCAGCTTTTATGGGTTGGTGGACTTGCTCGCCATCGTGCCGGGCATTCTTGCGCTGTATTACAGCGACGCGCAGTACCTGCTGATTATTCGCATCATCCGCATGCTGCGGATTTTCCGCGTGCTCAAGCTCAGCCCCTACCTCAAGCAAGCCAATTACCTGATGGCCGCGTTGCGCGGCAGCAAACAGAAGATCGTGGTGTTTCTGGTCAGCGTGTGCACGCTGGTCACGGTGTTCGGCACCTTGATGTACGTGATCGAAGGCCCGGAACACGGTTTTACCAGCATTCCCAAGGGCATCTATTGGGCCATCGTGACCCTGACCACCGTGGGCTTCGGCGATATCGTGCCGAAGACGCCGCTGGGCCAGGTGATTTCGTCGCTGGTGATGATCACCGGTTACTCGATCATCGCCGTGCCCACCGGGATTTTCACCGCCGAACTGGCGACGGCCATGCGCGGTGAACAGCTGCACCACGACTGCCCGGTGTGCAAAAAAGACAGCCATGAGCCCAACGCGGCGTTTTGCTCGCGTTGCGGCAGCAACCTTTTTCGTAAACTGGAATAAGTACAGAGCGTTTTAATCTTTAAACGTCTATGCACCGCCCGTTATAGTCGATGGCAAATTGCCCCCACTCAACCGACCACCTTCTCGAACAACAAGGAATGAGCAGTGAAAAAACTCGTTAGCGCCTCTCTCCTGGCCGCCGGCCTTGCCCTGGCGGGCGCCGTTCAGGCTGCCCCCGTCACACTTCTCAACGTCTCCTACGACGTGATGCGCGACTTCTACAAGGACTACAACGCGGCCTTCCAGAAGCACTGGGAAGCCGAACACCCGAACGACAAGCTGACCCTGCAGATGTCTTTCGGCGGCTCCAGCAAACAAGCACGCTCGGTGATCGACGGCCTGCCGGCTGACGTGATCACCATGAACATGGCCACCGACATCAACGCCCTGGCGGACAACGGCAAACTGGTGCCGGACAACTGGGTCACCCGTCTGCCGAACAACAGCGCGCCGTTCACCTCGGCCACGGTGTTTATCGTGCGCAAAGGTAACCCCAAGGCCCTGAAAGACTGGCCCGACCTGCTCAAGGACGGCGTGCAAGTGATCGTGCCCAACCCGAAAACCTCGGGTAACGGCCGCTACACCTACCTGTCGGCCTGGGGTTATGTGTTGAAGAACGGTGGCGACGAAGACAAGGCGAAGAAATTCGTCGGCGAGCTGTTCAAACACGCTCCCGTGCTGGACACCGGCGGCCGTGCCGCCACCACCACGTTCATGACCAACCAGATCGGCGACGTGCTGGTGACCTTTGAAAACGAAGCCGAAATGATCGCCCGTGAATTCGGCCGCGATCAGTTTGAAGTGATCTACCCAAGCGTCTCGGCTGAAGCTGAGCCGCCGGTGTCGGTGGTGGACAAGGTGGTCGAGAAGAAAGGCACCCGCGTGGCGGCCGAAGACTACCTGAAGTACCTGTGGTCGCCGGAAGGCCAGGAAATTGCTGCCAATAACTACCTGCGCCCGCGTGACCCGGCGGTGCTGGCCAAGTACACCGACCGTTTCCCGAAAGTCGACTTCCTGTCGGTGGAGAAGACCTTTGGTGACTGGCGTACCGTGCAGAAAACCCACTTCAATGATGGCGGCGTGTTTGACCAGATCTACAACGGTCAATAACTGAAGCTGTGGGAGCTGGCTTGCCTGCGATAGCGGTGTATCAGAAGCAAATCCGCCAACTGATGTACCGCTATCGCAGGCAAGCCAGCTCCCACACAAGCCAGCTCCCACATCTGGCTTTGCGTTCAGCCGTTACATCGGCGGTGTCACGCCATCCTTGCCCGCCGAGATGGCCTGAGCCGTCACCGTCCCATCCGCGTCCTGCGCCGCAAACAACACCACCTTCGTCCCGACCTTGAGCAAGCTGCGGTCGCCCGGCTCCAGATTGACGATCGGCACGTCATCCGGCACGACGATTTTCTGTTCGCCGCCCTTGTATTTGACGGTCAAGGTGCGCCCGTTGCTGACCACCAGGTCGCCGACGGTGCCGTTGGTCATGCTGCTGCCTTCTTTCAAGTCAAACGCGCGGTGCCCGTCGCCCGTGCCGGCCATGGCCGGGGGGAATACGTGAACTTCCAGCGCAGTCAGCGTGCCGTCGGCATTGGGCATGGCGGCGGAGCCGATGTAGCTGCCCGGTTTGATTTCATCGATTTTGGCCAGGGTGACGGCACGTACCTGGGTGTCTTTGGTCAGGTGCACGGTGACGTCTTCGCCACTGTTGACCTTGACGTGAATCGCGTCGCCGTCGACCGCCGTGATGGCGCCACGCACGCCCACACGCGGGGCTTCGGCGGCGTTGGCCAGGCCAATCGCCATGGCGGCGGCGAGGGTTGAGGCCAGGAGCATCTTGTTCAGCGTGATTTTCATGAAGGTGGATTTCCTGTTTCGGCAGTTGTGACTGAATGTATCATTGCCGTTCGACCCGAAAGTTAACGTTTCAGTCATTAATTTGCGGCATGAGTGATATCACTGTCAGCGCTCTACCCCGGCCACCGCGTTGTCTTTACTCTGCCACGCCCTCTTCCTTCGCTTTAACGAGAACGCCATGAACGCTACCCCTGCTGCTGCGAGCACCATGACCCGAGGCATGGTGATGTTGTTTGCGTTCTGTTGCGGCGCCATTGTGGCCAACATCTACTACGCCCAGCCGATCATCGACCTGATCGCGCCGGACATCGGCCTCACACCCGCGCTGGCCAGCCTGATCGTGTCGCTGACCCAGATCGGTTATGCCCTGGGCCTGTTTTTCCTGGTGCCGTTGGGCGACCTGCTGGAAAACCGCAAGCTGATGATCACCACCACCGTGGTCGCCATTGCGAGCTTGCTGGGTGCGGCGTTCACCCAGCAACCGAACCTGTTTCTGCTGGTGTCGCTGTTGATCGGTTTCAGTTCCGTATCTGTACAAATTCTGATCCCGCTGGCCGCTCACCTCGCACCCGCCGAGTCCCGTGGCCGAGTGGTGGGCAGCATCATGGGCGGTTTGCTGCTGGGTATTCTGCTGGCACGGCCGGTGTCGAGCGTGGTGGCCGACCACTTCGGCTGGCGCGCCATGTTCATGGCGGCCGCCGCGCTGATGGCGTTTATCAGCGTGGTGTTGCTGGTCACCATCCCCAAGCGCCAGCCGAATCACAGCGCCAGCTACGGTCAATTGCTGCGCTCTCTCGGGACCTTGCTGCGCAAGCAACCGGTACTGCGTCAGCGCGCGTTTTACCAGGGTTGCATGTTCGCCACCTTCAGCCTGTTCTGGACCGCCGCGCCGCTGGAGCTTGCGCGTAACCACGGCCTGAGCCAAAGCCAGATCGCATTGTTTGCGCTGGTAGGTGCCCTGGGTGCCATTGCCGCGCCCATCGCCGGCCGCCTCGCCGATGCAGGCCACACCCACCGCGCTTCGCTGCTGGCAATGCTGTTTGGCGCGTTGAGTTTCCTGCCGGCCCTGGTGCACCCGCTGTACAGCGTGATCGGCCTGGCGGTGACCGGCGTGATCCTGGACTTCTGCGTGCAGATGAACATGGTCCTCGGCCAACGCGCCATCTACGCCCTCGACGCCAACAGCCGTAGCCGCCTGAACGCGCTGTACATGACCAGCATCTTCATCGGTGGCGCCTTCGGCTCGGCAATTGCCAGCAGCGTGTACGAACACGGCGGCTGGCTGGGCGTGATGCTGGTGGGCAGCGCGTTCCCACTGGTGGCCTTGTTGCGCTTCCTGAGCGCTTCGCGCCAGGCCGCACCGGCGGTGGCCTAAACCTTTACTTGTGGGAGCCAGCTCCCACACAAGGCAGATACAGGGCTAGCCAGCTCCCACATGGGTTTGCGGGGTTTAGATGATTCGGCCGTCCCAGCCGACGGTCACATGCCTGGGCAGCTCGCGCCGATGCTGCAACAACCACGCATCCAGCGTATGCCCAATATGAGTCAGCACACCAAGTTCAGCCCCCACGTCCTCAATACTCTGCAACGCCAATGTCAGGTCATTGTGGTTGCGCGGCGCCTGCGGCTGCGGCGGCATGGAGCAGTCGAGCACCAGCACATCCACCGGTTCGCGCTTTAGCCAGGCAAGAGTTTCGGGCGGCAGGCCGACGGTGTCGGTGAGGTAGGCGATGCGCCGCCCTTCCCCTTCGAACCGGTAACCCAGGGTCAGTTTGGAATGCTGCAACGGCAACGCAGTGACGCTCAGTTCGCCGAACTGTCGCGTCTCGAATGCAGCAAACGGCTGGCTGAAATCCAGGATGCCGGGGTGTTTGTAGAGGTCGGACAAACCCTCCGGGTCCGCCGGGCCGTGCACCGGAATCACCAGCCCCTGGCCCCAGCGCAGGTGCAGCAGCCCCTGGGCGTGATCGGCGTGGTAATGGGTCTGGAAAATCCCGTTGAAGCTGCGCGGCGGGAAGCGTTCGGTGAGGTCAAGCAGGCCGCTGTCGATCAGCCAGCGTTGGTCACCGCATTCGATCAACGCGCTGCACGGGCGGCGGCGCAGGCCTTCGTCATGGCGGGCCAGCGTGCACGCCGGGCAGTCACAGCCGTACACCGGGACTTGCCGCGCGTCACCGGTGCCAAGCAGGGTCAGGCGCATGCCGAGTGCCCGTGGTCCAGGCAGCACAGCAGGCGCTCGACGGTGTGTTCCAGTGGGCCGGAGTTGTCCAGCACGAACAAGCCCGAACCATTGCCCGAGATCAGCTCGGCGGTGAACCGCGCATTGCGCGCCAGGCGCTCGTCGATATCCTCCAGCGACTCACGCCCGCGGGCAATCAGGCGCTGGCGCAGCACGGCCTGATCCACCGTCAGCAGCAACACCAGCGAGGTCGGATATCGCTCGCGGGTCTTCGCCAGGTGCGCGCGGGAGCCGTTGACCAGCACGTCCTCTCCCGCCGCCAGCCAGTCGTCGATCTCGCGCGGGATGCCGTAGGAGAGCCCATTGGCGTGCCAGCTGAGGGCAAACGCGCCCTCCGCTTGCAATACCGCGAACTGTTCCGGGCTCACCCCTTGCGCCGCCTCGCCCACGGCTTCCGCCGAGCGGGTGATGACGCGGCGCACAATCCGGCAACCGCGCTCGGCCAAGCGTGGGCGCGCAGCCTCCAGCAGGCTGTCCTTGCCCGAACCGGAGGGCCCGATGAGATAGATCAACCTGCCTGCCATCAAAACACCCTCTTCGCCTGTCGCCAGACTTGTTGCACCACAGGAAGCCCTTCGCGGCTGCGCGCCTGTACCAGGTCCGCACGCAGGCCAACGGCAATTTCACCGCGATCATGCAGGCCCGCCGCTTGCGCCGGCGCCAGGCTGATCATCTTGACCGCCCGCGACAGATCGCCGCCGTCCTGCTGGTCAGCCAGCACAAAGGCGGCCTGCAACAGGCTGGCCGGGTAATAGTCGCTGGAAAGTATATCCAGCAATCCGTCGGCGGCCAGGCCGGCGGCGGCCACATTACCCGAGTGCGACCCGCCACGCACCACGTTCGGCGCGCCCATCAGCACTTTCATGCCCAGCGCCTGGCAGCCCCGCGCCGCTTCCATTGTGGTGGGAAATTCGGCGATGGTCATGCCGTAGCGTGCCGACTCTTCCACGTGCGCCAGCGTCGCGTCGTCATGGCTGGCCACCGACAACCCGCGCCCCAGGCAATGCTCGACGATGGCCGCGCGGTAACGGTCGCTGTACTCCCGGGAATTGGCCATTTGCAGCACGATAAACGCGTCCATGGTCTCGTCGTTCAAGTGGTACTTGCCCATGTAGTACTCACGGTACTTGGACTCGAGCACAAACTGGCGCTGACCCGGCGAGTGGTCCATCACCGAGACCAGGCGCACCAACGGGTTTTCCACCAGGTCGCGGAACACGCTGAGGGTGTCGGGGTGGCACAGCTCGCAACGCAGGTGCAGGTGGTGCTCGGCGCGGGTCAGGCCGGCGTCTTCTGCCGAAGCGATGGCATCGAGCATCGCCGGCAGTTTCTTCATGCGGTTGCCCTTGGGGTTCACGTCGCCGATGGACACGGCGTCGAACACCGTGGTGATGCCCGCCGCGATGATCTGCGAATCGTGGCTGAGCACCGCCGAAATCGACGGCCAGTCCACGCCGGGGCGCGGGGTCATGTGTTTTTCCAGGTTGTCGGTGTGCAGCTCCACCAGCCCCGGCAACAGGAAATCACCCTCCAGGTTCTGCGCCTGGGGCAACTGGCTGCGGCCTTCGGCGAGGTCGACGATCTTGCCGCCACGCAGCACCACCGAGCCCAGAAACATGCGATCAGCCGTGACGATCCGGGCATTACTGAGGATGTGTTCAGCGGGCATGGGCGTATTCCTCTGTGGCAACAGGCGATGGGGTCATGTCGAAATGGCGGTCGGCGACCGCTTCACGGGCGGCGCGGTCGTGGAAGATGCCAATCAGCGCAGCACCGGCTGTCTTGGCTTCGTTCATCAGTTCCAGCACCACCTGGCGGTTGTTGTCGTCAAGCGACGCGGTGGGTTCATCCAGCAACATCACCGGCCACTCGACCATGAAGCCGCGAGCGATGTTGACGCGCTGCTGCTCGCCCCCGGAAAAGGTGCCGGGCGCCAATTGCCACAGGCGTTGCGGAATGTTCAGCCGGGTCAGCAGGTGTTCGGCGCGCGACTGCGCATTGGCCTTCGACCAGCCACGGGCCAGCGCCGGCTCCATCACTACGTCCAGGCAGGCCACACGCGGGATGACCCGCAGGAATTGGCTGACGTAACCCAGCGTCTGTTGGCGAACCTGCAAAATATCACGCGGCTCGGCGCCGACCAGTTCCAGCCACGCGCCTGCGTGCTGCACACGGATGCTGCCGCCCGCCGGCAGGTAGTTGCCGTACAGCGTGCGCAGCAAGGTGCTTTTACCTGCGCCCGACTGGCCGTGCAGCACCATGCATTCGCCGCCCTGCACGCTGAATTCCACACCGCGCAGCACGTTGAGCACCACGCCGTTTTGCTGGTGCAGGGTGAAGGTTTTCGAGAGGTCACGGACCTCGATCAGAGCATTCGTCATGGCTGCAATACCGAAGACACCAGCAGTTGAGAGTAAGGGTGCTGTGGATCGTCGAGGATCTGGTCCGTCAGCCCGGTTTCCACCACGTGGGAGCGGCGCATCACCATCAGGCGGTCGGCCAGCAGGCGCGCCACGGCCAGGTCGTGGGTGACGATCACCACGGCAAGATCCAGCTCACGCACCAGCCCGCGCAGCAGGTCGAGCAGACGTGCCTGCACCGACACATCGAGCCCGCCGGTGGGCTCGTCCATAAACACCAGACGTGGGCTGGAGACCAGATTCCGCGCGATTTGCAGACGCTGCTGCATGCCGCCCGAGAAGGTGCGCGGCAAGTCATCGATGCGCTGCGGGTCAATTTCCACCTGGCCCAGCCAGTCCAGCCCGGCGCCACGCAATTGCTCATAGTTGCGCACGCCCTGGGCCATCAAACGCTCGCCGATATTCGCCCCGGCCGACACGCCCATGCGCAAACCGTCACGCGGGTTCTGCTCGACAAAACCCCACTCGGTGCGCAGCAAGGTGCGGCGTTCGGCTTCACTGGCGCTGTACAAATCCAGCCATTCGCCGTCCTTGCTGCGGTAGCCGATGCTGCCGGCCTGCGGCGGCAGGCGCCCGCTCAACAACGAGAGCAAGGTGGATTTGCCCGAGCCGGACTCGCCGACGATGCCCAGCACTTCGCCGGGGTAAAGATTGAAGCTGACGCCCTGGCAACCCTTCTCCGGGCCGTAGAGCAATGACAGGTCGCGTACTTGAAGCAATGGCTGGCTCACTGGTTGTTCTCCTTCACCCGTTGGGCGCAGTACCAGGTGTCGGAACACACGAAACTCTGGGTGCCGGCATCGTCGAGAATCAGCTCATCGAGGAACGATTCATGGCTGCCACAGATGGCGCAGCTGTGCTCCCACTTCTGCACTTCGAACGGGTGGTCTTCAAAGTCCAGGCTGTGGACCTGGGTGTAGGGCGGCACCGCATAGAGGCGTTTTTCACGGCCGGCGCCAAACAGCATCAACGCCGGGCTCATGTCGAGTTTGGGGTTGTCGAATTTGGGGATCGGCGACGGGTCCATCACGTAGCGCTCGTCGACCATCACCGGGTAGGCATACGCCGTGGCGATGTGGCCGAAGGTGGCGATGTCTTCGTAGAGTTTTACGTGCATTACCCCGTAATCATTGAGGGCGTGCATGGTGCGCGTCTCGGTTTCCGACGGTTCGATAAAGCGCAGCGGCTCCGGGATCGGCACCTGATAGACCATGATCTGGCCGGCCTGTAGCGGGGTTTCCGGCACGCGGTGGCGGGTCTGGATCACCGTGGCGTCCGGCGTGGCTTCGGTGGTGGCAACGCCTGCGGTGCGCGCAAAAAAGCGCCGGATCGACACAGCATTGGTGGTGTCATCCGCCCCCTGGTCGATGACCTTGAGTACGTCATCGTCCCCCAGGATTGCGGCGGTCAATTGCATGCCGCCGGTGCCCCAGCCATACGGCAACGGCATCTCGCGGCCGCCAAACGGGACCTGATAACCGGGGATCGCTACGGCCTTGAGCAAGGCGCGGCGGATCATGCGTTTGGTCTGTTCGTCGAGGTAGGCGAAGTTGTACGCAGGGTCGCGCACAGCCGGTTGGGTCAAGTCATTCATGGCGGGTGCCCTCGGCCGGTTGGCGCAGTTTGCGGATCAGCTCCAGTTCGGCCTGGAAGTCCACGTAGTGAGGCAATTTGAGGTGCGAGACAAAGCCCGCCGCCTCGACGTTGTCGCAGTGGGCCAACACGAACTCCTCGCGCTGGGCCGGCGACACCACTTCTTCGTTGTATTCCCCGGCGCGCAGCGAGCGGTCCACCAGCGCCATGCCCATGGCCTTGCGCTCGGCGTGCCCGAATGCCAGCCCGTAGCCACGGGTGAACTGCGCCAGCTCAGTGGCCGAGCCGACGAACTGGTTGACCATTTCGCACTCGGTCACTTCGATGCTGCCCAGGCAAATCGGGAAGCCCAGCTCTTCAGGGTCGATCCACACGTCCACGTCGCCGATGCGTATTTCACCGGCAAACGGGTGGTTGCGGCCGTAGCCGCGCTGGGTCGAATACCCCAGTGCCAGCAGGAAACCTTCATCGCCACGGGCCAGTGCCTGCAAGCGTTCGGCGCGGCTGGCGGGGTATTCCAGCGGGTCGCGGGTGATGTCGGCGATGCTCGCGTTGTTGTCGGTTTCGTTCTTGATCAGGCCTTCTTTGGCGAGCAAACCGAGCACCCGCGGGCAGGCTTCAATGCGTGCTTCAGGCGTGGTCTGCGGGCCGGGGTATTCACCTTCGGCGAGCAGGGAAAAATCCAGCAGGCGGTGGGTGTAGTCGAAGGTCGGGCCGAGCAGCTGGCCGCCGGGCACGTCCTTGAACGTGGCCGACAGGCGCCGGCTCAAGCACATCTGCGACGTATCAATCGGCAGGCTCGGGCTGAAACGCGGCAACGTGGTGCGGTAGGCGCGCAGCAGGAAGATCGCTTCCACCAGGTCCCCCGCCGCTTGCTTGATCGCCAGGGCAGCGAGTTCTTCATCGAACAACGAGCCTTCGGTCATCACCCGCGCCACGGCCAGGGGCAGTTGCTCACGGATTTGCGTCACGCTCAGTTCAGGAACGGCAGTATCGCCCCGGCGTTTTTTCGCCAGCAGGCGGTGGGCATTATCGATGGCCTGTTCGCCACCTTTGACGGCTACGTACATCAGGCATGCTCCTGTGCGACACGGCTGCTGCGCGGCAGGCCGATCAAGTGATTGCCGGCGGTGAACAACAGGTCCAGGCCACGCGGGAAGGCTTCGCGGCGCTGGCGCTCCAGCCAGAACGCTTGCGGTACCGGCAGGTGCACCTGGCGCTGGGTCTTGATGCCCGGGCCGCGCCACAGCAGGCCGCGGCCGGCTTCCAGGTCGGTAAGCTGCACGAGCAAGGTGCAAGACTGGTCGGGGTAACGGTCGTTGCCGTGGTCGAAGCCGCTGAGGTCGAGCAGGTCCTGTTCGCCGAGCAGCGCGAACGCGGCGTCTTCACGCCGGGTGGTCAGCGGGCAGCCGCAATGGAACGCCAGGTTGGCGCGGATCAGCGGCGTGTCGAAGCTCGGCGCCAGCCACAGCGGTGTGTCCATATCGAGCATGGCCAGGCACAAGGCGTAAGTGGCGGGCGCGAGGCCGTCCAGGCGTGGGGCGGACGGCAGGTGCTGGATCAAACCCGGCTCGGCCAGGGCCTTGAGCGCGGCGCGAAAACCGCGCTGGGCGTCCAGCACCGGGTCGACAAACGCCGGTTGCAACAGGTGCGCATTCATCAGTTTTCTCCTCGAACCAGGGTGAAAAACTCGACCTTGGTGGCGGCGGTGTCGGCTTCTTTTTGCGCGCGGCGGGCCGCCTGGGCGTGGGCCAGCGCGGTGATCAAATCGCTGAGCCAAATGCTCGGCTGGCTGCCTTGCAGGTGGGCGTCGGCCAGGGCGGCCAGCTCGGCGTGCAACTTGTCGCGCCCAGCCAGGTAGCTGTAGCCGGTGCGGCCGTCGGCCAGGCGCACCACGCAGCGGGTCACGCTCATTTCGCCGACGTTGAACGGCGCACCGTTGCCGCCCATGCGGCCACGCACCAGGGTCATGCCGATTTCCGGGGCGCGGATCAGTTGGTAGTCGGCGTCCTTCAAGGCCGCCTCAAAGGGTTGCAGTTCACTGAGCCGGGCGCGGGCAAGTACGCCGATCCAGTGTTGACGCGGGGACACGCTCATTGAGGACTCCATTCAAGTCACCACTTGGTACTGGAAGCGATCCGAACGGCTGGTGGACTGCGCCAGCTCCACCGGGCGGCCGTCGCGATCGCAGGAAAGGGTAAAAACGGTGAGGGCCGGCAAGTGCCGAGGCATCATCAGCAGTGCGGCTTCATCACGGTTGGGCAAACGCGCACCGATCAGGCTTTGGGTGCGGGTCAGCGGCAGGTCACGCTCGCGCAGGTACTGGCGCAACGAGCCGCCGTTGTAGTCGGCCAGCAACGGCGCGCGGCTGGCGCAGTAGCGATGGCGGATCAGGCTGACGGGCTGGTGGTCGAGCTTGCGCAGGGTTTGCAGCTCTATCATCGGCGCCATTTCGGCGATGCCCAGGTGTTGGGCTTCGTCGCGGCTGGCATAGCAGTAGCGGCGCTTGAGCAACACCGCCTGCACGCCGACACCCTGGGCCGACAGTGACTGGCTGTAGGACGTTTCAGCGCCCATCGAGTAAATCAGCGGGCGATCGAGCACCTGGGTGCCCTTGCCCTGGCGGCGCAACAGGCTGCCTTCGAACACTAACTCGTCGATGGCGCGGCGCAGGGTGTGGCGGTTGACGCCGAAGCGCTCGGCCATGTGCACCTCGCCGGGCAGAAAGTCGCCCGCGTTGTAGCTGCTCAGTTCGCGGCGCAGGATGTCTGCGAGTTCGCGGTACACCGGCTCATCTTGTCTAGACAACTGCATGCTTAAAAAAGCGCCCCGCGGGCACCCCTCCGGCGTCAGATGAACTGCTTGCGCAGGCGTTGGGACAGCACGTCGATACAGCTCACCACCACGATGATCACCAGCAGCACCGCGCAGGTTTGTACAAACTGGAAGGCGCGGATGTTTTCCCAGAGGATCACGCCAATACCGCCCGCGCCGACCATGCCGACCACCGTGGCCGAGCGCACATTGGCCTCGAAGCGGTACAGCGCGTAGCTCACCCACAGCGGCATCACTTGGGGGATCACGCCGTAGATCACTTCCTGCAAGGCGCTGGCGCCGGTGGCACGCACGCCCTCAACCGGGCCCGGGTCAATGGCTTCGACGGCTTCGGCAAACAGCTTGGCGAGGACGCCGGTGGTGCTGATCCACAGGGCCAGTACGCCGGCGAAAGGACCGAGGCCGACAGCCACCACGAACAGCATGGCGAACACCATTTCATTGATGGAGCGGAACGCATCCATCACGCGGCGCAGGGGTTGATGGACCCACCACGGGGTGATGTTTTCAGAGCAGAGAATGCCCAGCGGTACCGAGCAGACGATGGCCAACACCGTGCCCCAGAGGGCGATTTGCACGGTGACGATCATTTCCTTGAGGTAGGAGCGCCATTCGTGGAAGTCCGGCGGGAAGAAGTCGGCGGCGAAGGTCGCCATGTTTCCGGAATCGCGGTACAGCGCCAGCGGGTTCATTTCAGCGCCGCGCCAGGCCCAGGCCAGCAGGAGCAGGAACAGGCCCCAGCCGAGGTATTGCGGCCAGGTGCGTTTGCCGACGGCTTCAGCGTGCAAGGTTGTCATTGGATCGCCTCAATCTAAGTGTGGGAGCAAGGTTTATGTGGGAGCCGGGCTTGCCCGCGATAGAATCGACTCGGTTTTACTGTCAGACCGAGTTGCCTGCATCGCGGGCAAGCCCGGCTCCCACAAAAGCCCGCTCCCACAGGGGGGTTAGCCGTTTGCTGCGGTCTTTTTGTCCAGTTCGCTGATGCGCTGTTGCAGCTTCGCCAGGTCGGCGTCGATGTCGGCCAGCTTCTTGGCCTTATCGGCCGCTTCGAGGTGGTCATCGGCGCTGATGATCGTGCGCGCCTTAAACAGTTCCAGCTGGCGGATCGGCAGCAACTGGTCGTCGTTGGAGGCGATGAACTTGCCCTTCTGCACGTTCTTCAGCACGGCCTTTTCCTCATCGGTACTGCCATAAGTGAGGATGAAGTCGCGGATCTTGGCTTTGTCGCTGTCACTCAACGACTTGCTCCACACCAACGGGTCGGAAGGAATCAAGGGTGATTTCCAGATCACCTTGAGTTTGGCGACCTCTTGCGGCTGGGTGACTTCCAGTCGATCCCAGCTTTCGGTGTTGAACGTGCCGACGTCCAATTGCCCTTTGGCCACGCTTAAGGCGTTCACTTCATGGCTGGAGTTGAGGGTGCGTTTAAAAGCGGTGGTCGCATCGACGTTGTTCTTGGCGAATACGTAATAGCCCGGCACCAGGTAGCCCGAGGTGGAGTTAGGGTCGCCGTTGCCGAAGGTCAGGCTCTTGGCATTCTTGAGCATGTCTTCAACGTTGTTGATCGGGCTGTCCTTGCGCACGATCAACAGGCTCCAGTAACCGGCGCCACCGTCGGGGGCGGTGGTCTGGGCGAAAATTTCGGCGTTGGAGCGGTCGACTGCCTCCATCGCGCCTTTGTTGCCCAGCCACGCCACATCAACCTTGTTAAAGCGCATGCCCTGGATCAGGCCGGCGTAGTCGGAGGCGAAGGTGGCGTTGACGTTCAAGCCGGTCTTCTTGTGCATGTCATCCAGAAACGGTTGCCAGATCGCTTTCAGGTTCTGCGAAGACTCGGTGGACATAAAACCGAAGTTGATGGCTTTGTCCGCCGCCTGGGCATTGCCCATCGCGACACTGGCCAACAAGGCGGCTGACAAAAACACGTGGCCGATACGGTTCAACATGGAAGGCGTTCCTGTGGGTCGTGAGTAGGATTTCAAGCGCGCGCCAGGGCCAGGCGTGGCATGGCTTCGGCGTGGCGGGTCTGGTCGGAAAACATCAGGCTGGTGTCGACGTCGGCACCGTACAAATCGTTGAGGAACTGGCTGCTCATGGCGCTGCCCTGCCCGTCGAAATGAATGCGGCCACCTTTAAGGGCCACGGCGCGCGGGCAATAACGCATGGCGTAATCGACTTGATGCAGGGTCACCACCACGGTCTTGCCGTCGCGGCGGTTGATGTCGGCGAGGATCTCCATGACCTTGCGCGCCGACTCCGGGTCCAGCGAGGCAATGGGTTCGTCGGCGAGGATGACTTCGGCGCGCTGGGTCAAGGCGCGGGCAATCGCCACACGCTGCTGCTGGCCGCCGGACAAGGTGGAGGCGCGCTGCCCGGCCAGGTCCGCCAGGCCGACGCGGGCCAGGGATTCGAGGGCAAAGGCCTTTTCCTCGGCATTGAACAGACCCAGGTTGCCGCGCCAGCGCGGCATGCGGCCCAGGCAGCCGAGTAATACGTTGTCGATCACGCTCAGACGGTTGACCAGGTTGAACTGCTGGAAGATGTAGCCGATGTCTGCCCGCAACCGCCGAACCTTGCCATTCAGCCGTCCACTGGCCTGCACCTCCCGGCCCAACACCTTGACGCTGCCGCCATTGCTCTTGTCGCAGCACGCCAGGCCCGCCAAGTGGCGCAGCAGCGTGGACTTGCCGGAACCGGAAGCGCCAATCAGCGCGACCATCTCACCGGCAGCAATGGTGAGTTCGAGGTCGACCAGTGCGGATTTCTTCGCAAAGGTCTTGTTCAAGTGATCGACATGAATAGCGTGAGTCATGGGCTTCTCTGTCTTGTTTGAACAGCCACGGGGTGGCTGCGTTTGAGTTCAAACGACAGTAGGCGCGCCAGGTGTCAGTGCTATTACTTGCACATGACTGGAGGGGGTCGGTTGGATGAAGGTTTTATGAAAGGTTGAAGGTGGGTAGACAATGGTCTGCGGCGAGGGCGTCTGGCACAATCGGCGCCATTAATTAGCCAGCATTCGCCGTCACAGGGCAGGCTCAGCGTTTAGGGATGAACATTGAAAGACAAGCAAAGTAACAAGCGCCCACTCACGTTGCTGGTGCTGGCAAGCGTATTGACCACAGGCTGCGCAGGGCACCCTCCTGCGCCCGCTGTCGAGCGCAACCCTTGCCTGGATGAAGGCCCGGTGCACAGCGTGGCGTTTGACAGGTGTGTGGCTGATCGAGCGGCGGACCGAGCGGAAGCCCTCAGGCGCCTGCTGGACGATGCCAACCCCAACCCTCGCCAGCAAGCATTGGCCGAGCCTGGCCCTGACGACTACCAGGACGCCGACTTTCCAGACACACCCAACCCCATGCTTTACCAGGGGGCGCGCTCTGTCACGGCGGCTGAACGGCGGGCACTGCCCTACAAGATCAGAATCACCTGGAAGTACAGCTCCAAAACCCTCAGGCCAGCGCCCCGGGACCTCTCCCGGATGGAACAGATGCGCAGCCTGATCGTGCCGGCCGTGCAGGAACAAGGGTTGGCGAAGTGGCTGTGCACGGTGACGGGTGGGCAACAGGTGCAGTGGATTTTCTATGCCGAAAGCGAGGAAAGCTTCAGGGCCCAAGTGAATGCCGCGCTGGCTAAAAGCGGCCCCTACCCGCTGGCGTTCACGACCCATAAAGAGCTCGCGCCGAGCGCCGAAATGGGTGGGACTGAAACGATCCGCATCACGCCCAAAGCCTGTATGGAATAACGGGTGGCGAGCAGGCTTGCCCTGCGTTGGGCTGCGCAGCAGCCCCAATAGGACCGGCGCGATAGAGTCAGACAGAACGCGTCGGCAGGGTTTGGGGCTGCTTCGCAGCCCAACGCAGGGCAAGCCCGCTCGCCACAGGGGATTGGTGTGTATTCAGCATTTAGGATCTGCCCTACACATCTTTCGGGTTGCGTCCGGTCAACCTCACCGCTAACCTTCGCGGGTCGCTGCAAATTCAGCGAACGGGTGTGGTAGCCCGGTTCCTTCATAGATCCCAAAACGCTTAAGGGCGTTTTTTTGTGCGGGCTGCTTTGTGGCGGCTGTGCATGGGAGGCTTCGGCCTGCCGGGTTTCTATGACCGGTCTACCACCCCGTGTACAGTCGCCTCCTTACATCGTGTGGTAGCGAAATGGAGGTGCTCATTCATAGGAGCTTCACCATGAAAAAAGTCACACCCAATCCCCCGTCATCCCTCTCGGATAAAACCCCACCCGACGTCATCTTCACCGTCCGTCCCGGCCTCAGTACTGAAGTTGCCTTGAGCAATGCCAGCGAGATGCTTGAGTCGGCGACTGTCTGTGCGTACGACTGCGCTGAACATCTGGGTGGCTCGGGCCGCAAGCAAGTGCTGGCGGTGGTGCAGATGATTGAGATCGCGCAGTTGTTGGTGAATGAAGCACTGAATCGGGAGTGTCCCGTGGCTTGATGGCAAGGTGATCCCCTGTGGGAGCTGGCTTGCCTGCGATGGCGGTGGGTCAGCCACAAATCTGCCAACTGGCTCACCGCTATCGCAGGCAAGCCAGCTCCCACAGTTGATTTTCATTGGTGGGGGGGAAATATTTCAAGGCCATGAAAAAGGCGACCCGAGGGTCGCCTTTTTTCATTGTGCGTATTGCTTGCTCAACCCGGGCGGCACGCCCTGTACGTTGGTTTCCTCCCACGGCCCGTTCGGGCTGATCGAGCGGCTCCAGCCGTTGCTCCAGCGGTAGTAGGTGCGCTGGCGGTAGAAGGTGTCGGGCTGTTCTTCCAGCACATACACCTGCATTTTGCCGTCCCAGTGGCTGGCGGCGCCCGGTGGTGGGGCGAAGGTGGGCGAGGAGCTTGGCACGGGTTTCGGCGGCGTGACCGGGCCGGACGGTTTGGTGCTTGGCTGGGTCGACGGGCCTGACGGCGGGATGGTCGGGCCGGTGGGCCCGGGAGGTGGCCGGTGGACCGCACAAGCGCTCAGGCCGAGTACCAGGCTGAGCAGGGTAATGCGTGCAAGTGCGGTCATGGGCGTTTCCTCAAATTACTTATCCGGACTGTCGATGGTCAGCTGCTGCAGCGCAGTGGTGCTGCTGGCCAAAGGTTGGCTGCGGCCGATCCACTCGCCAGTGGTCGGCTGACCGGCCCGGGATATGCGCGCAACCAGTTGGACTTCGGGGAAGTTCGACAGTTTCAACTGCGGCATCATTGCATCGCTGTCGCTCAGTTCGACGGTGATCGGCAGCTGGGCGACGGTGACGCGTTTGGCCGCCAGCGGTGCCGGTGGGCCGTTCACCGCCCGGGCGAAGATGAACACGCTGTCGCTCGGCAAGGCCTTGGCTTTCACGTCAGCGCTCAGGTCCACACGCACGTTCATCGCGGATTTTTGAGGTGCGACGGTGCCGCCACTTTCCTTGAGCTTCTCGGCCGCGCGGTCGATACCGCCTTGCAGGGCTGCGCGGGAGTTGTCGTCCGGTGGCAGTTGGGCCAGCAGGCGGTTCCAGTAGTCGATCGCTTCCTGGTAACGCTGCCCTTCAAAGGCGGCGATACCGAGCAAGCCGAGGCTGGTAACTTCCTTCGGATCCAGCTTCAACGCTTCGTCCGTCAGCGCCTGCACTTTGGGCGACCACTGTTTGTTGTCGGCAAAGTACTGGGCCTGGGCCCACTGGCCGAGCAGTTCCGGCTGGCGACCGGCCAGGGCCACGGTGCGTTCGAAGATTTTGGCGGCATCGGCGGAACGGTCTTGAGCCATATAGGCGCGACCGAGGAAATACAGGCCTTCCGGCGAATCCGGCTGGGCGACGGCGGCGCGTTCCAGGCGGCGGGTCATGTCTTCCATGGACACCGGCGGCTGGGAGAATTCGCGGGTCAGTTCGACCTTGTCGCTGGCGCCGTAATGCAGGTACAGCACCACGCCCAACACCGGCACCAGAAACGCCGCCAACAAGGGCAACGGTTTGCCCAGACGCGACTCGCGGGGCGTTTCCACACCTTCGGTATCGGCGAGCAATTCGCGGGCCGCTTCAGCGCGGCCGGTGTCGAGTTGCGCGGGGTTCAGCACGCCTTCGTCCTGCTGCACCTGCAGCTCGGCCACGCGTTCCTGATACAGCGCCACGTTCAGCGCGGTGCGGTCTTCCTCACGCTGGGCACGACGGTCGCGCAACACAGGAATCAACAGAAAACTCAGGGCAATCAGGAGCAGCAACCCTGCTGCGAGCCAGAAATCAATCATCAGTCTTGGTGTCCAGCAATTGGTCGAGGCGTTTGCGTTCTTCAGGGGACAGCGCGTCGGTGCCGTCAATCGGCGCGGCGCGGCGGCGGCGTACGATCACGGCCATCACCACCACACCGGCCAGCAACAGCCCGGCGGGGCCGAACCAGAGCAGCGCGGTCTTGCCGGTGAGGGCCGGTTTGTAGCGCACGAAATCACCGTAGCGGTCGACCATGAAGTCGATGATCTGCTGGTTGTCCTTGCCCTCTCCCAACATGCGGAAGATCTCTTTGCGCAGGTCGGCGGCGATGGGCGCGTTGGAGTCGGCAATGTCCTGATTCTGGCACTTGGGACAGCGCAGTTCCTTGGTCAGGTCGCGGAAACGCTCGCGGTCACCGTCCTTGGCGAACTCGTAGGTGTCGATGGCGGCGTGGGCTACCCCGGCCAAACCCAGCGCCAGGACTGCGGCGGCTAACAGACGCTTCATGGCTTGGCCTCATCGACCAGCGCCTGGTACTTGGCGGCCAGTTGCTCACGCCAGACCACTTCGTCGATCACGCCGACGTACTTGTCGCGGATCACGCCTTTAGCGTCGATGAAGAAGGTTTCCGGGGCGCCATACACGCCGAGGTTCAGGCCGAGGTTGCCGTCTTCGTCGCGGATATCCAACTGATACGGGTTATGGAACTCCGCCAGCCATTTCAGCGCCGCGGCATTGTCATCCTTGTAGTTGATGCCGTAAATCACCACGCCCTTCTCGGCCAGCTTGTTCAACACCGGGTGTTCAACGCGGCAGGAAATGCACCAGGTTCCCCACACGTTGACCAGCGCCGGCTTGCCCAGCAAATCAGCCTGGGTCAGGGTCTTGTCGCCCTGCACCGTTGGCAGGCTGAAGGCCGGGAATTGCTTGCCGATCATTGCCGAGGGCAACTCGGCCGGGTCCAGGTACAAGCCGCGATACAGGAACACTGCCACCACCAGAAACGCCGCCAGCGGCAACACCATCAACCAACGCTTCATACCGCCGCTCCTTGCAGGCCGAGGGCTTCGCGCACCCGGCTTTTCACCTTGACCCGATAACGCCGGTCCAGCGCAGCCAGCAAACCACCGAAACCGGTGAGCAGGCCGCCGAACCAGATCCAGCGCACAAACGGCTTCACATGCACGCGTACGGCCCAGGCGCCGTCGCCCAGCGGTTCACCCAGTGCCACATAGAGGTCACGGGTGAAACCGGCGTCGATCCCGGCTTCGGTCATCATCGAACTTTGCACGGTATACAGGCGTTTTTCCGGATGCAGCACCGCCACTTCCTTGCCGTTGCGCACGACGCGCACAGTGCCTTTGTCCGAGGTGAAGTTCGGGCCTTCGAAGTGCCTGGCGCCCTCGAAAATGAAGTGGTAACCGGCCAGGTCCATGGACTCGCCCGGTGCCAGGCGCAGGTCGCGCTCGGCGCTGTTCTGGCTGGAGAGCACCACGCCCAGGGCGCACACGGCAATGCCGATGTGGGCGATTTGCATGCCCCAGTAGCTGCGGGTCAGGCTTGGCAGGCCTTTGATCAAGCCTTTGTGGCGGGTTTTGTCGAAGATGTCGCGCACGCCGGCCAGCAACACCCAGGCGGCGAGCAGGAAGGTGGCGAGCACGGCCCAGTTGAAATCGCCGTAAGCCAGCCCGGCGATCACTGCCAGCGCCACGCTGCCCAGTAGCACGGGCATCAGCATGCCCGCCAGCCATTTCACCGGGGTGTCCTTCCAGCGCACCAGTACGCCAATGGCCATCACCACCATCAACAGGCCCATCAACGGGATGAACAACGCGTTGAAGTACGGCGGGCCGACGGACAGCTTGGCGCCGCTGAGGGCGTCCAGCACCAACGGGTACAACGTGCCGAGCAGAATCATCGACGCGGCCACCACCAGCACCAGGTTATTGCCCAGCAACAGGGTTTCCCGCGACCACAGGTTGAAACCGACCTGGCTCTTGACCACCGGCGCGCGCAGGGCGAACAAGGTGAGTGAGCCACCGACCACAAACAGCAGGAAGATCAGAATGAAAATGCCGCGCGCCGGGTCGGATGCAAACGCATGCACCGACGTCAGAACCCCCGAACGCACGAGGAAAGTGCCGAGCAGGCTGAGGGAAAACGCCGCAATCGCCAGCAACACGGTCCAGCTTTTGAACACACCACGTTTTTCGGTGACGGCCAGAGAGTGAATCAGCGCGGTGCCGACCAGCCAGGGCATGAACGAGGCGTTTTCCACCGGGTCCCAGAACCACCAGCCGCCCCAGCCGAGTTCGTAGTAGGCCCACCACGAACCCAGGGTGATGCCGATGCCGAGGAAGGCCCAGGCGACGATGGTCCATGGCCGCGACCAGCGCGCCCAAGCCGCATCGAGACGCCCGCCAAGCAAGGCGGCGATGGCGAAGGCGAAGGCCACTGAGAAACCGACGTAGCCCATGTAGAGCATCGGCGGGTGCACGATCAGGCCGATGTCTTGCAGCAACGGGTTGAGGTCGTGCCCGTCCGCCGGGATTTGCGGCAGGATGCGGGTGAAGGGGTTGGAGGTCATGATCAAGAACAGCAGGAAGCCGATGCTGATCATGCCCATCACCGCCAGCACGCGAGCCAGCATCACTTGCGGCAGTTGGCGCGAGAACACCGACACGGCGAAGGTCCAGCCGCCGAGGATCAAGGCCCATAGCAACAGTGAGCCTTCGTGGGCGCCCCAAACGGCGCTGAACTTGTAGTACCAGGGCAGCGCGCTGTTGGAGTTATTGGCCACATAGGCGACGGAAAAATCGTCGGTCATGAAGGCGTAGGTCAGGCAGCCGAAGGCGAACAGCAGAAACGCAAACTGGCCCCAGGCGGCCGGCTGCGCCAGGCTCATCCACAGGCGGTCGCCGTGCCAGGCGCCGAGCAACGGCACCACGGCCTGCACGACGGCAAAGCACAGGGCGAGGATCATCGCCAACTGGCCGAGCTCCGGAATAAACAGTGCGGACGTCATGGCTCAACCCTCCTTGGCCGGGGTGGCAGGTGCGGACTGGCCGCTGTCTTTGAGGGCCTTGGTGACTTCCGGCGGCATGTATTTTTCATCGTGCTTGGCCAGCACTTCGTCGGCCACCACCACGCCGTCGGCGTTGAGTTTGCCCAGGGCGACGATGCCCTGGCCTTCGCGGAACAGGTCCGGGAGGATGCCGCGGTAGGTGATGGTTACGGCTTTGTTGAAGTCGGTGACCACGAAGGTCACGTCGAGGGAGTCCGAAGACCGTTTCAGCGACCCCTTCTCCACCATGCCGCCGGCGCGGATGCGCGTGTCCACCGGGGCTTCGCCATTGGCGATCTGGGTCGGGGTGTAGAACAGGTTGATGTTCTCCCGCAGGGCGCTCATCGCCAGGGCCACGGCAATACTCACACCGGCCAGAATGGCCAGAATGATCAACAGACGCTTTCTACGCAGCGGATTCACTTATCGGTCTCCCGGCGCAAACGTCGCGCCTCTTGTTGCAGGTAACGCTTGCGGGCCAGGATCGGCGCGGCGACGTTGAGGGCCAGCACCGTCAGGCAGATGCCGTAGGCCGTCCAGACATACAGGCCGTGATGGCCCATGGCGAGAAAATCACTGAACGACGCAAAGCTCATCCACGGGCTCCCAGGCAGGTTTGCACTTCGGCCTTGACCCAACTGGCGCGGGCTTCACGCTTGAGTACTTCGAGGCGCATGCGCATCAGCAGCACGGCGCCGAAGAAGCAGTAGAACCCCAGCACCATCAGCAGCAACGGCGCCCACATTTCCACGGGCATGGCCGGTTTTTCGGTGAGCGTAAAAGTGGCGCCCTGGTGCAGGGTGTTCCACCATTCCACCGAGTATTTGATGATCGGGATGTTGATCACGCCGACAATCGCCAGCACGGCGCAGGCCTTGGCGGCGCTGTCGCGGTTGCTGATGGCATTGCCCAGCGCGATCAGACCGAAGTACAGGAACAGCAGGATCAGCATGGAAGTGAGCCGCGCGTCCCACACCCACCACGAACCCCAGGTGGGTTTGCCCCAGATCGCGCCGGTGACCAGCGCCACGGCGGTCATCCACGCGCCGATGGGCGCGGCGCATTGCAGGGCCACGTCGGCGAGTTTCATCTTCCACACCAGGCCGACGATGCCGCACACGGCCATCATCACGTAGCAGGACTGGGCCAGCATGGCGGCGGGCACGTGGATATAGATGATGCGAAAGCTGTTGCCTTGCTGGTAGTCCGGCGGCGCAAAGGCCAGGCCCCAGACCAGGCCGATGCCGATCAGCAAAATGGCGGCGATGCTCAGCCATGGCAGCAGCTTGCCGCTGATGCCGTAAAACCATTTGGGCGAGCCGAGCTTGTGAAACCAGGTCCAGTTCATTGCTGTTTCCATCACGGTGGCCTCCCGTCATTGCGGGAGGCTCAGGGTCTTTACTGGTCAAGGGTATAACGCTTAACCAGACCTCATTATTCGCCGACGCTGATCTTCAGGCCAGCCGCTATAGCAAAGGGTGTCAGGGTTACCGCCAGGGCGGTCAGGCTGCCAAGCCACAGGAGGTAACCGGTCGCCGGCATGCCCATGAGCGCGGCCTGCAAGGCGCCGCTGCCCAGGATCAACACCGGGATATACAAAGGTAGAATCAGCAGGGCCAGCAACAGGCCGCCCCGCTTCAAACCGACGGTCAACGCTGCGCCCACCGCCCCCAACAGGCTGAGCACCGGCGTACCGAGCAACAAGGACAGCAGCAATACAGGCAGGCATTCAAACGGCAAGCCCAGCATCATTGCCAACAGCGGCGAAAGCAAGACTAGCGCCAAGCCGGAAAAAACCCAGTGTGCCAGCACCTTGGCCAACACCAAAAGTGGCAAAGGGTGCGACGAAAGGACCCACTGTTCAAGGGAACCGTCTTCGAAATCACTGCGAAACAGCCCGTCCAGCGAGAGCAGAACCGCTAAAAGCGCGGCCACCCACACCAGTCCCGGGGACAAGGTTTGCAACAGTTTAGTCTCGGGGCCGACCGCCAGCGGAAACAGTGCGATGACAATCGCGAAAAATACCAGCGGGTTGGCCAGTTCGGCCGGGCGACGGCACAGCAGCCGCGCTTCGCGGGCGACCAACAGGGCGAATACGCTCATGCCGACCACCGCCCCAAATCCAGGTCGCGGTAACCGGCGGGCAGGCGCGTGAGGCTATGGTGAGTGGTGAGCACAACCAGGCCGCCCTTTTCGCAGTGCCGGGCCAGGTGTTCTTCAAGCTGGGCCACGCCTTGTTTGTCGAGGGCGGTGAAGGGTTCGTCGAGAATCCACAGCGGCGGGCCAGGCAGGTACAAACGCGCCAGGGCCACGCGGCGCTGTTGGCCGGCGGACAGGGTGTGGCAGAGAACGTCTTCAAAGCCCTTGAGGCCAACCGCAGTCAGTGCTTGCCAGATGGCATCACGGGAAGCCGGGTGATGCAGGGCGCTGAGCCAGCTGAGGTTCTCTTCCGGCGTGAGCACGTCCTTGATGCCGGCGGCGTGGCCGATCCAGATCAGGTTGCGTGCAAGCTCGGTGCGTTGTTCAGTGAGGGGCTTGCCGTTGAGCCGTATTTCGCCGGCAGTGGGTTGCATCAACCCGGCCAGCAGGCGCAGCAAACTGGTCTTGCCGCTGCCGTTGGGGCCGCTGACCTGCACCATGTCGCCGCCCGTCAGCCGCAGGTCGAGGTGCTCGAACAGCAGGCGCAGGTCGCGTTCACAGGAGAGCGCTACGGCTTCAAGAAGAGGGCTGGTCAAAAGATCGCGGGCCTTTACGGTTCAAGTCGGCGGTGCAGCGGCCGTTATAGAGAAAAGCACAATAACGGCTTTGGCGACCGATTTTAGAGAGCTGGATCAAATAGTTGTGAGGTTTTTACCGCTCTCTTTGCAGACGGGCGGCATTATACATGCGATGCCCTACTCTAAAGAGGGCAATTTCCCCCGAGACGACGCGCACGATGACCGGTGAGATCAACCTTCCTACGCTGCCACCCGCCCCGGCACCCGGGCCTGCCCCGCTGCCGCCGACCGGCGAGTTGCTCAAACTGCTGGAGCCGCAGACAGGCCTGATCGACCCGGGAAAAACCGTGAACGCCGAGGTCATCGCGCTTAAACAGGGCGGCGATGCCTTTCAGTTGTTACTCAAATTAACCCTTGAAGGGGGTCGCCAGACGCTGGTGCAAGCCAGCAGCGCCCAGCCTTTGCCGCTGGGCAGCAATGTGGAAGTCAGCCAGACGCCCACCGGCAACCTGACCATCAGCCTGCAGCAAGCCTTGAGCGCCAATGTGGCCGCCCTCACCCGCATCGATACCACGCAAATGCCGGTGGGCACGCTGTTGCAAGCCAAGGTGCTGACCACCCAGATGCTGCCTCAGGGCACCACGCAGCCTGCAATTTACCGCTCACTGGTGACCGTGCTGACCAACGCCATGGCCGGTGCGACGCTGACCGTCGAAAGCCCGCAACCCTTGCGCGTCGGCAGCTTGCTCAGCGCCGTGGTGCAGAATGCGCAGACCCTGAATTTCGTGCCGTTGAGCGGCCGCCAGGATCAATTGGCTGTCAGCCAGCAGTTGGCCACCCAGCAAAGTCGCCAGGGTTCGCTGGACGCCGTGTTTACCGCCATCCAGAACCTGCCCGCCGACAGCACCACCTCCGCCGACCTGCGCGCCGCCGCCGACCGACTGCTGGCTGCGCTGCCCGACCTGGCGCAGGTGAGTAACCCAAAGGTGCTGGCGCAGGTGATCCAGAACAGCGGTGCATTTCTGGAAGCCAGGTTGCTCGCCGGGCAAAACCCGCAAATCCCGCCACTGGACATGAAAGGCGCCTTGCTGCGGCTGGTCGCAGACTTGCTGCCCGCCCTGCCCGCCGGCACCAATCTGAATGCCATTCTCGCCGCCAACACCCTGGCTCAGGTGCTGCCCAACTTCGTGCGTAACCCGTTGAGCACATTGGGCCAGATCAGTGCCCGCCAGGCGCCCGCAGGCTTTCCGCTGCCCGACCGGCTGATGGCAAAACTCGATGGCGAAGGCGACCTGGAAAACCTGCTGCGCCTGGCCGCCGCCGCGATTTCGCGCCTGCAAAGCCACCAGTTGTCGAGCCTCGAACAAACCGGCACCACCGCCGACGGGCGCCTGCAAACCACCTGGCAATTGGAAATCCCCATGCGCACCTTGCAGGACATCGTACCGTTGCAGGTCAAGTTCCAGCGTGAAGAACCGGCGCCGGACAAGGACCAGCCCGAGCGCAAAACCCCAAAAGACCCCAAACAGATGCTGTGGCGTGTCGAACTGGCCTTCGACATGGAGCCGCTGGGGCCATTGCAGGTTCAGGCGCAACTGACCCAGGGCAAACTGTCCAGCCAGCTATGGGCCACGCGAGCGTTCACCGCCAGCCTGATCGAAAGCCACCTGGGCAGCCTGCGCGAACGCTTGGTGACTTCGGGCATCAACGTCGGCGACCTGGATTGCCACCTCGGCACCCCGCCGCGCGGGCCGCGAACCGGCCTGGAACAACGGTGGGTGGATGAAACCGCATGAAAAACCAAAGCCCGCCGCGCCAGGCCATCGCCCTCAAATACGACGGCCAGCAAGCGCCCACCCTGACTGCCAAGGGCGACGATGCCCTGGCCGAGGCCATATTGAAGTTGGCACGGGAAAATGAAGTACCGATCTATGAAAACGCCGAGCTGGTGAAGCTGCTGGCGCGCATGGAATTGGGGGACAGTATTCCGGAGGAGTTGTACCGCACGGTGGCGGAGATTATCGCGTTTGCGTGGACGCTCAAGGGCAAGTTCCCGGTGGGGTATGACCCGAATGCCGAGCCGATGGAGCGGGATATCACCGAGCGTGGCGACGATTACTGAAGGACGCTCGTTCCCATGCTCTGCGTGGGAATGCAGCCAGGGACGCTCCGCGTCCCAATACCCGACACGCCTCGCACGCCAGCGACGCGGAGCGTCACAAGATGCATTCCCACGCGGAGCGTGGGAACGATCCATCTCATTGGTCAGTTCAGGACTTCACTGAGCGGGATGAAATTGACTCGGTCGCCAATATCGAGCGTCGTGCCCTCCAACACCTCCACAAACCCTTGCGCCCACGCCGCGCTGCGCAGCACGCCGGAGCTCTGGTTGCGGTAGATGATCGCCTTGCCATTCTCGATTCGCCCGCGCAGGTACTCGCGGCGGTTGCCGGCCCTGGGCCAGACGAACCCCACCGGCACCTCGAAACGCAGCGGTTCCACCTGCGCCACACCCTGGCGGCGCAGCAGATACGGCCGCGCGAGCAGCGCAAAAGTCACCAGCGTGGAAGCCGGGTTGCCGGGCAGGCCAATCACTGGCACGCCGCGAAAGTGGCCGAACGTCAGGGGTTTGCCGGGCTTGATCGCCAGCTTCCACAAGGCCAGCTCGCCCTCTTCACGCAGGGCGATGCCGAGGAAGTCCGCCTCGCCCACCGACACACCGCCGGTGGACAGGATCAGGTCGGCATCGCCCAGGCCCGCCAGACGTGTACGAGTCTTTTCCAGGTCATCCGGCAGAATGCCCGCATCGATCACGTCACAGCCCATGCGCAGCAGCCATGAACAAAGCACGCGGCGGTTGCTGTTGTAGATCTGCCCCGGCCCCAGCGGCAAACCGGGCTCGATCAGCTCATCGCCGGTCGACAACACCGCCACGCGCACGCGACGCACCACATTCAGACGGTCGTGCCCGAGGGAGGCCGCGAGGCCCAATTCGATCGGGCCCAGGCGGGTGCCCGCCTTCAAGACCAATTCGCCGACGGTGGTTTCCTGGCCCTGGGGGCGAATGTTCTGATCGACCTGCAACGGCTCGGTGAAACTCACACGCTGGTCGGCATGGACCACCGCGTTTTCCTGCATTTCCACGCAATCAGCGCCTTCGGGCACCGGCGCGCCGGTAAAAATCCGCGCGCAAGTGCCGGCTGCCAGCGGCTGCGGCGCCTGGCCGGCGAAAATCCGCTGGCTCACGGGCAGCGGCTCGCCGGTCCAGTCGGCCAGGCGCAAGGCGTACCCGTCCATGGCGCTGTTGGGCCAGGGCGGCAGGTCGAGGGTCGAGACCAGATCCTGCGCCAACACACGGCCATCGCAGTCGGCCAGCGCCAGGGTTTCCTGTTCGCGGATCGGCGCGGCGGCGGCCATGTCCAGCAGTTGCTGGAGCGCTTGCTCGACCGGCATCAGCGCGCCGGTTTTGCCCGGCTTATCCACGGGATGCGCAGGGTTCGGCCTGCTTCAAGTGGGGCACGAAATTGCACGGACGATGGCGGTTGTCGAGCTGCTCGGCGAGGATACCGTCCCAACCCGTGCGCACGGCGTTGGTGGAGCCCGGCAGGCAGCACACCAGGGTGCCATTGGCCAGGCCGGCCAGCGCGCGGGATTGCACGGTGGAGGTGCCGATGTCGGCCACGGAAATCTGGCGGAACAGTTCACCAAAGCCATCGACCTGTTTGTCCAGCAGGCAGCTCACGGCTTCGGGCGTGCTGTCGCGGCCGGTAAAGCCGGTGCCGCCAGTGATCAGCACCACTTGCACGACGTCTTCGGCGATCCAGTGGGCCACCTGGGCGCGGATTTTATAGAGGTCGTCCTTGAGCAGCACGCGCTCGGCGAGGTTGTGGCCGGCGGCAGTGAGGCGGTCGACGAAGGTCTGACCGGAAGTATCGGTGTCGAGGGTGCGGGTGTCGCTGACGGTCAGTACAGCAATGTTCAGGGGTACGAAGGGCGCATCTGCCTTGGCTTTCATGGCACGGTCCGGTTGTCGAAGGAACAGCCCGATGTTATATCACAGGGCCTCGTTTAGCTGCCGCTGCGGAACCGTCATGTCCCTCGATTCTTCGCTTTTGCCTTGTTCGATTTTGCTGCTGGCCGGTGGTCGTGGCCAGCGCATGGGAGGCCAGGATAAAGGCCTGCTGCCCTGGCGGGGCGAGCCTTTGATCGCGCATTTGCACCGCCTGGCCCGGCCGTTGACGGATGACTTGATCATCTCGTGCAACCGCAACCATGACATTTACGCGCCCTATGCCGACCAGTTGGTCAGCGACGACAGCCCGGACTTTCCCGGCCCGCTGGCAGGCATTCGCGCCGGGTTGGCGGCTGCACGGCACGAGCATTTATTGATATTGCCCTGCGACGTGCCGCAGATCGATACACACCTGCTGGCCGAGCTGCGCGCGACGGCGCAGCGTCACCCGCTGTTGCCCTTGATGGTGCGCCATGGCGAATTCTGGGAGCCCTTACTCTGCATTATCCCCACCCGCCTGCGGGCCGAGGTGGAACTGGCCTGGGAAGCCGGCGAACGCAGCCCGCGCAAAATCTTCATGAAACTGGGGGGCACGGGGCTGGAATGCCCGGCGAATGACCCGCGCTTTATAAACCTGAACACACCTGAGCTGTTACACCCGGGGTCTGGCGTGTCAGAATGAACCTCGCACAAGGAACTTTGTCGACGCCGTGCGCGTCACAGAGTCAGCACTTCAAAAAGTATTCTCTCGGAGACAAACTCATGACTCAACGGACCATCGCCGCTCTCATGCTTGCACTGGGCCTGGCTACTCTCGCCGGTTGCGCTTCGCCTACAGTGATCACCCTGAATGACGGTCGCGAAATCCAGGCCGTCGACACCCCTAAATACGACAAGGCGTCGGGCTTCTACGAGTTCGAACAACTTGACGGCAAGCAGACCCGCATCAACAAAGACCAGGTTCGCACCGTTAAAGACCTGTAAGTCTTGACGCAAGACCCACAAGGCCCGCCCCGCGCGGGCCTTGTCGTTTCCGGGGTTACCAGTCGAGGGTGATTTGGCTGCGAAAACTGCGTTCTTCACCGGTGACCGGGTCGATAAAACGCACGCCCTGGGCCAGTAGTTTGAGCGGGTTGGCGTAGTCGTCTTCGGCGTCCTTGAGCACGTCGGGGTAGAACGGGTCATTGCAGATGCTCGCGCCCAATGCGGTCATGTGCACGCGCAACTGATGTTTTTTGCCGGTCACCGGGAACAAGCCGTAGCGCCATAAATCACCGTTTTTTTCGCGGACTTCCACAGCGGTTTCGGTGTTGCTGGCACCGGGGCCTTCCTGCATGCGGAAGAACGGTTCGCCATCCACCAGGCGGCTTTTGTGAATCAGCGGAAACGCCAGCTGCGGCAAGGCCGGGGCGATGGCTTCGTAGAACTTGTCGATGCGCCGCGTGGGAAACAGCTGCTGATAAGCCGAGCGGCTGTGGGGGTTGGCCGAGAACAGCACCAGGCCCGCGGTGTGCCGGTCGATACGGTGCAAGGGCACCAAAGAGGGGTTGTCGAGGCGGCGGATCAGCCGGCGCAGCAGGGTTTGTTCGACGTATTCACCGGCAGGCGTGACCGGCAGAAAATGCGGTTTGTCGGCGACCACCAGGTGTTCATCGGCGTACAGGATGGTTTCCTGCACCGGGATCACCTTCTCATTCGGCACTTCGCGAAAATAATAGATGCACAGGCCTTCCTTGTAGGCCAGGTCCAGGGCGATCGGGTTACCGTTGATGTCCAGCACGCGGCCACGCGCAACCCGGTCCAGCCACTGTTCGCGGCTGATGGCCGCAAAGTGCTCGCACAGGCACTCCAGCACCGTCGCCCAAGGGCCAGGGGGCAAATACAGCGTGCTGGCTTGGTGTTGGGCTGCGCAAAAACCGGATGTGGACATGAAATGCTCGAGGCCTGAAAAACAGGCGGGTATTATCCCGCATCAAGCGGGACGCAGCCTAGGGCGGATCTCAGGCCTTGGCCAATTCCGCGCGCAGAATCGGCGAGGCGCTGGCCGCTTCGGTGAATTCCTTGAGCCAGCGCAACACGTCCACCGCTTCCCAGCGCGCCGGGTCGTACAAGGCGTACAACAGGCCCTGATAACCCACTACATCCAGCTGTTTGTGATAGCCGGCGCGCTGAAACAAGGCCTCGATTTCAGCGAAGCAGGTATTGAAATGCACTTTGTTAAATGGCGTCTTGCCTTCCGTGACCAGGCCGTCGAGGCGCAGCTCGTTCACCGCGTCGCGCACGACATCGGCGGACATGCGATTGACGCTGCTTTTCAGTTGTTCAACATTCACCACGGGCGTTCCCTCTATTCAATCGCTGTACAAACATACAGTAACGTAATATTTGGAAACCCGCTATCGGATAAAGCCTAACGGAGGAAGGCAACCACCTGTTCGGCGTCGAAGGGCCAGTCCAGTTCGGCCCCCGTGTCCACCCGGCGAAGCACCGGAATCCGCAGGCCGTAGGCTTCGGTCAGGTCATCGGGGTCGGTGATATCCACCAGTTCCACCAACAACCCGTGTTCGACCAACGGCATCAGAACGGCTTCCGCCACTTCGCAAAGATGGCAGCCCAGGGTGCCGAACAACTGGCATTCAGGAGGCATGGCAAAAAAACCTGATCAGACGGAGTTCGTCATTCTAAGCCTGCCCCATCCCGCTGGCGAGCCGGTCAGTCCTGGCTGACGGCCCCAATCTTGTGGATCGACAAGTCCGCGCCGTAATACTCCTGCTCCTGGCTCAGGCGCAGCCCGTGAACGCGTTTGATCACGCCATACACCAGCAAGCCGCCGGCCAGCGCCACCCCAACGCCGAGCGCGGTGCCGATCAACTGGCTGATCAGGCTGACGCCCCCCAGGCCGCCCAATGCGGTCTGGCCGAAAATCCCGCAGGCGATGCCGCCCCACACGCCGCACAGGCCGTGCAATGGCCACACACCCAGCACGTCGTCGATTTTCCAGCGGTCCTGGGCAGCGATGAAAAACCACACAAACGACCCGCCCGCCACCGCGCCGGTGACCAATGCGCCGACGGGGTGCATCAGGTCGGAACCGGCGCAAATGGCCACCAGCCCGGCCAATGGGCCGTTGTGCAGGAAACCCGGGTCATTGCGCCCAATGATCAATGCCGCAACCGTGCCGCCCACCATGGCCATCAGCGAGTTGACCGCCACCAGGCCGCTGACGCCGTTCAGGGTTTGCGCGCTCATCACGTTGAAGCCGAACCAGCCGACGATCAGAATCCATGAGCCCAGCGCCAGAAACGGAATGCTCGATGGCGCGAAAGCCACCAGGCGCCCTTCCCGGTAGCGCCCGTTGCGCGGCCCGAGCAGCAGCACCGCGGCCAGCGCCAGCCAGCCGCCCATGGCGTGCACCACCACGGAACCGGCGAAGTCATGGAAGCTGGCGCCAAAAGTCGCCAGCAGCCAGGCTTGCAGACCGAAATTGCCGTTCCACACCACGCCTTCAAAAAACGGATAGATGAACGCCACGATCAACGCGGTGGCGCACAGTTGCGGGGCGAACTTTGCACGCTCGGCAATCCCGCCGGAAATGATCGCCGGGATCGCGGCGGCAAAGGTCAGCAGGAAGAAGAACTTCACCAGCCCGTAGCCGTGATCGGCGCTGATCACCGCCGCTGGTTGCAGGAAGCTCACGCCGTAGGAGATCCAATAGCCTATAAAGAAATAAGCCAGGGTGGAGATGGCAAAGTCGCTGAGGATTTTCGACAGCGCGTTGACCTGGTTTTTCTGGCGCACGGTACCGACTTCCAGGAACGCAAAACCGGCGTGCATGGCCAAAACCATGACCGCGCCGATCAGGATAAACAGGGTGTTGGAACTGTGGACAAGGGTGTCCACCGCGCTTTGCAAATTTTCCATGGAGGTTGGCAGGCCTGCATTCAAGGCAAAAAGCACCAAAGCGGTTCAGGCCGAGTTTTCGCGCA
This sequence comes from Pseudomonas tolaasii NCPPB 2192, assembly GCF_002813445.1. Classification (NCBI taxonomy): domain Bacteria; kingdom Pseudomonadati; phylum Pseudomonadota; class Gammaproteobacteria; order Pseudomonadales; family Pseudomonadaceae; genus Pseudomonas; species Pseudomonas tolaasii. The sequence goes on from NZ_PHHD01000001.1 coordinate 6,366,568, forward strand.
CTAAATTGGCACCACCGGCCCCGCCCCTCTTCAGAGGGCGTGAACCGCTTTAGCGCAGCGATCAACACAACAGGCCGTTGCCGACAGGGTTTTTCCGCGAGTTTCAGTTATTTAGGGTAAGGTTTTTCAAGGTTTTAGCCCCAACCGCCCAGATTCAGCGCAGGCCTTGAGGCATGCGCACCAAGGCAAAGCAAAAGCTGTACCACACAATTGCACTGAACCTTCACCGATGCCGGTGACTCGAAATCACACCTACTTGTTCACGCACACATCAGCCACTCACGGAGACAACCATGGCCAGAAAAACAGCAAAGACTGCTCAAGAAATCCTGTTGGCAGATTTTCAAACCCTGGTGAGTGACACCGAAAAGCTGCTGGACGACACCGCCGTGCTGGCCGGTGACCAGGCAGACGAGCTGCGCACCAAGATTCACGACAGCCTGCTCAAGGCGCGCGAAACCCTGCAACTGACCGAAGACTCCCTGCGCGAACGCGGCCAGGCGGCAGTGACCGCTACCGAAGATTATGTGCAGGCCAACCCTTGGCAGTCCGTGGGTATCGCTGCCGGCGTGGGCTTTTTGATCGGTCTGCTGGCTACAAGGCGCTAAATCATGTCTATCGGCGAATCCGGCTCGACCACGGGCTCTACCTCAAGACGTTTGGGTGCAGCGGTGCTGGGCTTGCTGCACAGCCACGTCGAGTTGTTTGGCATCGAATTGCAGGAGCAGAAGGCCCGCACCGTCAGCCTGCTGTTGTTTGCAGGCTTGGCGTTGGTGTTTGCCCTGCTGTTATTGGTGGGGCTGTCGACGCTGGTGATGATCCTGGTGTGGGACACCGGCTACCGCCTGACCGGGATCATCTGCCTCTGCGTGTTCTACAGCCTGGCCGCCGCCTTCTGCGGTGTGCGCTTGAAAGCGGCCGTGTTCGATGAGTCCACGCCCTTCCATGCCACCCTCGAAGAATTGGCCAATGACCGGGAGCGCCTGCTGCCATGAGCCTGACTGAAGTTCCGCAAACCACCTCGCGCCGGGAAATGCGCAAGGCGTTGATCCGCCTGCGCATGGAAATGCACCGCCAGGAGATTCGCCACGAGTCTCAGCAATTGATGGCGCCGCTGCACAAGGTGCGCAATATGGGCAGCAACTGGCAGGACAGCCTGGGCATCAAGCACGCGCCACTGTGGGGCGTGGCGGCGGTGACACTGATGGGCTTTTTCACCGGCAAAGGCGCCAAGGGCGGCGGTATCAGCAGCCTGACGCGTCTGGTGCGACTGGGTGCCGGTTTGATCCCGCTGATCAAATTGGCGATGGCGGGTCGCAAGGGCTAGCCAGGCGCTGCTGGCTGCATTCTTGCAAACAGAACCGGCCCGGCCCTCGTTATTGAGGGCCGGGCCTTTTTTTTCGCCGAGAATTCCAAGGAGGCTCCGTGATCGACGGGCAACCGCTCGCCTGCTTTCAGCCCTTTATAGACACCGCCACCGGACGCATTGCCGGCGTGGAAGCCTTGGGCCGCCTGCGCCAGGCCGACGGCCGCTTGCTGTCCGTGGGCCCGCTGTTCGCTGACCCACGCACACCAGGTGTCAGCTTGCGCCGCCTCGACCGGCAAATTCGCGACAACGCCTTGAGCCGCCTGCATGAAGCGCCCGATGACTGGTTTCTCAGCCTGAATATCTCGCCCCGCTGGATCAACCGTCTGCGTCCCGGCCAGGCGTTGCCGAGCCTCAGGCAAGTGCACGCCCATGGCGTCGACCCGCAGCGCATCGTGTTCGAGATCACCGAACTGGGCGGCAATATCCAGCGGCTGGCCGAGGTCGTGGCACGTTACCGCGAGGCCGGAGCGCGTATTGCCATCGATGACTTCGGCGCCGGGTATTCCCAACTTGACCGCGTGCTGGCGCTGCAGCCGGACATTCTCAAGCTGGACATGCGCCTGTTTCAGGAAGCTGCCCGCGGCGGGCCCAGCAGTGAAGTGGTGCGCGCGCTGGCGCAGATGGCCGAAAAAACCGGCTGCTGGATCATTGCCGAAGGCGTTGAAACCGAGGCGCAATTGAGCTTTGCCCTCGAATGCGGGGCGCGTTATGTGCAGGGATATCTGTTTGCACAGGCCCAACTCGACTGGTTTGCAGCCGATGCATTCGTGCCGCGGTTTGCCGGGTTGCGTACGGGTTACGTCCAGCAAAAACTTGCTGAACGCGGGCGCGTCATGCACCTGCGCCTGCAATTGGTCGAATTGATGAAGATTCTGCATACCTGGGCGCTGGGCCAGCCCCCGCTTGACCAATTGCCCCAACTGCCGGATTTCCCCTGGCTGCTGCGCTTTTATCAGTGCGACCGCCACGGCACCCAACTGACGCCCAACTTCGAATGGCGCCACGACGCCTGGCAGACCGATAGCCGCTACTTGGGGCATAACTGGTCATGGCGGCCGTACTTTTATCACCTGCTCGCCGAAGGTTGGGAGGAACGGCGCCTGATCCTGTCCTCGACTTACCGTGATGCCACAACGAATCAATATTGCCTGACCGCAGGACAATTCTTCGATAACGGTCAGCGTTTGCTGTTAATCGATATTGATGCAGCCGGTCTGTAGATTTTCGCTTGCCCCGCCCGGAAGGAACCGGGAAGCTGGCGGGTGTCATTCACTGCACGGAGAGTACTCGCCTTGGATTGGCCCACCCTGCTTACCCGCGAACGTCTTGGAAAGCCGCTGCACAGCCCTGAAGAGTTGGGCCGCAGCCCGTTTCACAAAGACCACGACCGCATTATTTTCTCCGGCGCGTTCCGCCGGCTGGGCCGCAAGACTCAAGTGCACCCGGTTTCGAGCAACGACCATATCCACACCCGCCTGACCCACTCCCTGGAAGTCAGTTGCGTGGGCCGCTCCCTTGGCATGCGCGTCGGCGAAACCTTGCGCAGCGCCCTGCCAGACTGGTGCGACCCGAGCGATCTGGGCATGGTGGTGCAGTCGGCCTGCCTGGCCCACGACATCGGTAACCCGCCATTCGGGCATTCCGGCGAAGATGCCATCCGCCACTGGTTCCAACAGGCGGCCGGGCGTGGCTGGCTGGATGACATGAGCAGCGCCGAGCGTAATGACTTCCTCAATTTCGAAGGCAACGCCCAGGGCTTTCGTGTGCTCACCCAGCTTGAGTATCACCAGTTCGACGGCGGCACGCGGTTGACCTACGCCATGCTGGGCACCTACCTGAAGTACCCCTGGACCGCCCGCCACGCCGACTCCCTGGGCTACAAAAAACACAAGTTCGGCTGTTATCAGAGCGAATTGCCGATTCTGGAGCAGATCGCCAACAAACTCGGTCTGCCACAACTGGAAGAGCAACGCTGGGCCCGGCACCCGCTGGTCTACCTGATGGAGGCAGCGGACGACATCTGCTATGCCTTGATCGACCTCGAGGACGGCCTGGAAATGGCGCTGCTGGAATATGCCGAAGTCGAGTCGTTGCTGCTCGACCTGGTGGGCGATGACTTGCCGCAAACCTATCGACAGTTGGGTCCGCAAGACTCGCGCCGCCGCAAGCTGGCGATCCTGCGCGGCAAGGCCATCGAGCATCTGACCAACGCCGCCGCGCGAGCCTTTGTCGAACAGCAGGACGCCTTGCTCGCCGGAACGCTGCCCGGTGACCTGGTGGAACACATGCACGGCCCGGCCAAACGTTGCGTATTGGATGCCAAGGGCATGGCGCGCAAGAAAATCTTCCAGGACAAGCGCAAGACCCTGCATGAAATCGGTGCTTACACCACCCTGGAAATCCTGTTGAACGCGTTTTGCGGTGCCGCCCTGGAACAGCATGGCGGGCGCACGCCGTCATTCAAGAACCGGCGCATCCTCGACCTGCTGGGCAACAGCGCGCCGGACCCGTCGTGGTCGCTGCATGCTTCGTTCCTGCGCATGATCGACTTCATCGCCGGGATGACCGACAGCTACGCCACCGAAATGGCACGGGAGATGACCGGGCGCTCAAGCCCGCAATGACGAAACCGGTCACGCCGCCTGTTGCCCCGCAGAATCTGCCTACGAAGGGAACAGAGCGGCCTGATCGAATTCGCACAGTCATTCAAAGAATAATCACGCACGCTTCTGGCGGACTTGGCGAGCAATTCCTACGCCCCTATCGATGCTTGACTGACTCGCGTGCCTTATATGTCCAAACGCCCCATTCGCATCCTGTTGGTGGAGGATCACCCCTTTCAACTCCTGGCCACCCAGTGCCTGCTTAAACGCTTCGGTTTCGACCAACTGACCCCTGCAGAAAATGCCGAGCAGGCGGTCCATGCGATGTGCCAGTCCCAGGCGCCTTTTGACCTCTTGCTGTGTGACCAATGCCTGCCGGATTTACCGGGTCTGGAGTTGATTGAAATTGCTCATCGCCGACAGTTCATCCGCGGCGCCATTTTACTGAGCGGTCTGCCCCCGACGGAGTTGGCCAGTCTGACCCGCCAGGCTCTGCGGCGTGGCCTGCCGCTGCTGGGCTATTTGTCCAAACCCCTGAATAACGATGAACTGTGCAAACTGATCACACCGATAGCCCAGTGATAAAAATGTAGGAATTCAAGTAAACAATCCCAGGAAAATTGACCAAAACCCCGGGCGAATGCTCACACCTGTAAATTCCAAGCGATAAAAAACTCCTTACAACTATCGTCGCAATGCCTTATCAGCCGGTAGGCAGTTACCTTTTTTTTCGTAGGATTTCTCCTGTTCTATATCTACTCCCCCCATCACTCATGCTCCTGCCTCAACTTCTGAGCTAATGTGCCCGCTTTATTTGCACTTGCATGGAATGTGATTATGAACACGGTTTTTATCATTGATGACCATCCCGTTATCAGGCTGGCAATCAGAATGTTGTTGGAACACGAAGGTTATAAAGTCGTTGGCGAAACGGACAATGGTTGCGACGCGATTCAAATGGTTCGCGAGTGCCTGCCGGACCTGATTATTCTGGACATCAGCATTCCGAAGTTGGACGGCCTTGAAGTGCTCTGCCGGTTCAACGCCATGAACACGCCCATGAAAACCCTCATCCTGACGGCGCAATGCCCGACCTTGTTCGCTACACGCTGCATGCGCTCTGGCGCGGACGGCTATGTGTGCAAGGAAGGCGACCTGAGTGAATTGCTCAGTGCCATTCGTGCCGTATTGTCCGGCTACAACTATTTTCCCAGCCAGGCATTGAACAGCAGTGGCGCGGAAGGCAACTCCGAAGAGCTGGAACTATTTAAAACCGTGAATGATCGGGAGTTGATGGTCCTGCAACTTTTTGCACAAGGTCGCACCAACAAGGAAATCGCCAAGGGTATGTTTCTAAGTAATAAAACCGTCAGCACTTACAAAAAAGACTTATGCAAAAATTAAAAGCCAAATCCTTGGTAGAACTTATCGAGATGGCAAAACGAAACGCGCTAGTGTGAGAAAGCGGATGCCCAGCCGTATAAAGGACTATTTGATTACATTGATTGCCGGCCTGTGCATCAGCACAACCGCGCCCGCTGCTCCACCGACCGGCCCGGAACACTTCGCCCTGCTCAGCCGTGCGAGTGCCGTTCAGCTGGACATTCAACTGGACAAGGCTCAACGCCAGTGGCTGCAAAACAAACGCGAACTGGTGCTGGGCACGGCGGCGCCCGATTATCCGCCCTTCGACCTCACCTCCAGCGGGCATGACTACGAAGGCCTTACCGCCGACTATGCCGGGCTGCTGGCCAAGGCCCTGGCACTGCCGATAAAAGTGCTGCGCTATCCTTCCCGTGATGCAGCGATTCATGCCCTTGAAGCGGGTGAAATAGACCTGCTGGGCTCCTCCAACGGGTTTGAGGCGGCCAACCCCAATCTCACGCTGTCTGCACCTTATGCCGTGGACCAACCGGTACTGGTCACCCGCGAAGGCGAAACACGCAGCCTCGCAGACGGCCTGGCCGGGCTGCGCGTCAGCCTCGTCTACCACTACCTGCCGCTCAATGAAGTGGAGAAGTTGTACCCGCACGCGATCATCCGCGCCTATCCGTCCTATCAAAATGCGTTGAATGCGGTTGCGTTCGATCAGGCCGATGTTTTCCTTGGCGATACCATTTCCACCCATTACATGATCAACAAGGGCTACCTGAAGAACATCCGCATGGCCAATTTCGGCAAGCACGAAGCCTACGGGTTCAGCTTTGCCCTGCGTCAGGACCAGCGCATGCTGTTGGGTATTGTCGATGCAGTGCTTGCCGGAGTGCCCACCAATAAACGCGACAGCATCGCCAAGCGCTGGAGTGCCGGCAGCGACATTTTGCTGTCGGATCAGAAGCTGCAGTTGAGCCAACGCGAAGAGCGCTGGTTGAGCGAACACCCCGTGGTCAAGGTGATCGTCAATGAAACCTTCGCGCCGCTGACGTTTTTCGATGGAGATGGCAATTTTCGCGGCATTACCGCCGACCTGCTGGAATTGATCCGTCTGCGCACCGGCCTGCGTTTCGAGATCCTGCGCGGCCGTGATGTCAGTTCGATGATCGAGCAGGTCGACAACGGCCATGTCGACATCATCGGGGCGATCGCGCCCAGCGCCGAACGCGAAGCACAACTGAATTTCAGCCGCCCTTATCTGGAAAACTCCTATGTGCTGTTGACTCGCAAGGAACCCGGCGCCCCCTCAAACCTGGAGCAAATGGCCGGCAAGCGTTTGGCGATCACCCAGGGCAACCCGCTGAACGCTCTCCTGAAAGAAGAGTTCCCCCGGATTCAACTGGTGGAAACCAGCGATACGTTCAAGGCATCGGAGCTATTGGCTCAGGGCAATGTGGACGGCGCGGTGAATTCGCTGGTCATCGCCAACTACTTTCTGTCCTCACAAGTGTTCCAGGACAAATTGCAGATCAGCAGCAGCGTGAGCACGCTGCCGGCCACGTTTTCCCTGGCGACCTCGCGCCGTGCAACCGAATTGAGCTCAATTCTCGACAAGGCGCTGCTCAGCATTGCTCCCGATGAACTGGGCATCATCAACAGTCGTTGGCGCGGCTACACCGCAGCTTCCGATAGTTACTGGCGCAATTACCATCAATTGATCGCACAAATCATTGTCGGTACCGGTTTGCTATTGGTGATTTCACTGACCTGGAACGCCTACATGCGCCGCCAGATCAAGCACCGGAAAATGGCTGAGCGCGCCCTTAACGACCAATTCGAGTTCATGCGTGCACTGGTCAACGAAACCCCGCACCCCATCTATGTGCGTGATCGCCGGGGGCTGCTGCAGACCTGCAACGACAGTTACCTGCAGGTGTTCGACGTCAAGCGCGAAGACGTGATCGGCAAGAGCGTGGTCCAGATGGACATGGCGCTCGAATCGGAAGCCGCGCAATACCATGCCGACTACCAACGGGTCGTCGCCGAAGGTAACCCGCTTATTCTCGATCGAACCCTGCATATCCACGGGAAAAAACTGACGATCTATCACTGGATCCTGCCGTACCGGGACTCCGTCGGTGAGGTCCAGGGCATCATCGGTGGCTGGATCGATATCAGTGAGCGCCGCCAACTGTTCGACAAGTTGCGCGCCGCCAAGGAGCGCGCCGACGAAGCCAACCGCGCCAAAAGTACGTTTCTGGCCACCATGAGCCATGAAATCCGTACGCCGATGAATGCGGTGATCGGCATGCTCGAGTTGACCCTCAAGCGCGCCGACCAGGGCCACCTCGACCGTCCCGCGATTGAAGTGGCCTACCACTCGGCCAAGGACCTGCTGGAGTTGATCGGCGACATTCTGGACATCGCGCGTATCGAATCCGGGCGCCTGAGCCTTGCGCCGGAGCGCGTGAACCTGCGGGAAGTCATCGAGTCGGTGGTGCGCGTATTTGATGGTCTGGCGCGCCAGAAAACCCTCAGCCTGCTGCTGGAGTTCACACCGGAGCTGAACGACACCGACGTGCTCATCGACCCGCTGCGCTTCAAGCAGGTGCTGTCCAACCTGGTGAGCAACGCCATCAAATTCACCGAGCGCGGCGTGGTGAAGATCCGGGTCGACGTGCAGCCCACCGAACTGTCACAGCAAGTCGAGATGAAACTGGTGGTGGAAGACACCGGCATCGGCATCAGCCGCGAGGACCAGTTGCGCCTGTTCGAGCCCTTTGCCCAGGCCGACAACTCCGGCCACCTCGCCCGCAGTGGCGCGGGTCTGGGCCTGGTCATCTGCCGCAACCTGTGCGAAATGATGGGCGGGCAACTGAGCCTGAGCAGTGTGCCCTTGGTCGGCACACAGGTGCACGTCAACCTGACAATGACGTGCCTGCCGCAGGTGCAGCCCGTGCAGGAACTCAAGCCGATGACGCCCGCCCTCGCCCCGGTCCTCAATGTGCTGGTCGTGGACGACCACCCAGCAAACCGCTTGTTGATGTGCCAGCAACTGGGGTACCTGGGTCACCAATTCACGGCGGCCCAGCATGGCGCCGCAGGCTTCCATGCGTGGCGCCAGGAGCGCTTTGACCTGGTGATTGCCGACTGCAACATGCCGATCATGAATGGCTACGAATTGTGCCGCTCGATCCGCGAATACGAGCAGCGTGAACAGCTGCCGCCCTGTGTGGTACTGGGTTTCACCGCCAATGCGCAACCCGAGGAAAAACTGCGTTGCGCCGAAGCCGGAATGAACGACTGCCTGTTCAAACCCATCAGCCTCACCGCGCTGGAACGCCAACTGGCGCAGATCAAACCGCAGGCGTGCAGCACACGGCTGGACTTGAGCGGCCTGGACGCGCTGACGGGCGGTGATCCACTGCTGAGCCGGCGCCTGCTTGAAGAACTGTTGAGCAGCAGTTGCCATGATCGCCAGGCATTATTGGCGATGCTGACGCGCAAAGCCTGCCCGCAGGACATCATTGACCAGGCGCACAAGATCAAGGGTGCCGCCCGCATCGTGCAGGCAGAGGGACTGGCCGGTGCCTGTGAAGCGCTGGAACAGGCATGCGTGCGAGGCGTTGACGAGACGGCCATCGACACCGGCATCAAGACCCTGGAAAAATGCATGCTTGAACTGGAGAGGATGCTGCAGATGCGCCTCAATGACATGGAGGCGACGCTGTAGTCAGGAGCGAATGTGGCCATTCGCCCCTGCAACAGCCGATCAGCAGTCGGTCAAACGCAGGAAAATCGCCGCCAATTGCTCGATACCCGCTTGATCCTGCGGGGTGAAGCGGGCCAGCAACGGGCTGTCCAGGTCGAGGACGCCCACCAGCTTGTCGCCCTTGATCAGCGGCACCACCAGCTCGCTGTTGGAGGCGCTGTCACACGCGATATGCCCGGCAAACGCGTGCACATCTTCGACGCGCTGGGTTTGCCGCGAAGCCGCCGCTGCGCCGCACACGCCGCGACCGAATGGAATGCGCACGCAGGCGATCTGCCCCTGGAACGGGCCGAGCACCAGTTCTTCATCGCGATTAAGGTAGAAACCCGCCCAATTCAGGTCATCCAGCTGATTGAACAGAAAGGCCGAGAACTGGGCACTGTTGGCAATGAAATCCCGCTCATCGGCCAGCAAAGACTCCAACTGCGCACACAGCATGGCGTAACCCTCCAGGCCCGTAGCGGCGTGTTGTAAATCGATCATGCTTGACGCTCCAGCAGTTTGAGGCCCACCCAGTAACGGGCGAATTGATAGGCACAGCGGCCATTGCGGTTGCCGCGCCCGGTGGCCCAGCGCACGGCCAGGATGTCGAGTTGTTCGTCGCGCTGCCACTCCAGACCGGCCTTGGCCGCCAGTTCGCCGATCCAGTGCTCCACCACGTCCAGGAAGTGTTCCTGGGTGAACGGGTAGAACGACAGCCACAAGCCAAAGCGGTCCGACAGGGCAATCTTGTCTTCCACCGCTTCGCTGGGGTGCAGTTCGCCGTCCACGCGCTTCCAGTTATCGTTGTCGCTCTGGTTTTCCGGTACGAGATGGCGACGGTTGGAAGTGGCATACAGCAGCACGTTTTCCGGCGCCTGCTCCAGGGAGCCGTCCAGCACGCTTTTGAGCACCCGGTAGTCGCCCTCGCCCGCTTCAAACGACAGGTCGTCGCAAAACAGGATAAACCGCTGCGGCAGCTTGAGCAGTTGCTCGACCACGCGCGGCAGGTCGGCCAGGTGGTCACGCTCGATCTCGATCAGACGCAAACCGGCCTTGGCGTGTTGGGCGAGCAACGCGCGCACCATCGACGATTTGCCGGTGCCCCGCGAGCCCCACAGCAGCGCGTGGTTGGCAGGCAGGCCATCAAGAAACTGCTGAGTATTGCGCGCCAGTGTTTCGCGCTGTTTGTCCACGCCGATCAGGTCGGACAGGCGCATGTCCAGGCTGACTTCCAGCGGCAGCAAAAAGCCCGTGCGGCCTTCACGCTGCCAGCGGGCGGCCAGGCACTGGTTCCAGTCGATGGCCGGGCGCAGCGCGGGCAACAAGGGTTCCAAGCGAGCAAGCACCGCGTCGGCACGCTCAAGAAAGGCATTCAATCGAGAATCCACGATTATTCCTCTGGCAAGTTCTTGCAAAAGATGGCGTATTGGCAACCCTGCGGCAGACCGCACGAGGCTGCGTAAAAAAATCGATTCGTGCCGGGCAAGCCAGAGCCTGTGGATGTTCAGCTATGCTTGCCGGGCGAAGGGAAACGTGAAGTGGTTCAACACCCGATGGATATCAAGTTCGCCCACCGCTTGTCTTATAAACAAGCCAGATTGACTGTGCTGGTCGGTTTCGTCTTGGGAACCTTGCTCAGTCTGATCCAAATCGGCATTGATTATGCCAGTGAAGACGCATCCATCAACCGTGAAATACGCTCGCTGATCGAAATCAGCCACAACCCCGCCTCACGTATCGCCTATAACATCGACGCCGAGCTCGCCCAGGAGCTGACCCTGGGCCTGTTGCATTCACCGGCGATCATTCGCGCGCAGTTGATCGACAACAATGGCGTGGTACTGGCCGACGTCAACCGCCCGCGCAAGGAAAGCACCTATCGGCCCATCAGCGACTTTCTGTTTGGCGCCAACCGCCAGTTTGAAGACCGCCTGTTCCTCAGCCACATGCCCAACGACGCCCTAGGCCTACTGCGCCTGGACGTCGATACCTACGCCTTCGGCAGCCGATTCCTGCACCGCGCCGAGATCACCCTGCTCAACGGCTTCGCCCGCAGCCTGCTGCTGACTGGCATTCTGCTGGGCCTGTTCTACGTGATGCTGACCCAGCCGCTGGTGCGCATCATCCGCGCACTCAGCACCAGCAAGCAGACTCATCTGGACTGCCCGCCGGGGCATGAGCACGACGAAATCGGCGTGCTGGTCAGCGTTGCCAACCAGCAATTCGAAAACATGGAGACCGAAATCCAGCAACGCCGTCACGCCGAAGACCGCCTCACCGAATACCTGGGGCAACTGGAAGATATCGTGTCCGCGCGCACCCTTGAGCTCAAGGCCAGCAACCAACGGCTGAGCCAATCGAACGATGAGCTGGAGGCCGCGAAAATGACCGCCCTGGGCATGGCCCAGGCGCGGGCGGCCTTTTTGGCCAACATGAGTCATGAAATCCGCACACCGCTCAACGGCCTGCTGGGGATGATCGCACTGTCGCTGGACAGCCCGCTCAATGCCGAGCAACGCCAGCAACTGTCGATCGCCCACGATTCGGGCAAGGTGCTGGTGGAACTGCTGAACGACATTCTGGATTTGTCCAAATTCGACGCCGGCCAGCTGGAACTGGAAACGATCCCGTTCGACCTCGGCTCACTGGTGGAAGACACCGCCAACCTGTTGTCGCAAAACGCCGCGCCGAGCGTGGAGCTGACCTGCCTGATCGACCCGCTGTTCCCCGCCCAGGTGGTCGGCGACCCGACCCGCGTGCGGCAAATCGTCAGCAACCTGCTGTCCAACGCCTTGAAATTCACGCGTTTCGGCCGCGTCGACGTGCGCCTGAGCGCCCACCAGGGCGGGGTGAAAATCGAGGTCTGCGACACCGGCATCGGCATTGCGCAGGATGCACAGGTGAAGATTTTTCAACCCTTCACCCAGGCCGGCGCCGGTATCACTCGCCAGTTTGGCGGCACGGGCCTGGGCCTGGCGTTGACGCATAACCTGTGCGAAGCCATGAAAGGTCGCCTGAGTATCAGCTCGGAGGTCGGCTTCGGCAGCCAGTTCTGCGCCGAACTGCCATTGCCCCCTCATTTGCCGGCGGCCCGCCAGGCGCCATTGGCCGGCGAAGTCATCGCGATGACCAACACCGACAGCGGCCTGACCGAGCTGTTGACCACCCTGCTGCCTCATTGGGGGCTTACGCCTCGCTGCTATCCCCTGGATGCCGACTTGAGCGGGCAAACGCCTGACCTGTTGATCACTGACTGCCCGCAATGCCTGTTCCGCCTGCGCCCCACGATCAGCGCGCCGATCCTGCTGGTCACCGCGTATGGCAATTTCATGCCCAGCGAAGAAGTCGCCGCCCTCGGGCCGTTGCAACAACAGGCCCGCCCGTTAAGCCGCAATGCGCTGTATCAGATTCTGCAGCGCAACCTGCGCAGCGATGAACAGTTGATCCTCGATACCCTTCAAATGGAGGCCGCGCCCCTCGTGCACCGCGCGCGCATCCTGCTGGTGGAGGACAACCCGGTCAACCAACTGGTGGCCAAGGGCATGCTCAGCAAGCTCGGCTGCGAGGTCATCGTGGCCGCCCATGGCGGTGAAGCGCTCAAGCTGCTTGAAGAGCAGCGCTTCGACATGGTGTTGATGGACTGCAATATGCCGGTGATGGACGGCTACGAAGCCAGCCGGCAGATTCGCCGCAGCGGGCGCTGGCCGGACCTGCCCATCGTCGCCTTGACCGCCAACGCTTTGTCGGAAGAGCGCGAGCGATGCCGCGCCGCGGGCATGGACGATTACCTGGCCAAGCCATTTCGCCGCGAAGAGCTCAATGCCTTGCTGGACCTGTGGGTGCCCAGGACGACAAGCCTTTGATCTGCGCCAGTAACTGATCCAGGCCCTTGCGCAAGGCATCGGCCTGGTTCAGGTCGACGCCGCTGTCACACAGCAAGCGGGTTTTCAGGCTGTGGGCTTCGTCGTGCAACCTGGCGCCCGCCTCGCTCAACCCCAGATGCACTTCACGCTCATCCATAGCACTGCGCTGACGCCTGACCAACCCCAGTTGTTCAAGACGCTTGAGCAGCGGCGTCAGGGTGCCCGAGTCGAGCATCAGGCGCTCACCCAAGGCCTTGACCGTGGGTTGCGCAGGCTTTGTGGCGTGCCATTCCCACAGCACCAGCATCGCCACGTATTGCGGATAGGTCAGGCCCAGTTGATCGAGCATCGGCTTGTAGGCGCGTGTGACCGCCCGCGAGGCGGCGTAGAGCTTGAAGCACAGCTGGTCGTCCAGGGCCAGTGACACGGTGGGAGCGTTGGTCATTTGAGCAGTGCTTCGATCTCTTGGGTCAGGTCCTGCGGCTTGGTGGTGGGGGCGAAGCGCTTGACCACCTGGCCATCACGGCCGATCAGGAACTTGGTGAAATTCCATTTGATGCCCTTGGAGCCCAACAGGCCCGGCGCTTGTTTTTTAAGCTGCACGAACAGCGGGTGGGCGGCGTCGCCGTTGACGTCGATCTTCTTGAACAGCGGGAAGCTGACGCCGTAGTTCAGCTCACAGAACTCGGAAATCGCCCCTTCGTTGCCGGGTTCCTGCTTGCCGAACTGGTTGCAAGGGAAGCCCAGCACCACCAGGCCCTGGTCCTTGTACTGCTGCCAGAGTTGCTCCAGCCCTTTGTACTGCGGGGTGAAGCCACATTTGCTGGCGGTGTTGACCACAAGGATGGCCTTGCCGGAGAAGTCGGCCAGGGTCTTTTGCTCGCCCTTGATGGTGGTGCACGGGATGCTCAGCAGTTTGTCGCTCATGGCAGTGCCTCGACGCTAAAGGAAGAAGGGCAAAACATAGCTTGCGATTCAATTGCGTGCAATTTAATTGATCGCCGTGATAAGCCGTAATGGGTGCAAATGTGGGAGCCGGGCTTGCCCGCGATGCAGGCAAGCCAGCACCCACACACGCCCTCTGCCTTAGCGCGGCACGAGGTCCAGGCACACCGAATTGATGCAATAACGCAGCCCCGTCGGCGGCGGGCCGTCTGGGAACACGTGCCCCAGATGCGCATCGCACTTGGCGCAGGTGACTTCGGTGCGGATCATGCCGTGGCTGACGTCACGGATCTCGATCATGGCGCTGTCGGCAATCGGCGCATAAAAACTCGGCCAACCGCAGCCGGAATCAAACTTGGTCGACGAATCGAACAGCGCTTCATGGCAGCAAATGCAGTGGTACACGCCGTCGGTCTTGGTGGCGTTGTACTTGCCGGAAAACGGGCGCTCGGTGCCCTTCAGCCGACAGACTTGATATTGAGCGGGGTCGAGCATTTCCCGCCACTCCTCCAGCGTTTTATCCAACTTTTCCATCGGTACACCTCGGCAACTGAAAAACCCTGATCTGTGTCTTTTCCATGGATCAGGCGGCACGTATGATTGCGCCTCTTCAAAACGCCAGTCTGGCACCCGCGCTACCGGCATTCAAACGTATTTATGGGTGCGGGCCCCGCAGATTTCGCAGTACGGTAGTGCCCACACCGTCTGGATCGTTCATTTTCAGGATCACATCGCCATGCAGGTCAGCAAATCGAACAAGCTCGCCAACGTCTGCTACGACATTCGCGGCCCGGTGCTCAAGCACGCCAAACGCCTGGAAGAGGAAGGCCATCGCATCCTCAAGCTGAACATCGGCAACCCGGCACCTTTTGGTTTCGAAGCGCCGGATGAAATCCTCCAGGACGTGATCCGCAACCTGCCGACCGCCCAGGGCTACAGCGATTCCAAAGGCCTGTTCAGCGCGCGTAAAGCCGTGATGCAGTACTACCAGCAGAAGCAGGTCGAAGGTGTCGGCATCGAAGACATCTACCTGGGCAATGGCGTGTCCGAGCTGATCGTGATGTCCATGCAGGCCCTGCTCAACAATGGCGACGAAGTGCTGGTGCCGGCTCCGGACTACCCGCTGTGGACCGCGGCCGTGACCCTGGCCGGTGGCCATCCGGTGCACTACCTGTGTGACGAAGGCGCCGACTGGTTCCCGGACCTGGCCGACATCAAGGCCAAGATCACCCCGAACACCAAGGCCCTGGTGATTATCAACCCGAACAACCCGACGGGCGCCGTGTATTCCAAGGAAGTGCTGCTGGGCATGCTCGAACTGGCGCGCCAGCACAACCTGGTGGTGTTCTCCGACGAGATCTACGACAAGATCCTCTACGATGACGCCGTGCACGTGTGCACCGCCTCCCTGGCGCCGGACCTGCTGTGCCTGACCTTCAACGGCTTGTCCAAGTCCTACCGCGTGGCGGGCTTCCGCTCCGGCTGGATCGCCATCTCCGGCCCCAAGCACAATGCCCAGAGCTACATCGAAGGCATCGACATGCTGGCCAACATGCGCCTGTGCGCCAACGTGCCGAGCCAGCACGCCATTCAGACCGCCCTCGGTGGCTACCAGAGCATCAACGACCTGGTCTTGCCGCAAGGCCGCTTGCTGGAGCAGCGCAACCGCACGTGGGAACTGCTCAACGCAATCCCGGGGGTCAGCTGCGTGAAACCCATGGGCGCGCTGTATGCCTTCCCGCGAATCGACCCTAAAGTCTGCCCGATTCTCAACGACGAAAAGTTCGTGCTCGACCTGTTGCTGTCGGAAAAGCTGCTGGTGGTGCAGGGAACCGCGTTCAACTGGCCGTGGCCGGATCACTTCCGCGTGGTGACCCTGCCGCGCGTGGATGACCTGGACATGGCCATTGGTCGCATCGGCAACTTCCTCAAGTCCTATAGCCAGTAAGGATGTGGCGCTGTGCGACCGGCATTCGGTCGTACAGCGCGTATCTGGCAACACTTCTTTGCCGTTCTCCCCCACTTCCCTGCCACGGCACGCCACGGATCGGTCAGCCCCCATGATTACGGGGCGGCAAGACGAAAAATCGCTGACGTCTGTCGGCTTTAGCGCTCGGAAAAGCCCTTCAAGGCTCTACATTCAGGCTGTAGGACACAGTTTGAAATAGTCGCTCGGTTGAATCACCCCAAGGCGCACCTTATATACCCCGCAGTACGCGACATATTAAGCATGAGGAGAACCCTACAACCATGATGCGCATCCTGCTGTTCTTGGCCACCAACCTGGCGGTCGTGCTGATTGCCAGCATCACCCTGAGCCTTTTCGGCTTCAACGGGTTCATGGCGGCCAACGGGGTTGACCTGAACCTCAATCAGCTGCTGGTTTTCTGTGCGGTCTTTGGTTTTGCCGGCTCGCTGTTCTCGCTGTTCATCTCCAAGTGGATGGCGAAGATGAGCACCAGCACCCAGGTCATCACCCAGCCACGCACCCGTCACGAGCAATGGTTGTTGCAGACCGTTGAGCAGCTGTCCCGCGAGGCTGGCATCAAAATGCCCGAGGTCGGGATCTTCCCGGCGTATGAAGCGAATGCCTTTGCCACGGGCTGGAACAAGAACGACGCGCTCGTTGCGGTGAGCCAGGGCATGCTCGAACGCTTCTCCTACGATGAAGTGAAGGCTGTGCTGGCCCATGAGATCGGCCACGTAGCCAACGGTGACATGGTCACCCTGGCGCTGGTACAGGGCGTGGTGAACACCTTCGTGATGTTCTTCGCGCGGATCATCGGCAACTTCGTCGACAAGGTCATCTTCAAGAACGATGAAGGCCGCGGCATCGCCTACTTCGTGGCCACCCTCTTCGCCGAAGTGGTGCTGGGCTTCCTGGCCAGTGCGATCACCATGTGGTTCTCGCGCAGACGCGAATTCCGTGCTGACGAAGCCGGTGCGCGCCTGGCCGGCACCGGCGCCATGATCGCGGCGCTGCAACACCTGCGCTCCGAACAGGGCCTGCCGGTGCACATGCCGGACAGCCTGACCGCCTTCGGCATCAACGGCGGCATCAAGCAAGGCATGGCTCGCCTGTTCATGAGCCACCCGCCGCTTGAGGAGCGCATTGACGCGCTGCGTCGTCGCGGTTGATAGCGGGCCAGTGACACAAAAAAGGGGCGATATGATCGCCCCTTTTTTGTGGCCGCTGGAATCGCCATCGCGGGCAAGCCCGCTCCCACAGGGAAACTCGGTCTACTGTAGGAGCAGGCTTGCCCGCGATGGCGATGGCAGGCTCACCGTGTCAGCCGGTACACGCGCTCTTCCAGCCGGGTAACGCCATCCTGCACAAACTTCCAGCTCTCGCCCAGAATGTCCTGTTCCTCCAACACATCCAGCGTCCATCGCCCCCCGAATAACAACCTCACCTCATCATCCGTCACCGCAAACGGCGGGCCGGCTTTTTGTGCCTGGTCATAGTCGAGGGTGATCAACAGCCCCCGGCAACGGGAACCCAGCAGACTATTGAGATGCTCTACGTACTGCGCACGCATCAGCGGCGGCAAGGCGATCAACGCGGCACGATCGTAGAGCGCCGTGCAGTCGGCCACCGCATCGGCGTCCAGCGCAAAGAAATCACCGCACCACAGCTCGATCTGCTCCGTCTGGTAGACCTTGAAAGCGCCCTGCTGGCGGATCCGCGGCACGAGCCCCTGCTCATCGAAAAACGCCTGTACAGCCTGCTCCGACAACTCGACGCCCATCACCCGATAGCCTGCACTCGCCAGCCAGACCAGATCCAGACTTTTACCGCACAACGGCACCAATACCTTCGAGCCTTGCGCCAATTCCAGCTGAGACCAGTGCCGTTGCAGGTAGGGGTTAACTTCGGGCAAATGAAAGCCAATCTGATTGCGCGCCCAGCGCTCTTGCCAAAACTTGGGTTCCATAAAACACCCTGAAAATTCGATCAAAAAGGGCTAAAACTTATATTAGATTTAGATCAATGATCTGATTGAAGATGGGCCATCTTAACGCTAAGGACCCCATTATGTTCCCCAGCCTGTTTATCTCCCACGGTTCGCCGATGCTGGCCCTGCAACCCGGCGCCAGCGGCCCGGCATTGCAACGCCTGGCCGCCGAACTGCCACGCCCACAAGCGATTGTAGTGGTGTCGGCCCACTGGGAAAGCCAAGAGTTACTGGTCAGCGCAAGTCCCGCACCCGAAACCTGGCACGACTTTGGCGGCTTTCCGCGCGAGCTGTTTGCCGTGCAGTACCCGGCGCCAGGTGATCCGCAACTGGCCAGTGAAATCGTCGGGCTGCTGCACGCCGAGGGCTTGAGCGCGCGCGTGGATGAACGCCGCCCGTTCGACCACGGCACCTGGGTGCCGCTGTCGTTGATGTACCCGGCGGCGGATATTCCGGTGGTGCAGGTCTCCCTGCCCAGTCGCATGGGGCCGGCTCTGCAGACGCGCGTCGGGCATGCCCTGACCGGCCTGCGCGAGCGAGACGTACTGCTGATCGGCTCTGGCAGCATCACCCATAACCTGGGCGAACTGAACTGGCGTGCCGGGCCTGAAGCGATCGAGCCCTGGGCACGCGACTTCCGCGACTGGGTGGTAGACAAACTCGCAGCCAACGATGAAACCGCGCTGCACGACTATCGTCGCCAGGCGCCGCACGCCGTGCGCAGTCATCCCAGCGATGAGCATTTGCTGCCGTTGTACTTTGCGCGTGGTGCGGGGGGCGAGTTCAGTGTTGCGCACCAAGGCTTTACCATGGGCGCACTGGGCATGGACATCTACCGCTTCGGCTAACGCAAATCCAATGATGCAAACGGGCGTGTGTGGGAGCTGGCTTGCCTGCGATGCAGGCACCTCGTTGTGTCAGGCAGACCAGGGTGATCCTATCGCAGGCAAGCCAGCTCCCACACTTGATTGAGGTTGATCCTGAATTGAGCAGGCAAAAAAATCCCCGAACAGGTCGGGGATTTTTTTTGTGCGATCAATCAGCCCAAAGGCGGATCAATCTTCGCGATAGCGACGCAGCTTCAACTGCTTGCCGGCAACGCGCGTGTCTTTCAGCTTGGCCAGCAGTTTTTCCAGGCCATCTTCCGGCAGCTCCACCAGGGAGAAGCTGTCACGCACCTGGATGCGACCGATCGCTTCACGGGCCAGGCCACCCTCATTGAGGATAGCGCCCAGCAGGTTTTTGGCAGCGATACCATCACGCGCGCCCAGCGCGGTACGGCAACGCGCACGGCCTTCAGCCAAGGGAACCGGAGCGCGACGCTCACGATCACCACGGTCCGGGCGGTCGCCGGAACGCTCTGGACGATCACCGCGTGGCGCGCTGTTCGGAACCAGTGGACGTTCTTTTTCGATGGCCGCCAGGGTCAGGGCCTGACCGTTGGTGGCTTTGCGCAGCAGTGCTGCAGCCAGGGCACGCGGGGTGCAACCGATATCGGCGGTCAGGCGGTCCAGCAGGTCGCCGTGGGTCGATTCAGCGTCAGCCACCAGCGGCGACAGGCTGTTGGTCAGTTTCTTGATGCGGGCATCGAGAACGGCCTGGGCATCCGGCAGGCGGACTTCAGCGACTTTCTGACCGGTTACACGCTCGATCACTTGCAGCATGCGGCGCTCGCGTGGCGTCACCAGCAGCAGGGCACGGCCTTCGCGACCGGCACGGCCAGTACGGCCGATACGGTGAACGTAGGATTCCGGGTCGTACGGCATGTCAACGTTGAACACGTGGGTGATACGTGGAACGTCAAGGCCACGGGCAGCAACGTCGGTCGCCACAACGATGTCCAGACGGCCATCCTTGAGGGAGTCGATCACGCGCTCACGCTGGTTCTGGGCGATGTCACCGTTCAGCGCAGCGGCTTTGTAGCCTTTGGCTTCCAGGGCGCTGGCCAGGTCCAGGGTCGCTTGCTTGGTGCGCACGAACATGATCAGGGCGTCGAAGTCTTCGACTTCCAGCAAGCTCAATACAGCCGAGGTCTTCTGGTCAGCGTGAACCAACAGGTGAGCCTGTTCGATCGCGGTAACGGTCTGGGTCTTGGTCTGGATCTTCACGTGTTCCGGGTCACGCAGGTGACGCTCGGCAATGGCACGGATCGACTGTGGCAGTGTGGCCGAGAACAGTACGGTCTGACGGGTCGGTGGCAGCGCCTTGAAGATGACTTCCAGGTCATCCATGAAGCCCAGCTTCAACATTTCGTCAGCTTCGTCGAGAACCAGGTGGTTCACGGTCGACAGCACTTTTTCGTCGCGACGCAGGTGGTCGCACAGACGGCCCGGGGTGGCGACAACGATTTGTGCGCCATTACGGATTGCTTTGAGTTGTGGGCCCATAGGCGCGCCGCCGTAAACGGCCACAACGGTTACGCCCGGCATTTGCTTGGCGTAGGTTTCGAAAGCGGTTGCTACTTGCAGCGCCAACTCACGGGTTGGCGCCAGGATCAGGGCTTGCGGTTCGCGCTTGGCAGGATCGATGCACTGCAGGATAGGCAAAGCGAACGCGGCAGTTTTGCCGGTACCGGTTTGCGCCTGGCCAATCATGTCCTTGCCGGCCATGATGATCGGGATCGACTGCTGCTGAATCGCCGAAGGCTCTTCGTAGCCAGTCGCTGCGACGGCTGCAAGAATATTCGGGTTCAGATTAAAAGCGGCGAAGCCGCCGGTTTCCTGGGTCATGGGTCTGCCTCTAAGTGCATCCGCAAAGACCCATGCTCCAAAGCTGCGCATGCCGTGTTGAGACTCAAGAGTCGCCCTGGCTGCTTTGTCGGCGGGGATTTGCGAAAACGAATGAATGAAAAAAGATTCGTCAAGGAAGAGTCCGCTGTGCGGACGCGCAGCCGAAGCTGGCTTCGGGGAATTGCGCTACCTAAACGCGGCCCGGTTAAAGGCCGGCGCGCACTATACCGGAAATACCTGAAAAAGGGAGCTTTTTTTATCGGAAACCGCCGATAAACCGCGCTGCGTCACCGCCTTTGCAGAGAACGCCGGCAAGGTCTATTTTTCAAAGGCCCGGCCCTGCGGGTCATCACGCTTAAACGTTTCACCCGCTGACCGATACCTTTGGTCCGAAAACCCTGATCCAGCCCGAGAGCCCACCTGATGAATCAAGCCAGTAGCAGTCGCGTCAGCCGTGAATTGCAAGGCCATGTCCTGCTGTTGGGCCTGGACCGGGTTGCCAAACGCAACGCCTTCGACCTGGATTTGCTCAATGAACTGAGCCTGGCTTATGGCGAATTTGATCGAAATGACGATGCGCGGGTCGCCGTGGTGTTTGCCCATGGCGACCACTTCACCGCCGGGCTGGACCTGGCCAGCGTCAGCGGCGTGATGGCCGGAGGATGGCAACCGCCGTTGGGCGGTTGCGACCCTTGGGGCGTGTTCGCCGGCCCCAGGGTCAACAAACCGGTGATCGTCGCCGCACAGGGTTACTGCCTGACCATCGGCATCGAGCTGATGCTGGCAGCCGATATCAACCTCTGCGCCAGCAACACCCGCTTCGCGCAGATGGAAGTGCAGCGTGGGATCTTTCCGTTTGGCGGCGCGACATTACGCTTTCATCAAATAGCCGGCTGGGGCAATGCCATGCGCTGGCTGCTGACCGGTGACGAGTTCGACGCCCATGAAGCCCTGCGCCTGGGCCTGGTGCAGGAAGTAATGGCCAGCGAAGACTTGCTGCCCCGCGCCCTCGAGCTGGCCAACCGCATTGCGCGCCAGGCACCGCTGGGGGTGCAGGCTACCTTGATGTCGGCGCGATTGGCGCGCATGGAAGGTGAGGCCGTCGCGGCGGCGGCGTTGCAGCCTGTCGTAGAGCAGCTGCTGGACAGTGAGGATGCCAAGGAAGGTGTACGGGCGATGCTCGAGAAACGGCCCGGGGTGTTCAAAGGCATATGAGTCGGCTGGCAGGGCCTCTTCGCGGGCAAGCCCGCTCCCACCCTTGAATGTATTCACAGTTCAACTGTGGGAGCGGGCTTGCCCGCGAAGGCGTCCGCCCAGACAATCAAGTTGCCGGCCGAATCGCCTTGATCAGCGACTGCAACGAATAGCCCAGGCGCGGCGCCAAGGCTTCGGCACGGGCCGACAGCGCCGGCACATCCAGTTCCTGATCCAGATCGGACGGCACCAGCAGAATCACATTGCCCTCCTTCACCGGCAGCTCCCAATAATGCCGGTGGTACAACCCGCGCAACAACGCCGCGCCCAGCGGTTTGCCATCATCGGTCGCCCACTGATTGATCACCAGCCAGCCGCCGGGGTTGAGTTTTTTCTGGCAGTTTTCCAGGAAGGTCCAGGCGAGGTGCCCCACGCCAGGGCCGACATCGGTGTACAGGTCGACGAAAATCAAGTCGGCCGACTCGGCGGTATCCAGCAATTGCAAGGCGTCGCCAATGCGAATGTACAAGCGCGGGTCGTCATCCAGCCCGAGGTACTCAATGGCCAGGCGCGGCACGTCGGGGCGCAGTTCGATGGCCTCGACGTCTTCCAGCGACAGAAACTTGAGACATGCCTGGGTCAACGTGCCGGCGCCCAACCCCAAAAACAGCGCGCTTTCCGCCTGTTCATGGCACAGCGCGCCAATCAGCATGGCACGGGTGTAGTCGTATTCCAGCCAGCTCGGGTCGGCGGTGAAGACGCAACTTTGCTCGATGGCGTCGCCAAATTCGAGAAAACGGTAATCGGCCACTTCGAGCACACGGATCATGCCGAAGTCATCGTGGACCTCGGCCAGCAGGCGCTCGACACGCTCTTCGGTCATCAGTACTCCTAAACGGTTCGGCGCAAGGCAAAGGCGCGATTGTCGGCCAAGCGGCGGCAACAGGTCACGCACTAATTGCTGATAACATTGGCGCCCTACCGTCAATCAACCTATCGAGTTCATGATGAGCCAACCCTGGAGCCCCGACAGCTGGCGCGCCCTGCCAATCCAGCAACAACCCCGGTACCCGGACGCTGCGCACTTGCTGCAAGTGGAGCAGAACCTGGCCAGCTACCCGCCACTGGTGTTTGCCGGGGAAGCCCGCGAGTTGCGCCGTCAGTTCGCCGAAGTGACCCAGGGCCGCGCCTTCCTGCTGCAGGGCGGCGACTGCGCCGAAAGCTTCGCCGAGTTCTCCGCCGCGAAAATCCGCGACACCTTTAAGGTGCTGCTGCAAATGGCCATCGTGATGACCTTCGCCGCCGGCTGCCCGGTGGTGAAAGTCGGACGCATGGCGGGCCAGTTCGCCAAGCCGCGCTCGGCCAATGATGAAACGATCGACGGCATCACCCTGCCCGCCTACCGGGGCGATATCGTCAACGGTATCGGCTTCGACGAAAAAAGCCGCGTGCCGGACCCGGACCGTTTGCTGCAGTCCTACCACCAGTCCACCGCCACCCTCAACCTGCTGCGCGCCTTTGCCCAGGGCGGTTTCGCCGACCTGCACCAGGTGCACAAGTGGAACCTGGACTTCATCGCCAACTCTGCCCTGGCCGAAAAGTACAGCCAACTGGCCGACCGCATCGACGAAACCCTGGCGTTCATGCGCGCCTGCGGCATGGACGACTCGCCGCAACTGCGCGAAACCAGCTTTTTTACCGCCCACGAAGCTCTGCTGTTGAACTACGAACAAGCCTTCGTGCGCCGCGACAGCCTGACCAACGACTACTACGACTGCTCGGCCCACATGCTCTGGATCGGCGACCGCACCCGTCAACTCGACGGCGCCCATGTGGAATTCCTGCGCGGGGTGAACAACCCGATCGGCGTGAAAGTCGGCCCGAGCATGAACCCCGAGGACCTGATCCGCCTGATCGACATTCTCAACCCGGACAACGACCCCGGCCGCCTCAACCTGATCGCGCGCATGGGCGCGGGGAAAGTCGGCGACCACTTGCCCGGCCTGATCCGCGCGGTGCAGCGCGAAGGCAAGCAGGTGCTGTGGAGTTCCGACCCGATGCACGGCAACACCATCAAGGCCAGCAGCGGTTACAAGACCCGCGACTTTGCGCAGATTCTTGGCGAGGTGAAAGACTTCTTCCAGGTGCATCAGGCCGAAGGCAGCTATGCCGGCGGGATTCATATCGAGATGACCGGGCAGAATGTCACCGAGTGCATCGGCGGCGCGCGGCCCATTACTGAAGACGGTTTGTCGGACCGTTATCACACTCACTGCGACCCGCGGATGAATGCCGATCAGTCGCTGGAGCTGGCGTTTCTGATTGCCGAGACGTTGAAACAGGTCAAACGTTGAGACCCTAGTCGCCAGGGCTGACGCCATCGCGGGCAAGCCCGACTCCCACATTGAAAATGCATTCCTCTGTGGGAGTCGGGCTTGCCCGCGATGAAGCCCTACAAACCAACACCGATATTTGCCATGGCCACCCTCAAACGGTCAGCACTCGGCCGCAGACAGTTGAGCTGCACCTGCTCCAACCCCAACCAGTCAGCCATCTGTCGCAAATTCAACGCCAGCGCCAGCATCCCCTCCTCATCCAGCCCCGGCTCTTCCTCGTGCACCGCGTGCACCGCCAGCCGCCCGTTGGCGCGTTCGGCGCGCAAATCCACGCGCGCGGCGATGCGTTCGTTGTGCAGGAAGGGCAACACGTAATAGCCGTACACCCGCTTGTCTTGCGGCGTGTAGATCTCCAGGCGGTAACGGAAATCGAACAAGCGCTCGGTGCGCGCACGCTCCCAGATCAATGAATCAAAAGGCGACAACAAGGCGCTGGCGGGTACTTTGCGCGGCACTTTGGGATCGGGCAGGCAGAACGCCAGGGCTTTCCAGCCTTGAACCCGGCAGGTCAGCAATTGGCCGTCTTCGACCAGTTCAGCCAGGCGATTGCGGCTGTCGGCAGGGTCGAGACGGAAATAGTCGCGCAGGTCTTTTTCCGTGCCCACGCCCAGCGCGGTAGCGCTGTGCAGCAGCAAGCCGCGCTGGGCCTCGGCTTCGCTTAACGTCGTTTGTTGAAGGATTTCGCCCGGGATAACCCGTTCCGGCAAGTCATACAGCCGCTCAAACCCGCGCCGACCGGCGACGGTCACCAGTCCGGCGGCAAATAGCCATTCCAGCGCATGCTTTTCATCACTCCAGTCCCACCAGGGCCCGGCGCGCTCCTCGCGCGTCGACAAACTGCCAGCCCCCAATGCGCCCTGGCGCTCGACGGTCTGCAATACCCGCTGAATCGTGGCCTGTTGCTCGCGGCCAAAACGCGCCATTTGCGAATAAATCCCCTGCCCCTGCCTGGCCCGCTCCATGCGCCACCGCATCAACGGGTACAACGCCATCGGCAGTAATGACGCCTCGTGGCCCCAGTATTCGAACAATGAACGCCGACGGCCCTGGCTCCACGCTGCGTGTTCAAGGATCAACGGCGAGTAATTGCCCAAGCGGGAAAACAGCGGCAAGTAGTGGGAGCGCACCACGGCGTTGACCGAATCGATTTGCAGCACGCCCAGGCGATCAATCAACCGGTTGAGGTGCGCAGCCTTGATCAATGCAGGCGGCTGGCGCCCGGAAAAACCCTGGGCCGCCAGCGCCATGCGTCGTGCTTGCTTAAGTGAAAAAGACAGATCGGCGGGCATGGGTTTCTCCATCAAGGGTGCGCCGACCACCCTACCCCATCGCGGCTCATTTTCGCAGCGGGTCTTGCCAGAAATGCAGGTGGCGCTCCTGCTCGACATCACCACGGTTGAGTCCGATATCCTTGAGCGCCTCGTCGCTCAGACTCGCCAGCAATTGACGCTCATGATGCAGCGTCTGCCAACGCGCCAGCGTGTGAAACAGCCCGGAAAACGGACGTTTCGTCATCAACACAAAACCTTTCTGACCTTTCATCTTCTCGCCCTCCAGTGGGGATGACGCAAGTGTGTGCCTGGGCTTATGATCAATCCAACGAATGTTTCTTATGCAATACATCTCAGAGATTCATGAATGTCAGGCTACCCCAGCATCGATACCGACGTGTTGCGCACCTTTGTCGCCATCGCCGACCAGGGCGGTTTTACCCGTGCCGGCGAACAGGTCAACCGCACCCAGTCGGCGGTGAGCATGCAGATGAAGCGTTTGGAAGAAGACGTGCTGCAACGCAAGCTGTTCGAGCGCGACGGTCGTCAGGTTCGCCTCACGCCCGAAGGTCAGGTGTTGCTGGGGTATGCGCGGCGCATCCTGAAACTGCACAGCGAGGTGTTCAACACCCTGCGCGAGCCGCATATGGTGGGGCTGGTGCGCATCGGCACGCCGGATGACTACGTGATGCGCTTCCTGCCGGGCATTCTCAAACGGTTTTCCAAGGCTTACCCGCTGATTCAAATCGAGATGCACTGCGAGTCGTCGCACGTACTGATGCAGCGCCGGGACCTGGCCTTGACCGTGATCAGCCGCGAGCCCGGCAATGAGCTCGGCGAGTTGTTGCGCACCGAGCGCATGGTGTGGGCGGCGTCGCCGTGCTTTTGTTGGGACGAGCATGAAGCCCTGCCCCTGGCGATTTCCGGCCTCGACAGCTTCTGCACCCAGTGGACCCGCGCGGCGCTGGATGCCGCTGGGCGCGACTATCGCCTGGCGTACCACAGTTCCAACGTGGCCGCGATTCAGGCCGTGGTCAGTTCAGGGTTGGCGGTGATGGTCAGCATGGAAAGCCTGGTGACCGAAGACCTGCGCGTGCTCGGCAGCGAGGAAGGTTTTCCGCCGCTGCCGTCGATGAACCTGCGCTTGCTGCGCAACCCGGCGATGACCTCGCCGATCACCGACTGCCTGGCGGAATACATCCTCGAAGGCTTCAGACTTTAAAGGTCAGCATCACCGCGCACACGGCCAGAAAGCCGCAGAACAGCCCGCGCAATATACGCTCCGGCAATGCATGGGCGACTTTCACGCCCCAACTGATGCTCAGCAGGCCACCGACAGCCAGGGGCACGCCGATTGCCCAGTCCACTTCATGGTGCCAGGCGTAGGTCACCAGCGTCACACTGGTGCTGGGCAATGCCAGCGCCAGGGAAAGCCCTTGTGCGACCACTTGTGTCGTGCCGAACAGGCTGGTCAGCACCGGCGTGGCCACCACCGCGCCACCGACACCAAACAGGCCGCCCATCGAGCCGGAAGCGGCGCCGAGCACGCCGAGCCATGGCCATGAGTAGCGCATCTCGGCAGTCGGCGGCGCATTGCGGGTAAACATGCGCAGCAGGTTGTAGGCCGCCAGTGTGAGCAGAAAGGCGATAAAACCGACGCGCATCGCCCCGGCGTCCAGGCCTACCGCCCAGATCGAGCCGAGCCAGGCAAAGCTGAAACCCATCACGCCCAACGGCAACGCGTGGCGCAGTTCGATGCGGTTGCGCTGGTGATAACGCCACAGGGCCAGCATCACGTTGGGCACCACCATGACCAGCGCCGTGCCTTGGGCAATTTGCTGATCGAGGCCGAACAACACGCCCAGCACCGGAATCGCGATCAGCCCGCCACCAATGCCAAACAGGCCGCCCACCGTACCGAGGGCCGCGCCCAATACCAGATACATCGCTAAATCCAACACCGCTCGCCACTCCAAAAGCCCAGGCCTCGCATGCTACGCAGTCGCCTCTGGCGCGGAAACGCACAGCAACGCACAATGGCTATGCCAACTTCGCATAAGCGCCTGCCCATGAACCCCAATACCCTCACCGATCAACTCGGCCTGTTTCTGGATGTGCTGGAAACCGGCAGCTTCTCCGCCGCCGCCCGCCGTCATCCACTGACGCCTTCGGCGGTGGCCCGGCGTATCGATAGCCTGGAAGCCTCGGTAGGCAGCCGTTTGTTTCAGCGCAGCACCCACGCCGTGGTGCCGACGCCTGCCGGGTTGGCGTTTGCCGAGCGGGCGCGGCGAATAGTCAGTGAGTTGCAGCTGGCGCGCGCCGAAGCCGTGTCCCTCAGCCATGCGCCGGAAGGCCTGATTCGTGTCGATGCCCCAGCCGCGTTTGGTCGCCGGCATTTGGCGCCGGTAATTGCCGACTTTCTGAACGTGTACCCGGGGCTGGATGTGCACCTGCACTTGATCGACAGTTTCGTCGATATGCAGGGCACGCACTTGGGCAAGGTCGATCTGGTGCTGCGCGCCGGGCATATTGTGGACACGCGGCTGATTGCGACACCGCTGGCCAGCATTGTACGGATCGCCTGTGCGAGCCCGGCCTACCTGAAAAGCCGTGGCACGCCCACTCATCCGAGCGAACTGAGCGAGCACGACGGCCTGGATTGGGACGGCCTGGCGCCAACCTTCGCCTGGCGTTTCGAAATGGACGGCCGGCGCGCTACGTACCGGCCACGCCGCATCCGCATGGGTGCCAACAACGCCGAAGCGCTGCTTTCGGGTGCCCTCGCCGGGCTGGGGATTGCACATCTGCCTACCTGGCTGGCCAGCGAATACTTGGTGCGCGGCGAACTGTTGCCACTGTTTTGCGAAAACGGCCTGCCCAGCCCGGAAACCACCGGCATCTACGCGCTGCGCCTGGAACAACAGGCCAGCGCCCGCAGCCGTCTGCTTCTGGAATACTTGAAGTCACGTTTCAGCCCGGTGCCGCCATGGGATCTGGCGCTGCAAAGTGGGTTGGTCTGACCACCCGGCCAGAATTGTCTGGCGCATTAAAGATTTGCCCGCTAGATTCCAGCCCAGACACGTTTTTTAAGGCACCGCCATGAGCAAGAACCCTGATCCGTGCGAATCCCTGATGCTGGACAACCAGCTGTGCTTCGCCCTGCACTCCACCTCGTTGCTGATGACCAAGGTCTACAAGCCCTTGCTGCAAGCCCTTGGCCTGACCTATCCGCAATACCTGGCCATGATGGTGCTGTGGGAAGAGGATGGTTTGACGGTAGGCGAAATCAGCAGCCGCCTGCTCACCGACCCCGGCTCACTGACGCCCCTGCTCAAGCGCCTCGAAGCCGAAGGCCTGCTCAGCCGTACCCGCAGCCGTGAGGATGAACGGGTGGTGGTGGTGGAACTGACCGACGCGGGTCGTGCCTTGCAGGACAAGGCGATGGGCATTCCCCAGTGCATCCTGGGGGCCAGTGGCCTGCAATTGGAGCAGTTGCGCAAGCTCCAGAGCGACCTGGTCGCGCTGCGCAGTAACCTGCAGGCCAACGTCTGACGCGGTAGACCGGCCCGGATGGCTAATGTGGGAGCTGGCTTGCCTGCGATGACGGTACATCAGCGATGAACGCATCGACTGACACACCCCTATCGCAAGCAAGCCAGCTCCCACATTTTTTGGGTGATGACTAAAATTTTTGTAAATTTATCTTGCGCGATAAATATTAGCGCTATACATTTGCCTCACCAACTACTTAGCGCGCAAAAATTTCGCGCCAAAACCAAGAGGAAAAAGCCATGCAAACTCTCTATACCGCAGTAGCCACCGCCACCGGCGGCCGTGACGGCCGTGCTGTTTCCAGCGACAACATCCTCGACGTCAAACTCTCCACCCCCAAAGAGCTCGGTGGGGCCGGTGGTCAGGCGACCAACCCGGAACAACTGTTCGCTGCCGGTTACTCGGCCTGCTTTATCGGCGCACTGAAATTCGTCGCCAGCCAGACCAAGCGCAAAATCCCGGATGACGCTTCGATCACTGCCCACGTCGGCATCGGCCAGATCCCCGGCGGTTTCGGTCTGGACATCGACCTGAACATCAACCTGCCCGGCCTGGCCCAGGACGACGCGCAAAGCCTGGTCGAAGCTGCCCATCAAGTCTGCCCGTACTCCAACGCCACCCGTGGCAACGTTGATGTACGCCTGCACGTGACCGTCTGAAAATGACCTCGGCCGCCCCTGGAGAAAACAATGAACACAATTGGTAAAGCGCTCACCGGCACCCTGCTCGCCCTGTCCATCAGCAACGCCTTCGCCGCTACCGGCGATGTCGAGCACACCACCCAGGCTTTTCTGGATGTGTTGAACGCAGGCACCGGCAAACCGATGGAGCAACTGACACCGAAGGACGCCCGCGCGGTGTTGACCGGCCCGCAAGCCAGCGTGAAGCTGACCCTGCCCGCAGCGGATGTGAGCCAGAAAACCATCGAGGTTGATGGCAAGCCGCTGAACCTGACCATCGTGCGGCCAGCCGGAGTCAAAGGCACATTGCCGGTGTTCATGTTCTTCCACGGTGGCGGCTGGGTGCTGGGGGATTACCCGACCCATGAACGTCTGGTACGGGACTTGGTGGTGGGTTCGGGGGCTGCCGCGGTGTTCGTCAACTACACCCCTTCGCCGGAAGCGCATTACCCGGTCGCAATCAACCAGGCTTACGGCGCGACACAATGGGTGGCCGAGCATGGCCAGGAAATCAACGTGGATGGCAAGCGCCTGGCGGTCGCAGGCAACAGCGTCGGCGGCAATATGGCGGCAGTGGTCAGCCTGATGGCCAAGGACAAAGGCACACCGGCGATCAAATTCCAGCTGCTGCTGTGGCCGGTGACTGATGCGAACTTCGAAACGGCGTCCTACAACCAGTTCGCCGAAGGGCACTTCCTCACCAAAAACATGATGAAGTGGTTCTGGGACAACTACACCACCGACGCCAAACAACGCGCCGAGGTCTACGCCTCACCGCTGCGGGCCACCACCGATCAGTTGAAAGGCTTGCCGCCGGCACTGATTCAGACCGCCGGTGCCGACGTACTGCGCGACGAAGGCGAGGCGTATGCCCGCAAGCTGGATGCCGCCGGCGTACCGGTGACCGCCGTGCGCTACAACGGCATGATTCACGACTACGGTTTGCTCAACGTGGTCAGCCAGGTCCCCGAAGTGCGTTCGGCCTTGTTGCAAGCGTCGCAGGAACTGAAACAACACTTGAAGTAAAACGCAGCGCCCACAAAAAAGCCCGACGCATGGTCGGGCTTTTTCATTCGTACGGTTTGGCCAGAATTACTTCTTGGCGCGACCTTTGTACGAACCACCTTCGCGGGTGTCGATCTCGATCAGGTCGTCGATTTCGATGAAATCGGCCACTTGCAGTTCGGTACCGTTGCTCAGTTTGGCAGGCTTCATCACCTTGCCCGAAGTGTCACCGCGAGCGGAACCTTCGGTGTAGGCCACTTTACGCACGATGGTGGTCGGCAGCTCTACGGAAACCAGGCGCTCTTCGAAGAAAATGGCTTCGCAGACGTCTTCCATGCCTTCTTCGATGAACGGCAGAACGGCTTCGATATCTTCGGCGTTCAGCTCGTACATGGTGTAGTCGGTGGTGTCCATGAACGTGTAGGTGTCACCGCTGATGAAGGACAGAGTCGCTTCCTTGCGGTCCAGGATCACGTCGTCCAGTTTGTCGTCGGCGCTGTAAACGATCTCGGTCTTGTAACCGGTCAGCAGGTTCTTCAGCTTGGTCTTCATGATTGCGCTGTTACGACCAGACTTGGTGAACTCAGCTTTCTGAACCAGCCAAGGGTCGTTTTCGAGACGGATCACTGTACCGGGTTTCAGTTCTTTACCAGTTTTCATTGCATATATCCGAAATTTGGATGGGATTTACAAAAATCAAGGTGGCGTATCATATCCAACTTTCATAAAACTGTACCAGCGCCGTCGCAAGATCGGCCTGCAAGCCTTGTTCCAGACACCATGCCTGCGCGTGCTGGCTGACTTCGGGCCAGTGCTCCAGCAGCATTTTCCACGGTTGTGTCATATCGCCATCCGTATTCCAGGCTTGCCAAAGCGTGATCACCGCCGCCTTTGCCGCCGCAGACAAGCCTGCGGTGTACAGCTCCAGGAACGCATCGAGCTTGTCCAGATGGATGTCTTCATCCTGCCTGTAGATGTGCCATAACAGCGGTCGCCCGGCCCATTGAGCGCGCACGAACGAGTCTTCGCCACGCACGGCGTTGAAGTCACAGCACCACAAAAAGCGGTCATATTGCTCCTGACGCACAAACGCAATGACCTGCACGGTCAGCGCTTCGCGCTCGTGGACGTCCCCCGCGACCAGCCCTTCCACACCCAGCCAACGCTGCACATCGCCCAGGATCCGCCCTTCCGGCACCAGCAGATGGGTGGCGCGCCCGTCCGCTGCCAACACGTCGAGCCAACTGGCGAGCCCGGCATTTTCGTAGGCAAACAGCGACATTAGCCGTGCGCCCACCGCAGGAAAAATCCCCAGGCCGTGCAGGAATTGCCGCTGCGCAACGGCGTCCTGCTGAAACGCCTGACGCTGCTGCAGCAATCCCTTCTCACGCAATAAACCGCCGGTTCCTTCACGAAACCCCGGAAAAAAGAAGTACTTCTGCACGCCCTTGAACTTCACCGATGGCAATCGATGGCAGCCCACCACCCAGTCTTCGGCGCTCAGGTAATCCAGGTTCATCCACAACGGCGCAGCTTCGCGCGCGGCCATGGCTTCCATGTAATCCGGCGGGAGTTGGCAGGCGAAAGCGGCAATGACTACGTCGGCGGGCTCGGTAGGTGGCCATTCGACCGGCCAATGACGGACTTCGACACCTTCTTGCCACTGCTGGCCGAGCTGCACATCAATCTCAGGGCACATGCGCTCAAAGGCCCGCAGGTCATCGACCCACAAACGCACGTCGCAGGCGTGTTCCACCACCAATTGACGGGCCAGGCGCCAGGTCACGCCGATGTCGCCATAGTTATCGACGACGCTGCAAAAAATATCCCAGCGGGCTTTCATTCCGGGCTCCACCACTCAAAGGCTCGATTGTCCGCATAAATGCGCCGATGCAGAAGGCTTGATCGCGATTATTCTGCACAGTGGCTGTGCGACAATCGCCGCCAGCCCGCCAATGCCTGCCAGGAGGCCACCATGCCGGATCGTCCGCTGTCACTGTTCAAACTGTGTGTTGCCATCGCGTTCGGCCTTTGGCTGGGGTTTATCGCCATTGTGCTGACCACCTGGCTGGCCTCTCGCTATTTGTTCCCGCAAAGCCTGGCGCCTGTGGCACAAGCCGTTCAGCAGTTGGGCAAACCGGCTGCCGTTGCGCCGGAGCCGCCCAACCGGATGTTTGAGCAGTACACCGACAACCTGCGCAAACAGGAGCAACAGCAATCTCTGGATCAGGCTCGAAGCAATGCGCGCAACCTGTCCAACCCCAAGTGCCAGTTCTGGCTGCAACAGGACCAGAACGCGCCCAACGAAAAGACCCGGGCCAATGTCCTGCAATTCTGTGATTGATGACCATGAATAAACACGCCGTCCACCTGTTGATCCTGGAAAAGCTCTGCGCCGACCTCGAGATCGCCCAACGTGCTGCGCAAACCGCTTATGAAACCGCGACCCACGAAGAAAACATCGCGGAAAACAAATACGACACGTTAGGGCTGGAGGCTTCTTATCTGGCGGCCGGGCAAGCCAGGCGCGTCGAGGAGATCAAACAGGCGCTGGCGCTGTGCAACGGCATGCCGCTGCGTGCCTATGATGATCAGCGGGGTATAGAAGTGGGTGCATTGCTGGGGCTGGAAGACGAGAACGGTCGCCAGCAGTGGCTGTTTCTGGCGCCGGATGCGGCGGGCTTGAAGGTGGACGTGGTGGGACAACCGGTGACCGTCATCACCCCGCGCTCACCGCTGGGCAAAAGCCTGCTGGGCAAGTTTGAGGGTGATGAGGTGGAGATTCTGGTGGCCGGCGCCCGGCAACATTTTACGGTTACCGAGGCCAAATAGCCGAAGCGCTTTTATGGCGAGGGAGCTTGCTCCCTCGCCACAACAAGCTAGCCTGCACAGCTATGCAATATCAGTGGACAGGCAGTTCCACGCCGTCAAACAACTCTTCCAGTTCCTGCTTGTTGTGGCACTGGATCGCCTTGGCCATGACTTCGCGGGTCAGGTGCGGTGCGAATTTTTCGATGAAGTCGCACATGAAGCCACGCAGGAAAGTGCCGCGACGGAAACCGATCTTGGTGACGCTGGATT
Source organism: Pseudomonas tolaasii NCPPB 2192 (assembly GCF_002813445.1). NCBI lineage: Bacteria > Pseudomonadati > Pseudomonadota > Gammaproteobacteria > Pseudomonadales > Pseudomonadaceae > Pseudomonas > Pseudomonas tolaasii. Next base: position 6,400,340 of record NZ_PHHD01000001.1, read on the forward strand.
CGAACAGCTCGCTGGCGTCGAGCACGACCAGATCTTTGTCCAGTGCCGTGTCCACGGCCATCTTGGCGACGATGCCGACGCCCAGGCCCAGACGCACGTAAGTCTTGATCACGTCGGCGTCGGCGGCGGTGAACACCACTTTTGGCGTGAGGCCACGGTGGCTGAAGGCTTCGTCGAGCTTGGAACGGCCGGTGAAACCGAACACGTAAGTCACAATCGGGTATTCGGCCAAGGCTTCCAGAGTCAGCTTGGGCAGCTTGGCCAGCGGGTGGCCTTGAGGCACAACCACGCAACGGTTCCAGCGATAGCACGGCATCATCACCAGATCGCCGAACAGCTCCAGCGCTTCAGTGGCGATGGCGAAGTCGACGGTGCCGTCAGCGGCCATCTCGGCGATCTGCATCGGCGAGCCCTGGTGCATGTGCAGCGCCACATCGGGGTATTGTTTGATGAAATCGCGGATCACCGGCGGCAGTGCGTAACGTGCCTGAGTGTGAGTGGTGGCGATCGACAGGGTGCCTTTTTTCTCGTTGGAGAATTCCTGGGCGATCTGCTTGATGCTTTCGACCTTGCGCAGAATCTCGCCAGCCGTGGTGATGATCCGCTCGCCGGCCGGGGTGACGCGGGTCAGGTGCTTGCCGCTGCGCGCGAACACCTCGACGCCCAGCTCGTCTTCGAGCAGGCGGATCTGCTTGCTGATACCGGGTTGCGAGGTGTAGAGGCTTTGAGCAGTAGCGGAAACGTTGAGGTCGTGGTGCGCCACTTCCCAGATGTAGCGCAGTTGTTGAAGCTTCATATGTGTCCCTCAAAGCAGATAGACGCCACGGGTATCAGCGACGGTATATAACTATATTAAAGGTTATACGGATAAATCTAGAACTTTTTATCGTTTTCTACCCGTCATATGTCATCGCTGCGTCGCCGCTGCAAAGAGGGCACCAGATAAACCGGTACCGTAGACAGTTGCAACACCCGTGCAGCGGTGCGTCCGAGCGGTGTGGCCGCTGCGGTTGCATGGCTATGACTTCCTACGATCAACAGGTCGACGGAAAGTTTGCGCAACTGGTCGAGAATCACCTCGCACGGGTCCCCCTGGATCACCCGCACCGAGCGAATCAATTGCAGGTCCTGCTCCCCTTCCCCCAACTCCTCGCGAAAACTGTCCAGCACCCGCTGTTCAATCGTCGCCATCACGGTGGTCAGCCCCTGGCTCTGCCACTCATTCAAGGCCTTCTCATCAAGGTAGCTCTGCAACACCGATTCGGCGAACAGCCCGATCGGCTCCACCACGTGAATCACGTACAAATCCGCCTTGAACGTTCGGGCCAGTGCCAGCGCATGTTGCATCACGTAAGGCGCATACAGACCGAGGTCCGTGGCGTACAGCATCGAACGGATCATAGAACCTCCTGGTCAGCCAGGATGGCGGAGATTGAATCAGCTTAGCAGCGCCTTGGGCAGTCCGGCTCAGCTCCCGGTCTGGATTTTCAATTCGTTACTGATGCCATGGGGCACGTGCCCGGTGGCGACCACTTCCCGGGCCTTCTCGCAATGCCCGGCCTGGTCATCGAAAAACACATCGGCGGCGAAGGCCTCCAGGAACGCGGATTTCTCCAGCCCCCCGAGAAACAGCGATTCGTCGAGGCGAATATCCCACTCACGCAAGGTGCGGATCACCCGCTCGTGGGACGGCGCCGAGCGCGCGGTGACCAGCGCCGTGCGGATCGGGCACCCATCGTCGACAAACTCGCGCTGCAACAAATTAAGCGCCGCGAGGAAGCCTTTGAACGGGCCGCCGTGCAGCGGCTGGCGTGCCGACTCGCGCTCGCTGGCCTGAAACGCCTCAAGGCCGCCGGACTGGTAAACCCGCTCCGACTCATCGGAAAACAGCACCGCATCGCCATCAAACGCGATGCGCAATTCCTCACTCGAGGCCCGCCGCGCGCCGCCCGACAAGATTGTCGCGGCGGCAAAACCGGCATCGAGGGCGCTACGCACATCTTCGGCATGGGTGGAGAGAAACAGATGACAGCCAAAAGCGGCCAAATAAGGGTATGGACTACGCCCGCCCACGAAGGCCGCGCGGGAAATATCCAGCCCGTAATGCTGGATCGAATTGAACACGCGCAGGCCGGTGTCCGCGCTGTTGCGTGACACCAGCACCACCTCGACTCGCGCCCGGCCGAGGCTGGCGTTGAGGCTTAAAAGTTTTTTGACCAGCGCAAACGCATCGCCAGGTTCGAGGATCTCTTCCTCGTGTTCGATCTGGTACTTGCGATACGCCTCAACCCCTTCAGCCTCATAGACCTTGTGGCTGTCACTCAGGTCAAACAGCGCCCGCGATGAAATCGCCAGCACCAGTTTGTCGCCCAATCCCTTTGCCATGGTGTTTCCCCCGGTGTCTGCGCGTCAATCCACGCCGAATCAACGATTGTGCCGGTCAATGAAGCTCAAGGCCTGATACAGCGCCTGCATGCGTGGCAACTCGCAACCTGCCGCCTTGGCAGCCGCAAGCGGGCGGGCGTAGATCGCCGCCAGTTCCAGCGGGCGTTTGTGCACATGGTCGTGGTACATGCTGGGCAGGTAGTCGTCCATGGTTTCGGTCATGGCGAACATCTGCCCGGCGTAGCTGGCGGGAATGTCATGGCCACACGCGTGGGCGCCTTTCACCACTTCGGCCATCAATGCCTGGATCAATTCGCGGCTCGACTCGTCGGCCATCATCGCCGTGGTGCCGGTGCCGAGCAATACGGACAGACCGTTGTAAGGCACATTCCACACCAGCTTGTGCCAGCGCGCCTGATGCACGTTGGCCATGGCCTGGGAGTCGATACCGGCCTTGTGAAACAGCGCGGCGCCCTCTTCGACGATGGCTTGCTGGCGCGCCTCATCAGTGCCCGCAGTACCACTGTGGTAGCCCAGGTTGACCCGCCCCAGCGCCTGATGCTCGACAACGCCCGGCGCAGAACGGTGCACACCGATGTAGCAGAGACCGCCCAGCAGGTGCAGCGAGGGCGGCAAGTGTTCGCGCAGGCTGTCTTCGACGTCGAGGCCGTTTTGCAGGAGCACCACTTTGGCGTCCGGCGCAGCGACCTGGGCGATAGTGGGGGCAAGGTCCACGTTGCCGGTGGATTTGGTGCCCACCAGCAGCCAGTCACACGGCGGCATATCTGCGGCACTGGCGTAAGCCTGCACCGGGTGCAGGTGCAATTGGCCGTGTAGTTTGCTGTTCAGGCGCAGGCCGTGTTCGCTGACCGCGGCATATTCGCTGCGCAATAAAAAGTGCACATCAAACCCGGCGCGCGCCAGCATCACGCCGTAAAAACCGCCGATGGCGCCGGTGCCGATAATGCCAATGCGTGGCGACTGGGGTGCAACTGCGGTCATGGCAAATCCTCTGGTGTGCGGGTCAGTGCGTGATCAATCGCGTCGGTAAGGTCGGTTTTAACAAGACGCGTGTGTAATTGCCCGAGAAACTGACCCTCGCACACGAGGAACAACGCGGGCAAATGAAAGATCTCGTAGCGCTCGACCGCCCCGCCATTGTGCCCGGCATCGACCCAGCACACGCGGTCCACCGGCAAAGGCCAGCCCGGCAACTGTTGGCGTGCCCAGCGGCAACTCGAACAGCCTGCGCCTGTGAACACCAGCAGCGAAATACCTGGCAATCCCAGCAATTGCTGGTCAATATCCAGGTCGGTCAATTCCAGTTCCTTCACTATACTGCTGCCACCGCCGTCAACTGGACGGTGCTCGGAGTCCGTGTACATGGGTCGTTTTTTACCTCACCCTGATGATGTCGCTGTCGAGTTAATCCAACGTCCCGCTCCCGCCATTCCCCGCCAACGCCTGCACACTATCGGCCTGGGCGGCGTCGCCTGCAATTGCCCGCGTGCGTGGCGCCAGGGGACTGCCGTGGACCTGCGTATCCCGACCCTGGGCGCCAGCGCCCGCTATCCGGGCTATGTGGCCTGGTGCCGCAAGGTGGAAAACGGCTACCGCATCGGCATCTCGTTTACCGATGAACACGCCTTGTTTGGCGCGCGGATGGGCGAACAAGTGTGCCAGATCGAACGCTACTGCCGCCTGCATGAACACACTGAGCCAACCCCTGCGCAACTCGAAACCCTGGCTCGCGAGTGGGTTTCACGCCATGCCGGCGAGTTCGCCCATGAGACGTTTGTGCAGCCGGCGCTGGATTAAACCCGGCTTTGCCCATTGTCGCCGGCCCGTGTTACGCGCTAAGGTTCCTCCCCCCTGCATTCAAATCATGCTGTGCCCGCCGCACGGGGATGGCTGGCGGCCGGCACCCGTGACCCTGACGAGTAACACGATGGCTGATTTACCGATCAACGACCTTAACGTCGAATCCAACGAGACCCTGATCACGCCCGATCAGCTCAAACGCGAAATCCCCTTGAGCGACGCTGCCCTGCAGACCGTCACCAAGGGCCGCGAAGTCATCCGTGACATCCTCGACGGCACCGACCACCGCCTCTTCGTAGTGATCGGCCCATGCTCGATCCACGACCTCAAGGCTGCCCACGAATACGCCGAGCGTCTGAAAGTACTGGCGGCGGAAGTGTCCGACACCCTGTACCTGGTGATGCGTGTGTATTTCGAGAAGCCGCGTACCACGGTCGGCTGGAAAGGCTTGATCAACGACCCGTATCTGGACGACTCGTTCAAGATTCAGGATGGCCTGCACATCGGTCGTCAATTGCTACTGGACCTGGCCGAAATGGGCCTGCCAACCGCGACCGAAGCGCTCGACCCGATCTCTCCGCAGTACCTGCAGGACCTGATCAGTTGGTCGGCCATCGGTGCGCGCACCACCGAATCCCAGACTCACCGCGAAATGGCCTCCGGCCTGTCTTCGGCGGTGGGTTTCAAGAACGGTACCGATGGCGGCCTGACGGTTGCGATCAACGCACTGCAATCGGTCTCGAGCCCGCATCGCTTTCTGGGTATCAACCAGGAAGGTGGCGTGTCCATCGTCACCACCAAGGGCAACAACTACGGCCACGTGGTATTGCGCGGCGGCAACGGCAAGCCCAACTATGATTCGGTCAGCGTTGCGCTGTGCGAGCAGGCGCTGAACAAGGCGAAGATCAAGCCAAACATCATGGTCGACTGCAGCCACGCCAACTCCAACAAGGACCCGGCCCTGCAGCCGCTGGTGATGGAAAACGTCGCCAACCAGATTCTGGAAGGCAACCAGTCGATTATTGGCCTGATGGTCGAAAGTCATCTGAACTGGGGCTGCCAGGCGATTCCGAAAGACCTGGCCGACCTGCAATACGGCGTGTCGATCACCGATGCCTGCATCGACTGGTCTGCCACCGAGACCACCTTGCGCAGCATGCACGCCAAGCTCAAGGACGTATTGCCGAAACGCAAACGCACCTGAGTTCGTCTGCGCGCCTGAAACCAGGCGCACACAAAAACGCCGGGCTAAGCCCGGCGTTTTTCGTGGTGCAGTTGCGTCTTACAGCTTCGCGGCATGGCGCTGGTGACGCTCCATGTAACGCTCGACGTAAGAGCAGGACGGGATCACTGTGTAGCCGGACTCTTCCGCGAACTTCAACGCTTCTTCGGTCAGCGCGGCGGCAATGCCACGGCCGCGCAGCGCGTTGGGCACGAACGTGCGATAGATATCCAGGGTCTGCTTCCCGAGGTCCATGTAGGTCAGGTAGGCACGATGACCGTCCACATTGGTCTCGAACTGATGACCTGCCTGGTCATGGTGGATGGACAACGCCTCGCTCATCACTACTCCTCGCGGGTCTTGAATTTCGACCCCTACCTTACCGATGTTTTTCCGGCGAAGGAACATCTACGCCACCCCGTGCCGGTTCCGACAGCGAGAAAACCCATAGCGCTCACAACCAGCACACAGGGAATAGTAGGCACCAATGCTGCAATAGCTCAAGGCGCGCCTGTCATCCCCTGCCGCTGGCGGTTACAGAAAGGGCTTCGATCAACCTGCGATCGATAGCCTGAACATTGCCGGCAGTTGAAGCTTGAGACGAACTAACGCTCTTAAAGTCACCTCTACATGCGTGAAAGATGCCGTGTACAGTAAAGGCCGGCGTTACTGAAGTGTCATCGTAGATATATAAAATTTTACCTGTCCAACGCGCCTGACACATGCGGGCCGGACCTTTCAGACTGGATCCAGTTCCCGGTAAAACGAAAAAAACTGGACAGTTTTTATACAAACCTCCAAAAGATTAGCCAAAATAGAATCGGCGCAAGAATTTTTTTTGCTTCTTGCGCTACGTCAGTTTACTTACTACAAGTAATGAGTAGTATGTACGCCGGCTATCAGCTCACTCTGAGACAGTAGCCATTTAATAGAAAGTCCTTGAAGGGGAACACGATGAACAACGTTCTGAAATTCTCTGCTCTGGCTCTGGCCGCAGTTCTGGCTACCGGTTGCAGCAGCGTCTCCAAAGAAACCGAAGCTCGTCTGACTGCAACTGAAGACGCAGCAGCTCGCTCCCAGGCTCGTGCAGACGAAGCCTACCGTAAAGCTGATGAAGCTCTGGCTGCTGCTCAAAAAGCACAACAGACTGCTGACGAAGCTAACGAGCGCGCTCTGCGCATGCTTGAAAAAGCAAGCCGCAAGTAATAATCCTTCGGGGTTGTTACCAAGCCGATCCATTCTTGGGTCGGCTTTTTTATTGCCCGCGATTCAGTGATGAATCGGGCAATAAAAAGCCCGCCGCAGCGCAAGGCTGGGGCGGGCTTTTGATCGGGCAGCTTATTGCTGCAAGTCAACCGGCGTGCTGGAAGCCACCGGCGCGTTACCGCCCGGTACGCCGATCTCGGTCGGCAAACCATCTTCAGCTGCCACCACGTCGCGCACCTGATCCCAGTTCACTCGCAGGTTGTTGGCCAGGTCTTCACGCTTGAGCAAGGCGTTGATCACCGCCGTGTGTTTGTCGACCACCGACGGTGTGCCGTCGTCATTGAGCGGTGTGTGCGCTTCGAGGTACACCTTGCCGCCGCTGCTGCCGAACTTGTAGGCATCATTGATGATGCGCACCGAGGTCCCTACCGGCACCATGTCGGCCATTTCCAGCACATTGTTGTTGAACATGCGGAAGCAACCGTGACTTGTACGCGTACCGATACCAAATTTCATGTTGGAACCGTGAATCAGGTAACCCGGCGTGCCGAGGGTGAACTTGAACGGCCCCAGCGGGTTATCCGGGCCGGCCGGCACCACGTTGGGCAACGGGTCACCATTGGCGGCGTGTTCGGCCTTGATCGAGGCTGGCGGCGTCCACGTCGGGTTGGGGATCTTGCCCGTGATGGTGGTGTGCGCAACCGGTGATCCCCAACCTTCACGGCCAATCCCCAGCGGGAAGGTATAAACGACGTTCTGACCCTTGGGGTAGTAGTAGAGCCGGTATTCCGCCAGGTTGATCACGATGCCTTCCCGCGGGCCCGGCGGCAGGATGAAACGCGTAGGCAGCACAATATCGGTACCGGCGCCGGGCAGCCAGGCATCAACGCCAGGGTTGGCCGCAACCATTTCCGAATACCCCAGGTCGTAGGTCGTGCCCAGGTCGGCAAAGGTATCTTCGTACTTGGCCTTGATCACCTGGACCTGACCGACAATGTCCTCACCGGGCGGCGGCAAGGGCAGTTGCAAGGCGCAGGCCGAACCGGCGGCGCAAACGGCAGCGAGAGACAGGCAGCAGGTGACGACGGAAAGGCGCGACAACATCCGGAAAATCCTTCGCAGAACGACGGGTAGGAAAAAGCTGATTGTATACGTGAAGCGCGCGGCAAGCATCAGACAGCCGTGCTTACAGCTCGAAGCGCAGCTCCGGCCAGATCGGCGGTGTGCCGCGTTTTTGCGATTCGAGAATGGCGCGGCACAACGGGCAGAGCCGCTGGTCCTGGAAGATCGAGCGATCCACCGACGACCAGCGTGGTTGCGCCGGTAATAAAGTGCCGCACAACGTGCGATCGATCGAGCCGCCCAATTCCAGTTGACGCGCCACCAGATGCACCCTGACTTCCTGGCAGGCGAACAGATCCAACTGCTCGTCCGGCTCGATCAGTTGGTAGTTAAACAGGGACCAGGCAGGACGCGACATCGGGGGCTCCAAATCGGGGGGGCGCCACCTTAGCCGAAAGCCTGCTGCGAGAGAAGCGTCATAGCAGCGGTTTTAGCGTCGGCCAGACATTTTCCAGCAACTTGCTCTGGGCACCGACTGCAGGGTGAAGCTGGTCGGCCTGCATCAACTCTGGATGACCGCCAATCCCTTCAAGAAAAAACGGCACCAGCGGGATATTTTTTTCCGCTGCCAACTCGCCATACACCTTGGCAAACGCGGTGGTATAGCGCGGGCCATAATTGGGCGGCAACTGCATACCCAGCAGCAAGACCTTGGCGCCGCCTGCTTTGGACTGGTCAATCATCGAAGCAAGATTTTGTTGCAATTGCGCCGGGGGCTGGCCGCGCAGGCCATCGTTGCCACCCAACTCAAGGATCACCACATCCGGCTTATGCTCTGCAAGCGCCGCCGGCAGCCGGGCGAGCCCCCCGGCGCTGGTGTCGCCACTGATGGAAGCGTTGACCACTTTATCGTCGAAACCTTCCTGTTTGAGACGTTGTTCCAGCAAGGCCACCCACCCTTTGCTGGTATCCAGGCCGAAACCGGCACTGATACTATCGCCAACGATCAGGACTGTACCCGCCGCTGCGTTCTGGGCCATGCACATCAAGGCCAGGCCAGCACTCAAAAACCACATTCGCATCGGATTCTCCATGGGCGCAAGCATTCTCACCGCGCGGAACCTTAGCAAAGTGGTTCCCAGCGCGGAAGGTGAACTGACTATCCTGCACGAACTGAGCCTGGAACTGAACAAGGGCGACAGCCTGGCCATCGTCGGCAGCTCCGGTTCCGGCAAATCCACCCTCCTCGGCCTGCTGGCCGGCCTCGACCTGCCCAGCAGCGGCGAAGTCACCCTCGCCGGCCAGGCCCTGAGCACGCTGGATGAAGACCAGCGCGCACGCATCCGTGCCGAGCACGTGGGCTTCGTGTTCCAATCCTTCCAGTTGCTCGACAGCCTCAATGCGCTGGAAAACGTCATGCTGCCGCTGGAACTGGACGGCCGCAAAGACGCCCGCGAGCGCGCCAAACACCTGCTGGAACGTGTCGGCCTCGGCCAGCGTCTCACCCATTCGCCGCGCCAACTCTCCGGCGGCGAGCAACAACGCGTCGCCATTGCCCGCGCGTTCGCTGCCGAGCCGGATGTGCTGTTTGCCGACGAGCCCACCGGTAACCTCGACAGCCACACCGGCGAGCGCATCAGCGACTTGCTGTTCGAGCTCAATAAAGAAAGCGGCACGACCCTGGTGCTGGTCACCCACGACGAGCGTCTGGCCCATCGTTGCCGACGCCTGATCCGCCTTGAAGCCGGCCTGATGGTCGCGCCCCTGGAGCCTTGATGGCACGTTTGCCGCTGTTGCGCCTGTTCAGCCTTGCCATGCGCCAATTGCTGCGTGATGCCCGCGCCGGCGAGTTGCGCGTCCTGTTCTTCGCGCTGTTGGTAGCCGTGGCGGCCAGTACCGCCATCGGCTACTTCGGCGCGCGCCTCAATGGCGCCATGCTGCTGCGCGCCACCGAGTTTCTGGGGGCAGACCTGGTGCTGGAAGGCAGCTCGCCAGCGCGCCCGGAGCAGATCAAATCCGGGACCGAACTGGGCCTGGACCACGCGCGTATCGTCGAGTTTTCCAGCGTCATCGCGACGGACAACGGCATCCAGCTGTCCAGCATCAAGGCCGTCAACGAGCAATATCCGCTGCGTGGCGAATTGAAAAGTGCTGCCGAGCCGTTTGGTACTGAAACACCGGGCGGCGGCCCGAAACCCGGTGAGGCCTGGGTGGAAGCACGGTTGCTGACGGCGCTGAACCTGAAGGTCGGCGACAGCATCGATGTGGGCATGAAGACCTTGCGCCTGGCGCGCATCCTGACCTACGAGCCGGATCGCGCCGGCAATTTCTACAGTTTGACACCGCGCGTAATGATCAACCTGGCGGACCTGGACGCCACCGGCGTGGTCCAGCCCGGCAGCCGCGTCAGCTACCGCGAACTGTGGCGTGCGCCCCAAGGCACGACGGTGCTGCAAACCTATCGCGACCTGGTCAAGCCGGGGCTCGCCGCCAACCAGCGCTTGCAGGACTCGCGGGACGGCAACCAGCAGATCGGTGGTGCCCTGGGCAAAGCCGAGCGCTACCTGAATATGGCCAGTCTGGTCGCGGTGCTGCTGGCCGGTGTAGCGGTGGCGCTGTCGGCCAACCGCTTTGCCAGTCGCCGTTTCGACGCCAGTGCATTGCTGCGTTGCCTGGGGTTGTCACGACGTGAAGCCATGCTGCTTTTCACCTTCCAACTGAGCGTGTTGGGCCTGTTCGCGAGCCTGGCCGGCGCGGTACTGGGCTGGCTGGCGCAGTTTGGTCTGTTTTATTTCTTGCACGACTTGCTTCCCGCCGACGTGCCGCCGGGCGGGCTGCTGCCGGCCGTCGCGGGCATCGGCACCGGGCTGGTCGCCCTCGCCGGCTTTGCCCTGCCGCCTCTGGCAGCGTTGGGTCGCGTGCCTCCATTGCGGGTTCTGCGCCGCGATTTGCTGCCTGTCCCGTCCAGCACCTGGATGGTCTACGGCGCCGCGCTGTTCGCACTCGGCCTGATCATGTGGCGCCTGAGTCTCGATTTGGTGCTGACCTTCGCGTTGCTGGGCGGCGGCGTGGTGGCTGCGCTGATCCTCGGCGGCCTGCTTTTGTTGCTGCTGCAAAGTCTGCGGCGTCTACTGGCGCGCGCTTCACTGCCCTGGCGCCTGGGGCTTGGCCAATTGTTGCGCCATCCATTGGCAGCTGCCGGCCAATCATTGGCGTTCGGCCTGATTCTGCTATCCATGGGTTTGATCGCCCTGTTACGCGGCGAGTTGCTGGACACCTGGCAGAACCAGTTACCCAAAGATGCCCCCAACTATTTCGCGCTGAACATCCTGCCCGCCGACAAGGACGCCTTTGGTGCACGGTTGCTGGAACTGCAAGCGCAATCGGCCCCGCTGTATCCGGTGGTGCCCGGACGCCTGATCAGCATCAACGGAGAACCGGTACAACAGATCGTCAGCAAGGACTCCAGCGGCGACCGCGCCGTGCAGCGTGACCTGAGCCTGACCTGGGCAGCCGACCTGCCACCGGGCAACGTTCTGACCGCGGGCGCCTGGTGGTCGCAGCAGCCGGGCGATGAAATCCCCGGCGTGTCCGTGGAAGCCAAGGTTGCTGAAAGCCTCAAGCTCAAGCTCAATGACCATCTGGTGTTCACAGTCGGCGGTGAAAACCGCGAGGCTCGTGTCACCAGCCTGCGAACGATCAATTGGGACAACTTCCAGCCCAACTTCTTCATGATCTTTCAGCCCGGCACCTTGAAGGACCTGCCCGCAACTTACCTGACCAGCTTCTATCTGGCACCTGGGAATGATCAACAGATCGTCGACCTCTCGCGCGCCTTCCCGGCCGTCACCATTTTGCAAGTCGAGGCCTTGCTGGAGCAATTGCGCAGCATCCTTGCCCAAGTGACCCTGGCCGTGGAATACGTGCTGCTGTTTGTATTGGCGGCGGGAATGGCCGTTCTGTTCTCCGGCCTGCAGGCCACACTCGACGAGCGGATCCGCCAAGGTGCGCTACTGCGGGCGCTGGGGGCCGAGCGCAGGTTGCTGGTCAAGGCACGGCGTATCGAATTCGGTCTGCTGGGCGCGGTCAGCGGCCTGCTGGCGGCATTGGGCACAGAGCTGGTGACAGGGGTGCTGTACCGCTATGCGTTTGATCTGGCCTGGCACCCTCACCCATGGCTATTGCTGCTGCCGGTGATCGGCGCGGTGCTGATCGGCGGGGCCGGCGTGTTCGGCACACGCCGTGCGTTGAATGCCAGCCCGCTGACGGTACTGCGCGAAGGCTGAAACAAGAATGGCCCGCACCTCTTGCGAGAATGCGGGCCATCACCACCTACTTCACATATTCGATACCGGTGATCCACCAGCACACCTCACCGCCCGGGGTCTGCACGATCGCTTCATCATCGACCTCCTTGCGCAACAAAGCCCGTGCCATGGGTGAGTCGATAGAGATGTAATCCATCCGGTCGTAAATTTCGTCATATCCGACAATGCGAAACCGCTTGGTCTCGCCCTGCTCGTTTTCGATATCGACCCAGGCACCGAAGAACACCTTGCCTTCCTGCTCGGGCATGTACTCCACCACGCGCATGTCTTCCAGACGCTTGCGCAGGTAGCGCACGCGGCGGTCGATTTCACGCAACAGTTTCTTGTTGTACTGGTAATCCGCGTTTTCACTGCGATCCCCCAAGGAGGCCGCCCAGGTCACTTTGCGCGTGGTATCCGGGCGTTTCTCGCGCCACAGGTAATCCAGCTCTTTTTTCAGCGCTTCGTGGCCTTCTTTTGTAATCAGCTTGGTACTCAAACGCTCGTATCCCCAGGCAATGTCCGTTGGTACCGAAGCGCTGCAGCATCATGCGCAGGCTCCGGCCGCCGAGGGTTGATGATAAATGAACGCAGAAAAGTCGCCACACCGCAGAACAGATCTATTCAACCTGCCCCTGCAGCGTCTGATCCAGTTCGGCAAGTACGTCCTGTAAACGCTGACGTATGCCCGACAAATGCGACATCGCCCGGGTGAGCTTTTCGGCCTTCAGCCCTGCCTCGTGTTTCTGGCCTTGCAGTTGTGCATCTCGCTGCTCCAGTTCATGCAGCTTTTCATCAAACTCGCTTTGACTGTGTTGCAACCGGTTCTGCCATTGCTCAAGCGCTTGCTCTCGCTCGGCAAGCGCGCGCTTTTGCTGTGTCAGCTCTTGAGCCACCTTGGCAAGGCTGGCAAGCGTGCTATCAACCTCCGGCAATGAGCCATTCTCGATTGGCGCGGGCAGTTGTTGCGGCTCAGGCTCATGTCGTTGCTCAGGCACGGCCGGGGGTTCACTTGTACCGACCTCTTGCAGTTCATGAACGACCGCCGCCGGGTTCAACGTCGGCACATCGGCAGCCTCTTGCCGGGGTTGCGCGACAGGTTGGGATGGGTTTGCAGGTCTGACGGGAACAGCCATCTGTGAGGAAAAGCGAATGGACGGCACAATCAACGATGCACTTTCGATCGCAGGCGATGCCGGCGCCGTCATACCCAGCGTGATCACCTTCATCACCAAGGCCTTCTTGATGATCATCGAGTGATGATCCTCCGGCCTTGCGGGCGGCAGTTTGCAGCCTTTCAGATCGATAAAATGAAACGGGATCGACATATCCGCGGCAGTGTCGGCCTTGGCGCCGGACGCAGCGGCCATCGTCAAAATTTGCTTGAAGACCTGCATGGCACCTTGCAGGTCTTCCTTGGACTCAACCCCCCCTAAAAAATAACGGTCGTTTTTTTTACGCAAAGCCGCAATGTAAACCCTGGAGTTACCGGGCTCGGTTTCTTCGTCCAGGCTGTAAACAAGAAAATTGGAGGCGGACTGGGCCACTGCAAAACCACAGAGCAGCGCGCCGTTGACCGGCGCATCCTGACCACTGCGTTCAAGAACAAGGGTACGTAGAAGCATCATTGCAATCAGGCCTCATGACAAAAAAAGAACCTTACATAAAACACCGAATGAACATCCGGCCTTTACACGCTTCGAGACGGGTCAATTGTTTCAGCAAGTAATCCGATTAGGCGTAGGACTTTTCTTATACAACCGTCGCCGCGTTCCAAAATGCAGTCATTAAACGTAACCTTTTAAAGCTCCACCGCTCACTGCGTTTATTACTTCACCTACCCTGCCAAACATTCCTGGTATAAAAATGCTCGAAATAAGCGATTTAACCAAGCGGTTGGGAAAGAGAGAACTCATCTCCAATATTTCGTTTTTAGCACAACGCCAGGAATGTATAGGTCTTCTCGGAGAACAGGGTGCGGGAAAAACCACGCTGCTCAATTTGATATCCGGCTCCGTTAAACCTTCGTCCGGTGTTATCAACGTTCAAGGCATTGATATCCAAAGCCACCCTCTTAAAGCAAAACAGCAACTCGGCTATCAACTTAAAGAGGCGCTCGGGCATCAGGGCATGTCCGTCAAAGGCGTCCTTGACTTCGTTGCCGCTATTCGTGGTCTCCGTGGCGCCGATAAACGCAGGCGGATGGATCAAGTCACTGCACGCTTGGAGTTGCAACCGGTATTGGATGCTCCCGTCGAAGTACTTACGACGGGACTGCAGCGCAGAGTTGCCATTGCTCAAGCCATCTTGCATACACCTGCCGTGCTTTTGCTGGACGACCCCGCCGATGGGCTGGAGCCGGATCAGTGGATCAAGCTCAAAGCACTGATTCAGTCTCTGACCGACGAAATGACCGTCATCGTTGCTTCCCGCCAGTGCAATGAATTATCGGGCCTGTGCACACGCGCACTGGTTATCGCCAATGGCCGTTTGATCTCTGACGCTCCCATGTCTGAACTGCAGCGCCACTCCCGACATTTCCAGGCCGTGACCCTGGCTGCACAAACGCCGCTGGACTTACTGGCGCTCGCGGTATTACCCGGTGTTGCAGGCATCGAAGAGAACAAACATGCGCCGGGCACCGTGACAGTACTGGCTACACCTGGACACTCAATCTTCCCATCCATAAGCGCACTGATCGCCAGCCGAGGTTGGGACTTAACCACTTTGAATCTGGAGCCGGGTCGCGTGAACGAAGTGGTGCACCACCTGAGCCGGGAGCTGTCCCTTTGAAGCAATTGCCCGCCCTCTTCAAGCACCAACTCATTCGCTATGCCAGCGCGCCAAACACCTATGTGAGTGTCGCCATATTCCTGGTGCTGAGCACGGCGTCCGGGTTATACACGGGCCAATGGCAGGAACAAAGCAGTAGTGATCTTGGGGCATTTTTTCAATTTCATCCCTGGCTCTATCTATTGCTGGCTCCCGCCTTGGCGCTGCAAG
The DNA here is from genome assembly GCF_002813445.1 of Pseudomonas tolaasii NCPPB 2192. Taxonomy (NCBI): domain Bacteria; kingdom Pseudomonadati; phylum Pseudomonadota; class Gammaproteobacteria; order Pseudomonadales; family Pseudomonadaceae; genus Pseudomonas; species Pseudomonas tolaasii. The sequence continues at coordinate 6,415,346 of NZ_PHHD01000001.1, forward strand.
TGCGGTCGAACGAGCAAAAGCCCGGCAGGCGAGACTTTATGGACACGTTGCCGATAACTGTCACGGAGCGAGTCCTCGGAACGTTTCTGGCTGCCTGGAGTGTGTGTGCAATTGCTTTATCCCTGATGTTTCCGGTCATCATTGCCGCCAACTATTTGGGTACGGCAGACAATGGCGTCATTGCTTCGCAACTGCTCGGCAGTTGGTTGCTGGCAGGAAGCTATCTATCCGTTGGTTTTTTTATGGGCGCCATTACCCATCAACGGGTTGTTGCCTTTGTACTGACATTTATTTTACTGATGAGCACCGGCGGACTGTTTTACATACTAAACGCACTTGAACACCAGGCGCCTATCTGGTTGATAGACAGTTTTATCGCACTCGACCCACTTTCACGCTTCGGCGCTATTGATCATGGAAAGCTGACGCTTCGTGACAGTTTATATTTCATCAGCATGATCATCGCGTTCCTCTCTGCAACGACCGTCACACTCAACTGCAAAGCCGGTTGAGAAGGAAAGCAAACTATGCGTTCCGCTCTGCTCGCGGGCATGACACTCGTGGTCATATTCTTGTTGTTCCTGGCATTCAATCTGGTTTGGGTAAACACTATTCCCGATATTCGGTGGGATTTTTCCAAACAAAAGGTACACACGTTGTCAGCCCCCGCGCGTCAATCTCTTGCAACACTGGATCATCCGGTGGACTTGTATTACTTCAACTCACGCGCCGACTCCCGGAAAACCAGGGCGATGAAACGCTATGGCACGCGCGTGGAGGACCTGCTGAAGGAGTATGAAAAAGCGGCAAAAGGCATGATCAACCTTCATGTAATTGATCCTGCTCCCTACTCAGAAGACGCCTATAAAGCCAGCGTGTTTGGCCTTGATGACCAGCATGGCTTTCTCGGCCTTATCGGCACCCGCGCGGGCCAGGTCGCGCAACGTATCCAGGCATTCGACCCCAAGGATGAAGCGCTGCTGGACTATCAAATCAGTCATCTGATTTACAAATTGATGCACCCTGAGCCGCCAACGGTGGGTGTGTTATCCGGGCCGACGCTCAATGAGTCGGCAAGCGACGTATTGGAGCAGATGCATCAGCACTTCAATGTGATCGAACTGTCATCAAACATCGAAGAAATACCGACCGCGATTGAAACACTCATGGTGGTGGACCCGCGCGCGATGCCCATTCAAACCCTGTATGCGATCGAACAGCACGTATTGAAGGGCGCCAAGCTGATGATTTTTATCGACCCGATAAGCGAGATGTCGTCAAACCCAGCCCCGGCAGACTCACGAGTCGAGGGCCTACTGACAGCCTGGGGTATACAGATGCCCGCAGACAAGTTGCTGGTCGACAGCCTCTTCGCCTCATCAGCCACTTTCAGCCAAGGGGAAGCCACTGTGTTGCATCCCGCCAGGCTGAATGTGCCTCGACAGGCGATGGCAGCAGACGATATCAGCACTTGGAAGCTGGACTCGGTGATTGTGTCGAGCAGCGGCGCACTCATGCGCGTCAAAAAGGGCCGTACGTCACTGACTCCCCTGCTGCGCAGCTCCGGGCATTCACAATTGTTGGAGGTCGGACTTTTGGCTTCAACAACCGGTTTTGACTCACTCACTGAGGAAACATCCGCACCGACACAACCACAGGTGATAGCCGCACGCGTTGAAGGCCCGGCCTACTCAGCGTTTCCCGACGGGGTCAATGGCCACCCGCCCGGCCTGCAGAAGGCCGCCCACATTCAGGTGGTCGTAGTGGCCGACACTGATCTGCTCGCGGATACGATCATCAACTCAGCACCCAACAGTAATGCGCAGTTTGTATTGAACACCCTGGATAATCTGACGGCGCCCGAGGGGCTAGCCGCCATCCGCCCCCGGACAATCACGCATCAAACACCACAGCCACTGAAACAAATGCGCGAAGCCGCCGAACAAGCCTATGCGCAATCCGCGGGCGAACGCGAACGACGGCTTGAACACACAGAGCAGGAGTGGCAACGGTTAAACCCGCAGGACAAGGGCGTCATTACGCATGCGGTGGACACTAATCTCCAGCTGCAGACGCTGAATAAAGAACGCCTGCGACTGCCCATGGAACTGCATGCACTCAAAGTCGAGGCTTACGCGCACGTCCATCGCACAGAACGTTATCTAAAGCTGCTGATGATTATTCCAGTGCCGCTGATGTTAGGCGCCTGTGCGTGGGTGCTGTTTCTAACCCAGTGTCGGCGCCGGCGCCGATTCGCCGCCGCTGCATTCCATTAACCGTCCCAGGCGAACTATCAACGACGGGCAATCAATCCTTGCCGGGCAATGCGTGTCAGTTGGCGAATCACCTCAGCGGCTTCGCCCGCACTGGGCGCCTGGATAACCGCGAGGTCAAAGCTGTTGTTGGCGAAGCGGGCCAATGAGTCACCGTCTTCGACAAACTGGATCAGAAATGCCGAAGGCCGCCCGGTGCGACGCGGCCAGCCATCGAGGTAGCGCAGCAAAGTCGGCTGGTGTTTGCCGCCCAGAAGGATTTTCGGATTGCGTTGAGTCAGGTCCGCAGTAATCGGGGCCAGGCGTATGAGGGGGCGTAGTGCATTCATCGTGTCGTGTCTCTGCCTCAAAAGTCTGCGGGCAGGTGAGAGGCAACACCGAACCAGCGCTTTAGCGGAATTTCGAAACCTGCATCGGGTGAGTGCATGTCTCTGTCGGGCTGCTTCGAGTCCCGGTGGCGCCCCGCAATTAGCTGTTTAAATCGGCGCATGGCAAGCATCCTAGAGAAGCCGGTGGGGCCGTGTCAAGAATTCGGAACAACGAAAAGGCCCGCACGAGGCGGGCCTTTTCAGGTGTTGCAAGAGGAATTTACGTGGCGATCAGTGCGTGATGGCACGGTCAACCGACAGTTTGCCAGCTCCTTCAAACAGCACCGCCAATGCGCCACCGAGCAAGGCCAGTGCAAACTCATAACCATTGTTGGCCATGAACAGACCGTTATGAATGTGCACCGAGAAAATGGCCACCAGCGACAGGAAAGCCAGACCCAACGCCGCAGGCCGTGCCAGCAAACCGATGACCAATGCCAGACCTGCGAAGAACTCGGTGCCGCCCGACAGCACTGCCATCAGGGTACCCGGCGCCAGGCCGATGCTTTCCATCCACTGCGCGGTGCCGGCCAGGCCGCCGCCGCCAAACCAGCCAAAGAGTTTTTGCGAACCGTGGGCGGCAAAGATGATGCCGACGAAGATACGCAAAACGGTCAGGCCGTAGCCGGCACGGGTGGACAGAACGCGGTTGATCAATGGGCTCATGGTGATAATCCTTTTCAAAGTAGGGGTGGGTTGGCCGCTATATTAATCAGACTATACAATGATAAAAGCACAAAAAATGCCTAATAAATATCGATAAATTCGATTATTTTCGTGAGGCGATTTTTGCCGTTGCCGGTTCCAGGGACTCCCGCTCCCGATCAAATGCCAAGTAATACTTGTTCACGCTATTAACATAGCTGACGCCGGCCATGCCCACTTGCTCCATGGCAATACGTTCGACCTGGAAGAACCACTGGTTGGGGTTCAGCCCTCGGCGACGTGCCTCCGCACGCATGCCCTGCACCCGCTCCGGCCCCATGTTGTAAGCCGCCAGCACAAAGGCCATGCGCTCGCGCTCGTTCAATTTGGGGCTGGCGAAAAATTTGCGACGGATCATCGCCAGATAGCGTGCGCCGGCCTGCACATTGCTGTCGAGATTCTCGATATTGTTGACCCCCACCCGTTGCGCCGCCGACGGTGTGATCTGCATCAGGCCGGTTGGCCCCCCACTGTTGCGTGCGCCGGGGTCCAGCGCAGACTCCTTGTAGGCCAGCGCGGCAAGATTCAGCCAGTCCATACCCTGCTCGCGTGCGTGCTTTTGCAGGACCGGGCGCAGTTTTTCCAGACGCTGGCGGTCGGCACGGGCCAATGGATTGCGTACCTGATACAGGCGTCGGTAAATACGCTGGAAGGCCACATCCTGATCAGAGGGTGTGTGATAGGTCTTGAGAAACCGGTCAATACTGGCGCGCAACATCGAAGCATCCTGGCGTACAAACCAGTACTCATCGCCGGGCTCGCTGATTGCCACCTGCCGGTCAAAACGCAGTTTGGGCAGGATTTTCGACCACCGCTCGGCAATCGGTTTTTCGACGATGGTCAGGTGAAAGATCCCGGCCTGAACCATTTCCAGCACATCTTCCACAGCCAGTGTCGGGTCGACCCACTCGACCTTCACCGGCGGCCTTTTATGCAGCGCCAGTTGTTGGTTGACCTGACTGATTGCATCGGCCGCCGCGCTGCCGGTGGTCAGCGCCAGTGTGCGCCCGGACAACTGCTCCAACTTGGTAAAACGCCGCTCCCCCTTCACCCCCACCAGCCACAACGGCACATCGCTGGCGATCGGGTCGCTGGTGCTGATCTTGTGTGCGGCCTTTACATCGAGCAATTCGCCGGGCGCCACCAAGTCGCCCTCGCCACGGGCCAGCGCGCCAAGCAACTGGTCCTTGGCCTTGGGGATAATCTTGAGGTTGATTTCTTCGCCGTCACGGGCGTGGCCGTTCAGGTATTGCTCGAAGGCACGCAGGCGATGGTATTCGACACCGATGGCCTGGCCCTGGACTTCACCGGAACTGTTGCGGCTTTGGTTGACCAACACGCGCAGGGTGCGGCTGGAACGGATTTGCGCCAGGTCGCGCACTTTACCGGGCTTGGTCACTTCCAGCGGCCCGTCCAGACGCGCAACCGCCGCAGTGGGCAGCAGCAGCGTCAGGCACAACATAAGCAACGCCGAGGGTCGGATCATCCGCTCTCCGGAAAGAATACTGGCCAGTGCCATCGTGAAAAACGAGACGCTGGGGGTCAGAAACAGAGCGCTTTATGCGCAGGCTTTGCGTGCAATGGCGGCAGGGTGGAAGGCTTTCAACAAACCACAATGTCGCTTGCGACGTTCAAAGACAGCTATAACTCGTTGTAGTTCTTCGTTTTTCTTATAAATCTACAGCTCTGATATGCTTTCCGGCCGCAGGCGGAGATAGCACCATGCAACTCATTGATATCGGCGTCAACCTGACCAACCCCAGTTTCGACGAGAGGCATCAGGCCGTTCTCGACCGCGCCTACGCCGCCGGCGTGCAACAGTTGGTGCTCACCGGCACCAGTGTGGGAGGCAGTGAACAGGCCCTGGAACTGTGCGAAAAACTCGACGAAAGTGGCCAGCGTCTGTTCAGCACCGCCGGCATCCACCCCCACTCCGCCAGCGACTGGAACGGCGACAGCGCTCGGCGCCTGCGCGGTTTGCTCAATGAACCGCGCGTGCGCGCCGTGGGTGAATGCGGTCTGGATTTCAACCGCGACTTTTCACCGCGCCCGCAACAGGAAAAAGTCCTCGAAGAGCACCTGGCCCTGGCCGTTGAGCTGAAGCTGCCGGTATTTCTGCACGAACGCGACGCCAATCAGCGCCTGCTGGAAATCCTCAAGGACTATCGCGACCACCTGACCGCCGCCGTGGTGCATTGCTTCACCGGTGAGCAACAGGCGCTGTTCAGCTACCTCGACCTCGACTTGCACATTGGCATCACCGGCTGGATCTGCGACGAGCGCCGTGGGACACACCTGCATCCGCTTGTAAGGGAAATTCCCCGTGGTCGTCTGATGCTGGAAAGCGATGCGCCCTACCTGTTGCCCCGTACCTTGCGCCCCAAGCCGAAAAACGGTCGCAACGAACCGGCCTATCTGCCGGAAGTACTGCGCGAAGTCGCCCTGCATCGCAACGAGACGGCCCAAGAGCTGGCCGAACACAGCACCGCCTGCGCCCGGGCATTTTTCGGGCTGCCTGCCGTGGATTGATGCGGCGCATTGACCCATGTCAAAACCGGCTTTCTGAGTAGCGGCACAATAATGGCACCTTGCCAATGCTGTTTCCGCTATCAGAGAAAACCTTCCATGGGTGCCTGGCTTAGCAATATCTCGCTGAAATACAAATTCTGGGCCGTCAACGCGGTCGCTTTCATCACCACACTGTTGCTGGTGCTGTACGCCGTGCAGCTCGAACAACAGGCACGCAACGATGCGGCCCAAGCCGCGGCACAGGCGCAGGCGCGTTTGCTCAATGCCTGGCCGGCCGACAAGCCATTGCCCAAAGGCGAGCATTGGCTGACATTTGAACGCGGCCAGATCCCACAGGTTGATAAGCAGGATCTGTCAGCCCTCAGCACAGCCAACGGCTGGGTTGAGCTCAATCACATGCCGTTGTTCGGCGAAAACCCGCTGATCGGTGCCGAGGTCATCACCCGCGCCGATGGGCAATACGTCGCCGTGCTGGCCTTTGGGCGCAGCTTGAGCCAGGTGTTTGGCGAACGCTTCGCCAACTATGCGGTGGCGGTATTGATTTTGATGTTGGCGATGCTCGGCGCCTCGCAGCTGCTGATCCGCTTCCTCCTCAGCCAGCTTAATACGCTCAAGGACGTGATGCTGCACGTCGAAAAAACCGGCGACCTGTCGGCGCGTGTGCCTCTGGCGTGCAAGGACGAAGTCGGTCAAATGGCCAGCGCCTTCAACGCCATGCAGGCCGGCTACCAGCGAGTGGTCAACACGGTGGCACGCACCGCGCGCCAACTGGATGAAGGTGCGGCGCGCCTGGCCAGCAGCATGAACGAAGTGCAGCACGGCATGCTCGGCCAACAAAGCGAGACCGACCAGGCCGCCACCGCCATCAATGAAATGACCGCCACCGTCTACCACATCGCCCAGCACGCCGGCGCCACCCGCGACCTGTCCCAAACCGCCGACACCCTCGCCGGCAGCGGCCAGGAAGTAGTAAGCCGCGTGCAACGCTCGATCGCCGGGCTGTCCACCGGCGTGCAACAAACCGCCGAAATGATCCAGAAACTTGCCGAAGACAGCCAGAAAATCAACGGCGTCGTGGGTGTGATCCACAGCATCGCCGAACAGACCAACCTGCTCGCCCTCAACGCCGCCATCGAGGCCGCACGTGCCGGCGAAATGGGTCGTGGTTTTGCCGTGGTCGCCGACGAAGTGCGCAATCTGGCCAAACGCGTGCAAAGCTCCACCGACGAAATCACCCGGATGGTCTCGGCGCTGCAAGCCGGCACTCGCGACGCGGTGGACTTCATGCAGGAAAGCTCATTCAAGGCCGACGACTGTGTGCAACAGGCCCAGGAAGCTGGTGCTGCCCTAGCCGACATCACCGGCGCCGTGGCGCAGATGCGCGAGAGCAACACCCAGATCGCTGTCGCCGCCGAACAGCAAAGCCACGTGGCCGAAGAAATGAATCGTGCGGTGGTGAGCATTCGCGATGTGACCGAAAACACCGTGCAACAGACTGTGGATTCGGCGACTACCAGCAATGAACTGGCGACCCTGGCTGGCGAGTTGAGCAAGGCAATTGGGCAACTGAAGCTGTAAGGCTTTTCAACCTGTAATCCTGCACCTACACACGCCCTTCCATTTGCCGAAGTTTTCAGCGAAACGCCCTACCCGTTTGCGCGAATAGCGCCGACTTCTTTTCCTTACGAACCTCTGCAAAGTCCTTCGCCTGATCACACAGTGCGAGGGATTGCAGATGGTTTTTTTCATGAGTGTCTTGGTCACGGCTCCTCCCCTCTGGAGGCGCGGCGAATGACCCATGCCCCCCACATCACCTTTATCGAACACGAACTCAATGGCTTCCATCAGAGCCTGGCGGTGTATCGCCAGCAGTTGGGCGCCTGGTATTCGCGTGCGCTGGATTCCGCCAGCCATGCCGCGGATCTGCCGTCGCTGCTGGGAATTGAGCGGGTGTTGCGGGTGGGCGACTCACAAACGTCGGTGAGTGCCACTGACCCGAACTTTGTGGGCACCGTGGTCATGTGCCCGCTGGGTGGCGAGTTGAAGATCGAGAGCACGTTCGAGTCGGTGTATGACGTGCCAATCGGCAGTATCCCGGTGGAAGTGATCGACCTGGACGACGGCAGTTCTACCCTCGTGATGCTGGACGAGCACGGCAAGGGCTCACACCACTGCGCGGCGGGCAAACGCTACCAGGTGCGGGTGCAGGGCGGCGTTTCCGAGCAACAGGTGGACGCGCTGTTTGCCTCCTACGCCGGGCTGACGGCGGACCTGGAACAGTGGCTGCGCGAGCAATGGAAAGACTTCAAACCCTATTGGCAGCAATCCACCGCCAGCGCGATCGGCAGTGGCGTTCTGGCGGGCAGTTGGGCGGCGATCAAGGAGGTATGGGACAGCATCAGGCTGGTGCAGGCAATTCTTGAAGACCCGCTGAAGTTTGGCGAGCAACTCGGCGATCAGGCCGCCAAGTTGGCGCAAATCGCCACAGACGCGCCCCAGGTCATGGAAAAGGCCATGTTGCTGGCCAGTGATGAGGCCGCGCTGTACCTGATGGTGCGCACGGCGATGCTCTGGCTCGACGCACTGCCCCCCGGCGAGATGGCCGAGGTCGGGGCCGGGTTTGTGGTGTCGCTGCTGATTGATCTGGTGATTGGCGCGGTGCTGACCCTCGCGCTGCCGGCGGCGGGCGTGGCCTATTTGGGTTTGCGCCTGGTCAAGCTTGGCGCGCGGATCCTGGAGGCCGCGGTGGGGTTTGTCCGCAACCTGCTCGGCATCCTGACGAAGTTCATGCAGGCGGTGGATCGCTACAAGGCGGTGGCGGTTCGCGGTGTGGTCGGCGGGTTGAAGCAGGGCACGATGCAGATGCGCTGGCGGGCTCGCCAGAACGCGGTGCTGAAGCAAAAAGAACACGTAGACGACGTGCCTGCCTCGGGCAAAAACCCCGCAGGCGACGCCGCTGCGCCGGCCGATAAAACCGTCACCCACGGCTGCCCGGTGTCGATGGTCACCGGCGAGGAATTGCTGACCCTGACCGATGGCACGCTGGACGGCATCTTGCCGTTTGAGTGGACGCGGTTGTACCGCACCAGTGCCGTGGACATCGATTGTGGCCTGGGGTTTGGCTGGAGCCATTCGCTGGCGCACCGGCTGGTGGTGGCCGGTGATTCGGTGGTGTGGACGGATCACGAAAACCGCATCACCGAGTTTCCGCTGCCCACGGTTTCCCGCCCTGCTATCACCAACAGCCTGGCTGAGGCGGCGATTTATCTGGGCTCGTCTCCCGATGAGCTGGTGCTGGCCCAGGACGCGCGGTTTTATCACTTTCGCGACGGCGCGCTGACGGCGATCAGCGATGCGTATGACAACCGCCTGCAGGTTTTACGGGGCTATTCGGGCCGGGTTGAGCGGCTGGACAACGGCATCGGGCGATCGCTGTTTCTGCGCTATAAACATGGCCGCATTGTGGCAGTGGAGTATCAGATTCAGCGCGCCGAGGGGCCGGGCGAGTTTGTCTGGAGGACAGAGCAAACCGTCGTTTCCTACGCCTATGACGACGCCGGACGACTGGTCTCAGCGACCAATGCTGCAGGCGAAAGCGAGGTTTACCGGTACGACGACCAGCACGTCATTCTTGAACGCCAACTGGCCGGTGGGGCGAGTTTCTTTTGGGCGTGGGAAAGGTCCGGCAAGGCGGCCCGATGTGTCCGGCATTGGGCCAGTTTTTCGCAGATGGACACGCGTTATGCCTGGGGTGATGACGGCCAGGTCACCGTCCACAACGCCGACGGCAGCACGGAAGTCTACGTGCATGACAGCCGCGCGCGGCTGGTGCAGCGTATCGATCCGGATGGCGCCGAGCATTTCAAATCCTACGACGACAAGGGCCGGCTGACGGTCGAGCAAGACCCGCTGGGCGCGGTGACGGCGTATCAATACGACGACGCCGGGCGCTTGGTGGCGTTGTTTCCCGGCGACGACGAGCCGACTTCCTACGAGCATGACAACGGTTTCGTACGGGTTGTGCGGCGTGGGGAGGCGGCGTGGAAGTACGAGCGTAATGATCAGGGCGATGTCACGCGCAAGATCGATCCTGATGGCAGCGTTACCGACTACAGCTACAACAAATACGGGCAGTTGACCGGCGTTTGGTACCCCGACCACAGCTGTCATCGGTTGGTGTGGAATGAGCGTGGGCAGTTGGTTGAGGAACAGCTGCCCAATGGTGGGGTCAGGCGGTATCGCTATGACGATTTGGGGCGGCAGGTTGGGCGGGAGGATGAATACGGCGCGCTGACGCAGTACCAGCTGGACAGTGTGGGTCGGTTGGTTCGTGTGGTTCTGCCGGGCGGCACGACGCGGGAATACAGCTACAACCCCTACGGAAAAATCACCGCTGAACGCGATGAGCTGGGGCACGTCACCCGCTACGAATACGGCGACGGCCTGCACCTGATCAGTCGTCGTATTAATTCCGACGGCACCCAGGTCAAGTATCGCTACGACAACACTCGGTTGCTGCTGACCGAGATTGAAAACGAAGTCGGCGAAACCTATCGCCTGAATTACCACCCCAACGGCCTGATCCAGCAGGAAACCGGCTTTGATGGCCAACGCACCGCGTACGTCTACGACCTCAACGGCAACCTGCAGGAAAAAACCGAACACGGCGACGATGGCAGTCAGCTGGTTACCCGCTACACGCGAGACCACGCCGGCCGCCTTGTCAGAAAAACCCTCCCCGATGGCAAAACCGTCGATTACACCTACGACCGCCAAGGCAACCTCCTCGGTGTCAACGACGGCCACTGGGCGCTGGCCTACGAGTACGACAGTCAAAACCGCCTCACCGCCGAACACCAGGGCTGGGGCACCCTGCGCTATGGCTACGACGCCTGCGGCCAACTGAAAAACCTGCGCCTGCCGGACAACAACCGGCTCACCTTCCACCACGGAAAAGGCGGCGACCTCAGCACCGTCGGCCTGAACGGCGCGCCCCTCACCTCCCACCTGTTCAAGGCAGGCCGCGAGCGCCAGCGCCAGCAAGGCCAACTCATCAGCCACTACGGGTACGACGAACAAAACCGCCTGCACGCCCACGCCGTCACCCAGCAACGGCATGATGTTTATGAGCGCCACTACCACTACGACAAAACCGGCAACCTCAGCCGCATCCTCGACACCCGCAAGGGCGAACGTCGTTACCAATACGACCCCCTCGCCCGCCTGACCCGCGTCGATCACACACAAGACGGACAGGAACGTTTCGGCCACGACCCGGCAGGCAACCTGCTGATGCAGGACCGCCCCGGCCCGGACATCGTGGCGGGCAATCGGCTGGCGATACAGGGGGATCATCATTACGACTATGACGCGTTCGGCAATCTGATCCGCGAACGGCGTGGCAAAGACCACAAACTCGTCACCGAATACCGCTACGACTGCCAACACCGGCTGATCGGCATCACCCGACCAGACGGCCAAACCGCCAGCTATCGCTACGACCCGTTCGGCCGACGCATCAGCAAAACCGTCGACGGCAAAACCACCGAGTTTTTCTGGCAAGGCGACAAACTCATCGCCGAACACCACGCCGATCGCCATCGCAGCTATATCTACGAACCCGACAGCTTCCGCCCGCTGGCCCTGCTCGACGGCTTCGGCCCAAAAGCCACCCAGCCTTTCTATTACCAGCTAGACCACCTCGGCACCCCGCAGGAACTCACCGCCCCCAACGGTGAAATCGTCTGGTCCGCCCACTACAAGGCCTACGGCAAAATCAGCCGGTTGGACGCAAGCAAAATCGACAACCCGCTACGCTTCCAGGGCCAATACTTCGACCCCAAAAGCGGCCTGCACTACAATCGCCATCGCTACTACAATCCGGATCTGGGCCGTTACCTGACACCGGATCCGGTGAAGCTGGCGGGTGGGATCAATGCGTACCAGTACGTGCCTAATCCTACGAGGTGGGTAGACCCACTGGGGCTAAATGCTAATTGCCCCGGCCTTGGAAATAAAAGCCCAACCTGCGCTAAGCACAAAGAACCTGCTGCACCTCAAATCTCACGTAAAGGCGCATTTAGAGAAGCAAAAAGAGATGCCAATATACCGATGTCTCAACAACCTGATGTACTGATAGATTCTGACTCCGGGCTAGGCAAACAATATGAGATAGTGAAAATGACGGATATTAATGGCCGGAAAACTCTAAATAGCTACGGAAAGCCTATCAATACGAGGCAATACCAATATACGAGAGCAGACGGTTCTATAGTTCTAATCCAAGATCATTCAGCTGGACATAAATTCGGAGCAAAAGACGGTCAAGGCGACCAAGGGGCTCATTTTAACCTGCGCCCTATTGACACACCGCGAACCGGAAAAATTCCAGGAACAAAAGACCACTATTTATTTAAGGAGAAAAAATGAAATACTGGAACGATATCGATGGAACTATATTTTTTAACCAATTGTTCAGCAAGCCAATTGAAATCGGCAGTGCCTACATACATTCGCTACATATAAAAAATGATCAAAATGATTTTGGCATCGGCTTTGACATCCCAGAATTCCCTGACCACCTGCCAGAAAAATGGAGAGATAAAGGATATAACACATGTAGAGTTGGGTTAACCTGTTCCGACATCACTGACTTAAAAATTATAAATCTTCCCCAAAAAGAAATTTTCATCTTAGAAATAAAACAAGAAGCTGACCAGTTCAGCTTCACTGCTCAATCGAAAAATGCAACTATTGAGTTAAAAGCTAGATGGCTATCCCTTTCCGGACCTTCAGTTTATATGAACTGCCCTGTGGCTGAAGAACACAACGGGCCAAACGACGGTCTATAAAAAAGCCATGACTTACTCACAACATAGTGCCTATAAGAGTTATAGCAAACGTCAATTCGCCCCCGCGCCACCCCCCACCTAAACTCCGCCCATAACGTTTCAACGGACAGAGGATTCACCACCATGGGCAAACGTCACCCCAACCTTCCCGCCTGGCAATGGCGCAACTACCCGCAAAATCATCAGCACCCGACCAACCTGGCGCTGCACCTGATTGCAGTGCCTCTGTTCATCATCGGGTTTCTGCTGATCGTTTCCGGCGTGTTCAGCTTGAGCCTCACCAGTTTCGCCGTCGGCGTGATTGGCATTTTCGCCGGCCTGGCATTGCAGCGTCATGGCCATAGCCTGGAGGCTCAGGCCAGTGAGCCGTTCAGTGATCGAAAAGATGCCGTGCAACGGCTGGTGGTCGAGCAGTTTGTAACCTTTCCGCGTTTTGTATTGAGCGGCGGCTGGTGGCGGGCCTGGCGCCAGCGCCACCGGCATTGAGGATCAGGCGAAGACCACCACGGTTTGGCGGCTGATGGCGATCAGTTCGCCGGTCGGGCTCCAGAGCGCGGCGGCGGCGTGGCCGTAGCCGTTGCGGGCGTGTTCGATCTGGACGTAATACTGGCACCAGTCGAGGGTGGTCAGGTTTTGCAGGGGCTGGATGAATTCGATGGTCCAGGTCAGCGTGCTGCCCGGTGCCGGCTTTTTCAGGTGCGGCAGCAGGGCCGGTGGCCAGGCGTCGACCAGTGCCAGAATGTGTGATTCGGTCAGCGGCTCTTCCTTCACGTCGCCGCGCAGGCGCACCCAGCCGCCCATATCACGGGATTTATTGCCGGTGAACGGCATGCCGCCGACGCTCCAGCGCATCGCCACGTGCTTCATGAATTCAGGCGTGACGCCTTTGATGTAGGGCAGTTCCTGACATTCCTCCCAGTGTTTGAAGGAGGGCGGAGCTTCGCTGGCGACGTCGATTTCCGACTCGCGACTCGCACCGAAACTGGCCTGAACCAAGGTCGCCACTTCGCCGTTCTGCACCACACGGCCAAGCAGTTGACTGACGGCCTTGCCTTCGCGCAGTACTTCAACCTGATAACTGGCGGGTACCTCCGGCGCTACCGGCCCCACGAAAGTCACGGCGAGGGAGCGCAACGGGCGACCTTCCGGGACTTGCGCGCGCAACGCTTCATACTGCAAGGCGGCCACCAGACCGCCAAAGGTGGCGCGGCCCTGGGCCCATTCGGCGGGGATGGTGACGTCCAGCGGGTTACGACGGGCAGCGTCGAGCAGATCAAAAAAGCGCATGGCGACCTCACATCAAGAAAGCAGATGCATCGATCTTAACCAGCAGGCCCACAAGGCACAGCGCCTATTCCGGCCAAAAGCCGGACCGATTCAGAAACAATCCTTGCCGAGCTTGTCCAGCACCCGATCCGCCCGGGCTTCGGCTTTGACCATGGTGCGACGCCACGCGGCAACGCAAGGTTGCAGATCGGCTTGCAGCTCAGCCTGCGCCAGCCATTGCCAGCAATCATGCCAGTCACCCAGCGCGCCCTGGGCTTTCTTCAGGCGCGACATGGCGTTGGCGGGGAGTTTGTCCAGTTCTGGATAGGCCTCGGCGGCGTAACGCACACGCTTGATCAACAAGCGCAGGCGATGGCGATCATGGCCGGGATCTTTCAAGGCTTCATCGAGCTTCTGCCATTGCTTGCGCAGGCGCTTTTCGATGCGCGGGCGCAGGCCCTTGAGCAATTTTTGATGCTCAGAGGCGCGGATAAAGCGAGGAAAAGCATCAATGATCAACAACAGATGGGCCAGCTCCGGGCTTTGCGCCACCTGCCGATACGCCTCGGGTTGCAGGCGCAGACGCCGATCTGCCGCTTCGTAATACCCCTGCTGATGCAAGTACGCCGCCAGCACCTCACGGTCGCGCAGCGGCGTCGTCAATTGGCCGACGATGCTGGCGGACAATTCAAGCTGTTCGACGCCCGGTAAGCCACGCAAGGGGCGCAATAAACTGCGCAGGCGCCGCACGGTGGTGCGCAGGTCGTGCAAGGCTTCATCGTCGGTGACGGCAGCTAGACGAGCCTGGCAGCTCAGTAACCCTACTTCCAGGCCAATGACCTGAGCGACTAACTGATCGACCAAAGCTGACATCCCTTCCTCCCCTGACGATGAACATTCCTGCGCAGCTAACGATTAACGGCCGGCGCGCGACTCACGAATATAGAACCGCGCTTTCTCGGCTTTGTTGGAACAGCCTTCAAACGCTTCGAATTGTTGCTGGGTCTTGGCGCCGGTCAGCAAGGACAAGGCCTTGGAATAGCTCACGGTACCGGCGAAACCTTCGGCCTTGGCCAGGTCCAGTTCGTGCCAGGCTGCATCCAGTTGCGTGCCACAGCTGTCGCGGTACGCGGTTTTCCCGGCACAACCGGCCAGGGCCAACACGATCACAGGCACACACATCCAGGCTTTCATCGATGACACCTCAAAAAAAGAAAAACAGTCGTAGGGTGTAGACGTTGCCTACAAGGAAAAGTGCCTTGTCAGTCAGCCTCAAATCCAAAGCGCCTATCGCCAAAGCATACCCGAGCACCGTGTCTATCCTGAGAAAATATTGCCGGCGTTGCGAAGATTGAAGCGTGCCCCTCAAAAGGTGCATTGTGGGCACCTGCCTTGGAAGGGACATCGACCATGAATAAACGTGTTGCCTTGGTACTGGGTTCAGGTGGGGCCAGGGGTTACGCCCATATCGGCGTGATCGAGGAAATCGAACGGCGCGGTTACGACATCGCCTGCATCGCCGGCTGCTCAATGGGCGCCGTGGTGGGTGGAATCTACGCCGCCGGCAAGCTGGACGACTACCGCAACTGGATCGAAAGCCTCGACTATCTGGATGTGTTGCGCCTGGTGGATGTGAGCTTTCGCCTCGGCGCCATTCGTGGCGAAAAGGTCTTCGGGCAAATCCGCAAGATCGTCGGCGAAATCAATATTGAAGAGCTGCGCATCCCCTACACCGCCGTTGCCACGGACCTTACCAACCAACAGGAAATCTGGTTTCAGGAAGGCTGCCTGCACCAGGCCATGCGCGCCTCCGCAGCGATTCCCAGCCTGTTTACGCCGGTGATGCAAGGCAACCGCATGCTGGTGGATGGCGGCCTGCTCAACCCGCTGCCCATCGTGCCGGTGGTGTCGAGCCACTGTGACCTGATCATCGCAGTCAACCTCAACGCCACCAACCAGAAGCACTACCATTTGCCGGTGATACCGCGCCCGCCGGCGTTCAAAAGCCGCTTCAACAGCCTGGCGAAATCATTGGGCTCGCACCTGCCATTTCGGCGCAAACAGGCTGAGCAGTTGATGAAACTGGAGCAAGAGGCGTTGCAGGCCCAGGCCGCCGAGATCAACCCGTGGCTGGACTCGGCCGAGCCCGAGGCCCAGCAACCCGCCGCTGCGCCGGAAAAGGAAGGCGCACCCAAATCGGCGACCGGCTCGTTCATCATCGACAACGTCGGGCCCGCGTCGCTGCTGGATTTGATTAACCAGAGCTTCGAGGTGATGCAGACGTCGTTGGCGCAATACAAAATTGCCGGCTACCCGCCGGATGTGCTGATCAACGTGCCGAAACGGGTGTGCCGGTTTTTCGAGTTTTACAAGGCGCCGGAGCTGATCGCGTTGGGGCGGGAAATTGCCAGTGACACATTGGACCGGTATGAGAGTGAGCAACGCTGAATTCCGGGTGATGCGGATGGCCTCATCGCAGGCAAGCCAGCTCCCACCTTGAACTGTGAACGCAGTCAAAATGTGGGAGCTGGCTTGCCTGCGATGAGGCCGAATCAGGTGCCCACACACTCAGGCATTCAACAACCGATACCCCACTCCCGCCTCGGTCACGATAAACCGTGGCTGGGTCGGGTCATCCGCCAGTTTTTGGCGCAAGTGCCCCACCACAATGCGCAAATAATGGCTGTCCTCGGTATGGGTCGGCCCCCAGATATCCTTCAGCAGTTGCTGTTGGGTAATCACCCGGCCGGGATGTCGCGCCAATTGCGCCAGCACCGCGTACTCCTTGCGGGTGAGAGCCACTTCGGCGCCGTCCAGAAGGACCCGGCGATAAGCCAGGTCCACCGTCAAAGGACCGAAACGCAAGGCGGCTTCCTGAGCCTCCCCCGCTGGCGCCTGGCGCAGCAACGCGCGGACCCTCGCGAGAAATTCCTGGATACCAAACGGTTTGGTCACGTAGTCATTGGCGCCGCCGTCCAGGGCTTCAACCTTCTGGCCTTCACTCGCGCGCACCGACAACACCAACACCGGCACCGTCGACCACTCGCGAAATTCGCGCAGCACTTGCTGGCCGTCCATGTCGGGCAGGCCGAGGTCGAGCACCAGTAAATCCGGTTTGCTCAGCGCCGCTTGAGCCAGACCCTCGTTGCCGGTGCCGGCCTCGATCACCTTGTAGCCCTGGGAGGCCAGGCTGATGCGCAAGAACTTGCGGATCTGCGGTTCGTCGTCAATGACCAAAATCGTCGCGGTCTGGCTCATGGTGTCCAATCAAAATCCGTGGAGAAAAGAGGGTAGCTCAAGGCTCGCGTTCCAGGCCAGGCTGAGTCGGCAAAGGCAGGAACAAAGTGATACAGGTGCCGCGCCCCTCGATTCCGTCGGCAACACTGATACGCCCACCGTGCGCACCGACCATGCCCTGACAAATCGCCAGCCCCAGCCCGGTGCCCTGCCCGCCTCGATCCCCACGCGCGGCGGTGTAGAACATATCGAAAATCTTCGCGCGCTCGTCCTCGGGAATCCCCGGTCCTTCATCGGCCACGGCAAAAAACAACTGGTCATCGGCCACACCGGCGCTCACCTCCAAACGGCCTTGGACGGGCGAGAAACGCGCGGCGTTTTCCAGCACATTGACCAGCGCCTGCTCAATCAACGCGGCGTGGACATACAGCAACGGCAGTTCGGTGGGCACGTCGGTCTGCACTTGCAACGGCGCCAGCACCGCACGCAAGCGACCCAGGGCGCTGCCGACAATATCGCCCGGCGAGACCCAGTCGCGCGCCAGTTTAAGGGCGCCGTGCCCCAGCCGTGTCATGTCCAGCAAGTTTTGGATATAACGGTCCAGGCGTTCGGCCTCATCGCGAGTGCCCTCAAGCAGCTCGCGGCGATCATCCAGGGGAATGGCTTCGCCGAGCGCCAACAAGCTGTCGATACTGCCGCGCATGGCCGTCAGCGGTGTGCGCAAATCGTGGGACACCGAGGCGAGCAAAGCACTGCGCAGTTGCTCGGTTTCACCGTGCAGGCGTGCAGACTCCAGCTCCTGCGCCAGTTGCGCCCGCGCCAACGCTTGCGCCAGCGGCTGGCTCAAAGCGGTCAGCAAACGACGACGTTGACCGCTCAACTCCAGACCCGGTTTGGGACTGACGCCCAACAAGCCCAGCGGCCCCTCCTCACCCGACAGCGGCCACCACCACCAACGCCCGAACGGCAAGGTACCGGTGCCCATGCCCGCCGGTTGATCGTGCTGCCAGGCCCAGTCGGCGGCGGCGCGCTCGGCTTCAGTAAGGTTCAGCGCGGCGCCGGTTTCGACCTTCCAGCCACCCTGCCCGTCGCGATTGACCAGGCACAGGTCGAGGTCACTCCAGCCTTCAAGATGATGGGCGGCGGCGCTGATCACGGCTTGGCGGTCGGTGGCGGCGGTGAGTTTGCGCGACAGGTCGAGCAACTCGCTGGTTTCTTCCTGGGTGTCGCGCAACGCCTGCAACTGTCGACGTTGGCGGGCGGCGAGGTTGCCGGTCAAGGCCGCCATCAGCAGGAAGAACAACAGGGTCAACACGTCTTCTTCGCGCTGGATGGCAAATGAGAAATTGGGCGGGATAAACAGGAAGTCATAGGTCAGGAACGACAGCGCCGCACAGGCCAAGGACGGCCCGAGGCTGCTGCGCACCGCCACCAGCAACACGGCTGCGAGAAAGACCAGCGAGATGTTCGGCAGCGGCAAAATGCTCGACACAGCCCAGGCCAGCGCCGCCGCGACCACGGTCGCCACCACTGCCAGGCCATAATCGAACCACACCAGGCCGCGTAGATCCGGCAGGCGCGGCGGCGCGGGAATGTCGTCGCTGTCGAGCACGTTGATTTCAAGGCCCCGCGCATTGCGCAGCAACCGTGCGGCCAACCCGCCACCGAACAAGCGGCGCCGCCAGCGCATCCGCGACTGTCCCACCAACACCAGGCTGGCGCGGCGTTCGGCGGCGTGCTGGATCAGGGTCTTCGCCACCTCCCCCGCGCGCAGCAACACCACTTCACCGCCCAAACGCTCGGCCAGTTGCTGGGCGTTTTGCAGGCGCAGGCGCGACTGCTCGTCCCGCGCGCGGCCGTTGTCGATGTGCACCAGGCTCCACGGCAAATGCCGACGCTGGGCCACGCGGCTGGCGTGGCGTACCAGGCGCTCGGCCTGGGCGTCGCCATCGACGCCCACCAGCAGGCGCCCGCGCACCGCCGGTGCGGCCTGGCCAAGCTGGCGATAGCCTTGAGCCAAATCATCATCGACGTGGGCCGCGGCGGTCTGCATCGCCAGTTCGCGCAGGGCCATCAGGTTGGTCTGGGTGAAAAACGCATCGATGGCCGCGCGGGCCTGTTCCGGCACATACACCTTGCCGTCGCGCAGGCGCTCCAACAATTCCCGTGACGGCAGGTCGATGAGCAGCAGTTCGTCGGCTTCTTGCAACACCCAGTCCGGCAGGGTTTCACGCACCTGCACGCCGGTGATGCCACGCACTTGATCGTTAAGGCTTTCCAGGTGCTGGACGTTAACCGTGGTGAACACGTTGATACCGGCGGCGAGCAATTCCTGGATGTCTTGCCAGCGTTTTTCATGGCGGCTGCCGGGGGCATTGCTGTGGGCCAGTTCGTCGACCAGCACCAACTTGGGCTTGGCCGCGAGAAGGCCGTCGAGGTCCATTTCTTCGAGCATCACGCCGCGGTATTCGCTGCGCAGCAAAGGTTGCTGCGGCAGGCCGCCAAGCAAGGCTTCGGTTTCGGCGCGGCCATGGGTTTCGACTACCCCGGCAATCAGGCGCACACCCTGGCGCAACTGCGTGTGGGCGGCCTGGAGCATGGCGTAGGTCTTGCCCACGCCCGGCGCGGCACCGAGGAAGACTTTGAGCCGGCCACGGCCGTCCCGTGGCAGTTCGGCTAACAGGGCATCGGCGCGGCCGGAGTCGCTCATGCTTTGCGGTTCCTTCAGGTGTGTATTTCGAATCTCTCAGGCCGCCATCGCGGGCAAGCCCGGCTCCCACAGGGAAATGCATTCCAGCCGTGGGAGCGGGCTTGCCCGCGATGACGGCATCACTGCTTACAACTTTTCCAGCGCCATGTTCAGCGCCAGCACGTTTACCACCGGTGGGCCCACCAATGGGCTTTCGATGTGTTCATCCAGCAGGCGCTGGAGTGTAGACACCGGCACATTCCGCGCCGCCGCCACCCGCGCCAGTTGATAGGCAATCGCCTGTGGTGGCAAGTGTGGATCAAGACCGCTGCCGGAGGTAGTCAGCGAGGCCAAAGGCACCGGGCCTTGGCCAGGGACCAGCTGTTTGTTGGCATCGTCAAAGATGCGTGTGGCCAAGGCCGGGTTGCTGGGCCCCAGGTTGCTGGCGCTGCTGGAAACCGTCGCAAACGCACCGGCGGAGGGCCGTGGGTGGAACCAGCCATCACCGGTAAAGTCCTGGGCGATCAGGCTGGAGCCGCGTACCTTGCCGCTGGCATCGCGCACCAGGCTGCCATTGGCCTGGTCCGGGAAGGCGACTTGCGCCACGCTGGTCACCACCAGCGGGTAGGCCACGCCGGTGATCAGGGTCATCAGAACCAGCAGGCTCAGGGCCGGACGGATCATGTTAGTCATCTTGAAATCCTCAATAAATCGAGTAACCACTGTGGCGAGGGAGCTTGCTCCCTCACCACACACAGTGCCGGTCAGTTACACCAGGTGCAGCGCAGTCAGCAGCATGTCGATGGCCTTGATGCCCACAAACGGCACCAGAATCCCGCCCAGCCCGTAGATCAGCAGGTTGCGGCGCAGCAACGCCGCCGCACTCGCCGCCTGCACGCGCACGCCGCGCAGCGCCAGAGGGATCAGCACCACGATGATCAAGGCGTTGAACACGATGGCCGAGAGGATCGCGCTCTGCGGGCTCTGCAGGTGCATCACGTTGAGCACGCCCAGTTGCGGGTAGATCGAGGCAAACAGCGCCGGCAGGATCGCGAAGTATTTGGCCACGTCGTTGGCGATGGAAAAGGTGGTCAGCGCGCCACGGGTGACCAGCAATTCCTTGCCGATCTGTACCACGTCGAGCAACTTGGTCGGATCGCTGTCGAGATCAACCATGTTGGCGGCTTCGCGGGCGGCCTGGGTGCCGTCGTTCATGGCCATGCCGACGTCAGCCTGGGCCAGCGCCGGGGCGTCGTTGGCGCCGTCGCCGCACATGGCAACCAGGCGGCCATCGTTCTGCTCGTGGCGAATGCGCGCGAGTTTTTTCTCCGGGGTGGCTTCGGCCAGCACATCATCCACGCCCGCCTCGGCGGCAATCGCGGCGGCGGTCAGCGGGTTGTCGCCGGTGACCATCACGGTGCGGATGCCCAGTTTGCGCAGTTCGGCGAAACGCTCGCGGATGCCGGGCTTGACCACGTCCTTGAGGTGAATGGCACCCAGCAGTTTGCCGTCGGCGCACACCAGCAAGGGGGTGCCACCGCTTTGGGCGATCTTGTCGATTTCACGAGACAGTGCCGGTTGCAGATCACGGCGCTGTTGACCGATAAAGGCCAGCAACGAATCCACGGCGCCTTTGCGGAACACGCGGCCCTGGTAGTCGACACCGGACAAACGGGTTTCGGCACTGAACGGCACGGAGGTCAACTCGTCCAGGGTCGGCTCGGCCTGCGGGTGCAAGGCGCGCAGGTATTCGACGATGGATTTGCCTTCCGCCGTGTCGTCCGCCAGGGAGGCCAGCAACGCACCTTCGGCCAAGTCACGACCGCTGACGCCCGGCGCAGCGATCACCGCCGCACAACGACGGTTACCAAACGTGATGGTGCCAGTCTTGTCCAGCAGCAACACATGCACGTCCCCCGCCGCTTCCACCGCGCGGCCGGATTTGGCGATGACGTTGAGGCGCACCAGGCGGTCCATACCGGCGATACCGATGGCCGACAACAAGCCGCCGATGGTGGTAGGAATCAGCGTGACCAGCAGTGCGACCAGAAACACCAGCGGCAGGCTGCCATTGGCGAAGTGGGCGAACGGCTGCAGGGTCACCACCACCAGCAGGAAAATCAGGGTCAAGCCGATCAGCAAGATATCCAGCGCGACTTCGTTGGGGGTTTTCTGGCGTTTGGCGCCTTCCACCAGCGCGATCATGCGGTCCAGCGTGGATTCGCCGGGGTTGGCGGTGATGCGGATCAGCAGCCAGTCCGACACCAGCCGAGTGTTGCCGGTCACCGCCGAGCGGTCGCCGCCGGACTCGCGGATGACCGGCGCGGATTCGCCGGTGATTGCCGCTTCGTTGACCGCCGCGATGCCTTCGATGACTTCGCCGTCACCGGGGATCATTTCCCCGGCGGCAACGCGCACCACATCGCCTTTGCGCAGGCTGGTGGCCGGCACGACCTTGAAGCTGCCGTCGGCTTCCTTGCGGCGTGCACTGAGGCCTTCGCTGCCCGCTTTAAGACTGTCGGCCCGCGCCTTGCCACGCCCTTCGGCGAGGGCTTCGGCAAAGTTGGCGAACAGCACGGTAAACCACAGCCACACGGCGATTTGCACCGCAACATAAGTCGGCACGGCAGTGTCGGGCACAAAGCACAACACGGTGGTGAGGATGGCGGTCAATTCGACCACCAGCATCACCGGCGAACGTTGCAACTGGCGCGGGTCCAGCTTGACGAACGCCTGGGCCAGTGCCGGGCGCCACAGGGCGGAGATGGCGGTTTTGGCGGGCTCCTGAGTCGTCACGGGAGCGGCGTTTTTTGCAGGCATATTCATTTTCATATCCCTCAGAAGCCCATGCTCAAGTGTTCAGCGATAGGGCCCAGTGCCAGCGTCGGCAGGAAGGTCAGGCCGCCCACCAGCAAAATGGTCACGGTCAACAGGGTCACGAACAGCGGGCCGTGGGTTGGGAAGCTGTTTTGGCCGATCGGTGCGGTTTTCTTCATCGCCAGGCTGCCGGCCAGGGCCAGTACCGGGAGGATGTAGCCAAAGCGGCCGATCAACATGCCCAGGCCCAGCATCAGGTTGTGGAATGCGGTGTTGGCGCTGAAGCCCCCGAACGCCGAGCCGTTGTTGGCGCTGGCCGAGGTGTAGGCGTAGAGCAACTGGCTGAAACCGTGGGGGCCAGGGTTACTGATGGCACCCGCCGGGCCAGGCAGGCTGGCCGCGATGGCGCCGAGTACGAGCACGCCAACCGGCATCACCAGCAAGGTCACCACCAGCAGTTGCACTTCCTTGGCCTGGAGTTTCTTGCCCAGGTATTCCGGGGTGCGGCCGATCATCAAGCC
The DNA here is from genome assembly GCF_002813445.1 of Pseudomonas tolaasii NCPPB 2192. Classification (NCBI taxonomy): domain Bacteria; kingdom Pseudomonadati; phylum Pseudomonadota; class Gammaproteobacteria; order Pseudomonadales; family Pseudomonadaceae; genus Pseudomonas; species Pseudomonas tolaasii. The sequence goes on from NZ_PHHD01000001.1 coordinate 6,438,602, forward strand.
GGCGAGGAACACCGCGATCAGCACGTTGAGCAACATGCCGTACATGCCGGCGCCGACGCCGCCGAAGATCACTTCGCCGACCATCATGTTGACCAGCGCCACCATACCGCTGAGCGGGTTGAGGCTGTCTTGCATGCCGTTGACCGAACCGTTGGACGCCGCCGTGGTGGTCACCGACCACAACACGGTGCCGGTGGTGCCGAAGCGTGCCTCTTTGCCTTCCAGCGGTGCGGTTTGCTCCACCGCCGGGTTGTTCAGGGTCGGGTTGGGCTGGTATTCGGCCCACAGCGAGGTCGCGCCGCCGATCAGGAACAGCGCGAGCATGCAGCCCAGGATGGCGCGGCTCTGGCGCAGGTCTTTGACGTAGTGGCCGAAGGTGAACACCAGCGCCACCGGGATCAGAATGATCGCCGCCAGCTCGAACAGGTTGGCCCATGCGGTCGGGTCTTCAAACGGGTGCGCCGAGTTGACGCCGAAGAAGCCGCCGCCGTTGGTACCCAGCTGCTTGATCGCAATCTGGCTCGCGGCCGGACCCAGCGGGATCACTTGATCCGCACCTTGCATCGTCACGGCATCCACGTAGTGAGCAAAAGTTTGCGGCACACCCTGCCACACCAGAAACAACGCCAGCACCAGGCACAACGGCAGCAGGCCGTAGAGGGTGGCGCGGGTCATGTCGACCCAGAAGTTACCCAGGGTCTTGGTGGATTTGCGACCGATCCCACGGCAAAGCGCGACCAGGACTGCAAGGCCGGTGGCGGCGCTGACGAAGTTCTGCACAGTCAGGCCGGCCATCTGGCTGAGGTAGCTCAGGGAGGCTTCACCGCTGTAGGACTGCCAGTTGGTGTTGGTCATGAAACTGACCGCGGTGTTGAAGGCCAACGTCCATTCCTGGCCGGGCAACTTCTGCGGGTTCAGTGGGAGATAGTCCTGGAACAGCAGGATCACAAACAGCAACACAAAGCCGGCCAGATTGAATGCCAACAAGGCCAGCGTGTATTTCTGCCAGCTTTGTTCCTGATGCTCGTCGACGCCCGACAGGCGATAACACGCGCGCTCCACGGGGCCGAATACCGGCGTGAGCCAGGTGCGTCGCCCCTCCATCACGTTGTAATAAAAGCGCCCCAGGGCCGGGGCCGGAATCAGCACCACCGCGAAGAAGGCAATGATCAGCCAATAGTCATAACTGTGCATGGCCAGCTCCTAGTTCCGATCCGCGCGTAACAGCGCAACCAGCAGATAAATGAACAGTGCCACGGCCAATAGCAGTGACACCCCGTCCAGAACGCTCATGGAAGTCTCTCCGTTTTGCGGCGATTGCCGCGTGTGGGGCAATTGTCGGCAGGAGTGGCGTAAAGGAACGAGAGCGAGGGTGCGGGCGGGGCGTAAAGACGGCGTAAAGAGTGGGTTTATGCGGGGTTTACAGGGGGGGTGTGGCGGGCTGGAGGGCCTCATCGCGGGCAAGCTCGGCTCCCACACTGAAGCGCGTGGTTATGCCTGGCATCGCCCGAATGTGGGAGCGGGCTTGCCCGCGAAGGCGCCAGTTCAGTCAACACAGCACTTATCTGGTGCAAAGCAGGCAAAATTCAAACGCCAAACCGTTCCCGTGGCGACAGCTGCGCGCCTTTACGACAGGATTCTGCGGGCTGGCATGCCCGCTGCAACACCTTGAATCAATCCAACCGGTTCAGGGAGAGCAACACAATGAACACACAACTCAAACCCACCTTGGGCACCTTGCACCTGTGGGGTATTGCCGTGGGGCTGGTGATTTCCGGCGAGTATTTCGGCTGGAGCTATGGCTGGGGCGTCGCCGGTACATTGGGCTTTCTGGTGACCTCGTTGATGGTCGCGGCGATGTACACCTGCTTTATCTTCAGTTTCACCGAACTGACCACCGCAATTCCTCACGCGGGCGGACCGTTTGCCTACAGCCGCCGCGCCTTCGGCGAGAAAGGCGGGTTGATCGCCGGCCTGGCGACGTTGATCGAGTTTGTGTTTGCCCCACCGGCGATTGCCTTGGCGATCGGCGCGTATCTGAATGTGCAGTTTCCCGCACTGGACCCGAAGCACGCAGCCGTCGGCGCTTACATCGTGTTCATGGGCCTGAATATTCTCGGAGTGAAGCTCGCCGCCACGTTCGAACTGGTGGTGTGCGTGCTCGCCGTCGCCGAATTGCTGGTGTTCATGGGCGTGGTCGCCCCGGCGTTCAGCTTCAGCAACTTTGCGCTCAATGGCTGGGCCGGTTCCGATCACTTCGGCGCCCCGGCAATTGCCGGGATGTTTGCGGCCATTCCCTTTGCCATCTGGTTCTTCCTTGCCATCGAAGGCGCAGCCATGGCGGCGGAAGAAGCGAAAGATCCCAAGCGCACCATTCCAAAAGCCTACATCAGCGGCATCCTCACTCTGGTAGTCCTGGCCATGGGGGTGATGTTTTTTGCCGGCGGCGTGGGCGACTGGCGCACGCTGTCGAACATCAATGATCCACTGCCACAGGCCATGAAAACCGTGGTCGGTGACAGCTCGGGCTGGCTGCACATGCTGGTGTGGATCGGCCTGTTTGGCTTGGTGGCGAGCTTCCACGGCATTATCCTGGGCTACTCGCGCCAGTTTTTCGCCCTCGCCCGCGCCGGTTACCTGCCGTCTTTCCTCGCCAAACTGTCGCGTTTTCAGACACCCCACCGGGCAATCATCGCCGGTGGCGTGGTGGGCATTGCCGCGATCTACAGCGACGGTTTGATCAACCTGGGCGGCATGACGCTGACCGCGGCGATGATCACCATGGCGGTATTCGGTGCCATCGTGATGTACATCATGAGCATGCTCAGTCTGTTCAAGCTGCGCAAAACCGAACCGTTGCTGGAGCGCACCTTCCGCGCGCCGGGTTACCCGATCGTGCCGGGCATCGCACTGATCCTGGCAGTGGTGTGCCTGGTGGCCATGGCGTGGTTCAACGCGCTGATCGGGCTGATTTTCCTGGGCTTCATGGTCGCGGGCTTCATCTACTTCCAGTTGACCGCGCAAGACCGCGCGGATGCCCCGGCAGATGCCATGCTGACAGGGCTCTGAGGCCGACAAGGCGGAACAGGCCTACAATGAACTACTGAGAAAGCCTGTAGCTCAAAGCAGTTATTACCGTGGGAAAATTCTCCCACGGTGATCCGCCTCAAGGAGAGCCTTATGCCGTGGTACGCGTGGTTGATTATGGTGGTCGCGATCGGGTCGATCGTCGGTGGTTTGATGATGCTGCGTGACAGCGCCAACAAGGTGGAACTCACCGACGAACAACGCAAACGCGTGGCCGAGCGCAACGCCCAGGCCGACGCCAAGGATGCGCAGGACCGCTAGGCCGGTTTACTCCCAGGCCGCCTTGGCAATATGCAAACCGTGCTGCCCTTTATAGGCAGCACGTTCCGGCTGGCTCCAGCCCTTGAGCAATGCCTCATCCAACCTGTAGATTTCGACACCCAGCGGGCGGCACACCGTCAGCGGGTCCTGCGCGTCCGGCCCCCACATGGGCAGCGACAAGTCGCCACCCGGGCAAGTCGACAATGCGCACAGCAAATCGATTTCGGCAAAAAACTCCAGGTAATCGCCCTTCTGCGCCGGGCAGGCTTTCATGAAGTACATATCGTCATGGTTGAGACCGGTGCATTGGAAGATGTTCAGCACGTCATGCACGTCGAACTCCGTCAGGCCGTGGGGCAGTACGGCACGCGTCAGGTTCGAATGGCAGTGATGGTGGAAATCCTCACCGGTCAGCATGCGGTTTACATAAGGATCACAGCGCGTGCCGAGCAAGTCATGCAGGCGGCCGCCGTGTTCGTCGATGCCGTAAGCCGCCAGGCTGTCATCGGTGATGGTCACCAATGGGCGCAGGAACGGCAGGTTCGACCACAGGCGGTCATGGGTGCTGACATGGGCGCCTTGCAACTGGCGCGTCCGGGCAGCCCACAAGCGTTCGCGCGGATCATTGGCATTCCACACGTTGAAGTCACCCACCTGCGGGCCCACAGGCGTGGTGACACGAAACACATGGCCTGCCGGCACTTTCCACGCCCTGCCCGTGCGAATCGGCACTTCGAACTGCTCGATCAACGTACGCTGGTCAGCCCGGTCGCGGATGCGCTCGTAGAACGCCGTGTCGACCTGCAGCGCCGAACCTTTGCTGACCTGATAAGCAGCCGGATAGTCTTTGTACATGGGGCGGTCCTCCATCAAGGGTGGTCAAACAATGCCAGGGAAAGGCGTTCCGAATCCTGCAGGTACACGCTCATCGCTTCTTGCGCCGCGGGCTTGTCACCCTTGGCCAGCAACGCATAAATCTCGCGGTCCCGCTCCAACCAGGGCAGCTGGAAACGTTGTTCATCCGGGGCTGCGCAAAACACCAGGCGCAATTGGGCGATCACCTGGGCGAAAAACTCATCGAACAAAGGGCTACGCATCAACCCGACAATCCGCTGATGAAACAGCAGGCTGTGGGTGGCGACCGCCCGCCAGTCTTCACGTTCACGGGCCAGCGTGGTGGCCTCGATGGCGTTTTGCATGTGCCCGGCCTGGTCGTCAGTCAGTGCACCGCTCCCGGCGATGGCCTGCAACTCGAGGGTGCGGCGCACCACGAAGAGATCGCGCACTTCTTCACGCTCCAATTGCCGCACCATCACGCCCTTATTGCGCACATAGCGGGTGAGCCCTTCCTGGCCCAGGCGGTGCAAGGCCTCACGGATGGTGTTGCGCGAGGCGTTATAGGCTTTCACCAGGTCGACTTCGACCAGCGCCATGCCGGGCAACAAGCGGCCGCCGATAATGTCGGCACGCAGTTCCAGGGCAATTTGATCAGCCAGAGACAAACTAAGGGTCATTTCACTATCCGATTGTTGAACAATCACTGTAGTAAACCCAATCACGTTCCATGCCAACGGTGCCTACCGTTGCCTCGACGGGTAAAAAAGCTCCAGGTTGGTTAAAATGCCAGCACGTTTCCGAGGCAGTCCCATGCGCTACTCACCCGATCATAAAGCCCAGACCCATCAACGCATCATCAAGGAAGCCTCCGTGCGCTTTCGCCGCGACGGCATAGGCGCCACCGGCCTGCAGCCGCTGATGAAGGCGCTGAACCTGACACATGGCGGGTTCTACGCGCACTTCAAATCCAAAGATGAGTTGGTGGAGAAAGCCCTTCAGGCTGCGGCGGCAGAACTGGATGCACATTGCGAGGCGCTGTTTACTCAAGAGCGTCCTCTGCACGCATTCATCGACAGCTACCTGTCCGAGTGGCACCTGACTTCACCCGACCAAGGCTGCCCACTGCCGACCATGTCATCCGAATTGGGCCTTCGTGGTCAGCATAGCTCCACGACAGATGCGGTATTGGAAGCGCGGTTGAAGCAGGTTGAATCGGCACTCAAAAGCGAAAAGGCTGATGAAGAAAGCCTGGTCGTGATGTCGACCCTGGTGGGCGCGCTGGTGCTGGCCAGAAGTGTGGAAAATCCGCAAATGGCGGCACGGATCATGGAGGTCGTGCGCGACGCATTGAAAGATCAGGTTTGCGAAGACGGGAAGGCCGGTCAATGACCGGCCTTTTGCGGTGTGCTCACATCCTCAATTGATTGCGAGCCTGTCACGATTTTTTTCCAGTAACGCCTTGCCGATACCCTTGACCTCCAACAACTCATCGACCGCGGTGAACGGACCGTTGCTGTCCCGGTAGGCGACGATCGCCTTGGCCTTGGCCGCGCCGATACCGAACAGGTCGCGACGCAGGGTCTCGGCGTCGGCGGCGTTGAGGTTGACCTGGGTGATGGCTTCGACCTTGGCCACCTGCGCGGTGACAGGTGCGCTAGCCTCGGGCTTGACGGAGGGAGCAGCGTGAGAGGCTACGGAGAGGCTGGTGAGGACGGCAAAGATCAGCGAAGAGATGTAGGTGTTTTGCATCGGTGACGCTCCATGAAATCAGTAGAAGAAAAGCAGCTTTTCCAAAGCTGCCTTTCAAACTTAGGTGATGTTCATTGAGAGTCAAAGTTGGCTACGTTACCGCATGTAAGATCAGGGTTCGAGCCGCCGTTGCTGGTAAATCCAGTCGACGATCTCCCCGTCTGGCGCATAGCCGCTGACGGTCTCGCGCAGCAGTTGGCGAACGCGGGCGTAGTCATCCTCATCCACCGCCGAAAGCAGTTCAGCGAGTTTGCGCTTGAGTACATCCCACGCCAGATGATCTTCGTTGGCACTCATGATCATCGGATGTTGAGTGGCGACCACGTTATTACCGATCAGTAACTCCTCATACAGCTTCTCGCCCGGACGCAAGCCCGTGAACTCTATGGCGATGTCTCCATGAGGGTTTGTGTCAGAACGCACGCTCAGGCCCGACAGGTGAATCATCTTTTCTGCCAGCTCGGTAATTTTTACCGGTTCACCCATATCCAGAACGAACACGTCTCCCCCCTGCCCCATGGAGCCGGCCTGGATAACCAGTTGCGCGGCTTCCGGAATCGTCATGAAGTAACGGGTGATTTTGGGATGAGTGACCGTCAACGGGCCACCGGCCTTGATCTGCCGGTGAAAGAGTGGAATCACGGAACCGGAAGAACCCAATACGTTGCCGAACCTGACCATCGTGAAGCGGGTTTTGTTTACACACGCGATACCCGATTTGTCACCGAACATCACTGGAGCCTTTTCAAGGCTGAGCGCTTGCAGGGCCAACTCGGCAAGGCGCTTGGTGCTTCCCATTACATTGGTTGGGCGAACGGCCTTGTCGGTGGAGATCAATACGAAGTTCACCACGCCCGCTTTCAATGCAGCCTGGGCAGTGTTCACAGTACCGATAATATTATTCAGAACGCCTTCGGCAATATTGTGCTCGACAATCGGCACATGCTTGTACGCAGCCGCATGATAGACCGTATCGACATGCCAGCTCTTCATGACGTCAAGCAGTTTGCGCTCATCACGCACCGACCCCAGAATCGGGAGCAACTTGATCGGCAAGGACTCATGTGCAACGCGACGTTCAAGTTCGGAAAAAATACTGTAGAGGTTAAATTCGCTGTGCTCGAACAAGAGTAGCGTCTTGGGTTTCAACGCCAGAATTTGCCGGCACAGTTCCGACCCGATGGATCCACCCGCGCCGGTTACCAGTACAGACTGGCCAACGATGCATCGCTCCAGCAAATCTTCCTGGGCCGGGACTGCGTCACGCCCGAGCAAATCGGCAATGTCAACTTCTTGAATATCGTCAACCTTGACACGCCCGCTGGCCAGGGCCATGAAATCCGGAACGCTGCGTACATGCAGTGGGAACTGCTCCAGATTAGAGAGGATCTGACGGCGGCGCCCGCGCGTGGCCGAGGGAACGGCCAGTAGTATTTGCTGGGCGCCTGTGGAGTCGATCATCTGCTGGATGTGCTTGGGCTTGTAGACCTGCAACCCGGATATGACCCGGCCCGCGATACCGCCGTCGTCATCGATAAAAGCAACCGGCCGCATGATGCGGCCCATGCGCAACGCGGCGACGAGTTGGTTACCTGCAGCCCCTGCCCCATAAATGGCGACTTTGGTCAAACCATCGTCACGATTTGCAAAAGGAACGTGTTGCGATGCGGCAAACCAGTCACCCAGGAAATACTGGCGCATGGCCAAGCGTAATCCCCCGACGGTGATGAGGCACAGCCACCAATAGTTGAAAATGACCGAGCGGGGAACAACGTACTGGTGATTACTGTAGAAGTAGACCACCAGGCCAAGAATAAGTGATGAAAGGCTGACCGCCTTGATAATGGTAATAAGTGCGTCATTACCGAAATAACGCATTACCGCCCGGTACATCCCGAAGCGAACAAACAGGGGAATGGCGACAATCGGTGCGCTCACGAACAACCACAGATATCGCTGGATGGGCTCGTCCATTTCGGCGATACCCAAACGAACCACAAACGCCATCCATAACGAAATCCACACCAAAATAATATCGGCGAGCACCTGAAGAATGCGCTTGTGGCGGCGCGGAAGACTCAATAAAAAAACTCTCATCCTATCCATGCCCCTATCGAACACTTTTTCAAGCTCCTGAAATCAAAACCTTGCCCACGAATCAACGTAAATAATGATCCACGATGAGCTACCTATGCTGAACAGAATCTGTACAGGCGCGACAACCGCATCAAAAATCACCTTCAGAAAATTCAACTTCCGCAACGCCTACCCCTTGGGACAAATGCCGCGTGCCTGTCGCGTGCCTGTGCGGAAACCGTCATGGCAGCGTATGGCGTCCGCTGAAAACGTTGTGAGGGATAATACCCGTGTTGGGGCGCAATTCCTCTGAATTCCCTTGTCACGCAAAAAAAAATTCCACGCCCACAAGGCATTGCGAAGTCAGCGTGCTTGAACGTGCCGCAAAAAATGGCGCACCTGTGGCATACTCACAGGCTTTGCACGAATTGCGCAGCGCTGACTAAATGGTTAGCAAGCATAGCAACAGTTTCAATTGAAAAGCCCAAAAACGGCTTTCTCCCAATTAAGAGATGACATTTTGATATCACTCCTCAAAGGAATAGAGGGTTATGCAGATGCGCGGCGACATGATTTAACGCGCAATGCCACACGTGTTCAGGGAATTCATATCGAACGCCCGTTCCATTCCCCTCTTGGAAAACAAGTCCGCACCAAGGTTATACTCGGCGCAGTTTTTTTGTTCTTCGCAGCGGTGCGGATCAAAGAGACAAGAACTGAAGTATCCGCTATAAAAGAACAGTCGGATCAATAAGACGGGCGGTTGAACTCAACGACACATTTGCTACTCCGTTATCCATTTTCAGGCGGAAGTAAGCAATTGCAGCCAGCACACCCTCGTTATTGGATCCAATTGAAAAGGCATATTTTAGAGTATGCAGACTACTTGCCGAGCAGCGTGTACTGCCGTAAAGGCGGCGCAAGCCCGGTCCGAACGGACCTGCTTGAATATTGTCTTTCTGTTTGCCGGACAATGGTGTGGATTCGCACCCGCAGTGTTCCGCATGCCGCCGACTGAGACCGGGGCTGCCGGAACCGCTTGGGTACGACCACTGGATGACACCTGACTACTATTTGATTGCGATGCCCCAAGCCCCGTTGGTGGGCAATACAGGCGCGAAAATGCATCAAAAATGAATGCCTTTAATCCGCGGATGATGTCGTAAGCGTGCGGTGAACCTTATTTTAGCAGCGGTATTGCGATGACTTTGAAAACCTTGTGTGTCTTTGGCACGCGTCCTGAAGCAATCAAAATGGCCCCACTGGCGCTAAGCCTTGCGCAAGATGAGCGGTTCGACGCCAAGGTCTGCGTAACCGGCCAGCATCGGGAAATGCTCGATCAAGTGCTCAAGCTGTTCGACATCTCTCCCGACTTTGATTTGAACATCATGAAGTCCGGCCAGGACCTGACGGACGTCACCTGCGCCATCCTGCAGGGAATGCGGGCGGTTTTCGCCACGTTCAAGCCCGACATCGTTCTGGTTCATGGCGATACGGCGACGACATTCGCGACGACCCTGGCGGCCTACTATCACCAGATTCCGGTCGCTCATGTTGAAGCCGGCCTGCGCACGGGCAACCTGTACTCACCGTGGCCCGAGGAAGCAAACCGCAAGCTGACTGGCGCCCTCGCCGCACTGCACTTTGCACCGACAGACACCTCGAAGCAGAACCTCCTGAGGGAAGGCGTCAACCCCCAGAGCATTCATGTCACCGGCAACACCGTCATCGATGCATTGCTGGATGTCGTCGAACGAATCAAGACCAGCCCGACGCTGAAACAGCAATTTCTCCAACAATTTTCATTTTTGGGCGAAGGCAAGCGAGTGATCCTCGTCACCGGCCATCGCCGCGAAAGCTTTGGGGGGGGCTTTGAAAACATCTGTCAGGCACTGATCAATACCGCGAAAGAATTCCCGGATGTTGAAATTGTCTACCCTGTTCACCTCAATCCCAATGTGCGCGAACCCGTCAACCGGCTGTTGGTCGGCATCGATAACGTCCACCTGATTGAACCTCTGGACTATCTGCCGTTTGTCTACCTGATGGATCGCTCTTATCTGATTCTGAGTGATTCAGGTGGCATTCAGGAAGAAGCGCCGTCTTTGGGTAAACCTGTACTGGTTATGCGTGACACCACTGAGCGTCCCGAAGCGGTCGAAGCAGGCACCGTAAAACTGGTCGGGACCGAGATTGATGTCATCACCACCGAATTACGGCTCCTGCTGACTGATGCTGACGCTTACCGTCAAATGAGCTTCGCCCACAATCCCTATGGTGACGGAAAAGCATCCGCGCGGATTCTCGATGCACTGTCACGAATCAAGAAGGCTAATTCATGAGTTTTGAAACTGTTTCTGTTATCGGCCTCGGCTATATCGGACTTCCAACGGCAGCAGTTTTCGCTGCACGCAAGAAAAAAGTGATCGGTGTCGACGTTAACCCCAAAGCGGTAGCGACCATCAATCGCGGCGAGATTCACATCATTGAGCCGGACCTGGACATTGTTGTGCGTGCAGCGGTAACGGAAGGTTATTTGCGCGCAACGACCGTCGCGGAACCGGCCGACGCGTTTCTGATTGCCGTCCCCACTCCCTTCAAGGGCGATCATGAACCCGACCTTTCTTATATCGAATCGGCCAGCCATGCCATCGCCCCGGTATTGAAAAAAGGCGACCTGGTCATTCTCGAATCGACCTCGCCGGTCGGCGCAACCGAACAAATGTCCGCATGGCTGGCCGCTGCCCGCCCTGACCTGACCTTCCCGCAAACCCATGGCACAGAATCGGACATTCGCATCGCGCATTGCCCGGAGCGCGTGCTGCCAGGCCATGTGCTGCGTGAACTGATTGAAAACGACCGCATCATCGGCGGGCTGACCAGCAAATGCTCCGAGGCTGCACGAGACCTGTACAAAACCTTCGTTGAAGGTGAATGCATCATCACCAATGCGCGCACCGCCGAGATGTGCAAACTCACCGAAAACAGCTTCCGCGATGTGAACATTGCGTTTGCAAACGAGTTGTCGATTATCTGCGACAAACTCGACATTAACGTGTGGGAATTGATACGCCTCGCCAACCATCATCCCCGCGTCAATATCTTGCAGCCTGGGCCAGGTGTGGGCGGCCACTGCATTGCTGTCGACCCTTGGTTCATCGTCAGCAAAACGCCCGATCAGGCGCGCCTGATCCGCACGGCCCGCGAAGTGAATGACAGCAAGCCAAAGTGGGTGCTGGATCAGGTTCAACTGGCCATTGGCCAATTCCTGCAGGAAAACCCGTCGAAAACATCCAGGGATGTGACGGTCGCCTGCCTGGGGCTCGCGTTCAAGCCGGATATTGACGACCTGCGCGAAAGCCCGTCCGTGGACATCGCCGTACACATTGCCAACTCCCATCCAGGTACCGTTCTGGCGGTCGAGCCGAACATTGAGCAGTTGCCTGCTCGCCTGGAAGGCATCACGACCCTGAGCGACGTTGAGCACGCGCTGTCATCGGCAGATGTCGTTGTTTTGCTGGTTGATCACAGCGTGTTCAAGCAAATTCCAGGCGCACGCCTGTCTTCACTCAAAGTTATCGACACGCGCGGTGTCTGGGCAAGCAAAGCCTGACAAACCCTGTTGGCAAATCGGCGCGATTCGTGAGTATCGCGTCGATTTTTTGTATAACGGGGGTGATAACGATTGTTGGATGGTCATGCAATTGTATTTGCCACGATGAAGTTGAAAAGGTTCTAGCATGATCAATCTGCTGATCCAGGTACTCACACTCTTCAGTGGCCTGGTGGTTAACTTTGTGATTCCAGGCCTCTACGGCCTTGAAGCGTATGGCACGTTCATCAAGGCCAACGTACTGGTTTTTTTATTCCAAAAGCTCTTGGACATTGTTAATGAACAATTGATTGCCAGTGTGGAAGCTGAATATACGCTGGTCACTTCATTGTTTATGGCCACGTTGATCTTTTTACTGTTTAACGCGGTGAACCTGATTGATTACATCGGCAACCCACTCTTGTTGGGGGTCATGCTCTTGAGCTCGGCCTGCCTGCTCTCGATGTTCAGCTTGCGCTTGCAGCGCTGGATCGTGGGCTACCTGATCATATTTCTTTGCGTTTTCTTCACAGCGCTGCTCCTCAGCTACCTGAGCGTATGGCCGCTGAGCATCGTCGACATACTGATATTGACCAATTTGATTCCGTGCCTGTATGCGGTGGTCGTACTGTTTTTCAACGGTGCGAAACTCCCCATGGGCAAACAGTTGTTGCTGACGTGCCACCGGGTGTTGCTGTTATTGCCGAGAATGGTATCCATCACCCTGGTGTTCAATCTTTTCACCAACATCCTGCCGTTCATTCTTTCAAAGAGTTTACCGGTGCGCGATCTTGGGCTGTTCAGGGTGATTGTCTCGATCATCCAATCCGCGACCAGCCTGTTTCCCGTCAATGTCCGTGCGGTCTTTGTCTCTTTTGTTTCGGGCGGGCAACGCCAGGAGCAATACCGAATCATCACATCCATCGCTATTTTCTACTTCGCGCTGGTCGGTTTATCCGCCTATGTGGCGGTCTGGCTGTTCCCTCAGTATTCAGCCTACCTGGTGATGCTGCCCTGCTTGCCGGTGCTTTACTGGGCAGTGGTCACGGAACGCTATCTGGTGGCCTGTGGCCTGCACCGCAAAGTTATCGTGACGAACCTTGTCATCGCCCCACTGTCCATAGCGGGCATGCTGCTGTTCGTTCAAGACCTGAAACAGGCGCAGTTGTTCTACGCCATAGGGTTTTCTGCGTACCTGCTGTTTTTGCATGTGGCCTGTCGCCCAGGCATTAAGTTGCCGGTCGTTTTCTGGGTCGCGTTACTTTCGCCCCTTGCCATCTTTTTGACAGACATCAGCCTGATCTGGGCAGTGCTCTATATGTGCTCGCTCATGATTATCGCTGTAGGAGCCCTTCAGCTTCGACCCGCCGACTTACGCACGTTGAGGTTTTAACCGTGAACGCAGTAAAGCTATATCGAGTAGGTAATTGGCTGTACCGACATCGAGTCCCTGTATTACCGGGTCTGGTGCGAAATGTAATTTTCCTGTTGTTCAACTCGTACATTCCGAACTCCGCAATGCTCGGGAAAGGCACGATCTTCGCGTACGGCGCCATTGGTGTCGTGCTTCACGCGAATGCGAAAGTCGGCGACGGCTGCGTCCTCGGGCAAAGCATCACCATTGGCGCGGCAGAGGGTTACGTCACCAGCGAGATTAACCGTTGCCCGGTGATCGGCGACAACTGCTACATCGGGGCAGGCGCGAAAATCATTGGGGATATTACCGTCGGCAACAACTGCCAGATTGGCGCTTCGGCGGTCGTCTTGAAAGACGTCCCTGATAACTCAATCGTTGTGGGCATTCCGGCCCGGGTCATTGGACAGACCGCAAGTGATTACAAAGCCATACGCCCTTGATAAGAACACTGGAGTTACGGAATGACTAACCATGACGGCGTAAAAAATAGCGTTGCTATTACAGCCGCAACACTCGTCGCTATTTTTTTCATGCAGGATCAAGGCGCTCTTTTCTACCTGGCCATTATCGGCAGCGCCTTGCTTGTATTGACTGCCATCATGTCGCCGTGGCTGGGGTTGCTGGCTCTGTTTCCGCTGGCCTTCGCCCTGCGACCTGCCCCCCCGTCCGTGGGCATCCAGGAAATGGCATTTGCCGCGCTGCTGATGGTGGTGTTTCTGAGTGCACTGATCAAACTGCTCCGCGCCCAAGGCTTCAAATCGGCCATACGCCTATTCGCCGCGCCACTGTTGGTCGGCATGGGCTTTCTGCTGCTCAACTTCGCAATAGCGATGCATCAACATATTCCCCTGGCCGACTGGATAAGGGGCGTAGTGCCCTTCCTGTTTATCTACACCCTGATTCCCGTCTGCACCCTTGTCGGCCGAGAGGAAGGCAACATACGCTGGCTCGGTGTCTCAATGGGAACCCTGATCTTACTGACGGCCGGCTATATCGTTTTCTACTACTTTTATCACGATTTGTGGCACGCCTACTGGACCGTCATGGTCAACGGTGAAACGGTCAGGATTCATCAGGAAGAAGCGCTGCGCAACGCCCAGGCACTGGGCCCGATGCGTGACCGGATCACGATGGTGGTGGCGCAGGCGACCGACGCGATACTGCCGCTGGGTATGGTCGCCGGTTATGTCGTCAGCACTTGCACGCCAAAACGCAAGATGGTACTGGCAGGCAGCTTCCTGTCGCTGCTCTGCATGGCCGCCGTGCTGATCACGTTTACACGCAGCATGCTGATCAGTGGGCTTTTTGTTATCGGCCTCTTCTCGCTCTATACCTTTTTCACGCGCAAACACTTACGGCTTAAAGTGCTATCGAGTCTTGTCGTTCAAGGTGTTTTCGCCATTGCCTTTATTTTTGGCACCGGCATGCAAGACGTGTGGCTCGGCCGCCTGAACCAACTGACACAAACCGCATTGCCTATCGCGACGTCGTCGATCGAGTCTATCGCCACCATTAACACCCAATCCGACGCCGCGAAACCTGCCTCGTCCAGCAACACCGATGGTAAAGAGACTGCACCACAAAAGGCGGCGGACAAGCCGCAGGCTGCCGACAGAAAAGAACAGGAAAAAGAAAGAGAACCGGAAAAGGTAAAAGAAAAGGAAAAGGAAAAAGACAAGGACTTCAACGTATCGTCGCGGGTAGAGGAATACAAAATTGCCTGGGACATGTTCAAGAATCATCCCGTATTCGGGAACGGCATCGGTGTCAAACACGAGATGCGCTGGGAAACATCCACTGGTCATTCCTTCACCGAGTCAGTCGGGTACATACACAATTGGCCGCTGTATACGCTAATGGTCGGCGGAGTACTGGGCCTGCTGATTTACGCCCTTATATTGGGCGCACCGATCCTGTACCGGTTGACCGCTATAAAATCTGAACCGACTCACTTTGCAGTGATTCGCACAGCGGTCATGACCCTGGCGATCTATGGCTTGTTTTTCGCGGTCTTTCGCTTGATCTCATTCAATTTGCTGCTGGCTGCGGCCTGGGGCGTAATGCTGGCGCACCAACACTCCCGCCGCGAAATGAAAACCGCGCCAACAAGCGCAGATACAGCGCACGTACCCACCGCCACAGCCACCACAAGAACGCTCGTCACAGACAACAAGGAGACGTCGGTATAATGTGCGGCCTCAGCTTTTTTGCAGTTAAAAGTGGTGTCCCCGGGCTTGCGGTACAAATGGAAAAAAGCCTGGAAGTCACTCGTCACCGGGGCCCGGATGCATCAGGCACTTATTTCGCCAGCGTCGCGGACCATCAAGTAGGTCTTGGTCACAACCGGCTCAGCATTCTGGACTTGTCTCCTGCCGGCAGCCAGCCCATGTTCGCCGGTAACGGCGTCAGCATCGTGTTCAATGGTGAAGTGTTTAATCATCACGCACTGCGCGAGCAACTGGTCAAAAAAGGCTATATGTTCAAAGGCACTTCGGACACTGAAGTCATCCTGCAATTATATGTAGAGCACCAAGAGCAAGCCTTCGCCATGCTTGAAGGGATGTTCACGCTGGTCATACTTGATGAACCCCGCCAGCGAACATTCCTGGTGAGGGATGTTGTGGGCATCAAGCCGGTGTATTGCTACTCCGGCGCCGATGGCATTTATGCCTGCTCGGAAATTCGCGGGCTTAAATGCTTCTCCCAGGTAACGGCCGACATTGATCACCAGGATGTCTTTGAGTTCTTCAATAACGGTTTCCTCTACGAGCCCAATACGGGTTACGCCGCCATCAAGAAACTGATGCCAGGCCACTATCTGGAATTTGACCTCGCGACGGGCAACATGACCACCCAGCGCTACCAGACCGTGACCAACTTGCGTAGCGGGCAAAACCTTTCAGACGACGTACGCTCTGCAGTGACGCGCCAGCTGGAAGCGGACGTTCCGGTCGGAGTGTTTTTCAGCGGCGGCGCGGACTCCAGCATCCTTGCAAGCTTCACCGGCGATGCTGACCTGTTTTTTGCGAAATACGACGCGACGGACGATTCCGTCGTGGACATGAAGTTTTCTGCCAGCATCGCTGAGCACCTGGGCAAAAAGCTGGTTGTCACCGAGATTCTTGACTCAAAGACAGATCCCTTCGAGTCAATTGATTTTGTAGCGGCCAACACCGAAGAACTGGTCTCTGACTACACGTTCTGGGCCACTTACAGGCTGTCCACCGAGGCTCGCAAAAGTGGCTACACCGTGATGCTCAGCGGGATGGGCGGAGATGAGGCATTTGCGGGATACCCACGCTACACCGTATTAAAGCATCACACACTGATTCGGCTGCTTTATCCGGCATTAAGTGCACTGCTTAAACTCAAGCTTTTTCCAAAGCGGCTGGACAAGAAGTTTGCGCGATTGGTGTCCTATGCCCAGGAGAGCTATTGGCCCCTGGCGTATTCGCGCATGCTGGGGTACTTCTCACGCGAGGAGCTGAAGGGCTTTTTCCGCGACTACAACGGGCTGGAGCGCAGTTACAAGCACCGCTTGGCCAGCGTAATGATTCAGTACACCGGTGACGCCGCGGATAAAGTCAAATGCGCACAGCACTTTGACCAAACCGGCTTTTTGAGCCACAACCTGAGCGTCTCCGACAAGGCGAGCATGCTGGCCAGCATCGAACTGCGGGTTCCCCTGCTGGATGAACGCGTGGTGGCCAACGGCCTTGCCACTTCGAGTGAAGACTTGCTCAAAGGCGGCGCGCCCAAGGCCCCGCTCAAAACCCTGCTGAAGAGTCTGCTGCCTTCCGCGTTGGTCGACCGACCTAAAACCGGCTTCAATCCGCCTCTGGATGGGATTATTCGTGGAATAGGCTCAGCTCGCTTGCTCGCTGAGTTCGAGCGTATCTACGCCTATGTCCAGCGCAATGAAGTGGAAAAGCTGGTGAGTGACCACTTTTCAGGCAGCGTAAACAACACTTACAAATTGTGGCAGGTACTGTATTTCGAACGTTGGCTGAAACTAAGTTTTCCATAAAAATCACGCGTCAAAAATTCCTTCTACTCTTCACCTTTTTAAGTGGTTTTTATGAGTACTGCGTTAATACACCGAGTCACCAGGCTCTACCACACGATCAAAGTGCTGCAGCCGAAGCAGATTGGCTATCGCCTGTACTACCGCTTCGCCAAAGTGCGGCCTTTTGCGGCCGGCGGTTTTAACCGGCGTCCACACATAGCACTGGCAACAGCACCTCGCTGGAAACCATCCCCCTTCAACGTCGATGAACAGTTTGAGTTCATGGGGCTGGTGGCGCCGATTGATTGGCACGATGAAACGCGGCCTAAAATCTGGCAATACAACCTGCATTACCTGGATCACTTGGCCTCCTCGACCTCGGCATCCGCAGACTTCGATCGGCGGCTGATAAACAGCTGGATCGCCAACAACCCGGCCTTCAAAGGATGCGGCTGGGAACCGTATACGCTCTCCTTGCGTATCGTGAACCTGATCAAGTGGCTGCAGGCGCAACCGTCTCTGGAGCCTCATTGGCTGGACAGTCTGGCAACGCAAACACACGCACTGTCCGAACAGGTCGAATATCACATCCTCGCCAACCATTTGTTCGTCAATGCCAAGGCGCTGGTATTTGCCGGCAGTTTTCTGGAAGGCGTGCAGGCTGACCGCTGGCTGTCGAAGGGGCTGAAGATCCTCGATGCACAGGTCAAGGAACAGTTTCTTGCGGACGGGGCGCACTATGAACTCTCGCCCATGTACCACGCCTCCCTGCTGTGGGATATGTGCGACCTGCTGAACCTGGCCAGCCACAGCGAACTGCCGGCGCTGAACACTCGTCAGAACGAGTGGAAACGCGTGATAGAGAAAGGCCTGGGCTGGCTGCGCAGCCTCCAGCATCCGGATGGCGGCATTCCATTCTTCAATGACTCGGCATTCGGCATTGCGCCGACGCTGCTTGATATTGAAAAGTACGCGCTGGAGCTGGGATGCCTTCCGACGACTGCCTCGCCCGTCAATGAGAGGATTGCCGCCCAACACCACGCCGACAGTGGCTATGTGTCGATCAACTGGGGTGATCAATGCAAGGCGCTGCTGAACATCGCGCAAATAGCCCCCGCTTATCAACCCGGTCACGCCCACGCGGACACGCTCAGTTTCGAACTCAGCCTGTTTGGCCACCGCGTGTTCGTCAACTCCGGAACCTCGCAGTACGGTGAAGACGCCGAGCGTCACCGCCAACGCAGTACCGCTGCGCACAACACCGTAGAAGTCAATGACCAAAGCTCCTCCGAAGTATGGGCAGGCTTCAGGGTGGCGCGGCGTGCCCGCGCAACCTTGAGTAACCTCGAACAAGGTGGTGACACTGTGCACGTCCGTGGCAGTCATGACGGCTATCGCCGTCTGCCGGGGAAAAATGTGCACAGCCGCGAATGGGTCGCCAAGGCCGGTGAGTTACAGGTTATGGACTCCCTTTCAGGCCCGTTCGATCGAGCCGTGTCCCGGCTATTTCTGCACCCCGATACACACGCGGTTCAACAGGGCAATTCGGTGAATATCACCCTGCCCGGCGGCCAAGTCGTAGTCGCAACCTTCGAGGGCGCGGTCCAAATCAATCTGGTGTCTTCCACATGGCATCCGGAATTCGGCACATCTGTTTCCAATCAGTGCATCGTCGCTGAAATGTCGACAGACAGACTGACCACCCGCATAACCTGGTGAGGCGTACGTGAAACTTTTAATTTTAAGCTTTTATTACCAGCCAGACCTGTCAGCCGGCTCGTTTCGAACCACGGCATTGGTGCAAGCGCTTTTAGAGCAACTGCCGGCAGATGCCCATATCGAATTGATCACTACCCTGCCAAATCGCTACAGCTCGTTCAGCAGCGAAGCCCCGGAACTTGATGAACACCCGCGCCTGACAATTCGTCGCGTCGCATTGCCCGCCCACAAGAGCGGCATGGTTGATCAAGCCAAAGCGTTTCTGGTTTACGCCAAAGCTGCGCGCAACATCGTGCGAGAGCAGCACTACGACCTTATCTACGCAACTTCATCGCGCCTGATGACTGCGGCATTGGGGGCACTGATCGCACGCCGCAAACGTGTTCCGCTCTACCTGGATATACGCGATATTTTTGTCGACACCATCAAGGACGTACTGTCCAGGAAAATGGTCTGGCTACTTAAACCGACCCTGTCAGTGATTGAGCGCTTCACGATTAACTCGGCGAAAAAGGTCAACCTGGTTTCCGAAGGCTTTCTTCCTTACTTCAAATCACGCTACCCCGCTCAACAATATTCGACCTATACAAACGGCATTGATGACGAGTTCCTTGACACGCAGGTGGTCGGAGACAGCACCGCACCGGATTCTGTCCTGGAAGTCGTGTATGCCGGGAACATCGGCGAAGGCCAAGGGCTGCACAACATCATTCCTCAGCTTGCCAAACAGCTTGAAGGGAAGTTGCGGTTCAAAGTGATCGGCGATGGAGGCCGAATAGGTCAGCTGCGGGACGCCATTGCCGCCCATGGCTGTACCAATGTCGAACTGTTGAAACCGGTCAAGCGCGATCAATTGATCGAGGCTTACCGGTCGGCGGATGTGCTTTTCCTGCACCTGAATGACTACGATGCGTTTCGCAAAGTCCTGCCGTCGAAAGTATTTGAGTATGCAGCCTTGGGCAAACCGATCTGGGCCGGCATCTCGGGTTATGCAGCCAGCTTCGTATCCGAGCACATCGAAAACGCCGCCGTGTTTGACCCCTGTGATGCAAACGCTGGTTGCCAGGCCTTCAACACACTGAATATTGTGACGCGCCCACGCCATGCCTTTGTCGAACGTTTTGCGCGTGGTCGTATCATGCGTGAAATGTCGAAAGATGTACTTTCACTCACGAGGACGCCTTGATGATTCAAACCCTCCTGACGGGAGCCAGTGGTTTTGTCGGTAGCGGTTTAATCGCGCCACTGCTTGAACGACAACACCAGGTAACCGCCGCAATGCGGGTACTCAAAGCTGATCTGGATCCACGCGTCAAACAGGGCCTTGTGGGCGACTTGTCCCCTAAGCAGGATTGGCAGGCGGTGCTAAAAGGGCAACAG
The DNA here is from genome assembly GCF_002813445.1 of Pseudomonas tolaasii NCPPB 2192. Taxonomy (NCBI): domain Bacteria; kingdom Pseudomonadati; phylum Pseudomonadota; class Gammaproteobacteria; order Pseudomonadales; family Pseudomonadaceae; genus Pseudomonas; species Pseudomonas tolaasii. Next base: position 6,458,726 of record NZ_PHHD01000001.1, read on the forward strand.
CTGGTGATCCACTTGGCGGCGCGAGTGCATGTCATGAGTGACGCGTCTACCGACCCACTTGCCGAATATCGACGGGTCAACGTTGAAGGCACGCTCAACCTTGCCCGCCAGGCTGCCGCTGCCGGCGTTAAACGCTTTATTTTTATAAGCTCGATCAAGGTGAACGGGGAAAGCACAACCGCCGGCGCACCCTATACGGCCGACGGGCCCACAGCCCCTACCGACCCCTACGGCGTTTCCAAGAAAGAAGCCGAACAGGGCCTGCGGGCGTTGTCGTCGGAAACCGGTATGGAGGTGGTGATCATTCGCCCGGTATTAGTCTACGGGCCAGGTGTTCAAGCCAATTTTCTCAACATGATGCGCTGGCTGCATAAAGGCCTGCCCCTGCCCTTTGGCGCTGTGAACAACCGCCGCAGCCTTGTCGCTCTGGATAACCTTGTTGATTTGATCGTGACGTGCACCGAGCACCCTGGCGCCGCGAATCAAACGTTCCTGGTCAGTGATGGCGAAGATCTTTCGACCACGATGCTGCTGCGCCGGATGGCAACCGCCCTGAACAAGCCTGCGCGCCTGCTGCCCGTACCGAGCTGGGTGCTGGAAACCGGCGCAAGCGCGTTGGGACGCGGAGCACTCGCTCAGCGGCTATGCGGGTCCTTGCAGGTCGATATCGGCAAGACACGCGACGTGTTGGGCTGGGCACCCACGAGCAGTGTGGACGAAGCACTGCGCAAGACTGGAAAACACTTTTTGGAACTGCAAAGTAAATGAATATGTGGTGGCTATTACCCGCGGTGACGATCGTCGCACTTGTTTTAACCGGTGGCTTGCGTCGTTACGCACTGTCTCGAAGCCTGATCGACATCCCCAATGCTCGCAGCTCCCATGTCGTACCGACCCCTAGAGGGGGCGGCGTCTCGATCGTCATCAGCTTTTTGCTGGCACTGTTGTTGAGTGCCAGCCTGGGGTTGATTGCCTGGCCGCTCACATGGGCGCTATTCGGCGCAGGAGCTGGCATCGCCGTGTTGGGCTTTCTGGACGACCATGGCCACATCAGTGCACGCTGGCGCCTGCTCGGGCACTTCATCGCCGCTGCCTGGGCGCTCTTCTGGATCTCGGGCCTGCCGCCGCTGACGTTCATCGGACTGACCGTAGACCTGGGCTGGGCGGGGCATTTTCTGGCAGCGGTCTATCTCGTTTGGCTGCTGAATCTCTACAACTTCATGGATGGCATCGATGGAATAGCCAGCGTGGAGGCTATTTGCGTGTGCCTGGGCAGCGCATTGCTGTACTGGCTCACAGGCCACGAGCAGATTGCACTGGCGCCCTTGTTGCTGGGGTTTGCAGTCGCGGGCTTTCTGTATTGGAACTTCCCCAAGGCGCGTATCTTCATGGGCGATGCTGGCAGTGGGTTCCTGGGGGTTACGCTGGGGGTACTGTCGCTGCAGGCCGCCTGGGCCGCGCCACAGCTTTTGTGGAGCTGGCTGATTTTGCTCGGCGTGTTTATCACTGACGCGACATGGACCTTGCTGCGCCGCTTGCTGAGGGGCGACAAAGTGTATGAAGCCCATCGCAGCCACGCCTATCAGTTCGCTTCCCGTCAGTTCGGCAAACATGTGCCGGTTACCCTTGCGGTCCTGGCGATCAACATTTGCTGGCTGCTGCCAATTGCTCTGCTGGTGGGCAATGGCACGGTGGATGGCGTAGTCGGGTTGGTGGTGGCCTATCTACCACTGATAGCGCTGGCCATGAAGTTCAAGTCCGGAGCCAAAGAGCCGAGCTGACCGAGCAAAAGGGGTGGTGGTTTTTCGCCTCCCCTTCGCCCGCAAACAAAGCGGGCAGGTTAAACCAGAGTCTTGCGTCGGGCCCGGGCTACCCAAGCCATCAGTGGGCCTACGATCATTCCGATCAGCAATGCAAGCACTACAAAAACGGACACTGGCAGCTCCGGCGCAGCCCAGCCGAGAAACTGCAAGGCCACCGCTTGCTGGTTTTCAAGCAGAAATGCTACGACGCCCACAAACAGCACCAGCAATATCAACAGAGTAATGACGCGCTTCAAGCTGCTCATGACTGTCTCCTTTTACGAGTATCAAACCTCGTCTTCATCCTCGTTTACCCGGTCCCGCAACTCTTTGCCCGGCTTGAAATGCGGTACAAACTTACCGTCGAGGCTGACCGACTGGCCGGTCTTCGGGTTGCGCCCTACACGAGGCGCACGGTAGTGCAGAGAAAAGCTGCCAAACCCGCGGATCTCAATACGATCTCCGGTGGCCAGGCACTGGGACATTTGCTCAAGCATGGTCTTGATAGCCAGCTCAACATCCTTGGAGGAGAGCAGCCCTTGATGGGTGACAATTCGTTCGATCAACTCCGACTTCGTCATATTTTTCCCTTCTTTTTCAAGCAGCTAGGAAAAGCGCTTCGAAGGTTTTAGCATGACTGGATGAATTTGAACAGCCCATGAATTAACTTATCTGCTGTCGGGCTTATCGCAGCAAAATCACCCGCCCCTTCAATTACAGATCACCAGCATTGTTCGGGTAATGGCACCAGCAGGGTTCCAGCCAAACAAATAATCACCCTCCTCATCCTTTGCATCACTGGACCGGGTTACAACCTTATAGCCCTGCATTTTACATTCACGAGCAGCGCGCTTTTCACACTTGCTCCAGTTGGAACCCAACCCCGAGCAATCGATCTCAACACCGCTGACGCCATGCCTGGCGTGAGTCTTGGCGCTGGTGGAACACCCGGCAAGCATTAACATTATGAGAACTACAATGACCCTGTTCATTCACATCCTTATTGAGACGATGATTCCGGAAAAACGTGTCTTGAAACTATAGTTACTTCTGACACTGGGCCGCACCACTGGTTCTCAATAGTTGATTCAACGAATTTCGGGCACAAAAAAGGGCGACCGAAGTCGCCCTTTTTACAGCTTTACAGAACTTAGTTCTGCTTGGCCATTGCTTCGCGCAGCAGGGAGGCCATAGTGGTCTCGCCTGGAGCAGCAGCTTCCGGAGCGGATTTCAGGCTCTGGATTGCTTCTTTCTCTTCAGCATCATCTTTCGACTTGATGGAGAGTTGGATTACGCGGCTCTTGCGGTCAACGCTGATGATCTTGGCTTCTACTTCCTGGCCTTCTTTCAGAACGTTACGCGCGTCTTCAACGCGGTCACGGCTGATTTCGGAGGCTTTCAGAGTCGCTTCGATATCGTCGGCCAGAGTGATGATGGCGCCTTTGGCGTCAACTTCTTTCACAGTGCCCTTAACGATTGCGCCTTTGTCGTTGTCCTGAACGTACTCGGAGAACGGATCGCTTTCCAGTTGCTTGATGCCCAGGGAGATACGCTCACGCTCTGGGTCAACCGACAGGATAACGGTGTCCAGCTCGTCGCCCTTCTTGAAACGACGAACAGCTTCTTCGCCAACTTCGTTCCAGGAGATGTCGGACAGGTGAACCAGGCCGTCGATGCCGCCGTCCAGACCAATGAAGATACCGAAATCGGTGATCGACTTGATGGTGCCGGAGATTTTATCGCCCTTGTTGAACTGGCCAGAGAAATCTTCCCATGGGTTGGATTTGCACTGCTTGATGCCCAGGGAGATACGACGACGCTCTTCGTCGATGTCCAGAACCATAACTTCCACTTCGTCGCCGACTTGTACGACTTTCGAAGGGTGGATGTTTTTGTTGGTCCAGTCCATTTCGGAAACGTGTACCAGGCCTTCAACGCCTTCTTCCAGCTCAGCGAAGCAGCCGTAGTCGGTCAGGTTGGTAACACGCGCGGTAACGCGAGTGCTTTCCGGGTAACGGGCTTTGATAGCAACCCATGGATCTTCACCCAGTTGCTTCAGGCCCAGGGAAACACGGTTGCGCTCGCGATCGTATTTCAGAACCTTGACATCGATCTCGTCGCCAACATTGACGATTTCGGAAGGATGCTTGATACGCTTCCAAGCCATGTCGGTAATGTGCAGCAGGCCATCCACGCCACCCAGGTCGACGAATGCGCCGTAGTCGGTGAGGTTTTTGACGATACCTTTGACTTGTTGACCTTCCTGCAGGGATTCCAGCAGAGCTTCACGCTCGGCGGAGTTTTCTGCTTCCAGGACGCTGCGACGGGAAACGACAACGTTGTTGCGCTTCTGGTCGAGTTTGATGACCTTGAATTCGAGTTCCTTGCCTTCCAGGTGCGTGGTGTCGCGCACTGGACGAACGTCGACCAAAGAACCTGGCAGGAACGCACGGATGCCGTTAACGTCGACAGTGAAGCCGCCTTTAACCTTACCGTTGATAACGCCCTTGACCACTTCTTCAGCTGCGAAGGCCGCTTCGAGAACAATCCAGCATTCAGCGCGCTTGGCTTTTTCACGGGACAGCTTGGTTTCACCGAAACCGTCTTCAACCGAGTCCAGAGCAACGTGAACTTCGTCACCGACATTGATAGTCAGGTCGCCAGCATCGTTGTAGAACTGTTCCAGCGGGATCAGAGCTTCAGACTTCAGACCAGCGTGAACGGTTACCCAGCGAGCTTGGTAATCGATATCAACGATAACACCGGTGATGATGGAGCCAGCCTGAAGGTTCAGGGTTTTTAGGCTTTCTTCAAAGAGTTCCGCAAAGCTTTCGCTCATTTTAATTCCTGTTGATAAGGGCGAAGAATACGCCCATCTCCACACCCCAGACGGTGTGGGTCAGTTTCAGTTAAAAGAAGCCACCGCAGGACTATGACTGGTCCCCTGCGGCCTTCTTGATCACCCGGCAATATCGCGAATGGCGATTTCACTCAAGATGCGTTCCAGCACCTGCTCGATGGACAGCTCCGTGGAATCCAGCTGTATGGCATCAGCCGCCGGTTTGAGCGGGGCCACTGCGCGCTGGGTATCACGCTCGTCGCGTGCACGGATCTCATCTAGCAGACTCGACAGACTAACACCATCGACTTTGCCCTTCAACTGCAAGTAGCGGCGGCGAGCCCGCTCCTCGGCGCTGGCGGTCAGGAAAATCTTCAACGGCGCATCCGGAAACACGACAGTTCCCATGTCGCGGCCATCTGCCACCAACCCCGGCGGCTCCTGAAAAGCCCGCTGACGCTGCAGCAGCGCGTCACGTACCGCCGGCAACGCAGCCACCTGAGAAGCCCAGGAGCCGACCTGTTCATTACGCAAATCGTCCGTCACGTCATCGCCTTCAAGGATGATGCGCTGTGGATGACCTTCCGTCGCCCCGACGAACTGCACATCCAGATGCGCCGCCAGCAATTTCAGGGATTCTTCGTTGGTCAGGTCGACGCCATGGTTGCGCGCGGCAAATGCCAGCAGCCGATACAGCGCGCCGGAATCCAGCAGGCACCAGCCCAGGCGCTTGGCCAGGATGCCGGCGATCGTGCCTTTGCCCGAGCCGCTTGGCCCGTCGATGGTAATCACCGGTGCTTTGATATTCACAATTGAGCCTCTTGGGCAACACGGATGCCGACTTGGGCACACAGTGTAAGAAAGTTCGGAAAAGACGTAGCGACATTGGCGCAGTCACGAATACGAATCGGCGCTGTAGCTCGCAGGGAAGCTACGCTGAACGCCATGGCAATCCGGTGATCACCGTGAGCATGCACCTCGCCACCGCCGATCAGGCCACCGTCAATGATAATCCCATCAGGTGTCGGTTCACACTTCACGCCCAGCGCCAGCAGACCGTCGGCCATCACCTGGATGCGATCGGACTCTTTGACGCGCAGCTCCTCTGCACCCCGCAACACGGTGCGCCCTTCGGCGCAGGCCGCCGCCACGAACAGTACGGGGAATTCGTCGATAGCCAGCGGCACCAGCGCTGCAGGAATTTCAACGCCCTTGAGCGGCGCAGCACGCACACGCAGATCCGCCACCGGTTCGCCCCCCACTTCACGCGGGTTTTCCACCGCAATGTCAGCCCCCATCAGCCGCAGAATTTCGATCACACCGGTACGCGTCGGGTTGATGCCGACATGCTCGAGCAACAACTCGGAACCCTCGGCAATCGAAGCGGCCACCAGGAAGAACGCCGAAGATGAAATATCCCCCGGCACTTCTATGCGGGTCGCGATCAAGGCATGCCCCGACTCAACCGAAGCGGTAGCGCCGCACACGGCAACCGGGAGACCGAAACCACGCAACATCCGCTCGGTGTGGTCACGCGTCGGCGCAGGCTCCGTGACCGAGGTTTGACCCTCGGCATACAAGCCCGCGAGCAACAGGCAGGATTTAACCTGTGCACTGGCCATTGGTAGCGCGTAAGTCAAGCCCTTCAGGGTCTGACCACCTCGAATGGTCAACGGCGGAAGCCCTCCCGGCCCGGTCTCGATCAGCGCCCCCATTTCACGCAGGGGCTTGGCAACGCGACTCATCGGGCGCCTGGAGAGGGATGCATCGCCGGTCAGCACGCTGTCGAAGCTCTGTGCCGCCAACAAGCCGGACAGCAAGCGCATCGACGTACCGGAGTTCCCCAGATAAATAGGCCCCGGCGCCGGTTTCAACCCATTCAGGCCCACACCGTGAATCGTCACACGCCCATGGTGCGGCCCTTCAATCACCACGCCCATGTCGCGAAACGCCTGCAACGTCGCCAGGGCGTCCTCGCCCTCAAGGAAACCGTCGACTTCGGTCACCCCTTCAGCCAGCGAACCCAGCATGATCGACCGATGGGAGATCGACTTGTCACCCGGCACCCGAATGCTTCCGCTCAAGCGGCCACCCGGTTCGGCGAGAAAGGTCAACTCATCGGCGTTCACGGCAGTTTCCATATAGGCCCGGCGCGCCAGGATCTTGCTGAAATGCTCACGCGCCACCCGCGCACGGGTGAACACGCCCAATAATTGATGGCCATCCCCGGCATCAACCGCGTCGCGCAAGGCGTCGAGGTCACTGCGGAAGGTGTCCAGGGTGCGCAACACCGCCTCGCGGTTAGCCAGGAAGATGTCGTGCCACATCACCGGATCGCTGCCGGCAATCCGCGTGAAATCACGGAAGCCACCGGCCGCGTAACGGAAGATGTCGAGGTTTTCGTTGCGCTTGGCCAGTGAGTCCACCAGACCAAACGCCAGCAAATGTGGCAAATGACTGGTCGCCGCCAACACTTCATCGTGGCGCTCGACCTGCATGTGCTCCACATCCGCGCCCAACGCCCGCCAGAGACGATCGACCACCGCCAGCGCTGCCGGGTCAGTCTGCTCCAGCGGCGTCAGAATCACTTTATGGCGACGGAACAACTGCGCGTTGGAGGCTTCCACCCCACTCTGCTCGGAGCCGGCAATCGGATGGCCCGGCACAAACCGCGCAGGCATGCCGCCAAATGCTTCTTTAGCCGCACGCACCACATTGCCCTTGGCGCTGCCCACATCCGTCAGAATTGCCTGACCGAGGTTCATATCCGCCAGCAAGGCCAGCATTTTCTCCATGGCCAGAATCGGCACGGCAAGCTGGATCACATCCGCGCCCTGACACGCAAGCGCCAGGTCCACCTCACAGCGATCAACCACGCCCAACTCAACCGCCAGCCTGCGCGATTGCGGGTCCAGGTCCACACCGACCACTTCGCCGCACAGCCCGCTTTCACGCAGGCCTTTGGCGAAGGATCCACCGATCAACCCGAGACCGACCACCACCAGGCGACCGATCATAGGCACAGCAGGTTGCAAAGCGGTGACATCAACCACGGGCCAGAACCTTGGCCAGCGCCTCCAGGAAGCGGGCGTTTTCCGCCGGCAAGCCAATGGTGATGCGCAAGTGGTTCGGCATGCCGTAGTTGGCGGTCGGGCGCACGATCACGCCTTCGCGCAACAGGCCCTGGAACACCGGGGCCGCCACTCGGCCGAGATCCACACAAATGAAGTTGCCCTTGGACGGGATCCAGCCCAGCCCCAGCTCACGGAAGCCTTCCTGCAACTGCAGCATGCCGGTTTCGTTAATGCGACGACCTTCTTCCAGGTACTCGGCATCCTTCACCGCCGCACAGGCCGCCGCCAGGGCAAGGCTGTTGACGTTGAACGGCTGGCGTACGCGGTTCAGCACATCGGCGACCACCGCCGTAGACAGGCCATAACCGACGCGCAGCGATGCCAGGCCATAGGCCTTGGAGAACGTGCGTGAAACCAGCAGGTTCGGGTACGCCGCCAGGAAATCCAGGCCGTTCGGCAAATCACTGCCTTCGGCGTACTCAATGTAGGCCTCGTCCAGCACAACCAGCACCTGCTCCGGCACGTCTTGCAGGAAGTCGCTCAGCGCTTGCGCGTCGAACCAGGTACCGGTCGGGTTATTCGGATTGGCGATAAAGACCACACGGGTCTGGGCGTCGATAGCCGCCAGCATGGCCGGCAGATCGTGCCCCCAATCCTTCGCAGGCACAACGCGCGCATCAGCGCCGACCGCCTGGGTCACAATCGGATAGACCGCAAACGCGTGCTCGCTGAACACCGCATTCAAGCCCGGCGCCAGGTACGCACGGCCGACCAGTTCAAGAATGTCATTGGAGCCATTGCCCAGGGTGACCTGATTCAGCTCGACCCGGCACTTTTCAGCCAGCAGGGTCTTGAGCGCAAAGCCATTGCCATCCGGATAACGGGTCAGCTCGGCCAACTCTTCACGGATCGCCGCCAACACTTTTGGGCTCGGGCCCAGCGGGTTTTCGTTACTGGCCAACTTGACGATGTTCGCCGGGTCCAGATTCAACTCGCGCGCCAGCTCGTCCACAGGCTTGCCCGGGACGTAAGGCGACAGTTGTTGCACGCCCGGCTGTGCCAGGGCGAGGAAATTGCCACTCATGTTAAAGCCTCACAAAACCGCTTTCGGGTAAGAGCCCAGCACCTTGAGTGCCACGGCTTCCTGACTGATTTTCTCCAGCACACCCTTGACCAGCGGGTCGCGATGGTGGCCGATGAAGTCGATAAAGAACACGTAAGTCCATTTACCGCTGCGCGAAGGACGCGTCTCGATGCGCGTCAGGTCAATCCCGTTGTCGTGGAACGGCACCAGCAGCTCATGCAGCGCGCCGGGCTTGTTGCTCATGGAGACGATGATCGACGTCTTGTCGTCGCCGGTCGGCGGCACTTCCTGGCTGCCGATCATCAGGAAACGCGTGGAGTTGTCCGGGCGGTCCTCGATTTTCTCGGCCAGGCGCGTCAGCCCGTAAAGGCCTGCCGCCATATCACCGGCGATGGCCGCCGAGTTCCACTCACCCTTGACCCGCTTGGCGGCTTCGGCGTTGCTGGAGACCGCCACGCGCTCGACATTCGGGTAGTGGGCGTCCAGCCACTTGCGGCACTGGGCCAGCGATTGCGCGTGGGAGTAGATGCGGCTGATGCTGTCAGTCTTGGTGTTTTCGCCCACCAGCAGGTGGTGGTGAATGCGCAGCTCGACTTCGCCGCAGATCACCATGTCGTGTTCAAGGAAGCTGTCCAGCGTGTGGTTGACCGCACCTTCGGTGGAGTTTTCCACCGGCACCACGCCAAAATTCACCGCACCGGCCGCCACTTCACGGAACACTTCGTCGATCGCCGCCATTGGCTTGCTGATCACCGCGTGGCCGAAGTGCTTCATGGCCGCCGCTTGAGTGAAAGTGCCTTCCGGGCCGAGGTACGCCACTTTCAGCGGCTGCTCCAGGGCAAGGCACGACGACATGATTTCGCGGAACAACCGCGCCATCTCTTCGTTGCCCAGCGGCCCCTTGTTGCGCTCCATCACACGCTTGAGCACCTGGGCTTCGCGCTCGGGACGATAGAAAACCGGCACTTCGCCTTCAGCCAGGGAGGCCATTTTTACGCGGGCGACTTCCTGGGCGCAGCGCGCACGCTCACTGATCAGTTCCAGGACTTTCTCGTCCAGGCTGTCAATGCGTACACGCAGGGCCTTGAGTTCTTGCTCAGACATTAGCCGTGTTCCTTTTCGAACTCTGCCATGTAGGCAACCAGCGCATTGATGGCGTGGATGTCGACGGCATTGTAGATAGAGGCGCGCATGCCACCGACGGAGCGGTGGCCCTTGAGGTTCAGCAGGCCGCGCTCGTCGGCACCGGCCAGAAATGGCTTGTCCAGACGATCATCAGCCAGGCGGAACGGCACGTTCATCCATGAGCGGTCAGTCAGGTTGATCGGGTTGCTGTACAGGCCGCTGGCGTCGATGAAGTCGTACAGGGTGCGCTTCTTCACTTCGTTGAGCTTGCCCATGGCGGCGACACCGCCCTGCTCTTTCAGCCACTCGAACACCAGGCCGGAGAGGTACCAGGCGAACGCCGGCGGGGTGTTGTACATCGAGCCGTTATCGGCCGCGACCTTGTAGTTGAGCATGGTCGGGCACAGCGAACGGGCGCGGCCCAACAGGTCCTCGCGAATGATGTTGACGAGAATGCCGCTCGGGCCGATGTTCTTCTGCGCACCGGCGTAGATCATGCCGTATTTCGACACGTCAATCGGGCGCGAGAGAATGTCCGAAGACATGTCGCACACCAACGGCACGTCGCCGACTTCCGGCACCCAGTCAAATTCCAGGCCGCCGATGGTTTCGTTCGCGACGTAGTGAACGTAGGCAGCATCCTTCGACAGCTTCCACTCGTTCTGACCGGGAATGGCGAAATAGTCGTACGGCTTGGCGGTGCCCGCCACGTTGACGTGACCGTAACGGGAGGCCTCTTCAATTGCCTTCTGGCCCCAGATACCGGTGTCGATATAGTCCGCCGTGCCGTCTTCCGGCAGCAGGTTCAGCGGAATCTGGGCGAATTGCTGGCTGGCGCCGCCCTGCAGGAACAGCACTTTGTAATGGGAGGGGATGTCCAGCAAGTCGCGCAGGTCCTGCTCGGCCTTGGTGGCGATTGATACAAACTCATCGCTGCGATGGCTCATTTCCATCACGGAGAGGCCTTTTCCATGCCAGTCGAGGAGTTCACCCTGCGCACGCTGCAGGACTGCTTCAGGAAGCGCCGCGGGACCGGCACAGAAGTTATAGGCTCTCTTGCTCACATCCAATCTCACTCTGATCTGGTGGGGCTGCAATCATGTTCGGCAACAACCGTTCTCTGGAGAGAACCCTTGTGGGAGCTGGCTTGCCTGCGATACAGGCACCTCGGTCGCTCAGTGATACCGCGGTGATGTTATCGCAGGCGAGCCAGCTCCCACATGGGCCGCGCCCGGACAAAGTTGTGTATTTCATCAGGGACAAACAACAAGGGGGCGAATCTTCATCCGCCCCCTGTGTGTCCGCTTATTCCTGCGGTTCTTCTTCGTCTGCGGCAGCGTCGAGGGTCGGCTCGTCAACGTTGTCATCGCCGGCTGCGATCACCTCGCCTTCAAATTCCTCACCTTCCAGCTCTTCGCCTTCAACTTCCGACGGCTCCTGCACACGCTCCAGGCCGACCAGTTTCTCGTCCTTGGCCAGTTTGATCAGGGTCACGCCCTGAGTATTACGGCCCAGGCTCGACACTTCGGCGACACGGGTACGCACCAGGGTGCCCTGGTCGGAAATCAGCATGATTTCCTCGCCATCGAGCACCTGCACCGCGCCAACCAGACGGCCGTTGCGGTCGTTGCTGACCATGGCGATGACGCCCTGGCCGCCACGCTTGTACTCCGGGAACTCGCTGATGGCGGTGCGCTTGCCATAACCACGTTCGGAAGCGGTAAGGATCTGGCTGCCTTCTTCCGGGATCAGCATCGAAATCAGCTTCTGCCCTTCCGGCAGGCGCATGCCGCGCACACCGCGGGCGGTACGGCCCATGGCACGCACGTCGGACTCCTTGAAGCGCGTGACCTTGCCGCCGTCGGAGAACAGCATGACTTCACGCTCGCCATCGGTAATGGCGGCCGAAATCAGCACGTCGCCTTCGTCCAGTTCAAGGGCGATCAGGCCCACACTGCGTTGACGGCTGAAGGATTCCAGCGGGGTCTTTTTCACGGTGCCTTTGGCAGTCGCCATGAAGATGAAGTGACCTTCGGTGTATTCCTCGACCGGCAGCATGGTGGTGATGTACTCATCACTGTCCAGCGGCAGCAGGTTGACCAGCGGGCGACCACGGGCAGCACGGGAAGCTTCCGGGATTTCGTAGGTTTTCAGCCAGTACACCTTGCCCTTGCTGGAGAACAGCAGCAGCGTGGTGTGGCTGTTGGCGACCAACAGGTGAGCGATGTAGTCCTCATCCTTCACGCCAGTAGCCGATTTCCCTTTACCGCCACGACGCTGGGCCTGGTACGCAGCCAATGGCTGGGTCTTGGCATAGCCACCGTGGGAAATGGTTACTACGCGCTCTTCTTCCGGGATCATGTCACCCAGGGTCAGGTCGAGGCGCGCATCAAGAATTTCGGTGCGGCGCACATCCCCGTATTCGGCACGGATCACTTCCAGTTCTTCGCGGATCACTTCCATCAGGCGCACGGCGCTGCTGAGGATGCGGATCAACTCGCCGATCTGGTTGAGGATCTCCTGGTACTCGGCCAGCAGCTTCTCGTGCTCCAGGCCGGTCAGGCGGTGCAGGCGCAGTTCCAGAATGGCCTGGGCCTGTTCCGGCGACAGGAAGTACTTGCCTTCGCGCAGGCCGTATTGCGGGTCCAGGGTTTCCGGACGGCACGAATCGGCGCCGGCACGTTCAACCATCGCTACCACGGCGCTGGATTCCCAAGGGGTGCTGATCAGCGCTTCCTTGGCTTCCGACGGGGTTGGCGAGGCCTTGATCAGCGCAATCACCGGGTCGATGTTCGACAGCGCAACCGCCTGGCCTTCCAGGATGTGGCCGCGCTCACGGGCCTTGCGCAGTTCGAATACGGTGCGACGGGTGACCACTTCGCGACGGTGGCGTACGAAAGCTTCCAGCAGATCCTTGAGGTTCAGGATGCGCGGGCGACCGTCGATCAGGGCAACCACGTTGATACCAAACACGCTTTGCAGCTGGGTCTGGGCGTAGAGATTGTTGAGGATCACCTCAGGCACTTCGCCACGACGCAGCTCGATCACCACGCGCATGCCGTCTTTGTCGGACTCGTCGCGCAGTTCGGTGATGCCTTCAAGCTTCTTCTCTTTAACCAGCTCGGCGATCTTCTCGATCAGACGCGCTTTGTTCAGCTGGTACGGGAGTTCGGTGATGACGATCTGCTGGCGACCACCGACCTTGTCGATGTCTTCGATGATCGAGCGGGCGCGCATGTAAATACGGCCGCGACCGGTGCGGTAGGCTTCGATGATGCCGGCGCGACCGTTGATGATCGCAGCGGTCGGGAAGTCCGGACCGGGAATGTATTGCATCAGCTCATCGACGGTCAGCTCGGGGTTGTCGATGAGGGCCAGGCAACCATCGATGACTTCACCGAGGTTGTGCGGCGGAATGTTGGTGGCCATGCCCACGGCAATACCGCTGGAACCGTTGACCAGCAGGTTGGGGATCTTGGTCGGCATGACGGCCGGGATCATTTCGGTGCCGTCGTAGTTCGGCACCCAATCCACGGTTTCTTTGTGCAGGTCGGCCAGCAACTCGTGCGCCAGCTTGGTCATGCGCACTTCGGTGTATCGCATGGCCGCGGCGTTGTCGCCGTCGACCGAACCGAAGTTGCCCTGGCCGTCTACCAACAGGTAGCGCAGGGAAAACGGCTGGGCCATCCGAACGATGGTGTCGTACACCGCAGTGTCGCCGTGAGGGTGATACTTACCGATCACGTCACCGACAACACGGGCAGATTTCTTGTACGGCTTGTTCCAGTCGTTACCCAGCTCGCTCATCGCGAACAGCACACGCCGGTGCACGGGCTTCAAGCCATCGCGCGCATCAGGCAGTGCCCGACCGACAATTACGCTCATCGCGTAGTCGAGGTAGGACTGTTTCAGCTCGTCTTCGATATTGACCGGGAGGATTTCTTTGGCCAGTTCGCCCATGAGAAGCCTGATTCCTTTTTCGGGTGAAACCTCGTCACATCCTATGGGACGAACGAAGCTCGCCGCTGCCGACAAAGTGCCTGACAACGACTTACGACAAATCAACGAGTTATGACACGGATCTGCACGTTTAAGGCAACCCCTCGGGGCAACCCTGGAAACCGCCGGATGTTATCACAATCGCCGCCACGCACCTATCCCTCTGATGCGCATGGAGGCTAGTAATTTGACGGATGACAGGCTTGTGGGGGACGAGAGGGGCTCAGAGCTGGCCTGGTGCTGTTTTTTGAGGCTGGATCCAAGGGTTTTGTTGACTTATAAGGTCAATCGCGGGCAAGCCCGTTCCCACATTTTGAACTTGAGAACACGGGACGCGTGGGAGCTGGCTTGCCTGCGATAGCGATTCCACAGGCGCCACAGCCCTCAATGCAGGCGTTTACGGCACATCAACCTGGCCAATTTGGCCGTATCCGGCCGCTCGACGATGCCCTTCTCGGTCACGATCACATCAATCAAATCAGCCGGAGTCACATCAAACACCGGGTTATAGGCGTGAACATCCGCCGCAAAACGCTGGCCAGCCACTTCCAGCAACTCTCCCGGATCACGCTCCTCCAACGCCACGTCATCGCCAGTGGCCATCATCAGATCCAGCGTGGAACTCGGCGCCACCACCATAAAACGCACGCCGTGGTGCATGGCGCACACCGCCAATTGATAGGTGCCGATCTTGCCGATCACATCACCGTTGGCCGCGATGCAGTCAGCACCGACAATCACCCAGGTCACGCCTTTGGTCTTGAGAATATGCGCGCCGGCCGAATCCGCATTCACCGTCACCGGAATGCCCTCGCCGGCCAGCTCCCAGGCCGTCAAACGGGAACCCTGCAGCCACGGACGGGTTTCATTGGCGTAAACCTGCTCGACCATGCCTTCCAGATAAGCAGCGCGAATCACCCCAAGGGCCGTGCCCACGCCGCCGGTCGCCAGGGCGCCCGCATTGCCATGGGTGAGAATTGCCTGGGCATTGCCCTGATGTTTGCGGATCAGCTCAACCCCCAGTTGCGCCATGGTCAGGTTGGCCTCGCGATCACTTTCATGAATCGCAATGGCTTCGGCTTCGAGCACCGCCAGCGGATCGGCGTGCTTCTTGACGCGGTCCAGGCGGTCGCGCATGCGCTTCAAGGCCCAGAACAGGTTGGACGCCGTTGGTCGGGTCTCGGCCAGCAGTGCGTAGTCTTCTTCCCACGCGGCCTGCCAGTCACCGCCTTCGGCCATGCGCTCACGGGCGGCGAGCACCAAACCATAAGCCGCGCTGATGCCGATGGCCGGCGCGCCACGCACCACCATCGCGCGAATCGCCGCCGCCACGTCCTCGACCGTGACGCAGGTCACCCAGCTTTCCCGGGACGGCAAGGCACGCTGGTCGAGCAGGTGCAGCGCGCCATCACGCCAGTCGATGGCCTTCACTTTCTCCGCAGCCAACAGTCGGTCGCGCATCCCTTACCCCGCACTCATGCACAAAAGCCGCCGATTATAGCGATCCGCCAGCGGGGACGCTCGGGTATACTTCGCCCTTCTTTTATAGCTGCCCGGGAAGAAGCCTGCGATGACCTCCACTGCCGCCCCGCTCGACTTGCTGCTGCTGCCCACCTGGCTGGTACCTGTCGAGCCTGCCGGCGTGGTGCTCAAAGACCACGGCCTGGGTATCCGCGACGGACGCATCGCCTTTATCGGGCCACGGGCCGCGGCCTTGAAGCTGGCTGCCGCCGAAGTGCGTGAACTGCCCGGCATGCTGCTCAGCCCCGGTCTGATCAACGCCCACGGCCACGCGGCCATGACCCTGTTTCGCGGCCTGGCCGACGACCTGCCGCTGATGACCTGGCTGGAAAAGCACATCTGGCCCGCCGAGGCCAAATGGGTTGATGAAGCCTTCGTGCGCGACGGCACCGACCTGGCCATCGCCGAGCAGCTCAAGGGCGGCATCACCTGCTTCTCCGACATGTATTTCTACCCCAAAGTCGCCAGTGATTGCGTGCACAACAGCGGCATGCGCGCGCAGATCGCATTGCCGATTCTCGACTTCCCGATTCCCGGCGCCGCCAGCGCCGACGAGGCACTGCGCCAGGGCATCGAACTGTTCGGCGACCTCAAACACCACCCGCGCATCAAGGTCACCTTCGGCCCCCATGCGCCTTACACCGTGAGCGATGAAAACCTGGAGAAAATCCGCGTCGTCGCCGAGGAACTGGACGCGTCGATCCATATGCATGTGCACGAAACCGCCTTCGAGGTGCAGCAAGCCGTCGAGCAGACCGGCGAGCGCCCGCTGGCGCGCCTGGGTCGCCTCGGTCTTCTGGGCCCGCGCTTCCAGGCCGTTCACATGACCCAAATCAGCGAGGACGACCTGGCTTTGCTGGTAGAAAGCAACACCAGCATCATCCATTGCCCGGAATCGAACCTGAAACTGGCCAGCGGCTTTTGCCCGGTGGAGCGTCTGTGGCAGGCTGGGGTCAATGTGGCGATCGGCACCGATGGCGCGGCCAGCAACAACGACCTCGACCTGCTGGGCGAAACCCGTACCGCCGCGATGCTGGCCAAGGCCGTCGCCGGCTCGGCCACCGCGCTGGATGCCCACCGCGCCCTGCGCATGGCGACACTCAATGGTGCGCGGGCCATGGGCCTGGAAAGCGAGATTGGCTCGCTGGAGGTCGGCAAGGCGGCCGACATTGTTGCCTTTGATCTGTCGGGGCTGGCGCAACAACCGATCTACGATCCGGTCTCACAGCTTATATATGCCACCGGGCGCGATTGCGTGAAACACCTTTGGGTCGCCGGCAAGCAGTTGCTCGACGACCGGCAGCTGACCCGCATGGATGAGCAACAGTTGACCGCCACGGCCATTGCCTGGGGCAAACGCATCAGCGGGCACACCGAATAACGACGGCCTTGAACCTGCACGTTCAGGGCTGACACACCGATTTATCAGATTTAGAGGATTCACCATGAGCAACGTCGACCACGCCGAAATCGCCAAATTCGAGGCCCTGGCCCACCGCTGGTGGGACCGCGAAAGCGAGTTCAAGCCCCTGCACGACATCAACCCGCTGCGGGTCAACTGGATTGACGAACGCGTCAACCTGGCCGGCAAAAAGGTGCTGGACGTGGGTTGCGGCGGCGGCATCCTCAGCGAAGCCATGGCCCAGCGCGGCGCTACCGTGATGGGCATCGACATGGGCGAAGCACCGCTGGCCGTGGCTCAACTGCACCAGCTGGAATCCGGCGTGAACGTGGAATACCGCCAAATCACCGCCGAAGCCCTGGCCGAAGAAATGCCCGAGCAGTTCGACGTGGTCACCTGCCTGGAAATGCTCGAACACGTGCCGGACCCGTCCTCGGTGATCCGCGCGTGCTTCCGTATGGTCAAGCCCGGCGGCCAGGTGTTCTTCTCCACCATCAACCGCAACCCCAAGGCTTATCTGTTCGCGATCATCGGCGCCGAATACATCATGAAGCTGCTGCCGCGCGGCACCCACGACTTCAAGAAATTCATCCGCCCGTCCGAGCTGGGCGCCTGGAGCCGCCAGGCCGGGCTGACCGTCAAGGACATCATCGGCCTGACCTACAACCCGCTGACCAAGCACTACAAGCTGGCCAACGACGTTGACGTCAACTACATGATCCAGACCCTGCGCGAGGAGTAAGCCTGTGAAGTTGCGAGCCGTACTCTTCGATATGGATGGCACCCTGCTGGACACCGCGCCGGACTTCATCGCCATCTGCCAGGCCATGCGCACCGACCGGGGCCTTGAGCCGATCAACCCGCAGCATATCCGCGATGAAATCTCCGGTGGCGCGCGGGCGATGGTGGCGGTGACCTTTTCGATGGACCCCGAATCCCCGGGCTTTGAAGAACTGCGCCAGGAATTCCTGGAGCGCTACCTCAAAGGCTGCGCGATCCACAGCCAGCTGTTCGACGGCATGGCCGAGTTGCTGGCGGACATCGAAAAATCCAACCTGGTGTGGGGCGTGGTCACCAACAAGCCGCTGCGCTTTGCCGAGCCGATCATGCAGCAACTGGGCCTGGCCGAGCGCTCGGCACTGCTGATCTGCCCGGACCACGTGAAGAACAGCAAGCCGGACCCGGAACCGCTGATTCTGGCGTGCAAGATGCTCGACCTCGACCCGGCCAGCGTACTGTTCGTGGGTGACGACCTGCGCGACATCGAGTCCGGCCGCGACGCCGGTACGCGCACCGCCGCGGTCACATTTGGCTACATTCACCCCGATGACAACCCGCGCAACTGGGGTGCCGATGTGGTGGTGGACCACCCGCTGGAACTGCGCAAAGTGCTCGATAGCGCGCTGTGCAGTTGCTGACTGATCGGCGACCCCAAATAGAGTGAGGTCAAAGTGGGAGCTGGCTTGCCTGCGATAGCGGTAGGCCAGCCACCGACTGTGGAGCGGGATAACCGCTATCGCAGGCAAGCCAGCTCCCACAAAGAATGGATTCCATTTTGAGAGGTGTATTGCCTTGAAATCTGCCGAGGATGCTTATGTTTGACTACTCCGCACGCCCAGAACTGCTCAAAGGCCGGGTGATCCTGGTGACCGGCGCCGGTCGCGGGATCGGCGCAGCCGCCGCGAAAACCTACGCCGCCCATGGCGCCACCGTGCTGTTGCTGGGCAAGACCGAGGCCAACCTGGCCCAGGTGTATGACGAAATCGAAGCCGCCGGCCAGCCGCAACCGGTGGTAATCCCGTTCAACCTGGAAACCGCCCTGCCCCATCAATACGATGAGCTGGCGGCGATGATCGAAAAAGAATTCGGCCACCTCGACGGCCTGCTGCACAACGCCTCGATCATCGGCCCGCGCACGCCGCTCGAGCAGTTGTCGGGCGAGAACTTCATGCGGGTGATGCATGTGAACGTCAACGCGATGTTCATGTTGACCAGCACATTGCTGCCGCTGCTCAAGCTGTCTCAGGATGCCTCGGTGGTGTTCACCTCCAGCAGCGTCGGGCGCAAGGGTCGGGCTTACTGGGGCGCTTATGGCGTGTCGAAGTTTGCGACCGAAGGCCTGATGCAAACGCTGGCCGATGAGCTGGAGGATGTGGCGTCGGTCCGCGCCAACAGCATCAACCCGGGCGGCACACGCACCAGCATGCGAGCGCAGGCGTACCCGGGGGAAAACCCGATGGAAAGGCCGGCGCCGGAAGAAATCATGCCGGTGTACCTGTACCTGATGGGCCCGGACAGTGCGGGCATCAATGGCCAGGCGTTTGATGCGCAGTAACTGAAACAACAGAAAACAAACGCTGGCTCCGGGTTTATGATGATCGTTCCCACGCTCCGCGTGGGAATGCATCCAGTGACGCTCCGCGTCACCCTCGCGCAAGACTTGAACCCTGCGCCGAAGCGGGACGCGGAGCGTCCGGGGCGGCGTTCCCACGCAGAGCGTGGGAACGATCAGCGCGAAGTGCGTCTCAGTTTTTCACCACTTCCTCAAGGGTGAACCGCCCCAACGGGTTTTGCAGGAAATTGCTCACGTTCTTGCGTGAGATGTTGATGTACGGGCTGTAATACAGGTCAATCCAGTTCACATCCTGTTTCGCCAGCTTCTGCAATTCCACATACATCTGCTCGCGCTTGACCGGGTCGGCCTCGATCCGCGCTTGTGCCACCAACGCCTTGACCGTGTCGTTCTTGTAACGGGTCATGTAGTTCTGGTTGGTGTCGTGGCCCAGTACAAAAGTGGTCTTCTGATCCGGGTCGAGGATGTCGTTGGTCCAGTACATCACCGAAATGTCGTACTCACCGTCCACCAGCATCTGCCAGCTTTGGGTCGGGTCGACTTTCTGCAGGTTGGCGGTGACGCCGACCTTGGCCAATTGGTCCTTGATGATCACCGCAATCTGCTCGTCGGCTTCATTGCCGGCGTTGACCACGTAGTTGAGCTTCAAGTCCTTGGCACCGGCCTGCTCCAGCAGCTTCCTGGCAGCCGTCGGGTCGTACGGGCGCTGCAGGTTGTTGGCGTAGTGATACAGCGAACCCTTGGGAATGTAGGAGTACGCGACGGTGCCCTGACCGTAGGTGGCGGTCTTGACCAGCGACTGCTTATCGATGGCCATGTCCAGCGCTTCACGCACTTCCTGCTTGGCCAGCAGACCGTGGGCGTGGTTGATCAGCAGGTGATCTTCACGGGTCGACGGGTCGGCGTGGATCACCACGTTCTTGTCTTTCTTCAGCTCTTCAACGCGGGAGAACGGTACGAAGATCGCCGTGTCCAGCTCATTGTTCTGCACCATGCGCATACGGGTGTTGTCGTCGGTCACGGACACCCACTCCACGCCATCCAGGCTCACGTTCCTGGCCTGCCAGAAGTTCGGGTTCTTCTTCAGAATCACGCGGTCGCCCTTGCGCCACTCATCCACGGTGAACGCGCCGGAAGTCACCGGGTTTTCCGAGTAGGCGTCTTCGCCCATTTTGGTCATGGCCTTTTCCGACAGGATCGACACCGTCGGCGAGGCCAATTGCGAGAGGAAAGCCACCGCCGGGGTTTTCAGGGTAACCACCAGGGTTTTGGCGTCGGTGGCCTTGGCCGTGTCTATCAGGCTGAACGGGTCAGCCCACAGCGAGGCCTTGTTGTCGCGGATGCGCAGCAGGCTGAACGCTGCATCCTCAGCGGTGATCGCCGAACCATCGGAGAACTTCGCATCACGCAGCTTGAAGGTGTAAGTCAGGCCGTCCTTGGAAATGTCCCAGCTTTCGGCCAGGCCCGGCTCCATTTTGGTACCCAGGTTATCCACGCGCACCAGGGTGTCGTAGACGTTGGCGAACACCCAGGTATCGCGGTTTTGCGCACTTTTGATCGGGTCGAACGTGGTGCTGTCTTCACGACAGCCGATGGTCAGGACACCGGCAGCCTGGGCCAGGCCGGCAGTCAGTGACCACGCGGTGAGCATGGCGGCGGCAAGAGACTTCAAGTGGCGCGGTTGCATATCACAACTCCTTGTTAATGAATGGCAGAGGGTTAGAGCAGCGGTTCTTCAAGCACGCAACTGTACCGATGCTCGTGCAGGAAATGCGTCGGCGGCAACATCACGGAACACATCGTTCGGGCATGCCGGCAGCGCGGGTGAAAGGCGCAGCCGGCCGGCAAATTCAGCGGGCTCGGTGGCTCACCGGGCAACGGTTGCGCAGGCAATGGCCGGTGTGGATCTATCTCGGGAATCGCCTCGATCAATGCCGCCGTATAAGGATGGCGCGGCGACGTGAACACCGACTCCACCGGCCCTTCCTCGACAATTTTGCCCAGGTACATCACTGCCACGCGGTCGCACAGGCGGCGCACGATGGCCAGGTCATGGGCGATAAACAGGATCGCCAGGTTCATGCGCTGTTGCAGTTCCAGCAGCAGGTTGATGATCTGGCCCTGAATCGACACATCCAGCGCCGCCACGCACTCATCGGCGATGATCAGGCGCGGCTCCACCGCCAATGCGCGAGCAATGCCGACCCGCTGGCACTGGCCGCCGCTGAGCGAGCCCGGTTTGCGGCTGGCCAGTTCGGGGCGCAGCCCCACCAAATCGAGCAGCTCGTTCACGCGTGCAGGGATCTGCGCAGGCGTGACCTTGCGCTGCACGCGCAACACTTCGGCAATGGTTTCACCGATGGTATGGCGCGGGTTCAGCGCGGCGTACGGGTCCTGAAAAATCATCGCGGTTTCATGGCGCAGCCGGGCGATGTCGATGGCGCTGCCGTGGGCCATGTCGATGCCGTCAAACAGTACCTGCCCGGCGCTGATCGGGTTGAGGTGCAAAATCGCCCGCCCCAGCGTGCTTTTGCCACTGCCGGACTCGCCCACCAGGCCCAGCGTTTCGCCCGCCGCCAGGTTCAGCGACACGCCATTGACCGCCCTCACCCACTGCCTGTTCAGGCTGAACAGGCCCGTACCGGACGCGGCAAACTTCACCTCGAGGTCCTTGATCTGCAACAGGCTCATGAAGGCGCCCCCAAAGGATAGTGACAAGCAACGCGCGCGCCCTGGGGCAACACTTCGGTACACAAGGCGCCGACCTGCGGGCAGCGCGGATTGAAGCGGCAACCGGCAGGCAAGGCGTCGAGCAACGGTGGTTGGCCGGGGATGGTGCGCAGCAAGGCGTGGCCGCTGCTGTGAGCGGGCTGGCAGTCGATCAACCCGGCGGTGTAAGGGTGCTGCGGCTGGGCCAGCAGCTCGTATTTGCTGCCGTGCTCGCACAAACGCCCGGCGTACATCACAGCGATCGAATCGCAGGTCTGCGCCACCACGCCGAGGTCGTGTGTGATCATGATGATCGACAGGCCGCGCCTGTCGCGCAGGTCCAGCAACAGCCGCAGGATTTGCACCTGTACCGTCACGTCCAGCGCCGTGGTCGGCTCGTCGGCGATCAGCACTTTCGGGTTGCAGCCCAGGGCCACGGCGATCATCGCACGCTGGCGCATGCCGCCGGAAAACTCGTGGGGGTAGTTGTCGACCCGCGCCTTGGGGTCAGGAATTCCGACCTGGCGCAGTACGTCGATGGCTTGGAGCCGCGCGTCTTTTTTCGACACGCCCTGATGCAGGCGAATGCCCTCGGCGATCTGGTCGCCGATGCGCATCAATGGGTCGAGGTGGCTGCTGGGGTTCTGGAAAATCATGCCCAGTTGCCCGCCACGCACCTGGCGCATGCCAGCGTCGTCCAGCGTCAACAGGTCTTGACCCGCCAGACTCACCGAACCGCCCTGCACCCGCAGATTGGGCGACGGCAGCAAGCGCATCAGCCCGCGACAGGCCAGGGTCTTGCCCGAACCGCTTTCGCCAACCAACCCGAGAATTTCACCTTCGGCCAGGTCGAAGGACACGCGATCCACCAACGTGATATCACGCCCGGCGTTGTTGGCGATCACGCTGAGGTCGCGCACTTGCAACAGGCTCATGTGCGGTCTCCCAAAACTTGCGCCACCCCGTCGGCCAGCAGGCTGAAGCCCATGGCCAGGGTCACGATGGCCAGGCCCGGAAACGTGCAGATCCACCACGCGGTGGTGATGAAGGCCTGCCCTTCGGCGACCATGGTGCCCCACTCGGCCGTCGGCGGCTGCACGCCCAGGCCCAGGTAGCTGACGGCGGCGCCATTGAGCAGCACCAGCACCGCGTCCGACATGGAAAACACAATCGAGCCGAACATCGCATTCGGCAACAAATGCCGAAACAGAATGCGCCCGTGGCCAAAGCCCAGACTCCTGGCGGCCAGGGCAAAGTCACTTTCCTTGAGCACCAGGATCTGCGAACGAATCAGCCGCGCGTACGACACCCAGCCCACCAATGCCATGGCGATGTAAAAACTCTTCAGGCCCGGCCCGAGGATGGCCATGATCGCCAGCATCAACACCAGGAACGGGAACGCCAGAATCACGTCGATCACGCGCATGCAGAAGCTGTCGAAACGCCCGCCGATATAGCCCGAGACCGCACCGATAAACGTGCCGATCATGAACGGGAAGATCACGCCGACGATGGCCAGTTGCAGGTCGATCCGCGCGCCCCAGATCACCCTGGACAGAATGTCGCGACCATAGTTATCGGTGCCGAAAGGATGGGCGAAGCTGGGCGCAAGCAAACTGAAATCGGTGTTCTGGGCAATCGGGTCATAGGGCGCGATCCACGGCGCACACAGCGCCAGGACCAACCATGTGAACAGAGTCAACACGCCCCATGCTGCGGTCAGCCGGCCGTTGCGAAAACCAAAACGCAGGCGCAAACGCCACGGAGCAATCATCGGACGGCTGCTCATTGCATCTTCACCCGCGGGTCGAGGGCGACGGTCACCACGTCGGCGACGAAATTGACCACCACCGTTGCGCACGCCAGCACCATCGCCACGCCCTGCACCACCATGTAGTCGCGGGTGAAAATCCCGCGCACCAACAACTGGCCGATGCCAGGAATGGCGAACAGGCTCTCGATCACCACGGTGCCGCTGATCAGCCAGCCGATATTCACCGCGAGCAGGTTGACCGCCGGCACCAGGGAGTTGGGCAGCACATGGCGACGGAACACGGCAGCCTCCGACAGCCCGCGCGCCCGGGCGGCGGTGACGTGGTCGGCCTGCAATTCCATCAACATGCTCGCGCGCAAGTTGCGCACCAGCACCGCCGACAACGCCAGCGCGATGGTCAGGCACGGCAGGACCATATGGTGGGCCTTGTCCACGAAGGTGCGACCGTAGCCAGACACCGGAAACAGGCCCCACTTCACACTCAGCAACAAGATCAGCATCAAGCCCAGCCAAAACGCGGGCATGCCTAGGCCGACCGTTGTGAACACGCGAATCAGGTTATCCGCCCAACCGCCTTTGTTGCGCGCCGCCAGCGTCGCCAACGGCACCGCGATCAACAGCGCCAGCACCACACTGCCAAGCACCAGAACCAGGGTGGGCTCGATGCGGGTAACGATGAGCTTCAAGGCGTCGACTTTATAGAGCAGCGACTGGCCAAGGTCGCCCTTGAGCAGGTTTTTCAGGAAGTAGAAATATTGCTGCCAAAGCGGCTGATCGAGGCCGTATTGCGCGCGGATTTTCAGCAAGGCGTCCGGCGTACTGCGCGACCCGAGCAGCGCCCGGGCCGGGTCGCCGGGAATGGAGCGCACCAGCACAAAGGTGATCAGGCTGATGCCAAACAGCACCGGCAGCAATTGCAGCGGCCGGGACAGTACAAAACGGTAGCGCGCCAGGTTCATCCGTCAGCCCCGGTGGCGAGCGAGGAAGTCCAGCAGCACTGGAAAGTACGCCTGGGGCTCTTCGTAAAACGGCATGTGGCTACTGTTGGGGAATACATGCAACTCGGCGTGCCGCGCGGCCAGTTTCATGCGATGGGCGCAGGCCGGGGTGAGTTCGTCGTGCTGGCCGGTGGTGATCAGCATCGGCATCGTGAAGCCGGCCATTTCGGGGATGCGGTTCCAGTCCTTGAGGTTGCCGATATAGAGGAATTCGTTGGGGCCCTGCATGGTTTCGTAAGGCCCCATGTTCCAGTCGCCGAGGGAGCGTTTGACCGGCTCCGGCCACTCGTCCAGCCGGCACACGTGGCGGTAATTGAGCAAGGTGATGGCCGCCTGGTATTGCGGATGATCCAGGGTACCCATGGCTTCATGGCGCTGCATCATCGCCACGGTTTCGCTGCCGAGGGCACCGCGCAGGCGTTCCAGTTCTTGAGACAGGTGCGGAATGTCGCCGACGGTGTTTTCCAGGATCAGGCTTTTCAGCGCCTCGGGATAATGAATGGCGTATTCGATGCCGAGCCAGCCGCCCCAGGAATGCCCCAGCAAATGCACGCGCCCCAGATTCAGGGCCTGGCGAACGGTTTCGACTTCTTCGACATAACGGCCGATTTCCCACAGGGCAACGTCGGTGGGTCTGGCTGATGCGCCGGTGCCAAGCTGGTCGAATGCAACCACTCGCAGGTTATGGTCTTTGAGCCAGCCATGGGCGTCGCGCAAGTAGTCACACGGCAGGCCCGGGCCGCCGTTGAGGCACAGCAGCACCTCATCGCCTTCGCCAAAGCTGTAGACCACGATGTTGTGGCCGTCGACCGCCACGTTGTAGTGCTGGTCGGGGGCAATTTCACGCCACATGCATACATTCCTTGTGTTGTATCGGCCTGGCAGGTAGCGGCCGTTTATCAGGCCAACACTACCGAGGATGCCGCGCGTCCATAACCTAGTAGTTCTTATAGGTTTGGCCTGGCAGTCCTTCGCCGGGGCGTGGCATTCTACTTGCCGCAAGTCGAGATTCAAATGAATTCGGGAGCAGAACGGATGCTGGCCAAGCTGACTGCCTTCAACCATCGACTCATGCCGGGCAGGAGCCTGGATGAACAGATGGACAACACCTTTATCCTCGCCCAGCAGTTGGGGTTCGATGCGCTGGTGTATGACTACACGCCGGTGCCCATCGACCATGAGGGTGCCCTGATCACCCCCTCCGTGCTGGAATTGCGCAACACGCCCGCCGACTGGCATGCCTTGTGGTGCAGCGAAGGTTTTTACCAGATCGACCCGGTACAACACTTGGCCCTGGGCACGGTGTCGCCGTTCGTATGGTCTTACGAGGCGAAGACTGAAACCGTGCTGCAACAGTTCATCGACCCCTGCCACGCTCCCGTGTCCTCTTATTTGCATGAGCGCGAACTGACCTGCGGCGTCAGTGTGCCGATCCACCTGCCCCGCGGCGGCTTCGCCTCGCTGACCGGCCTGCGCACCGGCAAGGCGCGTAGCGTGTTGAAGGACGCCCAGCAGACCCTCGCTGATTTCAGCCTGATCACCCATGCCTTGCAGGAAGCAGCCTACCCGCTATTCAGCAAGGAACTACGCTCCTACCCGCATATTCACCTGACCAAGCGCGAGCGCGAGTGCCTGAAATGGGCCGCCGACGGCCTGACCGCCGCGGAAATTGCCACGCAATTGAGCCGTTCGCTGGCGGTGGTCACCCTGCACCTGGCCTCGGCGATGCACAAGCTGGGCGCCAAAAACCGCGTGCAGGCGGTGGTGCGCGCCACTCATTACCGCCTGCTGGATGATTGACCGGCTCAAAAACCTAGCTGTTTTGCTAGTTACCTAAAATTCGCGCGGCGACTATCGTGTCCCTGTTCCTTTTTTTCAGAGCAGGGTACGAAATGGAGTTCATCGACACTATCCGCGAAGGTTATGCGGCATTTGGGGCTTACCAGACCTGGTACCGCGTTACCGGCGACCTGGCCAGCGGTCGCACGCCCCTGGTAATCATTCACGGCGGCCCCGGCTGCACCCATGACTACGTCGACGCGTTCAAGGACGTCGCCGCCAGTGGCCACGCCGTCATTCACTACGACCAGCTGGGCAATGGCCGCTCCACCCATTTACCGGATAAAGACCCGTCTTTCTGGACGGTCAGCCTGTTTCTTGAAGAGCTGAACAATTTGCTGGACCACCTGCAAATCAGCGACAACTACGCGATCCTCGGGCAGTCCTGGGGCGGCATGCTCGGCAGCGAGCACGCGGTGCTGCAACCAAAAGGCCTGCGCGCGTTTATCCCGGCCAACTCGCCCACCTGCATGCGCACCTGGGTCAGCGAAGCCAACCGCCTGCGCAAATTGTTGCCCGAAGGCGTGCATGAAACCCTGCTCAAATACGAAGCCACAGGCGACTACCAGAACCCCGAATACCTCGCTGCTTCGCGCATTTTCTATGATCAGCATGTTTGCCGGGTCAACCCGTGGCCGGAAGAAGTCGCACGCACCTTTGCCGCCGTGGACGCCGACCCCACGGTGTACCACGCCATGAGCGGCCCCACGGAATTCCATGTGATCGGCAGCTTGAAGGACTGGAATGTGATTGGCCGTCTGTCGGCCATCAACGTGCCGACTCTGGTGATCTCCGGCCGCCACGACGAGGCGACGCCGCTGGTGGTCAAGCCGTTTCTGGATGAGATACCCGACGTGCGCTGGGCGCTGTTTGAAGACTCCAGCCACATGCCCCACGTGGAAGAGCGCCAGGCGTGCATGGGGACGGTGGTGAAGTTTCTGGATGAGGCGTGTTCCATACCGCGCGAAGTCCTGAAGGCAGGTTGATCGTTCCCACGCTCTGCGTGGGAATGCCGCCCTGGACGCTCTGCGTCCGCCCTTAGGCTCGTGACGCAGAGCGTCACAGAATGCATTCCCACGCAGAGCGTGGGAACGAGCATCTAAACGGTTTCAGGCTTTGGGGCTTTCCTGGGCACCTCGGCCACCAGCGGAATCTCCTTCCCTTCGGCATCAAACAACTTGCCGCCGCGGAAATAATCCCCGTCGCGCAGCGCCGCCACATCGTGGAAGCACAGGCTGCGCTCGGTTCCTGCCACAAACACCGACTGCTGGTCCGAGTTGCCTGCCGTGAAATGGTTGAACGCCAGGTTCAGCAGGATCGCCATGATTGCAGACGAGCTGATGCCCGAATGGAAGATGGTCGCAAACCAGCTCGGGAAGTGATCATAGAAACTCGGCGCGGCGATAGGGATCATGCCAAAACCGATGGATGTGGCCA
This sequence comes from Pseudomonas tolaasii NCPPB 2192, assembly GCF_002813445.1. Taxonomy (NCBI): domain Bacteria; kingdom Pseudomonadati; phylum Pseudomonadota; class Gammaproteobacteria; order Pseudomonadales; family Pseudomonadaceae; genus Pseudomonas; species Pseudomonas tolaasii. The sequence continues at coordinate 6,486,682 of NZ_PHHD01000001.1, forward strand.
CGATAATCAGGTTCATGTTGTTGCGGTAATCCACCTTCGACAGTGTGCGAATGCCACTGGCCGCCACGGTGCCGAACAGCACGATTCCGGCCCCGCCCAATACGGACGTCGGCACGGCCGCAATCACCCGCCCCATAAACGGCAGCAGGCCGAGCACCACCAGGAACACCCCGCCGGTTGCCACCACAAAGCGGCTTTTTACACCGGTCACCGCCACCAGACCCACGTTTTGGGCGAACGCACTTTGGGTGAACGAGCCGAAGATGGGCGCGAACATGCTCGACAGCATGTCAGCGCGCAGGCCATTGCCCAGGCGCTTGGAGTCGACTCTGGTGTCGATGATTTCGCCCACCGCGAGAATGTCCGCCGAGGTTTCCACCAGCGTCACCATGACCACGATGCACATGGAAATGATCGCCGCCACATGGAAGGTCGGCATGCCGAAATGGAATGGTGTGGGAAAACCGAACATGGGGCCTTGGGCCACACCGGAGAAGTCGGCCATGCCCAGGAATACCGCAATCACGGTGCCGATCACCATCGCCAGCAGGATCGACAAGCGGGAAATGGTCGCGCTGCCGATCTTGCTCAGCAGCAACACCAGCACCAGAGTCAGCGCCGCCAAACCGATATTCGACATGCTGCCAAAATCCGCCGCGCGGCTGTTGCCGCCCATGGCCCAGCGCGCCGCAACAGGCATCAGCGTCAGGCCGATGGTGGTGATGACGATGCCGGTGACCAACGGCGGGAAGAATTTGGTGATCCGCGAGAACACCGGCGTGATCAACAAACCGATAAATGACGCGGCCATCACCGCACCGAGTATCGCCGGCACACCGCCGGCGCCATCACTGCCGACAATCGCCACCATGGTTGCCACGCCGGCAAACGACACGCCCTGCACCAGCGGCAACTGGCAGCCAAAAAACGGCAGGCCGAGTGTTTGCAACAGGGTCGCCAGGCCTCCGGCGAACAGCGAGGCGGCAATCAGCAGGCCGATATCTGCCGGCGACAAGCCAGCCGCCTGGCCGACGATCAAGGGCACCGCGACGATGCCGCCGTACATGGTGAGCACATGTTGCAGGCCGTAAGCCATGTTGGCGGCGACGCCGAGATTCTCATCTTCTGGCCGCTGCTGTGACGCCTTCGGGATAGTCATGGTGAGGGGTTCTCTGTTTTTGTTGTGCAAACACTGTATGCAATGTTAGGACTGGATGTCCATAGAGTTGTATACAATCATTTGAACAAGTTACCCTCCACCGGCGTTACAAAAACAATCCGGCCGACATGAGCCAGAACGCCAAAGGACCCAGAACAATGAAAAAGGCATTACAGGGCGCAACCGTTGCATTGACCCTGCTCGGCGGCGGGGAGGCCGTCGCAGTGGAATGGATGAACAACAGCGTGGGATTTCGCTACGGCCAGCACTTCACCAATCCGAATAACCCCGACGATTTCAGCAAGCGCATCTACAGCTTCACCCACGCCAGCGGTTACCGATACGGCAGCAATTACCTGAACCTCGATGTGTTCCTGTCCGACAGCCGCGACCCGCGCAAGGGCACCGACCACGGCGGCAGCGAGGTGTATGCCGTGTACCGGCACCAGTTGTACGCCTCACGGGTATTCGATGTGCCGCTCGGCACCGGCCTGATCAAGGATTACGCGCTGACCCTGGGGTTCGACGCCAACCGCAACAACAACTTCGCCTCGGCGAAAAAGCGCGCCCTGGTGATTGGCCCAACCTTGAAGTTCAACACGGTCGGCCTGCTGGATGTGAGCCTGATGTACTACAAGGAAAAGAACCACACCGGCATCCCCGGCGCGCAGGAGTCGAACCATACGTTCGACGACACCTACATGCTCAACCTGACCTGGATGCGCCCCTTTGAAATTGCCAACCATGCGGCGAAGTTCCAGGGGTTTATCAATTACGTCGGCGAGAAAGGCGAGGACTACCACGGTCGCGACACTGCACCTGAAACCCTGATGCGTACCGCGCTGATGGTCGCGGTACGGCCGGGGAAAAGCGTCAAGCCGAACCTGTACCTGGGGGTGGGTTATGAGTACTGGCACAACAAGTTTGGTGTGGATGGTGGTATGGGCACACGGACTTCAACACCCACGGTGAATATGGAAATTACCTTCTAACCACTATAGAAACCCATTCGACATGTGGGAGCTGGCTTGCCTGCGATAACGGTGGTGAATTCACCAATGCCATCGCAGGCAAGCCAGCTCCCACATGTTTGATCGCATTTCAACTTGATGCGTTGGCGAATTCCGAATTGCCTGCCCTCGGCCGCGCCAACCAGTAACCCAGCACCGCCAACGGCGCAGTCGCCAGCATCACGATCACGGTGATCAGCAGCGGCTGCTCGAGCATGGACGACACCAACAGGCTGGCGAGAAAGCACAGGCCCAATTGCAGGGTGTTCTGCAGGGCCGCCGCCTTGCCGGAGTTTTCCGCAAACGGCATCAACGCATTCGCCACTACGATGGGGTAACTGGCGCCGTTGACCAATGCCATCAGGCAAAACGGAATCAGCAGGGTGGTGAGCGTCGGCACAGTCAGTGTGGCGACCAGGTACAACGCCACCATGCTGATGCAATAAGTCACCAACAACCACGGCAATAATGTTTTGCCCTGGTAATGCTGCAACGCACTGCGGCAACTGTAACCGCCGACCAGAAAGGCGAGTGTCGGCAGCACGTAGCTGAGGCCAATGTCATTGGGGCTGTAGCCCATATCACCGAGAATGAAAGGCGACGCCGTCAGCCAGGCGAAGAAGCTGGCGGAGCAGGCGGCGAAAATCATCACGTTGCCGGTGAACACGCGGGATGTGAGCAACTGGCCGTAACCCAGGCGTGCAGGTTCGCCTTTAGTCGTCAGGCGTTTCGGCACGGAGCGCAGAAACAATGTGGGCAACAGCAACAACAGCGACACCCCCAGCAACACCCCGAAAATCGCCTGCCAGCCAAAATGATTCAGCACCATCGCCCCCAACAATGGCGCCAGTGCCGGCGACAATGACATCAGCGGCATGATGCTGGCGAACACGCGGTGCGCCTTGTCGGCCGGGTAACGGTCGATCACCAGCGCCTGCCAACTCACGGCGGCAGAACACACGCCAATCGCCTGCATAAAACGCAACGCCAGCAATTGCGGCGTGGTCTCGACCCAAAACATGCCCAGGCAGCCCAGCACGAACAGGCTCAGACCCATGACCAACACTGGTTTGCGCCCCCAGCGGTCCGACAACGGGCCCCATAACAACTGCCCTGCCGCGAACCCGGCGAGGAAAATACTCAAACTGGCGCCCACCGCGCCCGCACCAATATGCAACTGCTCGCCCATGGCGCCAAACGCCGGCAAGTACATGTCCATGGCCAGATAACCGAGCATGCTCAGCCCGGCCAGATACGCAGTGAAACCAAAAGAATTTTTCATCGAAGCCTTTGAAGTGCTGCCATCAAACTATTTGCTGACTGGCGCCCATTATGAAGCTGACAGTTTCACTGTGAAGCGATAATAATTGGACACTTCTATCAAATAATCTGAAGGCAACCGGCATGTGGTCCGAATACTCACTGGATGTAGTCGATGCGGTGGCGCGTCACGGCAGTTTCAGCGCCGCCGCCCAGGAATTGCACCGCGTGCCGTCGGCCATCAGCTACACGGTGCGTCAGATTGAGGAGTGGCTGGCAGTCCCGCTGTTTGTACGCCGGCACCGCGATGTCGAACTGACCCCCGCCGGCCGCCTCTTTATAGAAGAAGCCCGTGGCGTGATGAAAAAGATGCTCGGCACCCGCCGCCTGTGTCAGCAGGTCGCCAATGGCTGGAGTGGCCAGCTCAAGGTCGCGGTGGATTCCATCGTCAAACCCCAGCGCTGTCGCCAATTGGTGCTGGATTTTTATCGGCAGTTCCCCGAAGTGGAATTGTTGCTCGAATACGAGGTGTACAACGGCGTGTGGGATGCATTGGCCGACGAGCGCACCGACATTGTGATCGGCGCCACCAGCGCGGTGCCGGTGGCCAGCCGTTTTACTTTTCGCGACATGGGGTTGCTGAACTGGCTGTGCGTGGTCAGCGCAAAACATCCGCTGGCGGCGGTTGAAGGGTTGCTCACCGACGATCAATTGCGCCCTTTTGCCTCGCTTTGCATGACCGACACCTCGCGCAACCTGCCCAAGCGCGACACCTGGACCCTGGATAACCAGCGACGGCTGGTGGTGCCCAATTGGGCATCGGCGCTTGATTGCCTGCGCGATGGTTTGTGCGTCGGCATGGCGCCCGTGCATCAGGTATTGCCGTGGATCGAGCGCGGGGAATTGGTGGCGTTGCAGTTGAGCCGGCCGTTTCCAGCGAGCCCGTCATGTGTGGCGTGGGCGCAGGACAAGTTATCGCCGGCCATGAGTTGGTTGCTGGAGTATCTGGGGGATACAGAGACCATGAACCAGGAATGGCTGAATGGGCCTGATCTCTGAATATCATTCTGTTCAACTGTGGGAGCTGGCTTGCCTGCAATTGCGGTGTGCCAGCCCATGCATTTGGCACAGGCAGTCCGCTATCGCAGGCAAGCCAGCTCCCACATTCAGGCCATATTTCAATCCAGTAAGCGGGTGATGGCCCGCACGATCATCTCGACCTCCTTGCCATCCAGCGTCAGCGGCGGCAACAAGCGGATGATCTTGCCCCGGGTCACGTTGATCAGCAGCCCATGCTCCCGGGCGGCACGTTCGGCCAGGTCGCGGTAAGGGCGGGCCAGTTCGATGCCGATCATCAAGCCCTGCCCACGAATCGCCAGCACCTGCGGATGTTCGTCCAGCTCCATGTGCAGCCGCGCCAGCAACCGCGCGCCCTGTTGCGCGGCATTGTTCAGCAAGCCCTGTTCTTCAATGATATCCAGCACCGTGCAGCCCACGCGGCAAGCCAGCGGGTTGCCGCCAAAGGTGCTGCCGTGGCTGCCCGGCGTGAACATTTGCGCCACCGCGGCGCGAGCCAGGCAGGCGCCGATGGGTACGCCATTGCCGAGGCCTTTGGCCAGGGTCATCACGTCGGGCACGATGCCTTCATGCTGGAAGGCAAACCAGGCGCCGGTGCGGCCGATGCCGGTCTGGATTTCGTCGAGCATCATCAGCCAGCCGTGGCGCGTGCAGTGCTCACGTACGGCCTTCAGGTAACCGGGCGGCGCCGGCAGCACGCCACTTTCGCCCTGAATCGGCTCCAGCAAGACGGCTGCGATGCGCGGGCCGAACTGTTCGGTAATCGCCTCCAGCGCGGCCGGATCCCCAAAGCGCACCTTGACGAAATCCCCCGGCAAGCGCTGGAAACCCAGGCGCACCGAAGGCCCGTCGCTGGCGGCCATAGTGCCGAGGGTGCGCCCATGAAAGGCGTTTTCCATCACCACCACCAACGGGTCTTCAATGCCTTTTTTCCAGCCGTGCAGCCGCGCGAGTTTCAGTGCGGTTTCGTTGGCCTCTGCTCCGGAGTTGTTGAAAAACGCGCGGTCCAGCCCCGACAGCCGTGCCAGGCGCTCGGCCAGCCGCTGCTGCCAATCAATGCTGTAGAGGTTGGAGGTATGCAGCAGCAACCCGGCCTGCTCACTGATGGCCGTCACCAGTTTCGGGTGGGAATGGCCGACATTGGTGACCGCCACGCCGGCCACCGCATCGAGGTATTCACGGCCCTGCTGGTCCCACAGGCGCGTGCCCAGGCCGCGCGTAAAGCTCAGGGCCAGAGGTTGATAGGTGGTCATCAGGCAGGCGGCGTTCATGGTGGCAGGCTCCAGTGCATCGTTGTGATGGGAGCAGTATCGTTAGCCACCCTGGCTGGATAAACTGTGATTTCCTGCAATGACTTTAAACCAGGGCTTGATAATGGACTTGTTCCAGGCGATGACGGTTTACGTAAAAGTCGTGGAGACCGGCAGCATGACGGCCGCCGCGCAAGAGTGCGGCTTGTCGACCACCATGGTCGGCAATCACCTGCGCGCACTGGAGCAACGGCTGGGAGTCAGCCTGCTCAAGCGCACCACGCGCAAACAAAGCCTCACCGAATTTGGCGGGCAGTATTACCAGCGGTGTCTGGAGGTGCTGGGGCTGGTGGCCGACTCCGAGCGGCTGGCCGAACAAACCCACAGCGAAATCCCCAAAGGCAACCTGCGCATCACCGCCCCTCCGGTGTTCGGCACAGAACGCCTGGTGCCGGCCCTGAGCGAATTTTCGCGGCGCTATCCGCTGATCAACCTCTACGTGGTGCTGAGCAATGAGCGCATGGACCTGGTCGACAGCGACTTCGACGTGGCCATCCGCCTCGGCGAACTCGAAAACTCCAGCCTGATCGCCCGGCCCATGCAGCCCTACACCCTGACGCTCTGTGCGTCCCCCGACTACCTGGCGCGACGCGGCACGCCGTCGAAACCCGAAGACCTGCAGCAGCACGACTGCCTGGCGTTCGCCTACCCGGCCAACGACAACTGGCGCGACACCGACAAACTGTGGCGCATGGCCGACGATAACGGCGAGGTGGAGGTGCCGGTGTCGGGCTCGTTGACCATCAACAGCTCGCAAGGCTTGCGCCAGGCGGCGGTCAACGGCATGGGCATCATCATGCTGGCCGATGCCCTGGTACAACCGGACCTGGAGAGCGGCAAGCTGATGGCCTTGCTCACGACCTATAAACTGCCCAGCCGCCCCATGCACCTGCTGTATCGCCAGGACCGCTACCGCCTGCCCAAGCTGCGTGCATTCGTGGATTTCGTGATGGAGAAGTGGGCGCTCTAGAACGTCACCCCCAACTCACGCAGGCGCGCGGCGGTGCGCTCGGCCGATACATGGTGAATGCCCTGCCAGCCAAGGGCCTGGGCCGCTTCGATATTGCCGGCAACATCATCGATAAACACCACTTCAGCGGGTTGGATATCCGGCAGATGAGCGCGCACCTGGCCAAGGCTGGCGTGGTAGATCGCCGGGTCAGGCTTGATCAGCTTCAGCTCGCCCGATACCACGATGTTGCGAAACCGCTGCAGGAACGGGTAGTTGGCCCGCGCGTAAGGGAAGGTTTCGGCAGACCAGTTGGTGAGCCCGAACAAGGGCATGTCCGCCTGATACAACGCTTCGAGGATCGCCACGCCGTCCGGCAACGGGCCACGCAGCATTTCATGCCAGCGGTCGTAGTAGGAACGGATCAGGATTTCATGTTGAGGGTGTTCGGCGATCAGGCTGCGAGTGCCATCGGCCAGTGTGCGACCGGCGTCCTGCTCGGTGTTCCAGGCCTGGGTGCAGACGGTGTCGAGAAAGTGTTGCCGTTCGTGATCGTCGGCAATCAGCTTGCGATAGAGGTGCTGCGGGCTCCAGTCGAACAGAACACCGCCGAAATCAAAAACTACTGCACGAATCGTCATCAGATCCTCCGTTAGCGTGGCTTGATAGCCGAGGGAGTCTGGCAGATTGTGAGCACGGACGGGAGCGCGTGGTTGTAACCCGAAGCAAATGTGGGAGCCGACTTGCCTGCGATGCAGTCACCTCGGTGTATCCGTTGCTCCGCGGCGATTCTATCGCAGGCAAGCCAGCTCCCACACAAGCTGGCTGCCGCATGCTTTGACTGTGTTTTAAGCCTGGATCAGGCCGTTGATTTTCACAGTCGGGTTTACGTCAGCTTCGTAATCAACACCGTCGATCTCAAAGCCGAACAAGCGCAGGAATTCTGCCTTGTAGCCGGCAAAATCGCTGATCTCGTTGACGTTGTCGTCGGTCACCTGGTTCCACAGCGCAGCAACGGCGTCCTGAACCTTGGGCTCAAGCTCAGCCAGGTCGGCACGCAGGCGGCCGTCGGCGTCGAGCTTCGGCGTCTGACCGTACAGGCTGTCCTTGAACAGGCCGTAAACCTGCTCGATGCAACCCTCGTGGGTGCCCTGCTCTTTCATCACTTTGAACAGCAGCGACAGGTACAGCGGCATGATCGGGATCGCCGAGCTGGCCTGGGTGACCACGGCCTTGAGTACCGACACACGGGCGTCGCCCTTCAGTGCGGCGAGGTTGTCACGCAGGGTCAGGACTTTCTTGTCCAGGTCTTTTTTGGCTTCGCCGATGGAGCCGTTCCAGTAGATGTCCTGGGTCAGCTTTTCACCGAGGTAGGTGAACGCGGTGGTCTTGGCACCTTCGGCCAGCACGTCGGCGTCACGCAGGGCGTCGATCCACAGCTGCCAGTCTTCGCCGCCCATCACTTTGACGGTGCCGTCGATTTCTTCCTGGGTCGCAGGCTCAAGGGTGGTGTCGACCACAACGCCTTTGTCGGTGTTGATACCGCGCAGGGTCACGGCCTTGCCGATCGGCTTGAGGGTGGAGTTGTGCACCACGCCTTGCGGGTCGGTACGGCGTGGCGCGGCCAGGCTGTAGACCACCAGGTCGATCTTGCCCAGATCTTTCTTGATGGTGTCGATGGTCAGGCGCTTGATCTCGTCGGAGAACGCGTCGCCGTTGATGCTCTTGGCGTACAGGCCTTTTTCGACGGCAAACTTTTCGAACGCCGCGCTGTTGTACCAGCCGGCGGAGCTCAGCTTGCCTTCTTCGCCTTCTTTCTCAAAAAACACGCCCAGGGTGTCGGCGCCGCAGCCAAACGCGGCACTGATGCGCGCGGCGAGGCCGTAACCGGTGGAAGCGCCGAGGACCAGCACCTTTTTAGGGCCGCCTTCGATGGCGCCGTGTTGAGTCACGTACTCAATCTGTTCCTTGACGTTCGCTTCACAGCCAACAGGGTGAGCGGTCACACAGATAAAGCCACGAACCCGCGGTTTGATGATCATAAAATTTCTGCCTCTTCCAAGGGGTCGACGGCCAGTGGTGGCCATTCAACTTCATTCGTACCGGTCTATGACGCCTGAAAAACCGAAGCGTCACGATAGTCGCAAATCTTCTGTTTACAAAATCCAATCCACAAAATGCTCAAGACACCGCAGGCGCGGGGGTAAACCTTGTCCCCGACCTTCACAAATTTGCACTATTAAAAACGCCCGGCATCGCTATAACCCACTATCATGGCAGCAATGTTTCACTATGTTTCAGGTCCGGAGCCTCGTTTCATGAGTAATAGTGCTGTTCGCAAGAAGCTGATCTCGGCCGCCTGGGTGCTCGGGGTATTGCTGTTCATCTACTGCTTCCCGCGCACGACCCTGGTGTTTCTGCTGCTGGTGGTGGTGTGTGGCGTTTACGACTTCCTGCGTAACGGCCTGTACGACCGCGACACGATCAAGAAATACTTCATCGGCAACGGCCGCAACACCTGGATTCTGGCGCCGTTCAACACCCTGTTCGACCTGGTGAGCAGCCGTAACCGCCACGTCTACACCATGCGCGACCTGCCGCCCGCCTGGCGTGAAGACCTGCAACAGGTGATCGACGACGCCATGGCGCAAAAGGACGAAATCATCAGCTACCTGGACGAGCGCATGGCCGAGAAGAAACGCGGCATGCTGTTTTTCCAATGGTACGGCCGCCCGATCGAAACCACCCTCGACATCCCGCAACTGCGCAAAAAGCTGCCATTTGTGAAGACCATCGGCGTCTCGGTGTTCAACGAAAACCGTTCCACGTCTTTCCACTTCGGCCCGCTGCGCATGATGTTCCGCGTGCTTTACAACATGGCGCCGGCACCGCACCACGAAGGTGTGTACATCCAGGTGGGCAAGCACAAGCACTACTGGCACGACGACCCGCTGTTTATCTTCGATGACACGCTGATGCACGCGTCTTTCAACAAAAACGACGCCAAACGTTACTGCCTCTTCATCGACATCGTGCGCCCGACCCCGCTGCCGGGTTTACTCAACGCGGTGATCTCGGGTTTTGCCGGGCTGGTATATACCCTGCGTCGGGTTTTCTACAAAAACTGGAAGCTGATTCAGTAAGTTCTGCGGCATGATGGTGCTTGACGGTGTTTGCGCGTTGCCCTTGTGACGGCCAGACTAACCGTCTCGTGCGACCGGATTCGGCGCTCACCATTTTCAAGCCACCGCCGCTCCCGGCGAGTGCGGTGGCTGTGCTTTCAAGGAATCAGAATGCCCCAACGTCAAGTCATCAACGCCTCCGTCAGCCCCAAGGGCAGCCTCGAAACCCTGTCCCAACGTGAAGTCCAGCAACTGAGTGAAGCCGGTACCGGCAGCATCTACACCCTCTTCCGTCAGTGCGCCCTGGCCATCCTCAACACCGGCGCGCATATCGACAACGCCAAGACCATCCTCGACGCCTACAAAGACTTTGAAGTGCGCATCCACCAGCAGGATCGCGGCGTGCGCCTGGAATTGCTGAATGCCCCTGCAGACGCGTTCGTTGATGGCGAAATGATCGCCAGTACCCGCGAAATGCTGTTCAGCGCCCTGCGCGACATCGTCTACACCGAGAACGAACTCGACAGCCAGCGCATTGACCTGAGCAACTCACAGGGCATTACCGACTACGTGTTCCACCTGCTGCGCAACGCCCGCACACTGCGCCCGGGCGTCGAGCCGAAAATCGTGGTGTGCTGGGGCGGGCATTCGATCAATACCGAAGAATACAAATACACCAAGAAGGTCGGCCACGAACTGGGCCTGCGCAGCCTCGACGTGTGCACCGGCTGCGGCCCCGGCGTGATGAAAGGTCCGATGAAAGGCGCGACCATTTCCCACGCCAAACAACGCATTACTGGCGGGCGCTACCTGGGCCTGACCGAGCCGGGCATCATCGCCGCCGAAGCGCCGAACCCGATCGTCAACGAGTTGGTGATTCTGCCGGATATCGAAAAACGCCTGGAAGCCTTCGTGCGCGTCGGCCACGGCATCATCATCTTCCCGGGCGGCGCCGGTACGGCGGAAGAATTCCTGTACCTGCTGGGCATTTTGATGCACCCGGACAACCGTGACGTGCCGTTTCCGGTGATCCTCACCGGGCCGAAACAGGCCGCGCCGTACCTGCAGCAATTGCACGCGTTCGTCGGCGCCACCCTCGGCGAAGCGGCGCAGGCGCACTACCAGATCATCATCGATGACCCGGCTGAAGTGGCACGCCAGATGACCTCCGGGCTCAAGGCCGTGAAGCAGTTCCGTCGCGAGCGCAACGACGCGTTCCACTTCAACTGGCTGCTGAAAATCGATGAAGGTTTCCAGCGCCCGTTCGATCCGACCCACGAAAACATGGCCAGCCTGCAACTGAGCCACGCCCTGCCACCCCACGAACTGGCGGCCAACCTGCGCCGCGCGTTCTCGGGAATTGTGGCGGGCAACGTCAAGGACAAGGGCATCCGCCTGATCGAAAGGCACGGCCCGTACGAGATTCACGGCGACCCGGCCATCATGAAGCCACTGGACGAACTGCTGCAGGCCTTCGTCGCCCAGCACCGAATGAAGCTGCCGGGCGGCGCGGCCTATGTGCCGTGCTACCGCGTGGTGCAATAGCTAGCGTTGCACCGCCACGCATTTGATTTCCACCAGCAAACCGGGGTGCGCCAGTTCTGACACGCCGATGGTCGTCCAGGCGCACTGCCCGCGTGGAAACAGGCGGTTTTTCACCTCGCGAAAAACCGCCATGTGCTGGCTCATGTTGACGTGGTAGGTGGTCATGTCCACCACGTCATCAAAGCTGCAACCGCCCTCCTCCAGTACCTCCCGCAGGTTCTCCCACGCGGCGATGAACTGCGCCTCGGGGTCTTCGATCACCGCCAATTGCGGCGTTCGGCCTACCTGCCCCGCGCAATAGAGCGTTTTGCCGACCTTGACGGCGGGCACGTAGCCGGCGCGCTCGACAATGGGTTGCATGGCGGGCGGGATGATGAGTTGGCGGTCAGTCATATGCGGTATCTCTTTGCTGTCGTTTTGAGGCGTGTCGAGGGGAAGAGCCGGGCTATGGTTTTACGTGTTCCCACTCAATCACACCAGAAGAGAAACCTATGGACCAGCGGATCTTGTTCTCCAATACGCCTTACCCTAATGTAAGGAATATCACGATGGAGACTTTCGATATGGCGACCGCGACACTTACCTCAAAAGGGCAAATCACTATTCCCGTCCAGGTCAGGACTGCTCTGGGCCTGGAAACAGGTGACCGCGTTGAGTTTGTCGAAATGGAGGACGGCAATTTTTCAATCATCGCCGCCAGCAAAACAGTGCACGACCTCAAGGGCTTGATCCGCAAACCCTCCAAGGCTGTCTCCATTGAAGACATGAACCTTGCCATCGCCGCGCAAGGAGCCAAAGCGGGATGATCGGACTGGATACCAATGTACTGGTGCGCTATGTCACTCAGGATGATCCCGTTCAATCGCCCAAGGCATCCGAACTGGTCGAATCACTCACCACACTTTCGCCGGGCTTTGTCAGCCTGGTGTCCGTGGTCGAGTTGGTGTGGGTTTTACAAAGCTGCTATCAGTCGTCCAAAAGTGACGTGGTGGCCGTGCTGGAAACGCTGTTGCGCACGCGTGAGCTGACCATCGAGCGTGCCGAAATCATCTGGCAGGCCCTGCGCCGATTTTCGGCAAACAAAGCTGATTTTGCAGACTGTCTGATCGAGCGCTGCGCCCATTCGGCAGGCTGTAAATACACGGCCACTTTCGACCTCAACGCCGCCAAGGCAGCAGGTATGAAACAGCTGACCTGAGCCACGGCATTGCGACGACGTTCGGGCTTTGGTAAAAACCGCGTTCAACCTTGATCGAGAGACACACTCCCGTGCGCATGTTTCTACTCGCTACCCTGAGCATGGCCTCCGCCGTGGCCAACGCGGACACCATCGCCTGGCCCGACCTGCCGACGACCTGCTTCGTCAGCGGCCGCCCCGCCACCAGCGAGGACATCGAAACCGGCTGTGCGGCGTTTCTGATCAATGTGCAAGGCAAGCCGGCGGGAACGCCGATCAACGTGGATGTTCCGCAGTACGCGCTGCACGTCGATGAGGCCACCGGCAAGGAAACGCCGGTGATCATCATCCAGGCGGAAGGGAACGGCGCGACCGAAGTGGTGGGCTATCAGGAGCTGGGCAGCGATCAGCTCGGTGCCGCGCTGCTGCGCGAGGTTCGTCTACTGGGTACCCGCAAGCCGATCTAGGTTTCAACGAACCCAGCCGCCACCCTGCCAGTGGTAACCATCATTGCGCTGCACCCAATGCGGGTGCACATAGCGGTAGCCTTCACGCACCGCTTCCCAATGGCCATGCACCGCCACGTAGCGCCCACCTTCCCAACGCCAGTAACCGCGCGACCATACATAGCCGTAACGCGCAGCGGGTTCGACTTCGATCACCTGCACCGGCGGCGGTTGCGGCGCCACGACTTCCACATATTCACGCTGAACGGGCCCGCGCTCATGCACCACACGCTCTTGCACACACCCGGACGCCGCGACGACTACCGCCGCCATTGCCGCATAACGTAGCAACATACAAAACCCTCGGGCGCCAGCGCCCAACGAATACACAGGTAAAAAGTGCCCCCTTGCTGCAACCTCGCTCCTGCTCGGCTCTGGGTTCTTTTTAACAGGTGATGACTGTCAGGTTGCTGAACCCGTATGGCTCAGGACGCACACACGACAGCCGGTCGCTTCAGGCGCACCAACAACAACCCCGCGACGACGACAGCCATACCGGCGTAAGTCGACACATGGATGGCATCGCCAAACATCAACGCCGCCCACACCAGGGTGACCGGCGGTTCCAGATAAACCAGCGCCGCCACGTGGGTTGCGCTCATGCGGCGCAGCAACATCCACAGGCTCAAGTAGGCGACAAGTGTGGACAACACCGTCAGCCACACAATCGAGATCAGCACGTCGGGCGCGCGAGGAATGCTCAGGGTACCGGTGTAAAGCACTGCGCCGGTGAACCCGATCAAGGTCAGCACTGACTGGATGAACAACGGCAGCACCAGGCCACCACCCTTGGGCGGCACGGTGCGGCGCTCATACAGGGTCGCCAGCGTCAGCCCCAACGCCGCCGCCAGCGGCAAAAAGTACATGACCAGGCCGAGCTGTTGTCCGCTGCTGCTGTACTGGCCGGCGATCACCACCGCCACGCCGACAAAACTGATCATCAGACCCGCCCACTCCCAGCCACCGCTGCGCTCGGTTGCGCTGCCCGTGGACAGGGCCGCCGTCATCAGCGGTTGCAGCGCCGCAATGATTGCCGCAATGCCTGGGGGCAAACCGTTCTGAATCGCCACATACAGGCAGCTCAGGTACAGAAACTGTGAAAGGAAACCCACCACCGCGTAGTGGCGCACCTGCGCCCACGTCACCTGGAGCAACCTGACATTCAAGTACACACCCAGGCACGCCACCACCAACAGAAACCGCCAAAACAACAAGTTGAACGCGCCGCCGTCCTGCGTACCCAGCTTTGCGCCGATGTAGCCTGAACTCCACGACAACACAAACGCGCCTTGCAACAAAAACCGCCCCAGGGTCGATCGCTTCATGCCGCCTCCCGTCTGTGTAAGTTGACGCCAAGGCTAGGGGTCGCGCATGCTTCTGTATATTTGAATAATCAGCATGACTAATCCGTAAAAGCAGAATCATGGCCAAACAACTGAATATCGATCTGTTGCGCACCTTCCACGCGGTGGCGCGCTTTCAGCGTTTCAACGAAGCGGCCGAACACGTGCACCGCAGTGCCTCCACGATCACTACGCAGATTCAAAAGCTGGAAGAGCAGATTGGCCAACGCCTGTTCAGCCGCAACAACCAAGGCGTGGCGCTGACGCCCTACGGCCGGAAACTGCTGGGTGAAACCACCGAGTTTCTCAAAAGCCATGACCGCCTGCTGATCTCGCTGATGCCCCAGCGCATGCAGGGCAAGATCCGCCTGGGTGTGCCGGACACCTACGCGCCCGCCTTCATCCAGGCGTTTTTACCGCGCTTGATCGCTGACAACCCGCTGCTGGAGCTGGAAGTCGAAGCCCGCACCAGTGGCGAATTACTGAACCTGTTCACGGCCAACCACCTCGACCTCACGATTACCGTCACCGCACACCCGCTGGCCCAGGGTGAACGCCTGGGCGCCGTGCAGCCACTGTGGGTAGCAGCCGAGCACTTCGATTATCCGCCGAATGCCCCGCTGCCCGTCACCGTGCCCATTGCCGGCTGCCCATACCGCGCCGCAGCCTTGCAGGCCCTGAAGGATCACGGGGTTTACCATCGGCTGGTACTGGAAAGCCCCAACTCATCCGCCGTCGAAGCCTGCGTGCGCAGTGGTATGGCCGTGGGCTTGATGGAGCAAAGCCGCATGGGCGAAGGGCTCAAGCACCTGCCGGACCTGCCGCCCTTGCCCGCGCAGCATCTGTATTTGTTGTGCGATACCGGCAACGCCCTGGCCCTGCACCTGCACGAGCAAATCCGGCACTTCAAGGTGTGAATGCCGCCCACAAAAAAGCCCGCTGACCGTTTCCGGTTCAGCGGGCTTTTCACATCAGGCGTGGCTTACAGCGCCAGGTCAGATGCAGGTTTGCTCGGCTCAGCCGCAGGCTTTGCAGCCTCGGTGGCCTGAGGCGCCGCCAGTTGCGGAATCGCAGGCGGTGGGGTCAGTTGCAGGACGCCGGCGGTGTAGGCCCATTCCTTGGCAACCGCTTCCGGGCTGTCGTTCAGCTTGGTGCCGTAGCTCGGTACGATCTGGTGCAGTTTGGCCTGCCACTCAGGGGTCGCGACCTTGTCCTTGAACACTTTCTGCAGCACGGTCAGCATGATCGGAGCCGCGGTGGACG
This sequence comes from Pseudomonas tolaasii NCPPB 2192, assembly GCF_002813445.1. Taxonomy (NCBI): domain Bacteria; kingdom Pseudomonadati; phylum Pseudomonadota; class Gammaproteobacteria; order Pseudomonadales; family Pseudomonadaceae; genus Pseudomonas; species Pseudomonas tolaasii. The sequence goes on from NZ_PHHD01000001.1 coordinate 6,502,403, forward strand.
CGCCTGGCGATGCACCCAACAGGCCGGCGATGGAGTTGTCGGCGGAGCTGACCACTTCGGTGCCGAGTTTCAGGACGCCGCCCTGCTCTTCGTCACGTTTGATGATCTGCACGCGCTGACCGGCCTGCCACAGGCGCCAGTCTTCTTTCTTGGCGTTCGGGAAGTACTCTTTCAGGGCGTTGTAGCGGTCGTCATCCGACAGCATCAGTTGGCCGGCGAGGTATTCGACCAGTGGGTATTCACGAATACCGACTTTGGTCATCGGCCAAATGTTGTGGGTGGTGGTGCTGGTCAGCAGGTCCAGGTACGAGCCTTCTTTGAGGAACTTGGTCGAGAACGTTGCGAATGGGCCAAACAGAATCACGCGCTTGCCATCCAGCACGCGGGTGTCCAGGTGCGGAACCGACATCGGTGGCGCGCCCACCGAAGCCTTGCCGTAGGCCTTGGCCAGGTGCTGCTCGGCGATGGCCGGGTTATCGGTGACCAGGAACGAGCCGCCTACCGGGAAGCCAGCGTATTCACGGGCTTCAGGGATGCCGGATTTTTGCAGCAGGTGCAGGGCACCGCCGCCCGCGCCGATGAACACGAACTTGGCGTCGGTTTCGGTCTTGGTGCCGTCTTTCAGGTTTTTGTAGCTCACACGCCACGAACCGTCGGCGTTCTTGGTGATGTCCTGCACTTCGCTCGACAGTTTCAGGTCGAACTTCGGCGTGGTTTGCAGGTGAGCGACGAACTGGCGGGTGATTTCGCCGAAGTTCACGTCAGTGCCGATCGGCGTCCAGGTGGCCGCGATTTTCTGGTTCGGGTCACGCCCTTCCATCATCAGCGGAACCCACTTGGCGATCTGCGCCGGGTCTTCGGAGTACTGCATGCCGGCGAACAGCGGGCTCGCCTTCAGTGCTTCGTAGCGTTTTTTCAGGAACTTGATGTTGTCATCGCCCCACACGAAGCTCATGTGCGGTGTGGAGTTGATGAACGAACGCGGGTTCTTCAACACGCCCTGCTGGACCTGCCAGGACCAGAACTGACGGGAGATCTGGAACGCTTCGTTGATCTCGACCGCTTTCGGGATCTCAACGTTGCCGTTCTTGTCTTCCGGGGTGTAGTTCAGCTCGGCCAGGGCCGAGTGACCGGTACCGGCGTTGTTCCAGCCGTTGGAGCTTTCTTCGGCCACGCCATCAAGGCGCTCGACCATCTCCATCGACCAGTCCGGCTGCAGCTCGTTGAGCCAGACACCCAGGGTTGCACTCATGATGCCGCCGCCGATCAGCAGCACATCGACTTTCTTTGCCTCTTCCGCTTGAGCGGACGTGATCCCCATCGACAAAGCCAGCCCCAGCAGGGCAGTGTTTACTTTTTTAAACATCAGTAGCACCTATGATAAAACGCCATCCGCCCTGCCGCCCGACTTCTCGGGGCCGCAGGGTGGGCACACAAGGCCGACGAATCGACCTCACTGTTTATGTCCCTTCTGCGCTGACTTCTTATCATTATTGGCTTCAGCTACCTGGGCGACAGCCAACCGCCGGGACGTATACGGGTGTACGCACCGGAGAAAGACTAGACCAAGACGGCGCGCAGAATATCACGCTGAACAGCGTTTATGCGCCGTTTGGCCAATTGACAGCTCTAAATCGCGGCTTTTAACGCGCCGGTGTCAAGTCTTGCAGCCGCGACCTGGGGTCACAGGCCTGGAACTCTTGCGCCAATGGCTGTTCTAGACAGCTTCGCCGCCATTTGCGTAGCATCATTGGCTGTCCTTCGTGCAACCCCTCCACACAGAGTTACCCATGACTATCCAGCAAACACCCGGGCACGTGCTGCCCGCGCGCAGTGCCGCCAAAATGGAAGCGGCCATGGCCGTGGGCGCCTTCGCGATCGGTACCGGCGAATTCGCCATCATGGGCCTGATGCCCGACATCGCACACAATTTGAACCTGAGCGAGCCGCAAGTCGGCCACGCCATCAGCGCCTACGCCCTGGGCGTGATGGTCGGCGCGCCGTTGCTGGCCATCCTGGGTGCCAAGCTGCTGCGCAAACACATGCTGCTGTTGCTGATGGGCCTGTATGCCTTGGGCAACTTCGCCACCGCCTTCACGCCGAGCTTCGGCTCGCTGGTGGCTTTCCGCTTTATCAGCGGTTTGCCCCACGGCGCCTACTTCGGTATCGCTGCGGTGGTCGCCTCGAGCATGGTGCCGGGCGACAAACGCGCTGGTGCCGTGGCCCGTGTGATGATGGGCCTGACCCTGGCCATGCTGCTTGGCAACCCCATCGCCACCTTCCTCGGCCAGCACTTCGGCTGGCGCTCGGCATTTATGTTGGTCAGCGTGATTGCCCTGTGCACCCTCGCACTGGTCTGGCAGTTCGTGCCGCACCGCCACGACGAACAACGCAGCGACCCGCGCAAGGAGTTGCGCGCCTTTACCAAGCCTCAGGTGTGGATGGCGCTGTCCATCGGCGCCATCGGTTTTGCCGGCATGTTCTGCGTGTTCAGCTACCTGGCCCCGACCATGCTCGAAGTCACCAAAGTCTCGCCGCAGTGGATTCCGTTTGGTCTGGCGGCGTTCGGTGTGGGCGGCATCATCGGCAACATCGCCGGCGGCAAGCTGTTCGACCGTCTGCAATTTCGCGCGGTGGGCTGGATTCTGGTGTGGTCGATGGCCGTGCTGATTTTCTTCACCTTCGCCGCCAGCTCGCTGTGGGGCGTACTGCTGGGCATTGCCCTGGTCGGCACCATGATCTCCATGGCCGCGCCGCTGCAAATCCGCCTGATGGACATCGCCCACGAAGCCCCGAGCCTGGCGGCCGCCTCCAACCACGCGGCGTTTAACCTCGCGAACGCGCTGGGCCCGTGGCTGGGCGGCATGGCGATTACCGCCGGCCTGGGCTGGACCAGCACCGGCTACATCGGTGCCGCCACCGCGCTGATCGGGCTGGGCATCTACCTGATTGCAAGGCGCATGAAAGGCGGGCACTGAGCGGAATAAACACGGGCCCTGAAGCGTTTTGTTGATTCAACAACCACACCATCAACGAAGGGCCCCATGGACATCACACTCCCCCTGCTCAGCATCCTCGGCGCCATTGCCATCGGCGCCGCCAGCCCCGGCCCCAGCTTCGTCTTCGTCACCCGCACCGCCATCGCCCTTTCCCGCCGTGACGCACTCGCGGCGGCCATGGGCATGGGCGTTGGCGGCGTGGTGTACGGCGGGCTCGGCCTGTTCGGCCTGCAAACCCTGCTGGCCAAAGTGGAATGGCTGTACGTAATCCTGAAAATACTCGGCGGCGCCTACCTGGTATGGCTGGCCGTACAACTGTGGCGCTCGGCTAAAAGCCCCATCGTCGTCCCCACCACCGCCGATGGCCGCCCACAAAGCGCGCGCAAATCCTTCACCCTCGCGGCGGTCACGCAACTGAGCAATCCAAAGGCGGCGATTGTGTACGGGAGTATTTTCGCGGCGTTCCTGCCGGCCCATGCCCCGGTGTGGACGTTTGCCGTGCTGCTGCCCGCGATCTTCGCAATCGAGGCCGGTTGGTACACGGTAGTGGCGCTGGCGTTCTCGTCGGAACGCCCACGCGCGGCGTACCTGCGCTCAAAACACTGGTTTGACCGCACCGCCGGCCTGGTAATGGGCGCTCTGGGCCTGCGGCTGATTCTGGGCTCAGCCCACGTCCAAGCCTAAATATCAGGGTTTCAGCTCCCCCACCTGTGGCGAGGGAGCTTGCTCCCGCCGGGCTGCGCAGCAGCCCTATGCTTTATCAATCATCATGCATCAACCCCGCCCCATACTCCCCGTAACTACTCCCCAATCCACTGCCTCCAAAATTCATCTTGGCGGCTTTGCCAGGGCTGTGATCCCCAAACGCCTGGCATCCCCCTGAGAAACAAGGGTCACTGCTCACGGCAGACGAAGACGAACACGCACTCAACAGCACAGCGCCGGCGATCAACACCACTTTGACGAGATTCGAGATCATGTTTTCAACTCCCTATGGATTGGGGGGGGCGGGGTTCCTTCTTGAAGAGGATCGTAGACCTCGAAGGCGCAGGGGATGATGAAACTTTGCGGGGTGACAGGGCGGGTTCAGGTTGCCCCTTCGTGGCGCGTCGGGATACCCAGCCCAAGCGCCATGGAATAAAGATCAGCGGCCACGTGTTCTGTTCCTAGTCATTTCAAGATCATAAGGAACACAGGTGATGATCCAAAACTACAGCGCTTTCCCCAACATCACCCTGGAGTCAGCCAGCCTTGAATTCATGAACAACCTGATCACAGCGCTACAAAGGATCGAGTCGAGAAACACGGGGCGCGACCTACTCAAGGAAATCAATGAGCTTTGCGGCCCCAGTACCGGTAAAACCATCAAAATCGTCGCTATCGCCAGCGATTACTCGACGACGCCGAACACTTGCGCCTCCGTCGGCAATGCAACCGACGCCTTGAAAAAGTGGATTTTCAAAGGGCCCGGCACCAGTGTCGAAGTGACATGGAACCCCTACTCCAGCCTCGCGCTGGACGCCCAAGGCATTCCAACCGGGATGAGCTATGAAGACAGCTCGACGAGCTTCATTGGCCTGGCCCACGAACTTGTACACGCCTATCGCATCCTGCGCGGCACTTACCTGGGGGGCAGCAACATCAAGGAAGAAACCCGTGCGACGGGTATTGGTGATTCGGCGAGCAAGAAATTCAGTGAAAACAGCATTCGCGCTGAACACAGCTTGCCGCGGCGGAATGCATATTCGAGGTAAATGGTGATCGGGGGCTGCCTCCAATGTTCACACTGGACAAAGACCGTGCTCAAAGCGGCGAAAAACGCAACTAATGCCTCTGACACTCCCAAGAGGCATCCCTGATAAACTGCGCGCCATTAGCCTCGTTGACTCAGATTGCCCATGTCTCTACAAATTGCGCCACTCTCTCGCCGCTTTAGCGTTGCCCCCATGATGGATTGGAACGACTAACCCTACAGGCCTTACAGAACGGGCACTACAGCGCCTTAGCCACCCATCTGTACCACTTTCGTACCAGCACTACTCCCACGCACTTACCCCTTGCCCCTTTTTCGCTGGCTTTCGCAAATCCGAGAGTTGCCACTGCTATGCTTGATTTCTTTCAAAACGAGCCGCAAACCATGGCAAGCGAGTACTCACTGACGGACGTGCTGGAACGGCTTTATCAAAATCAACTGGCCCTGGAAGCGGCTGTGATGGAGCTGACTCTTTGGGCTGAGCAGCAAAACGCTCTAGAAGTGGGTGAGAATGTTCGGGGGGCACTTCATACGATTGGTGAAAACGCGGGGCATATCAAACAGGGCCTGGCTCGATTGAGAGGAGCGGATTTCCCCTGACTGGCAGTTATCGGCCGAAAGTCCACAGACCAGTGCAGCGCTCCCCAACAAACGATCACAGCATGCGACTTGGCGCAGACAGAAAAGCATTCATGCTCAGGTGGTAGTCTGCCTGGCAACCCATATGGAGATGAGAAATGAGTTTTGACTGGCACCTTTTCTGGAATGTAGCTCCTGCATGGATTCAGGCAATTGGATCAATTTTGGCGTTAGTGGCCGTGATCTTGGCTTCAAAAATCCCGGTCAATCACGCTGCATCGGAAAAGCGTAGAACCATTTTCGCCATTGTGGAGGCAGCCCATTCGCATGCGTGTAATATTCGTAAGGCGATAGACGCGATGGGATGGCCGACTGGCAATAACCATCTAATTTACCAGGTGTATAACAAAGTCATAATTGAGAGCGTCGTCAGAGCTCTCCAGGGTGTTCCCACGCATGAGCTTGGTTCAAGCAAGGCAGTTCTCGCCATGCTTAGCCTTACCGATCAGATGGTGTTTCTTGGCTCCGCGGTTGAAACCCTTCTAAACGGCCCACTCAATCATCCTGAGATTAAGAAGGCACTAGAAAGCATCGATCAGAACGATCATGCACAGCGGCTAAAGTTAGGTGCTACGGGGTTTTCAGTCTTACAAAGTAACGCCAGAGGTCACTTAGATCAGGTTGATAAGGAGTACGAATCGCTGAAGGAATCGTTGAAGTCGTAGATCAGATGACCGTCGATGATTTGGTAATTCCAACGCCTCGAGTGTTGGGTAATGCGCCGGACTGCTAGTAACACGACTTACGCAAAATCACCTCCTCCTTTGACCTGGTGAGGATGTTTTTTTGTGCCCGCATTTACAGAGTGTCTTCGCCGTTAGAGCTTCCACCTTCTCATTCAGGTAGGGCTTTCCTATCGCTCCAATCCCGCCCCCCTTGGAAGCGCCAACATCTGAATCTGGGTGATGTGTGAGTGCGTGAGGGTAAACGTCGTGAGTGCTGCGCAATTCAGCGCACAGCTTCAAACGAGCCCCGCCCTAGGGAGATTCAGCGTTTTCATGTTGACCCACGGGAAAAAGGTTAGGAGGGTTAGTTTTTTGCTGACTGACTTGAAGGCCTTTCCCGGTGTGGGTTTGCGACTGGTCGGCAGGGTTAGCTTTTCGGTTAGGTCTGGTTATTTCCTAACCTTTATTGATGTTAAATATTCAATATATTAAATTCTTTAAAAACAGTAGCTTACAGATTTATAACCTTTGACCTAACCATAACTAACCTTCCAAAGTTAGCGATCAAGCCCAACAAATACGGGCCTTTCACCGCATCGCATCGCCCTCAAAAAAAAACTAACCCTTTTCCCGAGCCGACTCCCAGATCTGCCTGTCTGCTCGTTCGCATTGACCTCATTGAAAAGCACACACCTTCGCAGGGTTCCGCAGATATTTAGGAATTCGGAAATCGGAATCCGGCCCCCAGCCTGCGTAGTTTTGACCTGGATGCAGAAGCGCAGAAAAAGAGACCCATTTAGCCCGCAGGCGAGGTGGGGGGACGACGGCGCGCGCCAGGTGCAGACGATCCTACCCGCAGCCTGTAGCACGTCACTTCCCCCCAAAGAATGTGGCACGTCAACTCCCCAACCGGGGGAATGCGAGCGTGGTACCGCCCTGGCTTCGGTCGGCAGTCAGCGGAACGCTGAAAGGCCCGTGTTTATTGGCCCGCGCAGCCCCTTACGCTTGCCGTGACACCCTGCTAATGCTATGTTGGGATTGGTGTTTTCATGTTGATGAAGGGCAAACTTTCATCTATTCCCGCTGGCTTTTCCGACTTCAACCCCTTCTCTGCCGTGCAGCTCGTCGCCTCAAATCGCATCATGGCCAAACGTCATTTACTGTATGTGCATACAGTAACGGATTCGTAACCATGGACAATGATGAAGACACCCTCGGATGGCTTGGCCTCCCCACACCACTGCAGATGTACCGACAGCATTGCCACCTGCTGGAGAACGAGATCCAGGAACTCAACCTGCAATTACGCAAAGCCCGTGCGGACGTTTACGGAATCAGTCAAATGCTGCTGGAAGCCCAAGCGAAGAACACGGAGTTTGCGGGGTATCTCCGGGAACGTGGAGCCGAAGCAGCATCATTGCGTAAGCAAATCGAGGATCTGACCACATTGTCCAATGTGAGCAGGCGGGAGGCGGATGGGCTGCGGCGAATCGTCAATGAAATGAGACCTCGGCCGACCACGATTGTCTAATGTCAAACTGAAAGAGGGTTTGCCATGTGCGGAAGACTGTCGCAGTACCGGGGAATCCACGACTTTGTCGCGGCGCTAAGCATGCCCAATGCCCTGGCAAACTCGGTGGGTGATCAGCCGATCGAACGGTACAACGTCGCTCCAACGACTCACGTGGCGTTACTGCACCAGCAGGGTGAGTTGCTGCACGCCGATTCCGTGCGGTGGGGGTGGCGCCCGCATTGGGCGAAAGACCGCGCTGCGCCCATCAACGCACGCGTCGAAAAGGTAGCCCACGGCCCGTTCTTCAGAGCTATCTGGCCACACCGTGCGATCACACCCATCGACAATTGGTTCGAGTGGGTGGATGAAGGCGGACCGAAGAAACAGCCTTATCTGATCCGCAGGCGGGACGGCGCGCCGATCTTGTGCGCAGCTATTGGTCAACTACCAGACGCAGATGAAGGCCCAGGTGAGCATGACGGCTTTGTGATCATCACCGCTGATAGCGCTGGTGGCATGGTGGACATCCATGACAGAAGGCCCGTTGTACTCACACCGGACCTTGCCCGTGAATGGCTGAACCCAGCTACGCCGAAGGAGCGTGCCGAGCAGATGGTATTGCACCAGGGCGAGCCGGCCGAGACCTTTGAATGGTTCAAGGTCAGCACCGCCGTGGGCAACGTAAGAAACAAGGAAGCCTGTTTGATCGATCCGGTTCCTTAGAACAGACCACCCAGTGCATCGGGTTCCCAATTCATGATCACCAGCTCTCCGCTGACCTCGGCTTTACCCTGCCGCTGATTGGTCGTGCTGTATCGGATATCTACCGTTTCAAAGTGAAACCCGTCGAACACGCGTCGGATATCTGGGTGATCGTTGATGCTGACCATCACCTTCCCCTTGCACCGCCGCATGAAGTCAGCCATCCGCTCATAGTTCTCAAACGGAAAGTCCACTCCATACCCTGCGGTCTGCCAGTAAGGCGGGTCCATGTAGTGGAAGGTGTGCGGCCGGTCGTACCGCTCTGCGCATTCCAGCCAGCCCAGGTTCTCAACGTAAGTGCCTGAGAGGCGCTGCCACGCGGCGGATAGGTTCTCCTCGATCCGTAGGAGGTTGATCGCCGGCCCCGTGGTGGCTGTGCCGAATGTCTGCCCGCTGACCTTCCCCGCAAACGCATGGTGCTGCAGGTAGAAAAACCGAGCAGCCCGCTGGATGTCAGTCAGCGTTTCCGGCCTGGTCATCTTCTGCCATTCAAATACCTGGCGTGAGCTGAGCGCCCACTTGAACTGGCGCACGAACTCTTCTAGGTGGTTCTGCACCACGCGGTACAACGTCACTAGGTCGCCGTTGATGTCGTTGAGAACTTCAACAGGCGCAGCCTGGGGCCGCATGAAGTAAAGCGCGGCGCCCCCGGCAAAGACCTCGACGTAACATTCGTGAGGCGGGAACAGCGGGATAAGACGATCTGCCAGACGGCGCTTGCCGCCCATCCACGGGATTATTGGTGTGCTCATAAGTGATCCTTGTTTTGAAAATTGGATTCGCTTAGGCTTCGCACCCCCTGCGCAGTGGGGCGAGGCCTTGGTTGGAGCACTCGGCGTGTTCGAGTGATTCAGCGTCGAGTTGGTGTTAGCGCACCAGCTCGTCGCCTCGTTTGCTGCGCGGGGGTACTACTTCCCCCCCGTTGGAAGCTCAAATTCCTTGAAGCTGACAACCTCTTCACCCAGCCACTCGTTGACCTGAGCCAACCGCGCCTGCAGCGGCTCCAGCTCGTTGACCGCCCAAACCTCAGCAGCCTCCCGCAACGACCCGAAACCACCCGCGTTCTGCGGCACGATGCCCATCAACTGCGGCGGAATGCGCAACGCCGCGAGCAGATCGTCGCGGCTGATGTTTTTGATCGAGCTGAATTCGTCCTTCGCCGCCACCTCACTGACCGGAATGAGCTGGATGCCATCTTTTTTCCCGGCTGGCGCGTAAACAAACAAGTTTCGGAAGTTGCCCGGACCTTTTGAGTTCTTCAGCGCGGTGCGCAGTGAGTCGATGTCCTCCTCCTTCTGCGCCGCGTCGGTCATGTACAAGATGAAGCCGGCGTGACTGCCGTTGTTGTAGTACTTGCGGCGAAACAACGTGGCGCTCTCGTTGAGCAACGCGCTCTGCAGCGCAGCCAGCCACTCCGGTAGGCCGTAGATCTCCTGATTGATATCCGCCTCGCGCAGGTGGCAGATCGATCCCAACGCAAACTCATGTTCATCTTTCCAGCCACGCACCTGGTAATAGGACTCCATGTCCACGCCCCGGCGCATGTACTTCGCCAAGGGCGGCAGCAGGCCCATAGTGTTGCGGAGCATGTTGTTCCGCTTCTCCAAGTAGCAGTTGCCGCACCAGAGCCAATCCAGGGCGAACTGCTCAAATGCCTGACGGGTCAGCAGTCTGTGGGGAACAAACGTGCGGGCCAGCATGTTGCGCTTGAAGTTCAGCCCGGACTGTAAGTACACGCTGGCGCGCGTCGTTTTGGCCAGGCCGTCCATGGACATAGGTGTTTCAAACCAACGCCCATTGGCCCAGCACTCCAGATAGTCGAGGATCTCCCGGCTATCCAGCACCGGTGCTGGGTCACCAAAAGTAAACGCTTCGACCGGCCCGGATTCAGGCGGCAACACGTCCCCTTCAATGGGAGGCTGAGCGGTGGCCAGCTGGGTTACGCGCTTACGTTTGCTCATCAATAGGACTCCATAAATCCGGTGTTCGCCGTGGTCTGCCCTTCGAGGGGTTCGTTGTGCAGTGCGTGGAACGTCGCCCACGCCAAATCGGCATGGCCGGTTTCGTCAGTGCGACCGGCCGTGTAAGTGAACTGGCGCCCGGAGGCGGTGACTGTTTTGCGGATAGCCATCAACGACTGAGCCATGTCCGTCCAACCGGCATCGAACTCCAGACGGCCGTTCTTGATGACGTCGTAAGCCTTCAACACCAGGCGTGTTTTGACTTCGGGCGAGTAGCTGAAGGTGGTGATGTTCGGGAAAAATTGCTTAACCAACTGGGCCACGCCCGAACCCATGCCAGTGATGTCGATACCGATATAGGTCACCCAGTAGCGCCTGGTGACCTGGCGGATCGATTCTGCCTGGGCGGCAAAGTCCATCCCCCGGAATTGGTGTCTCTCCAGCACGCGGAACTTGCCGCCGGGTACAGTCGGTGGCGCAATTACCACCAGTGCGGCGCTGTCGCCACTTTCGGCCGGGTCGTAGCCGACCCAAACCTGACGATCCCCAAAAGGACGCGCGGCAAATGGTTTGTAGTCCTCGGCCCATAGGTCCCAACTATCCACCATGCAGGGCTGCAACATCGCCAGCGGGAAAATGCTGGCTCCGTCGTCGATGAATTGGCACATCAGCAGGTTCTGGAAGGCCTCGGCATCGTACTCCTGGCGCAGCTCGTCCAGGTCGAACAAGTCGCACCCGCGGTCTTCCGCATCCAGAATAGTGACGATCTGCCGCCAAACACGGTCCTCACACAGCCGGCCCTGTTGCAGAGAATCGTGAGAAACGTCGATTTTGACGCGTTGCGCCGCCGGCTTGCCTTTGTTGAATCGCTCGCCAGTCCAGAACGTATAGGCTTCGTGCGCCATGCTGGAAGGCGTCGAAAAGTAGGTTCGACGGTATTGCTTCTGCATCGCCATGCCGCTGGCGACCTTGTTCAATTCCTTGAACTTGAAGGTCCAGAAAAATTCGTCGAAGTAGAAATTACCGTGGTAGCCCTGGGCCGTCCGAGCATTGGTACCGAGGAAGTGCAGCTCGGCGCCATTACCCAGAATGATCGGGTCGCCCGTCAGCTCAACACCGACTACCTCACGGGCAAAGGCCTGAATGTAGGCCTTGAAAATGTGTGCCTGGTTTTTCGAGGCCGACAGGAAAATCTGGTTACGACCTGTCGTCAGCGCATCGATCAGCGCTTCACGGGCGAAATAGTAGGTCGCGCCGATCTGCCGTGACTTGAGTATCGCGCGGGTTCGCTGATTGCCGGCTTTGTACCAATCCAGCTGATACCCGAAACAGCCGTCAATGAACGCTTCGGTCAGCTTTTCAATGTGTTCTTCGTCGAACTCGTTACGTTTCGGCGCCTTCTTCGGCCCCTCATTGCGTTTCGCCAGGTTCGGATTCAGCTCGGTTTCTGTACCGCCTTCGTTGAAGCGCTGGATACGGGCTTGCCGCTCCAGCTGGCGGTGCAGCAGGTCAATCTCCTTGTAGTCCGACCCTGACTTGGGATCTTTCAGGATCAACTGAACCAAGCGGGCTTCGGTCGCCGCCTGGATGCGTTCCAGCGGCGTCGCTCGGTCCCATTCGTCCCGAGCCTTCCAGCTGTGGAGAGTCTTTTCCTTCTCCCCGATCAGTTCGGCGATCTCGCACACGCGATAGCCCTGCCAGTAAAGGTGCTTGGCATGGCGGCGGTGATCGGTGGGTAGGTCGACGATGGCATTCATGGCGCAGATGCTGCCGCCCGCGCGCGAACAGTTCCCCCTCCGCCCTTTGTAGATCAACGATCTACAACAGCGTCTCGTTGCCCGTCGCGCCCGCGCTCAACAACATGCGCTCATCGCCAAGGCAGACTGCCACCGCATTGAGGGATTCACGCATGGCCGGCAAAACCGACAACCCAGCCAAGAAACAACGCTCCAAGTTCTTCCGCGTCGCCGTTGAAGGCGCCACTACCGATGGTCGCCAGATCGAACGCCAATGGCTGGTCGACGCTGCCGAGACCTACAGCCAGAACACCTACGGTGCGCGGGTTTGGATTGAGCATATGCGCAGCTTGCTGCCGGACAGCCCTTTCCGGGCCTACGGCGATGTGGTCGCGCTTAAGACTGAGGAAGTCGAGATTGCCGGGGCCAAAAAATTGGCCTTGTTCGCGCAAATCGAACCGACCTCCGACCTGATCGCCATGAACAAAGCACGGCAGAAGCTGTACACCAGCATCGAGATTCGGCCGAAATTCGCCGACACCGGCCGCGCCTATTTGGACGGCATCGCCGTTACCGATACCCCTGCCAGCCTGGGCACTGAGATGCTGACGTTCAGCGCTCAGCACCCGGACATGAACCCACTGACCAGTCGCAAACGCGATCCCGGCAACCTCTTCTCTGAGGTCGTCGAGATTGAACTTGAATTCGAAGAAGTTGAGGACGAAAGCGGCAAAGTCGCAGGCCTGTTTAGCCGCGTTCTCGACCTACTCGGTAAGAGCAAGGACAAGGAAGGCAAGGACGCCGCTCTATTCACTGAACTCGGCGAGGCTGTTGAAGCCATGGCCGAGCATGTCGCCGGTCAGGGCGAAGCCTTTACCGCCGAAAAAACCGCCCGCGAAAAACTGCAGACCGCTCACGAGAAGCTGTCTGCCGACTTCACGGCGTTGGTTCAACAGCTCGAAAAAACCCCGGACACCACCGGCCAGAAACCGCAGTACTCCGTTCGCCCGCCGGCTACGGGCGGTGACGGCGCACTCGTCACCGACTGCTGATCCAGATCACGGACAACACCCAGCCAAGGAACATCGGAGAACACCATGCGTAACGATACTCGCGTTCTTTTCAACGCTTACCTGCAACAACTCGCCCAATTGCACGGCGTGAGCGACGTCACCACCAAATTCACAGCCGCTCCATCCGTTGCCCAGACGTTGGAAACCCGTATGCAGGAGTCGAGCGCGTTTCTCAGCTCGATCAACGTGTATGGCGTGTCCGAACAATCGGGCGAAAAAATCGGTATTGGCATCGACGGCACCATCGCCGGCACAACCGATACCACTCAGCAAGACCGCGAGCCGCGTGACCCTACCGGCCTGGACAACCGTGGGTACACCTGCACCCAAACCAACTTCGATACCGGCCTGCGTTACCAGAAGCTGGATCAATGGGCCAAGTTCAAAGACTTCCAGGCGCGTATCCGTGACGCCATCATCCGGGCTCAGGCGCTTAACCGGATCATGATTGGCTGGAACGGGACCAGCCGTGCGGCGACCTCCAAACCGGACATCAACAAGCTGCTGCAGGACGTTAACGTCGGATGGCTGCAAAAGATGCGCCTGGAGAACCCTGCACGCGTTATGAAAGAAGTGGTCGACGGCAGCGGCAAGATCCAGATCGGCGCGGGCAAAGACTTCGAAAACATCGACGCCCTGGTCGTGAGCATGGTCAACGAGTTCATCGAGCCCTGGTACCAAGAAGACACTGACCTGGTGGTAATCTGCGGTCGCCAGCTGCTGGCCGACAAGTACTTCCCGATCATCAACAAAACCCAAGCGCCGACCGAAATACTTGCGGCCGATATCGTCACCAGCCAGAAGCGCATCGGCAACCTGCCGGCGGTGCGAGTGCCTCACTTCCCGCCGAACGGCCTGCTGGTTACCCGCCTCGACAACCTGTCGATCTACTGGCAGGAAGGCACCCGCCGCCGCACGGTGGTGGATAACGCCAAACGCGACCGTATTGAAAACTACGAGTCGGTCAATGAAGCCTACGTGATCGAAGACCTTGGCTGCGCTGCCATGGCCGAAAACATCATCCTGAGCTAAGGCGCGCAACCATGACCAATCCTTGCCGTCGTCACTTCCAGCGAGTCACCGCAGCCGTTGCAGCGGCTGCCGTGGCCGGCCCTGCCATGACCATGGAAGGTTCGACCGTATACGAACTGCACCTGGCGAAGCTCCAACAGGACTACCTGCGTCTGAAACAGGTGCAGTCGACCGAAGGTAAAGCGGAGCTGAAAAAGCAGCTGCTGCCCGAATACATCCCGTACGTGGAAGGTGTTCTGGCAGGAGGCAAAGGCGCGCAGGACCAGGTGCTGACCACCCTGATGGTTTGGCGAATGGATGCCGGCGATTTTTCCGGCGCCCTGGACATCGCCGAGTACGTCATCGAACACGCACTGCTGATGCCTGACCGCTTCGAGCGCACGACCGGCACTATCGTCGCCGAAGAAATCGCTGAAGTTGCCCTGAAAGCACAGAAGGCCGGTGGCACGTTCGACGTGAATCTGCTGCTGCGCACTGAGCAAATCGCAGGTGAAGAAGACATGCCCGACCAGGCCAAGGCCAAGCTACATCTCGCCCTGGGCAAGGCATTTGCCGAGATGGTTTCCGACGATGACACGTCAGAGAGCAAGGTAATCGCCCTGTGTAACCTGGAGTCCTCGAAAAAATACCTGGCCCGTGCCATCGAGTTAAACACCAACTGCGGTGGCAAAAAGGATCTGGAGCGCGTTGAGCGCCTCCTCAAGAAATACGCTGCTCCCAGCAGCTAACCGAGCGTCCCCACGCACCCCGCCGGCTCGGGGCGGATCGGCCAGGCCGCTCCTCCTGAACGTGAAGCCCCGACCACCGGCGATCTATTTCTGAGTACAGTCATGAGCGCATTTGTAGCCAGCGGCCCAGTTACCGGAGGCCATATCAACACCGACCCGTTCTGGCCGTCGATTGATCTGGACAACCTGCGCGCCACCCTGCGAATCGATGCCAGCGTCACCCCAGCTCGCCTGGAAACCGCCGTGATCGCTGCCGCAATCAACCTCAACCGTGAGTTGAGCGACTGGCGAGCAGCTCAGCAGGCCGCCGGCTACACCACGTTGGATGAAGTCCCTGGTGATCGGATCAAAGACGTATCGGTAAAGGCCCACCTCTACCGCCGAGCGATCGAAGCCGGCACCGGCGCCGAAGTATGCGAGCGGTACCGCGACTACAGCGCTACCAACACGGGCAACAACAAGGCCGAAGAGGTTGCCCCCAGCATCGACGATTACCGGCGCGACCTAAGGTGGGCCATACGCGACTTTCTTGAAAAAAGTCGCACCACCGTGGAGCTGATCTGATGCCCACCGCAGTGCGCGCCAACCAAAACGACACCGTCGATGCCCTTTGCTGGCGATTTTACGGCCGCACTGCAGGCGTCACGGAGGCCGTGCTGGAGGCTAACCCCGGCCTGGCCGACCATGGGCCAATCCTGCCTCAAGGCCTTGTCATCAACATGCCCGAAGCCCAAACCAGCGCGCCCCAGCGGCAGATGGTGAACCTATGGGACTGATCCTCTGCAACCAAGGAAACCCACACCATGGCTGATCCGACTTCCAGCGTTGTGTCCGGCCTGCTTATTGGCTTGGGCCTGGCGAGCGTCACGCCCGTCATCGACGATGGCGCGCTATTCGGCGCCATCCTCGGTGCCTGGCTGGTTACCAGCACCAAGCGTGACCTCAAGGTCTGGCAGCGGCTGGGCTCACTGTTCCTGTCGGCCGGCGTGGGCTATCTGTTCGCGCCCATGGCCCTGCAGGCAATCCCGTTTATCACCAGCGGTGGGAGCGCCTTTATTTGTGCCCTGGTGGTCATCCCGATCAGCATCAAACTGATGGTGTGGGTGGAAAAGGCGGATATCTGGGACATCTGGCGTCGCATCCGAGGGGGCACCTGACATGCCGAACATCGAACTGGCCGTGCAGTTGATCGCGGCAATCGCCTACTTGCTGAGCGCTCTGCGCCTGGCCTGCTACACCCGAGGCGAGGCGCGGTACCGGCGCAGCATCTCACTGCTGGCGAGCCTGTTTGGTGCCACGTTGTGCATCTGCGGACTGGAAATCTTGCTGGACCGTCAACCAACCAGCCTTGGGCAGGCCGCATCCATAGTGCTGCTCTGCATCCTTATTTTCCGTTCACGCGGCAACGTCGCCGCCCTGTTGAGGCCCAGCGCATGACCACCACCCTTCGCCATGGCGACCGTTCGCAAGCCGTGCTTATCCTGCAAAAGAACCTCAACAGGCAAGGTGCCAATCTAGTGCCAGACGGCCATTACGGTGATGCCACGGAGGCTGCCGTGCGCGCATACCAGCTGAAGGTTGGTCTGGTGGCCGATGGCGTCGCTGGCACCAAGACCCAAGCAAGCCTCGCTGGTGGCGACTGTGCCCAGCTGCTGCGCAACAATGACCTGGTAAACGCTGCTGAACGTCTCGGCGTGCCGCTGGCAACTATCTACGCAGTCAACGAAGTGGAATCGAAAGGCAAGGGCTTCCTCGATAACGGCAAGCCAGTGATCCTGTTCGAACGGCACATCATGTACCGCCAACTCGCCAAGGTTCGGCGCGTGGGGGATGACCCTGCAGAGGTCAAACGCCACGCCGATGAACTGGCCGCGAATAACCCAGCCCTGGTCAACCCAAAGGCCGGCGGCTACATCGGTGGTACCGCCGAACACCAGCGCCTGGCAATGGCCCGTCTGATCGATGACACCGCCGCCCTGGAGTCAGCGTCCTGGGGCGCATTTCAGATCATGGGGTTCCACTGGCAACGTCTCGGCTACGCCAGCGTGCAGGACTTCGTGGCGGCGATGAGTGCCGGCGAATCTCAACAGTTCGACGCCTTCACTCGCTTTATTGAAACCGATCCGGTGCTGCACAAGGCCCTGAAAGCCCGCAAATGGGCCGAGTTCGCCCGGCTTTACAACGGGCCGGATTACTTGCGCAATCTCTACGACACCAAGCTACAGCGCGCCTACGAACGCCATGCCAGCTGCGAGTGCGGGCAAGGGGTCGCGGCATGATCGACTTCAAAGCGGTGCAGAAATTACGCGTGCAGGACGGTGACCTGCTGGTGGTTCCCGAATCGACCGAACAGGACGATATGCAGCTGTTGGCCGAGTCCATCCAGATAATGAACGGCGCCCGTGCCTTGATCGTGCGCGGCCCAATTAAGCAGCTCGATACTGCGGCCATGAACAAACTCGGCTGGTACCGCGCGTGATTACCCTGCGCCAGACCATGTATGGCACCGCCCTGCTCGGCGCCATGGGTCTGCTGATCTGGATCCAAGAAACACGCATCGACGTCGCTGAGGGCAAAACCGAACGGGCGCAAGATGCGGCCAAGACCGCCCGCGACGACGCCGACCGTAACCTGAAAACTGCCAACACGCTTACCGACACATTGAGACAGGAGCGTGACGCGCAGAGCAACCTGCGGGCCCAACAGGATCAGTTGCGCCTGAGCCTGGCAAAGCGCGAGCGGACAATAGAGGAACTGAAGCTTGAAAATGATGACCTTCGGAAATGGGCTGATCAGCCTTTGCCTGACGCTGCTCGGCGGCTGCGCGAGCGCCCCGCCATCACCGGCGCCGCCGCTTATCGTGACTGGCTGTCCGGCCGTGGTGCCGTGCCAGCTGCCGGCGACCAGCCCTCGCAGTAATGGCGATCAACTCACCGACCAGGACCGCGTTGAAGCCGCTTGGGCCGACTGCGCCGCACAAGTCGATATGGTTTATCAACATCAGCAGGCTGCTCAATGAACAAGCCCGAAAGCCTTCGCGCTCATCTGCTGGCCACCGTCGCCGAACTCCAGCACAACCCCGACCTCTTGCTGATATTCATCGACAACGGCAAGGTCCGCTGCACCGCTGCGGCAAGCCTGTCCTTTGAATACAGTTACGATCTGCAGATCATCATCACCGCATTTGCGGGCCACCCTGACAGCGTCATGCTGCCCTTGCTCGGATGGATAAGCGTCAATCAGCCTGAACTGTTGGAGAACTACGATAAAGCGCAAAACGGCGTGCAGTTCGAGGCCGACATTCTCGACAAGGACAAAGTAGACCTCGGCCTGACACTGCACCTGACAGAGCGGGTGGTAATAGGCAAGGATGACCAGGGCAATACCACCGTGAGGCATGCCGGCGAGCCACAGCGTGTGGCAGGTTATCTTGATCCGAACTGGGTGCCAGGATCCAAAGGCAATGCCGACGAGTGGGTAGTACCAGATGGCCGATAAACTGGAAGCGCTTGAAACCTGGGCGGCCGGCCTACTGGAGCAACTCCAGCCCGCGGCCCGGAATCAGGTTGCCCGCTCCATTGGCCAGGAACTGCGACGTAGCCAGCAAAAGCGGGTGCAGACTCAGATAAACCCGGACGGCAGCAAGTTCGCGCCACGTAAAAAGCGGGACTTGCGGGGTAAGCAGGGCCGCATCCAGCGCAAGGTTGAGATGTTCAAAAAGCTGCGCACGGCGACCTACATGAAGGCCCGAGGCGACAGCAATGCAGTTACGGTAGGGTTCACCGGACGAATAGCTCGGATCGCAAGGGTTCACCAGTACGGGTTGAAGGATCGAGCGGAGCGTGGCGCGCCCGATGTGCGCTACGAACAACGTGAAGTGCTGGGATTCACGGACCAAGACCTCGACTTGATCCGCGATAGCCTGCTGGCTCACCTGACACTGTAAATCATCGCCCTACAAGGCGCCGAAGCTGCACCCGTACGCGCGTGGCGCCACCATCGGCGCCATGAACGATCTCGCCGCCCTCTCCCGCATGCTCGAAAACCTCATCCGCTTCGGCGTCATCGCCGCCGTGCAGATGGAGCCCCCGCGCGTGCAGGTAAAAACTGGAACGCTGACCACCGCCTGGCTTCCCTGGCTTGCGTTGCGCGCAGGCTCCGACCGCGAGTGGGATCCGCCCACCATCGGGGAGCAGGTGATCCTGTTCAGCCCATCCGGCCAGCTCGCCAACGGCATTGTCGTGACGGGCGTTTATAGCGACCACATCCCAGCCAATGCCAACCGCGCGGGCCTGCACCGTCGAACCTACGCTGATGGCACAGTGATCGAGTACGACAGCGTGGCCCACCACCTAAACGCCACACTGGCCGACGGCGGCACCACCAATCTGATCAGCCGTGGCGGCCTCAACCTGGTCGGCGACATCACACACCAGGGCGACTACATCCAAACCGGCAATCAGACTGTCACCGGCCGGGTTGACGTGTCGATTGACGTGGTTGCAGCCGGGGTCAGCTTGGTCAAACACCCCCACACCGGCGTCAAGGCCGGCGGCGACCAGTCCGGGGAGCCCATCCCATCATGAACCGACAAACCGGCGGCGCCATCGGCGAGCGCGACCACATCAGTCAGGCGATCACCGACATTCTCACCACCCGAATCGGCACCCGTGTGATGCGCCGCGAATACGGTAGCCTGTTGCCCGAACTGGTAGACCACCCTTTTAACGACGTCACCCGCCTGCGCGTATACGCGGCCACCGTCATGGCTGTGATGCGCTGGGAAACTCGCATCAGCTTGAGTCGCGTGCAATTTGTGGGAGCGAACATGCAAGGCCAGGCCTCGATCGATCTGGAGGGAACAGTGGTGGACACGAATGAACCGCTGAGCCTCAGCGTGCCGTTGCAGCTGGGAGGCAGTGTATGAACAGCTTCGCCGCCATCGACCTTAGCCAACTCCCGCCGCCGCAGATCGTCGAGCAAGTCGACTTCGAAAAGATCTTGGCCGAGCGTAAGGCATATGCAATCAGCCTGTGGCCGATCGAAGAGCAGGCGGAAATTGCCGCACGTCTGGAAATGGAGTCCGAGCCACTGACCAAGCTGCTGCAAGAGAATGCCTACCGCGAAACCGTATGGCGGCAACGCGTCAACGAAGCATCCCTGGCCAACCTGCTCGCCACGGCGCGAGGGACAGACCTGGAACAGTTGGCAGCAAACTTCAACGTCAAGCGCTTGGTGATCCAGGAGGGCCGAGCCAACGCCATACCCCCCGTGCCAAAGCTCATGGAAGGAGACGACAGTTTGCGCGAGCGTGCGCAGATGGCATGGGAAGGTTTGAGCACTGCCGGCCCACGCAACAGCTACATCTTTCACGCCCGGGCGGCAGATGGCCGGGTCGCTGATGCCACAGCCGAAAGCCCGTCACCTGCCGTTGCCGTCGTTACCGTGCAATCACTGCTGGGTGATGGCACGGCTGCGCCTGAACTGCTCGCCGTCGTCAACACCTACCTCAGTGACGAGGACCGCCGGCCGGTGGCCGACCGCCTGATTGTTCAGGGCGCACAAATCCTCAATTATCAGGTCAAGGCCAAGCTGTATTTGCTATCGAGCGGGCCGGAATCGGAACCGATTCTTGCCGCCTCTGAAGCGCGCTTACTGGCCTACGTCAATCAACGCCGTCGACTCGGTATGGAAGTGTCAGAGTCGGCTCTGCACGCTGCCGCGCACGTTGAGGGTGTGCGCAAGGTCGAGCTTGATGGCTGGGTAGATATCGTCGCGACCAAAGCCCAGGCACCCTTCTGCACCAAAGTTACCGTTACCCGTGGTGCTGAATAATGACCGCCCAACAGCTGCTACCGGGGAACTCCACGCCGCTGGAGCGCCAAGCAGCGCAGGCGCTCGCACAGATCCAGCACGTACCGATCCCCCTGCGTCAGCTCTGCAACGCGGACACCTGCCCCGTCGATCTTCTGCCGTACCTGGCCTGGGCCTTTTCGGTCGACCGCTGGGATAGCAAATGGACGGAGGCTGCCAAGCGCGCCGCCATCCGCTCATCCCACTACATCCACTCGCGCAAGGGCACCATCGGCGCACTGCGCCGTGTCGTCGAGCCGCTGGGCTACCTGATTGAGGTGCTGGAGTGGTGGCAGACCACCCCGCTGGGCGTGCCGGGTACTTTCGCCATCAAGGTCGGAGTACTCGACACCGGGATAACCGAAGAGATGTATCAAGAACTCACCTGGCTGATTGATGACGCCAGGCCGGTGACCCGACATCTGACAGGCCTGGCAATCAGCCTCGAAACACAAGGGGTTTTGAACATTTGTGTTGCCTTGTATGAAGGCGACGAAATCGACGTTTACCCACCGGTCATGCGTGATATCGAGGTCACTGGGACCATAGGCATAGTCGGGCGGGAACACTCCATAGACACACTGGACGTTTATTATGATTGATGCGAACTCTCAGTTTTTCGCGATCCTCACCGCTGTGGGGAGAGCCAAGCAGGCGAACGCCGACGCGCTCGGCGTGCCATGGAAACTCACCGAGATGGGCGTGGGCGATGCCAATGGTACGGACCCCATTCCGAACGAACTGCAAACCCGGCTCATCAACGAGTGGCGACGCCGCCCGCTGAATCAGCTGCGAGTCGATCCCGTCAACGCCGCCGTGATTATTGCTGAACAGATCATTCCGGCCGATGAAGGCGGACGCTGGATCCGTGAGATCGGTCTGTACGACGCGGACGGTGACCTGGTGGCCGTCGCGAACTGCGCGCCCAGCTATAAGCCGGCCCTATCGCAAGGGTCAGGGCGTACTCAAGTCGTGCGGATGAATTTCATCGTTGCCAGTACCGGCAACATCACGCTCAAGATTGACCCGGCGGTGGTACTGGCAACCCGCGAGTACGTCGAACAGCGGATCATGGAAGAGCTTTACAAGCTCGACAACAAGCAGTCGGTACGTGTGGCCACCACGGCAAACATCGCCCTGGCGGGTGTACAGACCATCGACGGTGTTGTGTTGGTTGCTGGGGATCGCGTGCTGGTAAAAAACCAGACTGTCGCCAAGGACAACGGCCTGTACATCGCAGCTGCGGCCGTATGGAAGCGTTCGGACGATGCTGATAGCAATGCAGAAGTAACGTCGGCGCTTCTGGTGTCGGTCGAGCAAGGCGCCACTTTGGCCGATACGCGCTGGCAGTTGATCACGGATGGTGTGATCGTTCTAGGCACCACGCCATTGACCTTTCAGAACGTGACTCAAGGTTTTGCGCCGATCAATTCTCCCGCGCTCCTGGGGTCTCCAACCGCACCAACCCCTGCACAGTTTGATATCAGCAAGCGCCTAGCTACTACTGAGTATGTGCAGCGCGCTCTTGGCAGTTATGCAGGGCAAACGAACTACACGGGCGACACAGCTTTAACTGCGGCAGATGTGGGAAGGCTGAGTAACTTTGCACAGCTTTCGACGGTTGCTTTACCCCCAGCGTCGAGTGTTGCAGCTGCGTCATTGATCACTATCGGGAGCTCTTTGTCTGGCGGTGTCTGGGTGGTCGCTGCAACGGGGGACACCCTGACAAATACGATCACTGAGCCAGGGCCATTTTTCATCCCGGTCGGCTCTCTGGGCGTATTCCGCCGACTGTTAGGGGGTAGCGGGTGGAGTTTTGATGGTGGGGACGCCTCGCTTAAGTATTCGCCAGGTTTCTCCGCGCGTCTTACGGCGAACGGCTATCAGAAATTGCCTTCCGGTCATATCGAGCAGTGGGGCATCGTTCCTCCGATCCCAGCTGGCGGTTCGGTCCTGATCAATTACCCGATCAAATTCCCCAATGGCCCCTTAGCGATTGTGGCCGGTGCGGGAGCTTCGCAGGCGGGTAGTCCTGGGATTAACTCTTATAACGAATCTGCGGGTCAGGTCAGATTCTGGAATTCATCACTCACTGTCGCCACGCAAGCAAGCACCTATTTTGCGAAAGGCATTTAGATCTCTTTAGGAGATGGATTTATGTTCGCGTCCAAAAAAACTGGTTACTTTTACGATCCAGTAATTAACGAATTGATGCCGTCGGATGCTGTGGAAATTGACGCTGAAATACATGCCGCTCTATTGAAGGGGCAAGGTGAAGGCAAGGTAATTACTTGGGCTGAGGATGGTTATCCATTCCTGTCGGATCCCACACCGCCCTCCCAAGAAGAACTCGCAGCGGTTGAACGGGCATGGCGTGACTTGCAGCTCGCCGCAACGGATAGCGTCGTAACGCGGCACCGCGACGAACTCGAGGACGGTTCGCCAACTTCCCTTACGCCCGACCAGTACGCTGAGCTGCAAGCCTATCGCCGACAGTTACGTGATTGGCCGAAAGCAGGCGAATTCCCTTTGAACGAGCATCGGCCAACGGCGCCTGGGTGGCTGGCCATCACTGAGCGATGATTCGATATTGTGATCACTCGCCACTTGATCCTGTAGCCGCACCTCTTACAAACCCCGCCGCTCGCCCAATCGGCGCGCGCGCGGCAGCCTGTGCACTGTCATTCCATCACAGCGCAGGCATAACCCATGGCCGATTATCTCCACGGCGTGCGGGTCATCGAACTCAACGACGGCACCCGCCCCATTCGCACTATTCCCACCGCAGTTATCGGCATGGTTTGCACGGCTGAAGATGCGGACCCACTGGTTTTCCCTCTGGACACGCCCGTCCTGCTCACCAACGTGCAAACTGCCGTCGGCAAAGCCGGCGTCAAGGGCACCCTGGCCGCGAGCCTGCAAGGCATCGCCGACCAGACCAAGCCCTACGTCATCGTGGTGCGGGTCAAGGAAGGCGCCGACGAAGCGGCTACCACCAGCGCCCTGATCGGCGGCACCACCCCGACCGGCCAATACACCGGCATGAAAGCCCTGCTCGCCGCCAAGTCACGCGTGGGCATGACGCCTCGCATTCTCGGCGTGCCAGGTCTGGACAGTTTGCCGGTGGCCACCGCCCTCGGCGCCATCGCCAAAGACCTTCGCGCCTTTGCTTACGTCAGCGCCTGGGGCTGCAAAACCAAGGAAGAGGTGGTCGCTTACCGCGAGAACTTCGGCGCCCGCGAAATGATGGTGATCTGGCCGGACTTCCAGAACTGGGACAGCGTCGCCAACAAGACCGCCACCGCCTCGGCAGTGGCCCGTGCGCTGGGCCTGCGCGCCAAGATCGATCAGGAGACAGGTTGGCACAAGACCCTGTCCAACGTAGCCGTAAGCGGCGTCACAGGTATCAGCGCCGATGTGTTCTGGGATCTGCAAAACCCGGCTACCGACGCCAACTACCTGAACAGTAACGACGTCACCACGTTGATCAATGCCAACGGCTTCCGCTTCTGGGGTAGCCGTACTTGCAGCGACGATCCGCAGTTCGCTTTCGAAAACTACACGCGCACTGCGCAGATCCTCGCGGACACCATGGCCGAAGCGCATATGTGGGCCATCGACCGCCCTATGCACGCCTCGCTGGTACGGGACCTGGTCGAAGGCGTGAACGCCAAGATGCGCGAGCTGAAATCCCAGGGTTACTTGATCGGGGGCAACTGCTGGTATCCGGACGACATCAACACCAAGGACACCCTCAAGGCCGGCAAGCTCTGGGTGGATTATGACTACACCCCAGTGCCGCCGCTTGAAGACCTCACCTTCCGCCAGCGAATCACCGACCGTTACCTGATCGACTTCGCCAAAGGCATCAATAGCTAAACCGGGCCTCCCCGAAAGGGGAGTTCACCCTCAACACGTCTCCCGGAGAACACCGCCATGGCAATGCCTCGCAAGCTCAAAAACCTCAACCTGTTCAATGACGGCAACAGCTACCTCGGCGTGGCGAAGTCCGTCACCCTGCCCGCCCTCGGCCGCAAGATGGAAGCCTATCGCGGCGGCGGGATGAATGGCCCGGTCAAATCTGACCTGGGCTTTTCTGATGACGGCATCCAGTTCGAATGGAAGACCGGTGGCCTCGATCTGATCTCTCTGCGCCAGTTCGGCGCCGTCAACGCCTCCAGCGTGGCCCTGCGATTCTCTGGCCCATACCAACAGGACGACACGGGCGAAACGAGCAACGTGGAAGTGGTCGTGCGAGGTCGTCACGAGACCATCGAGATGGGCGAAGCCAAGGCCGGCGAAGACACCGAACACTCCATGAAAACCACCTGCAGCTACTACAAGCTGACCGTGGATGGCGAAGAAATCATCGAAATCGACCTGCTCAACTTCGTCGAGAAAGTCAACGGCGTGGACATGCTGGAGAAGCACCGCACCGCCATGGGCATCTGACCCGCCCGCTCGATCAAGCCTCACCCTTTAATCACCAGGAGCAAATCCAATGAAAGACGAAACCATCGAACAGCCCGACGTGCAGCAGCTGGCCGACGACAACACCGTCACCCTCGACACTCCAATTCGTCGAGGCACTACCACTATCGACACCATCACCCTGCGCAAGCCGAACTCCGGCGAATTGCGCGGCGTGAGCCTGGTAGAGCTGCTGCAGATGGACGTCGGCAGTTTGATCAAGGTTCTGCCACGCATCAGCGCACCGAGCCTCACCGCTGTAGAAGTTGCAGGCATGGACCCGGCCGACCTTCTGGCCTTGAGTAGCAAAATCTCTGGTTTTTTGTTGCAGAAGTCGGCGAAGACGGATGCATCCCTCGTCGCGTAGAAGACGCCATGGCCGATCTGGCCGTGGTTTTTCACTGGGCACCGGCTGATATGGATCAGTTGGGCCTGCAAGACCTGATGGACTGGCGCGAGCGCGCTAGGGTGCGGAGTTCCACTGATGGCGAATGATCTGAGGCTACAGGTGCTGCTCAGCGCCATCGACCAAGCCACGGGACCACTGAAGAAAATCACGGGCGGCAGCCAGGAAACCGCCCGAGCGCTCAAGGCTGCACGTGACCGCCTGAAGGAACTCAACACCCAGCAGCGCGACGTCATCGCCTGGCGCGAGCTACAAGCCGCTACCAAAGCCACCTCCGAGGCACTGGCTGCGAACAACTCCAAGGTAGGCGAACTCGCCCGCACCACTGCCAAAGTCCGTCAACAGCTCGCACCGACTCAAGCACTTTTCGAACAGTCCCGGCAGAAGGTTGACGCTCTCAAAACCAGTCAATCCGACCTCAAGCGCGAACTCACGGGAACGCGTAACGCTTTGGGTTTGCTTGGCGACGAACACCGTCAATCAGGCAGCCAGATCGCCGCCCTGAATGCCGTGATGCAAAAGGGCAATGCCCTCACCCGCGAACAGCAAGCCGAGTACACCCGACTGACTGCTGCTCAGCGCGAGCGTAAAACTCAGCTGGATCAGCTTGCAGCCAAGGAAAAGACCTTGGCAGACCGCTACACGCTTAGCACCGCGCAGCTGCGCACCAGTCGCGCCGGCCATTCCAGTCTGCGTGACGAAATTCTCCGGTTGGAAACTCCGTTCAAAGCCCAGCTCACTCTGCTCAAGCAACACACCGCCGAGTCGAAGCGCTTGGGCGAGCAGTACGGTCAGCAGCAAGGGAAGCTATCTGCCCTGGGCACGCAGTTGAAAGACGCTGGCATCAACACCAATGCCCTGGGCGCTTCCGAGTTGAAGCTTAAGCGGGACATGGACATCGCCACCCTGGCGATCAACGCGCAGATGGACCGGCTGGACGCGCTGAAACGCAAGCAGGACAGCCTGGCGAAGGCCCGTGCCACCTACGATAAAACCCAGAGCATGGCCGGCCGCATGGCTGTATCAGGTGCCGCCGGTCTCGGTGTGGGATACGCCGCAAGCCGGCCCGTGGCCTCAGCTATCAAGGCTTTTGCCCCGAATGAGGACTCTGCCACGCAGTTGAAGGTGTCGATGATGAGCGACACTGGGAAGGTCTCTGAAGACTTCCAAAAGATCACGGACCTGGCCACCAAACTTGGCGATCGCCTGCCCGGTACCACGGCGGACTTCCAGAACATGATGACCATGCTCCGACGCCAGGGTCTCAGCGCTCAAAGTATTCTCGGCGGTACAGGTGAAGCGGCTGCCTACCTGGGCGTTCAGCTCAAGATGGAAGCCACCGACGCGGCTGAGTTCGCCGCGAAAATGCAAGACGCTACCCGCACCACCGAGAAGGACATGATGGGCCTGATGGACACCATCCAGCGCGGTTTCTACGCAGGCGTGGACCCAGGCAACATGCTCCAGGGTTTCAGCAAAATCGCGCCGGTGATGGACGTCATCAAAAAGTCAGGGATCGATGCGGCCAAAGAACTGGCACCGCTGCTGATCATGATGGACCAGGCCGGTATGGAGGGCAGTTCCGCCGGTAACGCCTTCCGTAAAATTTTCCAGGCTGGTTTGAATCAAGACAAAGTCGAGAAAGCCAACAGCATCGCAGCTGGCGCGAACAAGGGCGTCTCGCTCAAATTCACGGATGACAAAGGCAACTTTGCTGGCCTAGAGAACCTTTACGCGCAGGTGGAAAAGCTGAAGGTTCTGAACGATTCAGACCGTACGGCCGTCATCAGTAAGCTGTTTGGCGACGACGCTGAAACCATGACCACCCTGAATACAATGATGAATAAGGGGCTGGCTGGATACCAGGAAGTACAGCAGAAGATGCAATCCCAAGCTGATCTGCGTACCCGCGTCAACGAGCAGCTCGGTACTCTGACCAACGTGATGGAAGCAGCCGAAGGCAGTTTTACCAACGCCATGGCCGAATTCGGTGCTGCTGTTGCGCCCGAATTGAAAGACCTGATCAACACCCTGGGTGAAATCGCCAACAAAATTGGCACCTGGGCGCGCGAAAACCCAAAGCTCGCCGGTGGACTTGTCAAAGTCGTGGCAGCCGTAGCAGCCGCAGCGGTTGTATTCGGCACATTGGCCCTGACCATGGCGAGTATGCTCGGCCCCTTCGCTGTGCTGCGCTATGGCATGGCGATGTTCGGCATTCGCCTGGGGACAATCAAAGCCCAGTTGATCGGTACCCGCGTAGCAGCAGCTGGGGCAGGTGTCGAAGTCGGACGGATGGGACGAATCTGGAAAACGTTGACCGCAAGCCGAGCAGCCGGAGGCATGATGAGCGTCATCCCCTCCCTGGTCAGTTCTGCTCGACTGGCCGCAGTAAGCGTGCTGCCAATGCTCAGCGGTGCGATCAGTGCGGTCGGCGCTGCAATCCTCGCTACACCGATAGGTTGGTTGGTTGCAGCGGTCGCCGGTTTGGTGGCGGCTGCCGTCCTCATCTACAAATATTGGAAACCGATCAAGGGATTCTTTCTTGGTTTTTGGCAAGGGCTCACAGAAGCCCTGCAGCCAGTACTAGGTGGGTTCAGTAAGTTCGGTGGATTGCTCGCCAGCCTGGCCAAGGCCGCCTACTCCATTCCAGTTGTAGGTTTTGCATTGCAACTGCTCGGCAACATCGTCCGCCCGCTGTTCAACATAATCTCGTCCGGTATCAGCACTGTGATCGGTTGGTTCAGTAATCTTTTGACTCCGGTCGAAGACGTCGGCGGCGCGGCGCAGTCGATGGGCCAGCGCTTTGGTTCAGCCATCGGCGGCATGATCATGACTCTGCTACAGGGCATCGGCTCGATCGCCACCGGCGTAGTCAATATCTGGACCACCATCAAGGCTAGCTTTGACCAAGGCCTCGTGGGCATTCTGCAATTGATCACCAACTTCAGCCCATTGGGTCTGTTCTACCAGGCATTTGCCGGCGTCATGAATTACTTTGGCGTAGAACTGCCAGGCAAATTTACCGAGTTCGGCAGCATGATCGTCAACGGCCTGGTCAACGGCTTGACCGCCGGCCTCGGCGCCGTGAAGGGAGCTATCGGTTCAATCGGCGACTCCAGCATCGGATGGTTTAAGGAAAAGCTCGGTATCCACAGCCCATCGCGAGTGTTCGCTGAGTTGGGCGGTTTCACTATGGAAGGTCTGACAAAGGGGCTGGAGAGCGGACAGAAAGGGCCGCTCAATGCCTTGTCGAGTATGAGCCAGAAACTGACCGCCGCCGGCACGCTTACCCTCACCGCGCCAGCCATCCCAGCCATGCCAGCGTTGGACGGCTTTACCATGGAAACACTGACAAAGGGGCTGGGTGGTGGACAGAAAGGGCCGCTTAGCACCTTGTCGAGCATGAGCAAGCAGCTGACCGCAGCCGGCACACTGGCCCTAACCGCGACAGCCATGCCGGCGTTGGCAGTTGATGACCGCCCCCCGATCAGCAGCTCGGGGACATCGACGCTTTACGACAGCCATGACACCTACCAAATCACTTTCGCTGCAGCACCAGGCATGGACGTGCAGGCCATGGAAAAAAGCCTGCGCGCCATACTCAGCAAGATTGAAAACGAGAAACGCGCCCGTCAGCGCAGCAAGCTATCGGATCGGGATTAATTGTCATGATGCTAAGCCTCGGCATGTTCGTGTTCAGCCTATCGACCCTCGCCTACCAGGAACTGCAGCGCCAGACCAACTGGCGCCATGCTAGCAACAGTCGCGTCGGCGCGGCTCCTGCGCTGCAATTTGTTGGCCGTGGCGACGACACCATCACCCTCCCCGGTCTACTTTTGCCGGAGCTGGCCGGCAGCATTCTCAGCCTGGATGCTTTGCGTTTGATGGCGAACACTGGCAAGGCCTGGCCGATGGTCGAGGGCACCGGGCGGATTTATGGTTTGTGGGTGATCGAAAGCCTGAGCGAGACGAAGACCTTGTTTTTCCGCGACGGCACACCACGACGTATTGAGTTCACCCTGACCCTGAAACGTACAGATGATGACCGTATCGATCTGCTCGGAGCTGCTACCAGCACCGGCCTGAACATTCTGCGGGGGTTGCTGTGATTGATGCCGCGATCTCCAAGGTCACCGGGTTCCTCAAGGACACGGCCGAACGGTTCGTCAGGGACGCAGCTTATCCCGTGCCAGCGTTCCGCCTTATGGTCGACGGCAACGACATCGCTCACCTGGTAAGCCCGCGCTTAATGACCTTGGGGCTGACCGACAATCGTGGCGTGGAGGCCGACCAGCTCACTATCACGCTGAGCGACCACGACGGCCTGTTGTCGATACCACCAAAGGGTGCAGTACTTCGTTTGTGGTTGGGGTGGAGCGACACGGGCCTGGTGGACAAAGGCACCTATACCGTAGACGAAACCGAACACAGCGGTGCCCCGGACGTGCTCAACATCCGCGCTCGCTCGGCCGACCTGCGCAAGGGCCTGAAAACCAAACGCGAACGTAGCTGGAGCAACACCACGCTCGGCGACGTGCTGGGCGATATCGCCATTGGCAACGGTCTGACGGCCACCATCGCCGGAGCACTTGATGGGTTGCCCATTCTGCAGCTCGACCAGGCCAATGAATCAGACGCAAACCTGATCAGCCGCCTGGGCGAAGAGTTCGACGCGGTGGCCAGCGTCAAAGCAGGATGCCTGCTATGCCTGCCGGCGGGCGGCGGCAAGACCGCCAGCGGCATGGACCTGCCGCACATCACTCTCACCCGCGCCGACGGCGATCAGCACCGCTACCTGCAAGCCGACCGCGACAGCTACGACGGCGTGCGCGCGTATTACTACGACGTGAACAGCGCCAAGAAACAGGAAGCCATTGCCGGCGGCGGCGAGAATCTCAAAGACCTGCGCCATACCTACAGCGACCAGCAATCAGCATTGCGCGCCGCCCGTGCGGAGTTTCGGCGCGTGCAACGCGGTAGCGCCACGCTCAGCTACACCCTGGCTATGGGCCGGCCGGACCTGATCCCAGAGCTGACGTACACGCTCCAGGGCGTGAAGACGGAAATCGACGAGATCATCTGGTATGGCGGAAACGTGGAGCACAGTTTGACCGCAGACGGCGGCTACACCGTGAGCTTGGATTTGGAAAGCAAATTGCCAGAAGACGATGTAGAAGACTTGGCTGAAGAAAATAAGGGCGATTACACAGGGATCATCGCGTACTACCGCGACCATAAAACCGGGAAGGAAAAGAGGATTACAGCGGGAGATCAGTCGAAGCCGAGGCGGTTGCGTTGGCTGTATGCGAGTGAAAAGACGGCTAAGAGGGCGGTGGATCGTGAATGGGCGAAAATGCAGAGTTCGAGAGTTTAAGGGAAAAACCCGGCGATGCCGGGTTTCATTTTACTCTTTCAACAGCACGTCAATGAAACGCAAAATATCCTTCTGCTGTTGCTGGTCCAGTCGTTTGAACAATTGAACCACCTTTCTTTCAAGCTGACTCAGCTCCATGATTTCAACATTGTCTGACTGGTTTGACTGGACCTCTTTACGCACCGACATGTGTCACTCCTTTCAACACAACCGGCTGCCCGGCGCCAACCTAGGCGCCAACAAAAGCACCCGGAGGTAGAAGCGAGTTTCAATGCAGAGTTGGCGTGTCATCGGAGATCTATAAGATTTTCAGACAAGCGCTCAGGAAGAAGAACACAAATCCTGCGCGATTTGGACGAGGTTGCTGTAGTCCATCTTTACAGCAGGCATCGTTGGGCTTGGCTTTGTAATGACCCGCCCATCTGCCCACCCACGGCTCTTGGCAATGCTTCGAGCACTCCCATTAAGCGCATACACGGTACCGTCAGAAGTGCGAGCCAGTGCTTTGGGTGATGGGCCTTCGCACATCAGGTCGACGCTATCGACGATGAACGGCCACGCGTCCCCGAAATCAACGTTGGAAACACGCTGAGCTTTCACATCACCAACACAGTTAAGCGCTACGAGCATGCCACCCAACATTCCTAAATATTTCAATCCTTGAATCATCCTGTACTCCCTATTTTTTTTGATTGAACGCCTGCACCAGCCGTTTTACCGCGCCTTTATCCTCTTCGTCCAACGAACGGATGACCTTGACCATCTCCAACTCATCGGCCGCCAGCGTCCCTTCGCCGACAGCCAATCGATCGCCAGTTACGACGTACAGCACGTCTACACCTTTGGTGGCGACAGCCGCTAGATAGGCCGCATCAGGGCTTCGCTCACCCTTTTCATAGTTGAACTGAGATGTCTTGGCGACGCCTGCAAATGCGGCGAAGTCAGCTTGATTGAATCCCAAGCGGACGCGCTCCTGCCTCAGCCTTTCACCGATATTCAACAAAACAACCCCTTAATGAGTTGACTATTCAACATTCGTTGAATATTCTTCCCCTGTCATCACACGAAACCACACGAATCGAGACTATGCCGAACGCATCCCCCATCGAGCAAGCATGCCAAGCGGCCCGTGATCGTCTGGCACGTCTTGGAATCACGGCCAAAGACTGGGCCGAAGAAAATGAATTCAACCCATCGACGGTCTACGCAGTTTTGAACGGGCAGAAAAAATGCCTACGTGGCGAAGCTCACCGCGCGGCTGTGCTGCTCGGTATCAAAGACGGCGAGATTGCAAATTAGGGCCTCTGGCTCCAAGGGGAAACCAGAAGATGAAACGCCCAGTTCTAGCAAGCAAGCGCCAGGTAATGAGCGCGGTAATCAGCGACTACAAAGGTGGTCGCGAATGTGCAGCCGCCCGCCTCGGCTACGAACTCAAAAAGTTTGATAACCACATCTACGAAAACGCCGGAAGCCGGCCTCTGACCGACGAGCAGATTCACTGCTTGGAGCAGGACGCGGGCACCACACACCTCCCGGAATACATCGCGGCACTGTACGGCGGTATGTTTGTGCCCCTAGCCAAGCCAGAGACTTTGGACAATGTCGACCTCTACAACCGCTCGGTTAACGCTGCTGCCAAGCGCGGTGTGGTCGACCAGATCATAGCCAAGGCACTGGACGATGGAGTCATTGAACCGGATGAAGCCGAGGCAATCCTTGCTGCTCATAACCGGTACATGTCGGCCCGTCATTCGGAAGTACTTGCCACGATCCTGTTGCACACAAAGGGGACCGTTCAGTGAGCACTTACAAGCTGGTGTGCCCTTGCTGCAACAGTTCTATGCGTATCCGAACCTCCGAAGGGCAGACGCCTTGTTTCCGCTCGATGTACTCGGAATGTACCAACCTGCTTTGCGGCGCCACCTTCTCCGGCTCGTTGGTTTGGGAATACCAGCTCAGCCCATCGGGCATTGACCGCCCACTTACGGTCCTGCCCATGGCCCCAACAAAGGTGCGTTTGCTTGCACGTCGAAACCTCACGGTAAACAACGATCAACCCGATCTGCTGGACCAACTGGAAATGGAGCGCGCGTGATGAACCTTGACCAACAGACTCATGACTACCGCAGCAGCATGCAACACGCTGCTTTCGCTTACCTGCAACGCCATGAGGCAGAACATTTGGTGGATTCCGATCTGTTATTCGATCGCTGCATTCACCACCTCACCCTTGCATTGGAGGTGCCGGTATTCATGGCGCCCAAGCTGGTCCACAACGCCTGGACTGAACTGCAAATGATCAAAAAGCGCCGCTGGATAGGCATCGATTGGGCCACTGGAACTGACACCACCCGTGTACACCTGGTGGATGTTCTAGCGGATCAACGCTTCCCCGTACCGGCTCGCTTCCTGCCGCAAAAAATGCTCAACCAGCGCAACGCCGTACACAAGCCACACCCTCAGTAACGCTCCCTATTAAACCCCTGCCCTGCCCCATCCCAATGGGTTTGGGTGAGCTTTGCCCGCGATCCGAGGTGGACCATGGAAATCGACATCGCCATCACCGCAAAACTGCCCCGCGACCACGCTGAGGCACTGCTCATTGAGCTCCGTGCGCAGTACGCGGTGCTGCTCAACGAGCATTGGTATGACGACCGCTTTCGCATGATCCCCGAGGGTTTGCGGCACGGCTCATTGCTCGTGGCCTTCCCCGCGATGGCCGCACGAAAAAGCCTGATTGGCGCCCTTAAACACAGTCTCGACGAAGCGAAGTAAGCCACGATGGAAATGGAACAAAGGCTACGAGCCGACGTCATCCAACGCATTGAGCGGGACTACCAGCTCAAGCACATGGCCAACACCAATTACATGCGCAAGGGTGTGTGCCCAGCCTGCCGCCAGAAAACCCTGTACACCTTCTACGACTCGCCTTGGACGCTGATCTGCGGAAGGCCGGAAAAGTGCGACCACCGCGTCTACGTAAAAGACGTCTACGACGATCTGTTCAACGACTGGAGCAAGACAGCGCCGTCGACAGCGGACAACCCGCAGGCCACAGCGCGCGCCTACCTTGAGTTTGCGCGGGGTTTCAAGTTTGAGCTGATCGCAGGCTTGTTCACTCAGGATAACTACTGGGATGGACGCCTAAACATCGGTAGCGCCACTGTGCGTTTCGCCCTGGAGAAAGGTGGCTACTGGGAGCGCCTGATAGATCGGCCCGACCGATTCGGCAAGATGAAAGCCCGCTTCCGCCCCACCGGCGAAGGCTTGACGGGTTACAAGGGCGTCTGGTGGTGCCCGCCGAGTGTGGACCTGCTGGAAGTCGACGAACTATTCATAGTAGAGGGAATCTTCGACTCCATCGCTCTGCTGCACAATGAAGTGCCGGCCGT
Organism: Pseudomonas tolaasii NCPPB 2192; assembly: GCF_002813445.1. NCBI lineage: Bacteria > Pseudomonadati > Pseudomonadota > Gammaproteobacteria > Pseudomonadales > Pseudomonadaceae > Pseudomonas > Pseudomonas tolaasii. The sequence continues at coordinate 6,536,759 of NZ_PHHD01000001.1, forward strand.
GTCGATGATGTCCAGCGCCCCCTGCCCCATCGACTCACTCAAGGCCTTGGTCAAGTTACGTCAGGACGCTGGCAAACGTCTGCCGCGCCTGGTGTGGGCACTGGATAACGAGCCAATCGCCAAGGCCAACATGCGCCGCTGGGCAAAGGAAGCGAGCGAGCTGGGCTTCGCCTGTAAAGCAGCCGTTATACCGCAGCCCAACGGCAAAAAGGTCGATTGGAACGACCTGCACCTGCGGTGGAAGTCGATCGAGGGCGACGACAAACGCGCAGAGCGCATTGAGCAAGACCTTGGCGAAGCCCGCCACCAGGGCGATTTGCTGCTGGCTGATTCGGCTGAAGAAAAGGCGTTCCTGATCTACGTGCGCAACGAGCGCAAAGAATTTCACTTCACGTTCCGCAAACGCTTGTACTGGTTTCGGCTGGACCTTGAAAAGTATGACCGTGCGATGACCGATCTGGAAAGCTCGGAACGCCACGAAGACCAGTTACTCACGGAAGAACAGCGACGCTACAAGGCACTGCGCCAATCTGGCTCGGTGACCAGCATCGCCAACTGCAATTTCCAGGCGCTGTATTACATGCGCAACGACCTGACCGATGAGGCTTGGTACTACTTCCGTATCGAGCGCCCACAAGGGCCAGCCATCAAGAGCACGTTCACGGCCAAACAGCTCACGTCGGCGCCAGAGTTCGCGAATCGCCTGCTCAACGTCTCCAACGGCGCGATGTTCGAAGGCAGCGCCCAGCAACTGAAACGAATCCTGGCCCCTCAACTGGACTGCCTGAAAACCGTCAACACCATCGAATGGATCGGCTACAGCCGCGACCACGGCGCCTATGTCTTCAACGACCTGGCCTTTCACGGCGGCAAGGTGCAGGTGCGTAACAAGGAGGACTTTTTTGACCTCGGCAAACTGAGCATCAAGTCACAGAGCCAGTCGCCGGTGCTGCATATCAACACCGACCTCAACGCCTACAACGAAGGTTGGTTCGACATTTACTGGCGCTGCTTTGGCGTACAGGGGTTGGTGGTACTGGCCTGGTGGCTGGGCGCGTTGCACGCCGAGCAGATCCGCCAGATCCACAAGTCACTTATGTTCCTGGAGCTGGTGGGCGAAGCCGGCTCGGGCAAGACCACTCTTGTGGAGCTGCTGTGGAAGTCAGTCGGGCGTACTGATTACGAAGGCTTTGACCCATCCAAAGCCACCGCCGCCAGCCGCGCGCGCAACTTCTCGCAGGTCAGCAACTTGCCGGTAGTGCTGATCGAATCTGAGCGTGAACAGAAAGAAGGCCAGCCGGTTAAACACTTCGACTGGGACGAACTGAAAACCGCCTACAACGGCCGCAGTGTTCGCTCCACCGGCGTGAAGAACAACGGCAACGACACCCACGAACCGCCGTTCCGCGCCGCCTTGCTGATTGCGCAAAACAACCCGGTGAACGCATCAGAGCCAATCCTGCAGCGTATCTGCCACGTTCACCTGACACGTGAGCACCACACGCCGGAGACCAAGCAGTACGCGGAGCAGTTGGAGCGCATGCCAATGGACAGTATCAGCGGCTTCCTGGTCAAGGCGCTGCAACGCGAAGCCGAAACCATGCGGCTGTTGGAGGAAAACACCTCCGGCTACGAACAGGAACTGCTGGCCCTGCCTGGTGTGCGCACCGTGCGTATCGCTAAGAACCACGCCCAGCTGCGCAGCCTGGTGGACGCATTGGCCGGCGTCGTGCCGCTCGGCGATCGCCGCAAGGCCCTCGCCCACGCCGAAATCAACCGCATGGCCCTGGAGCGGCAGCAGGCAATCAATGCCGACCACCCTACCGTGCGCGAGTTTTGGGACCTGTACGAATTCCTCAATGGCATGGATGAGAAAGCCGCGCTGAACCATGCGCGCCGCGATGGGCTGATCGCCGTGAACCTCAACGAGTTTGTGGAAATGGCTGCCAATAAACGGCAGCAGGTGCCACCGCTGAGCGACCTGAAACGCCTGCTCAAGACCAGCAAGTCACCCAAATTTCTGGAGTCGAACAAGCCCGTCAACTCGGCGCGCCAAGTCGATGCGTTCGACAAACCGAAAACCATACGCTGCTGGGTATTCCAGGGCGTGTAACCACTGCAACAACAGGAGCAGCACCATGCAAACCGAACTCAAATCGGCCATTCGATTCAACGACTTTGTCGCCTACTTCGGCGCGCGGGGGATACTGGCTATGGCCTGGTGGATGGGGGCCGTGCATGCGGGCCGAATTCGTGAGGACCAGACCAGCTTCCCATTCCTGCAGATAGTCGGCGCCGCCGGCAGTGGCAAGAGTCTGCTGCTGGGCTACCTCCAAAAGCTGAATGGGCAAACGCCATATTCCGACTTCCTGGGGCATTCCACTCCAGCAGGGCGAGCGCGCACGTTTGCCAGCGCAGGGCAACGGATTGTCATTTGCGAGGAACAAGGCGAGTTAGGCCAATCCATTGATTGGGACGAATTGAAGCCGCTTTTTAGCTCCGGCAGCGTGAGCGTTCGCTCGGGGGATGGCCTGAGTGAGGAAGTGACATTCCGCGGGGCTTTGGTGATAACCGCCAACCAACGGCTGGAATGCAGTGATGCGGTCACCAGCAGAATGGTTACGGTCGATCTCTCAGCTCACGACGCCCACACGCCAAGAATCCGGCCGGATGCCATTGGCAACCTCAACGCTACTGAGGCAAGTGCGTTCGGTATCGAGATTGCGCAGTCTGGAGAATGGATTTGCAGCAGTCTCAAGGCGTTTTTACCCGCATATCAAGGCCAGCTCACTCGTAAATACGGGACAGACCTGAACAGGCGCACAGCCCTCAACTGTGCACAGATGATCTGTCTAGTTGACCTGCTCTGCAATCTTCTCGCTGTTCCGCAGCACCTTCAGCTTGAGACCAGGAAGTTGGTTCACGACATCGCCTTCTTCGACACCATCCCCTACTGACCCGGCCTTCGAAAGGAGAACCCGCATGACTACGTCTGCCCAAAAACAGCAGCCCAACTGGTTCCAGCAACTGCAGGAGTTCGAAGCCAAGCGCCCTGCCATCCGCAAGGCCGGTATTGAAGCGCTGGCCCGGCTGGTCCCTGTCGCCCAGCGCGATACAGGCCAGAGCGCGGTGATCGGTCGCTTCCTGCTCGCGCTCTACAACGGCCGCGACTACCCCTTTGTCCTGACCAGCCTGCGCGGCCTCGACACCGCACTGTTCGACGACTGTCTGGCGGTGCTGCAACTGGACTACTCGCCAGAGCAAGAGGTGCACACGTACCTGCCCGACGGCGATGCGATCTGGGAAGAACTGATAGGTACCTGGGCATGAAATGGGCGCCGAAACGCAATAGGGACGGGCAAGTCCAGCAGAACTGCTGGGTAACCGACAACGGCTACACCGTCGCGCTGTGCAGGTTGCCAGAGTCGCGCTACCCCGTAACTCGCCCAGGCGGCGAACTGCCCTTCGCTTATGCGAAAGACCGGGACGAAGTCATAACGATCATTGAGCAAGACCAGGCCAAACCGGCCTGAAAGATGGTGTCGAGGAGCGCCAACTCCCCGACACCTACCACTACAAAGGAGCAGCACCATGCAAGCACAGACCCAAAGCAGCAGCGCCGTAGAGGCTAGCACCCCACCGAACATCAAGCGATACCTGGTCAAGGAAACGTGGAAGGAATACGAGGTAACTCTTGAGGTGAACCACGACGTACTGACCAAGGAAACCGCATCACTGATCAATGGTTTTTGGTCGAATGCCGGTGATCGGCTCTCCGCTGAAAACGGCGATATCGTCCGTACCGTTATCCGCCTGTTTGGTCAGACGATGATCTACCGGATGCTGAGCGAAGGTGGAGCCAGCTTCAGCATCACCACCAAACACTGTATGACGGGTGATAATCCTGGGCACTTTTGGACCCAAGACCTTCACAACGAAGAAGGTTGGGGTGGCAATGAACCTGGGCCCTACGGCTTTTGTGGCATTCGCGTCATCGCAGCTGATGTCGATACGCCTAGCTACGACGACGTCGAGCTGGTGGAGGTGTCCATTGCTTAAGCGCACCCTCACCCACTTCCACCTCTGCTGCGGCCTGGGTAGCGGTGCCGCTGGCTTTAGCGACTCCAAACCAGTCCTGGGCCCCGTGCAAGCTGAATGGCGCTGCCTGGGTGGCGTCGATGTCGACCCGGCCGGTTTACGTGACTTCCAGATGATGACCGGTGTGCCTGGCACGCTGATGGACCTGTTCACCCGCGAGCAGTTCACCGCGTTCCACGGCCAGCAGCCACCCGCCGACTGGAAGGAAGCCACGGCGGAGGATCTGCGCCGCGCCGCCGGAAATGAAGACCCGGATGCAGTGTTTATCAGCAGCCCCTGCAAAGGGGCCTCAGGGCTCCTGTCCGAGACGATGAGCCAGACGCCCAAGTACCGAGCGCTCAATGAGCTGACGTTGCGCTGTGTGTGGTTGATGTGCGAAGCCTGGAAGCACAACCCGGTGAAGTTGATCGTGTTCGAAAACGTGCCGCGCCTGGCTACCCGTGGCCGCTACCTGCTGGACCAGATCACCAAGCTGCTCCGCCACTACGGCTACGCGGTGGCGGAAACTACCCACGACTGTGGCGAAATCGGTGGATTGGCACAGAGCCGCAAGCGTTTCTTGCTGGTGGCCAGGCACGTCGAGCAGGTTCCAGCGTTCCTGTATGAACCTGAAAAACGCAGCCTGCGCGCCGTCGGTGACGTGCTGAGCCGCATGCCGCTGGCCGGCGACATCGATCAGGCGGGGCCGATGCACCGGGTGCCGGCGTTGCAGTGGAAAACATGGGTACGCCTGGCCCTGGTGGAGGCAGGGAAGGATTGGCGCAGTCTGAGCCGGTTTGCGATCGAGGATGGGTATCTGCGCGACTTCGTCATCGTGCCGGAATATCGTGCTGGTTATATGGGGGTGCATGACTGGCAGGACACTGCTGGCACGGTCGCCGGCCGGTCTAGCCCAACCAACGGCAAATTCTCGGTAGCCGATCCTCGGCCCACCAGTAAATTCGAATACACCCAATACGGCGTGCTGCCCTATGACCGTCACTGCGGCGTAGTCACCGGCCAACGTAGCCCAGGACAGGGTACGTTCAGCGTTGCGGATCCGCGCATGGGCGGTGAGCGTCACAACAATGTGTTCCGAGTGGTTCGCAACGACCAAGCCGCCGGCACTGTCACCGCAGGGCACGGGCCCAGCTCCGGCGGGCAGGCTGTGGCAGACCCTCGGCAACCGTCCAAAGGCTTCGGCAAGTACCTGGTCACCGACTACAGCAAGCCGGCCGGCACCGTAATCGCCGGCAGCACCACCGGACAAGGCGCTTTTGCTGTGGCAGATCCTGCCTACAAAAACTGGCACCCGAACGCCAGCACGCAAAAGCTGCGGATCACGCCCTGGTGCGAGAGCGCCAAGACTGTGACCGGATCACAACAGGTCGCCAGCGGGGCTTTATCGATCGCTGACCCGCGACCTGGCATGTCGCGCACTAAGGGCGATGCCTACTTGACTGGCGGGCATTACGGTGTAGTCGACTACAACACCCCGGCCGGCGCCGTTTCCGCCAGTGCCTGCCACGACAACGGACGGTGGTCGGTTGCTGATCAGCGCATGCCAGCGCCTAACGACCGCCTGACCTGCATGATCACCAGCCTGGACGGTACTTGGCACCGCCCGTTCACCACCCTTGAACTGGCTGCGCTGCAATCGCTGTTTGATCCAGAGGACCACTGGTCAACGGACCCGCAGACCGCCCATGAAATTCAGGTGATGCAGCGGGTGCGCAAGATCGAGCAAGCGCGGTTCTTTCTGTTGGACGGCATCAATGATGGCAACCACCGGGAGCGGATCGGCAACGCGGTGCCGCGCGCGGCGGCAAAGGCGATGGCCGACGTATTCGGCATGACGCTCCTCCTTTCCGAGGCTGGGGAGACGTTCATGCTCAGCAACGTGTCGATTTGGGTGCAGCCGGTGGCTATTGCGTTGAGCGTGGCTCAGCTGGAGCAGCAGCAATGATCAAGACAATCCTTGACCCATGCTGCGGGAGCAGGATGTTTTGGTTCGATAAGAAGCACCCGGCGGTCATCTTCGGTGACATCAGGACCGAACAAAAAGCCCTGTGTGATGGCCGGACATTGACCGTCTGCCCTGACGTCACGCTTGATTTTCGTGACCTTCCTTATGCAGACGGCGCCTTCAAGCTGGTTTCTTTTGACCCACCGCACCTTGTACGTGCTGGGGCGGAAAGTTGGATGAAGGCTAAGTACGGGGTGCTTAACCCGAAAACATGGCAGGAAGACCTGCGGCGTGGCTTTGCAGAGTGTTTTCGTGTGTTGGCCACCGACGGCGTACTGGTTTTCAAGTGGAATGAAACTCAGATCCGCACCAGCCAGATTCTGTCGCTTACAGATCAGCAGCCCCTCTTCGGGCACCCAAGCGGCAAGAAAGGCGGCACGCACTGGATTGTTTTCATGAAGACCGAAGCATCGCTACCCACCGTTTCGGAGGCTGTATGACTGTTTTCCTACTGCTTTACCTGTGCGCGGATGCGACCCGAACGGATTGCCAGGTGGTGAGGGCTGATAGCTGGAGCGGCCCTACCGCCTATGCGCAGTGCGCCGACGTATTACCTGGGCTGACAGATGCGCTGACGGCACCTAACCAAAAGCGCCATCGGTTTGTCTGTGAGGTCCAGGGTGACAGCGCAAAAGCCGCAGAACACAAAGCGCCGTCGACCTTTATTCATCAATCATTTCGGATGTGACGGAGAGAACTCATGACCAGAATTGTCACTGAGCGAGACTTCAGAAAGCCAGAGTTTGCCAATGCTGACCCCGCCGACTACGAGTTTCGTGAGGACGGCGCAGTTGTACGCAAGGATCGCTGGCAAACAGCCGTTCACCAAATTCGGAGCCTGGTGGGTCCCAAAGGCCGTGAATTCGAAATTGCCGACGTAATAACGGCCGTGGAGAAACTAACTGTCAGTTGGTGCAATGCAGATCCTGAGGACTTCCAGGAGGCTCCAGCATGCATTGACGTCAAGCTCTCTTGCGGAAGCGTATTGAAACGACTGCAGCGTTTTGGGGATAAGTACGCTTGGTCATTTGGCTCGCTGGAGTTCGTTGCCGTGGATTTTGGAGCCGACATCGTCCAATGGACCGAAAGCGAGGTAGCACCTTGAACAACGGTAAATCCTTTCCCTGGAACCTCGACCTAACCGGCGTATGTGACCAATGCGGCAGATCCCGTGCACACGGCAACCACCAGAAGTGCAGCAAAGCGCGCCAGGCTGCCAACGCCAAGCGTCGCGCTGAGGAGGCTCAAGCCGGGGTCACACCGGCACCTAGAAAAAGCGCCAGCCTGTTCTGGTTACTTCGCCAGCAGTGATCGGCAACACTTAAACCGCAATACATCAGGCCCGGCGACGGGCCTTTTTTCTACCTGTTGGCAGAATCTTTCGATACATCGCGTGGGGACGCTTATGGCAGATGGCGTAGAGGCCCGGGGCAACTCGGTACGGGTCTACTTTCGTTTCAATGGTGAGCTGTGCCGGGAACTGGTGCCCGGCGGCAACACTCGGGAAAACCGGGAGCATGCAAAGCGCCTGGTCACAGTGATTGAGTACGAGATACAGGCCGGCACTTTCGATTACCGCCGGCATTTTCCCGAATCGACCAAGCTGGCCGAGAGCAGTTTCGGGCATTACCTGGACCTTTGGCTCACGATCAAGAGCAACAGCGTGGCCGCTACCTCTTTCCGTGGATATAAGAATAAGGCCGAGGTCCATGTGCGGCCGCGCTGGGGTGACGTTCAGATCGATCAGATTGACCATCTCGACCTGCAGGAGTGGATCCAGGGGCCGCTGTCGAAGCGGCTGAAGAACAAGACCATCCGCGACATCATCAGCAATGTGCGCCAGGTGTTCCGGTTGTACCGCACACGGAAGAAGGTCGCGCACGACCCAACCGAGGGGTTATTCGTGCGCCTACCCGATCCTGAGGCGCCGGACCCATTCACCAGGGCGGAAATCAAGCAGATCTTCAATACGCACACCAGCCGCACCCAGGAGCTGCTGATGGTGCAGTTCATGATTTGGGCGGGCCCACGTGTGTCGGAGACGATTGCGCTTGCCTGGGAGGACGTCGATCTGAAACAGGGGACGGTGACTTTTCGCCGATCCAAAGTTCGCGGCGCCTATCGCGTGACGAAAACCCGTCGATCTACACGCAAGGTGCGTCTGCTGGAGCCGGCGTGGGATGCATTGCGCAAACTGGACGCCATCAACCAGGTCAAGACTGTGGACACGGTCGATGTCGTCGAGCGGGACAATAAAACCGTCCGCAAGCACAAGCTGCACTTTGTATTCCTGAACACCAAGAGCGGCCTGCCACACGTCAGCGACTTTGTCGTGAGGGATAGGTTCTTCAAAGCGCACCTGAAAGCGGCCGGCGTTCGTTATCGCGGTCCTGGCCAGTGCCGGCACACCTACGCCAGCCAATTGCTCACCACAGGCGTGGCTTCGGTTGACTGGATCGCGGAGCAGATGGGCCACACCAGCGCGAACATGATCCGACAGCACTACGGCACGTGGATCAACGAGGACGGCCCGGACGTTATCGGCATGCTGCAGCACGCCCTGGGCATTCAGCCACCAAGTGGTGAAAAGCCAGTGTAAACCGGGTTCGAACGCGGGCAATCCAGCAGCTTGTGTTCCCATGGATGTTCCCATATGGGCCTTTTTTGACCCTCTGAAAACACAAAACCCCTGAAAACTTCAACGTTTTCAGGGGTTTAGTCGTTTCAAATTTGGCGGTGAAGGAGAGATTCGAACTCTCGATACAATTTCTTGTATACACACTTTCCAGGCGTGCTCCTTAAGCCACTCGGACACTTCACCGTATCTCGTCAAACCAGTTCAGTCTGTCGAGGCGCGCTAATGTAGTCGAAAGCCTTTCTGATGGCAAAGGTTTTTTTCAGAATTTTCATGCGCTTAGACGGCTATGCCGTGATGCGCCCGGCAAGGGGCGGTGATTCTGCCATTCTTGGGCATCCGCAGCATGCGTCTGGGACGGTCGCTGCGCCCTGCCTCGGGTCGTCTACCCTTGGGGATGCGGGAAAAGTCTGACTGCTCAGTCAGTCACGGCGCTTTACCGGGGCGGGCGTGGTGGGTAACGTCTGCGCATGCACGTCCATAAACAGCCTATCTATAACAAGTCTTACAAGGAACCGCGACATGAGTGAGTTGATCTCCTACCACCTCGAAGACGGTATCGCGACACTGACCTTGAGCAACGGCAAGGTAAATGCCATTTCTCCGGCGGTGGTGGCCGAGTTTAATGCCGCGCTGGATCAGGCCGAAAAGGACCGGGCGGTGGTGATCATCACGGGCACGCCGGGGATTTTGTCGGGTGGTTATGATTTGAAGGTGATGACTGCCGGCCCTAAAGAGGCAATTGGCCTCGTCACCTCCGGTTCGACCCTGGCGCGTCGCCTGTTGTCGCACCCCTTCCCGGTGATTGTGGCGTGCCCTGGGCACGCGGTGGCCAAGGGCGCGTTCCTGCTGTTGTCGGGCGATTACCGGATTGGCGTGGAAGGCCCGTTCAGCATCGGTTTGAATGAAGTGGCGATCGGCATGACCATGCACCACGCGGGCATCGAGCTGGCGCGTGATCGCTTGCGCAAGTCGGCGTTTCATCGCTCGGTGATCAATGCGGAGATGTTTGATCCACAGGGCGCGCTGGGTGCCGGCTTCCTCGATAAGGTGGTTGCGCCGGAAGAACTGCAGGCGGCGGCCCTGGAAGCGGCGCGCCAGTTGAAGAAGATCAACATGAACGCGCATAAACACACCAAGTTGAAAGTGCGCAAGGCGCTGCTGGACGCCCTGGATGATGCAATCATTCAGGATCAGGGCCACAACCTGGGCTAAGTCCCACCCTTACAGTGCCAGAGCCCGACCTTGAGTCGGGCTTTTTCTTACAAATAAATCCGAAATCTCTTTAGCCGCTCTAGCCGGGCTTTGCCGGCACTTGTGGAAACATGCGCTTAAACATCGCCTATCTCCTACGTCTACAGGGGCAATTGCCGAATACAGTGCACATCCGTACACTGCGCCACCTTTTGTCCCGATGGGCCGTGTCGATGCTTTATTTGTTACGTATGTTGTTGATGGGCCTGCACTTTATGGTCGCGGGCGTGCTGGGCGTGCTTTTGGGCATTTGCCGGCCCTTCAACCCCGACAACAGCCGCCTGTGCGCGCGCCTTTATGCGCTGCCGGCGATGCGTATTTTGCGTCTGAATGTGAGGGCTGACGTCGATTCATTGCGAAACAAGCCTGGCACCTGCGTCATCATTGCCAACCACCAATCCAACCACGACCTGTTTGTGTTCGGCACCGTGGTGCCGCATCGCACGGTGTGTATCGCCAAAAAGAGCCTGAAGTGGGTGCCGTTGTTCGGTCAGTTGTTCTGGCTGGCGGGCAATGTGTTGATCGACCGCGGCAATGCGCACAAGGCACGGCGCGCGATGCTGACCACCACCCACACCTTGCAGCACGAAGACACGTCGATTTGGGTATTCCCGGAAGGCACGCGCAACCTGGGCAAGGGTTTGCTGCCGTTCAAGAAAGGCGCGTTTCATATGGCGATTGCCGCTGGCGTGCCCATCGTGCAGGTGTGTGTGAGCAATTACGTCAACCATATGCAGCTTAATCGCTGGAACAGTGGGGATGTGCTCATACGCTCGTTGCCACCGATTCCTACCACCGGCCTCACCTCGGATGACATCCCGGCGTTGATGCAGGCGTGTCAGGTGCAGATGGAGGCTTGCATCGAGGCAATGGACCTTGAGTTGCGAACCGACTGGAAGCCTGCGCCCTTGTGATGGTTGGGGGCGCTTCGCACCCCGCGCAAGCAAGCCTGCTCGCCACATTGAAGCCTGCTCTCTGCAATAGGTTTAACACCACACAAAACGCACTTCTACGAGCGCAACAACGGAACGCCATTCAGGCTAAGCTGCCCAACATCTGTCCTCCCAACAAGAAGCGATCAGCACCATGGGTAGAGTTGTTGCGGCAGCTGTCTACAGCGCCGGTAAGAAAGTCACCGATATCACCCTCGATGAAGGCGCTGCCTGGGCCGCCAAGCCCGATCACTTTGTGTGGATCGGCCTGGAAGAGCCCAACGCACAGGAACTCGCCAACCTGCAACGCCAGTTCAACCTGCACGAACTGGCCATCGAAGACGCCCTGGAAAAGCACAGCCGACCCAAGCTCGAAACCTTCGGCGATGCGCTGTTCATCGTCACCTACTCACCGGTGCGCGAGAACGGCAAGCTGGTGTTTATCGAGACCCATATCTTTGCCGGCAACGGCTACATCATTACCGCACGCAACGGCCACTCGGCGTCCTACGGCTATGTGCGCCAGCGTTGTGAGGCGCGGCCGCTGTTGCTGGAACATGGGGAAGATTTCGTACTCTATGCGTTATTGGATTTTGTCACCGAAAACTACCAGCCGGTGAGCGAAGCAATCCACGCCGAAATCGATGAGCTGGAGCGCAACGTGTTGTGCAACTCGCTCAATGAAACCGATATCCAGAACCTTCACGGTTTGCGCCGCGACGTGCTGCGGCTCAAGCGTTATGTAGCGCCGATGGTGGAAATCAGCCAGGAACTGCAGAAGCTGAGCTTCCCGTTTATCGACAAGAACATGCGCCCGTATTTTCGCGACGTGCAGATTCACGTGACGCGGCAGATGGAAGACCTCACCACCCTGCGCGATATCGCCAGCCAGACCATCGAGATCGGCGTGTTGCTGGAGGCGTCTCGCCAAAGCGTGGTGCAGCGCAAATTCGCTGCGTGGGCGGCGATTCTGGCGTTCCCCACGGCGGTCGCGGGGATTTACGGAATGAACTTCCAGAACATGCCCGAGCTGCAATGGCACTACGGCTATTTTGCGGTGCTCGGGTTTATTGCGGTGGGCTGCACCAGTTTGTGGGCCAGCTTCAAGCGGTCGGGCTGGCTTTAAGCTGCGGCTTCCGGCTTGTGCGCCACGAAGCGCATCATCCATTCCGCCACGGTGGCGCCGTGGTGGTCGCGCTTGAGGCTTTCGACACCGTGGGTGTAGACCTTTTCGCCCAGGGTTGTCTGAAGAATCTCCAGTAACTCGCGGGAATAGTCGTGGATGAATTCCGGGTGGCCCTGGAAGCACAGCACCTGGTCTTCGATGTGATACGCGGCATACGGGCAGAAATCGCTGGAGGCGATGACGGTGGCGTTGTCGGGCAAGGTGGTGACCTGGTCTTGATGGCTGATCAACAGCGTCAGTTCTTCCACCACCGGGCTCATCCACGGCGCCCTGGCATTAAGTTTGTAATCATGGATGCCCATGCCCCAGCCTTTGGTGGCGCGCTCGGTTTTACCGCCCAACAGCAATGCCAAGAGTTGGTGGCCGAAGCAGATGCCGAGCAGTTTATCGCCGCGTGCATAGCGTTCAAGCAGGTAGGTTTTAAGGGTTTGAATCCACGGATCGGAGCCGAAGGAATCGGCCTTGCTGCCGGTGACCAGGTAGGCGTCGAACACTTCATCGTCCGACGGGTATTCGCCCTGCACCACGTTGTACACCACAAAGTCAGCGGCAATCGGCTGCCTGGAAAACAGACGCTTGAACATCTGCCCGTACCCTTGGTACTGATCGATCAAACCTGGACGCAGGATATCGGTTTCCAGGATACAGACGCGTAGCGACATAAAAAATACCTGACACGGTGATGGGAATAATGCACACCCCAGAGCCTGCCTTGAAATGTACCTCTAAAGCAAGCCCGGCAAGTGATCCACTGTGGGAGCGGGTTTGCCCGCGATACCGGTACATCAGCCAATATATTTGTCGGCTGATCTGCCGCCATCGCGGGCAAGCCCGCTCCCACAGAGGTTTTGCGTTGCTCAGGTCAGTCAGGCAAACACCTCGCCCTGGGCGGCTTTTTCCAGTAACAGCTCGGGCGGTGTGAAACGCTCTCCATACTGCTCGGCCAGGTACCGCGCCCGCGCGACAAAGTCGTTCAACCCGTACTGGTTGATAAACTGCAACGCGCCGCCGCTCCACGCCGCAAACCCGATTCCGAAAATCGACCCGACGTTGGCATCGGCCGTGGACGTCAACACGCCCTCCTCCACACAGCGCACGGTTTCGATAGCCTGAATAAACAGCAACCGGTCACGCACATCCTGCGGCGAAATCTGTTTGCCGGGTTGTTCGAAACGGCTTTTCAGTTCTGGCCACAGGTGCTTCTGACCGCCTGCCGGGTAGTCATAAAAGCCGCCGCCCGCCGCCTTGCCGGCCCGTTTGTATTCATCCACCAACAGATCAATCACCACCGTCGCCGGGTGCGGCGGAACCGCCTTACCTTCTGCCAGCAGATCCTTCGCAGTTTGCTGTCGGATGTGGCTCATCAAGCTGAGCGACACTTCATCCGACACCGCCAGCGGCCCCACCGGCATGCCGGCCTTGCGCGCTTCGGTCTCGATCATCGGCGCGGCCACGCCTTCGCCGAGCATGGCAATGCCTTCGTTGGTAAATGTGCCGAATACCCGCGAGGTAAAAAAACCTCGGCTGTCGTTGACCACGATCGGGGTTTTCTTGATTTGCAGGACGAAATCGAACCCCCGGGCCAGGGTTTCGTCGCTTGTGTTCGCGCCTTTGATGATTTCCACCAGCGGCATTTTGTCCACCGGGCTGAAGAAGTGCAGGCCAATGAACTTGCCCTGATCCGGCACCGCTGTCGCCAAACCGCTGATAGGCAATGTGGACGTGTTGGAAGCGATGACCGCGTCATCGCCCACCACACTTTGCGCGGCCGCCGTCACCCTGGCTTTGAGCTCACGGTCTTCGTACACCGCTTCGATGATCAGGTCGCAGCCTGCGAGGTCGGCGTCGGAAGCGGTAGGAAGAATCCGCGCGAGGATGCTTTCCCGCTGCTCGGCGCTCAATTGCCCACGGCTGACTTTCTTGTCCAGCAACGCAGCAGAATGCGCCTTGCCCTTCTCGGCAGCAGCGCTGTCGATGTCCTTGAGCACCACCTCGACACCCGCACTGGCGCTGACATAGGCGATGCCAGCGCCCATCATCCCGGCGCCCAGCACACCGACTTTGCGCGTGACATAAGGCGCAAAACCTTTGGGCCGCGAGCCGCCCGCATTGATTTCATTGAGCTGAAACCAGAAGGTGCCGATCATGTTTTTCGCGACTTGACCGGTCACCAGCTCAGTGAAATAGCGGGTCTCAATCAGCTGCGCGGTGTCGAAATCCACTTGGGCGCCTTCCACGGCAGCACAGAGGATTTTCTCCGGTGCGGGAAAGCAGCCTTGGGTTTTACTGCGCAAAATCGACGGTGCGATCGCCAGCATCTGCGCAACTTTCGGGTTCGACGGCGCCCCGCCGGGAATCTGAAAGCCCTTGGTGTCCCACGGTTGCTTGCCCTCGGGGTTGGCCAGAATCCAGGCGCGGGATTTGGCCAAAAGCTCATCCCGGCTCAACGCCAACTCATTGACCAACCCTGCTTGCAACGCCTGTTGCGGACGGACTTTTTTACCCTCCAGCAGATACGGCAACGCCTTTTCCAGCCCGAGCATGCGCACCATGCGCACCACCCCGCCGCCACCGGGCAACAGGCCCAGGGTGACTTCCGGCAAGCCAAGCTGCACGGATTTGTCATCCAGCGCGACACGGTAATGGCACGCCAGGCAAATCTCCCAACCGCCGCCCAATGCGGCGCCATTGATCGCCGCGACCACCGGTTTTCCGAGGGTTTCCAGGCGACGCAATTGCGCCTTCAACACCCCCACGCCGTCGTAGAAATCCTTGGCGTGAGCCTTGTCGACCTTGATCAACTCATTGAGGTCGCCGCCGGCAAAAAAGGTTTTCTTCGCCGACGTGATCACCACGCCGGCCAGGCTGTCTTTTTCCGCTTCAAGCCGCGTGAGAGTCGCCTCCATGGCCTCGCGGTACACGGCATTCATGGTGTTGGCGCTCTGGCCAGGCATGTCGAGGGTCAGCACCACGATCTGGTCCTGGCCTTTTTCGTAACGAATGGCTTCGGTCATGACAAATTCCTTGGGCTCAGAGGCGTTCGATGATGGTGGCGATACCCATGCCACCGCCGACACACAACGTGGCGAGGCCATAACGTTGCTGACGCACGTCCAGCTCGTCGAGCAGGGTGCCGAGAATGGCGCAGCCGGTGGCGCCCAACGGATGGCCCATGGCGATGGAGCCGCCGTTGACGTTGACCCGCGCGGCGTCGATGCCCATGTCCTTGATGAACTTGAGGACCACGGAAGCAAACGCTTCGTTGACTTCAAACAGGTCGATGTCTTCCACGCTCAGGCCGGCCTTGGCCAGGGCTTTGCGCGTGGCGGGCGCAGGCCCGGTGAGCATGATGGTCGGGTCGGTGCTGGTCACCGCCGTGGCCACAATGCGCGCCCGCGGTTGCAGGCCCAGCTCGCGCCCCTTGGCCTCGGAGCCGATCAGCATCAGCGCGGCGCCGTCGACAATGCCGGAACTGTTACCCGGCGTGTGCACATGGTTGATGCGCTCCACGTGGCTGTAAACCCGCAGCGCCGTGGCGTCGAAGCCCATCTGCCCCATCATTTCGAAACTTGGCTTGAGCTTGCCCAGGCCTTCGAGGGTGGAGTCGCCCCGAATGAATTCATCGTGGTCCAGCAACACGATACCGTTCTGGTCCTTCACCGCGATCAGTGACTTGTTGAAAGAACCGTCTGCGCGAGCACGTGCGGCTTTCTGCTGGGACTGTAGGGCAAATGTATCGACGTCCTGGCGCGTAAAACCTTCGAGGGTGGCAATCAGGTCGGCGCCAATCCCCTGCGGCGTGAAATGGCTGTGCAGGTTGGTTTGGGGATCGAGCACCCACGCGCCGCCGTCGCTGCCCATGGGCACGCGCGACATGGACTCGACGCCACCCACCACCACCAGATCTTCGAAACCGGACCGCACTTTCATCGCGCCAAGGTTCACCGCCTCAAGGCCCGAGGCGCAGAAGCGGTTGACCTGCACGCCGGCAACGCCGATGTCCCAATCCGCCACCAGCGCGGCGGTTTTGGCGATGTCAGCACCCTGATCGCCCACGGGGGTCACGCAGCCCAGAACAATGTCATCCACCTGGTGCGTATCCAGATCACTGCGCTGTGCCAGCGCGGTGAGCAGGCCAGCCACCAGATTCACCGGTTTGACGCTGTGCAAGGCACCATCGGCCTTGCCCTTGCCTCGGGGCGTGCGTATCGCATCAAAGATCAAAGCTTGGGTCATGACGTCCTCGAACCGCTGTCGTGTGTGCCCCTACCTTAGGCCCGATTGACACGGTTTCAATGACGGATGCGCTCATCTGCTTTGACCCCCACGCTCGGACGAACGGTAGGTAGCTACGAGAAACTGATGATTAATCGTTTTAGCTGTCTAGCCCTAGGGCTGGCGCGAAGATGGCGATAGGCCTCATAGCATTTTAATCAGAATTAATGATTAGCTGATATGAAATGGATCTAAGCCGCGAAGAACGAGGGCTCTAAGGTTGAATCAGTAAGGAGTTGCTGCCGGGTTTTGCCGGAGCATCTGTAAGAAAAGTGCAACGTCACATCGCGATACTGAAGTTCACGGCACGCATTTGACGCTCAGGAATAACAACAAAAGGCAGTCAGCCATGTTCAAACATTCGAAAGTACGTCAGGCGGGACTCATTCTTTTCGCCACCACACTGATTCTGATTTTGCCCAATTTAACCAAGGTCATCGGGTGACAATCCGTACTCCTGTTTCCGTGCACACACAGCACCAGGACTGCAGTTTTTGGCAGCACCTGCCGGGACATTGCGCTTAGCGGTCCTGTTGCAGGGGCTGTCTTTTTGCGCGCCGTTTTCCGGTATTGTGGCCCCATCGTCACCTCGCACCGGGCTCACTCTTGAAATCCATCCTCGCCTCTCTCGCCTTGTTGCTGGCCCTCCCCGCCGGCGCCGCGCAATTGACCATTGAACTCGACCATGCCAGCAAGACCTGGCAGACCGCGGAGTTGCTCGCGCGCCCGGATGTGCAGACGGTGCAGGTAGCTGATGACGTTTCCTACAAGCGCAACATGACCTATCGGGCAGTGCCATTGGCCTCTCTCCTGCCCGGTCTGAAGCCTGAGAATCACCTGCAAGCCGTTGCCCTGGATGGCTTTGCCGCCGAGCTCAGCGCCGCGCCCTTACTGCAAAGCCACGGCGCCCGCGCCTGGCTGGCGGTGGAAGATCCCGCCCACCCGTGGCCCGCACTGGCGGACGGCAAGCCGAGTGCCGGGCCTTTTTACCTGGTGTGGACGGATCCCGAAGCCGGAAACATCGGCCCGGAACAGTGGCCATTCCAGGTGGCCGGGATCAAGCAATTGAAGACCGTGGCCGAGCGGTTTCCGGGCTTGTTGCCTGACCCGAAACTGGCAGCGAATGACCCGGTCAACCAGGGGTTTGGGTTGTTCCAGAAAAACTGCCTGGCCTGCCATCGCCTCAATGGTGCCGGTGATGCCCAGGTGGGGCCGGATCTGAATCTGCCCTACAACCCGACCGAGTATTTCAGCGGCGACTTTCTCAAGCGTTACATCCGTGACCCGCAGAGCCTGAGGCATTGGCCGCAGGCGAAGATGCCGGCGTTTGCTGCCAGTGTGTTGCCGGATGGCGAACTGGATTTGTTGGTGGGGTATTTGAAGCATATGGCGGGGCGCAAGCAGCAGCCCTAGGAGTACCCCCCCATCAATTGAGCTGACCCCTACGTGTGGGAGCGGGCTTGCCCGCGATAGCGGTGGGCCAGCTACCTCTGTATCAACTGACAGACCGCTATCGCAGGCAAGCCAGCTCCCACACTAGGTAGCCCCGCCCCTGCCTATTGCTGCTGCACCGAGATCACCGGCGTCGGCGCCACAAACACCTTGGCATGCATCTGCTCATGCCCGCCGCCCCGGCGCATGCCGCGCACCGGGCAGGCGTCCAGGTAATCCAGCCCCACCGCCAGCTTCAAATGCCGCTCGGGCCGGGCCAGCGTGTTGGTCACGTCAAAGCTGTACCAGGCGTCGTCCAGCCAGGCTTCGGCCCAGGCGTGGCTGGCCAGGTGCGTGCTGTCCTCGGTATACAGATACCCCGACACATAACGCGCCGGAACCCCCAGGCTGCGCGCGCAGGCCAGGAACGCGTGGGTGTGGTCCTGGCACACGCCTGCGCCTCCACCAAAGGCTTGCGCCGCGCTGGTGTCGACGTCGGTGGCGCCCGGCGTGTAGACCATGCGTTGGTGGAGCGCGTGCATCAGGTCGATCAGCGCGGTGCGGTCACGGCGCTGATGGCAGTGCTGCCCGGCAAACGTGCGCAAGGCTTCGTCAACTTCGGTCAAACGCGTGCTGCGCAGAAATGGAAAGGCCGATTGGCTCTCGTGTTCCGCCTCGCGCAACTCGTCGATATCCACCTGGCCACGGGCGCCGATAATGATGGCGTCGTGAGGCTCGTCCAGGGTCAGCACATGCAGGATATTGCCGAACGGATCCACCTGCGCACGCACCGGGCGCGGCAGGTCGAGCTGCCAACTCAGCACCTGCTGGCGCTCGCTGTCGTGAGGTGTAAGACGCAGGTACTGAATGCTTGCGCGAACCTGGTCTTCGTAGTGGTAGGTGGTTTCGTGGCTGATGGAGAGTCTCATGCGGCCTCCAGGTAGGAATGGTAGATGGCGTCGCCCAGCTGGCGCACCAGGGGGATAAAGTCGGTCAGCCAGGCGTGCAGGCCTTCCTCCAGAATTTCATCGATCGCGGTAAAGCGCAGGCGCGCGTCCATTTCGGCGGCCAGACGCTGGGCCGGGCGACCGTTGAGGCCGGGCAGGCTGGCGAGGATCTGGTCGATTTCTTCGCTGCAGGCTCTCAACGAGCGCGGAACATCGGCGCGTAGCAGCAGCAACTCCGCCACCTGGCGGGCGCCGGGCGCGTCGCGGTAGATTTCGGTGTAGGCCTCGAATGACGACAACGCACGCAGCAAGGCACTCCATTGATAGTAGGCGTGGGCCGTGCCGTCGGTGACCGCAAACGCGCGGTCGCCGGCCATTTCGTAGCGCGCATCCAGCAAGCGCAGGGTGTTGTCGGCACGCTCGATAAAGGTGCCCAGGCGAATAAAGCGAAACGCATCGTTACGCATGATGGTGCCGTAGGTGGCACCCCGAAACAGGTGCGAGCGCTCCTTGACCCACTCACAGAAGCGGCTCATGCCATAGCGGCTGAGCCCTTGACGGGCGATATCGCGAATATCCAGCCAGGTAGCGTTGATGTTTTCCCACATATCGGCGGTAATTCGCCCACGCACGGCATGGGCGCTGGCTCGCGCGGCGCCGAGGCAACTGTAGATGCTCGCCGGGTTGGCGGCGTCCAGTGCGAAAAAGTGCAACAGGCGTTCGGCGTCCAACTCGCCATGGCGCGCGTGATAATCCTCCAGCGTGCCGGTGATCAGCAGCGGCATGGCCAATTCGTGCAGGCCGTCGCCGCGCCCGTCCTGGGGCATCAGCGACAGCGAGTAGCTGACATCGAGCATGCGCGCGAGGTTTTCCGCGCGCTCCAGATAGCGCGACATCCAATACAAATCCGAGGCAGTTCTACTCAGCATGGCATCAGTCCTCAACCACCCAGGTGTCTTTGGTGCCGCCGCCCTGGGACGAGTTCACCACCAACGAACCTTCACGCAGGGCTACACGGGTCAAGCCACCGGGTACCACGCGGGTTTCCTTGCCGGACAACACGAAGGGGCGCAGGTCGATGTGGCGCGGCGCTATGCCGTTTTCGACAAAGGTCGGGCAGGTGGATAAGCACAGGGTCGGCTGGGCGATATAGGCGTGGGGCTTGGCTTTGATGCGCTCACGGAAGGCTTCGATTTGCGCCTTCGTGGACGCAGGCCCCACGAGCATCCCGTAACCGCCGGAGCCTTGGGTTTCTTTCACGACCAGCTCTGGAAGGTTGGCCAGCACGTGGGACAGTTCATCGGGCTTACGGCATTGAAACGTAGGAACGTTCTTCAGAATCGGCTCTTCATCCAGGTAAAAACGGATCATCTCGGTGACGAAGGGGTACACCGACTTGTCATCCGCCACCCCGGTGCCGATGGCATTGGCCAGCACGACATTGCCCGAGCGGTAAGCCGCGAGCAGGCCGGGCACGCCGAGCATGGACTCCGGCTTGAACGCCAGCGGGTCGAGGAAGGCGTCGTCGAGGCGGCGGTAGATCACATCCACTGCCTTGGGGCCGTCGGTGGTGCGCATGAACACGCGGTCGTCACGTACGAACAGGTCAGCACCTTCTACCAGCTCCACGCCCATTTCCCGCGCGAGAAAGGCGTGCTCGAAGAACGCACTGTTAAAGCGCCCCGGGGTCAGCACCACCACGCTGGGGTTATCCAGCGGACTAGAACTTTTCAGGGTGTCGAGCAACAGGTTGGGGTAGTGGTCGATGGGCGCGATGCGCTGGGCGGCGAACAGTTCGGGGAACAGGCGCATCATCATCTTGCGGTCTTCGAGCATGTAGCTGACGCCGCTGGGCGTACGCAAGTTGTCTTCAAGCACGTAGTACGTGCCGTCACCATCGCGTACGAGATCGACGCCCGAGATGTGGGAATACAAATCACGGTGCAGGTCCAGCCCCTGCATCGCCAACTGGTACTGATCGTTGGCCAGCACCTGTTCAGCGGGAATGATTCCGGCCTTGATGATGCGTTGCTCGTGGTACAGGTCGGCGAGAAACAGGTTCAGCGCCTTGACCCGCTGGATGCAGCCGCGCTCGACGATCTGCCACTCGCTCGCCGGAATGCTGCGCGGGATCGTGTCGAAAGGAATCAGGCGTTCGGTGCCCTGCTCGTCGCCATACAGGGTGAAGGTGATACCGGCGCGATGAAACAGCAAATCGGCTTCGCGCCGGCGCTGTGCCAGCAGTTCGGCGGGGGTGTGCGCCAGCCAGCGGGCGAACTCGCGGTAATGGGGGCGAACCTGCCCTGCCCCGTCGTACATTTCGTCGTAATAAGTGCGGGTCATGCCGTACTCCTTGTCACCCGGGCGCATAAGCAATCGCAAAAAACGATCGCAAGGCCCGTGCCATCGGCATAAACACTTAAGAATCAGTGAGTTGAATAACCACGAACATTTGCTCGCACCGTCCTGGTGCGCAGAATGCGCGCCGTCCCGTCCCGCGCTTCATCACAATGCGGGTTTTGACTATCGACAGCATAGTCAGAGTTGATTTCACTGCCGGGCCGCGCCTGCGGATAATCGCAACCATCTGCTGAACAGGACTCGTCCTACAACTTCAGCGCTCCGCTCTTCCCTTTAGGCCACCCTCTTTGGGTGGCTTTTTTTTGGTGCAGAAAAAAGTGCTGCAAGTTCCGAATACTTTTCCCACAGCACAAACAAAATCGGCCGACCCCAAGGTCAGCCGATTCGCTGCGTAACTCATGACTTCACGCTACATGGGTAACCCACGCACCTCCTGCTTGACGCCCCACCCTTCGATGATCCCGCCCAGCGGCTCGACCACCGCCCCAAAGTCTTGCTCGAAATCTCCTATGCCGTCGTAGGTGGCAGACATGATTTTGCTCAATTCCAGATACCAGGCGCCATCATCCCGCGCGCTGACCTGGGCATTCAGGGACTCCCCACGAAACCGGCCCGCAGCCCTGCGCGCACGTTCCTCATCCGGGAAAATGGCGTAAAACTCGATGGGGTGGAAACGCGAGAAATCGAAGCCGCCTTCTTTCATGCGGCGCAGAACGTTGGTGCTGATGTCTTCTTGATAGGCTGTGCTCATGAAAAGTGCTCCTCAAATTGATGGATAGACTTTCCGTGCATCCCGAAGCCCACGCCCTGCTGGCGTGGGGCTACGGCAACAACATCACCGAGGGAGAACAAGCATGTAGCTGACAAGACCAGACCTTAGCGATTCATTCGCTGATCTCACTTGCAGAGTAGCGCGAAGCTATCACCTCCACCAGAGGGGTTTGAATGGCAGTCAGGGATTGTTCAGGCGGCGGGAGAGATGTCGAGGATTTGAATGCTGTTCTGGTCTTTGAGGATCTTGACCGTAGGTTCGGGCTTGCGGCCTTCCAGGTCATTGAGGTCAAGCTCGGCCGCAACGGGCACCAGCTTGTTGCGAATCATGTGCGCAGCGTCTTCGAGGCTGGGCTTTTGTTCGCAGGTGAACTGCTCCACGGACTTGACGCCGTGATCATCAACGAAGGTAATTTGCCACGTTTGCATCGGTGCCTCCTCGATAAAGCCCGTGTGTGGGCTCACATCTATCTGGACCTTGAGGGGTTGGCAAACGTTCCACTCAAGGCCGGAGGCACCGGACCGGCTGCGCTTATTTCTCCGCGTGTTCTTTCAAGGCTTTCAAGGTGTTGAACGGCGCATCCACTACGAATTTGTTGGCCAGCCACGATGGCACGCTGCCGCCTGGCTCGGTGTGCACTTGATAGGTGACTTCGGTCTGGTTCTCGCCTTTGGGCACCAGTTTCCAGAAACCGTCGACCTGGGCGACTCGTACGTAGCCTTTTTCTTCAGGCTTGTAAGTCGGCACGCCTTCGAGCTTGCGTGTCAGCGTGCCATCGGCCGCCTTGGTCGTGGTGATATGCAGGTAGGAATCGCGATCCGTCACTGGGAACGGCGCCTTGAATTGGGTGTAAGTCCAACTCTCATCACCTTTCTTGTCGACCAGCTTTTGGGATTTGCACTCATGAATCCAGGAGCAGGCACCGGCCACGTCTTCCTGCAGGGCCTGGATCTTGGCGACCGGAGCCTTGATCACCGTGACGCCGCGGTAAGCTTTGTACTTGGAACCGGCAATGTCGCTCAGGGACACCTTGATACCGTCTTCGTCCTTGGCAACCTGCCAATCCTCAGCCTGGGCCGTGGCAGCAAACATCACCGTAAAACCGCACAACACAGCCATTCGTTTCAGCGAACCCATTGTTGTATTCCTTATTGTTGAAGTTCCGATAGTAAAGCCCATCAAGCCGCCGTCATTTGCTCCCACCAGCCGATCAGCCGGATCGCATCGGCTTGGTCGGTGCCGCAAACCTCGGGATCGGCCTTGAAATCACTGCACACCGCCGGGCGCTCAGGTTGACCGAACAGCAGGCATAGCTGTTCGACCGATAGGTGCAGACAGCGTTCGCCCGCAGGTTTTCCATCAGGCATTCCCGGCAACGGTGAACTGATGGAGGGGGCGATGCAGCAAGCGCCACAGCCTTCACGGCATTTCATGAACAGCAGATCCTCGACGACTCAATGTGGATGGCCGGGCTAGAGTACGCCCTAAAACATGCGTTTTAAAATGGCCTAACAGGGGTTTTTCGCACAAAACAAAAGTGACTGACCAGTCTGCGACAGATGGTCGAAAGCTCGCGTCACCAAAGCGGGAAAGTTTATTGCTTGAATTCGAAATCCAGTGCTGCGCCTTCGATTTCGCGTCGCTCTTCGTTACGCAGTTGCAGCTTCATTTCGTTGCTGAGCAAGCGGCCATTAATCTGGAATGCACTGTTATCGGAGGGTTTCTCCCCGAACATCGGCGGTAACAACGGCACGCTTTTGGGTTTGGGCATGGTACCGATGGGTTGCAAGTGCCTGACCATGTCCGAGGGCAAAGACAAGTCCAACTGCGCCGGTGGCAGTTGGGTCTGGGCCACTTCATGGGCCGACTTGGATTTGCTGGCGACCGGTGCGCGCTTCTTCACCGTGGCGGCTTTTTTCTTCGCGGCCGGGGCCTTTTTGGCCGGAGCGGGTTTCTTCGCGGGGGTCTTCTGCTGGGCGCTGGCCGCAGGCTTGTTTTCGGTCACAGGGGCCGCCGCCAGCACAGTGCCGACGTTACACAGGCTTAACAGGCCAATCACCACAGCAGCGCGAACAATAGAGGTCATATTGCCTACAGCATTAACGGCAGAGGGCCATATGCTCGCTTGTTGAGCGCGGCATGACAAGCGTGATAATCAGCGTGCTATCGATACTGTCCCCGCTATTTGCCTCACAGACCGGCTGCGGTCTCCAGGCATAACTGGCTGGCCAGCATCCCCAGCGTCATGAGTGCGCGCTCTGCCTCGCGGTTCCACGGCGTGCCGCAGTTCAGGCGAATACAGTGGTTGAACTGTTCTGTATTACTGAATATGACCCCCGGCGCAATGCTGATGCCCTGCTGCAGGGCACGCACGTGCAGTTCCTGGGTATTGACCCGGCCAGGCAGACTGACCCACAGGATGAAGCCGCCGGTCGGACGGGTCATCTGCGTGCCTTCGGGGAAATACTGCTGCACCGCCAGCTGAAAAGCGCTGAGGTTCTTGCGGTATTCCTGGCGGATGTAGCGCAGGTGCCGGTCATACCCGCCGTTCTCCAGATACGCCGCCACCCCCATTTGCGTGACGCTGCACGCCGAGTGGGTGCTGAACATCTGCAAACGCTGAATTTCCTGCTGATACTTGCCGGCAATCATCCAGCCGATGCGCACGCCCGGCGACAACGTCTTGGAGAAGCTGGAGCAATAGATCACCCGATCCAGGCGGTCATAGGCTTTCAAGGCCTTGGTGCGACCGAGTTCGAACATCAGCTCGCCGTAGATATCGTCCTCGACAATCTGGATATCGAAGTCCGATGCCAGGCGCAGCAACTGCTTCTGGCGCTCTTCAGGCATGGTCGCGCCCAGCGGGTTGCTCAGGCGTGTGGTCAGCACCAGGGCTTTGATCGACCACTGGTTCGCCGCCAGTTGCAGGGCCTCAAGGCTCATGCCGGTGGCCGGGTCGCTGGGGATTTCGATGACTTTGAGGCCGAGCAAGTCAGCCAACTGCAGCAGGCCGTAATACGTCGGTGACTCGGCGGCGATCAGGTCGCCGGGGCGGGTCAGCACGCGCAACGACATCTGCAACGCATCGACACAACCGTGGGTGATCACCACTTCGGAGGGGTCGACCACTACCCCGGCATCGCGCATGCGGATCGCCACCTGGCGGCGCAGCGGCTCAAAACCGGGGCTGAACATGTAGCTGAATGCCCGCGGGCTCTGGAAGCGTGTGACCTTGGCCAGTTGCTGGTGCAGCGCGCGCACCGGCAGATAGTCCACGCTGGGCACCGCGGCGCCCAGCGGAAACACGCCTTCGCGGCGCGATTCGACCAAAACCTGCTGAATGATGCTGCTGCGGGTGACCAACCCCGGGCGCTCGACCCGTGCGATGTCCGGCGTCGGCGCGGTGAGCGCGGGCGTCTGGTGCACGTAGTAACCCGACTGCGGCCGCGCCCGGATCAGCCCCTGGTCTTCCAGGTTGGCGTAGGCCTGCAGCACCGTCGCGTGGCTGACGTTGAGCTGTGAGCTCATCTTGCGCACGGACGGCACACGCTCGCCGGGCTGATAGACGCCGCGCCGGATATCCTCAGCCAGTTGCTGGGCGATACGTTGGTAGAGCAACAGATTGGTCATGACGCAGCACTCGATTTCACGGGTATTTTATTTTTGTGTGAAACATACCGGCACAGTTTGGAAGTGTACGGGGACAGTTGCGAGAATAGTCGAGCGCGGACGGGAGTGACAGTAAAAACTGTAAAGCGGTTGAACATGAAAAACCCGATCAGTGATCGGGTTTGCTTTGGGTGGGAGCTGGCTTGCCGGCGATGGCATCGCCTCGGTGCGTCTGGCGGACCGCGGTGAGGCTATCGCAGGCAAGCCAGCTCCCACAGGGTTGTGTGTGGGCGTCTAGCGGGCAGCGCCTAGCTGGCCTTTTTCGTCGGAGAACACGATTTCCACCCGGCGGTTCTGCGCCCTGCCCCGCTCGGAGGCGTTCGCTTCCACCGGGTACTGGTCGCCATACCCCTCAACCTGGATGCGCTTTTCGTCGATTCCCAGGTCCATCAGCACATCCGCTACCGATTGCGCACGGTCGCGGGACAGCTTGAGGTTCTCCTGTTCGCCCCCGGTGTTGTCGGTGTAACCCTCGATGCGCACCACGCGCTTGGGGTTCAGTTGCAGGAATTGCACAATTTTCAGCACCGTGCGGTTGGCCGAGTTTTCCAACTCCGCTTCGCCGGTGTCGAACAGCATATCGCCCAGGGTCAGAACCAGGCCGCGATCGGTCTGGGTGGTGGTCAGGCTGGCGATCTGCTCTTCAAGCCACTTGCCTTGCTGTTGCACGCTGGCCAGCTTGCTCTCGCGCAGGGCCAGTTGCAGGCGCTGACGTTCCAGTTCGAGCTTGGCGCCGCGCTCGGCATTGAGCCCTTGCTCGGTGTGTTCGCGGGCAATCGCGCTGTAGCGCTGGCTCAGGTAGGCGTAATGCACCACGTCGGCGCCGCTGCCCCAGTAGCTGGACAAACGGTCGGCACGCGCCAGGGACTCACCGGCGCGGATCACATCCTTGGGCGCAAAGCGCAGTACATTGGCGTCTTCCTTGACCTTCTGGAAGTCGCTGCCTGCCAGTTGCAACGCCTGCTCGCTGTCGGGTTGGCTGGCGCAACCGCCAAGCACCCCGCTGCCCAGCAGCAGCGCACAGCTCAAAACACGGATCATCGGGCTCATTGTGCTTCCCCCAGCTGCAATTGCTTGCGCAGACGGGCGATACGGGTGTTGAGCACGTTCAGTTGCTCCTGGCTTTTGCCGGTCAGTACCTTGGCTTCGGCCAGGCGCGCATCCAGCTCGGCCTCTTCGGCCCGCATGCGCGCACGTTTGTAGGATTGATCGGCCATGTTGGCCTCGGCCCGAGCGAACTTCTCTTCGGCCACTTTCAGCTCAGGGGATTCATCGGCATTGGCACCCACGGCAGTGGCCTGTTCCAGGGCTTGTCGGGTGAGGCGCATTTGTTCATTCGGCGCAGGATCGGCTGCACATCCCGCCAAGGCGACAACGGCGAGGGCCGCGAAAAGAGGTCGAAGAGTCACTGTAAATCCTTACTTTGCTGGGGTACCGACGGGTTGCTGCAGTTGCGCTTTCCAACGTTCCAGATTGCGCTGCATGGCGGCTTGCACCACACCGGATGCGGGCAATTCTGTCATCTTTTTCGCCAACTGTCCGCGCAGCCACGGATCATTGCAGGCGGAGTTGTGGGAAATCGCCAGGTACAAACCGGGCTGATCGACGGGTATTTCACGGGCGATCAAGTCGTTGCTCATGCCCAGCGTCTGCGCCATGGCCATGCCCGAATAACGCCCGGCAAGCACGTAGTCCACCTCCCCCAGCAAGAGCTTCTGGAAGGCCGGCGTCAGGGTGGGCAGGCGTTGCAGGCTGAGCTGACGGCCGGCAAAGGTTTCGAAGTCGGCGCTCAGCCGCGCACGTTCCGAGACCGCCCCCTTGTGGCCGTGCAGGTCGGCGGCGGTGGTGTAGGCCAGCGGCGAATCCTTGCGGGTCCACACCAGATAGTCGATCTGTGTCAGCGCCGGGTGGATGTAATCGAGGCTTTCCAGTTCGCCCAGGTTCAGCGGCGCATCGGCGAGGATGTCCATGCGCCCGCTGCGCACTTCCTCCAGGGCCAGGACGCGTTTGCCGCCGTAGAGCAGGTCGATTTTCAAGCCCAGGTCTTTGCCGATTTGTTGCAGCACATCGGCGGTGGCGCCGATCAGGTGGGTCGGGTCTTGCGGGTCGCGCCACAGCAAGGGCGGCGCATCCGGGCTGCCGGTGATCACCAGGCGGTCACATTTGCCGGCGGCCAGCGTCAAGCCTGGCAGCAATGCAAGGCCCAGCAGTACGGTCCAGGGGCGCAGTTCCATGGCGAAGTTCTCCGGTTTCCAAAAAAGCAGCAAAAAAAACCCGGTCACAAGGACCGGGCTCTTTATAAGTGAAGCAGTCGGTTTAGACCAGCTTCTCCAGCTCAGGTACTGCTTCGAACAAGTCCGCCACCAGGCCGTAATCGGCCACCTGGAAGATTGGGGCTTCTTCGTCCTTGTTGATCGCAACGATCACTTTGGAGTCTTTCATACCGGCCAGGTGCTGGATCGCGCCGGAGATACCGACGGCAATGTACAGCTGTGGCGCAACGATCTTGCCGGTCTGGCCGACTTGCATGTCGTTGGGTACGAAACCTGCGTCGACGGCCGCGCGGGAAGCGCCGACCGCAGCGCCCAGCTTGTCGGCCAGGGCGTACAGGTGCTTGAAGTTGTCACCGTTCTGCATGCCACGGCCGCCGGAAACGACGATCTTGGCAGCGGTCAGCTCAGGACGGTCCGATTTGGCCAGCTCTTCGCCAACAAAGCTCGAAGTGCCAGCGTCGTGGGCGGCGGCTACGGCTTCAACGGCAGCCGAACCACCTTCGGCAGCAACCGGGTCGAAACCGGTAGCACGCACGGTGATCACTTTGATGGCTGCGGTCGATTGCACGGTGGCAATGGCGTTACCGGCGTAGATCGGGCGCTTGAAGGTGTCGGCGCTTTCTACCGAGATGATCTCGGAGATCTGGTCAACGTCCAGCTGCGCGGCAACGCGCGGCAGGATGTTTTTGCCGTTGGACGTAGCGGCAGCCAGGATGTGGCTGTAGCCAGCGCCCAGTTCAGCAACGAGCGGAGCCACGTTTTCCGGCAGTTGGTGAGCGTAAGCGGCGTTGTCGGCCAGCAGTACTTTGCTCACGCCAGCGATTTTCGCAGCGGCTTCAGCCACCGCGGCTGCGCCCTGGCCTGCAATCAGCACGTGGATGTCGCCACCGATTTTTGCAGCAGCAGCCACGGTGTTCAGGGTGGCCGGAGCCACGACCTTGTTGTCGTGTTCAGCGATTACCAAGATAGTCATTGTCAGATTACCTTCGCTTCGTTTTTCAGTTTCTCGACCAGTTCAGCCACCGACTTGACCTTGATGCCCGCGCTGCGTGCAGCCGGTGCTTCAACTTTTACAGTCTTGTTGGTGGAGGCGGTGGACACGCCCAAAGCGTCTGGAGTTACCGACTCAAGCGGCTTCTTCTTGGCTTTCATGATGTTTGGCAGGGACGCGTAGCGCGGCTCGTTCAAACGCAGGTCGGTGGTGACGATGGCCGGCAGTTTCAGGGAAACGGTCTGTGCGCCGCCGTCGATTTCACGGGTCACAGCTACGCTGTCGCCGCTCACTTCAACTTTGGAGGCGAAGGTGCCCTGGCCGTAACCGGTCAGTGCGGCCAGCATCTGGCCAGTCTGGTTGTTGTCGCTGTCGATGGCTTGTTTGCCGAGGATCACCAGCTGAGGCTGTTCCTTGTCGACAACGGCCTTGAGCAGCTTGGCCACGGCCAGGGAGGTCAGCTCTTCAGCGGACTCGACCAGGATGGCGCGGTCGGCGCCCAGTGCCAGGGCGGTGCGCAGCTGCTCTTGAGCAGTGGTCGGGCCGATGGAAACCACAACGATTTCAGTCGCCACGCCTTTCTCTTTCAGGCGGACGGCTTCTTCCACAGCGATTTCGCAGAAAGGGTTCATCGACATTTTGACGTTAGCAAGGTCGACGCCGGAATTGTCCGCCTTGACGCGAACTTTCACGTTGTAATCGACAACGCGTTTGACAGCTACAAGAACCTTCATGGATTCCTCGTTACTCTCCGGTGAAAAGAAAGTCGCCTAGGCGAACCTGGCGGTTGATGCTCATCGGCACACAAGGGCACCTCCAAAAACGGCGGCGTGGCCTTGCTCACGGGAAATGACGACCGTTCGTCAGTGGTGACTGAGAGGTCATTCTTTATCGCGGCGTGTAAACTGCGCGCCATCGTTTGAGTGCGCATGCCTTTGCCAGTCTTTGGACGTGCTCTTGAAACCTGCGGTATGCCTACGGTATGCGCAAAACCGACCGTATATTGACCGGAACGCCTATTCTGGTCAATACGCCAAAATGGTCAGTCATAAGCCGCGTGTCTTTGATTTTCCTAGCTTGCGGGCAATTCAAACAAACGTTTGTATTGGACGCTGCCGGTGGTGTAGATATAATGCGCCACCTAGAGAGAAAGGTGGGTCGTGGCCTGGCGCCCGACGACACCGAAACCTCCACCCATTAGAAAAAAAGCCTGTTGAGCCTTGAGTAGGAGATAGCCTGTGGAACGCGAATACATGGAATTCGACGTGGTCATCGTCGGCGCTGGCCCGGCAGGCCTGTCTGCCGCCTGCCGACTGAAGCAGAAGGCCGCCGAAGCCGGTAAGGAAATCAGCGTCTGCGTGGTCGAGAAAGGCTCCGAAGTCGGCGCACACATCCTGTCCGGCGCCGTGTTTGAACCGCGCGCCCTGAACGAGCTGTTCCCGGACTGGAAAGCACTCGGCGCCCCGCTGAACACCCCCGTGGTGCGCGACGACATCTATGTACTGCGCAGCCCCGAAGCCTCCACCAAGGTGCCAGACTTCTTTGTGCCCAAGACCATGCACAACGAAGGCAACTACATTATCTCCCTCGGCAACCTGTGCCGCTGGCTGGCCCAGCAGGCTGAAAACCTGGGCGTGGAAGTCTACCCGGGCTTCGCCGCCCAGGAAGCGCTGTTCGATGAAAACGGCGTGGTGCGCGGGATCATCACCGGTGACCTCGGCGTCGACCGCGAAGGCCAGCCGAAAGAAGGCGTCTACACCCCCGGCATGGAACTGCGTGGCAAGTACACGCTGTTCGCCGAAGGTTGCCGCGGCCACATCGGCAAGCAACTGATCCAGCGTTTCAACCTGGACAGCGACGCCGACGCCCAGCACTACGGCATCGGCTTGAAGGAAATCTGGGAAATCGACCCGGCCAAGCACCAGCCAGGCCTGGTGGTGCACACCGCCGGTTGGCCTCTGGACATCATGAGCGCCGAAAACACCGGCGGTTCGTTCCTCTATCACCTGGAAAACAACCAGGTGGTCGTGGGCCTGATCGTCGATCTGTCCTACAGCAACACCTTCCTGTCGCCGTTCGATGAGTTCCAGCGCCTCAAACACCACCCGGTGCTGGCCCAATACCTGGAAGGCGGCAAGCGCATCAGTTACGGCGCCCGTGCCATTTGCAAAGGCGGCTTGAACTCACTGCCGAAGATGGTCTTCAAGGGCGGCGCGCTGATCGGTTGCGACCTCGGCACCCTGAACTTCGCCAAGATCAAAGGCAGCCACACCGCCATGAAGTCCGGCATGCTCGCCGCCGACGCCGTGGCCGACCGCCTGTTCGCCGAATCCGAAGGCGGTGATGAGCTGACCGCTTACGTCGACAGCTTCAAGAACAGCTGGCTCTACGAAGAACTGTTCGCCAGCCGCAACTTCGGCCCGGCGATGCACAAGTTCGGCCCGATCCTCGGCGCCGGCTTCAACTGGTTCGACCAGAACATCCTCGGCGGCAAAATGCCGTTCACCCTGCACGACACCAAGCCGGACTACGCCTGCCTGAAGCTGGCCAAGGACAGCAAGAAAATCAACTACCCCAAGCCCGATGGCAAGTTGAGCTTCGACAAGCTGAGCTCGGTGTTCATCTCCGGCACCAACCACGAAGAAGAGCAACCATGCCACTTGAAGCTCAAGGATCCGAGCATCCCGATCGGCACCAACCTGCCGCTCTACGATGAACCGGCGCAACGCTACTGCCCGGCCGGCGTGTACGAAGTGATCACCCAGGAAGACGGTGAGAAGCGCTTCCAGATCAACGCCCAGAACTGCGTGCACTGCAAGACCTGTGACATCAAGGACCCTTCGCAGAACATCACCTGGGTCACGCCGGAAGGCGCAGGCGGGCCGACTTACCCGAATATGTAAGCCAAAAAAAAGGCTCCCAAATGGGAGCCTTTTTTACAGCTGACACAACGCGGTCAGTTGTGGGAGCTGGCTTGCCTGCGATAGCGCTGGGTCAGCTATGCATAAGACACTGACAAACCGCTATCGCAGGCAAGCCAGCTCCCACATTTGCCCGTGTGATATCAGGCAGCCCGCTCTTCACCGGGGCTGCGCAAGAAGTAGCGTTTGTACTCTCGGCTGAACTGCGACGTGCTCTGGTAGCCCACATTATGCGCTGCCTGCGCCACCCCCATGCCCTCCACCAGCAACAACTGCTGGGCCTTGAGCAGGCGCAGCCGCTTCAAATACTGCACCGGCGACAACAAGGTGCAACGCTTGAAATGCTCATGAAAGGTCGAGGCGCTCATGTGCGCATAACCGGCGAGGGTTTCGATATTCAGCGGCTCATGAAAATGCGCATGCAAGTGGTTCAGAGAGGTGGCGATTCGCGAGAACTGCCCCTGCTGCTCCACCAAGGCGCGCAGCACATCGGCCTGCGGCCCGCGTAACGCCGTGAACAATAATTCGCGCACCCGCGCCGGCCCCATGATCCGGCTTTCCAGCGGATCGTGCAGGCACTCCAATAGCCGTTCGACACAGCCGCGCATGGCATCATCGAGCACCACCGAGCTCATCGACTCCAGCGTCTGCGCAGCCGGTGGCGGCCCGGCCTGAATGCCCATGGCCATCACCAATTCACCGAGCATCACGCGGTCAATGCCCACCGTCACGCCATACAACGGCGCATCCGGCGCCATGGCAAACGTCTCGCATTCGAACGGCACCGGCATCGCCTGAATCAGGTAGTGCCCGGCGCCATACTCCAGCGTGCGCGGGCCCAGGTAAGCGACTTTGCTGCCCTGGGCCACGAACATCAGGCTCGGTTCATAGATCTGCGGGCCGCGTGCCACATCGCAACTGGCGCGCAGCACTTTCACGCCCGGCAGGTGGGTGGGGGAGAAACCGTCACAGGGCGTGAGGTCCTCAATCAAGGCAACCAGCGTCGCGTTGGCGTCGAGATGGCGGGTCAACAACATGGCAAAAACTTCGCGAAAAAGGGGATGGGAACATCATCGCAGGTCTGGGTCCATCTGGATCCAAACACAGGGCACTCCCGGACGAATAGGCATGAGACTCGGAGCAATCGCCATGTTCGCCCCCAGGGGCGGCGCGGAGAATGCGCCGCCTCCCCAGTCATTGCTTTGCGAGGTTTTGCCCATGTACACCGCCATCGGTTATGCCGCCCAGTCGGCCACCACTCCCCTCGCCCCCATGTCGTTTGAACGCCGCAGCCCGCGCGCCGATGATGTGGCCATCGAGATTCTCTACTGTGGCGTCTGCCACTCCGACATCCACCAGGCGCGCAACGAGTGGGGCATCGCCGTGTACCCGCTGATGCCCGGCCACGAGATTGTCGGCAAAGTCACCGCCGTCGGCGCCAGCGTCACCGCGCACAAGGTCGGCGACCTGGTGGGCGTGGGCTGCATGGTCGATTCCTGCCGCCACTGCGACGCCTGCCACGCAGACCTCGAGCAATACTGCCTCGAAGGCCCGACCATGACCTACGCCACCCCGGACCGGGTCGACGGCAGCAACACCATGGGCGGCTATTCGGACAGCATCGTGGTCAGCGAGCACTTTGTGGTGAAGATTCCCGCCAAGCTTGACCTGGCCAGTGCCGCGCCGATTCTCTGCGCCGGCATCACCACCTATTCGCCGCTCAAGCACTACGGTGTGAAAGCGGGCGATAAAGTCGGCGTACTGGGCATGGGTGGCCTCGGCCACATGGGCATCAAGTTCGCCAAGGCGATGGGCGCAGAAGTCACGCTGTTCACCCGCTCCGCGAGCAAGGCTGAAGAAGGCCGTCGCCAGGGCGCCGATCACGTGATTGTGTCCACCGACGCCGAGCAAATGGCAGCCGCTGCCGGGCACTTCGACTTTTTGCTCGACACCATCCCGGTGCAACACGACCTGAACCCCTACCTCGATACCCTGCGCTTTGACGGCGTGCACATTCTGGTCGGCCTGATCGAGCCGGTGGATCCGCCGGTCAACGCTGCCAAGCTGGTGCTGGGCCGTAAAGTGCTGGCCGGCTCGCTGATCGGCGGCATTGCCGAAACCCAGGAAGTCCTGGATTTCTGCGCCGAGCACAACATCACCTGCGACATCGAAATGCTCGACATCCGCAACATCAACGAGGCTTACGCCCGCATGATCGCCGGTGATGTGAAGTACCGCTTTGTCATCGACATGGCGACCCTGAAGGCCTGACGCTGATCGTTCCCACGCTCTGCGTGGGAATGCATCCGGTGATGCTCTGCGTCACCATTGCGCAGGCAACGGCTGGACGCGGAGCGTCCGGGGCGGCATTCCCACGCGGAGCGTGGGAACGATCAGTCAGGCCTTCGCGCCCAGCTCCGCTGACAGCCGGGCTGCGACCTGTTTGATCACAGGGATCAGCTCGGCCATTTTTTCCAGCGGCATGTAAGGCACGGTACTGGCGATGCTGATGCCGGCGACAATACGCCGGCTGGCATCGCGCACCGGTGCCGCCACACAGCGGATCGACGGTTCGTTGTCTTCCAGGTCGAACGCATACCCCCCCGCCACATACTCACGCATGCGCTGCTCGAACTGCGCCCAGGACTGCTCCGGGTGCTGCGGCCACTGCAGGCTTTTGCCGCCCACCGGCAGGCTGACTTCGTACAAGCGTTGCCACTCCCCAACCGAATCATCCAGCAGCAAGGCCTTGCCGATGCCGGTACGCGCCAGCGGCATGCGATGGCCCACCCGCGAACGCATTTCCGGACCATTGCGGCCGGGGTTCTTGTGCAGGTACAACACGTCGTCGTATTCGCGAATGGCCAGGTGGATGGTGTCGCCGGTCAGCGCCGACAGCTCATCCAGATACGGCACCGCAAGACTCACCAGCGGCAATTCCTCACGGGCCTGAAAGCCCAGTTCGATCAGCTTGGGCCCCAACAGATAACCGACTTGCGGCACCACGCGCAGGTAACGCTCTTCCACCAGGCAACTGGCGAGGCGGTGGGTAGTGCTGCGGGTGGTGCCGATGCGCTTGGCGATTTCTTTCAAGTCGCGCGCACCGCCCGCCACTGCTTGCACCACGCCCAGGCCACGCAGGAGGGTCTGGGTGCCGGTGGGGGCGGCGTCTTTGGCGGGGAGCTGAGGGTTTTCCTGCATATCGGGCCTATTGGGGGAGTGAAAAGCGCGAGCATTATCGCAAATGCCGCCGGCTTTTGTGGGAGCTGGCTTGCCTGCGATGCGGGCACCTCGGTACATCAGGTAAATCCAGGTGATGCCATCGCAGGCAAGCCAGCTCCCACATCAAAGCTTCATTGGTTTTCAGAACGCATTATCAGCGCTGTTTCATGCGGTCGATGATCACGGCCAGCAAAAGAATCGAGCCACGAATCACATACTGATAAAACGTGTCGATGTTCTTCAGGTTCATCGCGTTCTCGATGATCGCCAGAATCAGCACCCCGGCAATTACGTGCCGGATCATGCCAATCCCGCCACTGAGCGACACCCCGCCCAGCACGCAGGCCGAAATCACCGTCAGCTCGAACCCCTGGCCAATCATCGGCTGGCCCGAGGTCATGCGTGACGCGAGGATCACCCCGGCCAGCGCACCGATCAGCCCGTGCACGGCGAAGATAATGATTTTGGTGCGATCAACGTTCACACCCGCCAGCAGCGCCGCTTCCTGGTTGCCGCCGATGGCCATGGTGTTGCGCCCGTAGGTGGTGTAGTTGAGCAGCCAGCCGAAGAACACAAAGCACAGCACGGTGATGATGATCGGCACCGGCACGCCCATCAGTTGGCCATTGCCGAACACAAAGAAACCCTCGTCCATCACGCCGACGGCCTTGCCGTTGGAAAAAATGTAGGCCAGCCCGCGCACGATCTGCATGGTCGCCAGCGTGGCGATCAACGCATTGATGCGCAGCTTGGCGATGACGATGCCGTTGATCAGCCCCACCACCAGGCCCATGGCCAGCGCCGCCGACACGCCGAGCACCACGCTGTCGGTGTCGCGAATCACAATCCCCGACACCACCCCGGCGCAGGCGATCACCGAGCCCACCGACAGGTCGAAATGCCCCGACGCCAGGCAGAACAACATGGTGCACGCGGCAATGCCCACCGTGGAAATTGCCAGGCCCAGGCCACGCATGTTCAGCGGCGAGAGGAAGTTGTCGATGAACAGCGCGCTGAGTACAAAAATGCTCAACGCGGCGAGCAGCATCACCCAGTCATCGAGGAATTTGCGCTGGTTGAAACCGGGCCAGAAGCCCTTTGCCGTTTTTACCTGTGACATACCCATACCCTCGAATTCTTCAAGCCCGCGAACGCGGGAGTGCCAGTTGCAACAGCCGTGCTTCATCCGCCTGGTCGCGGTTCAATTCGCCGGTCAGGGCGCCTTCGCTCATCACCAGAATGCGGTCGGAAATGCCCATCACTTCCATCAGGTCGCTGGACACCACGATCACCGCAATGCCGCTGGCCGCCAGGTTATGGATGATCTGGTAGATCTCCGACTTGGCGCCGATGTCGATGCCGCGTGTGGGCTCGTCGAGCAACAGCACCTTCATCGGCATCGACAGCCAGCGCCCCAGAATCGCCTTCTGCTGGTTGCCGCCGGACAGGTACATGATTTTCTGTTCGGCGTTCGGCGTTTTGACTTTCATCGCCTTGATCTGCCGCTCGGCGTTGCCTTTTTCCCACCCCTCACGCACCAGCCAGCCAAACGTGGCATGGGCGCCACGCGCACTGATGTTGATGTTCTCGGCAACGCTGGACAGCGGGATGATGCCTTCCTTCTTGCGGTCTTCGGGGCACAGCAACACGCCGGCGGCGATGGCATCACGGGGCGAGCGCAGCGCCAGGTGTTCGCCACCGAGTTGCAGGTGCCCGGCGGTGGCACGCGTCAGCCCGCTGAGCAGCCGGAACAACTCCGTGCGCCCGGCCCCCACCAGCCCGAACAGGCCGAGAATCTCGCCTTTGTGCACCTCAAGGCTGACCGCTTCACGCAGGCCCGGCCCGAGTAGCCCTTCGACTTTCAGCGCCACCTCGCCACGCTCGCGCGGGCGGTAATCATAGATGTCCTGAATGTCGCGGCCGACCATGCACGTCACCAACTGGTCATGGGTCAGCGCGGCCATGTCATCAAACGTGCGCACGTAACGCCCGTCCTTGAACACCGTGACCGCATTGCAGATGCGGAACACTTCTTCCATGCGGTGGGACACGTACAGCACCACTTTGCCCTCGTCCCGCAGGCGCGTGATGATCGCCATCAGCCGGTCGATCTCCCGCGCCGACAGGCTGCTGGTGGGCTCATCGAATGCGATCACATGAGCACCACGGGACAGCGCCTTGGCGATTTCCACCAGTTGGCGCTGGCCAAGCGAGAGGCGCCCAAGCTTTTCCCCCGGGTCGATTTCATCCGCCAGCCCTTTGAGGCACGCCAGCGCCTGGCGCCGCAATTGGCTGCGGTTGACCACACCAAACCGCGTCGGCAAGTGCCCGAGAAACAGGTTCTCGGCCACCGTCATTTCCGGCACCAGGTGCAGCTCCTGATGGATCACCGCCACGCCGCTGGCAATGCTGTCGGCCGCGTTTTTGAAGGCCATGGTCTGCTCGCCGATCTGCACCGTGCCGCTGCTCGGCTGATAGGCGCCGCCGAGGATTTTCAACAGCGTGGACTTGCCCGCGCCGTTCTCGCCCATCAGCGCGTGAACCTGATGCGGCCGCGCTTCAAAGCTGATCTGCGCCAGGGCCTTGACCCCGGGGAACTCCTTGCCGATGCCGTTGAAACGCAGGGCCGCGCCGGTCATTTCCACAGACCGATTTTGCTCAACTCTTCCTTGAAGTTGGCGCGCGTGATCAGGGTCACGTTGTCGAGGGCGGTGAACTTGGCGGGCTCGGTGCCCTTGGTCACCCATTCGAACATCGCGCTGGCGGTTTTATAGCCCGAAGCGTCCGGGCTGAGCAGCATCGAGCCGTAGAAACCGGTGTCGGATTTTTTCAGCTCTTCAATCGCATCAGTGCCGTTGATGCCGACGCCAATCACATTTGCAGCCTTGAACCCGGCGCTTTCGGTGGCGCGTACGCCACCCAGCACGGTGCTGTCGTTCATGCCGCCGATGATCAGGTTTTTCGCGGTGCCGGGCAGTTTCACCAGCGCCGAGTTGGTCGAATCCATGCTGCCCGGCACGTCGAGGGTTTTCTGCGCGCTGAACAGGATGTGGTCAGCCGGCAGGCCGGCCGCCTTGAGGCCTTCTACCGAACCGTCGGTGCGTTTCTTGCCGGTTTCCAGCTCGTCGAAGGTGTTGATGACGGCGTAGGTATCCTTCCAGTCCCAGTTGCGGTGCCTGGCTTCGGCCGCCATGGCTTCGCCTTGCTTCTGGCCGATCTTGTAGGCGTCCAGGCCGACGTAAGGCACGTCTTCCATGGGCTTGCCTTTGGCGTCGACGAAACGGTCGTCCACCGCCAGCACTTTCAAGCCATTGAGCTTGGCCTTGGCCATGATGGCCGGGCCCAAGGACACGTCCGGCGGGCAGATCACAAAACCCTTGGCACCGTTGGCGGCCAGGGTATCGATGGCCGAAAGGGTTTTCTCGCCGTCAGGCACAGCGATTTTGATCACGGTGAAGCCCTGGTCCTTGCCGGCTTTTTCGGCGAAGGCCCATTCCGTCTGGAACCAGGGCTCTTCGGCCTGCTTGACCAGGAAACCGATCTTCACTTCTTCGGCAGATGCAAAGCCGCTGAAGGCAACAGCCAGCGCCACGGCGCCTAAAGTCTTCTTAAACATGAACCACCTCTCTTATTGGATTAGTCGTGGTACATCACAGAACGCCCGCCATCGATCATCAGGCAGGTTGCATTGATAAAGGGGGCTTCGTCGGTGGCGAGGAACAACGCTGTCATCGCCACTTCGATGGGCTGGCCGATGCGCTTGGGCGGGTGCAGGTCGAAGGCGCGCTGACGCTCGGCGTGGGGGTCGGGGAAACCGTTCCAGTAATCGACGTTCAATTGGGTTTCGATATAGCCCGGCGCGATGGCATTCACGCGAATGCCTTTGGGCGCGTATTCGATACCCAGCGCGCGGGTCAGCCCGAGCAAGCCGTGCTTGGCGACAGGGTAAGGAAAGCAGCCGGGGATGATGTGGCTGGAATGGGTAGAAGCAATGTTGATGATGTTGCCGATGCCCTGCTCGATCATGTGCGGCAACACCGCACGGCAACCGAACCAGGCGCCGTCGAGGTCGATGGCGAAGCAGCGGCGCCAGTCTTCATCGGTCATTTCCAGCGGGTCGCGGAACACATTGACCCCGGCGCAGTTGACCAGCACGTCGACGCGGCCGAAGCGTTCGATGGCCACATTGACCAGCGTCTGCCATTGCTCTTTGGAAGTGATATCGACGGGTTGCGCGATGATGTCGGCGCCGCGTTCGCGCCAGTGGGCGGCGACTTTTTCAACTTTCTCGCCCTGGATATCGGCGATGACCAGGCGCGCCTGCTGGGCCTGGAAGCACGCGACGATCGCCTCGCCAATGCCTTGGGCGGCGCCGGTGATGATGACCACTTTGTTTTTCAGCCGCTCGCCGTAAATCGGCTCGGGCACGGCGGGTAATGACAACGGTTGGGCCTGCATCGCTTCACCTGTTTTATTTTTGGTAGTGAGTGCTGATGCAGGCGACTATAAACCCATCATTTGAAATATCTCAATATATAAATTTGCATCCCACATATTGAGCAATTCACAAAAAAAAAATGTGAGAGCCGATCCGTGTGGGAGCTGGCTTGCCTGCGATAGCCTCCCCTCGGTTCAACTGAAAGACCGAGGTGTTTCTATCGCAGGCAAGCCAGCTCCCACACAAGCCTGCTCCCACAGTGGGTACCCGGTGATTTCAGCCCTCGGCAAATTCCCGCAGGGCATTGCCTTCCATGCGATAGCGCACCCACTCTTCCTGCGGCTGGGCGCCGATGGACTTGTAGAAGGCAATCGCCGGCTCGTTCCAGTCCAGCACGCTCCACTCGAAACGCCCGCAGCCGTTGTCGCAGGCGATTTTGGCCAGGTGGCGCAACAACTTCTTGCCCGCCCCGCCGCCGCGTTGCTCGGGGTTGATGTAGAGGTCTTCGAGGTACAGGCAGTTGCTGCCCAGCCAGGTGGAATAGCTGAAAAAGAACACCGCGAAACCGATCGGCAAACCGTCCCGAGAGCAGATCAGGCCATGGGCGGTGGCACCCTCGCTGAACAGGCTGCGCTCGATGTCCACCACGCTGGCGATCACTTCGTGCCGGGCCTTTTCGTACTCGGCAAGCTCGGTGATGAAGGTCAGGATCTGCGCAGCATCACTGGGCACGGCGGGGCGAATCTCGATGGTCATGGGCAAGCCTTGGGCAATGTCAAAGCCCACATACTAAGGCGCTTTGATGACCGATTGCAGCGCAATTTACGCGCGCAGCGCCAGGGCGCCGACCCGCCCCGCCGGCAACCCCACTTCAACGGTGCGACAGCCCCACGCCACACGCGGCGACCACTCGCCCAGCGCTTGCCCCACGCATTTGAGCCGCGCCTCGCGC
This sequence comes from Pseudomonas tolaasii NCPPB 2192, assembly GCF_002813445.1. Taxonomy (NCBI): domain Bacteria; kingdom Pseudomonadati; phylum Pseudomonadota; class Gammaproteobacteria; order Pseudomonadales; family Pseudomonadaceae; genus Pseudomonas; species Pseudomonas tolaasii. Next base: position 6,577,121 of record NZ_PHHD01000001.1, read on the forward strand.
TCGCACCATGCACGGGTAAACAGCCGCGCACGCTGCGCCTGGGTCGCGGCGCACAAGCGCGCCAGCACGCGCGGGCCCAGGTAATCATTGGCCACGCCGCGCCAGTCAGGCGTGTCCTGCACGGCCATCACGTCAATGCCGACCGGGCCATGCAAATGCACCGCGGCCACCGAAAAATCGCCGTCGTGGCTAATGGAAAGCCCGGCATCCTCATGCCCCGGCACACGAATCTGCGGGGCATGACCGGGCACGGAGTGAATGCCGATGCGCGCCGGCGGCACATCCAGCATCTGCTGCAAGGCCTGGCTCAGCGCCTGCCGCACGCGCGCGCGGGCCATGTCGCGGGTGCTGCCCGGCGCGTGCTGGACGCCGATCAGCAATACCCCGTCCTGCAGGCGCGGGCGCGTCTGGGGCCACATCAATACCTGCATGCTGCTCAGCCTCGCGCCGGTGCCGCCGGGCAGCCGACCCAACTGCTCGACGCCGGAATGCACTCGCCCTTCATCACCAGCGTCAGCGGCCCGAGCCGAGCACCAGCGCCTACCTCGGCGCTGTACAACACCGAACTGCGCGGGCCCATGTAGACGCGTTCGCCAATCAGCACCTGGTCGATTTTCATCACGCGTTCCTCAAACAGGTGCGTCTGCGGGCAGGCACCGGCGTTCAACTCGCTGTGATCGCCGATGGTCACACAGTCGAATTCGGTGATGTCGGTGGTGTCCATGTACACCCCGCGCCCGATCTTGCAGCCCAGGCCACGGAAGGCCAACGGCAGCCACGGCGTGCCGCGCAAATAGCTCATGAAGTTGGGCGCGGCCATGCCTTCGTAGAGGCTGGTGATGCCTTCGGACAGCCACACGAATGGTGTCCACATGGCCGCCGAACGCTTGCGGTAACGCCCCATCGCCAGCCACTTCAACGCCGCCACCAACAGGTAGTTGCCCAGGCTGTAGGCCAGGCCGATGAGTGCCAGATAACCCAACACGGCGCCCCAGCGCTCGTCCTCGGCCACTGGCATCAAATCCATCATCACGGTGTAGCCCACCGCAATCACGGTGCCGTGGGGCAACACGATGCGCAGGCCTTCGATGGCGCCACGGGCTACGCGGCGCCACGGCGACGGCCGGAACGTCAGGTGGTCGGGATAGGCGCTGGCTTGTTCGCGTGCCGGCAGGTTGATCGGCGGCGAGCCCAGCCAGGTATCGCCGCTGGCGATTTCAGCATTGGCCGGCGCATGGGAATGCACGCCGATCAACACGTTTTCGGGCAAGGTGGTGCCGTCGGGAATATAGCTGCCGTTGCCGACAAAACTGCGGTGCGACACCACGGTCGGCTGAATACGCATCCAGCCGCCATCCACCTGTTCATCGCCCAGCATCACGGCGTCGGCGATAAAGGTTTCATCGCCCAGGGTGAGCATGTCGGGAATCACGCCCTGGGCCGTGGAGATTTCCGCATCGCGGCCCACGCGTGCGCCCAGCAGGCGATACCAGAGCGGCGCGTAGACCGTGGCGTAGAGGCCGGACAGCACATTGAGGCTGGCCTCCTGAATATGGCTCACCAGCCACTTGCTGCAATACACGCGGCTGTGCACCGGGTAGTTGCCGGGTTTCAGGCGCGGCAGCACGGCCCAGCGCAGGCCGGCGGAAACCAGCATCATCATCACGATCAGCACCGCCGCCGCCGGCAACGCCAGGGCGAAGTAACGCAGCAGTTGCAGGCTCACAGATTGTTCCTGCAGCCACGGCAGAATGTGTTGTTCGTCAAACCAGTCGATGAGGAAAAACGTCGGGAACACCGGCATGAAAAACAGCGTGGCGATCAGCAGAATGCCGACCACATAAAACGCATTTTCCAGCGCCAATTGCCCACGCCCGACCATCGGGCGAGGCGGTAGGCTGGCGGGGTCAAACGCGCCGATATCCACCGCCGGCGAGCCGCTCCAGATTCGCGCGGCCGGCACGCAGCGCCCATCGGCCAGCGCCGATTGACCTTGCAGATGGCCGCTGCGGCCGACGGCGGTGTTGCCCTCAAGAATGGTGTAGGAACCCAGGCAGGCGTTGTCATCGATCATGACCCGGCCCAGGTGCAATTGGCCGCGCTCGACCCGGGCGTTCTCCAGGCTCACGCCGTTGCCGATGCTGACCTCGTTGCCGATGTGCAGCAGGTCTGGCGCGCGCACGCCCAGCGAGCCGATATTGACCTCGCGGCCGACCCTGGCGCCGAGTGCACGCAGCCACCAGCTGTACAGCGAAGAACCGCTCAACAGATAGACCGGCGCCGACTCGACCATGCGCGACGACGCCCACCAACGAAAATAGGTGAGGCCCCACAGTGGATAGACGCCCGGCTGCAAGCGCCCGGCGATCAGCCACTTGCCGGCGATGGCTACGACGAACTGCAACAGGGTCGCCAGCAGGAACACGCCGATCGACGCTGCAGTTGCCGTCGCCACTGAATCACCGGGGCTGCCGGTGAGGTAGTGATAGGTAAAAAACGGCGCCAGCCACTGGCTCATGCGCAAGCACACCATGGCGGGCATCACGGCTGCCTGGGCCAACCCGCAGCGCCAGCGTGCGAAGGCTGATGGCGGCGTCCACGCAGCTTCCTGCACTGCGGGCTGCGGCGCAGCGTGCAGCACGTCAGCGATGGCGCCGACACGACGCTGCTGGTAGATGTCACGCACGGTGATGTGGGCGAAACGCTCGTCTGCACGCAACGCTGACGCCAGGCGCGCAGCGAAGAACGAATGGCCGCCGAGGTCGCAGAAGAAGTCTGCATCACGGCGAATCGGCTGGCCGGGGAAGAGTGTTTCCAAGGCGCCGAACAGCACGGTTTCGGCGGGGCTTTGCGGCGTGTCCGATTCAAGGTCCGCGCCGCGGGTGTCCGCCCCCAATGGCCGCGCCTTGAGGGCCTTGCGGTCGATCTTGCCGGAGGTCAGGCGCGGCATGCCGTCGAGCAATTCAAAACGGCTGGGCACCATGTAGGCCGGCAGACGCGCCTGCAAAGCCTTGCGCAATTGGGCGGGCAAACCGTCCAGTGGCAGACCGCCTTCCGGCACCAGATAAGCGATCAACTGGTCCATACCGCCGTCATTGCGCAGCAGCACCGCGACGGTGCCCACGCCGGGCTGCTGGGCGAGCAAGGCTTCGATTTCACCCAGCTCCACACGGAAACCACGGATCTTGACCTGATCATCCGCACGCCCCAGGCACACCACCTGACCATCGGCATCAATGCGCGCCAGGTCGCCGGTGCGGTACAGACGCTCGTCGTAATAGCCGGTGGACCACGGGTTTTCGATGAACTTTTCGCGGGTCAGATCAGGCCGTCCCAGATAGCCCTCGGCAAGGCCCGGGCCAATGATGCACAGCTCACCGGTCTGCCCGCGCGCCAACAAGGTCGGCGTGGCGCCGGGGGCCAGGTCGGCGTCGATCACCAGCAACCCGTAATTGGGCAGCGGCGTGCCGATGGTCACCGGCGCACCCGGCGCGAGACGCGCAAGGCTGGCTGAAACCGTGGCTTCGGTGGGGCCATAGGTGTTGAACATCTGCCGACCGGGGCGGCTCCAGCGCTCGACCAGAGACTCGGGGCACATCTCGCCGCCAAGGTTGATCAGGCGCAGGCTTGGCACGTCTTCGCTGAACAATGCCAGCAACGTCGGCACCGCGTGCAGCACGCTGATGCGTTGCTGATTGAGCATGCGCGGCAGGGCCTCGGGATCGCCGGTGATGTCTTTGGGGCCGATCCACAAGGTGGCACCGACCAGGTAGGCGATCCAGATTTCTTCGAACGACATGTCGAAGGCCACCGAGAAGCCCTGGTAAACCCGGTCGCTGGCCTGGATGCCGAGGACCGCGTTTTCACTGCGCAGGAAGTGACAGATGCTGCCCTGGGAAATCAGGATGCCCTTGGGTTTGCCGGTGGAGCCTGAGGTGTAAATCACATACGCAGGATCGTCCGGTTTGGCATTCACACGGCGACGCACCGGGCCGTCGAGGGCGGCGAGCAACCGGCTTGCGCACCAGGCAGTCAGGCCCGCGTCACGCAGCGCTTGCGCGTTGTCATCGCCGCACACCACGCCGACGGCCTGGGCGTCGTCCATGCAAATCTGCAGGCGCTCCAGCGGGGTGTCGTGGTCCAACGGCAACCAGGCGGCCCCCGTCTTGGCAATGCCCGCCTGGGCCACCAGCAACTCCAGGCCGCGCGGCATCCACAGGCCAACAATCTGCCCGGGGCGCACGCCCGCCTCGATCAGGCGCGAAGCCACACAGCCGGCTTGCCGGTCGAGCTCGCCGTAGGTCAACTGGCGTTCACCGTCGATCAACGCAACCTGCTGAGGCGCGCGTTGAACCGTGGCTTCCAGCAAGTCGGCCAGCACTTCGTTACGCAACAATTCGGGCTGGAGGGGGCCGTACAACACCTCGTCAGGACGGGCGATTACGGGGGCTTTCAGCAAGGTCACAGTAGTCATGGCGGCAGTGTTCGCTGTGTGGAGTCATCCGGCTAAGGCGCCGTTTTGTAATGCCGCGTGTCCACTTCGTATCGCGCCCGATACATTTGCAGGCGTACGAGGCCCTTCGGTTCTGACTTGAAAACGACAGATACCGCATGACCCGGACAACGCATCAGGACTATCGCAAAGGTCAGCTGTACGGCGGTTGAACGAACGCACTGGGCTTTACCGCTCGTCTGGAGGCGGCGCAAACCGGGGCTCTGCGCGATCAGGCACACAAATGCTTACAGGTTCCGAAAGACCGTTCGTCGCCAATAAGGCACGAACCGTAAATGACGGCGGACCAACAAAAGGTAAGGACATTAATCATATGGAGACACCCTCATGAAGAATTCCAAGTTTGCTGCCCTCGCCCTCACCGGCCTGCTGTCCGCCGCGTCCCTGAGCGCGTTTGCCGCCACCTCGTCGACCGGCAAGACCGATCCTGTGGGCAGCCCGCCGAGCCCCGCCACCCAGGAATCCCAGGATTCGATGGGCACGGGCCTGGACACTAACGGCGGCGCCATCATCGATAACAAGGCCGGCTCCGACCCGCGCACTCAGGGCAACGACACCCAGCGTCAGGCACCGGCAGCGGTGGGCAACGGCAAGATGGGGCCAAAAATCAACAAGGGCGATGACAGCAACATCCCCGGCGCGCCGAAACAGCCGGCGCCTTGAGCCATCGCACGCCCCCACGACACCCGCTCATTTCACAGTGAAGAGGTACGCATGAACGTCGATAGAAACCTTGAGAAAGAAGTCCTCACCCGCCTGCTGCACGCCCACCCGAACGGCTTGGGCAAGGAGGTGCTGGATAACTACCGCGGTGAAAAGGTGGTCGCCAGTGTCTTGGCGTTTCTCCAGGACCGCGGGCTTATCAAGGACGGGCATGTAACCACCGACGATGCCGGTGAGTACTCGTTGAATTTGCCGATCAAGCTGACGGCGTCCGGGGTGGATGAGGCGCGTAAACTGGAGGGTGAAACGGGCTAAACTGCAACACCCTGTGGGAGCCGGGCTTGCCCGCGATGGCGGTGGATCAGTCTGTAATTTGGGTGGCTGATACACCGCTATCGCGGGCAAGCCCGCTCCCACATTTTTTTTGTGTGGGGTCAGTGGGGGCAAGCCCTCATTCGGCCTACCCCACTCCACGTGATTGAACGTAAACCCCGCCTGAATCAGCAAGTCAAGCAACGTGCGGTTTTGCCAACAATGCGTCCACTTCGTCAGTGCCCGGCGACGTCGCCGGCCCCCATCGGGTGACCGCCAACGCCGCAGCGGCATTGGCCCGGCGCGCGGCTTGCGCAGGTGCCAGGCCGTCAGCCAGACCGGCCAGAAACACACCGGCGTGGGCATCGCCTGCGCCGTTGCTGTCCACTGCCTGCACCTTGAAGCCCGGCACATGCTCAGCCTGGCCATTACGGCTGATCCAGCAGCCATTCGGGCCGTCACGCACCACCAGCAGGGCTTCGACGGGCAAATGGCGATTGAGGTCGCGCAGTGCTTCGGCAAGCGAGTGAGCGCCGGTAAACGCCAGGGCTTCGGGGCCATTGCTGGTCCAGATATCAATACGCGGCAGCAAGGCAGCCATCAGTGCCGAATCCGGTGCTTTCACCAACGGACCCGGGTCGAACACCACGCTGATGTCACGCGGCAATGCCAGCAGCCAGTCAAGCAGCGCTTGCGCCTTGCCCTCCAGCAGCAGGCTGTAACCGCTGACGTACACATAGTCGTCGGCGCGCGGTTCCACCCCGGCAAGGTCTTCAGCGCTCAAGTCGCCTTCGGCACCGAGGTGGGAAATGAACGTGCGTTCGGTGGTGGCTTCGGTCAACGACACACACAACCCCGTGTCCTTGCCCGCGCTGGCCGCCTGGGCCATTTCCACGCCTTCGGCCTGCATTGCCGCACGCGCCAAGTCGCCGAAACGCCCACTGCCATGGCGGCCAAGATAGACCACCGGCAACCCGTTGCGCCGCGCGGCGGCCATCACATTAAAGCCACCGCCGGCTTCGAAACTGGCGGATTTGGCCAGCACGTCGCCGCCGGTCGCAGGCAGGGTGTCGAGGGCCATGACCAGGTCGACGATGACCTGGCCGGTGTGCAGCAATCTAGACATGGTGAGGCTCTACCAAAGCCGGGCGACGGTCAGCCGCGCCGCCCAGTACTGCGTAAATTCCGCCGGCCACCAGGAAAGTGACGATCCAGCCCAGGCCGTTGTGGCCCAGCCAGGAGTCAGACAACGGCCCGGCGAACCAGATGTTTTGTGCGGTGGTGCCAATGGTGGTGAAACTGAAACCCAGCACGATCGCCACGGCCCAGGCGCCGAAGGCGCGCCATTCCACGCCGCCGCGGTACCAGTAGGCGCTGCTTGGCGTAACGTCGAGCAGGTCCTTGGCGCTGTAGTAGTGGCGATGCATCAGGTCGACCACGAAGATCCCGACCCACGCGGTAATCGGCACTGCCAGCAACGAGATGAAGGTGATGAACGGGCCGTAGAAACTGTCGGCGATCAGCATGAAGTAGATCGAACCGGCGAAGATCGCCACGATGTCGACGATCACCGCGTGCACGCGCTTGACCTTCAACCCGAGGGTCAGCGTGGTGAGACCGGCCGAGTACACCGAAAGGTTGTTCGACAGCAGCAGCCCGCCGAACGCGGTGATCAGGTACGGCACCGCCATCCAGGTCGGCAGCATGTCGCGGATCGCAATGATCGGGTCGGTGGCCGAGGCCAGGTCGTTGTTGCCCACCGACAGCAGGCCGCCGAGGGTGATCAGCAACACCAGCGGAATGCCCGCACCAAACGCGGCGGAAGCCACCAGGCGCACGGCCTTGACGCTGCGATGCTGGTAGCGCGACATGTCGGCGCCCGCATTGGCCCAGCCGATACCGGTGCCGGCGGCCATGGTGCCGACGCCGATGATCATCGCGCTCAGCGGCGCGGGCGTGGCGTTGAACACCGCGCTCCAGTCGATGGTGGCGCAGAGAAAGCCGCCGACCAGAATGTTCAGCGCGCCGAACACATAGGTGGCCCACTTCTGGATCACCAGCAAGGTCGCGTGACCGAGGCCGGACACCGACAAGGTCAGCAGCACGAAGATGGCGATGAAGATCAGCGTCAGCACTGGTGCGCTTTTCGCTTCAACCGGCGAGTGGAACAGGATCGAACACAACGACAGCAGCACGAAGGCGGCGGTGGTGGTGTTGACGGTTTCCCAGCCCAGTCGCGACATCAGCGACACCAGCGTCGGGCCGATATTGCCGCGCACGCCGAAAATGGCGCGGGACAGGGTCAGGCTCGGCGCTCGGCCACGGCGGCCCGCGATGGAAATGATGCCCACCACCGCGAAGGAGCCTGCCGCGCCGAGGATTGCCACGATGATCGCCTGCCAGATCGCCAGCCCGCGAAACGCGACCAACGTGGCGCCGAGCGGCAAACCGAGGATGCTGATATTGGCTGCGAACCACACCCAGAACAGTTGCAGCGGATGGCCGTTGCACTCGCTTTCAGGGACCGGTTCGATGCCGCGTGTTTCCAATTGCCCGGCGCTTTGGCCGGAAGAAGTGGTACTCATGGGGTGCTCCTGATGCCTGTATTGTTGTGGTTGTGGCAGAGAATCAAAGCGTTAACCGGTCGTCCTGACTCAAACACGAATTACTGTGGGAGCTGGCTTGCCTGCGATAGCGGTTTTCCAGTGACTGATTTGTTAACTGACCGACCGCTATCGCAGGCAAGCCAGCTCCCACCTTTGGATTTGCGGTGCTCAGCGCAATTTGAGCAGCCCTTGAACCAACGGCTGCAAGTCCAGGCCATTGACCTGTTTGACCTGTTCAACCATCGCCTCGGGCCAGCACTGCAGGCCCAAACACGCACCGAGCATGGCGCCGAGGATGGCGGCGATGGTGTCGGTGTCGCCGCCCAGGCTCGCGGCCAGGCACAGGGCTTCGAAGGCATTCATCTCGCCCACCGCCACTTGCTGGGCCAGGGCAAACGACACCACCACCGACTCCTGGGAGGCCACGGAGGTGCCGATCAGTTCGTAGAGCAGGTCGGCAAACAGGGCTTTGTCGCCACTGCCGACGCTCAAGGTGCGCGCCCAACTGATGCGCGTGGAAATACGCCCGCCGGCGATCCAGTGGCCATGGCCTTCGGCTTGCTGGGCGATCTGGGTACCGATGTTCAGCGCCTCGCCCAGGTCCACGCCGTTGATGCCCGCCGACACCACCGCCGCAACCGCTGCTGCGCTGGAAATGCCGAGGCTGGTGTTGTGCGTGACCTGGCAGGCCTGGATAACGGCCTGAATGAATGACGCCGCGTCGCTGACATCCGCCGCAATGCCCACCGGCGTGATACGCATCGCCGCGCCATTGGTGGTGCCATAACGACCGGACTCTTCCGGTGTGTGGCCGGCCAGGATCATGTCGATGGCGCGCTTGGTCGAAGGGCCGAGCAGGTCTTGCGAGCCCTTGGCGCGCATCACCGCTTCCCAGTCGATCAGGCGCTGGGCGAGTGTGGTGGGTTCGATTTTGCCTTGGCCTTCGACCAGCAACTCACCGACCAGAATCGCCTGTTCGGTGTCATCGGTGATGGAGCCTGCGGGCATGTTCGGCGCAATGGGCTGGTCGGCGTCGGCAGCTTCAAGGCCGGTGATGGCACCGAAGCGCGCCCTGACCTGCTCACGGCTCAAGGACTGGGTGGGCATGCCCAACGCGTCGCCCAGTGCCAGGCCGTAGAACGCGCCGAGTGCGCGGGAAATCGGGGTCATTTCGAAGCTCCAAACTGCAGGTGCAGGCGAAAGTGCAGAGGGTCGAGCAAGCTTTCGACATGCTCCATGAAGCGCTCGCGGCGGTCATAGGTGGTGCGCGAGGCCTTGAGAAATACCGTGCCGGCGGGGCGTCCCAGCAGCTCGGCGTCTTCGTCGCTCAGCGGTTCGGCGCCGATCCATTGGTCGCCCTCGGCGCCGACGTAACCGTAGGCAGCCAGGGTGATGGTCAGGGAATGGTCGATCAGGCCCACGCTCGGCAGGCTTTCCAGGCCGCCGGAAGCCGGCATCAGCGAGCGCTCCAGGGACACGGCGATGCCGTCGGGCGTACGGCGCCGGCGGTCGAGGGCGATGAATTGGTCACTGCCGAAACGGCTGAGCAGGTCCGGCCGGGTGACCGCCTCCAGGCGCAGGATGTCGGTGGTCACCCTTGCACCGGTGTCGGCCAGGGCCTGGGCCCAACCGCTGCGCTGGTCGAGCACCATGCCGTCGAAGGTGACGATGGAACCGACGCCGCTTTGGGTGGCGATGTAGTTGCGGCGCTTGAGCTCGGCCAACGCCTCACGCAGCGTGCCGCGGCTGACCGCAAACTCTTCGGCCAGTTGGTGCTCGCCCGGCAGCAGGAAACCGTCGGCCATCACCCCACCCTCGATACGGCGGATGAGCTCGTCGACGACGCGTTTTTTCTTATCAAATCGAACATGTCTAATCATGTACAAATTGATAACCGAAAGCGGCCGTTTGCAGCAAGCGAATTATTTCAGGGAGATGAAAAAACCGGGCTCAGGGCTCCAGGCCGATGGGGAAAAACTCCCCTGCGCTCCAGACGCCCAGCCAGTTCTGACCGTTGATCGGACGGCTCACCGCCAACTCGACCAATTGGTAGAACGCGTTGCGATGGACCAGGGCTTCGAGGTTGGTGCGCACCCGCAGGTAAGGCGCGGGCTCCTGGGTGTCGGGGTCGATCACCACCCGCAATGGGTGCTCAAGGCCTGCTTCGATTTGATCGTCGACATTGGTGGTAAAGCGCAATACCTGGTCTTCGCCCTGCCCTTCCACTTCCAGCGTAACCGCCACGAACGGCGCATCATCGACGGTGATTCCCACTTTTTCTACGGGCGTTATCAGAAAGTAATCATCGCCGTCGCGGCGGATGATGTTGGAGAACAGTTTGACCATCGGCTTACGCCCGATCGGCGTGCCCTGGTAATACCAGGTGCCGTCGCGGGCGATGCGCATATCGATGTTGCCGCAGAAATCCGGGTTCCACAGGTGCACCGGCGCCGGCCCCTTGCCCTTGGGCAGTTGGGCCAACAGGTCGTTGGCCTTGGCGGAATCGGTCATGGGGTTCTCCTGAGGCTTATTGATCACTCATGCCCAGCAGGCCTCGCGCATATTGCGCCAACGGGCGGGCAATCAGATCTTCTGGCTTGTTGTCGTGGAATGTCAGTAAACCGCCACGACTGCGAATGCGTGCAGTATCAATCAAATACTGGGTGCTGGTCTCGATCAACATGATCTGGATCACGCCGCTGTCGAGGCCGAGACGGTCGAGGGCTTGCTGGTCGGTCCACTCGTCAGCGTTGCCGATGCGGTCATCAGCTGCCGCAAAACGGCAATACAGCAAGTAGTGAGCCCCCGCCGCCCGGGCTTCGGACATGGCCTGTTCAAGGCCTTCGGGCTGACGCGCGCGGCGTACCATCGGGAAATACTCGACAAACCCGTTGAAGGCTTCTTCGGCCACCACGTTAGGTCGCGGGTAAGCGCTGCCCGGCGGCACGAAGGCGCCCTGGGCGATGTAGACGAAGGAGTCCGGCTGTATGCGGATCGACGCGGTGCGGCGGGTGTCACTGTGGTCCAGCAAACCGGCATCACTCATCTGATAGCGGGTGCCTTCGGCCATATCGCTGACGGTCATGCAGCCACTCAGTGTCAATGACGCCAGCAACAAAACCAGACTACGCATCCTAATCCTCCAGAAGCCGGTGACGGAAAACCGGCGAATGGGGCGTGAGATGCAGAAACCGCGCCATTGAGCAGCGCGGCCAAACAAATGTGGGAGCTGGCTTGTGTGGGAGCGGGCTTGCCTGCGATACAGGCACCTCGGTGTATCAGTCACTCCGAGCTGATGCTATCGCAGGCAAGCCAGCTCTCACACGGCTCCCACAGGGATGTGTGCCAGCCTGATTAGCCGCCGATGATCTTCATGATGGTAGCGCCGCCGGAGAACGCCACTTCCTGTTTGTCGCCAAGGGCCTTCATCAACAGGCCCTGCAGAGCCGGCAGCGCCTGATGGCGCGGCTTGTCCAGCAGGTCGCCGACATAGTGGCGGTTGCTCGATGACAGGCAGCCATGCAGCCAGCCGGTGGACGACAGGCGCAGGCGTGAACAGGTGCGGCAGAACGGCACGCTCTCGTTGGCGATTACGCCGAAGAAACCCTTGCCCGGCACCTCGTAGCGCACAGCCGTGGCGTCGACCGGGGCGTTGGCTTGCAGGTATTCGTGGTGTTCGCCGATCAGGCTCAGCAATTGTTGCAGGCTGACGAATTGCTGCAGAAAGGCGTTGGAGTCTTTGGCCAGGTGGCCCATGCGCATCAGTTCGATGAAGCGCAATTCGTAGCCGCGCTCAAGGCAGTAGTCGAGCAGCGGCATCACCTGATCCAGGTTCTGCCCGCGCAACGGCACCATGTTGACCTTGATTTTGATGCCGGCAGCGCGAGCCTGGTCCATGCCGTCAAGCACGGTCGCCAGGTCGCCACCACGGGCGATGCTGCGGAAGGCGTCGGCGTCCAGCGTATCCAGCGAGACGTTGATGCGTTTGATACCCGCCTCCACCAGCAGCGGCAGTTTGCGCGCCAGCAGTTGGCCATTGGTGGTCAGGCTGATGTCGCTCAGACCCATCTGCCCCACCGCGCCCATAAAGGCTTCGAGCTTGGGACTGACCAGCGGCTCGCCGCCGGTGATGCGCAGCCGGTCAATGCCCGCCGCCTCGATCAGGTAAGCCACGCCACGGGCCATGGCCTCGGCGGAGAGTTCGTCCTGGGCAGCCACCAGCCGCTTGCCGTTAGGCACGCAGTAGGTACACGCGTAATTGCAGGCTGAGGTCAGGCTGATCCGCAAATTGCGAAAACGCCTGCCTTGACGATCAACGATCATGGATCACTCCGGCAGAGGATGGTTCGGGCACGCCAAAAGCTGACTTATAAATCAACTTTTAGCAAGATCCTTGCCTGAGTATATTCCTGGGACACTGCCCACGGCAGTAAATCATTAGGCCATTAGTGCGGCGAATGACTTACGTAGCCGGGGTTTCGCTGGTTTTGGGTTCGGCACCCGGCAGCTCGGTGCTGTGCTTGCGCTTGTTGCCCATGCGTACGCCGATGTCCATCAGGAACTGGAAGAAGCCTTCCTGATCTTCCAGCACGTTGCTCCAGAATGGCGAGTGATACAACGCCACGGCGCCGTGCACCAACGCCCAGGCGGCGCAATAGTGGAAATACGGCGGCACATCCTCCAGCTTGCCTTCGCTGATGCGGCCTTTGATCAGCAGCGTCAGGCGTTCGAAGTTCGAAGCGCGGATTTTGTGCAGTTCCTCGACCATCTCCGGCACTTGATGACCCTTGACCACCTTCTCTTCCAGGCGATCAAACAGGCGGTAGCGCTGCGGGTCGCGCATGCGGAACTCGAAGTAGGCGCGGGACAGGGCCTCCTTGTCCTTGTCGACATCGGCCGAATGCAGCAGCTCATTCAGGTCGCGCTCGTAGTCGAGCATCAGGCGCAGGTAGATCTCGGCCTTGGACTTGAAGTGCTTATAGATCGTGCCTTTGCCGATACCCACGGCATCCGCAATCATCTCGACGGTGACGCTGTCTTCACCCTGTTCGAGGAACAGCTTGAGTGCGGTGTCGAGAATTTCCTGCTCTCGGCGGCGAAACTCACGGACCTTACGGGGTTCTTTTTGCATGAGGAAGAGGTCTGCAGAGGTCAATGTGGGAGGGAATGCGCAGCGCCGCTGATACGTGGCGATACGATTTACCCAGTGCGAGGGATTATCCCGACTGAACAGTCGTTGGGCAACGCCTATGTGAACCCGTTACACACTAAACTTTCAGAGCGCCAACGTTTTCACCCCTCGCAGTCAGAAACAATACGCAATAACTTCGCCTGTGCACCTGCTCAATGAGAACTCAAGCGAAGCGCGCGTATTCCAAATCTGTTTAAAAAACGACCAATCGCGACTGGACTGAATGGGATCCTGATCAATACTTCAATAGTCGACGCGGCATCTCCCCCAAGTGGCGCGTTGACCTGGGTACCGACGGACTGTGTGCCCTTGTTTTACTCCTAATGGTCTTAGCCCGGATTCACCCCCCAGAACCCGGGTTTTTTTTGCCCGAAATTTGACGACCTCAGGCGGCAACGTGGGCCAGCGGGAACAAGCGCTTGAAGTTCTCGGTGGTCTGCTCGGCAAAACGCTCGTAAGGCTCACCACGCAGCATCGCGAGGTAATCGGCCACATCACGCACATATTCCGGCAGGTTCGGCTTGCCGCGATGAGGGATGGGCGCCAGGTACGGCGAGTCGGTTTCCACCAGCAGGCGGTCGGCCGGCACCTGGCGCGCCACGTCGCGCAGGGCGTCGGCGTTGCGGAAGGTGACGATACCCGACAAGGAAATATAGAAGCCCAGGTCCAGGGCAGCCTTGGCCATGTCCCAATCTTCGGTGAAACAGTGCAGCACACCGGCCTGGGGCAACGCGGCTTCGCGCAGCAGGGTCAGGGTGTCCGCGCGGGCGCCACGGGTGTGGACGATTACCGGTTTGCTGGTCTGCTGCGCAGCGTGCAGATGCAGGCGGAACGAGGCTTGTTGCAGCTCGGCAGCTTCGGGCTCGTAGTGGTAATCCAGGCCGGTTTCGCCAATCGCCACCACGCGCGGGTGGTTCAGCTCGCCCAGCAGCCAATCCAGCGCAGGCGCTTCACCGGGCTTCAAATCCAGCGGGTGGATGCCCACCGAGCAATCCACATCGGCATAGCGATCGGCCAGGGCTTTGACGTCAGCGGCGTTTTCGGCGCTGACGCCGATGCACAGAAAGTGCCCGACCCCGCGCTGGCGCGCCGCTTCCAGGGCAGCGTCGAGGGAACCGCCGTGCTGGGCGAGGTCCAGGCGATCGAGGTGGCAATGGGAATCTACGAGCATAAGGATTTACAACTTCAGTCACGGAAAGTGTCTGGCCGACGATACACCCGTCGGCCACGGAAATTAACGGCGGCCGAGCAACCCCACCCACTGCACCAGCAGCGCTTCAAGCAACAGCACGCGGTTAAGGTTGGCTTTGCCGAGGACCTTCTGGCGCTGGGCAAGGATCCAGTCCTGAATAGTCAGCACCTTGTCCTGCGCGCTTTTCTGCGCCAGGTACTGCACGACCTTGCGCATGTCCGGCAGGCCCAGGCCGTTTTCGTCCTGCGTCAGCTGGTAGCGCAGGATCAGGCTCGACCAGTCGCAAAACCAGTCGAACAGCAACAACAGGGGGATGTCTTTCCAGGCGCTTTCGGCCAACTGCGTCGCCGACTGCTCCTGCTTGATCAGCTTTTTGACGCCCTCCACCACCAGCGCCCGTTGCTCACGCACGCCTTGCGCTTGCAGCTTGACGGCCGCCAGTGGTGAACCGGCGGCCAGGGTCAGCAGCTCGGCCCGTTCGTCCTCCGAGCACTCCGGCAGCGCCTGCGCCAGCCATTGCAGGCTCATCGCCTCGCTCGGCAGCGGGCAGGCCTGTTGCACGCAACGGCTGCGAATGGTCGGCAGCAAGCGGCTGGACTGGTGGCTGACCAGCAACAGCACCGTATCGCCCGACGGTTCCTCAAGGCTCTTGAGCAAGGCGTTGGCGGCGTTGATGTTCATCGCTTCCACCGGCTCGATCAGCACGACTTTGCGCCCGCCCAACTGCGCGGTCTGCACCACGAAGCTGACGAGATCCCGCACTTGGTCGACCTTGATCGCCTTGTCGGCTTCCTCGGGTTCCAGCAGGTAGTTATCCGGGTGGCTGCCGGCCTTGAGCAGCAGGCAGGATTTGCACTCGCCGCAGGCTTCCAGGTTGACCGGACGCTGGCACAGCAGGCTCGCCATCAGGCGTTCGGCCAAGGCCCGCTTGCCGATGCCCACCGGCCCGTGCAGCAAGTAGGCGTGAGCATGCTGGGCACGACCGGCCAATTGCTGCCACAGACTTTCCTGCCATGGGTACGCTTCAGCCACGGGCGCGCTCCAGAAGTTGGGGAAGCAGCGCGTCGATGGCCTGCTGCACCTGGGCCAACGGCTGGGCCGCATCCAGCAGGGTGTAACGTGCAGGCTCAGCCTTGGCAAGTGCGAGGAATGCACTGCGTACGGCGTTGAAGAAGCCAACGCCTTCCAGTTCGAAGCGATCCAGGCGACCACGGGCGCTGGCGCGGGCCATGCCCACTTCGACCGGCAGATCAAACAGCAAGGTCATGTCGGGGCGCAGGTCGCCCTGGACGAAGGTTTCCAGGCTGGCGATGCGTTCCAGGGACAAGCCGCGGCCGCCGCCCTGATAGGCGTAGGTGGAATCGGTAAAACGGTCACAAATCACTACCGCGCCACGCGCCAGGGCCGGGCGGATGACTTCGGCCAGGTGCTGGGCACGGGCAGCGAACACCAGCAGCAGCTCGGTGTCCGGGTTCATCTGTTCTTCGCCCGGCGCCAGCAGCACTTCACGAATACGCTCGGCCAGCGGCGTGCCGCCTGGCTCACGGGTCAACACCACCTCGATACCTTCGGCGCGCAGGCGCTCGGCCAGGTAGTCACGATTGGTGCTTTTACCACCGCCAAATATATCTCGCGACACAAATGTAAACCCAAGAGAAACTTGAATTTGCACCAGCATAAATCTTAAAAAACCTAATAAATTCAAGGCTAAAACCTTATGCCACGCTGCTAAAATCGTTCACTTATTTAAAAGCAGGTCAACCCCACCAAAAAATGGGCTTCATCAAGGTGAAAATGTAAACCTGGTTTCTCAGTGCTGCACAAAAAAGTGAATTTCGATGGCTCCTCGATGAGTCAAAATGTAAACCCGAGGAACAGGCGCTTGATTCTATATCTTTGAGCTCTGCCTGTCTGGCTCGATGCAAACCCCTATTTAAGCTAGCACCTCAAGCGACTGAGGCATCAAAGCCCAGGACTGAAGCCTACGCTGGGCTATGCAGGTCACAGCTGCCAAAGCAGATACCACGTTTGAACGCACCAGAGGGCGCTACGCGACTTAGTCGATTAACCGCCCCAACATCACTAGCAGAAGCCTCGTGTGAAACCAGCTTTGTCCTGTCAATTTAGCCTAAGCCGACCACATCTATAAGGCAGCTGACACGTCTATCGACGCAGCGACACAGAAACGCCCCCTAAAATACCCCATCCGGTCTTTTCGAAGCTAAATCACCCCAGGATGATATGTATACCCTTCATAAGCTGTCATACCCCCAGGCATCCTAATTAGCTATTTCCAACCGACACCTGCAATCCTCCGTTTAAACGAAAGGCTCCCCAAAAGAAAAAACACCCATATATAACAAGCCACTAATTACCAATGAATTGACATTTAAACCTGACGAAAAACACTTCTATAAAATACTCATAACAGGATACTTTAAGAATACCGTCAACCAACTTAAAGCCCCCCGAGACAAGACAAAAAAACTTGACTAAACACCCCATCTGTATTTCATTAATAGAACGAGACAGCACCACAAACAACGAGCATGCACTAGCCCGCTAAGTCCACTCGCGGTTTCATTTTAAATGATTTGGAATACCCATGATTTACTCGCGTTTTTTGCATACGGAGTCCCAAGGCTCAATTGCCTCCGCTCAAGATGAAACACAATACTTGATATTTTCGACTCCGCAGTCACACACCCCGTCGCTCGGCTTTCGCAAATCGGTCGGACTACAACGATTTGCAGTTCTCTGGAATGGCGAATTCGACTCAAAAGTAATTACCATTATCGAGGAAGTGCTGATTGCCAGGATGCTTTCCCCAATTAAAGTTTTACAAATTGACAATGGGCGTTTAGATATTGTTATCGATCAAGATCTGAACGAAGAAAAGCTAAGGGCTTTTGTATTTGCACTGGAAGCTCTCGTAAGAAAAATTTCCGAGAAAAAATGGATACTGGTGGTTTGCTCAGACAACCTAAAACCCACGGATCCTGAAAAGGCAAGCGTACTGGAAATATACAACAACCCAATCATAAGGTCAGCCGAAATTGGAATCTTGGACTACTCACCAGAGCTGTCCCTCATGAATGCGAAACTACCACTCGAGCCAATCCCTGGAAGCAAAACATGCAGTGGCTTATAGATCTCCTACGGTGGCTATTCAAAGATAAAAGGTCAGAGCGGGAAGTAAGACGCGAGCGGGAGTTTATCGACGCCGCAAATAAATTGAAGACACTCACGGTCACTGAGCGTGGCGGGCTATTCTTGAACTCGGAGGAGCTGCGAGACCAGATCGAAAAAAGTCGCGAGATTTTAAAGCACTTGGTAGACCGAGCCCACCGTAGATGCGATGAGATTTCCTTCCCGGTAAATCCAGTACAGCTACCTGAAGAAACCCAGCATGCCTGTTTCACTCAAGTCATCACATGGCGACGCCTGCCCTCGAACGCGGCGATCCGTTATGTTTGCCTCCAAGGCTTGAACGCAGAAAAGTTCGCCATCGCAGCCACTGATTACTTTTCTAGCGACGAAAAGCCCTCAAACTCTAAGTCGTTCGAAGATAGGATCGCACAGCGAATCCAGACGACTGACTGTGCCGATCCGCTACTATGGTTCGATTCACTCAACGAAGCGATCGACGCCCACGATGCCAGTATCTAGGCCATCTACCAGTTAGACTTGTCAGCCCCTAACCTCCAGCTACGGCGGCTTCTGCTGCTTTAAGTAAGACTACTCGAGGGTACTGCTTCGGTAGCTGCTGACTAACTTCAAGCAGCATCTCTTGCAACCAGGATGCATCCTGCGCAGAAAACGAGTAGCCCATCCCTCCGAACTCGAGTTCGAAGCCCCCCTCCTCTATGGTTCGAACAGCCACGAAGGAGCCTGCACCGATCGCATCGCCAAGAAGCTCAGGGCTAGCATTCTCAACAGGCACAACACCGGTTGCACTGAACTGCCATGCGCCGCACGACAACCGATACTTCCTAGTAAGTGAGCCTTCGTCACGTACTGCTGCGGTCGCACTTTCTACATCCGTCTGCTCCGCGATTGCCAGAGCTTCAGAAAGGCAAAAGGCAATATCTGCCGCCACTTCCGCGCCGACATCGATCCCATCGAGTTCAAACTGAATACTCGCGCCTCTTCCGCCATTGCCTGCAACACGGCATTCATAGCGTTCATCGAACTCCCGACCTCGCCAGCACAGGAAGTCGCATTTGAATTCTGTTACAACAGCGGGATATACACTGGATGAGCTCATTGATAATTCCTTCCGTTCTTTCTAAATTCTTTTTCTGTTTGTTCTATCTGTGCAAGCAAATAGCCTCCAACGCACAACTGCTCGATTAGCCAGGACGCTTCGCCAAAGCTGAAGGTGTACACCCAGTCCTCGATACCTAAAAATGGAAGGCCAAGCTCATCATTGAACCCTACGAATAGCTTGTAGGAATCACGCGTACCGGGATATCGGAACGATCCAGAGGCACCAAGAAGCACACGGTCAGAGTCGTAATCATAGCCGTATAGTCGATCGCATCCGCTCGCCGAACTTCTCGATAGAATCAACTGGTAGAAAATCTCACAAAAATCGAGCTGTAGCGGACGTCCAACTTTTATTTGGCTGGCGGCGCGTTCAGTGCTGGTTTTCAATAGGGTAGCGAGGCTATCCGCAAGCTCAGCGCATTGTTGCGCCGTAAAGGAGTATTCAGAATCGTCCAAAATACACGTGACGACGTTTCCGGTTAACTCAATCGACGCAGTGAATATTCTCTGTTCGGCAAATGCCCGACACACCATTGAACGCTCAGCTTTAAACACGATGCTGTTCGGCAAACGACTTTCATCCAACATCTGCATATACCACTGCACCTAAATACAAATTTAAACGGTTCGTCGCTTAAAAAACTTTAGGAGAAACTAGAAATATTTATTCTGATGTCGCGTGTCACGTAAAAATGCTTGGAAAAATTGCAGTGCGCGCCCTTCGGGACGGCTGTCGTGAACCGAGCCGCTCGCCAGGGCGACGTCTCGGCCCGGAGGGCTTCCATCCTCGCGCCTGCGCGCTCCGCTTGCAATCAGACACCCAGCCTTTGCTGGTATCCAGCCGACGAGGCATTTGGTGCTTCTCATCGCCTCTTCATGGTAAAGCCAGCTGAGATTATCAACCATTTCAAGCCAAGCGCTGATGTCATCGCTTGGATATGCCGCCCCTTCTCCCCTCCACCGCAAAGGGATGAGCGGCGATTTGGACATCCCTATATGAGGGCACCCGCTCCATCGGCTTCAGATTGACACAGCTGACCGAATCCAAAATAGTGGCACGGTGACAGCTCATGCTCGCGCTCCGCGCGGTTGGTGCCGTGGCCGCAATGTGTCTCCTATCTGCCTACTAGGATGTAAATATGCAGAATGAACCAAAGCCTCTTTCCTCTGGATCTCGCTGGCTTCGATGGGATCCCCACGTCCACGCACCAGGCACGTTGTTCAACGATCAGTTCAAAGGTGATTGGGAGGGATATCTAAACGCCCTTGAAGACGCCTTTCCCACCATTAGCGCGATCGCGGTGACGGATTACTATCTGCTTGATACCTACAGACAGCTGGTTGAGCACAAGCAGGCGGGCAGGCTTGCAAGCTGCGAACTGCTCTTTCCTAATGTAGAAATCCGCTTCGATGTAGGAACTGCAAAATCCTGGATCAACGCCCATCTATTGGTGTGTCCCGATGAAGAAAATCACCTAGAAGAGCTAGAGCGCTTTCTTGCCTCGCTTACTTTCAAGGCTTTCGACGACGAGTTCAGGTGCACCCCAAGCGATTTGAGAAGGCTTGGGAAGCGAGCGAACCCTGATATCCAAGATGACCAAACGGCCCTGCGCCATGGTGCTGAGCGCTTCAAGGTTTCGTTTCAGGAGCTGAAGGACAAGCACAAAAACAGCCAGTGGGCACAAGCCAACATCATCATCGCAGTCGCAGCAAAAGAGAATGATGGTACGTCCGCGCTGAAAGAAGGTGCAGATGAGGTATTGCGCCAGGAAATCGAGCGATTCGCGCATGTCATTTTTGCCTCCAACCCGAATCAAAGGGATTTTTGGCTAGGTAGAAAAGCTTTATCCGCAGAGAACTTGGTTGAGCGGTACAACGGCCTGAAGCCGTGCTTGCATGGCAGCGATGCCCATCAAACTGCCAAGACTGGAGCGCCTGATGGGAAAAGATTTACCTGGCTCAAGGGAAGTCCTACCTTCGACACGCTCCGTCAAGCTTGTATCGATCCGGCAGGCAGGGCTTTCATTGGAGAGGAACCACCGCCTTATGGGAATGCCTCCGAGGTCATTTCCCAAGTCGACATCACCAATGCACCTTGGCTCAAGACACCATCCTTGGCTCTGAACCCGGGCCTGATTGCCGTGGTAGGCGCAAGAGGATCAGGCAAGACCGCTCTGGCTGACATCTTGGCGGCAGGTTGTGATGCACGAGGCAGCGCAATTACCGGCCACTCGTTCTTGGTGAGAGCCCGAGACCACCTACAAAATGCTGAAGTGAAAATCACGTGGTACAACGGTGACACGCAGGCCATCCAGCTCAACCAGACGACTGACGATGAGTTCGTGTACCCAAGAGCTCGGTATCTGTCGCAGCAATTCGTGGAAGAGCTTTGCTCAGCCGATGGTATGACGGACGGCCTCCTGGCAGAGGTCGAGCGCGTAATTTACGAGTCGCACTCCCCCACCGAACGTGAGGGTGCCATCAGCTTCAATGACCTGAGAGATATCCGTTCTGAGCGATATCGAGAGGCAAGACGTCGGGAAGAAGAATCACTCGGTAGTCTGTCAGAGAGAATAAACACCGAACTCGAAAAACGCAGCCTCGTGCCCCAGTTGACCACGCAGGTGCAGGAAAAAGATTCGCTGGTCAAACGGCTAACCGAAGACAGAAGCAAGCTTGTTGCGAAGGGCTCAGAGGTCAGGCTGTCCAGACTGCAGTTACTGACCGCCGCCTCAGAAAAGGTTGCCGGCTATGTGAGGTATTTCAAAGCCCAAGAGCAGCAGATTCTCCTCATGCAGGATGAGGTCAACAATGTTCGCCAAGTCGTGGCGCCCAGTGATCTTAGAGACATCCAAGCACGCCATACCAAAAGTGGTCTGGGGAATGATGAGTGGAGTGCTTTTTTCAGAGACTACGAAGGCGACGTCGGTGCCATCCTGTCGAAGATGTTGCTCGAGGCTCAAAAGAACAGAGACGCATGGATAGGAACACCACCTGCTCATAATGAAGACCTTCAACACGAGTTTATTGCTGAAGGCTCCAAGCTTGAAGAATGCACTCTCTCGTTGCTGCAGGCAGAAATTGATCGACTCCAGCAGCTGGTCAGCGTCGACCAAGACACCTCTAAGCGATTTAAAGAGCTATCAACAAAAATAACCACGGAAACTGAGCTATTGCGGGCCAGCAAGGAGAAGTTAACCGACCATGTCGGGGCCTCCCAACGTCTCGAAGTCTTGGTGAGTGAACGGTGTGACTCATACAAACGCGTTTTCTCTGCCCTCGTTGCTGAGGAGCAAGTTCTCCAGGAGCTCTATTCACCCATCAAACAGCGATTGGAAAGTGCCCAAGGGACTCTTAACAAGCTTTCTTTTTCGGTAGCCCGAACCGTCGACATTGAAGCCTGGTCAGCCGAGGGTGAGTCGTTGCTCAACCTATCTAGAAAGGGCCCTTTCAGAGGCAAGGGCACCTTGCGCGAAAAAGTGCTCGAATCGTTGAATACTCCTTGGCTCTATGGAGATGACGAGTCCGTACTTTTGGCGCTAAGAGAATTTATTAAGAACTATCAGGAGCAGCTCGTTGAGCATGCGCCGGTGGCCACATCGGATATCGCGGAGTATCGAAGGTGGACTAAACGCCTGGCTCAATGGCTGTACGGCACCGACCATATTTCTGTTCGCTACGCAATAAATTACGACGGAGTTGAAATCCAGAAGCTTTCTCCTGGCACCAGGGGAATTGTACTGTTACTGCTATACCTTTCGCTCGATGCGAAAGACAGTCGGCCGCTGATCATTGACCAGCCAGAAGAGAACCTCGACCCCAGGTCAATCTACAACGATCTCGTCCCATTGTTCATGGCCGCCAAGTCGAGTCGACAAGTCATAATCGTGACCCACAATGCCAACCTTGTCGTGAACACGGATGCCGACCAAATCATCATCGCTGAATGCGGCCCTCATGGTAGCGGGCAACTGCCTTCAATCACGTACTTATCGGGCGGACTGGAGGACAGATTGATACGTGAGCGGGTATGCGAGATTCTCGAAGGAGGTGAGACCGCGTTTAAGGAGCGCGCTCGTCGATTGCGAGTTCGGCTTTCACGATAGTTGCTCAAGTCGCCGCTCGATGACGATCCCTGTAAGCGAGCGGCAGCTTGAACACTTTGGCGTTATCCACGCTGTTTGCAAGCAAGCCCAGTCGCGAGTCTAAAAACTACAGCCTGACTCGGTTGCAGAGTAACTAATGATCGCTGGAGTACATGATGTCTGAGCAATTACATTTCACTCGTCAGACCCTATTGGCTGCATCAGATTTTATCGAGAAAGCAGGAACAAACGCAGGCTTTGACCTGATGGTGCAGCGTCTTGATCTGGATCAGTGGGTACCGTCGGGAAGTGAGCTGTCGGTTCCCAAGAAAAGAGTGGTATTCAACCAGACGCTCCTGGCCAGAGCGGAGCTTGTTTTCTGGGCTAGGGAAGGACAGATGACACATGGCGAAGCCCTCGTCCGGGAAGCAGTTCGGCTCATGAGTTCGCCTCCCGTACTTGCGGATCAAGAGCCGTTCGAGCGCTGCCTGGCGCGGGATGGGTTCACTGTCACATGGGATGCGGGAGATTGTGGGCGAGGCACTCCTCCTTGGCTGAGGCGAAGCTTGCCACAAAACGTGGACTTACCTGCTGGCGATGACCTGGTGCACTTGCACCTGAAGCATTTTGGCTTCGCCAGATCTTGCGGTCATCTTGATCAGGCTATCGACGCGCATACAAGGGGTGACTGGGCATCTGCTAACGCTCAGATCAGGACATTCATGGAGAGCCTCATTCTGGAGATAGCGACGCAGATTGCATCTGCTGAGCTGCCACCGAACCCCAGCTTGAATAACGGTTTTCAAGCCTTGACCAAGTGCGAATTTCTATCCGAAAACCGCGCCGAATGGAATCAGGATGGGAAAGGGATGCTGAACGGGCTGATGAAAATGCTGCACTCAGATGGTTCGCACAAAGGCCTCTCTGATGAAGATCATTCAACCATGCGGCTTCATATAGCGCTGGTGACCGCCAGGGCAATATTAAATCGTCTTGCAAACGGAGAGTGAGGAACCATACCGCCTTTCCCAGACACTCCAGTACCTCATACCGGCGAATGGGGCACCGATGATCGTAATCACATACCTGGGTCATGCTCAAGACGATAATCACGTAGTTCTGATGTCAGCGTTTTCAGCGGTAGGAAGTGCAGAAAACTGTCTCCCAGGTGCCGGCCATGGCGTGAGAGCAACGCAATGTATTCGGGTTAATGCAGCAAGCGATGGCATCCCGGTGCCGGCCTCCGCGAAAGCTTTTTCTAACACGCGGAGTACGTCCACCCAATCCACTAACGGCGGAGGTATTTGATTTGACTGCGCGGAGGTCGGAGCCCAAAGGCATGAAGTAGATCCAGAACCGTTTAATGAAGCCCAGAAGCTCCAATGTGAGCGAGCGCGACCTTCTATATCAGCCCCACCTGGTACTGATTAAGGCGCCACCCAGTAGATATTATCTGGATCATCATAGCTCACCCGCATATTGCCTCCCTAATCACCTTGGTGGTCACGTACCGCACCGTAAGCCTTCAGACTATGTTCCAAGTGCATAATCGTCTTGCTCATAGTGGACGCCCGTAATGGTATGTATAACCAAGCTACCAGGCACGAATGCTATCTGAGGGCCCAATGACTCTCTAGGCCCCAAAATCATGTACCCACCATTGACAGGTTGCATTACAGAGGTCTCCTGTGATGCCACATGCGAGAACAGTACGATGTTCTGCTCACCCGGTTTTTGAACTGACTTGAAGATGACGCCATCAAAACGAGGAAAATGCTGCGTCGCAAGGTATTCAGCGATGACCTGAGTGATCAGATAGCTTTTCCCAGAGCCCGGTATCACTGGAACTGTGATTTGGTCGTGCAAGGCGCGAAGAAAGTCTCGTCGCCCGGCCTTCAGGAAGTAATTGGGCTCAAAAAAACTAGGGTGCGCGCCCAGATCGGCTTCCGCAAAACGTCCAAAGTCCAATACCCTGACAGCTCCGTTAAGGCGGAACTCCCCGCTTATAACATCACTTCCAACTGGCGGCCGTAGCTCAGCCACACAAGTGTTGCGATCAAAGGCACCGTAGAACGCAGGCACCCCTACTGGGTTCATGCGCCCATCTTTAGCTTTGTCTTTCGGAGGGGCTCCCAGGTTGCGGTCTGGATCAGCCGAGATGGAATCAATTTCGTCAGACGAGGTACATGGACGTGCTCGGAAAATTGGCGGTGCGGTCTCAGATGCCAGCAACCTTACGATGGCATTGTCCTGCGATGAACTAGGATAGCTGTCTAGTCCGTCGAACAGCCAACCCAGAAATTTTCGTGCGCCATCATTGAAGAAGCGATTGCCATGCAGCATACCTTCTTGAAACTCGACCCACTGACAACCGATACCATCGGGAAGAGATGGTCTGCGGACATAGTTAGTATCTCGGCTGTAGGCGTACCCTTCAAGGTCGTTGCAGATCGCTTGGACTATAGGCTCGACATTGTCGCAACCTAGAACCTCGCTAATCCAAAACTCGGGGTCATCACCTTCCTGCGAAAGGTGTGGGTTAAAGCGCCGGTAGTAGTCACCTTCGCATATGTAGCCGTCCAAGACCGTTTTTACCATGTAGGAGATACTTGAGAGAGGAAGGCATTTACGCTTCACCCCACACAGAGTACACAACGTAGACGAACCTTTGCGCTTGATCTGGCGCTCCAGATAGGACTCTTTAATGCACTTAAAACAGACGACTTTTTCCATAGTTCAGCGACATTCCTTCTACCAGCCACGAAAAGTTATCTATTTTTAACGCTCAAGCTCAGAAGTTGATGTCCGCTTTTGCGGGCTTGCAGGGATGCTAAGGGGTAGGCTTGTTCATCACTCTTTTGTGCAGCTCTTTGAGTTCTTCACACTCACTTCGAGTGGCTTCATTAAGTAGTTCAAGAAGCTCATCACTCCCCACCCAGTGCCCTGCATGGTTGACCCCATTCTGGAGCTGCACGAGCTGTTGGTGAGTGAGCTTTGCAGACCAGGCTCGGAAGCCCATTTCCACCTTTTCTCGAGTTTCGTGACACTCAGGGCACAATGCCCGAAGCGAACTGATCGGGTATTCCCATGGCCGAAATCCGTTGCTCATACGGGCGTAGTAACAATGGTGAGCCTCAAGCCTGCCGGCAGCCCCGCAATCTTGGCATTTATGCTCAGCTACCTGCTTCACTAGGTCTGCTTTTCGCTTCCAGCGAGGGTCGCGAAGGAGATGCGAGTATGTAGATAGCGCCGGTGTCGGACTAAAGTCGTAATCCTCAATCGGGTAGATGCCCAAATTCCAGCTGTGCCCCATTTCATAGTAAAAGCCAAAGCTCTCGAAGATGTCATCGAATTCCGTTAGATCGCACCCGTAATTCAGCATGTAATGGACGCTACTGCTATCGAACACCAAAATGTGGACGGCGTCGTTCAACCAGCTTTCTCCACGCAACTGCCACTCTGTCGGCGAGAGAAAAAACGCGTCGCCCAGAAGCCCTTCACGTACCAGCCAATCCTCGAATGCCAGCAGCAGACGGCGCAGGTTTGCTTCCATGCGGATCTTCCTAATATCGTTGAACACTATCTCGCCAGGAGGCGTGCCACGCCAAAGCTGAAAGCCCGGGCAAGGCACTCTTATTCCCGACCGGAGAAACAAAATGTCTGTAGTTGGGTCACACCGGCTCAGCCCATACTGCATCGACGTGGGCAAACGATCAATTAGGGCGTTGATAGCCAGGAGCGAACATGGAGCTCTCTACTCCGTAAAGCGCCAGAGGATCCTTGAGCCATAGTCGGTAAGCCTTGTCCGTGATGCTGTGATCAGGTGAGCAGTCGACATGGTACTGCTGCAATACGTAGCCCGCCATGGCAGCGCGCACGCGTAGTTTGAGCACCCCATCAAGCATGTCGTAGTCACGCTTCACGATCTCTGTAGAGTCTTTATCGGGATGCGGGACAATAGGTAACTCAAGCATCCGATTCCACTGATCGTCGTGTTTGGGCGTTTCTTCGTCTCCTGCTTTCTCCCCCATCTGAAGCTCAGCATGCCCCACTCGAGTTAGAACGAAGTCTGCAAACTTTTTACGTTTCCGATCAAACGCCCGGACGTGCCAGCGAAGACCGTCACAACCAATAGCGAACGGTACGATGGTTCGCTCTGACTGACCTGAACCGGATGTGTAGCTGATTTTTACGACACGCTTAAGGTGTATTGCCCGGGTGATGGGCGCTAAAACTTCTACCTTAGGTTTGCTGAGCAACGAAACCGACTCGTGGGGGATCAGCGGCTTTTCATATGAATCCAAGCCATAGCCGAACCCCTGCGAAAGCGCAGTGAGAACTCGCTCAGACGCATGTGCGATCAAAGGGGAGAATGTTTCGCGCATCACATACTGCTTCGTTACCGTGTCGAGTTCCGTGTTCTGGGGGGCAACGTCCTTGTACTGAGCGAAATCACGAGTGGCCGCAGCGGCGCCTACGCCAAACCTGTCCATGAGATCCGCACGTGAGACGGCCCCTGTGAAGTACAGGCGGAAATCGATGTACACCAGGCGCTCCCGTTGCGCTTGGCTGTACTCGCTCAAATCAATCATGTCATCTCCATCGAATCTAAAAGTCGGTCAAGCCCGTCACCTTTCACCCAGCATAACACATGAGCAGTTGACGTCATCAAAATGATGATGATAGGCTATGCAAATAGCACCGATACATATTCATCACTAGCGCTACGAGGAGGCTTCTGAGCCTGCATTGGACTAGATGGTGGAAAGCCAGAAACAAAAAAGCCGATCAAGTTCGCACCTTGACCGGCCTTTGGGAAAAGACGTCTGAACAGACTCCAGATGTCTCTCGCGCTTCGTTGAAGAAAGCTTTGCGATGGTAGCCCCTGTGGGCTCCTTTCGCAAGGGAGCGAGTTCTGTGTTTGAGCCTACCTCAGCAGGAGACATTTTATGTCCCAGATTGAGATGTTCGAAAAGCCCGACGAGGAGGGTGAGGTCATCTATCGCATGACCATCACCACCAAAACCGGGAAGGTGATTCGACGTGCAAACGGTCAGCCGTTTCGTATCGTCATTCGCCCTAAAGCAGCCAAGTAATTTGGTTGCTTAACAGAGCTCGGGGCACGCAAGTGCCCTGTTCTCCCATCGCTGCAATGAAGAGCCTCATGAGCCTAGATTTCTATGATATGCAACACAAGCCGATCGCGTATACAGATGACGACGAGCACTTATACGCATACTGTGGCCGTCCACTCGCCTACTTTCACGAAGGTTCGGTCTACTCCTATCCAGGCTTACATCTAGGATTTATAGCGAATGGCTACATTCGCGATAATCACGGACACATCGTCCTACGCACACCAGAGTCAGGCGGTGGCTCGATGAAGATGTGGCTCCTCCCCCCTCCACCGAAGGGCCCCAAGCAAATGCGATATCTCAAATGTCGAAGGCGCCCGAAATTTTATGCTCTGATGCGTCTCTTTCAATCAAAGATACCTGGAGATGAGTTTTTCTCTTGATAAGAGATGACATGCCTACTCTCTCGGCCATGGTTAAGAACGATAGCGGTGTAAGCACCGGCTTTGAGCCAACGGATGATTCAGGCATCCGCCCAATCAAGTAAGAGAGACAGGCAATGGAAGATCTAGCAACGAAAATCATCCCATTGGTACAGACGCTTGTTCCTGGCTTTCTGACCACCATGATCTTCTATTGGTTGGCCGATGTTAAAAGGCCCGGGCAGTTTGAGCGCACAGTTCAAGCACTGATCAGCACCGGGCTGATCACGATGCTCGTGTCAGGCATCAAGCCCGTGCTGCTCTACATCGGCGAGCATCATTTTCGGCTGGGGCAGTGGACGGTTCAAGTGGAAGGCGTTTGGGGAATAGGCTTGGCGGCATCTCTAGGCCTATTGCTAGCCTTCGCTTCGAACCACGACTACCTGTACAGATTTGGCAGGTGGTTGACCTTGACGTCTCGCTCGTCGTATCCCGAGTGGATTTATGCCTTCCGCAAACGCGAAGGCAAAAGCGTGGTACTTACCCTGCTTGATGGACGGCGATTATTCGGGTACCCGGCAGTATGGCCAACCGAGCCTAAAGATGGGCACTTCCTCATTACACAGCCGAGCTGGATGAACGAAGAGAATGAGTGGGTCGACACGCCCGGCATCGAGAGTTATTTGATTGCAAACAGCGATGTGTACCTAGTCGAATTTCTAGAGTAGGAGATCAGAAGTGAATAACGAAAATAAACCTAGGCATCACGTGCTTGAACAGCGAACTGGTAATGAGGGAATGAATGTTAATCCTCCTGCACCAGCAAACATCCGTCCCTCAGCGCCACCGCCTGCTCCCCCTAAAGCGCCGAAAAAATAGAGGTCGAAATGTACGAGGAAAGAGGTATATCGCCCCAACCACGCAAACCGAGTGGCGGACATTCAAATCCACCCAAGCCATTCGCTCAGCGCCCGGCAACTCCACCTAAGGCCCCTCCACCACCCACCAAAAGGTAATCCCATGACAAACCAATCTGGCGGCAGAGTTCATGTGAATGACGGCATCAGCAAACAGACAACCAGCCAAAGACCTGCCGCCACGCCTCCACCGCCGCCGCCACCTAAAAAACGATAGAAGATCAGCTCGCAGCTTCATAGCGAGAAGCCGACGTCCTAATGGGTAGCCCGCCTGGATAATTGTATGCAGGCCCGCTCCCCTCTCATACATAATCGCTAGCCTGCATCGAGCGCAGACGTACCGTATTAGTCGTCAGATGCCTAGAATGGCTCCACCGGCGTAACCACGCTAAATGGGACTGGCTCATCAGGAACGTGTTTATGACGCTCAAAATTGCGTTTGCTGCCGTGCTTAAAGCGGTGCGCGCGGGCAAAGGACTGACTCAAAGAAATCTCGCCGAAGTCAGCAGTCGAACATACGTCTCAAAATTGGAGCGTGCCCAGTCGAGCCCCACGTTAGAGATGATCACGGCGTTGAGTGGCCCACTCAGATTGAACCCTCTGACATTGGTGGCAGTTACGCTTTGCGCAGAGTCTGGGCAGTCCGTTGGCGATTTGCTCCTTCGTACCCAAGAGGAGTTGGCAAATCTAGCCCAAGAGGGCGTTCTCAAAAACCTGATGATTTCGACAGGTGATAAGTTTCGGATGCCACGTCCTTCAATTCAGCCATCAAGTAATCGCTCAGTGCCCAACTCCCAGCAAGTCGAATTCTGCTTCGCTGACTAGACGCCTCACCTTGCCGTATTGTCGTGAGCCGACGGCACACACGGCTAGGTGTTGTAGCACTCCTATGGAAAGCCCCAGTAGGCCTAGTAATGCGCAATTTCGACCTCGATCTATGGCTTGAATCGCAGCTCCGGCTAGAAGGTAGGTGTACGCTCGTCTAGAGGTCTCAGCTCCCCCTGTTAATTAACTCGAAAGATCCCCATGACTAATCAATGGCTGCAGCACATTCTCCACCAAGTGATCGAATCCGTAGAGCGAGCGGGTGTTTTATTGGCACAGGAATGTGTACGTCCAGGTGGACGGAGAGGATCAGGAGATAAAGCAGAGATTGATGTCGAGATTGAGATCCTGCTCCGGGCCGAACTGCTGGCCCTCGTGGATTGCGATTGGTGGGGCGAGGAAACAGGCCATATTCTTACTGGATATCCATTCTGTTGGGTGGTCGACCCTAACGATGGCACCATCGATTTTTTGAGGCGCCTCGCAGGCTCTGCCATATCCGTCGGCTTGCTCCATGACGGCAAGCCTATCCTTGGAGTGGTGCACGCCCCTGTTACGCCTTCGGGAGTTTCTGACTGCATTGCCTGGGCAAAGGGTATGGATCATCTGCTCAGAAATAACAATCGCATCGTCGTCGACCTCTCTGATCAAAAACTTTCCGAGACGTCCACCGTGATGGTTAGCGCTGCAGCTGCTGACAAGCCCGATATCAATAACCAGCTGTGCGCGCCGGCAGAGTTTTACGCCATGCCATCCATTGCATATCGGCTCGCTAAAGTTGCCGCAGGAGACGGGGTTTGTGGTATCTCGCTTTACCCTGTCAGCGCTCACGATGTCGTGGCTGGTCATGCGCTGTTGAGTGGTGCCAAGGGGGTGCTGATTGGGGAGGATGGGACTCCAATTCAATATACGACTGAGGCCACCATGGCGAAGGTATCTGGACGTGTATTCGGTGGAGCACCAGATGCCTGTAGCGAGCTGAATAAACGGGACTGGAATAGGGTGTTTGAGTAATGCTGACTGCATGCAAAATTCAGTCAGACGGCTTATTCCTGCAGACCGGCGTTTGGCACGCCCTTCGGGCCAGCTGTCGTGAATCAAGCCAGCCATTTTCAATGGCTATCTTGCCCCTCCGGGCTTCCATCTTCGTGCCTGCGCGCTCCGCTTGCCTGACGTGACAGTCCAGTAACACATCAGTCCCAGCTGCAGCATTTGGGCAAACATGTATTTCTTCAAAAAACATCGCTTCAGGCTCAAGGTTTTCCGAAACCAACCGTTTGTGATGGGTAAGTACCCTTTTTGAGCGACGGCTTTGACCCTCTCTACACATGACTTCGCACAGCGCCTGAACCGGGCCTTATCGTTCCCCTTCACGATTTTCGGCAACCGCCAGCGGCGCACATGGGTGCGGCTGATCGGCTACATCGAATCCTCAGCTTGCACATCCAAATTCAACAAAGCGGCAGCCTATGCCGAGGGCTATGCACATGCATTGGCCGATAGCGGCCAGATCGATATCTCCATGGATCGAGATCTTCTGATCATTGCAACGATGGATGCATGGCGTTGCGCCCGTACTTACCCGAATACTTCGACCAACCTGAGCTACCCAGGAAAACCATGACTTCCTTTTTTAAACGCTACGCCGACGGCGGAATATCAGACAGGCGCATCTATATGCCGCAGCGTGTTCTGCCCACGACCGTCAGTCATTGTCCCCTCGAGGTCTTGGTCGGCCATTGGGAAAAGTATCTGTTAGACCCCTCCTCCGTTCGTGAGCAGTTTCCGTGGGCGGCGCGATTCGTTATGGGCATGCCCGTTCCATCGTGGGCGCGTGGGTTGGAGTGGAACCTCGGTCAGAAGTCTCGCTTCATCTCTGCAGTATGGTCGGACGGGGATCTGGGGAGTGAATCGCCCCGGGTTTCCTAGACACCTCTTTGCCTTAAACTGAGGCCAATTAGGAGGTGCCATGAGCAACCCGCGTTACCCCGAAGAATTCAAAATACAAGCGGTCAATCAAGTGACCGAAAAGAAGCTGCCTGTCGCTGATGTGGCGGCCCGTCTCGGCGTGTCGACGCACAGCCTCTATGCCTGGATAAAGCGCTACAGCAAACCTCAAGAAGAACGGCAGCAAGACGATGATCAGCACGCTGAATTGCGTCGTCTGCGAGCCGAACTAAAGCGTGTTACTGAAGAGCGAGACATCTTAAAAAAGGCCGCCGCGTACTTTGCCAAGGAGTGCGGTTGAAGTACGCCTTTATCAAGCAGCGAGCCGGCGACTATTCCATTCGACGGCTTTGCCTGACGCTGAAAGTCCATCCCAGCGGCTATTACGCCTGGTTGTCTGAGCCGCAATCTGCGCGCGCTAAAGACGACCAGCGACTGCTGGGTTTGATCAAGCATTCCTGGCTGGAGAGCGGCGGCGTTTATGGCTATCGCAAAATCCATGACGATCTGCGCGAGGTCGGTGAAGTTTGCGGGCGCCATCGTGTGGCAAGGCTGATGCGTCTTGAAGGGCTGCGCTCTCAGACAGGTTATCGACGCCGCCCTGGAAAGTACGGCGGTAAGCCAGCGGTCGCCTCACCCAATTTGCTGAAGCGCCAGTTCGATGTCGTAGAACCCAACAAGGTTTGGGTCACCGACATCACCTACATTCGTACGTATGAAGGCTGGTTGTATTTGGCGGTGGTGCTGGATCTGTTTTCTCGTCAGGTCGTTGGCTGGTCAATGAAGGCGCAGATGACCAGTGATTTGGCTATTGATGCGTTGTTGATGGCGGTTTGGAGGCGTAAACCGAAGCAAGAGGTGATGGTTCATTCCGACCAGGGCAGCCAGTACAGCAGCTCCGATTTGCGCAGTTTTTTGAAGGCAAACAATTTGGTTGCAAGCATGAGTCGTCGAGGCAACTGTCATGACAACGCCGTGGCCGAGAGCTTTTTCCAGCTTCTGAAACGAGAACGGATCAAGCGGAAAATTTACACCAGACGGGAAGATGCTCGTAGCGATGTGTTCGATTACATCGAAATGTTCTACAACTCAAAACGTCGACATGGTTTCAACAATCAGCTGTCACCGGTAGAGTTTGAAAAGCGTCACGCAATGAGCTTGCAAGGTGTCTAGAGAACCCGGGGCGATTCAAACGCTACGGGTGGGAAACGAATTTGAGGGAAGAATGATCGAGTTGATTCACGAGGTTGATACGTTGAGTTCGTTGCTTGCTGAGCAGGAGGCTATGAAAGCTGCAAGGAAAAAGTATAAGTATGTGGAGGTGGTATCGGTCAAATCGATGTAGGAGCGCTGGTTAGATGGGGGGTCATGCGCTTACCCTAATCACCCGCTGTACCGCTTGCGGGGGATGTCCTGGCCCTACTGACTATCTCCTCACCTCTGCGTAGTGCCTTGCGGGAGAATACTAATGCATGCGATCGAGTTAGTGATGGCTTTCCGCCTCGATGCCAGCTAGATTTGGAGCTTTCTACGATCTAGGATAGATATGAAAGAGCTCATCGCAATATTGGGGATGTGTTTCGCACTTGGCGGTTGCGCTACGTCGAACTACACAGCAGGCCGAGACTTTCCTTCGGCCAGTGTAGCGAGCATTACCAAGGGTAAAACAACTATTTCAGAACTGAAGTCGTTATTCGGCGAGCCTTACGCCAAGAGCGCAGTCAGCGAGACTGACGAGAAGTGGATATACACCTACACCTACGGCTCAGCCCATGCTCAGAACTACGTGGTGACTATGAAGGTGACGACCACTGGCACACAGAAAACGCTCGACGTCCTGATCCGCAATGACGTGGTCATCAACTACACGTTCAGCGAAGGCCCTGTGCCGGGCACTACCACTGCGACTAACTGAGACCTATAACTGCCGTTGGCTGGACGGTTGAACCCGCAATTCGATCCAAGCACAAGGGGGCTGTTGATGTCATTACGCCGCAGCAAACTGTCAGCGGCGATTATGAGATTGATTCAGCCAGCGCGGTTAATGGCCAGACGCCTAACTAAAATATGTGCTGACGCAGATGCTGATTCAAATAGCAAATAAGATTTGAATGTCTGCTACCCCGTCAGTAGGCAACTGCCTTTGCCATCTAGAGTGGCCAAGGCAGATGACTCTACTGTGTTGCACGCTATGCCGATCCGCAGCAACACATATCCGCGTCGAAGTGGAAATCTCTTATTTTTTTACGGGACAGTTTCTAGCGTCGTGGTTTCTGCCGTTGCAGATGCTGCAGCGGCGAGCTTCTGGGCAAGTTTGCGCATTATGCCCACTCTTACTGCAAACTGAGCAGCGATTGACATTTGGACAATTTCTCAGAGTGTGGTTACCCGCACCACAAGCACTACAAGACATAGCTTTTCCCCATTAAACAGTTTGTATTAAGCAAGCTCAAATTAATTCTTTGCCATTATGATTCGTTGAATCGACTCTTGATCATAACCTCGATTTTTGAGCTCGTTATTAGCTGCGCCAGCTTTCAAAGGGGAGGAACTACGCTCTTTCTTCAAAACCGCAAGGAGTTCATCATCAGCAAGGGTTGGCATTAACTCTTTATATTCCCGAGACCGATCCCCAGCGGCTTTTACCTCTTTCACAGCGTAGGCGCCGGCCTTCAACGCGAGTCCGCCAGCCTTATCCCAAAACCCCATAACCATCTCCCTGTTGAAAAAATCCGAACTGGAACCCCAGCTCCTGTAGCTCAATGTTACTAGAGTGATGGCACTTTGACTACGCAACGGAGCTTGTACAAGCCGTACCCCTAGCAGGTCAACAAAAGATGACACGCACTGGCGAGCCGCGTCGCGCCTGCGTTCAGCTCGACGGGCGAAGCTGCCTGAATCCGCATTTACAACTTCACCAGGATCCGACCGGGATTGAGAGAAGATCGGACATCTTCTCTCAGGTACACTCCGCTTTTTTTGAGACTGTGGGATTGGGATGACAATGGAATGGCGAGCATCCGCTTGGGGACGGCTGCTGACGAAATCCGTGACGTGGCGCCTATGGGTCGAAGATGGATATCTTTTGCTGAAGCTGCGTGATGCCACTGTGAAAATACTCCCCCACAGCCTCGCAAGCATGGAGATCAATCGGGGGGTGCTGTGGACGGACTTAACATTCTTCCAAGACCGCGAGTATCACTTAGATGGTTTGCCCAACTCCAAAGAGCCCTCACTGACCCAGGAAATGGGGAGACTGCTTCAGGTAGCCAGGTGCAGCCAATTTGACAGCTGCTATTCATCCATAAAAATCTGGTTGGATAAGGTCGCGTTGACCATTGCCAATGCAGATTCACAGTACCACTGGCTGACCTACGAAAAGCAAGAAGCTCTCATTAATGCAAAACCGACTCTTAATATTGACGACGAGACATTGACCAAGCTTTTCCGGACTGCCGATGTTCAATCTTCTCTCGGCGAACGTTCCGTCGCAGTCCGTCAGGATCTAGACGCCTGGATGTGTGATTGGAAAGAATTGTGGGCTGCACGAAATAACGCACACATGCTGAGGGAGTTGGATGGATGTAAGGAGCTGTTCGCGAACGTCGAAAGCAAGCCTCTTACGGATGAACAATCAAGAGCGGTCATATGCTTTGACAATCGAGTCCAAGTCATCGCATCCGCAGGTTCGGGCAAAACCTCGACCATGGTTGCCAAGGCAGTTTATGCCCTGCACCGCGAGCTAGTTCCGCCCAAGTCGATTGTCATGCTTGCCTTTAACAAGGATGCAGCCGGCGAGTTGAAGGCGCGGGTCGCCGCGTCACTGAATCGGCTTGGCATCGAAGACGTGGAAATAGAGGCAAAGACTTTCCATGCGCTGGGACTTTCCATAATTGCTGAAGCCACAGGCCGTAAGCCTCATGTCCCGAATTGGGCAGTGGAAAGCCAGCTGGGACTTCAGAAGCTCCTGAGCATAGTCGACGACCTGAAAGATCAGTCCGAATTGTTCAGGACACATTGGGATATGTTCCGCTTGGTGCTAGGGCGCGATGTACCTGCGGCAGGTGAGGAGCAGTCGTTTGAGGCATGGGACAAAGAGGGCCAAGGCCGGCTCGTGTCACTCAACGGCGAGCTTGTTGCAAGCCAAGAAGAGCGAATAATCGCTAACTGGCTGTTCTACAACGGTGTCGAATACCAGTATGAGCGTTGTTACGAGCACGACACCGCCACGACGATGCACCGTCAATATTTCCCCGATTTTTATTACCCTGCAATCAATCTCTACCACGAACATTTCGCTATAGATGCTCAGGGTAACCCTCCCGAGCATTTCAAAGACTATTCGCAAGGTGTGGTCTGGAAGCGCGACACACACAAACGTTTGGGCACGGCCCTAATCGAGACGACCTCTCACCAACTACAGGTCGGGGAGATTTTCGATCATCTATCTAAGGAATTAACCGCTCGCGGTATCGAACTAGATCCCAACCCAGATCGACCAATTCCCGCGAAGGGTACGCTACCGATGGAGCATGTCGACTTGATCAAGTTGCTTCGCATGTTCATCACGCATTTCAAAAGTAATAGCCTGAGTATGGAGCAGGTGTCAGCTCGCATTCTGGATTTACCATCAGGATCATTCAAATATCGATTCGAAGCGTTCCTTGAGCTTGCCGGCCCTGTCATCGACGGATGGAACACGGCTCTAGCCCAAGAGCGGGGAGTCGATTTCGAAGATATGATAAACATGGCGGCTGAACGGCTGGAGCAAGGACATCCGTCCCCATATAGCCTTGTAATGGCCGATGAATATCAGGATGCCTCGAGAGCCAGAGCTCGCCTATGCCGCGCCCTAGTCGAGGAACCCGGTCGCCATTTGTTTGCTGTAGGAGACGATTGGCAATCGATCAACCGGTTTGCCGGAGCGGATATCTCCGTAATGACAGGCTTCCAAGACTGGTTCGGTCACGGCCAAATCTACCGTTTAGCCACTACATTTCGGTGTCCGCAAGAGATATGTGATGTGTCTAGCCGATTCGTCTCAACGAATCCAGCTCAGTTGGAGAAGACAGTTAAGTCGGTAACCCCTGCTATTGGCCCGGCGCTCCAAGCGTTCCAGGTTCTCGACAGAAACCAGATCCAAGATGCCATTAATCAGTATCTAAAAAACCTATATAACAAACTGATTGTGGGAGAGGTACCTGCGGGCAAAAGTGGCAAGGTGAGTGTTTTCATTCTGGGGCGCTATAAAAACGATCGGCAGTACGTTCCAGATAGCTGGGAGTATCATTTCGGCGACCGGATCGAGCTTAAATTTAAAACGATCCATACCTCAAAAGGTGACGAGGCAGAATATGTTTTGCTCCCTGGTATGGTGGCTCGCGGTTTCCCGAATTTGAAAAGCGACGACTCAGTGCTTGAACTGGTAATGCCAGCCGGCGACACATACCCCCACAGCGAAGAGCGCCGCCTGTTCTATGTGGCTCTGACTCGGGCTCGCCGATCAGTGGCGATGTTCACTGTGATGGGAAAAAACTCGCCGTTTCTGGATGAAATGGTTAAGGGGGGAGCCATCAAGGTCACCAGTATTCGCGGCGAGCCCATCCATGAAGACAGATGCCCTCTATGCAAACGAGGAGTGGTCGTCTCTAAGGAAGGCCCATATGGCCAATTCCGCTCATGTTCTAGCTATCCAATGTGTAATTTCAAACCTAAGCAACAGCGGAGAACCGCAATGCGGGGTACCGGGACTAAGGACAGGGGCCCCTGGTGATCCATTTTCTTGGGGCTAGCACCGTGCATCTCAGTTTTTTTGAAGTTGCTCCATCTCACGCGCTATTCATGAGATTTCTCCGATTCGTGCACCTATCCCCCTCCGCTAACCACGTCGCCCCCAAGCTCGTGCGCGACAAACGCTCTCTCGATAGCTGCGGAATAGTCAGCCATAGCTCACGATATACCTAAGGCTGAAGCTATTCCAGGGAGAGGAATGGCGTTTTTATCGTATTTTACGATTGCGAACTGCTCAAGACGTCAAAACTCACCACCTTGTACCGGTCGCCCTGCACTCTTGAGCACCGATGGTACGCGGTATAATTTGGAGGATTCGGTGCTGATCACTCCATGTCGGAGGCGTCATTCAGGTAGGGAGGATATCCGCAGTTGTTACTCCGGCGGAAAGGTTCTCTGATGCGATGTGCTGAATCGATTTTGCGCGGTACTCCTGCCAATTACCCGTGGATCCAATCGACGTCTGCAAACGCAGGTAGCGTCGCAAAAGTACCTATATAAGTGCGTGCAGGATGGAAAATACGTACTGCTCTTTGCAGGTCATAGTGACGTAAACAACAGCGGCCGACTGAGAGGCCAGACACCAACCACGCGAAAATCGAAAAAATGGGGAGCGACTGATTTCAGATCATTAGTGAAAATGTTAAATATCTTCTCCCCAAAAAATCGTAGTGTGCTTGCTGTGCGTTTAAGCAATGAAGTCCAAAGCGCACAGAGCTAATTTTTTAGAGGAAACTAAGACAGATACTTCTTATAAATAGCAAGCGGGGCTTGAATCTTTTTATCCCGCCAATCCATAAAATTATTTCCGCCTTCATATACACCGTCATTAAATTCGTCGAAAGCAATTTTGAAAAAATTCTCGCTTTTATCACCTAGAGTCAGTGTTGCTAAAAGACATTGTTTGGTAGATTCTTCCGCGACTTCTTCGCCGTAAAATACGCTAAAAATTAGCTCAAGAGCGTTGGGGTCATATTTCTGATTCTGAGACTGCAAAAAAGCATCATAAAAACCTAAGATATACCCAGCAAGCCATTGATCAATCTCAAACTTCCCACTAGAAGAACTATGAAGAATTGGCGGAATTTTACCGCCAGACATTGTAATAAGAGAAAATTGTTCCTGAATCAAAGAGCATATGAAAACTACGCCATCAGTCCCCTCTGAAGTAATTGGATAACGCTTTTCTTCTTTTTCAACTTTATTTCTCTTGAATATATCAAAAAAACTCATTAACTATAGACCAAAGTTTTAAATCATTTAAATTAGTAGCTATAACGCTGTAAAAACTTGTCAGTACAGATTTGGGGTTACCCCCTTTAAGGACGCAAGCATAAATACACCGACTAATCGAGCTTCGAAAGCCCCCAATTCACACGCATCAATTCCGCTCACGACTTAAGGAAGCGCCGCTTCAAACCACCCATTTATAAGCTGGATAGGAGTCTTCTTTCATCGAACCAACCTCCAACCCCTTATTTAGGCTAGGCTTAAAACACCAAACTCCTCAGCCAAAGCATTAAACCTCTCACCATTCCGAGTGCTTCCTGCATTCGACTAGAAAAATAGAGTGAATGCCACGTCGGGAATAGAAGCCTAGAGAACTTAGCTTTTTAGCTAATTAGCAATGCGCCCTCAGATGATGCTCTGCCGGCATGTCCAAGCGTGTGCCCCCGCGAAGCTATTTATTTTCGATTTATGCGTATAACTCAGACCTTTATAATTCTCTTTCAAGGGTACTACTCAGAAAGCAGCGATTCCGCTAAAGATACCAGCATATGCGAACACAAACACCGCTTGCTCACAAAACAAAAATACGATATATCGATATGTAATGGAATGTGTTGAGTGAGATAATCACGCTTTTCTGTTACAAAACCCATCGAAACCGGCAGCCTCAATAAAATTCGTGGTGTTAATATTTTATAGAGTAGTAAACTGCCTCGTCTATGGACTCCGCCTATCTGAAGTTCAAAGAACATAGCCTAGCTATGAGCGTAAAAGCTGAGAACGATGAGATTAGAGACACTTGATCTCCGCTCGCATCAAGGCTTGACCCGCGCATAGATTCATCTGGGTTTTCTTATAGATGAGTTGACATCAAATAGATCAGCACTTTGTGCTGGAGTCATGGCGGAAGTCGGTCGATATCGCCAGCGTGTCAGTTACTCATGATGGGGCAATGCGGCGAGGTTGAAGTGAGGCAGATCTGCATGGCAAAAATAGATACGGCTGATTAGTCATGCTAGCTGCAAGCTACCAAAGTGCTTCGATTATGGTGATAACGAGACGTCCCTGGATATATTCGCAGGACTTTTAGCTAGGGGGTTAGCTAGGCTTCGCGTCGATGTCATGGGGAGCCATGGAGGGCTTAGAGTTCAGTGAGTGCCTAGTAAACCTCCTGTTCGACGACGACGTCGAGTAGAAATCATATTCTGTAAATTTTAGCTAAGCTTGATCTTCGCCATTCGAAGGTTGGCGACCATTGCAAGCGCACTTCATGCGCCTACCAGCCAATTCAACGCAGCGGATACCATTCGTATCCCCGACTCAAGATGACCCGTCTATTGGCCACACAGCTAAAGTCCAGCTTGCGAAATGTCATGATATAGGTAACTGTCCCCCTTCGAAGCATGGCTCACTGCCACCACCTACGTTTTGCCGAATGTCACTCCTTCCAGAATGCCGCCCCCCCCTCGCTCTTGAGCCCTAGAATAAGCGACGGTGGTACTACAAGGAGGTATTCGCCAATGAATAACGGCATATGGATTTAAAATTGATCTCGTTTCTCAAAAGCTTTTTCTCAAAATTCAAGATGCTTTTCTCAAGCCCCCCGGTAGAGGCGGCTGAAGGGTATTTCCCGACAATCGATCCGGACAAGATAAAGGCCGAGCTTAGGATCGTGGAGCAAGCGCGTGCACAGGGTGCTGTCGGAGTTCCTGATGCCCTTGATACGCGCCTTACCGAAACAGAGCACCAAATCGTGGGGACTGTAGGCAGCCTTCGCGCAGCAACGTTTAAAAGTGGTCAGGGTTGGCTGAAGGTCATTCAACAGCGACTGGATTCTATTGACCTGACGCAGCAACGTAATCGCACAATTCAACTTGGCGAAGAGTTCGAGAGAAAGGCCGACTCCATACTCTCCAAACGTGATGGAGAACTTCAGGATTTACTCCGTAACGCCAAAGCTACCAAGGCAGAGCTGGACGCATTTCGAGTAGAAAACCGACGCTCTGAAGCAGCACCGAAGATGCTTGAGTGGAATGGCTACGCGGTAAAGGTGGCCATCCTTGCTGGCTGCTGCATGCTTGAGTCTGTGATCAATGCCAGTTTTTTTGCCAGCGGCATGGTAGGAGGGTTGCTGGCAGGTGTGACAATGGCGCTTTGTCTTGCCCTCATAAATATCCTTGGTGCTTTCTTCATTGGCCGGCTGACTACCAACATCAATCATGTTCAGCCTACCAGGAGGCTCGTCGGGTATTTACTTCTCCTGTTCGCAGTGCTTTGGACGTGCGCAATTGGCGGCCTGGTAGCGTATTGCAGGTTCGTGATGCCCCAGATACAAGACGAGACGGTAGGCGACCTTCATCTTATATGGCAGAACATCTCTACGTTAGCCAACCCTTTTGACAGCCTTGAAAGCATCGCACTTTTCATTGTCACCGTTGTTTTCGGCCTCATTGCTTTGGTCGACGGGTACAAGTGGTCAGATCCGTATCCCGGCTACTCCAAGATATACAAGCAACACTTTGAGAAATTCCAGGATCTGCTAGGCCTCATTCACGAGCTACAGGCTGAGTTGGAGGAGCTCAAGGAGGAAACCCTCAACGAGATAGAGGTAAATGTAAAAACCGCCAAGGACGCCGTAAACAGATTTCGTTCCAGCATGGGCGAAAAGAGCGTAGCTAAGAAAAAGGTAACCCAACATCTTATTCTTGCGGATAACACTATGCGAGCACTGACTCAGGCATATCGCTACGAGAACCAAATGGTTAGACCTGTGGACAAGCCTCGCCCGGCCTACTTTAACGATGAGCTCGTACTCGATTTCGAACCTTTCCCCGATTTCGGGATTGAAAAGGATGAGGCACGGTTGGCCGTACAAGGAGAGCTTTTACAGGAAATGCTCTCAATTTTGGAGCCAACCCGAAAGAAAGTGCAGTCAGCTTTCACCCAGAAATTTGATCAACTTAAGCCCTTGCAAGGCCAGATTTAAAGGCTAGCTATGTCACTCTACAAAAAACGTAAAAAGTCTTCATCCGTCGTAGGTGTTTTAGCGATCATCGCGATCGTGCTTATATTCGGTGTGGCCGGCTATGTGGGATACCTTGACCTCTCTAAAGACACGACTGACAAAGTATCCATGTGTCCGTCCAGCGGGGCCAAGGGTGAGTACGTGGTGCTCATTGACAACACCTCACCGTTCCCCTTTACCCAACAGGCTGCGTTGAAAAATCGTTTACAGAACATGGTTATGCGCGAAGTACCAGAGGGCGCCATGGTAACGATTTTTCTGCTAGGCGAAGACTTCAAGCATAACAGCGAACCTATGTTTGAGAAGTGCAATCCAGGTCAATGGAACGATAAAAACAAGTACATGAGCACTCAGAAATTCGTAGAGAAAGACTTCAACGAGAAATTCGCAAAACCCATGGCTGAAGTTGTGCGCAACATCCCATTGGACGTTCGTGCTAAATCGTCTCCAATTTTTGAAATGCTACAACTTGCTAGCATGCGTGGGTTTAACCATAAATACGCCAATGGCGACAAGCACTTGATCATCTACTCGGATATGGCTGCCAATACGAGTGAGTTCTCGATGTATAAAAATAGCCAGCTGAATTTCAAAGATTTCTCAAAAACCGAGTACGGACAAAAAACCATAGCTCCAGATCTAGCGGGCGCACTCGTGACTATCAACATGATGGCAACAGAGCCAACAGTGACTCCTTATGGCAAGAGAGCAGAGTTCTGGGCCCAATACTTCTCCGCAAACAAGGCATCACTCGATCACGTGAATCCAATGGAGGGGTTGTAAATGAAGGGGCAGCACGTAGTTCATCAAGTGAAAGCTTGGTTCATGATCGCCCTGATAATTAAAGTAGCCTGCGCATTTATCAGCTACAAGCTGAGCGACGCTCTTTGGTCTGGCTTTTGGATACCCGTCGCGGTGATGGCAAGCTACTGTTTTATTGGCTACCGCGTTAGGGAGCGCTATGACACTAGGCTTACTATCGCTAAATTTGCTGACTCAGCTTACTACCTCGGTTTCCTCTTTACCGTAGGAAGCATCATTGTTTGCCTTGCAGATATTCAAAGCATAGGCGAAAACCTTTCTAATATGGCTGGTCGCTTTTCTGCCGCAATGGTGAGCACGGCCATCGGTATGGTAGTACGTACCTATCTTGTAGGCTTCAGACCTGATCAGGATGACGCGGTAACGGCTGTTGAAGAACGAGCCATTAGTGCGTCAGAAAGATTAATACTCATGTTCGACGACACCTACTCCAAGCTCGAGATGTTCCGTGATGAGGTCGTCGGGACGACCAAAGAAACCATGACAGCCGCTAAACAGCAGATCGAAGAACTTTCTAAGCATAGTATGAATGCCATGGACGCGTATTTTGCAAATGCAACCCAGCGTAGCAATGATACATTTGACGCTATGCTGAAGGACGCGAAAACCGCTAGCGGTGACTTGTTGTCGACTATAAACGGCTTGGCAGACAAGAGCGAGCAAACCCTTGAGCGTATGGAGTCACACGCGCTGGACTTTGGCAACCTCGCACAGAGACGGCTCGAACAAACCCTTTTTCCGGATGACCTTTTCGCTAACAAGCTCAAACCGTCCATTGATACACTTGCCCAAACAAGCGACGGAGTTAACTCAAGCATCTCCGAACTTGCTGAGGACGTAAAGGCTGCTGCTCGTTCGGTAGGTACTGCCATTCGCGGTCTCAATACTAAGACTCAGGCATTAGAGGATACAGCCGGTGCGGTTGGTAGCATCGTTGAGAGTCAAGGGCGACTATTAGATGCTATGAACA
Source organism: Pseudomonas tolaasii NCPPB 2192 (assembly GCF_002813445.1). Lineage (NCBI taxonomy): Bacteria > Pseudomonadati > Pseudomonadota > Gammaproteobacteria > Pseudomonadales > Pseudomonadaceae > Pseudomonas > Pseudomonas tolaasii. The sequence goes on from NZ_PHHD01000001.1 coordinate 6,620,975, forward strand.
GTCAAAGTAGTGGTCTCGTGGAAGGAATAGAACGCGTCCAAAAAGAATTCCTCGACACCCTGGACGACTACCAAAAAGAATTCCAACAGGTGCTTATATCCAACCGCGAAGTCATCGAAAAAGTCGTGGATCGTTTGCAGACTTTGAATGAAAAAATTGATAGTGACGACACGACCGCGCGTCTCATCCAAGATATCGACGAAGCATTTAAAGCTTCGGATCAAAGCAACATCCGCGCTAATGAAGCATTATCCGAATCGATTAATTCAACCTTAATGCCTCTTATACAAGCAGTGGCCGGCAGCAATGAAACTCATAAGGCCCTCGCTACCCAGTTGGAGCACGGCAACCGCACCATTGATGCAGCTCATGCGCAGCTCAATGAACTGCTCGGCAAAATTGATGGCATCAACCAAATAGAAATTCGCCTGCCAGCGGTCACAGAGTCGGTGCTGAGTCCATCTGCGGAGCCTATGGCAACCTCGATAGTTGAGCCAGCAGCGTTTGATGCGAGACCGGCCTGATGAGTCAGAAAAACGATCAGGTATTCAACCTGTCGATTACCGAGATCTGGATGGTGTTGGCCTTTATCCTGCTGTTGCTAACTGGCTGGCAAGTTTGGAAGCTGACGAACGACAGAGACAGCCTAGAGCAAAAAATCTCTAGCTATCAAGATATTTATGACCGGGAGAAAGAGCTCAAACAAGCAAGAGAAGATCTCAAATCCAAGCTAGCTCAAATGGGTATAAAGAATCCTGACGAAGTTATCAGCAAGCTCGTAGACGCTTCTAAGGCTCGTGAAGAGTCAGATCGCCTAAAAGTCCTTGTAACGCAAAAGGATGAGCAGATGGCCTCGCTTGCTGCTATTGATAAGGCCCTTGAAGATGCCGGCAGTAAAGACAAAGGAAAAGATGCGAAACGCCTCATCCTTGAAACTCTGATGTCATTTGATCAACTTAAGAAACTGGTTGTAGAACCAGGAAAAGATGTGCAACCCACCGAGGTCGTAAAGCGGGTTGCAGAGCTTAAGGCAATAGAGAAATCAATTAAGGATGCCACCCACACGGAAGGCGATCTGAGTCCAGATCAAATCCAAAAAATTGCTAAGGATGCCCAAGCTTATGCGGATGCAGATAAACTTGGTCTAAACCCCTTAGCCCTAAAAAAGATCAATAGCGATCTAAAAGGGCAGGTACAGTTTCTTCAAAACAAACTCAATCGAGGAAAGGGGGGCGACTTTCCTCCATGCTGGGCTGACAGCGCTGGTAAGCCGGAGATGTTCCTTACGGTCTTCACGAAGGACGATCATCTGACGTTCGAGCCAGCTTGGCCTCCGCAACGTCTTGCAGACGCACAAGCTCTGCCCGGCTTCGTAAATCTGATGGCTAATACTACTCGTGGATACGATGACTTTTTACGTGCAACCCAGGCCATAAAGGCATTAGGGGAAAAGAACGAGTGCAGGTATTTTGTCCGTTTGACAGGTCAAATCCAGAGCGCGCCGTTGTCGGACAAACGCCGGATACAGATCGAATCAAACTTTTATAAAATAGAAACTAAGCGATGGTAAAAAACCACTCGGTCAAACAGTAGTCCATGCGGTACATATATCAGTATTTTGAGGGGGAGCACTTGATGGTACGGAAGCAAAAAAGCAGTCCAGGCATGTCGAGCGCGGCGCTCTTGATACTTATACTGGCCGTGACCATCGTAGCTGCCCCATCTCATCTGCGGCTCACGGTTGCATTTTTGGCCGGAATCGCTGGCCTCATCTGGCTGATTAAAAAGTCTTTCACCGCGTCACCGACCGACCCTCTTCGCCTGAAAACGAAGATCCTAGCCGACTTAAAAGGTCAGACCACCTCCTTGTCCAATCACGAGCAAAAATCTGAAATCAGTCTTGGTGTGATCAATGGAGACCGTGCCCACTCAGATTTTCATACGATCAGGGTGAGCTCGCCTGAGCAGCAGTTCACGATTCCCAAGCCTAAAAAATTTACCCCGAAAGAGCGATGGATTGGAAAAGAGGAAACCATCAATGTCGGTGGTCAAAATCTTACGGTTGGCATGGTCTATTTTGCTGAGAAAGCAGGTCGCACATTCGACCAAGAGCCCTCGCTGATTGACGGGCAACTGCCTGTGCAACCTACGCATGTGGATCTCACAGAAAAGCTCACTGGCTACTGGCCGAGTTACAGCGGCATTTCTCCTGCAGCACGGCGTGGGTACCTACAGTGGTTGTCCGAGGGACGCTGTGCACCCGGTGCGGATATAGGGTATGTGTTCATATTTTTTTACGGCCTCGAGCGTCGGGTCGTCGTTGATTCAATTACAGATGAGGACGCGCGCTCGGAACTCCCGACGATTATTGCGGAGATTGAGCGCCTCAAAACCCTCTATTGGGACAACTCGTCGTTTAGAAACTACGCGTCGAATCTGCTGAACCACATACAACTCATGGATGTGGAACCGCAGATGTACTTGAACGCACCGCCTCGATTTGAGTCGAGTGGCTTGGAGCTACCGATTGCGCTACGACTGGCATTAGGTCAAATGGCGCTGGACAAGCATCCCCTGAACGCGGCGTGGGCAATGGCATGGGTACAGTCAGACCCTAACATCAGTCGCCGCACTGCCGTGAGCAGATGTGCGGTTCAATTTGAGCAACTGTTCGTGGCGCAATATTCAGCCCGTTATCCAAACGGCCTTTTGCTTACCCAAAATAAGACTCTGCTCAAAATCGTGTATCGCTCTGCCTCCTCCCGCTTGATCACACCCGACATGGCGTTGGGTGATATACCCGATGTTTCCGCTACGTCGGCAACGCGTAACAAGCTGCAGGCTATAGTGGATGAGTGCACGATAGTCCTCGACCCATACAGCAGATACCTAGGTCGTAATCCTGAAGGCGCCTCAAATCTGGAAGGTATTCTGCAACTGCCCGTGGCCCTATGGCCGGCAACGGCAAAGGATGTGATCGCTGAACTGGAACTCCAGGTCGGCGATGAGCAACAGGTCATTACTCTCGGGGATCTTGCAGGGCGCTTTGGATCTCCAGGAGCTTTGCCTCGTGGAACAATCGTAGCCTTAGCGAGAGCTCTCGAGTCTTTGAATATCGGCTTTGAGCCAGACGTACTATCCGGTAGCCGTACTCCCAAAGATTCGGACACGATCGTATTGTTCGCGACGGGTGACCATGACGGAAGCTTGCGGACAAGTTCGGACTATCACGCTGCTGTGGTAACACTGGATTTGGCAAGCGCGGTTGCGGCCGCAGATGGTGAAAGCTCGAGCGAGGAGATGACCCAGCTAGGGCGGCATATCGACTCCTGGAGTCATCTTTGCATATCTCATCGAAAACGGCTCAAAGCCCACCTGCAAATCCAAATTCTGCAGCCGCCTACACTGGCGAGCCTAAAGAAAAAGTTAAGTCCTCTGAATGCCGATGCAAAACGCACCATAGCTGGGTTCCTAGCTCATCTCGCTCAAGCTGATGGAAACGTTTCGCCGCAGGAAGTCCGGCTGCTGGAACGCGTGTATAAGACACTTGAGCTAGATCCGCAGTTGCTATACGCAGATTTACACGGTGCGGCCATCAACCCTTCTAGAAAATCTTCCACTGCGTCCGCACCTGGTGCTGAGCCTAGTGCCAACGAGGCAGGTGGCACGTTGAGCAGTAATGACGCCTCCCAAGGCTTCAATTTGGACATGAACAAAATTGCGCAGCTCCAACGCGAGACGGCAGTGGTTTCAGCGTTGCTGGCAGATGTATTCAGTGATGAATCTCCAGAACCTTCTATCGTGGAAGACGAGATCCGGGATCAGCCAACTGACCATGCGGCGACAGTACATGGGCTCGACCCTGACCACTCAGCGTTTTTACGAATGATCGTGTCACGCCGCGAATGGAGCCGCCAGGAGCTGGAAGATGTAGCCACCGATATGGAGCTCATGCTGGATGGCGCTCTTGAGCAAATCAACGACATGGCATTTGAACGGTTCGACATGCCAGTCTCTGAGGGGGATGACCCCATCGAGATCAACCCAGATATCTTGGAAGAATTAGCCTTATGAGCACGATACGCCCCAAAGATCGCGACGCGGTCATCCAGTCATTGCGAGCCGGTGTAGTCCCTCGTGCGGGCCAACATCTCATTCAGGTCGGTCGAGCGGGTGAACTCGACGCCCTTCTGAAAGATATCGATCGACTCGCGGACGGCGGTTCCGCCTTCAGGGTCGTTGTAGGTGAATATGGTGCGGGGAAAACCTTCTTCCTCAATCTTGTCAGAGGCATTGCGATGGAGCGAAAGCTGGTCACAATGCACGCTGATTTGAACCCAGATCGCCGCCTTCATGCGTCGGGAGGGCAAGCACGCTCCCTGTATGCAGAGCTTGCTAAAAACATGTCCACCCGGACGAAGCCGGATGGCGGCGCGCTGCAAGGTATTGTTGAGAAATTCATTTCCCAAGCCAAATCAGAAGCCAAAACTCGAGGTGTCGAGAGCGAAGTCGTTATTCGAGAATTCTTGGCCGATCTCACTGAGATGGTGAACGGCTACGATTTCGCTGACGTAATTGCCAAATACTGCCAAGGGTTTGAACAAGGCAACGAGCAGTTGAAGGCAGATGCTATTCGATGGCTGCGAGGCGAGTTCACTACAAAGACAGATGCTCGTGCGGCGCTTGGTGTCCGAACCATCATTGATGACGCATCAATCTACGATCAGTTGAAGTTACTGTCGCGGTTTGTGCGACTCGCAGGGTTTGGCGGTCTGATGATTTGCTTGGACGAGTTGGTGAACCTGTACAAGCTTGCGAATACCCAGGCGCGCAACGCCAACTACGAGCAAATCTTGCGGATTCTTAATGACTCCTTGCAAGGTTCGACTGAGGGCCTTGGTTTTGTCCTTGGCGGTACACCAGAGTTTTTGATGGATACGCGTCGCGGCCTTTACAGCTACCCTGCCTTACAATCTCGGCTTGCTGAAAACACATTTGCGAAATCTGGGTTGATCGACCTGTCGGGGCCAGTAATCCGCCTGAGCAGCCTGACTCCGGAAGATTTCTACGTACTGCTTCAAAAGCTACGTAACGTCTATGCCTACGGAGATCCAGACAGGTATCTGATGCCGGATGAGGCAATCCCTGCATTTATGGCGCACTGTAACCAACGATTGGGGGAGGCCTATTTCCGGACTCCACGCACTACGATTACCGCCTTTATCAATCTGCTCGCTGTACTGGAGCAGAATCCCGGAGCGGACTGGCGTGCATTGGTAGGCGCCGTTCAGATTGCCCAAGACGATGGTGGTAAGCAGGATCTAAGCATTGAGGCGGACGATGAGCTCACAAGTTTCAAACTCTGAATCCTCGTCTTTCGAGCGCCTGCATCCCGCAGTTCAACAATGGGTCTGGGCTCAAGGATGGACAGCATTGCGGGACGCCCAGGAACGGGCAATTTCCGAGTTGGTCGATGCTGATCGGGATGTAATCATCGCCGCCTCAACAGCTGCGGGTAAAACTGAGGCCGCGTTCCTGCCCATCCTCACAAATCTTATGAATCACCCCGACCCTGCTGGAGCTGTACTCTATATCAGCCCGCTGAAGGCACTCATCAACGATCAATGGGACAGACTGAGTCGATTGTGTGAGCAATTGGATCTCCCTGTTGTGGCATGGCACGGCGATGTGTCAGCAAGCAAAAAACACAAGTTTCTCAAGTCTCCCAAAGGCGTCTTGCTGATCACGCCGGAGTCATTAGAGGCGCTGTTTGTCAACAGAGGCTCCAGCCTAGTAGGACTGTTCCAGAACCTGCGATACATGGTGGTCGACGAGCTGCATGCTTTCATTGGCAGCGAGCGTGGCAAGCAGCTCCAGTCATTGATGCAGCGTGTAGAGCTTGTAGCGGGGAGAACCCTGCCTAGGGTCGGTTTGTCCGCCACGCTGGGAGACATGTCGCTAGCGAGTGAGTTTCTCAGGCCTGGGCACCCTCAACGAGTTCAGGTGGTTGAATCGAAATCATCTGGTCAGAATCTTCAGGTGCAAGTGCGCGGGTACATGATGCCGCCCATGCAAAAGCTCCGACAGGTAGAACTACCAGCCGCCGACAGCGACCAAGACGTCGATGGAGACGAAGACGAATCTGGCTCCAGGCATGCCATCGCGGCGCACATGTACAAAGTGCTGCGCGGCAGCAACAACCTGATATTCCCGAACAGCCGCCAAGAAGTGGAGTGGTACGCAGATCGGTTGCGGCGGCTGTGTGAGATCGGCGGTATGCCCAATGAGTTTCTGCCTCATCACGGCAGCCTTTCGAAAGATCTTCGAGAAGACACGGAGCGCGCGCTCAAAGCAGGTACGCCGCCAGCATCAGCTGTATGCACCACTACCTTGGAGCTGGGGATAGATATCGGCAACATCAAGACAGTCGTCCAGATAGGCTCTCCGCCATCAGTGGCCAGCCTGCGTCAACGTTTAGGTCGGTCAGGTCGCCGGAACGATGAGCCCGCTACGCTTAGAGCGTACTGTCAGGAACGAGAGCTTACAGATCAATCGTTGTTATCAGACCTACTTCGCCAGAACCTCGTCCAAACCATCGCGATGATCAGGCTGCTTGTTGGTAACTGGTTCGAGCCACCAAGAGCTGAGGGTTTACACGCTTCCACACTGGTACAGCAAATCTTGTCAGTGATCGCCCAGCGAGGCGGCGCAAGCGCTGCTCAGCTATGGGGTGGTCTCGTTGAAAGCGGGACATTCAAAAGCATTTCCAAGCCCGACTTCTTTGCTCTACTGAAGGGACTCGGCGAGAAGAAACTGATCATGCAGGACAGCTCAGGTCACCTGCTACCAGGAGAAGTCGGCGAACGACTGATAAACCATTACGAGTTCTATAGCGCCTTCACTAGCGATGAAGAATTCAGGCTTATCCGCGAGGGCAAGCCGCTTGGGTCAATACCTGTCAGTCGGCCTCTGATGAAGGGTCAGCGAATCATCTTTGGTGGCCGGCGTTGGCGGGTACTGGATGTAGATATTGAAAAAAAGGTGATCGTCGTAACAGCCGCTCGGGGCGGTCAGCCACCCCAATTCGACGGGCTCGGTGCGATGGTGCACGATCATGTCCGCGAGGAAATGAGGGCTGTGCTGACCGAGGATACCCCCTGTCCCTTCATTGATAGCAAGGCGCAGGAACTACTCACCGAAGCCCGTAAATCTTTCAGATCTCTCGGGCTGGCAGATGAATTTACCTACGGGTCTGACTCGAAAACTCATTTGCTGACTTGGCGTGGCGACCAAACCAACGACGCTCTGGTGCTCATGTTCAACCATGTAGGACTGTCTTGCGAGAGCTCGGGCCTTGCGTTATCGCTCGGAGGCTCACAAAAAAGTGTCGCTGATGCCCTCGCAAGGATAGCGGAACTGAATCCCGACGACATTGAGGCATTACTGGATGGAGTCGAGAATCTCATAAAGGAGAAGTGGGACTGGGCTCTCCCCCGCTCCCTGCTCATGAAATCCTATGCGTCATCTCAGTTGAATTTCAAAGGTGCGGTAGAGTTTGCAAGGTTGTTTACTACTCGATGGCTGCACGGTGGAAACGCTTTCGAAAGCACTACCGTCCATTAGCACTGAGTTCACGTAGCCGAGGTCGTATCCGCGCTTCAATCCATATTCGTGGTGTGACGGGAGCCATGACTTTAGGGCCAGAGTGTTGAGGCTCGAGAAGAATGGCGGCGGTAGAAATTTCGTCGTTGGAGAAATAGGCTTCGTGAGCGCATCCGTAAGCAACGAGCTGTAGCACCGACTCCCTTATTGACCTACTGGCGAGCCCTCAGTAGCATGCTGACCAAGCGAGTACCTGAATCGCGCGGTCGGCACGCAAAGACTTTGTCACAGGCGAAACACCCTCTCTTTTTTCACGCATTCGACAGTCGTCATTGCGGGCAGCCGACACCGCCATCGACCGGAGTTTGCGCAATGATAGTTCCTATTTTCCCATCTGATCTCGAACGTAACTCAGGCATGAAGAGGGTGGCTCGCTTCCTCCTCAGAACATGGCCAGGCGTGGAACCGATCCCCCATACTCAGTCCCTGGCTATTCTCGCCAGAGGCCTTGGCTATCAAGGTTACTACCACGTCGCAAAGCTAGCCCCTTCTTGGGCTGAAGCACGTCCTGACATCGATATCCACTCGATCGAATGGAACCTATCTCGCGTACTGAGCGAAGAGTTTCAAGCGCCTGGAAACCCTGGCGTCACCATCAACCTAGGCAATCTCCTTGCCTACATCCAAACAATTCCTCTGCATCACCTGACGGTCTTCAAGCGCTTTCCCGAACTGTTGGAGGGGAGGCATTCCTTCCCGCTTCTGCCATACGACAAACAGTCTCCGTTCGGGAGGTTTCAACATAGCCCAGTTGTTCCCCATGAGGCCGACTGGCGGATTTCCGACGACGATGACAGTGAGCGGTTCAAACCATGATGCCGGATGCTAACCAAGTGCTTGCCTGGACAAACCATCCAGAATCCCCAGAATCTGAACGTCATTGAGAGCAAATTTGGGCACAAATTCCATGCCTACCGGTAGGCTATCGTGGGGACACATCAGTGCCCCCTTACTCTGACCGAACTGCTGGCTGATGAAGGTTTAAGGTTGCTTGGCGTTTTAGTGGCGTAGACCACAATTTTTCAGTTGCAGTTAAAATGAGTTTTCCAAAGGTTCACATACCCCAAGAATTCTGCCTGAGCTGTCCGGGATAATTTCCAATAGTTAACCTGCCCTAGGTTTTCTCTACGACGAGCCGTTGTCACAACGAGCCTTCTTTCCGCACGCGATACGCCAACGAAAAACGTGCATTGAACCTCGTGATGATCCTTGCCGAAGTAGGCTTGGTCTTCGACGCCCAACAAAACTACCGTATCAAATTCCAACCCTTTGCTCTTATGCACGGTTAGAATCCGGATCGACTGATCATCAGACAGCTGGGCCAAAGCTTTTAAAAGATCAGGCTCTCTTACGAGAGCTTCGTCAATGTATTTTTTGACCTCCTCGATAAGCTCTCGAAGGTGTTCCCTGGATTCGTAATCATAGGACAGCCCGGCCAACAGGGTCGGCCCAACCATCGCGAGGAACTCCTCCAAAAGCGTCCATCGTTGGGTGAACGTTTTGGTCGCCAAATCGGCTGCAGCAGACTTACGTGCTTCTTTGATGTAGCGGCTCCAATTCGTCTTCAGCTTCCCCTCTGCATCGTCCTCTACCGGAATGATGCGACGGGTGAGACGAGTCCAAGCTTTAGGTTCTCTAAGCCCATAGATGCACAATAGGTAATCCACGATGACCTGGGCGATGGGCTCAGTCGAAATGTCTTGCGCCTTGTTTTCGTTTCGATAGCTAATTCCCCAATCGTCTAGCTCAGCCGTAAGTCGCACACAGTAAGCCTCCGGCTGGATGCGTGTGAGTATGGCTATCTTGGCAGGAGCAACGCCTTCTACATTGATCCAGTGAGCGATGCGCTCCGCTAGATCACTGGCCTCGCCCTCACAATCGGCATAGGACAACACATGTACCTCTCCACCCTCGCCGGCGAGTAAATGAGCAGGCATTTCTGAGTCTGGATCCAGAACTTTGATGATCTCGTTCTGGAGCTTTAGCAGGTGCGGCAGCGAACGGAAGTTTCGATAGATGTTGAGATGCAAGGCTTCAAAATCATCGACGAAGTCAGCAAAAACCTCATCCAGGGCCCCGGCCCACCCCATAATTTTTTGCTTCACGTCTCCTACCGCAGTTAGGCGACGACCTGAACCTTTAAACAGCCTCGTAACCAGCTCATATTGCTCATCTGTACAGTCTTGGAATTCGTCCAAAAAGACATCACTGTAGGTCTGGCGTACTGCGTTAATAGCCGCCGGATAGGCATCCAAAATCTTGATGGCAAGCGGGATGAGTTCCTTGAACTCGGTCTGCATGGGGTGAGCCTTACCCTTAGCGACAACCTTGAAACCGGAGTTCAATGCATCAGCGCCGGCTAATACTGGCCTAAAACGCTCGACAATCCTTTTCGCCAACCCATGGAATGTGTAGCTGTCGAACCGACCTGCATATGCCGCACCGCATCGACGCCAGACGCGCTCCTTCAGGTTGTTACTGGCGTCGACTTTGAAGGCGATGGCCAGGATGCGTTTTGGATAACGACACACGCCTGTGGTGAGTAGGAAGTCGGCACGCTGAGCGAGCAACTCTGACTTCCCGGAGCCAGGGCCAGCAGTCAGGGCTATGCAGCGCTGTTGCTCCTTCGCTGCAATCTCTGCATTGGGCTCAAGCACGATTCCATCAGATGGTTTCCAAGCTTCGACCTTGATCACTCGTGAAGCTCCTTAGCCACCTTGATTATATGCTTAACCAGTCTCTTAAGTGACGGCGGCATCGCCTCCCTGAGATCATCATCAGTGAGCTTGGAGAGAGCTTCGATGTGTGACTTAGGCTTGCTGCCTACCTTGAACAATTTGTGATACGCAGCAAAATAACGACGCTCTGATACGGTGTACTGCTTCTCGTCATAAAAGCTGTCACCCAAAACCGATCTGACCTGGCCGATCTTTGGTGTCACAAGGTGTTTGGCCTCTATCCCGAAGGCCGTTGGAAAAGCGCGCAGCATGGCGAAATCCAAATCCATGGGGCTGGAAAAGAAAACTTCAAATGGTTCTAGCTCAGTGATATAGCTCCTTAAGCCACGGTCTTTCTCAACTTTTAGGAGTTTATACTTGGCATTATTCCAGCTTGGGAGTTTTTCAAGCTGGTCGTCGGGCATGTATCCCTGGTTGGGACGGTGATGATTTAGCTGAGTCGCAACATAGTGAATTCTCCCCCATCCTCCACCGTGCCTTGCTACATCGAGATCCAGCAGGGTCACGTATGGAATTTCGAGCCTGCTCAAAAGGCGCCAGAAATGGTTCACATGCCGGCCCCCAAGCGGCGCAATGCAAACCGCAGCCTCATCCACCATAAGCCCTTCAGCCGCCAGTAAACGCGGCAGCACAATCTCTTCGCTATCACCCTCGCCCAGCACGACCAGCCTAGAAAAATAGATCTCGGGAAATGCTTGTACGGCTTCCCTAACAAATTTGTAGGCCTCACCAGACTTTGGGGGCATCGTAATCTTGGTTACGACCGTGCAGCGCGAATCGTCGAGCCGGAGATACCGAATCTGCTCCGGCTCAACGCGACGCAGCATCGATGGGGCATGCGTGGCGATCATTGCCTGCGCATCCGAGTTTCCCTTATCTAGCACCAGAGCCTTCAAGGACGATACGATCCGGCCCAAGTAATGAGGAGAGAGACTGTTCTCAGGCTCCTCTAGCGCGATCAATGTGAATACGGCGGGCTTGAGTTTGTCCATTTCAAAAGAGTCATCGTCCCCTTTGAGCACAGCCCTGCCGATTGCCTGGGAAGTGAGTACCAAGGTCAAATACAGCATCGACTTTTGGCCGTCGCTGAGCCGAGAGAAATCAACCTGCTGTTCACCATGACCAGGAGTGAAAGACACCGATAGATGCCTTAGCAACGCCTCGATCTCATGGGTCACGAAAATCAGGCTAGGGTCTTTGAAAAACTTTCCTTTGTGCAGCTTGCCCCAAGCCTCCGCGATTCCATCTCCAAGGTTGATGACTGATTGATTCGTACCGAGGCTCTCGGAAATATCTGCAGAAAGCTGGCTGATTTTTTCGCGTTGCTCTGTCCAGTTTACTGCGCGCAACATCCGTCCAAGAAGAGCATTAGTTCCGTAGGCTATGTGCTCTGCCGGATCACGCCGCGCAGGTAGGTAGTGCACTTGGATTTGGTTACGCTCATCGCGCGGTACCGGAGACGTTGCGATGGGGTTCCCGTCCTCGTCGACCTCAGAAACATAACGCAGGGTTTGCTCGATCTCATCGTCCAGCCCTAGCGAGGCGTCCAAACGATACCGCACGCGCGGCACGCCATTGATGTTATCCAGCCGCATGTGCCCAAAGTTGCATGGGATGGTCGGGTGTTCTCTTGTCTCATCGGCAATTTCGGGGAAATAAAAATCTGCTTCGATCCACAACGTTCGATCACTATCCGGCCTCTCCTCCTCATCATGCGCGACGAAGAAATCAGACTTGCGCAGCCGCCGTTGATTGGGATCAATTGAAAAAAGGCGACAGAGCGCCTGCAACGTTGCAGTTTTGCCGGAGCCGTTAGGCCCAATCAGGAAGGTTAGTTTTCGGAAATCGATAGTCACCGGCTTTGCGCCGAACGACTGAAAACCACATACGCGCATCTGCTTGAGTATCAACGCTCGAATCCTTTCTAGCTAATCGTGACATGTGGCCCAAGCTCTCAGGCCCGCTCCGCTATGAGTGAAAATGCCGCAAACCAATCCTAGCCCAGGCAAGTTAAACAGTAGTAGCCAAAGAATAGCAAAAAGCAGCTCAAGATTGGGATGGGGTGTTGGTAGTCAGTAACACTACGAGACACCTTGCCGGGAAGAAGTACCGATACGTGGAAGTGGTTTCGGTGAAATCGATGTAGAGCCGTCAACGCCCCACTGATTATCACTGCAAAATCGGAGGGGTGGGATGGTACTGCCCCTGAGCAATACGCAAAAATTCACGCAAGCTAGCCCGCCCATTTCCACGCTGAAAAGTCGCCAAGACATAACGGCTATTCTCCGTCGTCATTACCCAGAATCGACCCTCTCGCTCAACTTTCAGCACGTCAGAAGTACGGATCAAATGACCATCGCCAAACCGTCCGTACTGGTCTTTCCGCTTGTGGCCAAAAACCACGCCAATCCCAGCACGCGACCTGATGGAAACGCCGCAAAGGTAAGCTGTCACTGGTACGTCAAAACCATGCTCCTGGGCTTTTATGATCCGCGCAAGATCGAAATCTGTGTGGCGCTTTCCGTAAAAATTCACATCAAGAGTATCCAGCATCATTGCGCTCCATTGGGCAATCCTTATGGCGTTACCAGGAAATCCACACGGAACCATCTGCCCTGATACCGTGCGTGATTCTTGGTAAGGTTCAGGCTGTACGAATCATGTTCGCGTCATAAATCGGGCGAAGGTTGCTCAGTACATCACTACTGAAGCCAGGTTGGTGCGAGCTGTGATACTGGCAACCCGTATCGACCTCTAACAGGCACACCAGGCAGTCGTTCTCATCCTCGCCGAGCGTCACCTTCCTCAACGCCTCCATTCGCCAACCAGCCGTGCCATTCATGTGACCAGGAGTGACTACCTGCACTTCTGTGATGACCATTTCAGCATCTTGGGAAATGAGGAGTTGCTGAAGTCGAGGTTCGCTGTCGACCATAAGAACCGCTTCTGAAACTCTCCCCTTGGTCTTGGCCTGAACAGTTATGTGGTACCAGTGATTACGAAGCACTTTTGATACTTGATGCCATTGGTACTGACCCTCACCGAACATACCTGGTAGACCTAGCATGTCGGTGTCGTGTGTTCTAAACATCGTAAGTCCTTAGCCTAAGGGGCTCCGATACAGAGCGCAGTTAAAAAAGGGAGAAAACGTCCTTCAGACTCGCGGGCTGTTCATGACCTGGGCCGATCAACACGTAAATTGTGTTTCTGGTTTCGAACACAACACCGTCGTGAAAACCCGTGCACATGCTTGAACGAACCCAATCACCTCTCTCGAAACGACCTTGGCTGTCCTCGGCAACGTTGTGAGCAAACAAGATCATCGGTAACTGGCCGGCTGCCTGACATTTGAAGAGTTCGTCGCGGGTGACCTCAATGCGAAATATTGTCCAATCTCGAACTAGGCAGTAAGGCTTTTTAGGGAGGCGATCGACTGCTAAGGCTCGAGCTTCAGAAGTGCAAGCCAGGCCTTCAAGGGGCGTTCTCGGCCCTTTCATAAAGTCGGGCTCTTGGACGCTAGCCATACGGTTTACCTCAATTAATAACCCGGAAATTGACAATCCAACTCCGGTTGTTTGTGCTCGCCCCTCGCAAGAATCTCTCTGCACGCCCGCTGGGTGGGCTTGGAGATGTCAATTGGATCACGGGAAGCCAGCCTGAAAGCGCAAATCGCACCATAATGCGGATGATAGTCCGTGTTATGGTGCGGCGCAATATGGCCTCATCCTCGATTTACTTGGGGAAATGTCATGGAGGCCGCAGAAGCCCTGGCTGTAGTAGTGCGAGCACTGCGTAGAAGAAAGGGTTTTACGCAGGAAAATCTGATCACGATTGATCGTTCCTACTGGGGCCGGATAGAGCGTGGGGAGGTAAATATCACGATTGATGTGCTCGTCCGTCTTGCATCGCTAATGGAAGTTGAGCCGGCCGCGCTCATTCTAATGGCGACGTCCCTCCAATCTAATGAGCCGTTCGGGGAGGGCCTCAAACGCATTTCCAAGCAGCTGACCAGAATAAAAAAAGAAAGCGTTGATCAGGAAATGGAGTCAATGGCACGAGCCGGAAAGCCGCAGCCTGGTCGCCCCGTCCGATCCGATGCGGCACAAAAGGCGGCTGAGGCCAATCGTCTGAGCTGCGGTGGCGTTTCTGTGTCCGAAATCGCAGAGAGACTGGGGCTGTCGAAATCCACTGTTCGCAGATATCTGAAAACAACCACGTCCGATCAAGCTGATTCCGCATGATGTTTGCGTTAGAGAACGTGCTCCAGACTGCTGATCTCAGAGCGCACGGGATTGAGGTGAACGACAGTTCCACCGCATCCAAAGCGCGGGCATTTCTGCACCGCGCTGCTTCGCGCCGTTCGTGATTTGTTGCAAGATAAGCTGTAGCGCAAGCGGAGCGCGCCGGCCCTCTGGGCCAAAGGCTTGAGGATGAAAGCCCGGAGGGCAAAAACCTGACGCAGTCAGGGTTTGGTTCACGCCAGCCGTACCCCGAAGGGGGCAAGCCCAAAGCAGAGACAATGTGAACCATCCTCAAACTACGAGTCAGGAAAGTCGCTGAAAGTATCGCGAGGTAGGCTTTGCATCATTACTGAGGCAGCACCAGTGTTGACTGAATCCCAGGCCATGAAGGAACAGGTTCAGCTATTGGAGGCACGGGGCTACAGCCGTCCTGAAGCTGCACGCGAACTCGGATACACATAGACGACCATCAATAGGCTTTGGTCAGCGGATCTGCCGGTCGGCAAAACACAATGTGGATCTAAGCCACAGGCCACTTTTTCTTGAGTTTCTTCGGCTACTTGGCCTTACCTTCCAGGGGCGGGTGGTCGTCGAACCTCAGCACGAAGTTCTCGAAATTAATTTTTGAATACTGGCTCGCTGAGAAACTCACTGACTGTCTGATCCGCGTTGATATAAAGCTCGTTCACATAGCCTTCGTGCGCAAGCAACAGAACACGGGCCACATCAACATAGTGATCGTAGGTAGTATGCAGGTGAGCGTGGCCCATCTGCGCTTTCAGCACTTCCATTGCAGCAATGTCTTTTACTTCACTAAGCTCACCCAGCAATCCCGACCCAAATCGCTTGATCAAAAACATGGTTGGCCACCAATGTCTGCTGTCATAGAAGCAAACATCAGAGCGCATTTTCGAACCATTGCGTACAGCCCGCACTTTCGCGGCAGTGGAGCGAGTCGCTACCATCCTAGGTGTCACAGGCTCCCCAGCGGCATTCAAAAACAGAATCGAAGGTGGGCAAGGCTTACCATACTTTTTGGCGTATAACTCTGCCCTAGGCGGGTAAAGTGTATTCGTATAGTTATCGGCTAAAGCTTTAAGATCCCCTTGATGAATTCTGATGGTACGGTGCTTTTTGCCTTTACTAAAATAGATTCGGTATTCAACCGTTTCTTCATCGAACGTCATGTTTTCATGTGGCTGGATATGTCGATTAAACCCATTGCCCGCATAGGGGAAATCACAAAGATCCATAGGGCGCATCGCGGTGCCCAACGCAAGCATGAACATCGCTACGTAAACAGGATCATGAAACCCACCAACAAAATCCCTGATCTCCTGGTTCGTGATCAGTGAATAGCTTTGCTTCTGTCGCCAATCACGATCCAAGGCTTTAATGCCTTTACCATCCAATGCAACGCGCGCTTCACGTTTGATATAGCTGAGCAAGTCCTCGTTCTTGAAATTAGGCTGCCAGGTTTTTAGCTTGAAATTTAAGCAACTAGAATAACCTTCAGAATCCAACCAGTAGAAGAATCCGTAGACGAGTTTACCCTCATCAATAATCGTAGCTGTACTAGGTTTCAAGGACTGTTTTGCCTGACGCTTAATAGCTCGATGAACCTGCCAATTTTTCAAATCATCGTTATCTACGAGCGCATGATACTGATAAAGCTCTACCCCTTCATACTTAGCGGTGGTAGACAAGTATCGATAGAACTTAGAAATTAAATGGGAGTATCTATTGGATGTATCTTCGGACTGTGCTGTGAAAGCGCGAAGGTAAAGGTTAGCATGGCTTAGAAGCACACGCTTTTGCCCGCTTTCCGCAATCAGTATGTAGTGAGTGGTTTCCTTACCCGACAATGGGCACGCATAGGTAATTAGCTTTCTGGAGATCTCGAGCATCTCAATCTCCTTGGGCAATTTTAGACACCACTACACGATCAAAACCATCCTGAATACTAGGTAGCGGCTCTTTATCGAAGCTACGAAATTCAGGAACGGGGATCTGGCCATACAAAAAGCCGCGCTGGGCTTTGATCGTCGCCTCGCTGTCACAATACGGAACGAATATCTCGAGTGGCCTTGCATCGACCAAACCACGGACGAAGTCCCGAATTTCGGATCTGGATGCAAGAGGCAAATCAATCACCACAACAGCGTCCGCTGGATGAAAGTTTTTCTCGAGGAACTTATCGAATGAGGAAATGAAACGATTCTGAAAAATTACAACTCTGATAACACATTTCTTCAGGAATTTCTGTAGTTTTTCCTTGAGCTTACTAACCGCGAGAGCTTTATCTCCGTAATAACCAGATAAATCTTGTGTCTCTGAATATCTGGCAACAGCATCCCGAGTATCTAACTGGAACTTCATAATCATGGATTCAGGCTTGCCCTGCTGCTTTACAGCGTTGCTCAAACCACGGCTTTCTGATAGTTCAAGTTCCTTCTCTAGGAGATTTCGCTTGAGGATCTCGTTATGGAGCGCCTTTTTCTTTAGTTCGTTAGTAAGCTCTCGAGAGTGATGGATTAGCACGTCACCATTCATGAGGGTCGTTAAAATATTTCCCTCAAGCTTCTGGTGCTCCTTCTGCTGGTTTTCCTTCACATACCTCAGTTCGGCTTGTGCCTCCCTAACCAATTTCTGGCACTGGATGATTGTTTTGCTGGCATCAGATTGGTCTCCGACCAGCAACTCATCAACATTCCTGGCCCCAGTCAGATACGGCTTGAGATGGCTATAAAATTTATGAAAAGCCTGTCGAGAGATTTCCGCGCGGGCGCAAACCTCGATCATAGTAAGGCGTTCTAAAGAGCCGCTGAGGTAATGATCGCAGATGATTTTTTTGAGCCGCTGTTCAGTATTAACTGCAGTCATTATCGCGTTCCCCTGCTCTTCTGTCGTTTACGTAAATGGCTGATCATGATTGCGACACCTCACGCTCGACAACAGGTGATTTAGGGTGCAACAACTCTCCAAGCAGCTTCTCGTTAATACTGATCTTTTGATCCAATTCGAACTGGGCGGCGTAACTGAGTTTTTTCGAGGATGACCTGATCGTCTTGTAAAACTTTAGATTCTGTTCGATCGAACCTTGAGCAGAACCTAACACTAAATTGCGAGAACAATGAATATGGCAGCTCGATACGTCCGGGCTTACTGGATAAATCAGATTCACCCGATCAGCGATGCACGGAGGTAGAAACTCCCCAGCGTGAATAAGGCCGCTCATACAAAACGTACTAAGCGTCGTACGTTGAACCAAGACAGCCTCCCCGCCTTGAAACATGTGAGAGACATACTCGAGAACAGTAAGCTTCAAAAGCTTCCCGACAAAAATGTCCGGCCTACCAGCCATGCGACCAGCAAGACCATTGGCAGCCTCTCCAGCATAAACGCCGGAATTGATAGATTGGAGAATATCAACAAAATCTTTGGCGAAGTGCTCTCTCAAGGTCTCGACAACAGATGAAACCAAGAAGGGATTCCTTGCAATATACCGTAGCCCCATGACATAACTTGAATGACCAAAAAGCATCCGAATAATATCAATATTACGTTCGGATTTATTAATCAATATTTCAGCAATCGTTTTTCTAAAACGATGAATATGGAGACCGTCAACACCAACCTCCGCAGAGAGATTAACGGCAACCTTAGTGATCATCCTGTCAACTTGATTCATCTCATGGGTCGGAATCACAGGCTGGAATAAGTACCCCTTGAGCATGTACTTATCAAACTCTCTAAGCTTCTTATAAGACGCAATCGCATCTCCTAAGTAGTCAGGGAGAGGGATCTCATCAGCTTCCCCAAAATAATTGGGATCGTCACTGGTTTTAAACCTGACGAAAGAAACATACCAGAGACCGTCACTTTTTTTCTTGTAAACGTCGTCAAACTGAAGCGGAGCCAGCTCACGCCTGCGCAGCCCTGTCATTAGACCGAAGAGAATGAAGATCGCGTTTCGCACCCTGTCTACAGCGTACATAAACCCTTTACGCCAAGTGTACAAATTCGTGTAATAGGAAAGAGCTTTACCGCCACTACCCGTTTGTTTTATTTTCTGAGGAGTGTGCGAAAACCCAACTATCACAACGCCGTCTACTTCTTTACCAACCACTGCCTCAAATTCGAGATCGCGTTTACCATAACTATAATATTTTTTATCAATCTCCGGCCGAACCTTGCAATAGTCTAACACTTCATTAATTACCGGAATGCCTTTATCAATCCAATAGAAAGAATAGGTTAATAGGTCACGTAATTCGTCTTCCGAAAAAGGCTTCCAGCCTACGAGCGAAATTCGAATCACCTCCTGAATATCTTTTCGACGCGCTATGGTGTCAACATCGTTCAAATCTACCTGTAGGCAGAACTCTTCAGGAATCAGCCTTTCGACGGACAAAAAAATCCAGAAATTGATATGGAAAAATAGTAACCAATAAGCGCGCATCACTCCAGAGTCCCGTGCATCATCTAATGCAGCATTCAAAAGTCCTGCAGTGATGACGGCGATATGTTCTGGAGAAGCGTTTAAAAAATTCGCTTCAAAAATATGCCGCTGCACATAACGAAAACCATCGCTATAGGTATCAGTTGATCGAAAACTTCGAATGGTACCAATCGGATGAAAATGGGGTATGAAGTGATAACAAATAGCTCGCTTCAACTCCTGCAAGTCTTCCCGAGCACGATCAATATAAACTACAACATCCTTAAAACCTTCAGAACGCAACAACACCCATCGCATTTGGTTGTAACTGGAATATTCTGAAACGGGGAAACACCCATCAGGCGACACGGCCAGCTTCGTCACCAGCCCACTCAGTTGCTGCTTGCAAACTCCCTCAAATCCACCATGAGACGCCTCATACAACTCCGAGAAGTATGCATCGGCCGCATCAGACGCTTCGCGCTCAATCTCATCCAAAATGGACTGGAAAGAATCATCGTCATCTTGAGCATTATTTTTAGACACAAGTTAATCCTCAATGTAGGCGATGAGCGAGCGCATATCGAACGGGAGTAATGCCTCGTATTCCCTCATGTAAACAAGTGCTTCAGCAATCGCAGATTGGTTGCCCCAAATGCTAAGGAGATACTCCAAAATCTCAATTTCATCTTTGTGCACCTCAAGGCGTCCTTCGTCCGCCTCGACGGCGCGCTGAAGTGTTGATAACCGCTCCATTAGGAAAGGTAATGAGTCTCCAAGTACGTAGATTCGGCTGCAAAACAAGCACTTATCTAAGCGAGTACAACGCTCATTCTTAAATAGCTCAACCGCCTCTGGATAGTCTGGCTTACTGGAATCTATACAAGCCCACAGTGCACACTCATGCCCCATGATCGTAAAGATACGAAAGGTGGGATCAGCCGACTTCGCCCGCACAGTGCTACCGACAATTCCGTGAAACTTATTACTTCGGAATTTTTCCATCAACTCTTCCTGAATGCTCCGATAGCGCACCTTTCTATCGTTGATAGCCATGGCTGAACTGTCGTAATGAGCACTCGTGGTTTCAAGGCTGGAATGGCCGAGTTGCAGGGCGGTTAGCGATAAAGGATGCTTGGTTTTTTTGGCGTTGTAGTATTCCCACGTCACCCTAAGCCGCCCCTCCAGGTCAATCGCGCTTTTAAGTGGCACACCGGCGTCAACCAGTTGGTGTTTGCCCAAAAACTCAGCGACACCAATGTTCCAATATTTCTGATTTTTCAGCGAGTTTACTCTGATATCAGGGCCGGACTCTTTGATTTGCCAGTCAGATTCATGCTCAGATAGACATAGGAATATCGACCGTCTCAGCGGATCATCCAGGGCGAAACTGTCCGAGCTATTCACAACTTCAGCGAGAGGTTCTGACAGAGTCTTAGCAAGCTCCATCAAGTTAAAAATGGAGTACCTATCTGATCTGGTTGACATTGCTTTTGCGAGTTTTGGAGACGCATAGTTTTTGTTAGCCGATTGGGATTTTTCTTTTTCAGACACAACAAGAACCACATCAGAATGCGCAACCTCAGACATAGGGTGCAGAAAGTGATTTTTATCGATGGCTATAACTGTCTCTTTGTTCCAACTCGACTGTCGCTGAATGAAAAGCCCCAGAGTTGCTTGATTTTGTGCAGTAGGATAATACATTCGCACCAGATCATCATAAGCAATTGAGTCTGGTGTTTGCTTTCTGAGAATGGAATAACTATAAGGCAGACAGCAACTTAATACAAATTCGCTAGGACGGATTATTGATTGTACATATGGTATTTTTCGGATTTTTTTGCGCAATGCCGTAGAGTCGGATTTAGTAACCCTAAATGGGTAACCATCCAACATAAGAGTCTTCAATGCTCGCGCAGGATCAATAACCCATTCTGATTTTTTACTGATCAACAAGAGCTCTGAGATCAAAGGACGGATTTCGTCCAAGCGATATGGTTCAGCGAGTTCAACCTGCTTGCGAAACTCAAGCATGAATCGCATATTATCAACTTCCGACCGCATCGATTCATAAAAACTGGCGTCGGCCGCCTCATCGAGTGGCTCTCTCACCTGAGTTTTAATCAATACGCTAGGCAACGTTAACAGTGGAAGGCCATCATCGTTGTGGTTTGCCACTTTTAAAACTGCGGATCTTATGCTTCTCGCAGGATAGAGCGTTTGGCCATTGCGCCGCAACCTATCCATAAAAAGCTTAAACTGTTCAACACCGATATCCCCAACCCCCTTTAGATGAAGGTCAGGGTGGAGCTTATTATTGTGATCTTGCCTGAAATCTAGAAAATCCTTTATCGCCGAACGCAGAGCATACCCTTTCGAATAACTGACATCTGGTACATATTTTATAAACACGTAGTGAAAACCGCAGCACAAAGCATCCGTAAAACTGAACAGCGGATGCTCTATATAATTTGCGAGGATGACCTTTGCATCTGCGGACGTCGCTGATAGCTCAGCGTGATACATGGAGAGGTATCGCATATATGGCTCCTTGTTATACCAAGCGAGCCAACAACTCCTCTACTACCGCTCTTATGTCTGCAGCAACAGCCTCAAAACTTTGAGAGGCGTCCACAACCGCAAAGGTGTCTGGATTTTCCTGGGCTTGGACTAGAAAGCCATGACGAGCACGCGATAGGAAATCCGCCTTCTGCAACTCCATCCTATCCAAGACCTCTCCCCGGCCGGCGACACGCTGCATGCCTACCGCAGGATCGATATCTAAAATGATATTCAAGTCAGGCTTGAAGCCACCCAGAGCGATCTCATTGATCGCCAGTACACGATCCAATGGCAGGCCTCGACCAAAGTGCTGAAATGCGATGGTGGCGGGTGTGAAGCGGTCACAGATCACAATCGCTCCACCCTCAATGGCTGGGATGATTTTCTCTTGAAGGTGCTGAGCCCTAGCAGCGGCAAACAGAAGCAGTTCAGTCGTATCGCAAAGCTCAGGGGTGGATGGATCAAGTACCACCTCCCTGATCTTTTCTCCAATCGGAGTTCCACCAGGCTCACGCGTCACTAAAACGTGATGACCCGCCTCGCTCAACCACCCGCTGAGATGCTTGATCACCGACGATTTACCAGCTCCGTTATTACCGTCGCAGACGATCAGGCATCCATTTGACATTGAGATTCACCACTGCAGAAAGACTTAAGTGGTTTACATGATGGAGACGAGTCAGATAGGCGTCAAGGACTAAAACGTACGTGCAAGAAGGGCTGTACGCCGTATCACCAGAATAATTACCCTATGTGGGTAGTTTACATTTTTCTATAGGAGACTATAACGACACTGGTTTACGTTGACTCACCAAGAGATATAAGGCGCCTTCCGGGCCTTCCAGGGTGATAAACAAGCCAGTCACAGGCAGTCCTTAGTCAGAGTCATTGCGGGCTTTGCGGCGCGGTGGTGGCCGGCGCAGGCTCGGTGGCCGGCGTTTCAGCGGGTGCCTCAGCCGGTGGCACCGAATCTTCCGGCGGCTTGACCGCCGGCGCCGGGCTGGAACGGTAATCGGCACGACGCTTGAGCTGGAACTCGCGCACGGCGGCATTATGCGCATCCAGGTCATCGGAGAAAATGTGGCTGCCATCGCCCCGGGCGACGAAATACAGGCTGCTGCCGGGAACCGGGTTCAGCGCCGCATGGATCGCCTCGCGGCCGACCATGGCGATGGGCGTGGGCGGCAGGCCGGCGACCATGTAGGTGTTGTAAGGGTTGGCTTCCTTGAGGTGCGCGCGGGTCAACTTGCCGTTGTAGCGTTCACCCAGGCCGTAAATGACGGTCGGATCGGTTTGCAGCAACATGCCGACTTTCATGCGGCGCACGAACACCCCGGCAATCTGCCCACGCTCCTCGGGCACGCCGGTTTCCTTCTCGACCAGCGAGGCCATGATCAGCGCTTGATACGGGTCGGTGTACGGCGCATCGGCGGCGCGTTTGCTCCACTCTTGGGCAAGTACGTCGTCGAGGCGGTTATAGGCTTTTTTCAGGAAGTCGACGTCGGTCATGCCGCGCACGAAGCGGTAAGTGTCAGGAAAGAAGCGCCCTTCGGGGAACACGCCGGGGTGGCCAAGTTTGTCCATCACTTCGCTGTCGCTGAGGCCCGACAAGGTCTGCACGATCTTCTCGTGCTTGGCCAGGGCCGAACGCACCTGGCGGAAATTCCAGCCCTCGACGAGGGTCAGGCTGTATTGCACCACTTCACCCCGTTGCCACAGGCCGATCAGGCCCTCGGCGGTCAGACCGGGCGTCATGCGGTATTCGCCACTGTGCAGCGGCTGGCCCTCAAGATTGAAGCGCCAATACAGGCGCAACCAGAAGGCATCGTCGAGCACGCCTTCGGTTTCAAGGCGATTGAAAGTGCCCGTCGGGGTTGCTCCGGCAGGCACGTCGAGCAATTGTTCCTGAGTCAGCTTCAGGGGCTGCTTCAATGCGGAGTCGAGCTTCCAGGCCGAAAAGCCCAGCAGCAACGCCGCCGAGACCAGGCTGATCTGCAGCAGTAAAACCAGTTTTCGTATCAACTCAAATATCCAATAGCGCGCGAACAATGCCCTGCAGTTTACGGGTGAGCGGCCCAACCGGCCAGCTCATCGCAGCGCAGCCGCGCACCGGCCAAATGCCATATACGCTGTTGCAGACAAAGACTTCATCAGCCGCTTGCAACTGTTCAAGGCTGATGTCAGCCACGGCCACCGGGACGCCCAGCGCTTGCGCCTGAGCCAGAATCTCGGCGCGCATCACGCCGGCAACGCCACAGCGATTCAGATCAGCGGTCATAAGGACGCCGTCAGTCACCATAAACAGGTTACTGAATACGCCTTCGACCACGCGACCGGACACATCCAGCATCAAGCCTTCGGCATGCGCGGCGTCTTGCCACTCGGCGCGGGCAATCACTTGTTCAAGGCGGTTGAGGTGCTTGAGACCGGCCAGCAACGGCTGCTCGGCCAAGCGGGTGGCGCACGGAAACAGGCGGATGCCATCGATTCCATGAGCTTCGGGATAGGTAGCGGGCGGATTGCCCTGCAGAATACGGCGCACAGGCGCGCCGGGGTTGATGCCATAACCGCGCTGGCTATCGCCGCGGGTAAGCATCAATTTGAGCACACCGTCGCCAAGGGCCATGGCGTAGGCCAGCACTTCGCTGCGGATCAGTGCGTGATCCGCCACGAAAGCAAGGCGCCTGCAACCCTCGGCGAGGCGTTGCAGGTGACGGTCGAGCAGCACGGGCTGCCCGGCCTTGACCGCGATGGTTTCAAACAGGCCATCGCCATAGGCAAGGCCGCGATCTTTCAGAGGCACGCTGTCCGCCGGCAGACCGTCGACCCAGCTGTCCATCACTCGGCGAACCGGCGGAACACCAGGGAACCGTTGGTGCCGCCAAAGCCGAACGAGTTGGAGATCACCACATCGATCGGCATCGGTTGGGCTTCGTGCGGCACGAAGTTGAGGTCGCAGCCTTCGTCCGGCTCATCGAGGTTGATGGTCGGCGGCGCGACCTGGTCCTTGATGGCCATCACGCTGAAGATCGCCTCGACCGCCCCCGCGGCGCCCAACAAGTGGCCGGTCATGGACTTGGTGGAACTGACCGCCAGCTTGTAGGCGTGCTCGCCGAACACCGACTTGATCGCCTCGGCTTCCGCCAGGTCACCCGCCGGGGTCGACGTGCCGTGTGCGTTGATGTACTGCACCTGGTTGGCGTTGACCTTCGCATCGCGCAGGGCGTTGGAAATGCAACGCGCGGCGCCGGCACCGTCAGACGGTGGCGAGGTCATGTGGTAAGCGTCACCGCTCATGCCAAAACCGATCAGCTCGGCGTAGATGGTGGCTCCACGCGCCTTGGCATGCTCCAGCTCTTCCAGCACCAGGGCGCCGGCGCCGTCGGACAACACGAAACCATCCCGGCCCTTGTCCCAAGGGCGGCTGGCGCGGGTCGGTTCGTCGTTGCGGGTCGACAGCGCACGGGACGCGCCGAAGCCGCCCATGCCGAGGCCGCAGGCGGCCATTTCGGCGCCGCCGGCGATCATCACGTCCGCTTCGTCATAGGCAATGTTGCGTGCCGCCATGCCGATGCAGTGCGTGCCGGTGGTGCACGCCGTGGCGATGGCGTAGTTAGGCCCCTGGGCACCCAGATGGATGGACAGGAAACCGGAAATCATATTGATGATCGAGCCCGGTACGAAGAACGGTGAAATTCGACGAGGACCGGAATCGTGCAGCGTGCGGCTGGTTTCCTCGATATTGGTCAAACCGCCAATACCCGAACCCATGGCCACGCCGATGCGCTCACGGTTGGCGTCGGTGACTTCCAGGCCGGCATTGCGCACTGCCTGAAAACCGGCGGCCAGGCCGTATTGAATAAACAGGTCGAGTTTGCGGGCCTCTTTGACCGAGAGGTATTCCTCGACATTGAAGCCCTTTACCGAGCCGCCAAAACGGGTGGAATAGGCAGAAAGGTCCGTGTGTTCGATCAGACCAATACCACTGTGGCCAGCCAGAATGCCCTGCCAACTGCTCGGCACATCCGTACCCAGTGGCGACAACATACCCATACCGGTGACTACGACGCGTCTACGCGACACAGCACTCTCCTTTTTCTAATGACGACACTTTGCTTCAGAGCTCACTTTTCATCACCGCTAAAGAAAAAACCGCACGCCGTTACAGCAGTGCGGTTTTTCCCTGACAGCAAGCGACGACTTACAAACTATTACGCCTGGTGGGCAGTAACGTAGTCGATAGCAGCTTGAACAGTAGTGATTTTTTCAGCTTCTTCGTCCGGGATTTCGGTCTCGAATTCCTCTTCCAGAGCCATCACCAGCTCAACGGTGTCAAGGGAGTCGGCACCCAGGTCTTCAACGAAGGAAGCGGAGTTGGTCACTTCTTCTTCTTTAACGCCCAGTTGCTCGGCAACGATTTTCTTGACGCGCTCTTCGATGGTGCTCATACCTTGTTTTCACTCCTAATGGACAAATTCAGGCAGCTGGCCAGTGGGTAAGTGTATAGAAAGGCTTTTCAGCTTTTCAACTGAAAGCTTCACCCTGTACCCGGTCGACCACCTGCCTATAAATTAAGTTGCAGCTTTATAACGGATTTTAGACAGCTCGTATGACATTTTTTTGAAGCGATCCGTCACAATTTAACTCATGTACATCCCGCCGTTCACCGGGATTGTAGCCCCAGTCACGTATGCCGCACCGTCGGATGCCAGGAAAGTGACCACATTGGCGATCTCTTGAGCCTGGCCCAGACGGCCCAGCGGAATCTGGGTCAGCAAGGCTTCACGCTGTGCTTCGGGCAGTTCGCGGGTCATATCGGTGTCGATGAACCCTGGGGCCACCGAGTTGACCGTAATCGAACGCGAACCGACTTCACGCGCCAGTGCACGGCTGAAACCTTCCAGACCGGCCTTGGCGGACGCGTAGTTTACTTGGCCTGCGTTGCCCATGGCACCCACTACGGAGCCAATATTGATAATTCGGCCCCAACGCGCCTTGGTCATGCCGCGCAAAACGCCCTTGGACAGGCGAAACAGACTGTTCAAGTTGGTATCGACCACGTCGTACCACTCGTCGTCTTTCATGCGCATCATCAGGTTGTCGCGGGTGATACCGGCGTTGTTCACCAGAATCGCCGGCGCGCCGAACTGAGCGGTGATCTCGGCCAGCACTGCTGCAACCGATTCATCGCTGGTCACGTTCAGCTCAAGGCCGGTGCCTTGCACGCCGTTTTCCTTCAGGGTCGCGGCGATACGCTCGGCGCCCGAGGCGGATGTGGCGGTACCGATCACAACGGCGCCCTGACGGCCCAGTTCCAGGGCGATCGCCTGGCCAATGCCACGGCTGGCGCCGGTAACCAGTGCAACTTTACCTTGCAGACTCATGCAGGCTTCTCCTTCGTTCAAGGGGTTCAGGCCAGCGCCGCGCGAGCGGCAGCGAAGGCGTCAGGTGTATTGAGGTTGGCAGTCGATACGCCGTCGGCGCAGCGCTTGTTCAGGCCGGCCAGGACCTTGCCCGGGCCGCACTCGACCAACTCGGTGGCGCCGTTGGCGGCCAGGGTCTGGACCGATTCAACCCAGCGCACCGGCTTGTACAGTTGCTCCAGCAGGTCACGCTTGAGGGTGTCGAGGTCGGCGGCGACGGCCGCGCTGACGTTCTGCACCAGCGGAATCTGCGGCGCCTGCCAGTTGATGGCGGCGATGGACTCGGCAAAACGCTCGGCGGCCGGGCGCATCAGCTCGCAATGGGACGGCACGCTCACCGGCAACGGCAATGCGCGCTTGGCGCCACGGGCTTTGCAGCCTTCGATGGCACGTTCAACAGCGGCCTTGGCGCCGGCGATCACCACCTGGCCAGGGGAGTTGAAGTTCACCGCGCTGACCACTTCGCCTTGAGCCGCTTCGGCGCAGGCTTCAATCACGACGGCATCGTCCAGGCCCAGAATAGCGGCCATGCCGCCCTGACCGGCCGGTACGGCCTCCTGCATCAGTTGACCACGACGCTCGACCAGTTTGACGGCCTCGCCGAGGGTCAGGCTGCCCGCGGCCACCAAAGCGCTGTATTCACCCAGGCTGTGACCGGCGACGAACGCCGGGCGTGCACCACCTTCGGCCAGCCACAAGCGCCACAAGGCGATCGAAGCGGTCAGGATGGCCGGTTGGGTTTTGTCGGTTTGATTGAGTTGCTCTTCCGGCCCTTGCTGGGTCAGCGCCCACAGGTCGTAACCCAGAGCGTCGGAAGCTTCCTTGAAGGTTTCCAAGACCTGCGGATGTTGCGCGCCCAGCTCGGCCAACATGCCGAGGGACTGCGAACCCTGCCCTGGGAAGACGAATGCGAGGGATGTAGACATGTAACAAGCCCCTAATGATCTGGTCGTCAAAAATGTGCACTCCTACGGTGGGAGCGCACGAAACTGACAGATTGGATGGTCAATTGAACTGGCCGGTCACATTTAAGCATTCCCGGGCCGATTCGCCTAAGGCAACAGATCCTCGAGACGGCCGTGCAAGCGTTGCGGCAGGTTTTCCTGAATCTCGATCAACGCTCGAGCAATCGCACTTTGAAAACCCTGCACGCCGGCCGAGCCGTGGCTTTTTATCACGATGCCCTGCAAGCCCAGAAAGCTCGCACCGTTATGCCGCGCCGGCGCCAGGTCAGCCTGCAGGCGCTTCATCAACGGCAGCGCCAGGGCGCCCACCATACGCGACGCCAGGTTACGTTTGAACAACGCCTCGATACGCGTGGCGATCATGGTCGCCAGACCCTCGCTGGATTTGAGCAGGATATTGCCGACAAACCCATCGCACACCACCACATCGGCTTCGCCGCGGTACAGGCCATCCCCTTCGACAAAGCCGACGTAGTTCAAGCCCCGCGCGCCTTGCAACAAGGTGGCGGCCAGCTTGACCTGCTGATTGCCCTTGATGTCTTCGGTGCCGATGTTCAGCAGCGCCACACGAGGCCGGGCCACGCCCAGCGCTTCGGCGGCCACCGAGCCCATGACGGCAAACTGGAGCAGGTGCTCGGCGCTGCAATCGACGTTCGCGCCCAGGTCCAACAGCTGACAGTAGCCTTTTTGCGTGGGTATCGCCGCGACCATCGCCGGCCGGTCAATCCCCGGCAGGGTCTTGAGCACATGCCGCGACAGGGCCATCAGCGCCCCGGTATTGCCGGCACTGACGCAGGCTTGCACCTTGCCGTCGCGCAGCAGCTCAAGGGCCACCCGCATTGAAGAGTCGGGCTTGCCACGCAGGGCCGCCGCCGGCTTGTCATCCATGCTGATGGTTTCGCTGGCCGGCGTAATGCTCAGGCGCGCGCGATCCACCGCCGGATGGCTGGCAATCAGTTCTTCAAGTAAGGAGGGTTGACCGACAAGGGTCAGGTGCAACGAGGGTGTAGCGGACAGGCTGGCAATGCAGGCCTGAACAATGCTGCGGGGACCGAAGTCCCCGCCCATTGCGTCTATCGCGATGACTAGAGCAGACAAGTGATTACTCGTCAGCGCCCTTGTCGATCACTTTACGGCCACGGTATACGCCTTCTGGCGATACGTGGTGACGCAGGTGAACTTCACCGGTGGTCTTTTCTACGGACAGGGTGCTAGCCTCGAGAGCGTCGTGCGAACGGCGCATGTCACGGGCGGAGCGGGATTTTTTGTTCTGCTGAACAGCCATAATTGATTAACTCCTAAACGTTTGGGTCACGCTTTAACTGCGCCAATACACTGAACGGGTTGGACCGCGTTACCTCGTCCTCGCTCGGTTCGGGCTCGTCATCGAGGCCCGCCGGCTGCTGGCATTCTTCCGGATGATGAGCAGGCACAATGGGCAAGGCGAGCAGAAGCTCCTCCTCGATCAGTGCATGCAGATCCAAAGGATCTTCGCCCAGTTCCAGCACGTCATAACCTTTCGGCAACGACTGGGTATTCGCACCCTCCTTCACCACAGCATAACTGCACTCGCTGTGGATCGGCAGGGTGACCAGCTCAAGACAACGCTGGCAAACCATTTTGACTTCGGTGTCGATAAAGCTGTGGATTACCACAGACTTACGTTCATCTCGTTCAAAAACGAATTTGGCCTGCACCGTACCGACAGTGTCGGAAAGCGGGTCGCAGAGTCTCTCCAAATCGGCCAGCAGCAACTCACCTTGAAAGGAAGTGCCACGATCAGCCAATTTGCGCGGGTCAACGTGAGGTGGAATCGGGTCATTCAACATAGGCGCAGCATTATAGGGATGCACCCGGCCATGTCAAAGAAAATTCGGCCCTGTGCGTCAGCCGGTCGCCCCGCTAGAATCCCCGCCTGCCCTGAGGAGACGCCCATGCTGCCTTTATTACTTGCATCCAGCTCGGTTTATCGCCGGGAATTGCTGAGCCGCCTGCACCTGCCGTTCATCTGCAGCTCGCCGGACATTGACGAAAGCCGTCGCGCCAATGAGCCTGCCGCCGAACTGGTCAAACGCCTCGCCGAGCAGAAAGCTCGTGCCCTCGCCGCCAGCCACCCGGGGCACCTGATCATCGGCTCCGACCAGGTGGCCGCACTGGAAGGCCGCATCATCGGCAAACCCCACACCTTTGAGAACGCGCGAGACCAATTGCTGGCAGCCAGCGGCAAACGGGTCAGTTTTCTCACCGGCCTCGCACTGCTGAACACCGAGACCGGGCACTGCCAGGTGGACTGCGTGCCGTTCACCGTGCAGATGCGCGAACTGGACGTTGAGCGAATCGAACGTTACCTGCGAATTGAGCAACCGTATGACTGCGCGGGCAGCTTCAAGGCCGAGGGGCTGGGGGTAAGCCTGTTCCAGAGCACAGAAGGGCCGGATGCGACCAGCCTGATCGGCCTTCCCTTGATTAGCCTGGTGGGCATGCTGCTGGCTGAAGGCGTACAAATCCCTTAAACACACCTCAAACCAAATATGGGAGCTGGCTTGCCTGCGATAGCGGTGTATCAGCCAATATAAAGGCTGGCTGAACTACCGAAATCGCGGGCAAGCCCGCTCCCACACCTGACTCTTCAGCAGAGCTGAAATTTCAGCGCAGGGTCGGCCCCTGGAAGCCCATGTACAGCGCCAGCTTCTCCGCCACGCTGGCGCCGAGCTTCTTGGAGAACCGATCAAACGGCGATTCCTGAACGGTGAAATCCACCAGTTCCTTCTCGCCGATCACGTCCCGCGCCACCGAACTCGCACTGCCCAGGCCGTCGATCAAGCCCAGCGGCAACGCCTGCTCGCCTGACCACACCAGGCCGGAAAACAACTCCGGATGATCCTTGTCCTTCAGGCGATCCCCACGCCCCTGCTTCACGCTGGCGATGAACTGACGGTGAGTGGTGTCGAGCACGCCTTGCCAGAACTGGGTTTCATCAGCCTTTTGCGGCTGGAACGGATCAAGAAAGGACTTGTGCTCGCCCGACGTGTAAGTACGACGCTCCACCCCCAGTTTTTCCATGGTGCCGACAAACCCGTAACCGGCCGCCGTCACGCCAATGGAGCCCACTAGGCTGGCCTTGTCGGCATAAATCTGGTCAGCAGCACTGGCGATGTAATAGGCACCTGAAGCGCCGAGGTCGGCAATCACCGCGTACAGCTTGGTATCCGGATGCAACGCGCGCAGACGACGAATCTCGTCGTACACATAACCCGACTGCACCGGGCTGCCGCCCGGGCTGTTGATACGCAGGATCACACCTTTGACCTTGGGATCCTCGAACGCGGCGCGCAGGCTGCTGACGATATTGTCAGCGCTGGCGGACTCCTTGTCGGCGATCACCCCGCGCACCTCGATCAGCGCGGTGTAGTTGCTGCCACGGGTGGCGCTTTTTTCCATGTCCATCAACGGGCTGAACAAGGCGAGCATGCCGAGCAGGTAAACAAAGGTCAGCAGCTTGAAGAAAATCCCCCAACGCCGCGAACGACGCTGCTCCTGCACACTGGCGAGCAGCGTTTTTTCCAGCAGCTTCCAGCTTTTCTCGTCATTGCTCTCGGCCTTTTCAGGCGCTTTCCACTCGTCACTCATGCCATCAACCCCAGCAAAGACTTATTGGGCCCGGCTCAGCCAGGCCTGCAATTCGGAAAAATGATCAATCGTCAGCCGCGGCTCGTATTGCTGCAATGCTTCGGCAGACTGGGCGCCATAGCTGACTGCCACGCTGTCCATGCCCGCATTGCGCGCCATCATCAGGTCGAAGGACGCATCGCCCACCATCAAGGCCTGGCGCGGCGCAACACCACAGTGCGCGAGAATCTGCTCAAGCATCAGCGGATGGGGCTTGCTGGCGGTTTCATCAGCGGCGCGAGTGATATCGAAATACGCTTCAAAGCCATGCGCCTTGAGTACGCGATCAAGCCCGCGACGCGCCTTGCCGGTTGCCACCGCCAAGCGATAACCCTCGGCGCGAAAGGCTTCGAGCGACTGCGCCACGCCGTCAAACAACGGCGAAGGCGTCGCCTCCAACGCAATATAGTGATCCGCGTAGTGATCGCGAAAGGCCACCAGTTCAGCATCGCTGATCTGCGGGTAAAGCGTACGGATCGCCTCAGGCAACCCCAGGCCGATAATCCCCTTGACCGCCAGATCGGTGCACAGCTCAAAGCCCGAGCGGGTCGAGGCCATGTGCATGGACTCCACGATGCGGCCAATGGAATTACACAAGGTGCCGTCCCAGTCAAAAATCAGCAGCTTGTAATCAGGGTGCGACACTCAAACGCTCCACGGTCTTGGCCCACATTTCATCGACCGGCGCCTGCAGCTTCAGTTCACCGCCATCGGGCAACGGCACGGTCAACATGTAAGCGTGCAGGAACAGGCGCTTGCCGCCCAGATCGCGGATCTCTTTGGAGAAATCCTCGTCGCCGTATTTGGTGTCGCCGGCAATGCAATGGCCTGCGTGCAGGGTGTGCACGCGAATCTGGTGTGTCCGCCCGGTCACAGGCTTGGCCTCGACCATAGTCGCGAAATCGCCGAAGCGGCGCAGCACCTTGAACAGGGTCAGCGCCTCTTTGCCCTCCTCGTCCACTTCGACCATACGCTCGCCGGAACGCAGGTTGCTCTTCTGCAACGGCGCGCGAACGCTCTTGATCGAACTGGCCCAGTTGCCACGCACCAGCGCCATGTAGCGCTTGTCCACGCCATCGCCACGCAGGGCGGTGTGCAGGTGGCGCAGCATGCTGCGCTTCTTGGCGATCATCAGCAGGCCGGAGGTGTCGCGGTCCAGGCGATGGACCAGCTCCAGCTCCTTGGCATCGGGGCGCAACTGACGGAAGGCTTCGATCACGCCGAAATTCAGGCCGCTGCCGCCGTGAACCGCAATGCCGCAAGGCTTGTTGATCACGATCAGCTTGTTATCTTCAAAGACAATCGATGCCTCAAGACGCTGCAGCAAGCCCTGGGCCAGCGGCACGGGCTCGTCGCGCTCAGGCACACGGACCGGCGGCACACGGACGATATCGCCCGCCTGCAGCTTGTACTCAGGCTTGATCCGCCCCTTGTTCACCCGCACTTCGCCTTTACGCAAGATGCGGTAAATCAAGGTCTTGGGCACGCCTTTGAGCCTGGCCAGGAGAAAATTGTCGATGCGTTGGCCGGCATATTCCGGCGAGACCTCAAGCAGCTGGACGCTGGGGGTCTGGGGGTCGGGAGTCGTCATGGCGGCGATGATAACAATTTTTTATGGAATTGAAGCACTTAATCATTGCTGCTATAGTCGCGAACGCCGCCAAAAGCGGCCTGGCCAGAGGACTTGCGGCAAACTGCCGGCCCTGACCATCGCAATTCATCAGGACGCGAGGCCGTCCTACGGGGCTTTCGCCACCCTGGAAGGCTCAAGATTGTAACAAGCGCAGGTGACATGAGGCCTGAAGCGAGTGCAGAAAGCAGAGTGAATACTCGCGTTCTGCGCCGATATTTACGGCCAGTTCACAAAGTGCAGTCAGTCTTGAACAGACCACGGCGAATACTTCGGAAACAACGCCTGTTAAGAGCTGAGTGAGAGCGCAGTCGCCCACACCCAGTCTTGTTTAGCCATGAGCGTGGACTCCCCATTGGAGAACACGGTAAATGCCAACCCGCTGCGGATTCTGCGCGCGGCAGCACCCGAATTATCAGGGATACGTGTAGGGTGGAGATGCACAACCGTCGGACCGTGTAGCACTAGGCTTATATTTAGACGCTTCATCTCGTCCACAGTCGCCGGTTGATTCCTCCTCCTGACCTTAGCTTTTGTTGAAGTGGTGCCTCTGTCACCACCGCTAACAAGCAGGACGCGTCCGTCGCGATACCGGCCCAATTGGCTTGTATTTGCTGGACACTGGAGTGGCCAACCACTCTTGACGCACCTGACACCGACCGTGAGAAGTCGTGTGTGCCGAACGCCGTTTCCGGCAGCCCGGAAACCGACGGTACAACATGAAAAGAATGCTGATTAACGCAACTCAACCCGAAGAGTTGCGTGTTGCACTGGTAGATGGCCAACGCCTCTACGACCTGGACATCGAATCCGGTGCACGCGAGCAAAAGAAGGCCAACATCTATAAAGGCCGTATTACTCGCATCGAACCAAGCCTTGAGGCTGCCTTTGTCGATTTCGGCTCCGAGCGCCACGGCTTCCTGCCCCTCAAAGAAATCTCCCGCGAATACTTCAAGAAAGCCCCCGAAGGCCGCGTGAACATCAAGGACGTCCTGAGCGAAGGCCAGGAAGTCATCGTTCAGGTGGAAAAAGAAGAACGTGGCAACAAGGGCGCCGCCCTGACCACCTTCATCAGCCTGGCGGGCCGCTACCTGGTCCTGATGCCGAACAACCCGCGTGCCGGCGGCATTTCCCGTCGCATCGAAGGCGAAGAGCGCAACGAACTGCGTGAAGCGCTGAACGGCCTGATCGCACCGGCCGACATGGGCCTGATCGTTCGCACCGCCGGCCTGGGCCGCAGCAGCGAAGAAATGCAGTGGGACCTCGACTACCTGCTGCAACTGTGGACCGCCATCAAAGAAGCTTCGCTGGACCGTTCCGCGCCGTTCCTGATCTACCAGGAAAGCAACGTGATCATCCGCGCCATCCGCGATTACCTGCGCCAGGACATCGGCGAAGTGCTGATCGACAGCGTTGAAGCCCAGGACGAAGCCCTGACCTTCATCCGCCAGGTGATGCCGCAGTACGCCAGCAAGATCAAGCTGTACGAAGACAGCGTTCCGCTGTTCAACCGTTTCCAGATCGAAAGCCAGATCGAGACCGCCTTCCAGCGCGTGGTCGAACTGCCTTCCGGCGGCTCCATCGTGATCGACCCGACCGAAGCCCTGGTGTCCATCGACATCAACTCGGCGCGCGCCACGAAGGGTAGCGACATCGAAGAAACCGCCCTGCAGACCAACCTGGAAGCGGCTGAAGAAATCGCCCGCCAGCTGCGTCTGCGTGATATCGGCGGCCTGATCGTGATCGACTTCATCGACATGACCCCCGCCAAGAACCAGCGCGCCGTGGAAGAGAAAGTCCGCGAATGCCTGGAAGCTGACCGTGCCCGCGTGCAAGTCGGCCGCATTTCGCGCTTCGGCCTGCTGGAAATGTCCCGTCAGCGCCTGCGCCCCTCCCTGGGCGAGAGCAGCGGCATCGTCTGCCCGCGTTGCAACGGCACCGGCATCATCCGTGACGTTGAATCGCTGTCCCTGGCGATCCTGCGCCTGATCGAAGAAGAAGCCCTGAAAGACCGCACCGCCGAAGTCCGCGCGCAAGTGCCGATCCCGGTCGCCGCCTTCCTGCTCAACGAAAAACGCAACTCGATCACCAAGATCGAACTGCGCACCCGTGCCCGCATCGTCATTCTGCCGAACGATCACCTCGAAACGCCGCACTTCGAAGTGCAGCGCCTGCGTGATGACAGCCCGGAAGCCCACAACAACCAGTCCAGCTACGAAATCGCTGCTGCCGCTGCCGAAGTGGAAGAAGTCCAGCCGGCCGCTGCTACCCGCACCCTGGTTCGCCAGGAAGCCGCGGTCAAGACTGCGCCGGCCCGCGCCAACGCGCCGGTTCCGACCGAAGCCGCCGCTCCGGTTGCCGCTCCTGCCGCCCTGCCTGAGCCAAGCCTGTTCAAGGGTCTGGTGAAGTCGTTGGTCAGCCTGTTCGCCACCAAGGAAGAGCCCGTTGCGCCGGTTGTGGTTGAAAAACCGGTTGCCGAACGCCCGGCACGTAACGAAGAGCGTCGCAACGGTCGCCAACAGAGCCGTAACCGCAACGGTCGCCGCGACGAAGAGCGCAAGCCGCGCGAAGAACGAGCACCGCGTGAGGAGCGCGCCCCACGCGAAGAGCGTCAGCCTCGCGAAGCCCGCGAAGTGCGTGAAGAAACCCCAACCGTAGCCCGTGAAGAACGTGCACCACGCGAAGAGCGCGCACCACGTACTCCGCGCGCCCCACGTGAAGACCGCAAACCACGTGGCGAGCGTGAAGAGCGCGTGCGTGAATTGCGCGAGCCGCTGGATGCCGCACCTGCCGTCGCCGCTGAAGCCGCCAGCGAAGAACGCCCGGCCCGCCAGCCGCGTGAAGAGCGCGCCCCACGTGAAGAGCGCCAGCCGCGCCCACCGCGTGAAGAGCGTCAACCACGCGCCGAGCAGGCCGCTGCCGCCAGCGAAGAAGAAGTACTGACCGGTGAGGAGCAGCACGAAGACGGCCAGGACAACGCCGAAGGCGATCGTCCACGCCGCCGCTCCCGTGGCCAGCGTCGCCGCAGCAACCGTCGTGAACGTCAGCGTGATGCCAACGGCAACGTGATCGAAGGCTCGGAAGAAACCGGCGAGAACGCAGAAGCTGCGACCAGCGAACCGACTGGCGCCGAACTGGCTGCCGGCCTGGCCGTTACCGCTGCTGTTGCCAGCTCGGTCATCAGCGCACCTGCCGAAGCCCAGGCTCACGAGCAGGCTGAACGCGCTACTGCTGCTGTCGAAGAAACCGTAGCGGTTGAAGCACCTGCCGCCCAAACCCCAGTGGTTGAAGCGCCGGTTGTTGAAACACCTGCAGTTGAAGCGCCAGTTGTAGAGACACCGGTTGTCGAAGCGACTACCCCAATCGAAGCGCCAGTTGTTCCGGAAGTGGAAGTTGCCCAGGCACCTGAAGCCCAACCAGAAGTTGAAGTGGCGGTCGTTGAGCCGGCACCTGTGGTTGAGCCTGAGCCCGAGGTTCAAGCCGCTGTGGAAACACCGGTCGTCGAAGCCGCTCCAGAAGTGCGTGAAGTTCGCGAAGAACAGACCGCCTTCCAGTGGACTGCCGAACCAGCAACTCCGGTTGAAGCACCGGCGCCTGCCCCCGTGGCAGAAGAAGCGCCAGCACCGGTTACCGAACCTGTAGCTGCCGAGCCTGCGCCTGTGGTTGAAGCCGCTCCGGTCGTTGAGCCTGCGCCAGTGGTAGAAGCGCCGGTCGTTGCCGAAGTGGCAGCGCCAGTGGTTGAAACCGCACCGGTCAGCGCCCTGACCGAAAACGGCCGTGCACCGAACGACCCACGTGAAGTGCGTCGTCGTCGCAAGGAAGCTGAAGCTGCAGCAGCTGCTGCCGCAGCACAGGAAGCAGAACACGAGAGCAAACCTCTCGCCTGATTCCATCAGTGACTAAAAAGCCCCGCCTGAGTGATCAGGCGGGGCTTTTTTGTGCCATTCGGATTGTTTGAAATGCACTCGACTGTGAGAGCTGGCTTGCCTGCGATAGCGGCATTTCAGTGAGTACTTATGTGACTGCTCGATAGCAATCGCAGGCAAGCCAGCTCCCACCAGATTTACTGCGGTATGAAATTCAAACGAGAAGGCAGGTCGACATCCCACAGTACACCGGAGTCTTGCACCAACACTTCGCGCACCGATGCCCGTGCAAACAACGGCCTGGCCCCGCGATCACCGACTAACGCCATCAGCCCCGGACCGAACGCACGATCAAACGCCACAGGATGCCCATACTCACCAGCAGATACCGGCACGCTGATGCCCCCCTCTTCCAGCGCGTCAATCACCCGCTCAATGCTGGAAGACCTGATAAACGGCATATCCCCCAGCACTACCAACCAGCCGTCAGCCGATTCACTGGCCGTGACCGCCGCCGCAATGCTGTCGCCCATGCCGGCCGAGTTCAGCAACAGAACTTCACAACCATAGGCTGCGCCTAGTTGAATCACTTCAAGCCGGTCCGGTGAGGTCACCAGCACGCGCTTGAACACCCGTTCAGGCAGGTTCATCAGCACCTGCTCGATCACCGGCCGAACCACGCCGTCCAGGCCAACGCAATCCGCCAGCAACTTATCCTGGTCCGCCCCGGCTTCAGCGCGGAAACGGCTGCCCTGCCCCGCCGCCAACACAATCGCAGTGACGGTCACTCGGCCACCACCGGCAACGGTTTTTTCTGCATCGGTGCCACGCCGTTCTTGATCGCGACAATTTCCGCCAGCAGCGACAGCGCGATTTCCGCAGGCGTATGGCTGCCGATATGCAAGCCGATCGGCCCGTGCAAACGCGCAATGGCCTCCGCCGACAACCCCAGTGCCGCCAGGTTTTCCCGACGTTTCTGACTGTTGACCCGCGAGCCCAAAGCACCAATGTAGAACGCTGAAGAATTCAGCGCCGTGAGCAAGGCCATGTCATCCAGGCGCGGATCGTGCGTCAGGCACACGATGGCCGTGCGCTCGTCGGTCTGGATATTCAGCACCGCCTCATCCGGCATGCCCGGCACAAAGCGGCCGTGCTGGTCTTCCCAGCCGTAGACGAACTCTTCGCGCGGGTCGCAGATCAGCACTTCGAAATCCAGCAAGCGCGCCATTTCCGCCACATAGCGTGAGAGCTGCCCGGCGCCGATCAACAGCAGGCGCCAGCGCGGGCCATAGATAGCGCGCAGATGTTCGCCGTCGAAGGTCACCACGTCGGTTTTGCTCGCGCCGCTGAGGGTCACCTCGCCAGTGGCCAGGTTCAGTTCGCGCGCGACAATCTGGTGGTCTTCGCAACGCGCGAGTAACTGCGCGACCCATTCCCAGTCGCCCACGCGCTCTTCGGTCAGGCGCAACGTGCCGCCGCATGGCAGGCCAAACCGCGCGGCTTCGTCACGCGTGACGCCGTAGGTCACCAGTTGTACCGGTGGGCCATCCTCCGCGAGACGGCCATCTTGCAAGCGAGCAATCAAGTCATCTTCGATGCAGCCCCCGGAGACCGAACCGATCACCACACCGTCGCCGCGAAGCGCGAGCATTGCCCCCGGCGGGCGCGGCGCGCTGCCCCAGGTCTGCACCACGCTGTACAACACCACTCGCTGCCCGGCGCGGCGCCACTCAAGCACGCTGCGCAGGACGTTCAGATCCACACTGTCCATCAGGCCTCCCGCAGGCGTTTCAATACAAAACGTTACTGTACCCCAGAAACGCAAACGCCCCGAACAGGTCGGGGCGCTTGCATGGCTTTCGGTGTTATTTACACCTCAGGCATTTTACTTGACGGCAGGAGCAGCGCCTTCGGCCACACCCAGGTCATCTTGCGGGCGGGTATCGGAGATACCGGTACCGCCGGACGCCAGCTCGCTCTGCAGCTTGTCGGTGTCCAGTTCCTTGACCCACTTGGCCACAACGATGGTGGCAACGGCGTTACCCACCAGGTTGGTCAGCGCGCGGGCTTCGGACATGAAGCGGTCGATACCCAGGATCAGCGCCAGGCCGGCAACCGGCAAGTGGCCCACGGCCGACAGGGTGGCGGCCAGCACGATGAAGCCCGAACCGGTCACGCCTGCAGCGCCTTTGGAGGACAACAGCAGCACCAGCAGCAGGGTGATCTGGTGAGTGATGTCCATGTGAGTGTCAGTCGCCTGAGCGATGAACACAGCCGCCATGGTCAGGTAGATCGAAGTACCGTCGAGGTTGAAGGAGTAGCCGGTTGGAATCACCAGGCCTACTACGGATTTCTTCGCGCCCAGACGCTCCATCTTGATCAGCATGCGTGGCAGTGCGGATTCGGAGGAGGAAGTACCCAGTACGATCAACAGCTCTTCACGGATGTAGCGAACCAGCTTCAACACGCTGAAACCGTGCGCGCGGCAGATGGCACCCAGCACCACCACCACGAACAGGATGCAGGTGATGTAGAAGCAGATCATCAGCTGGCCCAGTTGCACCAGGGAACCTACACCGTAGGCGCCGATGGTGAACGCCATGGCGCCCAGGGCACCGATTGGCGCGAGCTTCATGATCATGTTGATGATGTTGAACATCACGTGGGCGAAGCGATCGATGAAGTCCAGGACCGGCTTGCCGTAGGCACCCAGGCGATGCAGGGCGAAACCGAAGATCACCGAGAACATCAGCACTTGCAGGATGTCACCGTTGGCAAACGCGCCGACGATGGTGTTCGGGATCACGTTGAGGATGAAGCCAACCACGCTCTGGTCCGCACCTTGAGTCACGTAGGTCGCGATTTTCGAGGCGTCGAGCTTGGTGACATCAACGTGCATGCCGGCACCCGGCTCAATCACGTTGACTACGACCAGGCCTACCAGCAGGGCGATGGTGGAAACGATTTCGAAGTACAGCAGCGCGTAGCCGCCGGTTTTGCCGACCGATTTCATGCTTTGCATGCCAGCGATGCCGCTGACAACGGTGCAGAAGATGATCGGGGCGATGACCATTTTGATCAGCTTGATAAAGCCGTCACCCAGTGGCTTGAGGGCCACGCCGGTCTGCGGGTAGAAGTGACCGAGCAAAATACCGATAACGATTGCAACGATCACCTGGAAATACAGGGATTTGTACAGTGGCTGACGAGTCGTCATTGCAAAGTT
This sequence comes from Pseudomonas tolaasii NCPPB 2192, assembly GCF_002813445.1. Taxonomy (NCBI): domain Bacteria; kingdom Pseudomonadati; phylum Pseudomonadota; class Gammaproteobacteria; order Pseudomonadales; family Pseudomonadaceae; genus Pseudomonas; species Pseudomonas tolaasii. Next base: position 6,661,398 of record NZ_PHHD01000001.1, read on the forward strand.
CCTCAATCGTCCCGTGTGGCAAAGATCCGCCATTGCCCACGACACTTGAATTGCGAACCCTCCTGCACTGGAGGGATTTGTTGTTTGCGAGGTCCTGGAAAGCAGGCCTGCGCTGTCATCCTTATCGCAAACGCCGTGCCACTTTTCTGAAAATCCCTGAAGGCCTTTAGACATCAGGGCCAAGGGGCTGCAATCGTCCCGTCGCACGCCGGAGAAGGTGGCGGATTTCCGCCCACTCGCCGAATCTCGTCCTACAATTTGGCGGATATCCGCCTTGTCGCCCTGTCCGGTGATGGCTACCATCGGCCATTCCATGGACGAGGCCCTCACATGCGTGAACGTACCATCGCCAGTCACTACGCCCGGGCCGCCCTCGGCGGTGCGCGCCGGTCGGGTTACGACTACTCGGGCCTGTTGCATCAAGTCGGCATCACGCCCGAACTGCTGACCGAGCCCCGCGCCCGCATTGCCCCCGAGCAATTTACCCGGTTGCTGCAAGTGCTCTGGCTGGCGCTGGACGACGAATACCTGGGCTTTGCCGAAGGCCCGAGCAAACGCGGCACTTTCGCCATGATGTGCCACGCGCTGATTCACTGCCGCACCCTGGAGAAGGCTCTGGAGCGCGGCTTATTATTTTATAGCCTATTCCCGCAGGGTCCGCGCTGGCAGCTGACCAGAGAGGGCGACATGGCGCGCTTGAGCCTGGACGACTCACAGTTGTGGGACCCGGACCACTTCCTCAGCGAATGCCTGCTGGTGATCTGGCATCGCCTGGGCAGTTGGCTGATCGGCCAGCGCATCCGCCTGCACCAGGCCACTTTCAGCTACCCGGCGCCGGCGCATGCCGGGGAATACGACCTGCTGTTTCCCTGCACTCAGGTATTCGGCGCGCCGAACAGCAGCCTGGTATTTCCCGCCCGCTATTTGACGCTGCCGCTGTTGCAGGACGAGCGCACCCTCAAACACTTTCTGGAGCGCTCCCCCGCCGACCTGTTGTCGCGCCCCGACGAAGGCGACAGCCTGAGCAGCCAGTTGCGTCGCTTGCTCAGCCGCGATCGCACACCCTGGCCGGATCTTGAAGCCGTCGCCCAGCACCTGCACATCAGCCCGCAAACCCTGCGCCGGCATTTGCGGGAAGAAGGCACCAGCTTTCAGGCGCTCAAGGATGAGCTGCGGCGAGATATCGCCATCTACCATTTGGGGCGTGCGGACTTGTCGTTGCAGGAGATCGCCGAGCAGTTGGGGTTTTCCGAACCGTCGGCGTTTCATCGGGCGTTCAAGAAGTGGACAGGGTTGACGCCGGGGGCTTATCGCGAGCAAGAGCATTAGCCATGTGGCGCCTGTACCGGCCTCATCGCGGGCAAGCCCGGCTCCCACAGTTTATCGGGTTTCTCTGTGGGAGCTGGCTTGCCTGCGATGAGGCCGGCACAGTCACTGAAGATCACACCGCCGGAAAATGAATCCTGAACGCCGCCCCGCCCAGCGGCGAATCGCCCAGGGTCAAGCGGGCGCTATAGCTTTCAATGATGTCCTTGACCACCGCCAGGCCAATGCCCTGCCCCGGATGCTGGCGGTCCAGCCGCTCACCCCGCTGCAGAATCCGCGCACGCTGATCGGGGGGCACGCCGGGGCCGTCATCTTCGATGCACAACTCGGTGCCTTCCAGGCTTTCGACCAGGCTGATGCGCACTTCGCGCACACACAGGCGATAGGCGTTTTCAAGCAGGTTGCCGAGCATTTCCAGCAGGGCGCCTTTCTCGATGGGCACGTCGCAGTCCGGCGGCAGGTCGAATGCCACGGTTACGCGTTTATCCCGATAGACCTTGTCCAGCGTGTCGCACAGGCTTTGCAGCACCGGCTCCAGGCGCACCTGATGGCGCACCAGGCCGCTTTTGCGCAGGCTGGCGCGCTGCAACTGGTAGCCGATCTGCTGGCTCATGCGTTCGATCTGCGATTGCAGCACCCAGGCCTGGTCACGGTCTTCAGGGCGCTGGGCCATGTCTTCGCTCACGCCCTGCAACACCGCCAGCGGGGTTTTCAGGCTGTGGGCCAGGTCGTCGAGGGAATCGCGATAGCGCGCACGCTGCTCGCGTTCGCTGTGCAGCAAACGGTTGAGGGAACCGGTCAGCCGCAGCAATTCACGCGGGTGCTCTTCGGACAGGCTCCCACGGGTGCCGCCTTCGATTTCGTCAAGCTCCTGGCTTAACCGGCGCAGGGCTTGCAAACCCCAGGTCAGGCCGAGCCACAGTAAGGTCAGGAGTACCAGCAACGCCGCGCCGAAGCCCAGGTAGAGGTTTTCCTGCAACCCTTCAAGGGTCAGTTGGTATTCACGCACCGGTTGCAACGCAACGATACTGAATGCCGCGCTCTTGCCGCCGAGCAGCTTGACCTCCACGTCATAGACGAAGAATTCCTGGCCATTGGCTTCGCGGATGCGCGCAAATTCGTTGCCGCGCCCGTCATAGCGCGGCTTGTAGTTGATGTTTTCTTCCTGGGTTGCCCGCGAGCGCCACACCAAATGGCCTTCGCGGTCGTAGATATAGCCCAGCAGGCGGCTGTCGGTGAGGTTGAAGCGCTCGTCCGGCAACTGTGCCGGCATCAGCAGGCGGTTGTTTTCCACGCGCGCGGCGGAGATCAGCGTGGTGACATCCGACGCCAGGCGCTGCTCGATGGAATCCTGCAGCGCCAGGCTGAACGCGCCTTGCATGGCGGGCAACAAACCGAGCATGAACAACACGGCCAGGGTGGTGGCCGCGAGCATCAGGCGTACGCGTAACGAGCGAATCAACGGCAGCGCTCATTGAACAGGTAGCCCAGGCCACGCACGGTGTCGATCGGCTTGAACCCGGCCGGGCCTTCCAGCTTGCGGCGCAGGCGCCCGACCAGCACTTCGATCACGTTCGGATCACGCTCGTCGTCATCGGGGTAAAGCTGTTCCATCAAGCGGTCCTTCGCGACCACTTGCTGATGATGGCGCATGAGGTATTCGAGAATCCGGTACTCATAAGCCGTCAGTGCCAGCGGCTGTTCATCCAGCGACGCTTGCTTGCGATTGAGGTCCAGCAGCAAGGGCCCGGCGACGATGGTCGACTGGGTAAACCCGCTGGAGCGACGCAGCAAGGCGTTCATCCGCGCTTCCAGCTCTTCGAACTGGAACGGCTTGACCACGTAGTCGTCGGCGCCGGCCGCCAGGCCTTCAACCTTGTCCTGCCAGTTGCCGCGGGCGGTAAGGATCAGGATCGGGAACGTCTTGGCCTGGGTACGCAATTGGCGGATCAGGTCCAGGCCGCCCATGCCGGGCAGGCCCAGATCGATGATCGCCAGGTCATGGTTGAATTGGCCGGTCTGGTACAGGGCTTCTTCGGCATTGGCCACGGCTTCGACCACATGCCCGCTGTCTGTCAGGCGAGTCAGCAGGTGATGACGCAGCAACGCCTCATCTTCAACCACCAGCAATTTCATAAGGCTCTCCAAGGCGATTCAACTGTCCGACTGGGGGATATCATAGCGGCCCTGCAAGTCTTGCGGGCGCAGTTTGTTGCCATTGTATTGGCCTGTGAGGTGTTCGTAGCCGGTGCGGTAGGCCGGTTGCGGGGCAACAAGCCCCAGAGACTGGCCCCACGGCGCGGGCTGGCTGCCGGCATCTTCAAAGCTGACACGCTGAATCAGGTTGCCGGATTTTTTGGTTTTTTCGCCAAATGCCGCAAACGCGCCGTCGCTGGCCTGAACCCCGGCGGTGGCACTGAGCATGGTTAACGCCAACATCAGCTTTTTGATCGCAGTCATGGTGCTTGCCTCTACGCGTTTTGGCTGTAGGGCCAGACTACGCAGGCGCCCCTGAACTCCCCCTGAACAGGCTCTGAACCGCGCCTGAACCGTTTCGGGCTATCCACCGGCGCGCCAACTGACGCAAAATACCGCGCATGACGCCCCTACCCGCTTGCTGCACCCCACTCGACGCCCGTTGGCCACTGCCCGACCCCTTGCCGGGCACGGTGTTTCTCAGTACCCGGTTCGATCCGGCCTTGCTTGTGGCTGGCGATTTCCAGCGCAGCGCCGTACCGCCCCCGGCCAGCATTCAGCGCTCGGTGGCCAAGCGCCAGGCCGAATTTCTGGCCGGTCGCGTGTGCGCCCGCGCGGCGCTGCAACAGCTTGATCATCTGGACTGCGTGCCCGCCATCGGTGAAGACCGTGCGCCGGTATGGCCTGCGCATATCAGCGGCTCCATCACCCACAGCACCGGCCACGCGGCGGCGATTGTCGGGCACAAGGCGCAATGGCGCGGGCTGGGGATGGACCTGGAAAACATGCTGCCTCTGGAGCGGGCGGAACGCCTGGCCGGGGAGATTTTGACGGCGGATGAGATGCTGCGCATGGCATCGGTGCCGCGCGAGCAAGTTGCTTTAGTCGTGACGCTGACGTTTTCAGTGAAGGAAAGCCTGTTCAAGGCGCTCTACCCGATTGTGCAGAAGCGCTTCTACTTTGAGCATGCCGAGGTGGTGGAGTGGTCGGAATCGGGTCAGGTTCGGCTACGGTTGCTGACGGATCTGTCGGCCGAGTGGTGTCATGGCAAAGAATTGGAGGGGCAGTTCGCGGTGGACGGGGAGCAGTTGTTGAGCCTGGTGGCCGTCGGCGCCTGACAGGTTGCTATCGCAGGCAAGCCAGCTCCCACATTTGACTGCATTCCAAACCTGGAACCCGGTCAAATGTGGGAGCTGGCTTGCCTGCGATGGCGCTTTCAAGCTTTATCCTGATCCCTCGGCCAACTCAAGCTGAAGCACGCCCCGCCCAGGTTATTGCTCTTGCCGATCAGCGCCCGCCCGCCGTGCCAATAGATGATCCGCCGCACAATCGACAACCCCAACCCATGCCCGCCCGATGCACGCGTACGGCTGTCGTCCAGGCGCAGAAACGGCGTAAAGATCCGTTCCCAGGCGCTTTCCGGCACACCGGGCCCGTCGTCTTCCACATCAATGCGGCACCGCACCTGCCCTACCTGATAACTGATCAGCACCCGGCCCTGGGCATGGCGCATCGCATTACTCACCAGATTTTGCAGCGCGCGGTGCAGGTAGCGCGGCTCGGCATCGACCCACGCGTCATCCAAATGTGCCGATGAGAGGCAAATACCGCGCGCCACGCTGACTTGAGGGCGCAGTGGCGACAATTCGCCGATCACCTGATCAAGCAATGCACTGAGGTCGACCCGCTGAAAATTCAGCTCCGGCGCGCCTTGTTCCAGGCGCGCGTAGGTGAGCATTTCATCCACCAGGCCATCAAGGTCCTGGATGTCGCTGTCCATGCCTTCCATGTATTTGCGCCGGGCTTCAGGGGTCGCCGCGTCGCCGACCATTTCGAGGCCAAAACGCAGGCGCGCCACCGGGGTGCGCAATTCATGGGACACGGCGCGCACCAGTTCGCGCTGGATCGCCAACAACTGCTGTAAATGCTCGGCCATGCCATTAAACGCTGCCGCCAGGCGCCCGACCGAGTCAGCGCCTCGGGCCGGCACGCGCACCTCCAGGTTGCCTTTGGCAATGCGCGTGGCCGCGGCCTCCAGGCCTTTGAGGCGCCGCTCCAGTTGGCGCACCAGTAAATAGACGATCAAACCGATCAGGGTCAGGCTGATCAGCGCGATGAGGATCAGCCACTGCGGCGGATACGGGTTCATTTGATACAACGGACCGATTTCCAGCACCCACGGCGTGCCGACCATACCGGCAAATACGCGAATCGAGTCACCCCCCTTGCCCAGGGCCATCACCGTGTCGCCTTCGGACACCCGGCGGCGCTGGTCTTCGTCCATGTCCGCCTGGTCAAGGGTCATCAGGTGCATCTCAAAGCCAAAGCCTTTGGCTTCCTTTATATCCGCCAGGCGTTGCGGCTGTTCGGCTACCGGGAAGCGCACCAATTCATCGGCCAGCAGGTAAATAGTCGCACGAGCCAGTTGTTCGCTGATCTGCTGCACCTCGCCCGTCAGCACCAGTTGTTCCTGTTCGCTGACCAGGCGCAGCACCCGTGCCGCGTGAGGGCCGGTCTGCTCGACCAGCACCTGACCGCGCTGCAGACGGTTACGCTGGCTGAGGTCCAACTGCGAGTCCGCAAGGCTGCGCAATTCCAGGGGAATACCCAGCAGGCGCTCCCACACCGCCAGGGCACGCTGGCGCTCGATGGGGCTCATGGGTTGCAGGTTGTCGCCCATCAGCGCAAAGGTGCCGTGGGCGAGGCGCTCTCGGTACTGCCCGCTGCGCACTTCGTTGAGCAGGTGCAGCGCCAGCACGCCGAGCAACGCCACCAGAATCAGCGCCGCGCACATGCCGCCGTAGATGCGCAGGAAGATCGAGTTCACAGCGGCATGTCGGCGCAGGCTTCAGGGACGAACAGGTAGCCTTTGCTGCGGATGGTCTTGATCAGGCGCGGGTGAATGGGGTCATCGCCGATTTTCGGGCGGATGCGTGAAATGCGCACATCGATGGAGCGGTCCTGGCCGTCGTAGCCCACGCCGCGCAAGGCGATGAAGATTTCTTCGCGAGACAAAATGCGCCCGGCGTTGGCCACCAGCAGCCACAACAGGTCGAACTCGGCGCTGGTCAGCTCGATGCCGCCCTCGTTCAGCCAGGCTTCGCGCAGGGCGTTATCCACCACCAGTGGGCCGAACTGCAGGCGGCGCTGGTTTTCCACGCTCGCCGGCTCTGCCGGTTCGCTGCGCCGCAGCAGGGCCTGGATGCGCGCCAGCAACAGGCGCGGGCGCACGGGTTTACACACGTAGTCGTCGGCACCCATGTCCAGGCCGAGCACCTGGTCCATGTCGTCGGTGCGCGCGGTAAGCATCAGGATCACGCCGTCGTAGCTGTCGCGCACCTTGCGGCAAATGCTCAGGCCGTCTTCGCCGGGCAGCATGAGGTCGAGAATCACCAGGTCCGGCTGCTCGGCGATGATGCGCGCGGCGGCGCTGGCGCCGTCACTTTCCACCGACACCCGCAAGCCATTGCTCTCCAGGTAATCGCGGGTCAGTTCGGCCAGTCGCTCGTCATCTTCGACGATCAATATTTGCCAGGCTTCTTGCTCCACGGGTGGTCCTCGTTGTTGTTAGACGTTCTTCTGACCGGTGGAGATCAAACTGTGGGAGCCGGCTTGCCCGCGAAAGCGCAGTGTCAGCCACTGAATAGGGTGCTGATACACCGCCTTCGCGGGCAAGCCCGCTCCCACAGTTTTGATCCCCGTCGGTCGTACCCTGTTTGTCATGTTTTGAGGGCATAACTGAAGCCGATTGTAGCCATGGGCCAGCCCTTCAGCACAAGCCGGGAAATCCATTCGGTGATCGCGTTTTTTTATGATAGGGTTCGCGCCCTTCGAAAATCGGCAGGTTGTTTTAACGCCGAAACATTTAATGACAAACGGTCCAATCCAGCAGCTATGCGGCCTACACGGCCATTCACCCTTTCTTACACATTTTACTCACAGCGTTATCCACAGGTTACTGCGTTGCTAACCCCTCAAAAACGCATTATCTTGTACCTCGGCGCCTTGGAAGACCCTACATGTGGGGTTTTCGGCAAAAGCGCCCAACCACACAAGTGGCTAAAAACTCAAGCGTTTTATTGCTACCGCAGCATGGAACCAACCGATTTTCAGTAGACCAAACCGCTCACGCGGATGGCAGCTGTTTCCCATCCCCGATATGGAAAACGGTACGGGTGTTGCAGGAAGAGCCTGGCACTCGCAATCAAATATAGAACGTGGAGACAACCCCCCATGCAAACCGACACAACTCGCGAGAACCCGCAAGGCTCCGTGCCGCAGGCCGCTGATTCAAACCTGGATCTGTCCGCCACCGCACCCGGCCAATTGCGAGTGATCAAGCGTAACGGCACTGTCGTTCCTTACACCGATGACAAAATCACCGTCGCCATCACCAAAGCGTTTCTTGCAGTTGAAGGCGGCACCGCTGCTGCCTCGTCGCGCATCCACGACACCGTTGCCCGTCTGACCGAACAAGTCACCGCAACCTTCAAGCGTCGCATGCCGTCGGGCGGCACCATCCACATCGAAGAAATCCAGGACCAGGTCGAACTGGCCCTGATGCGTGCCGGCGAACAGAAAGTCGCCCGCGACTACGTGATCTACCGTGATGCCCGCTCCAAGGAGCGCGCCGTGCGCTCCCCGGCTGAAGAAGCTGCGGTGCAGGCTCACCCGTCGATCCGCATCACCCTGGCCGACGGCAGCTTTGCACCGCTGGACCTGGGCCGCCTGAACACCATCATCACCGAGGCCTGCGAAGGCCTGGAAGAAGTCGACGGTGACCTGATCCAGCGCGAAACCCTCAAGAACCTGTACGACGGCGTGGCCCTGACCGACGTCAACACCGCCCTGGTGATGACCGCCCGTACCCTGGTTGAACGCGAGCCGAACTACTCGTTCGTGACCGCGCGCCTGCTGATGGACACTCTGCGTGCCGAAGGCCTGGGCTTCCTGAAAGTCGCCGACAGCGCCACCCACCACGAAATGGCCGACCTGTATGCCAAGGCTCTGCCGGCCTACATCGCCAAGGGTATCGAATTCGAATTGCTGAACCCGGTTCTGGCCACCTTCGACCTGGAAAAACTCGGCAAGGCGATCAACCACGAGCGTGACCAGCAGTTCACCTACCTGGGCCTGCAAACCCTGTACGACCGTTACTTCATCCACAAGGACGGTATCCGCTTCGAACTGCCGCAAGTGTTCTTCATGCGCGTGGCCATGGGCCTGGCGATCGAAGAGAAGCAGAAAGAAGACCGTGCCATCGAGTTCTACAACCTGTTGTCGTCCTTCGATTACATGTCGTCGACCCCGACCCTGTTCAACGCCGGTACCCTGCGTCCACAGCTGTCCAGCTGCTACCTGACCACCGTGCCGGATGACCTGTCGGGCATCTACCACGCGATCCACGACAACGCCATGTTGTCCAAATTCGCCGGCGGCCTCGGCAACGACTGGACGCCGGTGCGTGCACTGGGTTCGTACATCAAGGGCACCAACGGCAAGTCCCAGGGCGTTGTACCGTTCCTGAAAGTGGTGAACGACACCGCCGTCGCCGTGAACCAGGGTGGCAAGCGCAAAGGCGCTGTATGTGCCTACCTGGAAACCTGGCACATGGACATCGAAGAGTTCATCGAGCTGCGCAAGAACACCGGTGATGACCGTCGTCGTACCCACGACATGAACACCGCCAACTGGATCCCAGACCTGTTCATGAAGCGCGTCTTCGATGACGGCAAGTGGACCCTGTTCTCGCCTTCCGAAGTGCCGGACCTGCACGACCTGACCGGTAAAGCCTTCGAAGAGCGCTACGAGTACTACGAAGCGCTGACCGAGTACCCAGGCAAGGTCAAACTGTTCAAGACCATCCAGGCCAAAGACCTGTGGCGCAAAATGCTGTCCATGCTGTTTGAAACCGGCCACCCGTGGCTGACCTTCAAAGACCCGTGCAACCTGCGCAGCCCGCAGCAGCACGTGGGCGTGGTCCACAGCTCGAACCTGTGCACCGAGATCACCTTGAACACCAACAAGGACGAGATCGCCGTTTGCAACCTGGGCTCGATCAACCTGCCGAACCACATCGTCAACGGCCAGCTGGACACCGCCAAGCTGCAACGCACCGTGAACACCGCCGTACGCATGCTCGATAACGTAATCGACATCAACTACTACTCGGTACCACAGGCGCAGAACTCCAACTTCAAGCACCGTCCGGTCGGCCTGGGCATCATGGGCTTCCAGGACGCGCTGTACCTGCAGCACATTCCTTACGGTTCGGATGCTGCGGTCGAGTTCGCCGACAAGTCCATGGAAGCGGTCAGCTACTATGCGATCCAGGCTTCCTGCGACCTCGCCGACGAGCGTGGCGCCTACGAGACGTTCCAGGGTTCGCTGTGGTCCAAGGGCATCCTGCCGCTGGATTCGCAACAGATCCTGATCGAAGCCCGTGGCCAGAAGTACATCGACGTTGACCTGAACGAAACCCTGGACTGGGCGCCGGTACGTGCCCGCGTGCAGAAAGGTATTCGTAACTCCAACATCATGGCCATCGCACCGACCGCCACCATCGCCAACATCACCGGCGTGTCGCAGTCGATCGAACCGACCTACCAGAACCTGTATGTGAAATCGAACCTGTCGGGCGAATTCACCGTGATCAACCCGTACCTGGTTCGCGACCTGAAAGCCCGCGGCCTGTGGGACTCGGTCATGATCAACGACCTGAAGTACTACGACGGTTCCGTGCAGCAGATCGAGCGCATCCCGCAAGAACTCAAAGCGCTCTACGCGACCGCCTTCGAAGTGGACACCAAGTGGATCGTTGACGCCGCCAGCCGTCGTCAGAAGTGGATCGACCAGGCTCAGTCCCTGAACCTGTACATCGCCGGCGCTTCGGGCAAGAAGCTGGACGTGACCTACCGCATGGCCTGGTACCGTGGCCTGAAAACCACTTACTACCTCCGTGCCCTGGCGGCGACCAGCACCGAGAAGTCGACCATCAACACCGGCAAGCTGAACGCTGTGTCCAGCGGCGGCAACCACGGTGACGATTCGGTTCTCGCCGCTCCAGCCGGCCCGGCGCCAGTGCCAAAAGCCTGCGCGATTGACGAGCCGGATTGCGAAGCTTGCCAATAAGCTGAGCCAGCCCCGGGCTTGAACGCCCGGAGCTGAAAAAACCGATAAACCTTGATGCTTGGGGTTTATCGGTTTTTTTGTTTCCGGTCAGACGAAGGTATAGGCGTTGCCCTGTTGAGGCGCGCCACCGCGTGCGCCCCACAGCTCCACGCGCCCACCCATTACCGCCATTGAATGACCGCCATAATCCACCACGCCCAGCTTGCCGCTGGCCAGCTCTGAGCTCGAAGACTGCCGGTAAAGCCCTTTCAACCCGAGCCGGTCCAACGCCTCCCAGCCCATCTCCCCATTGTTCAGGCTCTGCATGGCATGGGCGAAACTCTGTTTTGCCGCATTGGGGTTGTCATCAAACCCGTTGCCTGCCATTTGAGCGCGTTTGGCGCTCACGGCGTACATGAAGTTGGCGTCGGTCATCATGGCCGGATCAGTACCTTGAAATTCAGCATACCGCGCCGCTTGCTTCAGCTCATCCCTGGATAAATGAAGCTCGAAACCGTCTTTCATCGTCACGTCATAGCCATCACCGGCCTGCTTCACCTCTTTGAACACGTCGGTAGGTTTTTGGCCAAACTGCATCATGGCCGCCTTGATGGCAGAGACGGTGACGCAATTGCCATCCGGACCTTGCTTGAAACCACTCCAGATGTTGCCAGGCTCCCTGCCACTGCCCGGTTTTTTACCGGGGGCTCGGTGATCAGGTGTGTAGCTGAAGTGACGAGCGCCTTCGGAAAAAGGCTTGTTGTTCATCGGCTCGCTGCCGCCGAAATGCTGCGGGTTAACCCTGCCGCCACCCCCACCGCCCCTGAACGGCGGGACAGGCGGCGCGGCGTTATCTTCTTCAGGAAACAACGCTTTGATCAGCCGCTTGAGAAATTCGAGGAACCTCTCGAATGACTCGTCGGCCAGCTTATTCAGAATGCCCTTGAATTTCTCGTCCCCCATCTGCTCGCGCAAGGCATGCAATTTCTCACGCGAGCTTTGGATCAATGGCGCTTTGGAACCTTGTTCTGCGTCATACAGTTCATTAAGCACGGTTTTGACCGCACTCACCTCGACATCGGCCGCCACAGGCGCCGACTCCGTTCGAATGGCAGCGAACCGCGCCCCTCCGCTCCCCAGCCCTGATACCCCGAAACTCAACATGCCCAGCCCTCACGTTAATGGGTGAGCCACGAAGGCTCCGACACAATCAGTGGCAAAGTGGAGACAGGCGGTTCCATGGTTCCTGCTTCACGGCGGCCAGTAACCGACAGGCACAAAAAAGCCCCTCGCAAGAGGGGCTTTGTGTGAAGCGCCGAACCATCAAGTCATCTGGATGATGGTCTGCATGATGGTGCTCTGGGTGGAGATGGTCTTGGCGTTCGCCTGATAGTTGCTCTGGGCCTTGATCAGGTCCACCAGCTCGTTGGTCAGGTTGACGTTGGAGTTCTCCAGGGAGTTGGCCACGATAGCGCCCAGCGTGCCGGATTGCGGGGAGTCATAACCCGGCTGGCCCGAAGCGAAGGTTTCCTTCCAGGTAGTGCCGCCGTTGGGCTGCAGGCCCTGCTCGTTGTTGAAGCTGGCCAGGGAGATCTGGCCGATGGCTTTACTCTGCTGGTTACTGAAAGTGGCGAACAACACGCCGCTGCCGTCGATTTTCAGGCCGGTGATCTGACCGGTCGCGTAGCCGTCAGTAACCGGAGGGTTGCGATAGGTCGCCGAGTTGTACTGGGTGATGTTGGCCATGTTGATGGCGATGCCGCCCGGGTTGGCTGTCGCGCCGTTCGCCTTCCACACGCCATTGGTCACGGTACCCGGCACCCAACCTGTCAATTGCAGCGTGGTGCTGGTGCTGGTGCCGGTGACAATCCCGGTGAGTTTGCCGGAACCGTCAAAACTCAAGGTCGACGCCGTCGGTGGAGTGGAGCCGGTGCCGGTCGGCGCCGAACCGTCAGGGTTGCGGCCATCGATCAAGGTGTAGGACTTCCAGGTGTTGGAGTCTGTCTTGACCAGGTACTGCACCATCGCGTGGGAGTTACCCTGGCTGTCATACAAGGTAGTCGGGTATTGCGTGGTGAAGGTGCTGGTGTCGGTTGGGTCAAACGGCTTGGCCGTCTGGTCGATCACTGGCGAGGACGAGTTCAGGTTACTGGTGGAATCCACCTTGGTGGAGGCCTTTGGTGGCAGGTTCGCCAGGTTCAGTTGCAGGTCGACCAGGCCACCCTTCTGAATGTTGCCGTCGGCATCTGCGGCATAGCCTTGCAGGCGCGAAGTGCCGGTATTGTTGGTGATGTAGCCGTCCTTGTCGGAACGGAACGAACCGCTGCGGGTATATTCCAGCGAACCGTCGCTGCCCTTCTGAACGAAGAAGCCGCCGCCCTGGATGGCCATGTCCAGAATACCGCCGGTGTTGTTGACGTCACCCTGGGTGAATTGCTGGGACACAGCCGCCAGGTTCACCCCGTTGCCGACGCTGTTCTGACCGGTGCCCAGCTTGGACGCCGCGTAAATGTCCGAAAATTCGGCACGGGACGACTTGAAACCGGTGGTCGCGACGTTGGCGATGTTGTTGCCGGTCACGTCCAGTTGTTTGTTGGCCGCATAGAGGCCGCTAAGGCCGATGTTAAAAGACATGTTTCTCTCCTTCTGCCGTATTTAGCCGGCTCTATGTACCGATAGTCTGAATTTGCGACAGCTTCACGCTGCCCATTCCGCCCGCAAGGTTGAGCAGCATTTCGCCGCCGGTCTTGCTCAAGGTCACGCTGGTTACCGTGGCAGGCAGCGAGGTTGCGAGGGCAACCGAGTCGCCTTTGTCATTCTTGGTGGTGGCCGCAAAGGTGTAGGTCCCGGCGGGGGCGACGTCGCCCTTGTCGGTCTTGCCATCCCAGATAAAGCTGGCATCACCGGCGCTTTGAGCGCCCATGTCGATCGTGCGCACCACGTTGCCGTCTTTGTCAGTAATCTTCACCGAAACGTTGCCCGTCGCCGCCGTTACCGCCACCGAACCGGTCATGCTCTTGCTGGTATCAACCAGCGCCTTGTCGGTCTGGGTGATGATCGAACGGCCTACCAGCGACGACGCCTGCAAGGCCTGCGAGGAGCTGAAGTTGCTGGAGATCGCATTCACCGAGTCGTTCAGGGTGTTGATGCCTTCCAGGCTGCTGAACTGCGCCAGTTGCGCCACGAACGCGCCGTTGTCCTGGGGCGACAGCGGGTTCTGGTTTTTCAGCTGGGTGACCAGCAGTTGCAGGAACGCGTCCTTGCCCAGCGACTGGTTACCCGTCGCCGCCTTGGCGGCATCGCCAAGGTTTTTGGCGTTGTCCGTCGACGTCTTGACCTTGGCGTTGAACAGGTCCTGGACCGGCGTGTTGGGTGTAGAGTTGGTGTCAACAATGGCCATTGTTTGGCGCCCCTTATCACTGACCCAGGGTCAGGACCTTCTGCATCATGGTTTTGGCGGTGTTCATCATTTCCGCGTTGGTCTGGAACGAGCGGCTGGCGGAGATCATGTCAGCCATTTCCTCGACCACGTTGACGTTCGGGTAGTACACGTAGCCTTTTTCATTCGCGGCCGGGTGGTTCGGCTCGTAGCGAGCTTCGAGATTGCTTTGGTCCTCGACCACGCCGAGCACTTGCACGCCCTGGCCTGCGGCGTCCTGGTTCTGGAACAGCGAATCGCTGCCGCCGCTCTGACCGCCCTGGAACATGGTGGCGAACACCGGATGGCGGGCGCGGTACGTCTGGTCAATGCTCGACGACACGGTCTCGGCGTTGGCGATGTTACTGGCGACGGTGTTCAGACGCGTGGTCTGGGCGCTCATGCCGCTGCCGGCAATATTGAAAACACTGGCTAGGGACATGGCTTACTCTCCACGCAGGGCTGACATCAGCCCTTTGAATTTGCTGTTGAGCAGGGTGAAGCTGGCCTGGAAATTCACCGAGTTCTCGGCGTAGGCCGATTGCTCCAATTGAGCGTCGACGGTGTTCTGGTCGATCGATGGCTGCATCGGCGTGCGATACAGCAGCGACTCGTCACCACTGCTCAGGCCTTGCGCTTCGATATGACGGCTATTGGTCATGTTCAAGGCGAAGGTGCCGTTCTTGTTCTTGTCCTGCTGCGCGGCGAGCACAGCGGAGAAGTCCAGATCCCGAGCCTTGTAGTTCGGGGTATCGGCGTTGGCAATGTTGTTGGCCAGGACTTCAGCACGCTGGGCGCGAAAGCCCAATGCTTGTTCGTGGATACCGAGCGCTTTATCGAAGCTGATGCTCATGGCGGAAACCTTTAGGCTGACCTGCTTTTCGTAACAGGGTCATAGCAAGGCGCATGCCAGTTTCCCCAAGCCCCCTATATCAAGGGTTTGCCGTGGGGTGGCCGGCGGCGATGCCGGAAAAGCGGCAAGCGGTTTCCGCGTTGCGTCAGTAAAGCGGCAATGCCAATTGCCGCTTTAGGCACTGGCGGTGAATGAAGCGTGGAAGCCACCAAGGGCATTGAGCACTGTTAACCGCTCGTCCGCACTGTCAATTGTGACAGTTGTAAAGCTCGCGCCCCTGGCTGCCTGATAGGGCAGAACGCTTTTAGTGCGAACGCCAGAGGCAAAAAAATGTTGACGCTACCGCTACCAAGATTTGAATTCCAGGACTCAATATCCCCCATCCCGAACCTGGACCCTGACCTGATTCAGACAGAAACCGCCAGGGTGCTGTTGAATTTTCCCGTCGAGGCCGGAGACCAACTCTTTTTGTCCCTTAACAGCACGGTCCTGGGTGGTGAGCATAACCAGAGCTTTTTCATTGCCCGCCCCGCCCCCGATTGCGTGTACCTGGTGCCTAAATCCATTATCGAAATCAGCGAGGGGACCACCGTGACGTTGTTGGCGCGCTTGAGGCGCGCGGGGCTGATTTCCGGCGCGCCGTCCACGCCAGTCAATATCAAACGACCACCAATCATCGTCATCCCGCCTGTTCCGCCAACCGTCTGGGACTTTACCAATGGTTTCCAGGGCTGGGTGCCACAAGGGAATTACATTGGCGGGCTGCTGCATGTGATCGGCGGTCGGGTCGTCGCAGACTTGCTCAACAGCCAGGCCGGCAAATCCCATATCATCACCCGTACCGTGCAGGTGACCGCAGGACGCGTGTATGACGTTACCTTTGAGGTCAGCGGGGGCAGCTCTGCCGATGGCTCAGTCGTCTTCCTGACCGTTAACGGCGCCCGAATCGGTACCAGTGTTCAGAATATCTCGACGACCCGGCAGACCGGCACAGGGGTGTTCACCGCCACAACGACGGGCAATGTCACACTGGGTATTTTCAATGATGCCGTGCCCCAAGGGCGACATAACCTGTCCCTGGGCAATATTCGAATGACGCCGAGACCTTGACCCAAAAGAAACGGGAGGCCGTGGTGGACCTCCCGTTTTTTTAAACAGACATCACTTGGCCTGGTAAATGATGCCCGGGCTGCACTGCACCATTTGATAATGATCCGGCAGGCCGTTCAGCGCCTCGGAAGCCCCGAGGAACAGATAGCCGCCGCGCTTGAGCGTGCCATGGATGCGCAGCAGGATGTCTTTCTTCACTTCAGCCGAGAAGTAGATCAGCACATTGCGGCAAAACACCATGTCGAACTTGCCCAGGCTGGCGTAACTGTCGAGCAGGTTGAACGAGCGAAACTCGACCCGGCTCTTGATCGGTGCCTTGACCGCCCAACGCCCCGCGCCTTTGGGGTCAAAGTAACGCTGCAGGCGCTCCTGGGACAAACCGCGCCCCAGGGCCAGGCTGTCGTACTCGCCGGTCTTGCAGTTGGTGAGCATGGTGCCGGACAGGTCAGTGGCAACGATTTGCGCGCCGGCCTTGAGCTGGCCCATGTTGGTCCGCTCAAACTCGTCGATGGACATGGAAATCGAATACGGTTCCTGCCCCGACGAACACGCCGCCGACCAGATACGCAGGCGCTGGCCCGGCGCAGCCTTGATCGCTTCGGGCAGCACTTTGCTCTTGAGCACTTCAAAGGGGTAAGTATCCCGAAACCACAAGGTCTCGTTGGTGGTCATGGCATCGACCACCATTTCCTTGAGCCCGCTGCGCGGCTGGCCCTGAATACGCTGCACCAGCTCACCCAGGGATTTGATGCCCTGCTGTTCCATCAGTTTGTTGAGACGGCTGGATACCAGGTACTGCTTGTTTTCACCGAGCAATATGCCACAGGCTTTTTCCAGGAAGACCCGGAACTGTTCGAAATCCAAATTACCCGTAGACAATGATACCGCCTCTTAAATCGTGTGACCGCCAGGGGCAATCCCCTAGCCGTGATCTGCTGCCTTGATCCGGTCAACTACCCGGGATGCCAGGTCATCAGGACGGAATTTGGCCAGGAAGTCATCGGCGCCGACCTTCTTGACCATCGCCTGATTGAATACACCCGACAACGAAGTATGCAGGATGATATGCAATTTTTGCATGCGTGGATCGTTACGTATCTCGGCCGTGAGGGTGTAACCGTCCATTTCCGGCATTTCAATGTCGGAGATCATCATCAGGAATTCTTCTTCGGGCTTCTTGCCTTCGTCCACCAGCTTGCGCAGGTAATCCAGGGCTTGGCGGCCGTCATTGAGCGCAACCACTTCAACACCCACGGTTTGCAGGCAACGGGTCACTTGCTTGCGCGCCACGGAGGAATCATCCACGGTCAGCACACGCAACGACACGGCCTTGTGCGCGGTTTCGGCGTCCACCACGCCCACCGAGATGGTTTCCGAGGTCGGCGCCACTTCGGCGAGGATTTTCTCCACGTCGATGATTTCCACCAACTGGTTGTCAACCCGCGTCACCGCCGTGAGGTAGTGATCGCGCCCGGTACCCTTGGGTGGCGGATGAATCTCTTCCCAGTTCATGTTGACGATGCGCTCCACCGAGCGCACCAGGAAACCCTGGGTCTTGGTGTTGTACTCGGTGATGATCACGAACGGACTCTGGCGGTCCTGCAAACCTGAGGAACCGGTGGCCATGGCCAGGTCAAGAATCGGGATGGTGGCGCCCCGGATATTGGCGACGCCGCACACCACAGGACTGGATTTGGGCAAGATTGTCAGCTTGGGACACTGCAACACTTCCCGCACTTTAAACACATTGATGCCATACAGCTGCTTGCCGTCCAGGCGGAACAGCAACAACTCCAGGCGGTTCTGCCCTACCAGCTGTGTGCGCTGGTTTACTGAATCCATTACACCTGCCATGCCTTTACTCCTACGCTAAAACCTTTGGCGATACCTGCAGGGCAGCGCGCCCCCAACACTAAACGGCACGAGCTTTGCTATTTGTTTGGTCATGGATATTAAAACGACAGTTTTTCGACGCC
Organism: Pseudomonas tolaasii NCPPB 2192; assembly: GCF_002813445.1. Lineage (NCBI taxonomy): Bacteria > Pseudomonadati > Pseudomonadota > Gammaproteobacteria > Pseudomonadales > Pseudomonadaceae > Pseudomonas > Pseudomonas tolaasii. The sequence continues at coordinate 6,679,387 of NZ_PHHD01000001.1, forward strand.
TCAACTTCCCACGGTACTGCAGATCGCTCTGCGTCTCGGTGATGTTGCTCGCGCTGAGCCTGGGCGCCACGGCCCGCGCAGACAACGTCACCTTGCCTGATCTCCTTATCGGCGTCACTCAGGGCTTTCTTGAGTTCACTGTAGAAGATTATCTGGCGACCACCCAGACCCCGGGGCGTTATGAAATCCAGGTCAACCAACTGGACCCGCGCCTGCGCATGCCCATGTGCGACAAGGAATTGACAGCCAGCCTGGAAAGCCCGGCCCAGCCCATTGGTCGGGTCACAGTCAAAGTGCGCTGTGAGGGCGCGTCTCCGTGGACCGTGTTCGTGCCGGCGCAGGTCAAATTGTTTCGCGACGTGGTGGTGGTGACGCGCCCCTTGAAACGCACCGGCATCATCGGCTTTGACGATGTGGCGCTGCGCGAGCGCGACATCAGCCTGATCAACCAGGGCTACCTCACCTCCTTAGACCAGGCGGTCGGACAGAAACTGACCCGCCCCATGGTGACCGACCAGGTCATTACACTGGTGCACCTGGAACAGGCTGAAGTGATTCGCAAGGGCGACCAGGTGGTGATTTCCGCCAGCAGCGGTGCACTGACGGTAAAAATGCCGGGGGAGGCCCTGTCCAATGGCGGCATGAGCGAACAGATCAGGGTCAAGAACCTCAACTCCAACCGCGTGATCAAGGCGCAAGTGACGGCGCCGGGGCAGGTCGAGGTGGCTTTATAGTTTACTGGCAGAGGACGCCCGCTTTTCCTACACTGTGCACCAGGCATCCGCACGTGCAGGTTTATTGTCAATCGCGCCTAAAGTTTGTCCGGGTATGGCCGAAAACATGGCAAGCGTCCAAATACCCAGAGGTTTTTTTATCATGGTCATCGATTTCAGTCGTTTGAATAACTCCCAGGCTTTGCCGGGCAATACGCGTACCAGCGGGGCCAAGGACAGCGTTGAAGCCAAGTCCCAGCCAGCACCTGCGGCCAAGACGGAACAGGCCGGCGCCAGCCAAAGCGGGGAATCCGTACACCTGAGCAATGAGGCTCAACAGTTGCAGAAGGTCACTGACTCGCTGCGCGACCAGCCGGTTGTCAACAAAGCCCGTGTGGCCGAGTTGAAGCAGGCAATCGCCGATGGCAGCTATAAAGTCGACAGCAACCGTGTAGCCAGCAAGCTGCTTAATTTCGAAGCCGAGCGCTAGGCAAAGGCCTGCGCAGGGCTTTTGGACGCTTAAAACCCAAGGCCAGCCATGCACCACGACGAACATTTGCTTCAACTGATCATTGACGATCTGGCTCCGACGCAACAATTGCTGGAGCTGCTCAAAGAAGAATCCCTGGCTCTCTATGGCCGGGACATGCGCTTGTTGGAAGAAATCCTGGCGCGCAAACAATCGCTGATCGTACTGCTCGAGCAGCACGGGCGGAAGCGCAGCGAGATCCTGGTCAGCCTCGGCCTGCCGGCAGACCACGACGGCCTCGCCCAACTGGCCAGCCACTCCTCGGTCGGCGACCGGTTGCTGACGCAAAGCGTCGCTCTCAACCAATTGCTCGCCCAGTGCCAGGAAGCCAACCTGCTCAACGGTCAGTCGATCCAGCTTCAGCAGGCAACGACCGCCAACCAGTTGCGTATACTCCACGGCGGAGAGCCTCCGGCCCTCTATAACGCCCAAGGCTCCACTTCACGCCTGGTCAAACCAAGCACCCGCAGCCAAGCCTGACGCCGGTTCAAAGCGCACCTATCCAAGGCGCGCTACATACTGGCAAAATGCCGGTTCTTGCGTGTAGTCGTATTTTGTCTGGAGATGGAAGAACCGTGTTCAACGCCCTTAATGCGGAAGATGCTCCGCAGCCACCCAAGGTGCTCACCACGCCTCTGGAAATCGCCAGCACATTGCGCATGCTGCAAGACAGCCATGACCCGCTGATCATAACGTTCCATGAACGCAGCCAACGCTTCCAAAGCTACCTGGTGGACGTAGACCGGGACAGCAAGGCGCTGGCACTGGACGAAATGATTCCCCGAGATGGCGAACGTTACCTGGAAAACGGCGAACCGTTCCGCATCGAAGGCTTCCACGACGGTGTTCGCGTGGCCTGGGAAAGCAATGGCACCCTGACCATCAGCGAAAAGGACGGCCACCGCATCTACACCGGCAGCATGCCCGACGAGGTGGTTTACCATCAGCGCCGCAATGCCTTCCGTGCCGCCCTGAAGCTGGCTCAGTTGGTCAACATCGAACTGGGTGGTGAAAAGCTCAAGGCGCCCATCAGCGGCAAGCTGCTCGATATCTCCGCCACCGGCTGCAAACTGCGCTTTGAAGGCGACATTTCCGAGCGCCTGCAACTGGGCCAGGTGTACGACCGCTTTATCGCCGCGCTGCCCTTCGGCAGCATGACCACCTCCGTGGAGCTGCGTTACCTGCACTTCGAAGAGAAGATCAACACCACCTTCGCCGGCGTGCGCTTTCACAACATGAGCGGGCTGGTTCAGCGCCAGGTGGAGCGTTTTGTCTACCAGTTGCAGCGTGAAGCGCGACGCTTCGACAAAGACGACGACTTTTAAACCTTATAAGGTCGCGGTAAAAAAACGGGCAGATCCTGATGGGATCTGCCCGTTTTTGCATTCAGGGGCGCGCCCTGCTCAAATCATGAGGGTGGTCGTCGGGGTCCGGGGGTGCCGGGGGCCCTGTGAAAATCGGCTCTTCCACCGGCGCCGCAGAATCGGTTTCGGAGGACACGTCCGGCACGGGGCTTTGCATTTGCTCCTGCACGACAGCCTCATCGACCCGCGGATCCAGGCAAGCAACCAGAGGCGAGCTGGACATGCTGTCGGGCATGGCGACGTGATGCAACGGCGCATCGTCCACCTGATGCAGGTTGGTGACCGCCTTGGGCCGAATCCGCCACACCAGGATCAACGCGCACAGGCTGAAAAATGCATACAGCATATGGCTGCCGAAGAGCTTCATCGCCACACCCGCCAGCAGTGGCCCGACACTGGCACCGATGCCGTAGGTCACCAACAACATGGCCGTCAGGGAGACCCGGCGATCACCCTCCACGTGGTCATTGGAAAATGCCACCGCCAGCGGGTACAGGCAGAACTGCACCAGTGAACACAGGAAACCCGCCACAAACAGCACTTCCAGCGGCACCCGGGTCATGATCGCCAACGGCAACGCCGCCACCGCCAAACACAGGGCAAAGCTGCGAATCAGCAAGGCGCGGTCATACCGATCCGACAACCAGCCCAGCGGCCACTGCACCAGCAAGCCGGCAAAAATGCAGCAACCCATGAACAGACCGACCTGCTCGGTCGTCAACCCTTGCTGAGAGGCGTACAGCGGCGCCAAACCGTAGAACGAACCCACGATGACGCCTGCGCCCAACACGGTACTCAGCGACTGCGGCACGCGCTTGATAAAGAAGCGCGGCTCCATGGGCGCTGGATGCAGAGGCGCCGGGTGAATGCGCCGGGTCATGGCCACCGGTACCAGACACAGCGCAAAGCACAGCGCCACCAGCATCAGCAGCTCAAGACCCAGTTGGGGGTGCATCACCAGAATCAGCTGACCCAGCACCAGCCCCAGATAGGAGGCGATCATATAGCCGCTGAACACCACGCCACGCTGCTTGGCGTCGGCCTGCTCGTTCAGCCAGCTTTCGATGACCATGTATTGGCACATCATTCCCAGACCCACGACCATCCGCAGCACGATCCACGCCGGCAGCCAGTTGATCAGGCCATGCCCCAACACCGCCGCACCGACGATGCCGGCACAGGTTGCATAGGCGCGGATATGCCCGACCCGGGCGATCAAACGGTGCCCGATCTTGCCCCCCAGCACCAGGCCGAAGTAGTTGGCAGCCATCAGCGCACCCACCCACAGGCTGTCGACGTGATCCGCCGCCAGGCGCAAGGCCAGGTAAGTGCTGAGCAGGCCGGAACCGATCAGCATCATCAGGGAAGCGAAATAAAGGGCTCGAAAAGATTTCCAGATCTGGCGCATCGGCGTTCCGAGCGGCTCCTTGCGGTGAGGGACGGGGCTATCGGCATGATAGTCCGGTGTTGCCGGGTCCGGACAGGCGAGAGGCGCTGTTTCCGGGGAATAATTTTGCTTAATGGTTCAGACGCTGCCTGATGGCATGCGCGGTACACAGGTTGAGATAAATACCCGATGCACCTGCTGTGAACTCTGATCGCCGGCAAGGTTCGACCGGTGTTTAAACGACAGACACAAAAAAGCCCCGCCAGACATCGCTGAGCGGGGCTTTGAATCTGGTGTCCCAGGGCCGGTTCGAACGGCCAACCTTCCCCTTAGGAGGGGGATGCTCTATCCAATTGAGCTACTGGGACCAATGACAGCCGGCAGGCCAAGGGCGTGGCGACGGACGGCGTGCATGTTAACGGCCAGGTTGGGTTTTGTCATGTCGTCCGTTGGCTTTTTGAGCGTAGGCCGATCCTTGTCTGAGCGCTCACGGTTTTATCCCGCAAACACGGGGGCTTTTCCGTGATCGTGCAAAATGCATGCAGCCCAAAACGCCCGCCTTGCAAATTGCAACCAAATGAGCCGCCAGATTAGACTCAAACCATTGATTTTATTGAATTAAAAGCTTGGCACGACACCTGCAATACTTCTCCTACAACAGCCCCCTTCAGCCAAGGCGTCAAACGGAGAACATGACCATGAACAGTGCCCTTCTGTTAGCCCTCAATACCGTAGCCTTGGCCGCTCTGGTGACATTCCATTTTCAATCATCCGGCAATGACGATCCTGCGCAGATCAGCCAGGCAGTACCGCACCATCTGCAACAACGCCCGCAACTGGCCGTGATGACGCCAGACGCGCAATCGCCGATGCGCCTGACCCAATCCGCACAAGCTGCACCAGCATCTGAACACTGGGTGTTCTAAGTCGAAGGAAACTGTTTTATGACCAAACTCGCCTGGCTTTTCCTGTGCCTGACCGTCGTCACCGGCGCAATGGGTGTCAACGCCACGACTCAAGATGGACAGACCACTGCGTTCGTCGTTGCAGGGGCATTGGCCTGTCTACTGCTGCTGACGCTCATCGTCGGCCGTCGCATTAAATTTGACCCCGTTCTACGCTGATTCCCTGCCTCCCCCGCCCTACCTTATGTCGCCTCACGCTCGTAAATCGGCAAATTGCCACTAGTCTAAAGATTAAGGGCAAAAGGCCACTTTGCTATAGGATGTGCGGCCTCAAACCCTGTTGCGACCTGGATTTTCGGGAAACATTCCAACGAAAAGCTGCGTGTTGAAAAGTTTTCCAACCAGTCCGCAAAAATACAAATGAGTGCTGGCATAAAGCCTTTAGGCAGTTCAATATTTGTCACAGAATTGACGCCAAGGAACTGTCAAATCTGAGGCATGATGCGGCCTCTTTGCAATTCGGGTTGAACTTTGGTCGTGAGTCTTGTCTTAACACTCATCCTTGCGGCCAATTCCAAGAACCGCTCCCCTGAACTAACCGGTTAAATATATGCGCCCATTGAAACAGGCAATTTATTCCAGCCGTACGGCTGACAAGTTCGTCGTACGTCTGCCAGACGGAATGCGGGAACGCATTGCCGAGGTGGCTCGCAATCATCACCGCAGCATGAACTCCGAAATCATCGCCCGCCTGGAACAGAGCCTCATTCAGGAAGGTGCGTTGGGCGACGAGTTGAGCATGCGCCTGGACAGCCCCGAGCTGTCACTGCACGAACGCGAACTGCTGCAGCGTTTTCGTCAGCTCTCCCACCGTCAGCAAAATGCTCTCGTCTCGCTTATCGCGCACGACGTTGAAGCGGCCGCAGAAGCCAATTGATCTGCAACTGAAAGCCGAAGCCAGCCATGTGCTGGCTTTTTTTTGCGCAGAATTCGGGAAGGGAATGCAAAGCGGGAGCTGAATAGCTCCCGCGGCAAAGGGTCAGAGCAGGAAGATAGTGGCAAGGCCCAGAAAGATGAAGAAGCCGCCGCTGTCGGTCATGGCGGTGATCATCACGCTGGCCCCCATCGCCGGGTCGCGCCCCAAACGTGCCAGGGTCATGGGGATCAACACGCCCATCAAGGCTGCAAGCAACAGGTTGAGGGTCATGGCGGCGGTCATCACGACGCCCAGCGACCAACTGCCGTAAAGCAAGTAGGCCACAATACCAATCACCCCGCCCCACACCACGCCATTGATCAACGCCACTGCAAGCTCCTTGCGCAACAGCCGCGACGAGTTGGCGGTACTGACCTGGTCAAGCGCCATGGCGCGCACGATCATGGTGATGGTCTGGTTGCCGGAGTTACCACCTATGCCCGCCACGATCGGCATCAGCGCAGCCAGCGCCACCAGCTTCTCGATAGAGCCTTCAAACAGCCCGATCACCCTGGAGGCAATGAACGCAGTGATCAGGTTGATCGCCAGCCAGGCCCAGCGGTTGCGCAGTGAGCGCCAGACCGACGCAAAAATGTCTTCCTCTTCACGCAGACCCGCCATGTTGAGGACTTCGGTTTCACTCTCTTCACGAATCAGGTCGACCATTTCATCGATGGTCAAACGACCGATGAGCTTGCCGTTCTTGTCGACCACCGGAGCCGAGATCAAGTCGTAACGCTCGAATGCCTGGGCGGCATCGTAGGCATCTTCATCCGGGTGAAAACTCACCGGATCACTGGCCATTACATCAGCGACTTTTTTCTCAGGGTCATTGACCAGCAAACGCTTGATCGGCAACACGCCCTTGAGAATGCCTTCGTAATCGACCACGAACAGCTTGTCGGTGTGGCCAGGCAATTCCTTGAGGCGACGCAGGTAACGCAGGACCACTTCCAGGCTGACGTCCTCGCGGATGGTGACCATCTCGAAGTCCATCAGGGCGCCGACCTGATCCTCGTCATAGGACAGCGCGGAACGCACACGCTCACGCTGCTGGCCGTCCAGAGCCTCCATCAGCTCATGGACAACGTCGCGAGGCAGCTCAGGGGCCAGGTCAGCCAGTTCGTCGGCATCCATCTCCTTGGCCGCGGCCAGGAGCTCGTGATCGTCCATGTCGGCGATCAGTGTTTCACGGACCGAGTCGGATACTTCAAGCAGGATGTCGCCGTCACGGTCAGCCTTGACCAACTGCCAGAGGGTCAGTCGGTCATCCAGCGGCAAGGCTTCAAGGATGTAGGCAACGTCGGCGGAGTGCAGGTCGTCGAGCTTGCGCTGCAGCTCGACGAGGTTTTGCCGGTGAACCAGGTTTTCGACGCGGTCGTGATTCGGACCTTCCTGGCGGTGCGTGAGGTCTTCGACCACGCGCTGGCGCTGCAGCAGCTCGATGACTTGAGCCAGACGATCCTGCAGGCTTTCTTGTGTTTTCTTTACTTCTACTTCGGTCATAGGCGAACTCCACTCCCAGCAGCGGGGCACGCCGGAAGGATCAATCAGTCAATTCATGATTGGTAAAGCGGGGTACTGAGTAACTACTGGGTAAGTCCATGGAGGTATTCCACAAGCCCCGGCGGGGCTGACGGGCGCAATGATACACGCTGCGCACGCTTTTAACGTTAAAAAACTGGAAAGAACAAGCGCTTGCGAGCCAAAGCTGAGCATTGGCTGCATCTATGAACTGCGACGACGCAGCGGATGAGGAAAACACATGAGAACAGGAGAAAAAGAAGAATTCCTGCACAAACTCCAGACGGCAAAAAGCCCGCACTAGGCGGGCTTTTTGTTTATATGGTGCACTCGACAGGATTCGAACCTGTGACCGCTCGGTTCGTAGCCGAGTACTCTATCCAGCTGAGCTACGAGTGCAGATTGTGTTTTTAGACCAGATCACAACTGGCTGAAGCCGAATCACCTGCATTGCTGCAACTGACTCTTAAATGGTGCACTCGACAGGATTCGAACCTGTGACCGCTCGGTTCGTAGCCGAGTACTCTATCCAGCTGAGCTACGAGTGCATTTGTTGCCGCGCATTATAGGCCGTTCAATCTCTATGTAAAGCTATTTTTTCGTTTAATTTCAACAACTTAGCGAAAAAACCAGATTGCAACGTACTAAGCAAATAATGGCGGAGAACGGGGGATTCGAACCCCCGACACCCTTTTGAGGTGTACTCCCTTAGCAGGGGAGCGCCTTCGGCCACTCGGCCAGCTCTCCGCAACACGGGGCGTATATTAACCACGTTCATCCCCGTTTGCAAACATAAAAAACGATAAAAATTAAAGGCTTGGTTCTTCGTCCTTCTCTTTCTTGATCCGCAGGTAGATTTCCTCGCGGTGGACCGCTACCTCTTTCGGAGCGTTAACCCCGATACGCACTTGATTGCCTTTGACGCCGAGCACGGTCACGGTGATTTCGCCATCACCGATAATCAGGCTTTCTGCGCAACGACGAGTCAGAATCAGCATACCTTTCACCTCACGCATTTCAGTTCAGGAACAACAGTCTGCAAAAAAAAGGCCTTCGACCTACGGCCAAGGGCCGTAGTCCTACCGCCTAAGTATTGTCGAGCCCACGCAAAAGAACATGCGCCCCACAAAAAAATGAAAGGCGCGGTAAACCGCGCCTTCCTGGCATTGCGTCACTCGCCCTGTCGGGCCGGAGCGTCCAGCTCAAAAGCGGTATGCAGTGCGCGTACAGCCAGTTCCAGGTACTTCTCTTCGATCACCACCGAGACTTTGATTTCCGAGGTGGAGATCATCTGGATGTTGATGCTTTCCTTGGCCAGAGCCTCGAACATGCGGCTGGCAACGCCGGCATGGGAACGCATGCCCACGCCCACGATCGACACCTTGGCAATCTTGGTATCGCCGACCACTTCACGGGCGCCAATCTCGCTCGCGGTGTTCTGCAGGATCCGCTCCGCCGCATCGTACTCGTTGCGGTGCACGGTGAAGGTGAAATCGGTGGTGTTATCGTGCGAAACGTTCTGCACGATCATGTCGACTTCAATATTGGCGCTACTGATAGGGCCGAGGATCTTGAACGCCACGCCCGGAGTATCCGGCACGCCACGGATCGTCAGCTTGGCTTCATCGCGGTTGAAAGCGATGCCGGAAATGATCGGCTGTTCCATGGATTCCTCTTCATCAATAGTAATGAGGGTACCCGGACCCTCTTTGAAGCTGTGCAATACGCGCAGCGGAACGTTGTACTTGCCGGCGAACTCCACCGCGCGGATCTGCAGCACCTTGGAACCGAGGCTGGCCATTTCCAGCATCTCTTCAAAGGTGATTTTTTCCAGGCGCTGAGCCACGGAAACAACACGCGGGTCAGTGGTGTAGACGCCGTCCACATCGGTGTAGATCTGGCATTCATCGGCCTTCAGGGCCGCTGCCAGCGCCACGCCGGTGGTGTCCGAACCGCCACGCCCCAGGGTCGTGATGTTGCCCTGCTCGTCCACACCCTGGAACCCTGCTACAACTACCACGCGCCCGGCTTTCAGATCCGTACGGATTTTCTGATCGTCGATTTGCAGGATGCGCGCCTTGGTGTGCGCGCTGTCGGTCAGGATGCGCACCTGACTGCCAGTGTAGGACACCGCCGGCACACCCCGCTTGTTCAGCGCCATGGCCAGCAAGGCGATGGTCACCTGCTCGCCGGTGGACACGATCACATCCAGCTCACGCGGCAGCGGTTGTTGATCGCCGCTGATTGCCTTGGCCAGATCGATCAGGCGATTGGTCTCGCCGCTCATGGCCGACAGCACCACCACCAGGTCGTCGCCGGCATCGCGGAATTTCTTAACCTTGTCGGCGACCTGCTCGATTCTTTCGACAGAGCCGACCGAGGTGCCTCCAAATTTCTGTACGATCAAAGCCATTTCTAAGCCGCCTCAGCCCGTAAAGGGGCGCCCAATAAAAATCTTCCAGCAACCGCACAAGCCCGTGACTAGACCAAGGGCTTATTAACGGCGCCTTAAATGCTTGCCTCGACAAACGGCACGGTCAGGGCCAGGGCCGCGTCCAGGGCGCCTGCGTCTACACCACCGCCTTGCGCCATGTCCGGACGACCGCCGCCCTTCCCGCCCACTGCCGCGGCGGCTTGCTTCATCAAATCACCGGCCTTGAGTTGGCCAGTCAGGTCTTTGGTTACACCGGCAACCAGAACGACCTTTTCCTCATGGACACCGCCGAGCAGGATCACTGCGCGGCCGAGCTTGTTCTTCAACTGATCGACCAAGGCCAACAGCGCCTTGCCGTCCTGACCGTCCAGGCGCACGGCCAGCACTTTCACACCTTTGACGTCCAGCGCGCTGGCCGACAGATCGTCGCCCGCCGCACTGGCTGCCTTGGCTTGCAGTTGCTCCAGCTGTTTCTCCAGCGCACGGTTGCGCTCGAGAACCGCCGACAGCTTGTCGATCAGGTTGTCGCGGCTGCCCTTGACCAGGCCGGCCGCTTCCTTGAGTTGCTCTTCTGCCGCATTGAGGTAGGCCAGGGCTGCAGCACCGGTCACCGCTTCAATACGGCGCACGCCGGAAGCCACACCGCCTTCGCTGATGATTTTCAGCACGCCGATGTCGCCGGTACGGCTGGCGTGAATGCCGCCACACAGCTCCACCGAGAAGCTGCCGCCCATGCTCAGCACGCGCACTTCGTCGCCGTATTTCTCGCCAAACAGCGCCATGGCGCCTTTCTTCTTGGCTGTCTCGATGTCGGTTTCTTCGGTTTCAACCGCGGTGTTCTTGCGAATCTCGGCGTTGACGATGTCTTCCAGGGCCTTGATCTGCTCGGGCTTGATCGCTTCGAAGTGGCTGAAGTCGAAACGCAGGCGCTGGCTGTCCACCAACGAACCTTTCTGCTGGACGTGCTCACCCAATACCTGGCGCAACGCAGCGTGCAGCAGGTGAGTGGCCGAGTGGTTCAAAGCGGTTGCATGCCGTACGTCGGCATCGACCTGGGTATCCACCGGCGCACCGACGGTCAGGTTGCCCAGCACCAGCACCCCGTGGTGCAGGAAGGCACCGCCGGTCTTGGTGGTGTCGCGCACTTCAAAGCGGCCGGAGGTCGAGCTGAGGAAACCGCAGTCGCCAATCTGGCCGCCGGACTCGGCGTAGAACGGCGTCTGGTCCAGGACCACAACAGCCTCATCGCCTTCATTCAATACGTCGACCGACTTGCCATCTTTATAGAGGGCAACAATTTTGGCCGAGCCAACGGTCGCTTGATAACCGATGAACTCGGTCGGCACATCAACCTTGACCAGGGTGTTGTAATCCAGACCAAAGGAGCTGGCGGAACGCGCCCGTACGCGCTGGGCTTCCATCTCACGCTCGAAGCCGGCCTCATCGATGGTCAGCTCGCGCTCGCGGGCGATGTCGGCAGTCAGGTCCATCGGGAAGCCGTAGGTGTCATACAGCTTGAACACCACGTCGCCCGGCACCACGGTGCCTTTGAGCCCGGCCAGGTCCTGCTCCAGGATTTTCAGGCCGTGCTCCAGGGTCTTGGAGAACTGCTCTTCTTCAGCCTTGAGCACACGTTCGATGTTGTCCTGTTGCTGCTTGAGCTCCGGGAAAGCATCGCCCATCTCCGCCACCAGCGCGGCGACGATCTTGTAGAAGAAGCTGCCGGTCGCGCCCAGCTTGTTACCGTGGCGGCAGGCGCGACGGATGATACGGCGCAGCACGTAACCGCGACCTTCGTTCGACGGCAGTACGCCGTCGGCGATCAGGAAGCCACAGGAACGGATGTGGTCCGACACCACCTTGAGCGACGACTGGTTTTCGTTGGCGCAGCCAATCGCGGCGGCCGAGGCGCTCAGCAGGTTGGTGAACAGGTCGATTTCGTAGTTGGAGTGAACGTGCTGCATCACCGCACTGATCCGCTCCAGGCCCATGCCGGTGTCCACCGACGGCGCCGGCAGCGGATGCAACACGCCATCGGCGGTGCGATTGAACTGCATGAACACGTTGTTCCAGATCTCGATGTAACGGTCGCCGTCTTCTTCCGGCGAGCCCGGCGGGCCGCCCCAGATGTCGGCGCCGTGATCGTAGAAAATCTCGGTGCAAGGACCGCACGGGCCGGTATCGCCCATGGTCCAGAAGTTGTCGGAGGCGTACGGCGCGCCCTTGTTGTCGCCGATGCGGATCATGCGCTCGACCGGCACCCCAATTTCCTGGGTCCAGATGTCATACGCTTCGTCGTCGGTGGCATACACGGTGACCCAGAGTTTTTCCTTCGGCAGTTTCAGCACGCCGGTCAGGAAGGTCCAGGCGAAGGTGATCGCGTCTTTCTTGAAATAGTCGCCGAAGCTGAAGTTGCCCAGCATTTCGAAGAAGGTGTGGTGGCGCGCGGTGTAACCCACGTTTTCCAGGTCACTGTTCTTGCCGCCGGCGCGTACGCACTTCTGGCTGCTGGTGGCGCGGGTATAGGCGCGCTTTTCCTGGCCCAGGAAGCAGTCCTTGAACTGGTTCATGCCCGCGTTGGTGAACAGCAGGGTTGGGTCATTGCCTGGGATCAAGGAGCTGGAGGCTACACGGGTGTGGCCTTGCTCTTCGAAGAAGCGAAGGAAGGCTTCACGGATTTCTGCGCTTTTCATTAGGTTCTTCCACGGAGGCTGCGGCCAAAGGCCAGTGCGCAACATCATCAGACGGAGCGACGGCAAAGGGCCGCATTATATCGGCCCTTTGCCGGTGGTACAGCGTGTTTATGCGATAGAAACCGTCAATTAGACGGTCTGCACTGTCATTTTCGGGAAAACTCGACGAATGTCTCAAGCACGCGCTCGATCTGCGCCCGGTTGACGTCCAGGTGGGTGACCATACGCAGGCGTGGCGCGGCGCTCAACTTGATCCCGCGCTCGGCGGCGAACGCCTTCAGGGCCTGGGCCCGGTCACCGATCTGCACGTAGACCATGTTGGTCTGCACCGGCTCGATCTCGTAACCGGCCTCGCGCAATGCATCCCCCAGCCATTGGGCATTGGCATGGTCCTCGGCCAGGCGCTGCACCTGATGATCCAGCGCATACAGCCCCGCCGCCGCCAGCGAACCGGCCTGGCGCATTCCGCCGCCGACCATTTTGCGCAGGCGCCGCGCCTTGGCGATCAGCGCCGTGGAGCCGCACAGCACCGATCCGATCGGCGCGCCGAGGCCCTTGGACAAGCACACCGACACCGAGTCGAAATGCTGCGCGATCTCGCGCACATCCACCCCCAGCTTGACCGCCGCGTTGTAGATCCGCGCGCCATCCAGGTGCAGTGCCAGCCCGTGTTCACGGGTGAATGCGCGTGCCTTAACCAGATAATCCAGCGGCAGTACTTTGCCTTGCATGGTGTTTTCCAGCGCCAGCAAACGCGTGCGGGCGAAGTGGAAATCGTCGGGTTTGATCGCTGCCAGAACGTGATCCAGGTCCAGCGAGCCGTCCGCCTGAACTTCCAGCGGTTGCGGCTGGATCGACCCGAGCACCGCCGCACCGCCCCCTTCGTATTTGTAGGTGTGGGCCTGCTGGCCGACGATGTATTCCTCGCCACGCTCACAGTGCGCCATCAGCGCCAGCAAGTTGCTCATGGTGCCGGTGGGCACGAACAGCGCCGCAGCGAACCCCAGGCGCTTGGCGAGTTCGGCCTCCAACTGGTTGACGCTGGGGTCTTCGCCATACACGTCGTCGCCGCTGACGGCGTTGGCCATCGCGTCGAGCATGCCGGGGGTGGGTTGGGTCACGGTGTCGCTGCGCAGGTCGATCACAGACATGAAACACGCCTCCAGAGGGCTAAGTCAGTTCCTTTTATGGATGATTACTGCGGGCAAAGCCGCGGAATATCAAGCCCCCTCGCACCATCAATCGAATACCAACCAAACAAACCGATATAGCTTATCGATACGACGACCGTGCAGTTTCTGAAAAACCATGTTAAAAACTCTCCGCCGCCGGGGTTCTGGCGGTAACGTTCTCAGGGCGGGGTGTAATTCCCCACCGGCGGTAATTACACGCAATGTGTATAGCCCGCGAGCGCTTGGCGCCTCGAACTGCTCAGGCAGGACGGCGGCAAGGTCAGCAGACCCGGTGTGATCCCGGGGCCGACGGTCATAGTCCGGATGAAGAGAGAACGGGATTGGCACCCAGGGGCCGCGCGCTCACCACATGCCTTGCATGATGTAGCTATGCGTACCCTTGAAATCCCATTCGATTCATAACGCCCTGTTTTTTTCTTAAACAGGAGTCAGAACATGCAACCTACCGCCATCGACAGCAAAAGCAAAAACCATCACGGCGAGCGCGTCGCGTTTATCCAGGCCTGCTGGCACAAGGATATTGTCGACCAATCCCGTAAAGGCTTCCTCGCCGAAATGATCGCCCAGGGCTACCAGGAATCGGACATTGATTTCTTCGAAGTCGGCGGCGCCTTTGAAATGCCCCTGCACGCCAAACTGCTGGCCAAGACCGGCCGTTACGCCGGTATCGTCGCCGCCGCGCTGGTGGTGGACGGCGGCATCTACCGTCACGAGTTCGTGGCCCAATCGGTGGTCAGCGGCCTGATGCAAGTGCAGCTGGAAACCGAAGTGCCGGTGTTCTCGGTGTCCCTGACTCCGCATCACTTCCATGCAGGCAGCGAGCACCACACCTTCTTCTTCGATCACTTCGTACACAAAGGTCAGGAAGCAGCGCGTACCTGCGCCGATACCCTGCACAAAGTGCGTGCGATCCGCCGCAGCGAGCAAAAACTGGCGGTCTGAAAGCGCCTCGGTCCGTGATCAAAAATGCCCCGGCAAGTCTTTGCCGGGGCATTTTTTTTGTCGTCTGCATATCTACCGCCTCAAGCGCGCGCCCCTGCGGTTTAGTAAGGCCTGATCCCTTACCTCCAACGCAAGGAACTGCGACATGCTCCCCCATCAAAATGCCGAAGGCGTCTACGTCATCGATGCACGCACACTCACCCCCACCCCGAGACGCGAACCCACCAACGAGCGTCCTGGCGGCCCGGGCTTTATCGAAATCCATGACATCCTTGAAAATGAAAATGTGCGCATCGAACGCAAGCTGTTCAGGGATGAGGACGTTGATCAACTGTGCCTCAGCACCTTCGATACATCCGACAACATCAATATTTTCGCCGCCCCTCACATCGACACCCAGTTGACGCTGACCGTGCAAATCAACCAGTCCCGCTACGAAATCACCCTCGACTGGCGCGCACAAACCCTGGTGCTGGACACCCGCGGGGGCAATGACCGCATTCATATCGAAGACAACGTGATAGTGCCGGTCTTTGTTTACAGCGGTGAGGGCGACGACCGAGTGCTCAGCGCCGCCCGAGCGGCAAGCCTGTACACCGGCCCCGGTGATGACTTCATCGCTGTCGTCAACGGCGCCTGCCATGTCGAAGCCGGCGAAGGAGACGATGAGGTGCACGGGTTTCAAGACACTCACATGACCGTGTATGGCGGCCCCGGTGCAGATCAAATCAGCGGTGGCAGCGGCTCATGCTTCCTGGATGGAGGCCAGGGCGATGATCATATTGTCGGCGGGCGCGGGCTGAACATCCTCAGCGGCGGCCCCGGTAACGACCGGATCAAGGCGGGCCCCGCCAGCAACGTCATCTATACGGGCGATGGCTTCAACGACGTCACACGCCTCAAGGCAGACGACGTCACGTACTACAACTTCAAGAGCAGCCTGACAGTTGACTGTGCCTTGATGATGCACCCGGACGTGCCGGATGACCTTCCTGCGGGCCAATTGGCTTCTCACGCGGTTCATCTGGAGCCCAAACCCTTGGACCAGAGCGGACTTGTTGTGCAAGGCAGTGCGCAATTCGTCCAGCGGGTCCATGACGATTTACGTCTGCTGCTTGGCTCTCCGACCGGGCAACGCTTGCTCGCGCAACTGGAGCGTGCCGCGCGCGACAGCGGACAGCCCATCACCATTCATGAGTTCTACCCAAAGCTCAACGGGCAATTCGTCCCGGCGCCCGGCACCCGTGACTGGCCGTTTATCGACAATGACAGACCTGGCCGCCCCTCGTTCGGCGGGAAGATTTGGTACAACACCACAGACATCATCCCCGGAACGCCCAGCATCATTAACCTGTTCCACGAGCTGTGCCACGCCTGGAACCACATCAGCGGCACGCTGTTGCGCGGTGAGAGCCTCGACGGCGTTGACGGCAACAAAACGCGCTATCCGGTGAGCAACCACGAACTGCAAGCCGTGGGCCTGCCAACGACAGCACCGCCGTTCGACTTTGACCGCGACCCGAGCACCCCGCCCACCAATACCAACCCGCAGGAATTCAGCGAAAACGGGCTACGCAAGGAACTCGGGTTACCGCCGCGCAAACAGTACCTGAATAATTAAACCAGACCGTGCTCGGTGGTGGGCACGATCAAAATTCCCGCGCGCAGGCCATTTTTCACCTTCGGGTTGGGAAAGATAATGCGCGCACCATCCTCTTCGATGACCCAACGGGTCTTGGCCACATCCTCGGCCAGCAGATACCCCTTGGCCAACGGCGAGAAGTTTTCCACGTCCGCTGGCAGGTGCAGCAGGAACGCGTCACTGTGCTTGATGACTTCGCGCGACACGGCAAACAGTTGCAAGCCGTCAAGGCTGTCCGTCTCAGGCTCGGTGCCTTCGATGATCTGCTTGAGGCGGGTTTCCAGGCGGGACACGTCCACCCCCTGGTTTTGCCCGAAGGGTCGCGCCTTGCCCAGTTCCAGGGTAAAGGCCTCGGCGCCAAGCTGCTCGTAAGTAAACGCGCTGAAGGTGATCGAGGTTTTGTTCTGCAGCAACACCGCTTCCATGCCGGCGGCACGCAAGCGTTGCAGTTCGCGGCGTGAATGCTGGCGCCCGTCTTTCCACGGGTACAAGGCAAACTGTTCGATTTTCGAACCGCGAATGGCGGTGTGCAGGTCGTAGTGCAGGCGCGAACGGCCAGCCTGACTGAAGAAGGTGCGGGCCAGTTGCTCAAGCTCGGCGGCGCGCATGGCCTCCGGGCCGATATTTTGTTCGTGGCGGCCATTGAACAGCCGGTTGATGTCCAGCTCCAGGTAACGCTCGCCGCGGCGCATGGCCTCGGGGTTGCCGAACAGGAACAGAATGCGGGTGCGGGGTTTGATCTCCCCACGGGCAATGCCGTGCAACAGGCGGTCGAGCAGTTCGATCGGCGCCGTTTCGTTGCCATGGATGCCGGACGACAGCAACAGGTCGCCGCCGTTGTCGCGGGCCTGCGGCGGGCGCACTTCGAGTGCGCCCTCGCTGAGCCAGCGCATCTGCACGCCGTCGACAGTCAGTTGAATTTTTTGCGCCGGTTCGCGACCGGCGAGGGTCAGTTCAAGCAGTTTGCCGAGGGCGAGCATAAGCAGCTTCCTTAGTGGTTGCAGCCTGGGCCGTGGACGTGGTCGTCGTCATCGCCTTCAACGTCGGCCGGTTCCATTTCCAGTTGCAGGCTCATCAGGTTGGTGGCCAGCGGGCGCATCAGCAGGTTGGCGTACTCGGCGTCGCCTTCTTCCACATCCACACCGATCAGCAGTTGGCCACGGCCATCGTGCTGGATCCAGATTTCCTTGCCCTGCCAGACCACGGCGACGCGGGTGCAGGAGGTTTCCAGCTGAGTGCCGTCGGTGTCTTCAAGGATCAGTTTCAGGGTGTCGGTGGTCATAACAATAGTTCTCAGCCGTATGGCGTTAATTGATCTGGAAAGGATAAACCGAGCCCAGTTTAAGGATTTGCGTCAGTTCATCCAGTGCCGTCCGGCACTCAAGCAGCAATTGCGGGTCAGCCAGGTCGCTTTCGCGCAGGCTGTCGCGGTAGTGCTTGTCGACCCACTGGGTCAGCGTCTCGTACAACGGCGCGGTCATGATAACGCCTGGGTTCACCGCCGCCAGTTCCGTTTCATTCAATGCCACACGCAAGCGCAGGCACGCCGGGCCACCGCCGTTCTGCATGCTTTGCTTGAGGTCGAAGACTTTGACCTCGCGGATCAACCCGCCGGAGGCCGTCAGGCTTTGCAGGTACTGCCAGACGCGTTCGTTGGCGCGGCACTCTTCCGGCACGATCAGCAGCATCGAACCGTCAGGACGGCTGAGCAACTGGCTGTTGAACAGGTAAGAACGCACCGCATCTTCAACGCTGACCTGGGCACGCGGCACGCACACCGACTGGAAGTTGCCACCCAATTTGCCGAGTTTGCCCTGCAATTCGCCGAGCATCTGCTCGGTATTGAGGAACGCGTCCTCGTGATAGAACAGCACCTCGCCATTGCCCACTGCGATCACGTCGTTGTGGAACACACCGGCATCGATCACCGCCGGGTTCTGCTGGGCGTAGACCACGCCGTCATCCTTCAGGCCGTGCAGGCGTGCGACGGCCTGGGAGGCTTCCAGCGTCTGGCGCGCCGGGTATTTCTGCGGCGCCGGGTAGCGGGTGTCGAACGCACTGCGGCCGAACACGAAAAACTCCACCCCCGCCTCGCCGTACTCACGGCAGAAACGCGTATGGTTGGCGGCGCCTTCGTCACCGAACTGCGCCACGGCCGGCAAGGCGGCGTGGTGAGCGAAGTGCTTCTGATCGGCAAACATCGCACCCAGCACGCGGCTGGTAGTCGGGTGCTCAATGCTGCGGTGGTATTTGCAGTTGAGGTTGGCGGCGGTGAAATGCACACGGCCGTCAAACGTGTCGGCGCTCGGGCTGACGGTGGCGGCGTTGGCCACCCACATGCTTGACGCCGAGCAACTCGCCACCAGCAACGGCATGGCCTGCTTGGCGGCCTGCTGGATCACTTGAGCGTCGGTGCCGCTGAAACCCAGGTTGCGCAAGGCAGCCACATCAGGACGTTCCTGGGGCGCCAGCACACCTTGTACAAAGCCCATGTCCATCAGGGCTTTCATTTTTTGCAGGCCCTGCAACGCCGCTTCCTTCGGGTTCGAAGACTGCTGGCTGTTGCTTTGGGACGCGACGTTGCCGTAGGACAAACCGCCGTAGTTATGGGTCGGCCCCACTAGACCGTCAAAATTGACTTCACAGGATTTCATCGGCGAGGCTCCACGAACATCTGTTTTTATAGGCTTCAACTTGTCATCCCGATCACCTGTGGGAGCTGGCTTGCCTGCGATGCAGACGACTCGGTCTTTCAGTACAACCGAGTGGCTGCTATCGCAGGCAAGCCAGCTCCCACATTAGATCGGTGCCACCTTCACTTGAGTGTTACACCGGGGGTCAGCGTCGCCGGCACCACCAGGCTCGGGGTCTCAAGCGAGGCCACCGGGTACGCGCAATAATCCGCCGCGTAATAGGCACTGGCGCGATGGTTGCCCGAGGCCCCTACCCCGCCAAACGGCGCGGTACTCGCCGCGCCGGTCAGCTGTTTGTTCCAGTTGACGATTCCCGCCCGGCTCTCCAGCCAGAATTGCTGGTAACGCGCTTCGGAGTCCGACAACAAGCCCGCAGCCAGGCCATATTGGGTGTTATTGGCCTCGGCAATCGCCCCTGCAAAGTCAGCGTAGCGGATCACCTGCAACAGCGGGCCGAACAATTCCTCGTCTTCGCGTTCGGTCACGCCGGTCACGTCGATGATGCCGGGGGTAAGCAGGGCGGCCTGATCCTGGGGCTGGGTCATTTCCAGCAATGCCACGGCGCCATTGGCGAGCATCAGCTCCTGAGCCTCCATCAACGCCTTGGCGGCGCCGAGGGAAATCACCGAGCCCATGAACGGTGCGGGCTGCTGGTCGAACGCGCCCACTTCAATCGTCGCGCTCACCGCCACCAGGCGCGCGAGCAGGGCATCGCCCCAGGCACCTTCCGGCACGAGCAGACGGCGCGCACAGGTGCAACGCTGGCCGGCCGAGATAAACGCCGACTGAATGATGGTGTAGACCGCCGCGTCCACGTCGGCCACTTCGTCCACCACCAGCGGGTTGTTGCCGCCCATTTCCAGAGCGAGGATCTTGTCCGGGCGCCCGGAGAATTGCTGGTGCAAGTGATTGCCGGTGCGGCTGGAACCGGTGAAGAACAACCCGTCAATGCCTGGATTGGCCGCCAGCGCGATACCGGTTTCCCGCGCGCCCTGCAGCAAGTTCAGTACGCCCGCGGGCAAGCCGGCTTCGATCCAGCATTGCACGGTCAGCTCGGCGACTTTCGGGGTCAGCTCGCTCGGCTTGAACAGCACGGTATTACCCGCCAGCAAGGCCGGCACAATGTGCCCGTTCGGCAAGTGGCCGGGGAAATTGTAGGGGCCGAACACCGCCACCACGCCGTGGGGCTTGTGGCGCAGCACGGCAGTGGCGTCGCCCAGCGGGCCGCTCTTCTCGCCGGTGCGCTCGCGGTAGCTCTGTACCGAGATGGCAATCTTGTTGGCCATGCTGGTGACTTCAGTCGCCGATTCCCACAGGGGCTTGCCGGTTTCCTCACCGATGCAGCGGGCGATTTCATCGGCGCGGGCTTTGAGCGTAGCGGCGAAGGCTTCCAGCACGCCGATGCGTTCTTCCAGCGGGCGTCTGGCCCAGGCCGGAAACGCCTGGCGCGCAGCCTGCACGGCCGACTCGACTTGTTCGGCCGTGGCGCCATTGCCGGCCCACAGCACCTGCTGGGTCACCGGGTTGCGCGATTCAAACAGTTCGCCCTGGCCAGCCAGCCAGCTACCAGCGATATACAACGAATTCATTATTTCGACTCCCGGGCAGCAGACAACGGAACAGCACGCACTTGATCACCCACCACCAGTTGCAGGCGTTTGGCGGTCAGCGGGTCGACCACCAACGTGCCTGCCGCCAGCCGGGCCGGTGCGGCCGTGATGCGGCACTCTTCGCGCTTGCGGTTATGGATCAGGAACGGCGTAGCGTCGTCCCCTGGCGTGCCAATGGCCAACACCAGCGCCTGGCTGTCGCGCACGGCACGGATTTTGGTGGTTTCACACTCCACCGCCGGGCCGGCGTCGAAGATGTCGACATAGCCCTGGTAGCTGAAACCCTCGCTCTTGAGCATGCTCAACGCCGGCTCGGTGTCGGGGTGGACCTTGCCGATCACGTTGCGCGCGTCTTCGGACAGGAAGCAGCTGTACAGCGGAAACTTCGGCATCAGCTCGGCGATAAACGCCTTGTTGCCCACGCCGGTCAGGTAGTCGGCCTGGCTGAACTCCATCTTGAAGAAGTGACGGCCCAGGCTTTCCCAGAACGGCGAACGCCCGGCGTCGTTGGACACGCCACGCATCTCGGCGATGATCTTGTTGCCGAACAGTTGCGGGAATTCGGCGATGAACAGCATGCGCGCCTTGGCCAGCATGCGGCCATTGAGGCCGGTGCGGTAATCGGCGTGCAGGAACAACGAGCACAATTCGGAATTGCCGGTGAGGTCGTTGGCCAAAAACAGCGTCGGAATCTCGCGGTAAATATTCAGCTCCTGGGAGGCGCTGACGGTCAGACCCACCCGGAAGTTGTACCAGGGCTCACGCAGGCCCACGGCACCGGCGATGGCGGAAATGCCCACCACGCGGCCTTCGTCGTTTTCCAGCACAAACAGGTAGTCGGCATCACCACGCCCGGCATCGCCGCGAAAGGTTTTCTCGGCCCAGCCTACCCGGTGAGTCAGGCGCTCTTCGTTGGCCGGCAAGGTGGTCAGGCCGGTGCCGGTGCTGCGCGCCAGATCAATCAGGGCCGGTAAATCGCTGCTGCGTACGGGACGAACGATCATGCTATCTCCTCAGACGGGCCGCTTGGCAGCCACCCGCTACACTCAATTTTTAGACCGCGACCAGGCGCACACTCGCGCCCTCGCCAACGCCCAGGGCTTCGGCGGCTGCCAGGTCCAGGGTCACCGGTTTGCCGGGTGCGTAGTCCAGCTCCAGCATCACTGCGCGGTAATCCTGCAACTGCCCGTTGCTCACCAGGTACTGGCGACCGGCGCCCTTGGCCATCTCGCCGATCTTCACCGGCACCACGCGGCTCTGGGCGATGGAGCGAATGCCCGAAACCCGTGCGTGCAGCGTCGGGCCGCCGTCGAAGATGTCGATGTAGTGGTCGGTCTCAAAGCCTTCGCGCATCAGGATGTCGAAGGTGATCTGCGCACGCGGGTGCACCTGGCCCATGGCTTCCTGGGCTTCGTCGGGCAGCAGCGGCACATAGATCGGGTAATGCGGCATCAGCTCGGCGAGGAAGGTGCGGCTTTTCAGCCCGCACAAGCGCTCGGCGGCGGCGTAATTGAGGTCGAAGAAGTTGCGGCCGATGGCGTCCCAGAACGGCGAGTCACCGTTCTCGTCGCTGTAGCCGACGATCTCGGTCACCACCGAATCGGCAAAGCGCTCGGGGTGGCTGGCGACGAACAACAGGCGGCCACGGGAGTTGAGCTCCGACCACGGCGAACCGACCAGCTCGGGCTTCACGTAGAAACTGGTGAGCAGGCTGTTGCCGGTGAGGTCGTGGCACTGGGAAAGCACGTGGATCTTGTTGTGGATCTTCAGCTCGCGGGAGGCGTGCACGAAGGTCTCGTTACGGAAGCTGTAGAACGGCTCCGAGTAACCGGCCGAGGCGACGATGGCCGAGCAGCCGGCGAGCTTGCCGGTCTCGGTGTCTTCAAGCACAAAGAAATAGCTTTCTTCACCGTTGAAACTGACCTCGGCCGCGAAGGACGCTTCGCTGGCGGCGATCTTGTCGCTCAGGCGTTCCACATCGTCCGGCAAGGACGTGACACCAATCGGGCTGTCCGCAGCCAGACGCTGTACCTCGCCCAGATCAGCCATTTGCGCGGGGCGCATCACCAGCATGGTGTCACTCCTTAACTCGAAAACTCATAGAGGGAAAAATGCCGGGCACAGGATCTGAGTTCACATGGATATCAATGTGCAAGCAGGCTCCATGTGGGAGCTGGCTTGCCTGCGATGCAGGCAACTCGGTTTTTCAGTTGCACCGAGTTGATGCTATCGCAGGCAAGCCAGCTCCCACTTTTGATCCAGGTCGCGGCAAATAAAGGTGTCGCTATCAGCCTTGCGTCAGCGTTTTTACGGCACGCTCAAAACGATCCAAACCTTCAGTGATGTCCGCCTCTTCCACCACCAGGCTAGGGGCGAAACGCACCACGTCCGGGCCGGCTTGCAGGATCATCAGGTTTTCTTTCTCGGCCGCGTTGAACACGTCCTTGGCCTTGCCTTTGAACGCGTCGCTCAGCACGCAACCGAGCAGCAGGCCCATGCCACGCACTTCGGTGAAGATGCCGTATTGCTTGCCGATCTGTTCCAGGCGCGCCTTGAACAGGTCGTGCTTGGCGTTCACGCCGGCCAGCACTTCAGGGGTGTTGATCACGTCAATCACGGCTTCTGCCACCGCACACGCCAGCGGATTGCCGCCGTAAGTGGTGCCGTGGGTGCCGACCACCAGGTGCTTGGCCAGGTCTTCACGGGTGAGCATGGCCGCGATCGGGAAACCACCGCCCAGGCTCTTGGCGCTGGTAAGAATGTCTGGCGTCACGCCGTAATGCTGGTAGGCGAACAAGTGGCCGCTGCGGCCCATGCCGGTTTGCACTTCGTCGAACACCAGCAGCGCGTTGTTCGCGTCGCACAGTTCGCGGGCGCCTTGCAGGTAAGCCAGCTCGGCCGGCAGCACGCCGCCTTCGCCCTGGATCGGTTCCAGCACCACGGCACAGGTCTTGTCCGAAACAGCCGCTTTCAGCGCTTCCAGATCGTTGTAAGGCACGTGGGTAATGCCGGTAATTTTCGGCCCGAAACCGTCGGAGTACTTGGACTGGCCACCGACGTTGACGGTAAACAGGGTACGGCCGTGGAAGCTGTTCAGCGCGGCGATGATCTCGTACTTCTCGGTGCCGAAACGGTCAAACGCGACGCGACGGGCCAGCTTGAACGCGGCCTCGTTGGCTTCGGCGCCGGAGTTGCAGAAGAACACGCGCTCGGCAAAAGTGGCGTCGATCAGTTTATGCGCCAGGCGCAGGGCCGGCTCGTTGGTGAAGACGTTGGAGACATGCCACAGCTTGTTGGCCTGTTCGGTCAGTGCACCGACCAGCGCCGGGTGGGCGTGACCCAATACGTTGACCGCGATGCCGCCGGCAAAGTCGATCAGCTCGCGACCCGCCTGGTCCCACACGCGCGAACCTTCGCCACGCACAGGAATGAATGCGGCCGGTGCGTAGTTAGGCACCATGACCTGGTCGAAATCGGCACGTTGCACCGGGGCTTGCTCAACGGACATCGGAGTCTCCTGAAGAGGAACGCCTGCCTGGAACTGGCGGGCGATGCAGGGATTGTAAGGACAGTTTTCAGCGCGGCCTTGCCGCCAAGCGACAACTTCTTATAGCGCCAACCCGCGATTTTGGCGGGTTTACGCCAATGCGACAAATAGCATCGCAATGGCGCAGTTTAAACTAACTATCTAGAGCAGGCGGCGTGAAACAAGCTGATCTACTCGTGCCCTTTCCTGTTATCAGAGATTGAGCATGAGTACGCCCTCCCCCTCCAGCCAACCCGACAGCCATTACCAGCTCCTGAGAAACGCCATCCCGAGCTGGATAGGCAAAGCCTCCCCCGCCAAACAGCAGGCCTTGTTGCGTGCCGAACCGCAGCAGTTACCCGCCAACCCGCGGCTCAAACGCCTGAATGCCGACCACTGGAGCGCGCAAAATGCGGTGGATGAGGCACTCAAGCAGGTGAAAGGCCCCAGGGAATTTGCCCGCGAAGTGCTTGAAGACGCCTTGAAGATGCGCTTCGGCCTGGTGCTGGACAGTCAAAACGTGTTCCTGCGTCTTTATATTCCCCAGCACCTTCCGTGGTTTTCGATCCCCTCCGGCGCCGCTCGCACCTGGACCGTGTCATTGCTGGACGCGGCCCTGCATAACTTCGAACACGACGAAACCCGCGACGGTGCCTTTGAGCCCGCCTCCACTTTCATCACGCCGCCCTCCGACAGCGGCCAATTCGATACGCTGCCCGCCATCCGGGAAAAGGTCAGCATCGCGGCCTTCACGCGGCTATGCCGCGAGCTGGACATCGGCGCACGCTACACAATTTATCTGCGTGAACAGCTGGGGTTCACCGAACCGGTCAGTGCTGCTGTGCTCGAACACAAGGTGACCGTCAGCCAAAAAGCCGCCTTGCGCGCAGCCCTGGAACTGGCGCGCACACGGGGCGATATCGGCGTCGATTATGCGCAGCAGGTGGAAGCGCTGCTGCAAGGCCGACCTGCCCTCACACTCGGCAAGCTGCCCTTGCGTTGCCACGACTTCACGATGATGGAGGTGCCGCTGAGCGGAATCCTGCTGCTCGCGCCCGACCTGGAAAACACCCACTCGGTCCAGCGCCTGCTGGCCTACGTACCGGATGATCCGCAGCACCCACTCAAGGAATATGCCTCGCCGCTGGCGTTCAAACAGGCCCTGACCCGGCAGTTGCGCGACCCCGACTATCAGGCGTTTTTCAGCCGGTTTGTCGCCCACGAACACCGCGGGCTGTTTTTTGCCAACCTGAGTCAGCGCCTGGGCCGCATCACCTGGCACCCGCCGGAGCGTGGCAGCGGCCTGGCGCCCTGGCGCACTCAGCCGACCGATGACCCCAAACTGCAATTTGTCGCAGAGGTGATTCAGGGTGAGCCGTGGCGACACTTCTATCAGCAAAGGCTCAACCGGATTCTCAACGATGCGCGAACCCAGGCGGTGTCGACGGCCAACGTCGACCGCAATGCCCGCTGGGCGCTGTGGGACTCGTTCGTCAGTGTCGCGTCGTCCATCCTTAACGCCGCGCTGCTCATAGTCGCTCCGTTTATTCCGGGGCTGGGAGAGTTGATGCTGGGCTACATGGCCTATCAACTGCTCGATGAGGTCTTCGAGGGCGTCGTCGACTGGGCCGAAAACCATACGCAGGAGGCCTTTACCCACTTGATGGGTGTGCTGCAATCCCTGGTGGAACTGGGTGCCTTTGGCGTGGGCAGCACCATCGGCATCGCCGAAATGCGCAAGGCGCTGCCGCCGCAGGTGGTGGCGTTCATCGAGCGCTTCAAACCCGTGACCCTGGCCAATGGCGGCCGACGTTACTGGAAACCTGACTTGTCACAGTATCAGCGCAACATCACTTTGCCGCCCCGCCTGGGCATCAACGAACATGGGTTACACACCCTGCGCGGCGAATCGATCCTGCCACTGAACGGCAAGCTGTACGCCGTGGAACCCATCGAAAACAGCCCGCACTACCGGCTCAAACACTCCACCCGCCCGCAGGCCTATCAACCCGTGGTTCGCCATAACGGTACGGGCAGTTGGCACACCGAGCTGGAACGCCCCCTGCAATGGGACCGCAGCACCCTGTTGCAGCGCCTGGGTCACAAAGCCGAGGGTTTGAGTGAGGCGGACCGCGAACAGGCCTTGGGCCTCAGTGGTGTAGAGGAAGACGCGCTGCGCAGAATGCACGTCAACAGCTTGCCGCTGCCGCCTCTGCTGGACGACAGCCTGTCGCGCCTGCGCATCGACCGCGAGCTCACACGACTGATCGGCAAACTGCGCAGCGACGACCCGGCGCAATACGCCAGCATCGACCCTCAGGACGTCCTGCAACTGTTGACCACTTACGGCAACTGGCCGAAAGACAAGTCACTGCGCTTTCTTGACAGCCAGGGCCAGGTCACCTGGTCCTTTGGCGACCCGGCCAACCCCATGGTGCAAATCCATGAAGCACAGTTGAATAACGGCGACTTGCTCAAGACCGTCCTCCAGTGCCTTTCGCCGGATGAACTGCGCCGTCAATTCGATGAACGCATCGGCGACCCGCAACTGAGCCTCGACGCCCGCACCCGGCACCTGCGTAAACAACTGGCGCAAAGCGCCGAACGCCAACGTGCGGCCTTGTTCGATTCCCGCTATGGCGCCCTGCCCTCTGCCCCGACGCCTTACACCCGGCAGATCCTGCACACCACCGCCGGCCTGCCCGTCAGCGTGGCGCAGCGCTTGGCGAGCGACGCCAGCGGCGCCGAACTGGACATGCTGGACCAGCGCCGCACGCCCCCGCGCCTGGCTGAGCTGGCGCGCGCGGCGCTGGAAGAGGTGCGCCTTAACCGTGCCTATGAAGGCCTGTATCTGGACTCGCAACACAGTGTCGACACCGACCGGCTGGCGCTCAACTCCCTGCGGCTGCAACCCGGCTGGTCGGACCTGGTCCGCCTCGATGCACGCCACCACCACCCTCAAGGCGCCTTGTGGAACAGCATCGGCCCGGCTGATGCACCGATCCGCCGCACCCTTGTGCGTCTCGATTCCGGCCTGTACGTGCCCCATGAAGACAGCCATGCGTTGAGCGGTGAGACCGACCTGTACAGCGCGATTCTCCATGCCCTGCCTGACGCGCAACGCCGGGCGTTGAACATCGAGATCCATGACGGCCCCGAGCTGCGAAGGCGTCTGGCGCAACGCCCACTGCCACGCGAAGTGGTGCGCGCGCAAAGTGACATGCCTCACTCACGCCCCTTGCGCCTCGAAACCCTGCG
Source organism: Pseudomonas tolaasii NCPPB 2192 (assembly GCF_002813445.1). Taxonomy (NCBI): domain Bacteria; kingdom Pseudomonadati; phylum Pseudomonadota; class Gammaproteobacteria; order Pseudomonadales; family Pseudomonadaceae; genus Pseudomonas; species Pseudomonas tolaasii. Next base: position 6,706,776 of record NZ_PHHD01000001.1, read on the forward strand.
GCTGCTCGGCAACACGGAAGGCTACGCGCCCGAAGCGGTTGCCCCGGCCGAGCCGCCGACTCCGCTGCAGCGTGCTCGCAGCCTGTTTCCAATTCTGAACGAGCCTCAGGCGCAGCAGTTAATCGACCATCTGGCCCCCAACCCCGGCGGCGCCAGTGCGGCACTCGCCTTGCTGGAGTCCGAATATCAGCACCTGGACGCCTCGCTGTCGACCTGGCAACGCACCCTGGCCACGCAACATCCCGACACCGGCACCCCTCTGAGCGCTGGCCAACGCCGCTACGAGCGGCGCAACCGCGACCATATCGCCGAGCAACTGCGGCGCTGCTGGCGCCGGGAAACCGAGATCGACAACTACTACGAAGACCCGACGCGCGATGGGTTCACGCTGCGCCTGGGGTGGCCGATCCTGGGCGACCTGCCTGTGCTGGCCAACGAGTTGATACACGTCTCGTTTCTGTCGGTGATCGGCGCCGAAGGCACCCGGGGCGTGGCGCGATTTATCGAAGCCTTTCCCCGTGTGCGCCACCTGGAAATCAGGGACATCCCCCTCGCAGACCTGCCGCCCTCCGTCGACAACCTGCCCCACTTGCGTACCTTAAGCCTGGACAACTGCCGCATCACCCTCAGCACCGACAGCGCCGCGCGCCTCGCAGCCCTGAGCGACCTTCAGGCGCTGAACCTGCACCAGAACCCGTTAGGGCGGGTGCCGGATCTTCAAGCCATGCGCGACCTGCAAGACCTGGACCTGTCCCGCACAGGCATTGAGTACATGCCCACGGGCCTGCTCAACCTGCCCGAACTGGACAGCGTCTTTCTGAGCGACAACCAGATGCGTGAGCTGCCGCCGAGCCTGTTCGACTTGCCTCCTTCGGTCAGCCAACGCTTCGACCTCTCCGGCAACCCGTTCGCGCAGCCCACGCTGGAGCGCATCAAAGCGTATTACCAGCAACATGGCAGCCACTTCGAAGCCGACGCCGCCGAGGTCGACCAACGAGACGCGCGCCTGCTGTATCCCTCGCTCACTCACGACAACCTCAACAAACTAATCTTCAGCCTGCCGGGGGACATTGAAGCGGGCCGGCGCGAACTGGCGCGGTTGACAGAGGAACTGAAAACCCTGCAAGGCGAACTGACCACGTGGTCGAACGAAGCCGAGCCGTCCGCACTGGAACATGCCCGGCGCAAGGCACTGCACCGTTTGCTGGAAAACAGCTGGCGCAGGGAAATACCTCAGGAGACGCGCTTCATCCATGCATTGAAGCTGCCTTCAGCCCTGGCCGGTGAGCTGCCGACACTGAGTGCGCAGTTCAAGCACATTGGTTACCTGAGCATCGAAGGCAACGGTTCCGCCTTACAGCCGGATGCGTTTCTCAAGAGCTTTGCGGCACTGGATATTCTCAGTATTCAGGACGCCCGATTGGGCGACATCCCGACCTCTGCGTTCGACCTTCCCATGCTCACGCATCTGGACCTGCCACGCTGCGCCATCACGTTGTCGCAAGCCAGCCGGAACGCACTTGCCGGCATGACACGCCTGGAACACCTGGACCTTTCCAACAATCCGCTGGGCGCTGCGGCGGACTTTCAGGGCCTGGCCAATTTGAACAGCGTCGCTCTGCAACACACCGGTTTGCGGGACGTTCCTCCAGGCCTGCTGACCCAGGACCGCCCGATGTCGATCAACCTGAGCCACAACAACATTGTCGAACTGCCCGACGCCAGCTTCAGGCTGCCGGTCACCGCTACCCATCGTTTCAACCTCTACGCCAACCCGCTGTCACGCCGCAGCCTGGACCTGATCAAAGCCTACTGCCAACGCACCGGGGAGTTTTTCAACGCGCAAAGCCCGGTGGCGGAACGGGAAAGGGTTGAGGCGCTCTACCCCCTGTTGCTGGAAAAAGAGGCGGAACGCTTTATTTTCGGCCTGCCCGGTGACATGGCTGACGTCGCCCCCCACTTGGCCCGCCTTGAGGCGGAATATGAGCAACTGACGACTGACCTGACGCAGTGGGCCCTGGATGTACCGCAACGCCACCCCGTGCTGGATGTGCCGCTGGATGAAGACACACAGGCCCGGGAACAACTGCAACGACGTGACTTCAAGACACTTGTGGAGCAGGCCTGGCGCCGCGAAAGCGCAGAAGACGATGAAAGCCTGGACGATGAGCTCACCCACAGCCTGAGCCTCGACACGCCGATCATGGGCGCGCTACCAGAACTAAGTGCACGTATTGAGCATATCTCCCGGTTCGAATTTACCGGGGACGGCACGACAACGTCGGTGGACGGCACGCTGCGCTGCTTTCCAAACCTGCAGACGTTGAACGTGCGTCGCTGCCGGCTGGAAACCCTGCCCGACGCGCTGTTCAACCTGCCAAAACTGTCCAGCCTGGAACTGAACAGGTGCGAAATCACCTTGACGGCAGACAGCGCACGCGCCATCGCGGACTTGAGCGCCATGGAGTTTCTCGACCTGAGCGACAACCCACTGACCCTGGCGCCCGACGTCAGCGGGATGAACCAGTTGGTGGGGCTGCATTTGCGCGCCACACAGATCAGCACGGTGCCCACGGGCGTGTTCCAACTGGGAGAACTGCAAACCCTGGACCTGAGCGACAACCTGATTACGGAAATCCCGCCCGACCTGCTGGAAATGATCCCGGTGTTTCACGATGACAGCGACCTGAGCGGCAACCCGCTGTCACCCGAAAGCCTGGACTACCTCAGGCGCTACTACGAACGGACGGGGAATGAGTTTCAGGTGATCGAAGCCACTCAGGATGAACTCGGCAACCCGCTGCCGTCTCCCCAGGCCCATCCCCAGGAGGAGTGAACCGGCTCAACCGCGCTCGGCAGGTACCGAGGACAGTTCGAACGGGCTGCTGCTGCGGCGCTGGTTGCGGTCTTCGCGGGGGGTGGCGCCGAAGAAGTTGCGGTAGGCGCTGGAGAAGTGCGGTCCCGAGGAGAAGCCGCACGACAGGCCGATCTGGATGATCGACTTGCTGGTTTGCATGAGCATCTGGCGGGCCTTGTTCAGGCGCAGTTCCAGGTAGTACTGGCTCGGGACGCGGTTGAGGTATTGCTTGAAAATGCGCTCGAGTTGTCGTCGCGACACGCACACGTGCTGGGCGATTTCGTCGGTGGTCAACGGCTCTTCAATATTGGCTTCCATCAGCAGAACAGCCTGGGTCAGCTTCGGATGGCTGGACCCCAGGCGGTTTTGCAGCGGAATGCGCTGGCGCTCGCCGCCTTCGCGAATGCGCTCGACCACCAGTTCTTCGGAGACGGCCCCGGCCAATTCCGCGCCGTGATCACGGGCCAGCACTGCCAGCAGCAGGTCGAGTACCGACATGCCGCCGCAAGCCGTGAGACGGTCACGGTCCCAGTCAAACAGATGGCTGGTGGCGATAACCTTGGGGAAGCGCTCGGCGAAATCGTCCTGCCAGCGCCAGTGCACGGCGGCGCGGTAGCCGTCGAGCAAACCCAGCTGGGCCAACGGGTACACACCCGCCGACAGGCCACCGATCACGCAGCCTGCCCGGACAAGCTGCTTGAGCGCGGTGCTCAGTTGCGAAGCGATGACGGTGGGCGGTTCGTCCGCCAGCAGGAACAGCTTCTGGAAACCTTCCAGCTTGCCGGCCCACGGCTCGCCCGGCAGTTGCCAGGCGCCGTCGGTGGCCGGCTCGGCGAGCAGGAACGACAGCTCGTAGACCACGTCCGGATGCACCCGCTGAGCAACGCGCAAGGCCTCCTCAGCCAGCGCAAGCGTCAGGGCTTTTGTGCTGGGCCAAATCAGGAAACCAATTTTATGGGCGGTCATGGAGTGCTATCCGAAGCGAGTAACGGTAATGAAGACAAAGGCCAATGCTAGCCCGGAAACCAAAACAAATCTCAAAACAAACAGAGATCAAAGGTGGGAGCTGGCTTGCCTGCGATAGCGGTGGGTCAGTGGATACATCTGTTTCTGATAGACCGCTATCGCAGGCAAGCCAGCTCCCACAGGGATCGAGGCCAGCTTTAAAGCTGTGGAGCATGCACTACTTCAGTGCACAAAAGCAGCCTTGATTATTTCAAACTGCCGGACAAGAACTGCTGCAAACGCTCGGACTGCGGGTTCACCAGCACTTCACGCGGGTTGCCGCGCTCTTCGACGATACCTTTGTGCAGGAACACCAGCTGGTTCGACACTTCACGGGCAAAGCCCATTTCGTGGGTCACCACCACCATGGTGCGGCCTTCCTGGGCCAGGTCCTGCATCACCTTGAGCACTTCGCCAACCAGCTCCGGGTCGAGCGCCGAGGTCGGTTCGTCGAACAGCATCACCTCAGGTTCCATCGCCAGGGCACGAGCGATGGCTACGCGCTGCTGTTCGCCACCGGACATATGGCCGGGGAACGCATCCTTGCGATGGCCGACGCCGACTTTGGCCAGGTAATGCTCGGCCTTTTCACGGGCTTCTTTCTTCGACACGCCCAGCACATGCACCGGCGCTTCCATCACGTTTTCCAGCGCGGTCATGTGGGACCACAGGTTGAAATGCTGGAACACCATGGACAGGCGCGAACGCATGCGCTGCAGCTGTTTCGGGTCGGCGGCCTTCATGGCGCCGTCCTTGTTGGCCACCAGTTTCAGCTCTTCGTTGTTGAGCAGAATCTTGCCGGCGTGGGGTTGCTCCAGCAGGTTGATGCAGCGCAAAAAGGTACTTTTGCCCGAACCACTGGAACCGATGATGCTGATCACATCACCGGCCGCGGCGGCCAGGGACACCCCTTTAAGCACTTCATGACTGCCATAGCGTTTATGCAGGTCTTGGACTTCAAGTTTGTACATGCGGTCGGTTCTCACAAAAACAGGTGGTCAGTCGTTGAGCAAGCGCCCGTGACGCAGCGCTTCGCGCCCCGCCACCTTGGCCAGCCAGAAACCCGCTTGGGCATAACGTAGCCGTTCAACGGCAAACAACACCCCTGAAGTGCCCGCGTGCACAATGCTCACGCGGTCGGTCAGGGGGTCAATCACTTCAAAAATCGGCTCGCCTTTTTCGACCAGGTCACCCGCCTTTCGCAGGTAACTGATCACCCCGGCGTGGGGCGCGAACAGCAATTCGGTGCCTTCAAAAGGCAAGCCTTCACAGGGTTCGAATTGTGGCGCGGGCCATTCGCCCTTGATCAAGCCCTGCTCGGCCAGGAACGCCAGAATGCCTTCAGCGTGGAAGATGGCTTCGTCTCGGCCCGTATCGGCCTGGCCGCCCAGCTCCAGCGTCGTCGCCAGACACGCCAGCGGAATCTGCGCCTCGGGGAACGCCTGAGACAAACGCAGCCACGGCAACGAGCAGGCTTCGTCGAACGAACTGCCGCCGGAATCTTCCGCCAGCAGGCCGACTTTCACATTCAAGTGTGCCGACAGCGAGCGCCATTGCGGCCAGTGCTGCGGCAGCGCATACATGTGCAGCGCGGCTTCGGCGTCGCAATGCAGGTCAAGCACCACGTCGGCGGTGCAAGCGTGGCTCAGCAGCAGGCGCTGCATGCCTTGCAGCTGGCTGGCGGGCGCGGGCAAAGCGTTGAGCGTATCGGCCATTGCCTGGCGAATCATGCGCACGTTGGCGTGCGAATCATCCCCCAGTTTGCCCTTGAGCAACTCGGCAACCGGCTCGCTCAGCTCGACAAAATCACGGTTGAAATTCTTGCCGCTGCCGACCTCGAAACGCCCCTGGTGGCTGCCTTGCAGCAACTGGCCCAGGCCCATCGGGTTAGCCACCGGCACCAGCTCGATCACGCCATTGAGGGCGCCTTGCTGTTCCAGCTCGGTGAGGCGCTTTTTCAGCTCCCACGCGGCGCGCATCCCCGGCAATTCATCGGCGTGCAGGCTGGCCTGGATGTAGGCCTTGCGCTCGCCCTTGCCGAAGCGAAAGACACTCAGCTGGCGCTCGCAGCCCAGGTGGCCCCAGGGCAACAGATGATCGATACGTTCCATATCAATGCTTCCGTGGAGCCAGGTAGCTCAGCCAGCGGCCTTCGGCCAACTTGAACAAGCGCACCAGGATGAACGTCAGGCACAGGTAAAACGCGCCGGCGGTGATGTAGGCTTCGAACGGCAGGTAGAACTGGGCATTCACCGTGCGCGCGGCGCCGGTAATGTCGATCAGGGTGACAATAGAGGCCAGGCTGGTGGTCTGCAGCATCATGATCACTTCGTTGCTGTACTGCGGCAGCGCCCGGCGCAGGGCCGACGGCAGCAGAATGCGGCGGTACAGCTTGTAGCGCGACATGCCCATGGCCTTGGCCGCTTCGATCTCGCCATTGGGCGTGGCCTTGAGGCTGCCGGCGATGATTTCGGCGGTGTAGGCGCTGGTGTTGATCGCAAACGCCAGGCACGCACAGAACGTGGCGCTGGACAGCAGCGGCCACAGGAAGCTTTCGCGCACGGCGTCGAACTGGGCCAGGCCGTAGTAGATCAAAAACAGCTGCACCAGCATCGGCGTGCCGCGAATCACATAGGTGAACAACCAGGCCGCGCCATTGACCAGCGGCTGCTTGGACACGCGCATCAAGCCCAGGGGCAAGGCGGCAAGCAGGCCGAAGAACAGCGAGATGGCCAGCAGTTTCAGGGTGGTCAACAAGCCGCCAAGGTACAGCGGCATGGCATCCCAAATGACGTTGTAGTCGAAGATCATAGATCAGCCGCCCTTACGCCTACCGAGTAGCGCTTCTCAAGATGACGCAAGGCCAGCAACGAGACGCTGGTGATCACCAGGTACATCGCCGCCACTGCGAGGAAGAAGGTAAAAGGCTCGCGGGTGGCGTCTGCCGCCTGCTTGGCCTTGAACATCATGTCTTGCAGGCCCACCACCGAAATCAGCGCGGTGGCCTTGGTCAGTACCAGCCAGTTGTTGGTAAAGCCGGGGATCGCCAGCCGGATCATCTGCGGCACCATCACCCGGAAAAACACCTGGAACGGGCTCATGCCATACGCCATGCCGGCTTCTGCCTGACCCTTGGGAATGGCCATGAAGGCGCCACGGAAGGTTTCCGAAAGGTAGGCGCCAAAGATGAAACCCAGGGTGCCGATGCCGGCGGCCAAGGGGTTCAAGTCGATATAGTCGTCGTAGCCGAGCATCGGCGCGACGCGGTTGAGCAGGTCCTGACCGCCGTAGAAAATCAGCAGGATCAGCACCAAATCGGGAATCCCGCGGATCACCGTGGAGTACAAGTCACCCAGCCAGGCCAGCCAGCGCACCGGCGACAGGCGCAACGCGACCCCGATCAGACCCAGAACAATGGCCAAGGCCATGGACGACAAGGCGAGCTGAAGCGTCAACCATGCGCCATCGAGGATGACGGCCCCGTAGCCTTTCAACATGATTCAGGTCCTCGAAAAGGGGGATGAAAAAATGGCGCAAACCTCAGGAATTCTGTTGCTTGCGCCATTGCGGACAGACAGCTGCGACGAGTTACTTAGGGTCAGCGCCGTAAATATCGAAGTCGAAGTATTTGTCCTGGATTTTCTTGTATTCGCCGTTGGCACGGATCGCCGCGATGGCCGCGTTGATCTTGTCCAGATCGGCCTTGTCGCCTTTACGTACCGCGATGCCTACGCCGTCGCCGAAGTATTTGACGTCGGTGAACTGTGGGCCCACGAACGCGTAGCCTTTACCGGCCGGCGTCTTCAGGAAACCGTCTTGCAGCAGGGTGGCGTCAGCCACGGTGCCATCGAGGCGACCGGCTTCCACGTCCAGGTAGATTTCGTTCTGCGAGCTGTAAGGCACGACGGTGGCGCCTTTGGGAGCCAGCACTTCCTTGGCGAAACGGTCATGAATCGAGCCGCGTTGCACGCCGATTTTCTTGCCTTTGAGTTCATCCAGGCTGTCGCTGACGGTGGTGCCTTCCTTCATGACCAGGCGCGCCGGGGTCAGGTAGTAGCGGGTGGTGAAGTCCACGGACTTCTTGCGGTCGTCAGTGATGGACATGGACGACAGGATCGCGTCGATCTTGCGCACTTTCAGCGCCGGGATCAGGCCGTCGAATTCTTGCTCGACCCACACACACTTGACCTTCATCTCTGCGCACAGGGCGTTACCGATGTCGTAGTCAAAACCCACGATGCTGCCATCCGGCGCCTTCGAGGCAAACGGAGGGTAAGCCGCTTCGATACCAATCTTCAGGGGCTTCTCATCAGCGAAAGCCTGCATGGACAGCACGGACAGCGCCAGGGCGCCCAACAGCACGAGTTTCTTCATCTTGGGACTCCATCGGTATAGGGCAAAAAGCAGAATGAGCCAGGGCCCACGATGCGACTTAAGTGAAACCGAATAGCGGTGCTGCGTCCTACACAGGTTCAACACCTGAGACGACGAGCGAGTGATCGGCATTCTAACGACAGGCCGGAAGCCGATATTTCCTCAATGCGACAACAATTTACAGAAGCACCGAGAAAACGGTTCCAGCACATTGACAGCCTCTGAGTTTTATGCAGAGACAAAAGATATTAAACCTGTTGATGCTGCAAATAGCGGGCCTATTATTCGCAAACCCTTCTGGCACGGCAAGTCTGGCGTTTAATCTTATTTCCGGGGGTGTCTGGAATGGGGTTTTTCGGGGCGCTGCCGTAGCGCATTGCCTCAGGATCGGGCGGCGGGTTACACATTTGGCAGGGGCGGTAACATTCGGAAATGCCCTACCTGAAAAACCGATATTTATTGGTTTGGAAATGATCGTTCCCACGCTCTGCGTGGGAACGATCGGCAGAGCCCACAAAAAAGCCCCACCCGGCTTTCACCGAATGGGGCTCTGTACGCGGCCTTACGCGACGTTCATGGTCTTGTGCGTCTCAATCAAATGCGCCACCACACCCGGATCCGCCAGGGTGGAGATATCCCCCAGCCCGTCATACTCAGCCGTGGCAATCTTGCGCAAAATCCTGCGCATGATTTTCCCCGAACGCGTCTTCGGCAACCCCGGCGCCCACTGGATCACATCCGGCGAAGCAATCGGCCCGATCTCTTTACGCACCCAGTTTTTCAGCTCCAGGCGCAACGCTTCGTTCGGTTCCTCGCCATTTTTCAGCGTGACGTACACATAGATGCCCTGCCCCTTGATGTCATGGGGCACCCCCACCACCGCCGCTTCCGCGACTTTCGGGTGGGCAACCATTGCACTTTCTATCTCGGCAGTGCCCATGCGGTGGCCGGACACGTTCAGCACGTCGTCCACACGCCCGGTGATCCACCAGTAACCGTCTTCATCACGACGCGCGCCGTCACCGGTGAAGTACATGCCACGGAAGGTCTTGAAATAGGTGTCGACGAAACGGTCATGGTCGCCGTACAGCGTACGCGCCTGGCCCGGCCATGAATCGAGGATCACCAGGTTGCCTTCGGCAGCGCCTTCGATGATGTTGCCCAGGTTGTCCACCAGCGCTGGCACCACACCGAAGAACGGGCGTGCAGCCGAACCCGGCTTGAGCGCGTGGGCGCCCGGCAGCGGGCTCATCAGGGTCGCGCCGGTTTCGGTCTGCCACCAGGTGTCGACGATCGGGCAACGGGATTGGCCGACGTTCTTGTAGTACCAGTCCCACGCTTCCGGGTTGATCGGCTCACCCACCGAACCGAGCAGACGCAAGCTGCTGCCGTCCACCCCCTCACAGGCCGCGGTGCCGGACGCCATCATTGCGCGAATCGCGGTCGGCGCGGTGTAGAGGATGTTGACCTTGTGCTTGTCGACGATCTTGGCGACGCGGGTGATGTCCGGGTAGTTCGGCACGCCTTCGAACAGCAGCGTGGTCGCGCCGTTCGCCAGCGGGCCGTAAACGATATAAGTGTGGCCGGTGACCCAGCCTACGTCGGCGGTGCACCAGTAGATTTCACCCGGGCGGTAGTCGAACACGCGCTCATGAGTCAGGGCCGCGTAAAGCAGGTAGCCGCCGGTGGTGTGCTGCACGCCCTTGGGCTTGCCGGTGGAGCCGGAGGTATACAGGATGAACAGCGCTTCTTCGGCGCCCATCTCTTTGGGCGCGCACACGGTGCCCGCCACTTTCATCAGGTCTTCGTACCAGATGTCGCGATGCTGGTTCCACTTGATGTTGCCGTTGGTGCGCTTGCACACGATGACTTTCTGAATGCTGCTGGTTTCCGGGTTGGTCAGCGCGTCATCGACGTTGGCCTTCAGCGGAATTTTCTTACCGGCGCGGATACCTTCGTCAGCCGTGATCACCACCTTTGACCGACAGTCGATGATGCGACCGGCCAGGGCTTCCGGGGAAAAACCGCCAAACACCACGGAGTGAATCGCACCGATACGGGTACACGCCAGCATGGCGACCACGGCTTCGGGGATCATCGGCATATAAATAGTCACCACGTCGCCGCGGTGCACATCCTGGCCGCGCAGGGCGTTGGCGAACTTGCAGACTTCTTCATGCAGTTCGCGGTAGGTGATGGTGCGGCTTTCGGAAGGATCGTCGCCCTCCCAGATGATGGCGGCCTGGTCGCCACGCTCGGCGAGGTGGCGGTCCAGGCAGTTGTAGGAAACGTTCAGGGTGCCGTCGGCAAACCATTTGATGTCGACATGGTGGTCGTCGAAAGAGGTCTGCTTCACCGCGGTGAAAGGCTTGACCCAGTCAAGGCGCTTGGCTTGCTCACGCCAGAAGCCATCGGGGTTGACCACCGACTGCTGGTACATGGCCTTGTAGGTCGCCTCGTCGGTCAGCGTATTGGCTGCTACTTCGGGGCGAACGGGGTACAGGGAAGCCGCACTCATCTTTCTTACCTCGGTGACAATCGTTGTTTTTGTAGGCCCTGTTGTAGCCGGGGCGCCCCCATAGAACCATTCGACGATGGTAGTAACAAGCCCCTACAAAATGCCATGCCATGTGGTTTTGCTGCTCTGGCCCGCGGCCCGTGGCGCTTTGCGCCTTGATGAAAAAAGCTTTACCAGGGGATTGTTACAAAAACCGCCAATAGTGTTTATCAAAAGTGCGGGTATATGAATATAACCCTCAGGCCTAAAATCAACTCCGCCAACAAGGCACTGTGATTAACAACGTAACAGCCCCCACGAAGGCAACGTTAATCCGAACTTTCCAACCCCAAGTTACACACGTGGCCTCACAAGGGCCCCGTGACCCACTTCGACCTCAATAAGGTAAATAGAGAAATGAAAGCTTTAGTAGTTATGGCCCTCAGCAGCCTGTGCGCCACCGCCGCCCTGGCCGACGAGGCCGCGACTGACGTAGCTGGCAGCAATACCCCGATTGTTGAAGACTATACTTACAGCACCCACCTGGACGTGGCCAAAGTATTGTCCATGAGTACCATCCCGGAAGTTTGCCAAGTTGTTCCCGTACAAATGGAATATGAAGACTCGCAAGGCCAACGCCACATTCTTAAATATCAAGTCATGGGCAACGGTTGCTCTAACGGCTAATAACTTATCAAGTTAGTTTCAAACCCGGATCTTGGTAGCCGCAGGAAATCGTTCCTGCGGCCAAGGCCCCATCCCCGCCACACCCCAATCCAAATGTGGGAGCTGGCTTGCCTGCGATAGCGACAGCCGCCACACCACCGCACTCAGCAACAGCCACCCCTCCCCAGCCTCAACAAAATACCTCCACCGCCCGTCACCCCGCCAAACCCCTGTAAACCCTCACTCTGGCTCAAATAGCAGGCTTTTTGTCTGTCATCCGTGACCATCCGCCCCAACACAAACCCGAATTTTTCACCTACAATGCGCGGGTAAATCGGGCCTGCAATATCCCTTTACACCGGGATGAAGAGCCAGACCTGAGGCCTCCCGCGCAAGCTTGCACCGACCGCTGCGCACCTCAAGCCTCACGCAGAGCACCCGTAACCCAATTACGTTTAATGCGTGCGCTAGCTGCAACAAACGATTCCTTAAGATCCACCGCGGCCTCAGGGCCGTGTGAACACCCAACCATCCGGTTTCACACGGGCACCTTTGAGCCCTCACGCAGGAGACGACACGTCATGCTGAGCTGGGACGAATTCGACAAAGAAGAAGACGGCGAAGTAGCCACCACCAAAGGCGCCAACGCCGGCCACGCCACCGAAGCCAACATGGACCGCCTCGACGGTGCCGGCGCCGCTGCCGCCATCGAAGCCCGCGCCGTCACCGCCAGTGACTCCGCCGCCATCATCCGCGCCAAAGCCGCCCTCGACAGCCTCGACGTCGCCGAAGGCCTCGCCGAACTCGAAGGCGCTTCCGCCCGCGTCGCCGTCGACGAAAAGCGCATGATCAACTGCCGCGCCGACCTCAACCAACTCGTACCCTTCAAGTACGACTGGGCCTGGCAAAAGTACCTCGACGGCTGCGCCAACCACTGGATGCCGCAAGAGGTCAACATGACCGCCGACATCGCCCTGTGGAAAAACCCCGAAGGCCTGACCGACGACGAACGTCGCATCGTCATGCGCAACCTCGGCTTCTTCTCCACCGCCGACTCGTTGGTAGCCAACAACCTGGTCCTGGCCGTGTACCGCCTGATCACCAACCCGGAGTGCCGCCAGTACATCCTGCGCCAGGCCTTCGAAGAAGCGATCCACACCCACGCCTACCAGTACTGCATCGAATCGCTGGCCATGGACGAAGGCGAAATCTTCAACATGTACCACGAGATTCCATCGGTCGCGAAGAAAGCGGCGTGGGGCCTGAAGTACACCCGCTCGATCTCCGATCCGAAGTTCGAAACCGGCACCGTTGAGACCGACAAAGAACTGCTGCGCAACCTGGTCGCTTACTACTGCGTGCTGGAAGGCATCTTCTTCTACTGCGGCTTCACCCAGATCCTGTCCATGGGCCGCCGCAACAAAATGACCGGCGTGGCCGAACAGTTCCAGTACATCCTGCGCGATGAGTCGATGCACCTGAACTTCGGTATCGATGTGATCAACCAGATCAAAATCGAAAACCCGCACTTGTGGGATGCCGAGATGAAGGAAGAAGCGACCCAGATGATTTTGCAGGGGACGCAGCTGGAGATTGAATACGCGCGGGATACCATGCCGCGCGGGGTGCTGGGCATGAATGCGGCGATGATGGAGGACTATCTGAAGTTCATCGCTAACCGTCGTCTGTCGCAGATTGGCTTGAAGGAAGAATATCCGGGGACCACCAACCCGTTCCCGTGGATGAGCGAAATCATGGACTTGAAGAAAGAGAAGAATTTCTTTGAGACTCGGGTTATTGAGTATCAGACTGGCGGTGCGCTGAGCTGGGATTGATTCCTGAGCCGAGTACAATTAAGAAGCCCTGACTCGCTCAGGGCTTTTTTATGCCCGTTGATCCAGATGGGAGCCTTCTTACACTCAGATCGTCCAATCGATGGTTGATGTAAATGGCATAGCTAAATAACCTCGTCCGCCGGTGCCTAAGAAACGCCCAACGTAGACGGTTGCCTCAACCACACAGCTGAACATCCATCTGACCTCCGTCAGGCGGTGCGCATGCTGTCTTGAGGCCAGCTCAGTTGGAGTTTCTTAATCCGTCTCTACGTTGGGCTCTAGCCCTCCTGAAAATCACGTAGAGGTCATAGGAAATGCCTAATCAATATTTGCTCGATTTGCTGACTGCAAAGAAGGCAGGCACGACTGAGCCGTCGATTGCCATTGTATTCACGCGTCACTCTCTTCAACTTCACGCCCTACTTATAGAAAACCAAGCATGGTTCTGCGCGCGCGACCTTGGACGTTTGATGGGCTACTACCTGGATGAACGGACGACTCGTAAGCTCGACGAGGATCAGAAACAAACCCTGCGATTGCTGTACCACGGTCAACCGGAAGAAATGTTGATGATCAGCGAGTCCGGCGCCTATGCGCTGCTGGTCTATCACTACGCGCCAGAGAACAGACAGCTACGAAATTGGCTCACTCATGAAGTTATTCCGACATTGCGCGACGAACACCAGGCAAAAGCAGTAGAGCGGCCGTTGTTGAGCATGTTGGATTGGCCGCAGATGTCGTTAAATCTGTTGCATTGGCAGGATGAAGGCTGGATTCGGCTTCGGGATATGCCGTATTTATTGGTGAACCGAACCTATCGAAGTGAAGCGCCAAGGGCTTCATGGTGGAAAAAGCTCACTCAGGGCTTCCGAATGAAGCAGCGAACTCAATAAAGTAAGCGACAGCCAATTCCTGCTGAAGCGTAGGAAATTTCGTAGACGCAATATTGGCTACTCAGTATCGTCCGAGGGTTTTCTACCCTCGGCGGCTGTATGGACACGAAAAAAAGTAATACCGGATGGAGCGATCAGGAGCTTGAAGCGTCCGTCGATGGCTACCTTAAAATGTTGAAATTGGAAAGCCTCGGCCAGCCGCTTAACAAGAAAGCTGAGCACGAGCTTCTGCGCGAAAGCGCTCTAGGCGCTCGGTCTTTGGCGTCGGTCGACTACCGGATGCGCAATATTTCTGCTGTATTTGAAACGCTGAATCACACGCCAATTGCAGGTTACACCGCTGCAAATAATGTCGGCTCAGGAATCGTCTCTCGTATTCGTAGAATGCTTGAACAACGCGGCATCGTTGAATATCAAGACAACGCCCCCACTTCTGATGAAGCACTATTGGAAAGGCGCGCGGCAAAGCTTCAAAGCAAACCCATCAAGACTAAGCCCGAAGGCATCACCACGCCGCAGCAAGTCAGCACAACCAGCACGTCCTACGTACGCGATCCAGAAGTACGAGCTTGGGTGCGTCAGCAGGCGGCGGGTATTTGTGAAGGTTGCGGTTTACATGCACCGTTCAACCTAGATAACGGCCAGCCATTTCTTGAAGTACATCACGTCAAGCACCTCGCCCAGAAGGGTTCGGATCGCACGAGCAATGCTGTAGCCTTGTGCCCCAATTGCCATCAGCGTTGTCACCGGTCGAGCGATCGGGAGGCTTTCACCGCCGCGCTTTACTCTAAAATCGAAAGATTGATACGCGAGTAAACGCCTGCTGTCACAGTTGATGCATCACCCCATTGATTAGATAGGACCGAGGCCCACCCGTGAACCCAGACATGCTCGAAGCCGGCCCCGCTGACGCCAAAGTACTCTCCGTCTTTGACTTCGACGGCACCCTGACCCACCACGACAGTTTCGTGCCCTTCCTTAAGTTTGCCTTCGGCCCCGGTGAGTTTTACGGCCGGATGCTCAAGCTGGCGGTGCCGGGGTTGCGTTTTTTGGTGCGGCAGATCAGTCGGGATGAGTTGAAGGCGCAGTTGATCCGCACCTTTATGACGGGGGTGGAGAAGGCTTGGGTTCAGCAGAAGGCGCAGGCGTATTGCCAGAAGACGTGGCCACGGTTGATGCGGCCGACGGGCTTGCAGTCGGTGGCGGATGAGGTGAAGTCCGGGGCGGTGGTGACGCTGTGTTCGGCGTCGCCGGCGTTGGTGTTGCAGCCGTTTGCCGATCGGCTGGGGATCAAGTTGATCGGAACTGAGCTTGAGGTGGTGGACGGGGTGTTGACCGGCAAGCTCACGGGGAATAACTGCCGCTGTGAGAACAAGGTGCTGCGGCTTGAGGCGGTGTATGGGGATTTGGGCGAGTATCGGCTGAGGGCTTGGGGCGATACGCGTGGGGATCGGGAGTTGTTGGCGGCGGCGCAGGATGCGCATTTTCGGCATTTTCATTCGAAGAAGAAACGGGCTCGGTTGCAGCGGTGATGCGGGTGGGTGGGGTTGGCGGGTAGACCGAGGCGATCCCTTCGCTGCCTCGCTGGGGCTCGAGAGCTCCCACATGTTGATCGGTGTTCGGCGGGGGCTATGTTGCGGCCTTGAGGTCTACACCCAACGCCGTTGCGAAGGCTTTTACCATCGGGCTTCTCGGGGCGTTGTGGCGCAGGATCAGGTTGAAGGCGGTGCTCAGTTGAACCTGTTCCGGGCACAGTGCGCGCAGGCGCCCTTCTCTTACCAGCGGTGCGGCGTAGTGTTCCGGCAGGAAGCCGAGGAAGCGGCCGGTGAGGATCAGGATGGCGACGGCTTCCACTTGTGAGGCCGAGGCGGATTGGCTGTCGTAGGTGACGAAGTTGGCCTTGTCGCGGTGGATCGCATAGCGATGGTTGACCACTTCGTATTGGCGCAGTACTTCCGGTGTTATTTCGCTCGCGTTGAACAGTGGATGTCCTACGGCGCAGTAGGCGTGGGCCTTTTCTTCGTACAGCGGAAAATAATCGAACTCTTCGCGACGTTGATAAACCGGCACGATGCCGACAATCAAGCGCCCTTCCACTACGCCACGCTCAACTTCGTCCAGTTGCGAGGCATGTAAGCGCAATCTGATTTTCGGCGACTCGCCATGTAATTTCCCCAGCGCCGCAATGAGCGGGGAATTAACGTCGGACACGGTGTTATCAATAACCCCCACACTAAGGTCGCCAATAAGCTCGTTTTGCGCCGAACTAAGCTTGTCGCGAAAACTGTCCACCGAGGCAAATAACTCGATGGACGCCTGATACACCAGCTTACCTTCTTCGGTCAGCCCGAAGCCTTCCCGGCCCCGTGTACACAGGCGCATGCCGATACGGATTTCCAGGTCGGAAATCTGCTTGCTGATGGCCGCCAGGCCCACGTTCAGCTCGTTTTGCGCAGCGCTGAAGCCACCAGCTTCGACCACGGCCATGAACACGCGCAGCAATTTGAAGTCCAGCCCGCTCAGTTGCAGGGGCGGTCGTGTGCCGGGTTTTGGCGGTATGTTTCCAGAAGTGGAAAGTGGGGTTTCCATAATACGCGTTGACCTCAAGTGCCATATTCAACAGGCTTTAACCCAATCCTTGAACATAGCCAGGCGGCGATAATGGCCGTAAACATCCGCCCTTGGCAACCTTGAATATAGCGGGTTGAACAGCACACAGAGGCTGATTTAACACCCGTAGAAACCTGACACTGCGATCAGGTCTTTTTAGTTTTTTACTGCCTCCGACTCTTCTAAAAACAAGCGTGAGGAATACCGATGTCACAGCCCACCGACCGCCTTTGGGGCGCTCGTTTCAAGACCGGCCCGTCTGCTGCTTTGGCCGCGTTGTCGCGTTGCCCCGAGCGCTATTTCCGCCTGACGCCCTACGACCTGGCCGGCTCCCGTGCCCATGCCCGTGAGTTGCAGCGCGCCGGTTTGCTGGATGAGTCGGAAACGTTGCGCACTCTCGAAACCCTCGACCGCATCGGCGAGGACTTCGCCGCCGGCCGCCTGCATCCCACCCTGGATGACGAGGACGTGCACACCTTCATCGAACGCGTATTGACCGAGCGCCTCGGCGCCCTCGGCGGCAAGCTGCGCGCCGGGCGTTCGCGTAATGATCAAACCGCCAACGACCTGCGCCTGTTCCTGCGCGACCATGCGCGCACCATCACCACCGAGGTGCTGGGTTTGCAGCAGGCGCTGGTGGAGCAGGCCGAGCAACACGTCGAAAGCATCTGCCCGGGCTTCACGCACTTGCAGCAGGCGCAGCCGATTGTGTTTGCCCACCACTTGCTGGCCCATGCCCAGTCGATGTTGCGCGATGTGCAGCGCCTGGTGGATTGGGATGCGCGTACGGCGTTGTCGCCGTTGGGTGCGGCCGCGATGGCCGGTTCCGCGATTGCGCGTATGCCTGAGCATTCGGCCAAGGAAATGGGCTACACCGGGCCGTGCGAAAACTCTATCGATGCCGTCGCCAGCCGTGACCATGTGGCGGAGTTTCTGTTTGTGGCGGGCATGCTCGGGGTGAATATTTCGCGCCTGTCCGAAGAGTTTTGCCTGTGGTCGTCGCGGCAATTTCGCTGGGTGGTGCTGGACGATGCCTACGCCACTGGCAGCTCGATCATGCCGCAGAAGAAGAACCCGGACATTGCCGAACTGGCGCGAGGCAAGGCTGGCCGGTTGATTGGCAACCTGACCGGGTTGATGTCGACGCTCAAGTCGTTGCCACTGTCCTACAACCGCGATTTGAGTGAAGACAAGCACAGCGTACTGGACAGTGTGGACACCCTGCTGCTGGTGCTGCCGGCGATGGCCGGGATGGTGGCGACCATGAAGGTGCAGGTGGAAGAGCTGCGGCGTCAGGCGCCGATGGGCTTTACCTTGGCGACCGAGGTGGCGGATTGGTTGGCGACCCGGGGTGTGCCGTTTAAAGAGGCGCACGAGATTACCGGCGCCCTGGTGCAGGCCTGTGAGAAGCATGAGATTGAGCTGTGGGAAGCCTCGCCGGCGATGTTGGCGGAGGTGGATGCTCGGCTGTTGCCTGAGGTGCGCGACTGCCTGACCCTGGAAGCAGCGATTGCGGCCCGCAGTGGTTGGGGTGGGACGGCGCCGGAGCGGGTTCGGGAGCAGATTGCGCGATTGAAAACCGCTTTGGCTGAACAGCAAAAGTGGGAAGAGAGTTATCAGGGGTTTCGGATTTAAACCTGGGTCTTTGTGGTGAGCTGGCTGGCGCTATCGCAGGCAAGCCAGCTCCCACATTAGACCGAGTAAATCCGCAGAAGCGTTATCTGATCGTTCCCACGCTCTGCGTGGGAATGCCGCCCAGGACGCTCCGCGTCCCGTTGCAGGCTCCAATTCTGCGCAATGGTGACGCGGAGCGTCACGGAATGCATTCCCACGCAGAGCGTGGGAACGATCGTGCAACACCTCTATTTTTTGGAGTAACACCATGAACCAAACCCCGGCAGAGCGCTTGGAAGCCGAGCGCAAGTTGTCCGAGAACCAGTTCGATATCACGCAGTACGAGCACGTGCCGCGTCGCTATTACGGGCGGATGTTTTTTGCCACGCTGATCGTGATCGTGCTGGCCGCGCTGTTGCGTGCGTTTGCCAATGGTCAGATCGAATGGTCCTACATCGGGCAGTTCCTCACGTCTGAGGCCATCCTTTGGGGCCTGGTGAACACCATCGTCATGTCGATCCTGGCCATGGCGCTGGGCGTGGTGATCGGGGTGATCACGGCGATCATGCGCATGTCGGCCAACCCGATCCTGCGCTATGTGGCCATCACCTACACCTGGCTGTTCCGGGGCACGCCGCTGATTTTGCAACTGCTGTTGTGGTTCAACCTGGCGTTGATCTTCCCGGTGATTGCGATTCCCGGCCTGTTCAGCATCGACACCGTCGACCTGATGACGCCGTTCGTGGCCGCCCTGCTCGGCTTGAGTATCAACCAGGGCGCGTACACCGCCGAGGTGGTCCGTGCCGGTTTGCTGTCGGTGGACACTGGCCAGTACGAGGCCGCCAAGTCCATCGGTATGCCGAGCCTGCAAGCGCTGCGTAGGGTGATTCTGCCGCAGGCCATGCGGGTGATCATTCCGCCTGTAGGCAACGAGTTCATCAGCATGGTGAAAATGACCAGCCTGGCCAGCGTGATCCAGTACTCGGAGCTGCTGCACAACGCGCAAAACATCTACTACGCCAACGCGCGGGTCATGGAGCTGCTGATTGTGGCGGGCATCTGGTACCTGGCGGTGGTGACTGTTCTTTCATTTGGCCAAAGCCGCCTTGAGCGTCGCTTTGCCCGCGGCGCCGGCAAGCGTTCGTAAGTTTGGGTTGAGGAGATTTGCCCCATGAGAAGCATCGTCAAGGCCGTCAACCTGAACAAGTATTACGACCAGTATCACGCGCTGCGTGACATCAATATCGAGGTCGAGCAAGGCGAAGTGATGTGCATCATCGGCCCGTCGGGCTCCGGTAAAAGCACCCTGCTGCGCTGCGTCAACCAGTTGGAAAAGATCGACAAGGGCGGCCTGTGGGTCGACGGCGAACTGGTGGGTTACCGCGTCGTCGGCAACAAGCTGCATGAGATGAATGAATCGCAGATTGCCCGCCAGCGGTTGGCGACCGGCATGGTGTTCCAGCGGTTTAATTTGTTCCCGCACATGACCGTGCTGCAGAACATCATCGAAGGCCCGTGCCAGGTGCTCAAGCGCTCGCCCAAGGAAGCCACCGAAGACGCGCTGGAACTGTTGGCCCGCGTCGGTCTGGCAGACAAGCGCAATGCCTACCCGGTCGAGTTGTCGGGCGGCCAGCAACAACGTGTAGCGATTGCCCGTGCATTGGCGATGCGCCCCAAGTTGATGCTGTTTGACGAACCTACGTCAGCCCTCGACCCGGAGCTTGTAGGCGAAGTGCTGTCGGTGATGCGTGATTTGGCCACCACCGGCATGACCATGATCGTGGTTACCCATGAATTGGGCTTTGCCCGCGAAGTGTCCAACCGCATGGTGTTCATGGATGCCGGCCAGATTGTGGAAGCCGGCAGCCCCGAAGAAATTCTAATAAGCCCACAAAACCCGCGTACCCAAAGCTTTATTTCTGCCGTTCGCACTTAACTAAAAAACAAACGAGAACGCCCCCATGAAAAAATTGTTTATCCCAACGTTGCTCGCAGGCCTGATGGCCTCCTCCGCTGTTTTCGCGGCATTGCCGGCAGCAATCAAGGACAAGGGTGAGATCAGCGCGGCCATCGTGCCGAACTATCCGCCGATGGATTTCAAGGACACCGCCACCAATCAACTCACCGGCCTGGACTTCGACCTGGGCAACGCCCTGGCCGAGCGCCTGGGCGTGAAGATCAAATGGCAGGAAACCGGCTTCGAGCAGATGCTCAGCGGCCTGACCACCAAGCGCGTGGACATCGTGCTCTCGGGCATGACCGACACCGCCGAACGCCAGAAAGCCGTGACTTTCATCGACTACTTCACCAGCGGCCCGCAGCTGTACACGATGGCCAAGCGTGAAGACCTCAGGGAATTGACTGACCTGTGCGGTAAAAAAGTCGGCACCAGCCGCCGTACCACCTGGCCGTCGGAAATTGCCGCGTGGAGCAAGGAAAACTGCGAAGCGGCGGGTAAGCCGGCGATCGTGGTCATCGGTACTGAAGGTTCGGCGGATGCGCGGGCACAGTTGCAGCAAAACCGCCTGGATGCGGCGATGCAGGGCAGCGAGACCATTCCTTACTTGATGTCGCTGGACAAGGGCAAGTACAAGCCGGTGGGCCTGGCGATTTCCAAGCAGTTCACCGGATTGGGGATCGAGAAGAGCAACACTGAGTTGGTCACCGCGATCAGCGAGGCGTTGCAGGGCATGATTGATGATGGCACCTACGGCAAGATCCTGAAGAAGTGGGACCTGGAGCAAGGTGCGGTAGAAAAAATCACCATCAATTCCGGTCAATAACCCGATCTAAATGTGGGAGCTGGCTTGCCTGCGATGGCGGCAGGTCAGCTTGCATATTCATTGCCTGAACCACTGCTATCGCAGGCAAGCCAGCTCCCACATTTGAGCGGTGTTCACATCTGATTTGGGTTGTATTGAAAAATAACAAGGACGCTCGCCCCACCGTGGCCACCTACTCCCTGGTAATCCGCCGCCTGATGATCTGCTCGCTGACCATCGTGATCAGCCGGGCCATGACCAGCCCGCTGATGACCCTGCTGCTGAGCAAACGCCTGGGCCTCAACCAGCAGGACATTGGTTTGCTGATGGGCATCGCGGTGTTCACCGCCACCTTGATGGGCCTGTATGGCGGCTACGTCATCGACCGCATGGAGAAACGCAAGCTGCTGATCCTGGCCATGCTCTCCAGCTCCATCGGTTTTCTGTTACTGACCTTTGCCACCAACCTCTACCTCACCACCTTGACCCTCGTGATCACCGAGTCGGCGTCGGCGCTGTTCCTGATCGGCTCCAAAGCGATCATCAGCGAGAACCTGCCGGTGGACCAGCGCGCCAAGGTGTTTTCCCTGCGCTACACCCTCACCAATATCGGCTATGCCACCGGCCCCATGGTCGGCGTGGTGATTGCCGGGCAGATGCCGCTCCTGCCATTCATGCTGTCCAGCGCCATCGCGTTTGTCAGCGTGTTTCTGATGATTGGCATCCCGCCCACCCGGCGCGATGAAAGCAGCAAGCCTTTAAGTTTTTTGACCACCCTGAAAACCCTGCGCAACGACCGCAGCCTGGTGCTGTTCACCGGTGGCAGCCTGTTGAGCACCATTGTGTATGGCCGCTACACCTTGTACCTGTCGCAATTTCTGCTGGTGGTGCACAACCCGGATGACGCGCTGAAGATTCTGTCCGCGATCCTGGCCTGTAACGCTATCACGGTGATGTTGCTGCAATACCAGATCGGCCGGTTCCTCAAGCGCGAACAATTGCGCTACTGGATGCTGCTGGGCACCGCGTTGTTCGTGTGCGGGCTGATCGGTTTCAGCCAGGCCGACGGTTTGCTGTCGTGGTGCGTGGCGATGTTCGTGTTCACCCTGGGCGAAATGATCATCTTCCCCTCGGAGTTCCTGTTCATCGACACCCTCGCCCCCGAATCGCTGCGCGGCAGTTACTACGGCGCGCAGAACCTGGCCGCCTTTGGCGGGGCGTTGAGCCCGGTGATTTGTGGTTATCTGTTGATCAATGCCGCGCCGACAGCGATGTTCTTTGCGTTGAGCGCGCTCACGGCGGTGGGCGGCACGTTGTGTTTTCTGGCCGGGCGGCGGGTAGCTGCAAACCCTGCGCCGCACATCTAATGTGGGAGCTGGCTTGCCTGCGATAGCCTTGGCACATTCAGCATTGCAGCTGTCTGACCCACCGCGATCGCAGGCAAGCCAGCTCCCACACGTTTGCGCTCCATTCGGGCGAATATTTGCGTACTATCCGGCTATTCATCTCACGGACCCGAGCCCATGAAATTCGACACGGCCTACAGCCTGAGTCTCGATGACAAGTTGTCGATCTACGACGTACGAGACCTGAATTTCGACGAAACCGCCGATTTCGACTCCGACAAGGACAGCTTCCTCTGCCCCAACGACGCCTGCCGCGCCGCGTTCGATACCGGCAATACGCTGAGCACTTTCAACGCGAAAAACGTCAACTACCTGCGCACGCCCCACTTCAAGAACAAAACCGGCACCCGCCATATCGACGGCTGCCGCTATGCCAGCCCCCATAAAACCGCGACCGGTGAGCGTGACGACGAGCGCGAGGAAAATTTCCCATCGGAATTTGTACTGACACGGCGTCAGTATGAGCGCAAAAAAAACGCGGCCAGTACTGCGGAGTCTACCCCACAGGGTCCAGCGAAAACGCCGTCAAATCGCGTCGCCTCTTCCCACAGCGCCAGCGACACCACCCCGGACAAAACCAGCGTGTTTGCCCATCCGGTGGAGTGCTACGTGTCCAACATCGACGACAAGGACAAGCTCAAGCGCATGCCGTTGAAGATCGGCGATCACACGGCCACCTACTGGACGTTTTTCAAGAAGATCGAATACCTGCAAGACAACAAGGGCCTGATCTACTGGGGCAAGATCAAAGCGATCAAAGACTACACCGCGAGCTTTCGCATCGACTTCGAAAAAAAGGTGTGGCTCGACAAGAAGCCTTACTCGGTCAACGTCTACCTGAGTAAAAAGCTCATTGAGAACTACCGTAAACGCACGGCGTTTCTGGAGCAGATCAAGGCGGCAGTGGACAGTGAAAAGACGCTGTATTGCTTCTTCTACGGGGTGACGCCGGAACTGAAACAGGTGCCGAGCAAGAAGCATCCCGAGCAGACGTTTGGAGTATTCAGCGCCAATATCGAGAACCTGGACCATCTGATTATTCGTGAGGCGCCGGGGGTGGAATAAGGGGTCGCCAGACACCCAGTTGATGAACGGTCAAAACAACTGTACAAAAACACAGTATAGTTTTGCTTCCCTCGTCGAATCCTGGAGAAACCCCATGTCCTCCCTGGCAATGAGCTCTTTCGTAGAACGGCAGATCGTCCTGCATCAATTCACCGCCAAACACAGCGTCCAGGCCCGCGCGATGCTGGGTTGGAGCCATGAAGACCTGGCCCGCCAGGCAGGCGTGACGGTGGAAGCGGTTCAGCGTTTTGAAAGTAATGCCGACGTGGCAGACGAAACCCGTTTAACCCTGGCGTTTCGCCTGGAGGCTGAAGGGCTGGTGTTTTTCCCGGGGTTTGCGCCGGGGTGGGGCATGAGTGTGCGCAGGTTTGATACCTCCCCGCCAGAACCCGCCGCACAAGGCATCATCTCGCGCCTGATGGGCTCAACAGCGGCAACAATTGACTCACCAACGCCTCAGCCGAATGGTGCGTAGAGTCCAGCCGGATAACCGGACAGGTCAGCGGTTTCAGCCAGCTTTCATGCCGACGCAAGCTACGCAGGCTGTGGTTGCCTGCGTCATAACGCGCTGCCCAAGCCAGAAACGCAACGCTGTTTTCATGGCGGCTGCCGCCTTCCAGTATCTGGTCGCCGTAGCGCTCCACCTCCCGCAATTGCAGGCGGTGCAGGCGTATCGCAGGATCAAGGCGCAGAAACACCACTTGGGTGAATTGCTCGATCATGGCGTCGCCCCAGCCACAGAGTGAGCCCGACAGTACCCAGCCGTTATGGCCGGCGCTCTGCTCTTGCAGCAGGCGAATGCGCTCTTCCTTTGGTCGGGCGACGGTGAAAGGGTCTGGCGTTTGTTGCCAGAAAAAATAGTCGGAATCGAAATAGGCGACGTTCAGACGCTCGGCCAACGCTTTGCCCAAGGTCGTGGTGCCAGCTCCGGCAGCGCCCAGAATGTGAATTTTGTAAGTCATGGCCGCTTTCCTGATTCTGTCGCACGACAACCCGTTGCACATTAAGGCATTTCAAGCACTGGCCGAGTCACGGGTTGTGCTGCTTGCTCGTACCCGTAGGCCACTTCCAGCAAAATTTGTTCGGACCAGCGGGTGCCGTAGAAATAGGCACTAACAGGCAGCCCATCCTCATTCGTGCCGCAAGGTACGGTGATTCCGGGGTAACCTGCCGCTGCGACGCCAAAGTAACTATAGGTTTCGAAGTCGGAAACCATTACGTCAAGATTGTGCTCATGGAGGGGTTCATCGATGGAATTGCGAAAGTCCTGGATAAGCGTGCTCCAGGCCGTCTCGCGCAGCTCGGGCGTCAACGTGGAGGCGATGACTTGTTTGAGTACCGGTTGGTGATCCGACTCGGTTCCATCGCGATCTTCGTTAAAGCGGAGCAATTCGGATAATGACTTGGCGGGTAACCCGGTGCGTTTGGCCAAATAGGTATTCAATTCCTCTTTCACGTCCGCCAGCAGCAGCGCTTTATAACCTGAGGCCTCTGCCAGCCGCAGATCCACCGGCACCAGAACCGCCCCCTGCCCGCGAAGCACCGTCAACACCTCGGTGAAGCGCGCGCTGTTCACTACCGGTTGTTTTTCTCCGTTCTCGGCAAACGTTTCGGGGTAGCCAATACGCTTGCCTTTCAGAGCAGCGGGGACAAGCCACGATACATAGTCGACACAAGAGGGAGCGCCCAGGCTATAAGGATCTTGCGCATCACCTCCCGCCAGCGCATTGAGCATCAGCGCCACGTCATACACCGAGCGGGCCATTGGGCCGGGAGTGTCCTGTCGACGGCTGGCGGGAATGATCCCGTTGCGGTTCAGCAAGCCTACGCTGGGTTTGAGCCCCACCACGCCATTAAGGGCTGCCGGTACAATAATGGATCCACTGGTTTCAGTGCCCACTGCCACGGGTGCAAACCCCGCTGCAAGCGCCACGGCCGAGCCGGAGCTTGAGCCGCCAACATCCGCATCGTGCTTGTAGGGGTTAAGCGTTTGCCCGCCACGGCTGCTCCAACCATCAGGATGGTCGCCACCACGAAAACCCGCCAACTCGCTCATATTAGTTTTGCCCAGGATGATCGCGCCCTGCTCTATCAAGCGCTGAACGATAGGCGCGTCATTGCCCGCAGAGTCGCCGACAAGCCCGAAAGCGCCCGCGCTGGTTTGCATGTTTTTCGTTTCAAGCGTGTCTTTGAGTAAAACCGGAATGCCATGCAACGGCCCGCGGACCGCGCCCGCAGCACGCTCACGGTCGCGTTCAAGAGCCACCTGCAAAGCCTCGGGGTTGAGTTCGATCACAGCATTCAGCTGGGGATTCAACGTGCCGATGCGAGCCAGAAAAAAATGAATCAGATCCGCTGAGGTTATCCCCCCGGGCCTGGCCAATTGATCGCTCAGTTCGCGAACACTGGCATATTCAGTGCCAGGCGGGACGGGCTTCGCGCCCGGCACCAAAGCCTGCATCGCCTGCCGAATGATTGAATGCACACCATAACCAATGACCATCGGGCCTCTCCCTGGAGTCTGGAACAACGCAGGATCAGGATTGATCCCATACGCCAGTCTAAGAACCCCGCCCGCCGCCGGCTTTCAGCACGCTGCCATTCATTGTGTAAGAGCGTTCAACACACCCTGTAGCGGTGCACTGGTACGTGCCTTTCGGTAAACCTCCAACAACGTCGGCAATGCATCCCGTGACCACCGCGCGCCATACATCCAGAGTTTCGTACCCTCCTCCAATGCTTCACACAGCGAGGGGTAGCCGCTTCTGCACGCATTGTGAAAGGCAACACTG
Source organism: Pseudomonas tolaasii NCPPB 2192 (assembly GCF_002813445.1). Lineage (NCBI taxonomy): Bacteria > Pseudomonadati > Pseudomonadota > Gammaproteobacteria > Pseudomonadales > Pseudomonadaceae > Pseudomonas > Pseudomonas tolaasii. The sequence continues at coordinate 6,733,152 of NZ_PHHD01000001.1, forward strand.
CGACCGTCAGACACCAGAGCATCAAGCCGATGCGTACTGACCAGTTCATCGATTTCATTGTGTGTTTGAAGGTCGAATTGAAAGGCTTCATCCCCGCGTCTCGCGTTCACCGGCACCAATTGCGCACCGGCGTGGCGAAAAACCTCCAGGGCGTGGATAAATACCGCCGCATGTTCGACGGTAGTCACTTGATCGCCCCTCACATAGCGCTCGGCGAAACCGATACGCCACTCCGAAAGCGTCTGTGACTCGGTGAAGGTGGTGTTGTTCAGCACCAAAGGGACTTCCACCATCACCGGTTCGGTGGGCTCGATACCACTCAAGGCAATCAGTGATAGCGCCGGGTCGCGCACGGTTTTGAGGTGGGGCGCGAGTGCGTTGTAGCCGGGAATGGGCGCAGCGCTCTCGGGCCGATCGGCACCAAAGATGATACTGCATGGGTTTGCGTGGCTCGCAGCGGTCGCCGGAACCGCCGTATCCCCGGTCAAAAGGTGCGAATGCCCGGAAGCGCAAGGCATGCCCAAATGCCAATATTTCCTACAGGTGCTGTCCATCGGAACGCCCCCCCGAAATTAAAATTCGCGGGATCATCGCACTCTCGTCCGACGTTTGTCGCAGGGCGGAAACACCCTGAAAACTCCTTTTTTCAGGATGGCCTTATTTCAGCCCGCAACGTGATCTTTCACACCTTGAGTTTCCACGTCCAGCCACCACGCATGCCCGCGATCGGGCTGGTTCAGGCTGAACGCCTGCCCCATCGCCGGGGTGGTAATCGACACATTGCGCTCCCAGGCCAGCGCCATGATGCGGTCGAAGGGTTCGTGCCAGGCGTGAAAGGCCAGATCGAACGTGCCGTTGTGAATCGGCAGCAACCAGCGCCCCCTGAGGTCGATGTGAGCCTGCAGGGTCTGCTCCGGCTGCATGTGCACATGGGGCCAATCGACGTTGTAAGCACCTGTTTCCATCAGCGTCAGATCAAATGGGCCGTACTGCTCGCCGATGCGTTTGAAACCGTCGAAATACCCGGTGTCGCCGCTGAAAAAAATCCGCCGCCCCGCATCGATCATCACCCAGGAACACCACAACGTCTGGTTGCCGTCGAACAGGCCGCGCCCGGAGAAATGCTGGGCCGGCGTGGCGACAAAGCGAATGCCATCGACCTCGGTGCCCTGCCACCAGTCCAGCTGGCGCACTTTGCTGGCGTCCACGCCCCATTTGACCAGGGTGTCGCCCACGCCCAAAGGGGCGAGAAAATAACGCGTCTTGTCGGCCAATTGGACCACGGCGTTACGGTCGAGATGGTCGTAATGGTTGTGGGAAAGAATCACCGCTTCAAGCGCCGGCAATTCCTCAAGGCTGATGGGCGGCTGATGAAAACGTTTGGGGCCGGCCCAGCTGAATGGCGAGGCACGTTCGGCGAACACTGGATCGGTGATCCAGAATTTGCCGCGCATTTTCAGCAGGACGGTGGAATGGCCCAGGCGGAACACGCTGTGATCAGGAGCGGCCATCAGATGCTCGCGGGTCAAAGGTTGTACCGGGATGTTGCCTACCGGGCGTGTGGTGCGCGGTTTGTTGAACAGCATGTTCCAGAATATGCGCAACGTTTTGCCGAAGCCGCCGTGTTGTACCGGGGCATCGTTGGTGAAATGTCCCTGGTCCTGTTCGGCAGGCTTGAGCGCCGCAGGTGCCGGGTCGAGGCGGGTTGAGATGGTGGCCATTGCAGAGTGACTCCTGGGGTCCGCTCATGAATTACACGGCGCGCTGAATTACACTGCACAGTGTAGTTTCTAGATTGCAACAAAATCCGGAGCAAGTAAACTACCGAGTGTAATTTACCTTTAGAGCCCAACATGACAGCACCTCTGCGCCTCACCGACCGTAAACGCGGAGCCATTGTGGCCGCCGCCATCACCGAGTTTCGGGCCAACGGTTTCGAGGTCACCAGCATGGACAAAATCGCGGCCACCGCCGGGGTGTCCAAGCGCACGGTGTACAACCACTTTCCCAGCAAGGAAGAGTTGTTCGCAGAAATTCTCCACCAATTGTGGGCCAGCAGCGCCGCCCAGCTTGACGTGAGTTACACCCACGAGCTCCCTCTGCGTGACCAATTGCGCGGGTTGCTGGAGGCCAAGATGCAGATGATGTCGGACGCCAATTTCCTCGACCTCGCCCGCGTGGCCATCGCCGCCACCATCCATTCGCCGGAACGTGCGCAAGACATGGTCAACCGCCTGAGCAAACGCGAGGAAGGTTTTACCCAGTGGGTGCGCGCCGCCCAGGAAGACGGGCGATTGTCCTGCACCGACCCGGCGTTCGCCGCCCACCAGATTCAAAGCCTGCTCAAGGCTTTTGCGTTCTGGCCCCAGATTACCCTGGGGCAACCCACCCTCGACGCCACAGCCCAGGCCGGTGTCATCGAGTCTGCCATCGACTTGTTCCTCGCCGGTTACGAAGTGCGCACGCCTCTCCCCCAGTAAAAACCTGTTGCATGCACGACATTCCAGGTCGTTTTTCGCGTATTCGCCCCTCGCACTGCGCAAATGGCTTGGAAGGACACTGATTATTCCCACGCGAATAACTGACAATATTCACAATTACTATCCGATCAACGGTCTCACCCGCTGACGCACGCTGTCGTACCTGCAAAAAAGAGCTACTCGGAACACTATGGAAAACAGACGAGGCAAAGGGCTTTCATTTGCCAGGCGCATCTACAAGCCAAGGATCATCGGCCTGGGTATCGGTTGCATCAGTGTCACCGGCGCGCTTTATCCATTGGCGATGCCAACCTGGGTCTGGGCATTTCTGCTGTTTAACGGGTACGCCTGGGCACATGTGGCCTACCAGCTCTCCGTCCGCTCGCAGTTTCCCTACCAGGCCGAGCAACGCAACCTGCTCTATGACTCGCTGTTCGGCGGCTTTTGGGCGGCGGCCACACAATTCACGCCGCTGACGGCCGTGACCATTCTGTCGATGATGACCATGAACAACGTCGCAGCCGGCGGCAAGCGCCTGTTCCTGCGCGGCGTGCTGGCACAGGCCGCCGGTGTGGCCGTGGCGTGGGGGTTGTTCGGGATCAAATTCAACCCCAACGTCAGCCTCACTCAGGTCTACACCTGCCTGCCGATGCTGACGCCTTACCCGATGGCCATCGGCATGGTCTGTTACCAACTGGCGATCAAACTGTCGGAACACAAGCGTGCCCTCAGCGCCTTGAGCCGCATCGACAGCCTGACCGGCCTGCTCAACCACGGCTCGTGGAAAGACCTGCTCAACCTCAAATTCCACAAATGCCAGCAGCAAGACGGCCAGGCCACGATTGCCTTGATCGATATCGATCACTTCAAACAGATCAACGACAGCTATGGCCACATCGTCGGCGATGCGGTCCTGCGCCAACTGGCCCAGGAGTTGCGCCACCACCTGCGGGAAAATGACCTGGCCGGGCGTTATGGCGGCGACGAGTTCTGTGTGATTCTTCCGCAAATGCCCCTGGAAGAAGCCGCGCGAATCATGGAGCAGATGCGCGAAACCTTCAGCAACTACCGCAACCCGCATATCCCTGAATTACGCGTAAGCCTGAGCATCGGCCTGGCGGACTTCCAACCGTCCTACAGTGACGCGGCCATGTGGCTCAACGCCGCGGACCGCGCGCTGTACGCCGCCAAAGACACGGGCCGCAACCGTGTCAACGTGAGCGATTACGTCGTCGCCCACTCCGCCTGAGTTGTCCGACGACATCTCGTCTGAAATCTCCGACTGAAACACGCGGGGATAGCATAATGCCGCCATTGGTCGCCCGCTTCGAAAAGGTCCCCTCCGGGGCCGAACTTCTTGCATAACGCGCGACTCTCACCCGTTGTTCCACCCTTCCTCTGTCAGCACCAGGAAGCTGACAATGAGCACGTCAACCGTAAGGGCCAGCACCTTACGGGGGCAGGCGCTTTTTATATGGAAAACCCAGTCGCTTGCTTGACCGAGCACCCGAACATGCTATTCAACGCCCACAAAAAAACCCTCAATGCCCTGCAACACACCAATGCTCAGCAAGCCAGCCTGCTGGACGCCATCGAGCGCTCCATGGCAGTGATTGAATTCGACCTGCAAGGCAACGTGCTGCGCGCCAACGCCAACTTTCTCGAGGCCATGGGCTACCGCGCCGACCAGGTGGTCGGCCAGCCTCACCGGATGTTTTGCACACCCGCTTTCGTCCGCAGCGCCGAGTACAACCAGCTGTGGACGCAATTGCGCAACGGCCAGTTTCAGTCGGGTACCTTCGAACGTGTGGCGGGCGACGGCCAATCGGTGTGGCTGGAAGCCAGCTACAACCCGGTGCGCGATGACACAGGCCAGGTGATCAAAGTGGTGAAGTACGCCATGGACGTCACCCCGCGCCTGCAGGCCGAAAGCGAGGCCAACGCCAAGCTCGGCGCCATCGACCGCGCCATGGCAGTGATCGAGTTCAACCTCGACGGCACCATCATTACCGCCAATGCGAATTTCCTGCAGCGCATGGGGTACACCCTGGCGCAGATTCAGGGCAAGCATCACCGTCTGTTCTGCAAGCCGGAGCTGGCCAACAGTTCGGCGTACAGCGAGTTCTGGAAACGCCTGAACCAGGGCCAACTGTTCAACGGCCAATTCGAACGCGTCGACAAACACGGCCAGACGCTGTGGCTGGAGGCCAACTACAACCCGGTGTACGACGCCAGCGGGCGCTTGTGCAAAGTGGTCAAGTTCGCCTCCGACGTCACCGCCCGCGTGCAGCAACACGCCGCCGACGCCCAGAGCGCGGCGCAGGCCTATCACATCTCCCTGAACACCCGGGACATTGCTGAAAAAGGCGCCGAGGTGATTCAGCAAACCGCCAGCGGCATGCGCGAAATTGCCGCCGACATTGACGGCTCATCGCAGTTGATCGCCAAGCTGGGCGAGCGTTCGCAGCAGATCACCGCCATCGTCAACACCATTCGCGGGATCGCTGACCAGACCAACCTGCTGGCCCTCAACGCGGCCATCGAAGCCGCTCGCGCAGGTGAGCAAGGCCGTGGCTTTGCCGTGGTGGCCGATGAAGTGCGACAACTGGCGGCGCGCACCAGCGGCTCGACGGCGGAGATCTCCAGCATGATCGCGATGATCCAGGAGGAAACCCGCCAGGCCATCGACAGCATGGACGGCACCCGCGACCGCGCCGCCCAGGGGGTAGAACTGGCCAACCAGGCCGGCACGGTGATCCTGCAGATTCGTGAAGGCACCGGTGAGGCCGTGCAGGCAGTCAGCGCCTTTGCCAATGAGCGCGGCAACAGCTGACCCGATCTTCATGTATGCCCCCGGAGGGCTCGGTCTATAGTGCTGACTGACTTCACGCTTAGGATTCGAGCCCGCCATGACCCCAGACAAACCCGACGCTGCCCCCGCTGACCACCTGCGCTTCCACCGAGGCCACGCCCACCTGGCGCCGACGTTTGGCAACGACACCTTCGCACTCAAGGCCGAAGCCTTTGCGCGCTTCTTCGGCACGCCGACCTTCCTCGGCGCGCAAACCGCCATCGTGGTGTTGTGGGTGGTGTTGAACATGACCGGCATCACGCATTTTGACGTGTACCCGTTCATCCTGCTCAACCTGGCCTTCAGCCTGCAATCGGCCTACGCCGCGCCCTTGATTCTGCTGGCCCAGACCCGCCAGGCCGCGCGCGATAAAGCCCAGTCGGATGCGGACGCCCAGCACCGCGAAGCCTTGGCCATCGCCAACACCCAGCGCCAGGCCCAGGCAGAGCAGACCACCAAACAGTTACTGGAATTGCTGGAACAGAACACCCGTCTGACGGAAATGACCAAACAACTGACCGAGCGTATCGAAACCCTGACGTGCGAAATGCATGACCAGTTCGTAAGAAAAACCTGAACATAAGGCAATCCCTTGTGGGAGCTGGCTTGCCTGCGATGGCGGTATATCAGTGAATTATTCAGTGGCTGACACACCGCTATCGCAGGCAAGCCAGCTCCCACCTTGAACAGTGGAATGCTCAGGTTTTCAGGTGCACATGCCGCCCCAACTCATCAAACAACGTCACCACCGAGCGCAGCGCGCGGCAGTCCGGGCGTGTCAGCAACCACAGCGCGGTGTCCCGCCCGGGCAACGCGGGGCCCATCGTCTGCAAACCTTCGGCCAATAGAAAATCCGGCAATGCCGCCACGCCCAAACCTGCGCGCACCAGCTCGGTGACCGAAAACATGCTGTTGCAACGGTAACTGGGGCGCACACCGGGCAAGTGCTCACGGCGCCACACCACGGTAGGGTGGTCGGGCAGGAAGTCATCCGGCGCGATCCACGGCAGCTCGGCCAGTTCGCGGCCATCGTGTTGCCGGGCAAATGCTGCGCTGGCGCACACTTGATAGGTCACGGTACCGAGGCAGCGTCCTACAAGGTGCTCGGGCGGCGTCTTGGTCAGGCGCAGTGCGATGTCCGCATCGCGACGGCTGAGGTTGGCGAAGTCATTGGAGGTGGTCAGTTCCAGGGTCAAGGCTGGGTAGGACGGCATGAATTGCGCCAGCGCCGGCAGCAGCAGGCCTTGCAATACTGAGTCGGTGCAAGTCAGGCGCACGGTGCCGCTGATCACTTCGCCGCCCTGTTCCACGCCGATGCGCGCGGCCTCCAGGGCCTGCTCGGCGCGTTCGGCCTGTTGCGCCAGGTTGCCGGCCAGGCCGGTGGGCAGATAGCCGGCGCGGCTTTTCTCGAACAGCGTCTGGCCCAGCGAAGCCTCCAGCCGCCGCACGGCACGAAACACCGTCGACACATCCACACGCAACAGCGCCGCCGCCCGCGCCAGGGTGCCGCCGCGCACCAGCGCAAGAATCAGCGACAGGTCGGCGTAGTCCAGTTGATAGTGCGTGGCTGCATTAAGCATATGTGCAAATGCCAATATTGATTGCGTGAACGCCAATCTATAGTGCGCACCAGGACACCACAAGCCATGGGATGCACACGATGAACACCCCGCTGCACCTCGCCCTGATCGGCGACTACAACCCTGCCGTGACGGCCCACCAGGCCATTCCCCTCGCCTTGCAACAAGCGGCCGACGAGCTCGGCCTGCGAGTGCACCTGCAATGGCTCGACACCGACACCCTCACGTCCACCACGCCATTACACGCCTTCGACGGTTTCTGGTGCGTGCCTGCCAGCCCTTACCGCGACACCGACGGCGCACTGCGGGCAATCCGTTTTGCCCGCGAACACAAGCGTCCTTTCCTCGGCACGTGCGGTGGTTTTCAACACGCGGTTCTGGAATATGCCCGCAATGTGCTGGGCTGGAAGGATGCCGAACACGGCGAACTCGCCCCGGCTGCCACGCGTGCCGTCATCACGCCCCTGAGCTGTGCGCTCGTGGACACCACCGACACCGTGCGCCTGGCGCCCTACACCCGCATCGCCGAAGCCTATGGCGCCCTGGACCTTCACGAAGGTTATCGTTGCAGCTACGGCATAAACCCCGAGTTTGCCGGCGCGCTGCTCGAAGCCGACCTGATTCCCAGCGGCCATGATTCAACCGGCGACCTGCGCGCTGTCGAGCTGCTCGACCACCCGTTCTTCGTCGCCACGCTGTTCCAGCCGGAACGCGCGGCACTCAAAGGCATCACGCCGCCGCTGGCGGTTGCGCTGCTCAAGGCCTGCCAGGGTTGAAATGCTGCCTGTGAGCCACAGAGCCAGCTCCCACATTTTGATCTTCATTGGCTCGAACCGCTGCCGCTCTAGCTGACCAAACTGCGCAACGCATTGATCGGCGGAATCTCCACCCGGCGCATGTACACGCGTAACGGCTCGGTGATGTTGAGGCGATCGTCGATATGCTGGTCCAGCAACAATTGAAGCCGCTCGCGCGACAGGGTCATGGTCTGCCCGGTGGCCGGTAACCAGACAAATTCGGCGGCGGGGATGATGCCGTCATCGGCCACGTCCATACCGAACGCGTCTTCGCTGAAACGCACGATGTAATGGCCGGTTTTGCGGTTCAGGCCGACAAAACCGTGGAGTCTGTCGGCGGCCTGGCAGATAAGCTCGGAAGTGATGCGCATGGTAAACCTCACTGAAAAGTCCCACCGGGACTGGAAAGATGGTTTACACGCGTGGCGGAAATTACCGCCCTCTAACGGGGCAGCTTCGGGCAAGAGTACTGCAACACTGCACAAAAAAACCAAGAAATATGGGCCGTGCGCACGTTAATGTCGGTTTGGTGATGGCGCCTTTCGCAATCAATTGTTAAAAAGGATGCCTTCTCAAAGTTACCTCCACGAAAGGACTTCGCATATGCCTGTCACGTTTACCAAGAGCGCCCTGCTGCTCGCACTGATGCTCGGCCTTGGCCAGGCGCAGGCTGCCGATCCGATCAGCCCGGCTGAATTGGCGACAAACGAAGGCATTCCGTACCCCGCCGTCATCGCTCACCGTGGTGCGTCCTATGACGCGCCGGAATCCACCGCCGCCGCTTACAAGGCCGCGCGCGACTTGGGTGCCGACTACCTGGAAATGGACCTGCAGCGCAGCAAGGACGGCGTGCTCTTCGCCTTGCACGACAACAACCTGCAGCGCACCACCGACGTGGCCACCAAGTTCCCCGAGCGCAAAGACGCGCCGGCCAACGAGTTCACCTGGGCCGAACTGCGCACCCTGGACGCCGGCAGCTGGTTCAACGCCGCCTACCCGGACCGCGCCCGCCCGTCGTTCGTCGGCCTGAAAATCCAGAGCCTGGACGAAATCATCAAGATCGCCGAAGGCAACCCGCAGCACAAACCCGGCCTGTACATCGAGACCAAGGAGCCCAAGCAGTTCCCGGGCATCGAAGCCGACCTGAAAAACAAGCTGCTGGACAAGGGCTGGTTGAGCTCCGCCGGCTCCAAGCTGGGCAAGAGCAACACCGGTGTCGGCCAGGGTCGAGGCCGCGTGGTGCTGCAAACCTTCGAGAAAGACAGCTTGAAAGAGCTGCAAAAGGAAATGCCCAACACACCGAAAATCCTGCTGTTGTGGGTCGGCGCGGGCAGCATCGAGCCGAAATCCACCCAGACGTTTGCCGAATCCGGCGAACCGACCAAGGCCGCCTACTACGCCAAGCAAGAGCCGAAAGATGCCGCCGAATTCGAAAAATGGGTCGACGAAGCCAAAAGCCTCGGCGCCATCGGCACCGGTCCTTCGGCCGAGCTGACCAACCATGGCGACCAGAGCTACACCGACCTGGTGAAGCCTGAAATGAACAAGCTGACTCACGACAAAGGCCTGCTGGTGCACGTCTACACCGTGGACGAACCGGTGGACTTCGAAAAAGTGATGAAAGCCGGCGTCGATGGCATCTTCACCAATCGCGCCGCCGAGCTGCTGAAGTTCTACAAGCGCTACCCGTCTTCGAGCGTGCAGCAACTGCTGACGGACAACGGCTACTGAGTCAAAGGGCCATTAAGGATGAGTTAAGTTGCGCTGGTTAATCTGGCGCCACTTAAACAGCTCACCAGAAGGATGCTTGATATGAAAACCCTGACCGCCCTGTTCGCCGCTACTGCCCTGACCCTGACTGCCGGCCTGGCCCAGGCGGATGTTCGCCCGGACCACATCGAAGGCCTGCTCAAATCCGGCGCCGTCATGCCATTCGAGAAACTCAACGCCGCCGCCGTGGCCACCCACGCCGGCGCCAGCATCACCGACACCGAGCTGGACCACAAAAACGGTGTGCTGGTTTACGAAGTGGACCTCACCGACACCGCCGGCAAACGCTTTGAAGTGAAGCTCGACGCCAAGACCGGCGCGGTGCTGGAAAACAAGCAAGACACTTGAGTTGAACCCTCAAAAAACCGCGCCCCCTGCAAGTGGCGCGGTTTTTTTGTGGGCGCCGATAAACCGTCACAAAATCGTCATACACGCTTGCAATGATTCGCCCACGCGAACCTGTGAAACGTCCTACAGGCGCTTTGTCTGCGAGCCTCCATGAACCACAGCATTGATCACAGCCATCAGGATCCCGATCTGTTTGGCTTGCTTTACGGTTTCCGCTTTCGCCCCGGCGAAAAAGGTGAGCAGATTGACTCGGCCACCGCCCTCAAGGCCTTGCAAGCACCGGCCGACCCGGAAGAATTCCTGTGGCTGCACCTGAACCTCGCCCACGCGGCCTGCGAGCGCTGGATGCAGGCGCATTTGTCATTGCCCGACGAGTTTTTTGAAGCGCTGCACGAAGGCTCGCGCTCCACGCGTATCGAACACGTGGACTCGGCCTTGCTGGCGGTGGTCAACGACGTGGTGTTCAACTTCAGCAGCATGGTGTCGTCGGATATTTCCACGCTGTGGGTGTGCGCCCGCAGCCGCCTGCTGGTAAGCGCGCGCCTGCAACCCTTGCACTCGGTGGATAAACTGCGCTCGTCGGTGAAGGCCGGCGAACGCTTCCGCTCGCCGCTGGAATTGCTGGTGCATTTGTTGCGCGACCAGGGCGAAGTGCTCACGCAAATCGTGCGCAAAACCAGCATCAGCGTGGACCAGATCGAAGACCAGTTGCTGTCCTCGCGCTTGTCCACCAACCGCGCCGAACTGGGTGCGGCGCGCCGGGTGCTGGTGCGCCTTCAACGCCTGCTGGCGCTGGAGCCGGGCTCGCTGCTGCGTCTGCTCAACCGCCCGCCGCAATGGCTGCAAAAGGAAGACGTGAAGGAGTTGCGCAAATCCACCGAGGAGTTTGCGCTGATCATCAACGACCTGATGGCCCTGGGCGAACGCATCAAGTTGTTGCAGGAAGAGATCGCCGCCAACCTCAACGAACAAAGCAACCGCACGCTGTTCACCCTGACCGTGGTGACGGTGCTGGCGCTGCCGATCAACATCATCGCCGGTTTTTTCGGCATGAACGTAGGCGGCGTGCCGCTTTCCACCGACCCGGAAGGCTTCTGGATTCTGGTGGCGCTGGTGGCGACGTTTACCTTGATTGCCGGGCGCTGGGCCTTCAGAAAGCGCAAAGACTACTGATCTGGAATGCAGTCAAACTGTGGGAGCTGGCTTGCCTGCGATAACCCTTCATCAGTCACTTTTTCAGTGCCTGACACTCAGCCATCGCAGGCAAGCCAGCTCCCACAGTTGGATCCGCGATGTTTATTGGACCAGCGGCAACTTCAATCTCCCAAACACTGACTTACCGCAGCATCTCTGTAACATTCTGCAATGATCATGAACGTCATCCTCCCCACACTGGATGCTCCGGCATGGCCACCCCTTCCCTGACTGCCTCCACCACCGCCTCACCTGCAGACCCCAAACCCCGGTTGGACAAGAAACCCGGCCTGCTGACGGTGATCATTTTCTTCGCCGTGCTCGCCATGGGCCTGTTGTTCACCGCCTACAGCCTGATGCACGACATGCACGAACTGGGCACGGTGGTGACCACTTGGACGCCGTTCCTGTTGCTGGGCGTGGCACTGTTGATCGCCCTGGGTTTCGAGTTCGTCAACGGCTTTCACGACACCGCCAACGCCGTCGCCACGGTGATCTACACCAACTCGCTGCCGCCGCACTTCGCGGTGGTGTGGTCGGGCTTCTTCAACTTCCTCGGTGTGCTGCTCTCCAGCGGCGCGGTGGCGTTCGGCATCATCGCCTTGCTGCCGGTGGAGCTGATTTTGCAGGTGGGTTCGTCGGCCGGTTTCGCGATGATCTTCGCCCTGTTGATCGCCGCCATTTTGTGGAACCTCGGCACCTGGTGGCTGGGCTTGCCGGCGTCGTCGTCCCACACCCTGATCGGCTCGATCATCGGCGTGGGCGTGGCCAACGCCTTGATGCACGGGCGTGACGGCACCAGCGGTGTGGACTGGGGCCAGGCGATCAAAATTGGTTACGCGCTGTTGCTGTCGCCGCTGATTGGCTTCGTGTTTGCCGCGTTGCTGTTGCTGGCCCTGCGCGCCTTTGTGAAAAACCGCTCGCTGTACAAGGCGCCGAAAGGCGACACCCCGCCGCCCTGGTGGATTCGCGGCATGCTGATCGCCACCTGCACCGGCGTGTCGTTTGCCCACGGTTCCAACGACGGCCAGAAAGGCATGGGCCTGATCATGTTGATTCTGGTCGGCACCCTGCCGATGGCCTACGCGCTGAACCGCACCACGCCGGCCGAGCAGTCACTGCAATTTGCCGCCGTCGCCGAGGTGACCCAGGTCGCGCTGGTGAAAAGCGCGCCGCAAGTGTTGCCCGGCGACCCGCGCCCCATTCTCTCGACCTATGTGCGCACCAAGGAAGCCACCCCGGAACTCGTTCCGGCCCTGGCCGCGCTCGCCGGCCAGATCGGCGACGAAGTAAAAGGCTACGGTTCCCTGGCCAAAGTGCCCGCCGAGGCTGTAGGCAACGTGCGTAACGACATGTACCTGACCAGCGAAACCATCCGCCTGATGGACAAGGACAAAGTCGGCAACTTCGACGCCGACACCCAGGGCAAGCTCAAGCTGTTCAAGGACCAAATCGACAACTCCACGCGCTTTATCCCGCTGTGGGTGAAGATCGCCGTGGCCATCGCCTTGGGCCTCGGCACCATGGTGGGCTGGAAGCGCATCGTGGTCACGGTGGGCGAGAAGATTGGCAAGACTCACCTGACTTACGCCCAAGGCGCTTCGGCCGAAATGGTGGCGATGCTGACCATTGGCGCGGCGGACATGTACGGGTTGCCGGTGTCGACCACCCATGTGCTGTCCTCGGGTGTGGCCGGGACCATGGTGGCCAACGGCGGTGGGTTGCAGATGCGCACTATCCGCAACCTGGTGATGGCGTGGGTGCTGACATTGCCGGCGGCGATTCTGCTGTCGGGCAGCCTCTACTGGCTGTTCACCAAACTGTTCTAAACATGTGGGAGCTGGCTTGCCTGCGATAACGGATTAACATTCAACGCAGATGTTGACTGATCCGCCGCCATCGCAGGCAAGCCAGCTCCCACAGTGGTTTTGTATTCCTTCAGTGAGTGAAGAGTTCGGCCATCGCTTTGAGCCGCTTTTTGTAGATACGCCTGGCCTCCAACGCCTCCTCCAGCGTCACCGCCACAAACCCCGCCCGCTGATTCGGCTGCATCTGCCCAATCAAGTCCAGGTCCGCACTGATCACCGTGCCAATCATTGCGTAACCGCCCCCCGACACCGCGTCACGGTGCAGCACAATTGGCTCCAGCCCCGCCGGCACCTGAATCGAGCCGATGGGGTAGCAACTGTCGACGATGTTCGACGGATCCGACCCTGCCCCAAACGGCTGCTCCCGTGGCTGAAAGCTCAACGCGCTGCCGCCCTTGAACCGATAGCCAATGCGGTCCGCCTCGGAGCCCACTGTCCAGGGTTCGGCGAAAAAGCTGCTTTTGGCGGCGTCCGTCAGGCGTTCGTAATACAACCCCGGCACCACGCGCAGGGTCACGTCGCCGCCCACCGAGCGACGCAGTGCCATGGGCAAGCTGTTACCTGCGCGGCTCTGGCCCCTGGCCTCGCCGATGGGCAATTCATCGCCTTCCTGCAAACGTCGCCCATCGAACCCGCCGACGGCGCCCAGCGTGTAGGTCGAGCGGCTGCCAAGCACCAGCGGTACATCAATGCCACCGGCCACGGCCAGGTAGGCCCGCGCGCCCGCCAGCGGAAATTCAAACCGCAACACCTGCCCGGCGCGCACTTGAAAGGCGGTGTCCTGATGCACCACTTCACCGTCCAGGCGCGGTGACATCAACGCGCCGCTGATCGCCACCAGCGCGTCCTGTTTAAATTCCAGCTCCGGCCCGATCAGCGTGCATTCCAGGCCCGCCGCGCTCACCGGGTTGCCCACCAGATGGTTGGCCGCACTGAGGGCGTATTGGTCCAGCGCGCCCGACGGCGGAATGCCCAGGTGGTAATAGCCTTCGCGGCCAAGGTCTTGCACCGAGGTGGCGAGGCCGGGTTTGAGCACCTTGATCATGCCAGCGCCTCCTGCAGGGTTTTCGGGTAACCGGTGGGGTCGGCGAGAAAGGCGTCGAGGGAAAACTCCACCGGGCGGATGCGCAGGTCGAAACGCCCAGCGTCCACCTCGGCCACCGCAAGGTCGTAGGCGTCACGGTCCATGGGTTTGAACTGCACGATGTCGCCGGGGCGGAAGAACACCATGTGTTCCTTGAGATAAGCCAGTTGCTGCGCCGGGTCGTAAATAGGCGCCGGGGTCACGCCGAACATCTGGTAACCGCCCGCGCCGCGCACCGAGTAGATGCAGCCGAAACAGCCGCCATGGCCCAGGGTCAGTTTGGGGGTGTCGGTGCGTGGGCGCAGGTATTTGGGCACCTGCAACTGCCGTTCACGCTCGACCATCTGGAACATGAAGGGCAGGCCCGCCACAAACCCGACCATCGACACAAACCATGGCGCGCCGCTGTGGGCGGCGATAAACGCGTCCACGTCGGCCAGGCCGTTGATGCGCGCGGCGTACTCCAGGTCGGTGCCCGTGGGGTCTTGATGACGGTCGCGAAAACGCATCAGGGTTTCATGGGTCCACGGGTCGTTGTAGAGCACCGGGATTTCGATGATGCGCGTGTGCAGCGTGCGCTCGGCCACAGCCTGGGCTTCGGCGCCTTGCACGGCGTCGAGTAACACGTGGGGCGCGATGCGGTCAGGGTCGAAACGAATCTGGAAGGACGCATTGGCCAGGCACACATCCAGCACGCCCTCCAGGGCCAGACGCTCCACGGCGCGGGTCACGGCCATGCCCTTGAAAAACGCCTCCAGGGACATGCTGTCGCTGACCTCGGCAAACAGGTGTTCATCACCGCCGAAGCTGTAGCGAATGGGGGACATTTGAGCCATGTCTGTTCCTCTTGGAATCATTGTAGAAAGGCAGGCAAAAATTAAGGAATCGATCTTATCGGGGTGTGCTGACGGTAATGCCCGCCCGGTCCAACGCTTCGCGGGTGGCTTCCACCAGGTCCAGCGCGCCGGGGGTGTCGCTGTGCAGGCAGATGGAGTCGAACTCGATCAGCAGGTCTTCGCCTTCCACGGTTCGTACACGCCCGGTCTGACAGGCGCGCAGGACACGCGCCGCCACAGTCGCAGGATCCAGCGCCCGCACGTTGCGGGTAAACACGATGGAGCCGCTGAGATCGTACTCACGGTCGGCATAAAACTCGCGCACCACCGGCTGCCCCAGTTCTTTGGCCACGCGCCAGATTACCGAGTCGGGCATGCAGTACAGCAACAGCGTCGGCTCAATGAGTTGCAGGTTGTGCACCAGCAGCCGCGCGGCCTCTTCGTCGCGGGCCAGGTGCATGTAGAGCGCGCCGTGGGGTTTGATGTGTTGCAGGTTCATGCCCTGGGCGCGGGCGATTTCACGCAGGGCGCCGAGTTGGTAGAGCATGTCGTCCACCAGCTCCTGCGCCGGTGCATTGATGTGTCGACGACCAAACCCTACCAGGTCACGAAAGCCTGGGTGCGCGCCGATGGCGACGCCCAATTGCTTGGCGCGCTCGACCGTGCGGCGCATGGTGCCGGGGTCACCGGCATGGAAGCCGGTGGCGATATTGGCCGAGCTGATATGGGCCATCAGTTCGGCGTCTACGCCGTCGCCGATGGTCCAGGGGCCGAAGCTTTCGCCCATGTCTGAATTGAAATCCACTGCCTGCATCGAACGGCTCCGCCAAAAAAGTGATGGCTGAAAGTAGGCTGCGGCTTGACCCCTTGGGAAGATCTATTATCAGATGACCCATCTTCTGAAAAACAGATACCTTAAGATCGTTCCCACGCTCAGCGTGGGAATGCCGGCCGGGACGCTCCGCGTCCCAAAGCGTGACGCGGAGCGTCACAAGATGCATTCCCACGCAGAGCGTGGGAACGAGTGGAGTGTGTATGTCATTAACGTTGCGCCAGGTGCGTTACTTCATCGCCACCGCCGAGATCGGCCAGATTTCCCAGGCCGCGATTCACCTGAATATCTCCCAGTCGGCGGTGACCACGGCGATCAAGGAACTGGAAGCCATGCTTGGCGTGCAGCTGTTTGTGCGTTCAGCCCAGGGCATGAACCTGACCGACGCCGGGCGGCACTTTCTCAACCGCGCCTACGTGATCGCGCGCAGTGTGGAAGACGCGCTCAACAGCCCCCTGCCCGACTACCGCGCCAGTGGCGTGTTGCGGGTGGCGGCCAGCTACACGGTGTTGGGTTATTTCCTGCCCCACCACCTGCAACGCATGGAGCACTGGCACCCGGACGTGACCATCGAGGTGTTCGAGCAGGAACGCCAGGCCATCGAGCATGGCTTGCTCGACGGTCAGTTCGACATGGCCGTGGTGCTCACCGCCAACCTCACTCACCCGGATATCGTCTCGGAAATCCTGTTCAACTCCGAACGCCGCCTGTGGCTGCCCAGCCATCACCCTTTGTGCGAGCGCGGCGCCGTGAGCCTGGCGGATGTGGCGCAGGAGCCCTACATCCTGCTCACCGTCGATGAAGCCGAACACAGCGCCATGCGCTATTGGGAACAGGCCGGGCAGACACCCCATGTGCGGCTGCGCACCAGCTCGGTGGAAGCCGTGCGCAGCATGGTCGCCAATGGCAGCGGCGTGGCGATTCTGTCGGACCTGGTGCACCGGCCCTGGTCCCTTGAAGGCAAGCGCATCGAAACCCTGACGGTTACCGACCCGGTCACACCCATGAGCGTCGGCCTGGCCTGGCACCGCGAACGCACGTTTACCCCGGCGATGCAGGCGTTTCGGGATTACTTCCACGACGCGTTTCTCGCGCCGCAGCAGCTGTCGGCACGGCGTTAAAAACAAACCCATCCCTGCCTGTGGCGAGCGGGCTTGCCACAGGGAACCTGCTTCCCCTTCACGTTACAGGCGTGATTGCAGCGTGGCCGCCAGCCAGTCCATGAACACCCGCACCCGCAGAGGTAAATGGCGCTGGCCCGCAAACAGCATGGACACGTCCAACGCCGGAGGGACGTAACCGGGCAACACTTCCACCAGCTCACCGCTGTCGAGCAACTCGCGTATGCCCAGTATCGGCACCTGAGTGATGCCAAACCCGCCCAGGCAAGCGGCTCTGTAAGCATCGGTGCTGTTGACTGTGATCCGCCCGGCCATCGGCACCCGCAGCACCTTGTTGCCTTGCACGTATTCAAACCCCGGCGAGCGCGAGCCCAGTGGCCGCACGTAATGCACCAGATAATGCTGCGCCAGGTCGTCCAGGGTTTCGGGCTTGCCATAGCGCTGAACGTAGCCGGCACTCACACAGTTGATCATCGACAGGCTGCACAGCCACCGCGCGACCACCGACTGGTCCGGTTGCGCGCCCACGCGCAGTACGCAGTCGAAGCCTTCGGCAAGCAGGTCCACCTGGCGGTCGGTGCTGCTGATTTCCAGTTCGATCAGCGGGTGCGCGTCCATGAATTCGGGCAGGCGCGGCAGGATCAATTCCCGCGCCATGACGTGGGGCATGTCGACGCGAATACGCCCTGTGAGCTGCGCCTCATCCTGGCGAAACAGGCCTTCCAGTTCTTCCATGTGCGCCAGCAAATCCTTGCTGCGCTCGTACAACACGCGCCCGTCCTGGGTTGCCTGCACTTTGCGCGTGGTGCGCTGCAACAGGCGGGCGCCGAGCAGCTCTTCCAGCGCCTGCACATGCTCGGACACGGTGGAGCGCGGCAGGCCCAGGCTCTCGCCCGCCTGGGTAAAACTCGACAATTCGGTGACCCGCACGAAGGTGCGCAACAGCTCAAGCTTGTTCATGGATTGTTCGCCTTTTCCGGCCAGTGATTCCGGCATAGCGCTGTTTATCACGTTATGGACGAATAAATACACTCAGTCCCACGATCAATCCGAGGACTTCACCATGACCCGCAAAATCGCACTCATCACCGGCGCCAGCCGCGGCCTGGGCAAAAGCGCCGCACTGCACCTGGCAGCTCAGGGCGTCGACATCATCGGCACTTACCACAGCGCAGCCACCGAGGCGCAAGCCGTGGTCGCGCAGATTGAAGCCCTGGGTGGCCGCGCCGCCATGCTGCAACTGGATGTGAGCCAGAGTGCCCGCTTCGATCATTTCGTCAGCGAAGTCGCCGGCGTGCTCAAGGATGTTTTCGCACAGGACCACTTCAATTTTCTGATCAACAACGCCGGCATCGGCGCCCACGCCAGCTTTGCCGACACCACCGAGGCACAGTTCGACCAACTGGTGGCGATCCACTTCAAGGCGCCGTTTTTCCTCACGCAAAAGCTGCTGCCATTGATCAGCGATGGCGGGCGCATCATCAATATTTCCAGCGGTCTGGCGCGGTTCAGCCGGCCGGGTTACTCGGCGTATGCCTCGATGAAAGGCGCGGTGGAAGTGCTGTCGCGCTACCAGGCCAGGGAACTGGGCCCACGCGGCATCAGCGTCAACACCCTGGCACCCGGCGCGATTGCCACCGACTTCAGCGGCGGCGTGGTGCGCGACAACCCGGATGTGAATGCGATGGTGGCCAACAATACCGCCCTGGGCCGCGCCGGTTTGCCGGACGACATTGGCGGCGCCATCTCAACGCTGCTGGCCGACGGCAGCCACTGGATCACCGGGCAACGCATCGAAGCCTCAGGCGGCATGTTTCTTTAAACATTCTGCGTTAGCATTCATGCCCTCAGATCACTGACAGGCAACCACTCATGAGTTTTGATCCAGGTTTGGCCGGCGGCATGGGCGTTTTGGCGGCAGTGGTGGACTGTGGCAGCTTTGCCCGCGCCGCCGACAGCCTGGACATGACGCCCTCGGGCGTGAGCCGCGCCATTTCCCGCCTGGAAAAACGACTGGGAATCCGCCTGTTCGACCGCACCACGCGCTCGGTGCAACTGACCGACGAGGGGCGCCGTTTCTATGAGGAAATCGCCCCGCTGCTCGCCGGTCTCGAAGAGGCCGCCAACTCGGCGGCCGACAGCGCCCTCACCGTGCGCGGGCGTTTGCGGGTGAATATCGACCCGTACTTTTCCCGGCTGGTGCTGGGCCCGGTGCTCGGCGAGTTCATGCGCCGCTACCCGCAACTGCAACTGGACCTGCATACCCGCGACCAACTTGGCGACCTGGTGGCCGACGGTTTCGACCTGGCCATCCGCTTCGGCATTCCGCAATCCTCATCGCTGATCGCGCGCAAATTGATGGAAGTGCGCGTGCTCACCGTCGCCTCCCCCGCCTACCTTGAACACTACGGCAGGCCTGCCGTGCCGCAGGACCTGGAAAGCGGGCACATGTGCCTGGACTTTCGCGACTCGCAAACCGGCCGCCCGTTTGCCTGGGAATTCCACCGCCCCGGCGAACAAATCACCGTGCGCACCAGTGGCCGCCTGGTGGTCAACGACGCCAGCACCTTGTACAGCGTGTGTGAACACGGGCATGCGGTGGCGCAGATGCTTGACCTGGGCCTGACGCCGGCACTGAAAGCCGGCGGCTTGGTGGAGTTGTTTCCGGACTGGCCCGACGAGCGTTTTCCGTTGTACGCCTACTACCCGTCGCGGCATTTGCCCGCCGCCAAGGTGCGGGCGTTTCTGGATTTCGTCGCCTCGCTCAAGCTTGACTAGGCAGGCGTTGCTGTACGATTTTTTCCCGAATCACGTCGTACCCCCAGTGATACACATAGGTGTAGGGCAGGAAAAACAGCAACACGCCGATGTCGAGGATAAACGCCTGCATCAGGCTGATGTTCATCCAGGCCGCGATCAACGGCACGGCAACGAGGATGAGTCCACCTTCAAACATCAACGCATGCAACACGCGAGTCCACACGCCGCCGGACAATTGCAGGCGGACTTTCAGGCGGTCAAACAAACTGTTGAAAATAATGTTCCAGGTCAGCGCCAGCAGGCTGAGCCCCAGGGTTACCGCGCCCATTTCCAAAGCAGGGCGACCGGTGATCCACACCAACAACGGCGTGCAGATCAACAAGGCCAGCCCTTCAAACCCCAGGGCTTGGCCAACACGTTCAGTAATCGACTTGGTAGGGTTCATAACCCGTGCTCCGTGAGTGACGATGGTTGCCATCATTACCCTCTCGATCGATACTTCATAACTAATAACCATCGACCAAGGCGATAGTCATGGCCTCAAACGAAGTGCTGCAGGCGTTTGTGCAGGCAGCCACCCAAGGCTCGTTTTCTGCGGCGGCGCGCAAACTGGGCAAAAGCCAGTCCACGGTCAGCGCGGCCGTGGCGAGCCTGGAGATTGATCTGGATGTGGAGCTGTTCGACCGCAGCAGCCGCAAACCCACCCTCACTCCCGCCGGGCATGTGTTGCTGCAGCGCGCCGAGCAGGTGCTGGAGGCCAGCAGCCGGCTGGAGTTGGCGGCGAGCCAGTTGTCCCGGGGGCTGGAACCCAGGTTGACCATCGCCATGTCGGACACCTACCAGTCCGACCGCTTTGAAATCGCCCTCAAAGCCTTCGAGCAGCGCTACCCGGACCTGGAGCTGGAGTGCCTGATCGCCGAATGCGAAGACTTGATTGCCCTGGTGCAGAGTGGCCGCGCGCAAATCGCCTTTATCGAAAAGCAGGACGTCTACCCGCCCGACCTCACCGGCGCACCGGTGGAGGAACGCACGGAAATCGCGTTGTTCGTTGCACCGAAACACCCGCTGGCGAGCCTGAAAAATATTTCGGCCGACACCCTGCAACAGCACCGCGAACTGCGCCTGGCCAGCATCATCAACCCGACGGAAACGCGCCCCACCGGCCGGGTGTGGTCGGCGCCGAGTTATTTGATGCTGATGGAAATGGCTCAGTTGGGGTTTGGCTGGGCACCGATTCCGCGCTGGCTGGTGGAACGTTTTGGCGGCGGGCATCTGGTGGAACTCAAGGCCCGCAGCTGGCCGCGCTCGGTGGCGGTGGATGCGCTGTGGTCACGGCACCACCCGCCGGGGCCGGCGGGGAGTTGGTTATTGGCCAAGATGCTCGAAGGATGACTGATCAAACCTGTGGGAACTGGCTTGTGTGGGAGCTGGCTTGCCTGCGATGCAGACACCTCGGTGTTTCAGATGTACCGAGGTGATGCCATCGCAGGCAAGCCAGCTCCCATATATGAAAGCTGCGGCGGACGATTGTTTTGAAAGTATTCGTGCAAGGCGCGCAGTGCGGGTAACTCCAGGGCCTGCGCGGCAAAACACAGGCCCACCCGACGCGTCGGCGCGGGCAAATGCCACTCGCGGATCACTACGCCGGCACGCTCGGCCGCCATCGACTGCGGCAACATCGCCACCCCCACTCCGGCAGCCACCATGTGCAGGGCTTGGGTCAACGACCCGGCATGCCCGGCCACCGCTTGCGGCGAGCGGCCATACAGCGCCATCAGACGCTGATGGGAATCGTGTTGCGGGCAGGTGATCCAGTCTTCAATCGGCGCCCACGCCTGCTCCTTGCCTGCCAGCGCCATGGGATGCGCCTGGGGCAGCGCCATCACGTAGGACTCTTCCCAAAGCGGCAGGAATAATTCGTCCTCGCAGCACATTTCCTCCACCGCCAGACGGCCTTGCCCTTCACAGCCCTCCTGCAAGGTCAGCAGCAAACCCGGCAGCCCCTGGTGCGCCATGCGCAGGAACGTTTCGATCTGGCTGTCGGCAATATCACCTTCCACGCCCAGCTCCAGGGCGATGCGGTTTTCGCGTCCGCGAAACAGCCGGCTCAGCGCCTCCGCTTCGGCCACCATGCGCCGTGCTTGCGGGTACAGCACCCGCGCTTCGGCGCTCACCTCCACACCTCGCGGCTGACGCACAAACAGCGCCACGCCCAGCTCGTCTTCCAACTGCTTGATGGTCACCGACAAGGTCGGCTGGCTGATAAACAAACGCTGGGCCGCCCCGGTGATATTGCGTTCTTCGAACACTGCGAGAAAGGCTTTGAGGTGACGCACATCCATAGCTAGATCCGATGGCAGACAGAGAAATAAGGCATTTTTCAGCCTTGGCGGGGGTCAATATACTGCGATCACGATCCCGTTATCGATTTTTCTTATTCCAGGAGTGCATGTATGAGCAAGCCACTGATCATCATCACCGGCGCCAGTTCCGGTATCGGCGAAGCCACCGCCCGCCGGTTGTCGGCGGCCGGTCACCCGCTGCTGCTGTTGGCGCGCCGTATCGACCGCCTTGAAAAACTGGCCCTGCCGAACACCCTCAACCGTGGCGTGGACATCACCGACCGCGCCGCCCTGGTCGCAGCCGTGAAAGAAGCCGAAGCCCAATTCGGCCCGGCCGATGCACTGATCAACAACGCCGGTGTGATGCTGCTGGGCGCGGTCAGCGAGCAAGACCCGGCACAGTGGGAGCAGATGCTCGACGTCAACGTGAAGGGCCTGCTCAACGGCATCCACGCGGTGGCCGGCAGCATGGTCGCGCGCAAGGGCGGCACCATCATCAACGTCAGCTCGGTGGCCGGGCGCAAGACCTTCCCCAACCACGTCGCTTATGTCGGCACCAAATTCGCGGTGCACGGGATTTCGGAAAACCTGCGCGAGGAATTGTCCCCCAGCAATGTGCGCGTAATCACCATTGCGCCGGGCGCGGTGGAGACTGAGTTGCTCAGCCACACCACGGATGAGGCGATCAAAACCGGGTATCAGGCCTGGAAGCAGGACATGGGCGGCACGGTGCTCAGCGCTGATGATGTGGCGTCGGCGATTGCCTATGCCTACCAACAGCCGCAGCATGTGTGCATTCGCGAGATTGTGTTGGCGGCGACGCGCCAGCAGCCGTAACCAAAAACCTGCTGATAACGCCTTCCAATGTGGGAGCTGGCTTGCCTGCGATGGCGGTGGGTCAGCCTGAAAGTGTATTGGCTGACCGACCGCCATCGCAGGCAAGCCAGCTCCCACAGGTGATCTTCATTGTCTGGGGGGGTTGAGCTCGGCCAGGCGCCGCTCTAAAAAGCGTTGCTCTGGCGCTTGCCCGGTCAGTGACAGGGCTTTTTCATAGGCGTCCCGCGCCTCGTCAACCCGCCCCAACTGCCGGCAAAATTCCCCGCGCGCCGAATGTGCCAGGTGGTAATCCTGCAACTCACCCCGCAGCAAAAGCCCCTCCACCAACTGCAACCCCGCCAGCGCGCCCTGCCCCATCGCCACCGCCACGGCGCGGTTCAGTTCGATCACCGGCGAGGGCATTTGCCCCAGCAGCACATCATAAAGCCCGACGATTTCCTGCCAGTCCGTTTCCTCGGCACTGGCCGCCTCGGCATGCACCGCGGCAATGGCCGCTTGCAGGCAATACGGGCCGTACCGCCCGGTGGTCAGCGCCTGTTCCACCAGCGTGCAGCCTTCAACAATCGAGGCGGCGTCCCACAGGCTGCGGTCCTGTTTCTCCAGCAACACCAGCTCTCCGTCAGCCGAGGTGCGCGCGGTGCGGCGGGATTCGTGCAGCAGCATCAGCGCCAGCAGCCCCATGACTTCAGGCTCGGGGAGCAACTCCACAAGCAGGCGGCCGAGGCGAATCGCTTCGCCGGTCAACTCTCCGCGGGTTACGTCGGCGCCGAGGGACGCCGAATAGCCCTCGTTGAACACCAGGTAAATCACGCGCAGCACGCTGTCGAGGCGTTCGGGCAACTCGGCACGGGACGGCACTTGATAGGGGATTTTCGCCTCGCGGATCTTGCCCTTGGCGCGCACGATGCGTTGGGCGATGGTGGTGGGGCTGGCCAGAAACGCGCGGGCGATTTCCTCGGTGGTGAGGTCGCAGATCTCGCGCAGGGTCAGCGCCGCCTGGGCGTCGGCGGCCAGTGCCGGGTGGCAGCAGGTGAAGATCAGGCGCAGGCGGTCGTCTTCCACGTCGTCTTCACTCCAGTCAGCCGCTTCCAGCGCGTCGGCCTGTTCCTGCAATAGCGGGGTGAACCGCGCCTGGCGGCGCAGACGGTCGATGGCTTTGAAGCGGCCGGTGGAGACCAGCCACGCCCGTGGGTTATCGGGCACGCCGTCTTGCGGCCAGCGCTGTACTGCGATGAAAAATGCCTCGTGCAGCGCCTCTTCGGCCAAATCGAAATCACCGAGCAAGCGAATCAGCGTCGCCAATACGCGCCGTGATTCGCTGCGGTAAATCGCCTCGAGCCGGGACTTCAATCGCGCATACGCTCGGTCACCAGCGTCACCAGGCGGTCCAGGCTCTGGCCCCAGCCATCATGGAAACCCATGGCCTCGTGGGCGGCTTTGTCTTCGGCGCTCCAGTGCCGGGCGCGGGCGGTGTAGAGGGTTTTGCCGTCGACTTCCTCAAAGGTCACTTCGGCGGTCATAAACGGCTTGCCGGACGGAATCCAGCCGGGCGCGAAGGCGTCGGTAAATACCAGACGGTTCGGCGCGTCGATTTCCAGAAACACCCCAGACGTCGGGTATTCCGCGCCATCCGGCGCGCGCATCAGGGTGCGAAACAGGCCGCCAACCCACAGGTTCATTTCGCACTCGGGGGTGGTCATGCCGTGGGGGCCCCACCATTCTTGCAACAGCTCGGGGGTGGTCCAGGCACGGAAAACGCGGGCGCGCGGGGCGTCGATCACGCGGCTGATGGACAGTTCAAATTCGGCAGTTTGCGGGGTCATGGGGTCAACCTCCTGAGTCTTATGATTATTGGGGTCAGAGATTCAATTCGCGCACGGGGCGCACTTCCACACTGCCGACCCGGGCGGCCGGAATGCCACCGGCCACCTGGATCGCTTCGTTCAAGTCCTTGGCCTCGATCAGGTAAAACCCGGCGAGCTGCTCCTTGGTTTCGGCGAACGGCCCGTCGGTGATCGACAACTTGCCATTGCGCATGCGCACGGTGGTGGCGGTGCTCACCGACTCCAGCGGCTCGGCTGCGAGCATGCGCCCGCTGGCCGCAATGGCCTCGGCGTAGGCAAAACATTCCGGATCTGCCGGGCTGTCGGGCGAGGTGTGCAGCACCTGTTCGTTGCTGTAGATCAGGCAGAGGTATTTCATGGGAGGCTCCGTTTTCGGCTTATCAACTATAGTCCTGCGCGTTCAGGGTTCCAGCCCGAACAGCGCGGTGCCGCTTTCCATGTCGAACGGCGCCGACCAGTGCTCATGCACCACTTTCCACTGGCCATCGATGCGTTGATAACCGGCGGTCACGCGCATCCAGCAGGCATTCACCACGCCATCCGGCCCGGCGCCGCCGCAATGGGCCAGCCAGTGGGCGAAGGCGCTGTCTGGCGCTTCAACGATGTGCAGCTCGTGAAACTCGAAAATACCGGGGCCGGGGCAATGCTTCATGCAGGCGTCCCAATGCGCGCGGTAGGCCGCCTTGCCCTTGAATTGCAGCGCGGTCACCGCGTCGAACGAGACGATATCGTCGGCGTAATAGCTGACAATCTTGTCGATGTCGCGGGCCAGTACGGCTTGTTTCCATTGCTCGATCAGGGTGTTGATGGCAGTGCTCATGGCGGTACTCCTTTGGGTGGAAAATCACGGAAGACACCCTTGGTCGAATGGCCCACCGGCCAATCGACAGCCCGTTGAAAAATAATTTCGCCCCTGGCAAAGCCGCTAGAATCCACGCCTCTTTGTAGGATTTGGGATGTACCCCCGATGGAAACCCGCCTCGTCCCCTATGAGACGCTGAGCCTTGTGCAAAAACAGCAACTCGACACCCTGCAAGTGCACGCCGAGCAACTGGCGTATTCCGGCGATATCCACTGCGCGCTGAACAGCCTGCTGGTCAACCCCAACCCCGCCGCCGTCAAGGGCTTCGCCCTGCTCGCCGATGAAACCCCCGTGGCCTTCCTGCTGCTCAAACGCCCGCCGTGCCTGCCCCACTGGGCGGATGCACACAGCGCCACGCTGCACGCGCTGCAAGTGGATCGCGCGCAGCAGGGCCGAGGGTTTGGCAAGGCGTGTTTGCAGGCGCTGCCGGAGGCGGCGCGCCAAGCCTGGCCAGAGATCAAGGCGCTGGAATTGTCGGTGGACGCGGAGAATGTGGCGGCGATGGGGTTGTATCTTGGGGCGGGATGGGTGGATAGCGGGGAGGCGTATAAGGGGCGTATCGGTTACGAACGCCGGCTGGCGCTGGTGGTGAGTTCAGCCGGGAAATGAGCACCTGGGGGGTTTGAGATGACAACAAGAGCCGGCCAGCCGGCTCTTGCCAGAAACCGCCGTCAGCCGCGCTCTCCCACCGGCAACCAGATTTCCACGGTCCCGGTGCCCTTGCGCCCGTCAAAGTCGGCGCTGTAGCGCTCGAAATCCGCGCCCATCACCTTGTAGCCCGAGTGCGGCAGCCACTCGAACATGATGCGCTCGTAGGTTTGCTCCAGCGCCTGCACCGGCCCGTAATGGTGAAACACGGCATAGTTGAGCGGCGGGATTTCGATGAATTCGAAGTTGCGCGGTACGTCGCCCTTGCCCGGTACTTCAACCCCGGCCAGGTAATCGAATTCGCCGTGATGGGGGTTATGGCACACGCCGTAAGTCACACCGCCGACGCGGTTTTTGATGTCTTTGATGCAGGTGTCGAACAGCTCCCACAGCTTGGGAATATCGCCGATGGTGGCCTTCGAGTAACGCCCTTGTACACCGGCGATCACCAGTGCCTTGCCTGCTTCCATGCGTGGCTCTAACGGTTGTTTTGTCTGCTGATCCATACGAACAGTCTCCTTCTTATGAGGGAACAAACCCGCATCGAGTATAGGGGGATATCCACGCGTTACTCCAAGCAGAAATTTTTCCTACGTATCTGGACAACTGGCCATCATCGACCGTATTGTCTGCCCCGCAGGCCACCGCAGTGGCCGACGTCGCTCGGACGGTTCCGGGCGCTTACGTACTTCGAGGCCACAATGGCAGACCAAGGTTCGCCGCGCCGCTTTGCGCGCATAGATCGACTCCCCCCTTACGTTTTCAATATCACTGCCGAGCTGAAGATGGCTGCGCGTCGGCGCGGCGAAGACATCATCGACTTGAGCATGGGTAACCCTGACGGCCCCACGCCACCGCACATCGTGGAAAAACTGGTGACCGTCGCCCAGCGCGAAGACACCCACGGCTACTCCACCTCCAAAGGCATTCCGCGCCTGCGCCGGGCGATTTCGCGCTGGTACAAGGACCGTTACGAAGTGGACATCGACCCCGAGTCGGAAGCCATCGTCACCATCGGTTCCAAGGAAGGCCTGGCGCACTTGATGCTGGCCACCCTCGACCAGGGTGACACCGTATTGGTGCCCAACCCCAGCTACCCGATTCACATCTACGGTGCCGTGATTGCCGGCGCCCAGGTGCGTTCGGTGCCGCTGGTGCCCGGCGTGGACTTCTTCGCCGAGCTGGAGCGGGCGATTCGCGGCTCGATCCCCAAGCCGAAAATGATGATTCTGGGTTTTCCGTCCAACCCCACCGCGCAGTGCGTGGAGCTGGATTTCTTCGAGCGCGTGATTGCCCTGGCCAAACAGTACGACGTGCTGGTGGTGCATGACCTGGCGTACGCCGACATCGTCTACGACGGCTGGAAAGCCCCGTCGATCATGCAGGTGCCGGGCGCCAAGGACATTGCGGTGGAGTTTTTCACCCTGTCCAAGAGCTACAACATGGCCGGCTGGCGCATTGGCTTTATGGTGGGCAACCCGGAACTGGTCAACGCCCTGGCGCGCATCAAGAGTTACCACGATTACGGCACTTTCACCCCGCTGCAAGTGGCCGCGATTGCGGCACTGGAAGGCGACCAGCAGTGCGTGAAAGACATCGCCGAACAATACCGCCAGCGCCGCAACGTGCTGGTCAAGGGTCTGCATGAGCTGGGCTGGATGGTCGAGAACCCGAAGGCGTCGATGTACGTCTGGGCGAAGATCCCCGAGGCATACGCCGCCCTGGGTTCGCTGGAATTTGCCAAGAAGCTGCTGTTGGAAGCCAAGGTGTGTGTGTCGCCGGGGATCGGCTTTGGCGAGTATGGCGATGACCACGTGCGCTTTGCGCTGATCGAGAACCAGGACCGGATTCGTCAGGCGGTGCGCGGGATTCGGACAATGTTCCGCGCGGATGGTCTCGGCCCCAAGGCCTGACTCTAAGTAACTGAAGAAACCGGATTAGTGGGAGCTGGCTTGCCTGCGATGCAGACACCTCGGTGTTTCTGATGTACCGAGGTGATGCTATCGCAGGCAAGCCAGCTCCCACATTGGGAACGATCAGTCGGTGATTACACCACCAACGACAACAGCATGATGAAGATCAGCGCCACTACGGACAGAATCGTCTCCATCGCCGTCCAGGTCTTGAACGTCTCGGCCACGGTCATGTTGAAGTACTGCTTCACCAGCCAGAACCCCGCATCGTTGACGTGAGACAGGATCAACGAACCCGCCCCCGTCGCCAGCACCAGCAGCTCACGGTTAACCCCCGGAATCATCCCCACCACCGGCACCACAATGCCTGCACCGGTAATGGTCGCCACGGTGGCTGAACCGGTGGCCACACGAATCACCGCCGCCACCAGCCACGCCAGCAGAATCGGGTTGATCTGTGCGTTCACCGCCATGTGGCCGATCACGTCACCCACGCCGCTGGTAACCAGCATCTGTTTGAAGCCACCGCCGGCGCCGATGATCAGGATGATCGCGGCGGTCGGCGCCAGGCTGGCGTCGAGCAGCTTGAGGATTTGCTTGGAGCCGATGCCCTGGCGATGGCCAAAGGTGTACAGCGACAACAGCAACGCCAGCAGCAGCGCGGTGATCGGGTGGCCGATCATGTCCATCCAGTTGCGAATGGCGTGGCCGTCCGGCAGGGCGATGTCGGCGAAGGTTTTGAGCAGCATCAGGAACACCGGCAGCAGCACGGTGATCAGGGTCACGCTGAAGCTGGGCAGGTCTTTGTTTTCCGGCTCGCGGGCCAGTTGGTCGACCAGTTCCTGGGACGGGTTGCCCGGAATGTACTTGGCGATAAACGTACCGAAGATCGGCCCGGCGATGATGGCGGTCGGCAGCGCGACGATCAGCCCGTAGAGAATGGTCTTGCCGATATCAGCGCCAAACACGCCGATGGCCAGCAGCGGGCCCGGGTGCGGCGGCACCAGGCCGTGCACCGCTGACAAGCCGGCGAGCAGCGGGATGCCGATTTTGATCAGCGACACGCCGGTGCGGCGCGCCACGATAAACACCAGCGGAATCAGCAATACAAAGCCGATCTCGAAGAACAGCGGAATGCCCACCAGGAATGCGGCGAACATCATGGCCCACTGGACTTTCTCTTTGCCGAAGGCGCGGATCAGGGTCTGGGCGATCTGATCGGCGCCGCCGGATTCGGCCATCATCTTGCCGAGCATCGTACCCAGCGCAAGGATGATGCCGACAAAGCCGAGCACGCCGCCGAAGCCGTCCTGGAACGCCTTGATGATCTTGTCCACGGGCATGCCCGAGGTCAGGCCGAGGAAACCGGCCGCAATGATCAGCGCGATGAACGGGTGCACCTTGAACTTGGTGATCAAAAAGATCAGCCCGATGATTGTGACCACTGCGTCTAGCAGCAGGTAGGACTCGTGGGACATGCCAAACATGGGGGGTCTCTCCTGTTTGTTGTTGTTATTAAAGCCGGTGTTGAATCTTTCGCCGGGGATAGCGCTATCTTTTCCGGCAAAAAATTAATGGGTTGGTTCAAAGCCGTGTTGCAGCCACCAGGCATGGGTTTGCTCGGCCAGCTCCTCGACGCTGTCTTCGCTGGCATTGAGGGCCAGGGTCAGCGGCTCGCCCACGGGCGATTCAAGGGTGGCGAACTGGCTGTCGATCAGGCTTGCGGGCATGAAATGGCCGGGGCGATGGGACACGCGGTCGGCGGCCACGGCGCGGGTCAGCTCCAGAAACACGAACCCCAGGCCTGGCGCAGCTTCGCGCAGGTGGTCGCGGTATTTCTTTTTCAGGGCGGAACAGGTGAGCACCGGGTGCTCGCCGGCTTTGAGCGAGCGGCGCAGTTCATCGCAGAGGATGTCGAGCCAGCCGGCGCGGTCGTCGTCGTTGAGGGGGTGGCCGGCGCTCATCTTTTCGATGTTCGCGGCAGGGTGAAAGCTGTCGCCTTCAATGGCGGTGGCGCCGTTCAGACGGCACAAGGCCTCGCTCACGCTGGACTTGCCACAGCCGGAAACACCCATGATGACCAGGGCGGTAACAGGTTGACTCATGAAACACCTCAGGACGCAGATAGCGCTACCTTTGCACGCTGTAAGGCTAGTGCAAAAACAGGCTTTTCCCGCGCCGTCTTGTCTTTTTTTATGGAGTGACGCGTGCATCCGCTCCAATCATTTGAACGGGATCAGGCAACCCAACGTTCAAGCATTTGCAGCCGTTTGGAGACAGCGCTACCTTAGTGCCTCGATTTTTGTTTGGCAAGCCGCCTGATGACCTCCAAGAACGATAAAAAATTGCGCACCACGGGTCGCCCGACCCTCAACGAAGTCGCCCGCCTGGCCGGCGTCAGCCCGATTACCGCCTCCCGCGCCTTGCGCGGCATCAGCACGGTGGCCACCGAACTGGTGGAAAAAGTGCAGCACGCCGCTGCCGAACTGAACTACGTGGTCAACCCCGCCGCCCGCGCGCTGGCGTCGGCGCAGAGCCATTCGGTGGTGGTGATTGTGCCGTCACTGTCGAACCTGTTGTTTATCGAAACCCTGGAAGCCATCCACCAGGTGCTTCGCCCGAAAGGCTTTGAAGTGCTGATCGGCAATTCCCACTATTCGCGCGACGAGGAAGAAAACCTGCTGCGCAATTACATGGCGTATCAGCCGCGTGGTTTGCTGCTGACCGGGTTTGACCGGACTGAAAGCGCACGACGGATGGTCGAGGCCAGTAATGTGCCGTGCGTGTACATGATGGACCTGGACCCGAATGCCGGGGTGAACTGCGTGGGGTTCTCGCAGTTGAACGCGGGCGAAACGGCGGCGGCGCATTTGCTGTCCCGTGGGCGCAAACGCCTGGCGTATATCGGCGCGCAGCTGGATCAGCGCACCTTGCTGCGTGGCGAGGGTTTCCGTCGCGCGTTGCAACAGGCGGGCCTGTATGACCCGGCGCTGGAATTGCTGACGCCGCGCCCCTCTTCCGTGGGCCTGGGTGGCGAGTTGTTCTTGCAACTGCTGGCGGCGCATCCGGATGTGGATGCGATCTTCTTCGGCAACGACGACCTGGCCCAGGGCGCCCTGCTGGAAGCGTTGCGCCACGGCATCAAAGTGCCGGAGCAGGTGGCCGTGCTGGGCTTTAACGACTTGCCCGCCTCTTCGTTTATGGTGCCGCGCTTGAGCAGCATCAGCACCCCGCGCGAAGCGATCGGGCGGCGCTCGGCGGAGCATTTGTTGACGATCATGGCCGGCAACAAAATCGCCAAGCCGGTGGTGGACATGGGGTTTGAGTTGCAGGTGCGCGAGAGCACCTGACCTTCCAGGGCCAACCCCAGTCAACCTGTGGGAGCTGGCTTGCCTGCGATGGCGGTGTATCTGGCAGTGATGGGCTGACTGATCTGCCGTTATCCGAGCATAGACATCTACACACTTTAGACGGCGCTTAAACTGCAGGAAATATAGCTGTTGTGGCGAGCGGGCTTGCCCCGCGTTGGGCTGCGCAGCAGCCCCAATAAGAAAAATGCGGAGTATCAGGTACTCCGCAGAGGCTGGTTTTGGGGCTGCTACGCAGCCCAACGCGGGGCAAGCCCGCTCGCCACAGAGGGATTCGGTAGCCTGTGAACGTTGTGTAGATCCCTATGGCTATCGCAGGCAAGCCAGCCCCACAGTTACTGTGCTCAATTAAGGTGCTGAAGCCAGCCGCGCTACCAGCGCCGACGCCCCCTTTTGCAACGGCTGGTTCTTCAACCACACCGCATTCACCACCATCGCCAACCCGTTTTCGATGTTCTTGAAATTCAACCGCCGCAGCCGCCCTGCCGTCAGCAGCGGTGCCACCACTGACTGCGGGAAATTGCCCCAGCCCAGGCCCGCTTCGACCATGTCCAGCGCCATGCCCAGGCTGTCGGTGCGCCAATAAGACTGCCCCACGAGCGGCCGACGATCACTGAGGGGCATGTCCCGCCCGGCCACCAGAATCTGCCGTACCCGCACCAGGTCTTCCAGAAAGGGCTCACCACCGGCCTGCGG
Source organism: Pseudomonas tolaasii NCPPB 2192 (assembly GCF_002813445.1). Classification (NCBI taxonomy): domain Bacteria; kingdom Pseudomonadati; phylum Pseudomonadota; class Gammaproteobacteria; order Pseudomonadales; family Pseudomonadaceae; genus Pseudomonas; species Pseudomonas tolaasii. The sequence continues at coordinate 6,765,183 of NZ_PHHD01000001.1, forward strand.
ATGTTGCGGGCCGATGCACGCGATCAACTGCTCGCTGCCAACAAACTGAAACCGTTCCAGCACATTGACCCGCAACCCGGCAAACACCACGCAAACCTGCACACGCCCGCTGTGAAGCAGTTGCAACACATCATCCTGCGGGGCGGTCAGCACTTCGATTTCCAGCAGCGGGAATTGCTCGCAGATGTCACCGATGGCGGCCAGTAAACGGCGGGTATTGATGTCCACCCCCACACCAATCGACAGCTTGCTCTCAAGCCCCTGAGACAGCTGCAACGCATGCACTTGCAACTGCTTGAGTTGCTCGGCCATCAAGCGCGCGTGAGGAATCAGCGCCAGCGCCAAATCAGTCGGCACCGGCTCGCGATGGCTGCGATCAAACAAGGCGTAACCCAACTCAGCCTCAAGGTTGGCAATGCCCATGCTCACCGCCGAAGGCACCTTGCCCAAGGCCCGCGCCGCCGCCGAGAACGAGCCGCGCTCGACCACCGCCAGGAACACTTCAACGCTGTCGCTGGAAAAACTCATCACGCCACCTGTCAATAAAACTGAAAGCTGCTGGCTTTTTGTGTCAGCCACATTGACGCTATCTTCCGCGCCATCAGACGTTCCTGTCACCCGAAAAAAGAGGAAATGGTATGCAAGGCGTGAAACGCAAGCTGGTGTATGTGTCGCTGTTCGAGCTGATCGGCATGACCTTTTCGGCCCTCGGCCTGGCGCTGCTGTCCGGCGCGCACCCGTCCAGCACCGGGCCACTGGCCGTGGTGATCACCACCATCGCCGTGACCTGGAACTTCATCTACACCTCGCTGTTCGAGCGCTGGGAAAGCCGCCAGCGTGACCGCACGCGCACGGTCAAACGCCGTATTGCCCACGCCGTGGGGTTCCAGCTGACGTTGATCGTGTTCCTGATTCCGCTGATCGCCTGGTGGATGAACGTGAGCCTGGCGCAGGCCTTCCTCCTCGACCTGGCGCTGATCCTGTTCATCCCCTGCTACACCTTTGTTTTCAACTGGCTGTTCGACCGCACTTTCGGCCTGCCCGCCTCGGCGCTGCCAGCAACATCTGCGTAGCGCCAACCGGGCACCGCTGTTAGATTCCCATGGGTCATCTCCTTTGCCAGGAAAGCACCATGGGACATTCTCTGAAAATCTTGGGTCGCACCTCCTCCATAAACGTACGAAAAGTCCTTTGGACCTGCCAGGAACTGGGCATCGACTACACCCGCGAAGACTGGGGCATGGGGTTCAGCCCCACCCAGTCGCCGGAATTCCTGGCCCTGAACCCCAACGCCCAGGTGCCGGTGCTGATCGACGACCACGGTGTGCTGTGGGAATCCAACACCATTTGCCGCTACCTCGTCAGCCTTTACCAACGCCACGACCTGCTGCCCGCCGAACCCGCGCCCCGGGCGAAGGTGGAGCAGTGGATGGACTGGCAAGCCACCGAACTCAACCCTTCGTGGGGTTATGCCTTTCACGCGTTGGTGCGCCAAAACCCGGATTACCAGGACCCGCAACGGCTGAAAGCGGGCGTGCAAGCCTGGAATGACAAGATGGGCCTGCTCGAACAGCAGTTGCTCAAGACCGGCGCCTACGTGGCCGGCAACGAATTCACCCTGGCCGACATCCTCGTCGGCCTCTCGGTACACCGCTGGCGCAATGCGCCGCTGGAGCATCCGCCCTACCCCGCCGTTGAAGCCTATTACCAACGCCTGAGCGGGCGCCAAGGCTTCAAGACTTTTGCCCTCGACGGCCATAACTAAAACAGGACTCACCGTGAAAGGACTCAACGTACTGCTTACCGGTACCTGCGGCAGAATCGGCAAGACGTTTTTCGAAGCCTCGAAAGACCGCTACCGCTTCACCCTCACCGACCGCGTTGCGCCGGATTTCGCCCTGGGCGAGCACCGCTTTGTCAGCGCCGATCTCAGTGACAAATCCAGCCTTGCGGCCCTGCTCGACGGCATCGACGTGATCGTGCACCTCTCGGGCATCCCCCACGCCAGCGCCGCGTTCGACGAATTGTTGCCCAACAACATCCTCGCCACCACCTACCTGTTCGAAGCCGCCGTGGCCGCCGGCGTGAACCGTTTGGTGTTTGCCAGCAGCGCGCAAACCATTGAAGGCTACCCGGTGGACCGCCAGATCACACCGGGCATGCAGGTGATGCCCGCCAACCTGTACGGCGTGAGCAAATGCTACGGCGAGGCGCTGTGCAGCTATTACGCGGCGAAAACGTCCTTGTCGACGATTGCCCTGCGCATCGGCGCCTTCGAATTCCCTGAAACCCCCGACCTGAATAACGCCCGCGACCTCAGCGCCTGGCTCAGCCCGCGTGATGCCGTGCAACTGCTGCAGCGTTCCGTGGAAGCCGAAGGCGTAAAACACCTGATCGCCCACGGCATTTCGAATAACCGTTTCAAGCGCCTGGACCTGAGCGAAACCACCCGCGTGTTGGGCTACCAACCCGTGGACGATGCCTTCCAGACCTTCGAAATCCCGATCACCTACTGAGCCTGACCTTCATGCCCGTACTCTCTGCCGCCGATGGCATCGACCCGGTCCGCGCCGCCCATATCAGCGCACGCATCGACCGCCTGCCCGCCGTGGCGACCCTCTGGCGCCTGGTGGCGCTGCTGTCGATTGGCGGTTTTTTCGAACTGTATGACCTGTTCCAGACCGCCTACATCAGCCCCGGCCTGATCAGCGACGGGCTCTTTCACACCGGCAGCGAGGGCGTGTTCGGCTTCTCCGACCAGGCCGCCTTCGCCTCGGCAACCTTTCTCGGCCTGTTCCTCGGCGCCAGCCTGCTCAGCCCGATTGCCGACCGCTTCGGGCGCCGCGCGATCTTCACCTTTGCGCTGATCTGGTACACGGTCGCCACGGTACTGATGGGCATTCAGACCTCCGCACTGGGCATTATCTGCATGCGTTTTCTGGTGGGCATCGGCCTGGGCATCGAGCTGGTGACCATCGACGCCTACCTCTCGGAACTGGTGCCCAAACGCATGCGCAGCTCGGCGTTTGCCTTCGCGTTTTTCATCCAGTTTCTGTCGGTGCCGGCGGTGGCGTTGATGTCGTGGTGGCTGGTGCCCCAATCGCCGTTCGGCATTTCCGGCTGGCGCCTGGTGGTGTTGAGCAGTGCGGTGTTTGCGCTGTTTATCTGGCAACTGCGCAAACGCTTGCCGGAGTCACCGCGCTGGCTGGCGCAAAAAGGCCGCTTTGACGAAGCCGATGTGATCATGAACCGCCTGGAGGCACGCTGTGAGCAGGATCATGGCAAGCCGCTGGACGCCCCCGAACCGGAAGCTGTCAGCGTGCAGGGCAGCGGGCGCTTTGCCGATATCTGGCAACCGCCGTACCGCCGTCGCGCATTGATGCTGATTGTGTTCCATGTGTTCCAGGCCATCGGCTTTTTCGGCTTCGGCAACTGGTTGCCGGCGCTGCTGTCGGGCCAGGGCGTGAGCGTGACCCACAGTTTGCTTTACGCCTTCATCATCACCCTCGCCTACCCGCTCGGGCCGTTGCTGTTTGTGAAGGTGGCCAACCGCTTTGAAAACAAATGGCAGATTGTCGGCTCGGCGTTGGGCGCGATGGTGTTCGGCAGCTTGTTCGCGTTGCAAACCACGGCGGTGGGGCTGGTGATTTGCGGGGTGATGATCACGTTCTGCAATGCCTGGCTGAGCTTCAGTTATCACTCCTACCAGAGCGAACTGTTCCCCACCAACATCCGCGCGCGGGCGGTGGGGTTCTGTTATTCGTTCAGCCGCTTGTCCACGGTGTTCAGCAGTTTGTTGATCGGTTTTATCCTCGAACACCTGGGCACGCCGGGTGTACTGGCGTTTATTGCCAGCAGCATGTTGATCGTGATGGTCACCATCAGCTGGTTCGGGCCGCGCACGCGCAACCTGGCGCTGGAAAACATCGCCCACTGACGGCAAGGGTTAGCCGCCGGCGGGACAATCATTGCCGCGCTGGCCTGGCCATCCCCAATAAAACCGGGGGTGGCGCACCCGGCATGCTATTTGCTCCTCCTGTCGGACCGAACACATCCCAGGTGAGCAATCATGCTGATCAACAACAACACCCAAGCCGCATCCTCCACTGTGCAACAGCTCAAGCGCCCCGACCTGGACCCGGCCAACGCTGCCGCCAGCACGCTGTACAGCGGCGCCCTGCAAGCGGCGCAACAATCGGTTACGGTGCCGACGGCGCAAACCCAACTGGACAAGGCCAACGACCGTATCGACGAAGCGTTTGCCAAGACTCGCGTTCAGTTGCAAGCCACCACGGCAGCCTCTGCGCCGGCGACCCCACCGGCCACGGATGTACCGGCCAACGGTTCGTCTTCCAGCACCGCGCGGGCTGATTTCACCGATTACATGAACAAATCGCCCGCCGAACGCATTCGCGAACAACTGCTCAAGGAACAGGGTTTGACGGAAGCCGAAGTGCAGGCAATGCCGAAGGAAAAGCAGGACGCGATCGCCAAGGAAGTGGCTGACCGGGTGAAGCAGCAGCAAGAGCAGCAGGTCGCCGCGAAAACCAGCGACCCGGCGCAGGCGGTGAAAGAAACCCTGGCGGCGATCTAAGCCACACCGCAATAAAGATGCAGGACCGGCTTGTGTGGGAGCTGGCTTGCCTGCGATAGCATCAACTCGGTCTACCTGTTTTACCGAGGTGTCTGCATCGCAGGCAAGCCAGCTCCCACATGACTTCGGTTGTCACATAAGCCTTGGGTTTATTGCAGTTGCAACGTCGAGTTGAACTGGCTGATAGCATCCACCACATGCCGTGACCCTTGCTGAATCTCCTGGATCACCTGCCCCGCCTCGTTCGCCAATTCCACCCCCAGCCCCGTGCGGCTCAAGCTCGACTGCATGCTCGACACCGCGCTCAGCGACAGGTCGTGGTTCTTGCGCACCACGTCCACAATCTCCACCGTCGCCTGGCTCGTCCGAGCCGCAAGGCTGCGCACTTCGTCGGCCACCACCGCAAAGCCACGCCCGTGTTCGCCGGCCCGCGCCGCTTCAATCGCTGCGTTGAGCGCCAGCATGTTGGTTTGCTCGGCAATGCTGCGGATGGTCTGCACGATGGCGCCGATGATGTCCGACTGTTTGCTCACCGCGTCAATGCTCTGGGCAGCCTGATTCAGGTCGTGGGAAATTTCCTCGATGATCTGCACGGTTTGCTGCACCACCTCCGAGCCCTTGCGCGCGCAAGCGTCGTTTTGTACCGACGTAGCGTGGGCAGAGTCGGCGGCGGTGCGCAACGTAGTGACTTGGTCGGTGATATCACTGGCGAACTTCACCACTTTGTACAGGCGCCCGTTGGTGTCGAAGATCGGGTTGTAGGACGCTTCCAGAAACAGGGTTTTGCCGTATTTGTTTTTGCGCTCAAAACGGTGGGAGTGATATTCGCCACGGTTGAGCGAGGCCCAGAAAGCCTTGTACGCCGGCGATTCAACCTCGGCGCGATGGCAAAACATGCTGTGGTGCTGGCCGATGATTTCTTCACGCGAGTACTGCACGGTGCGCAGGAAATTCTCGTTGGCGTTGATGATCTGGCCCTGAGGCGTGAACTCGATAACCGCCATGGAACGGCTGATGGCGTCGATCAGGCTCTGGTTTTCATGTTCGTGGTGCACGCGGGCGGAAATGTCCGACGCCACCTTGATCACGCTCTGCACCTGGTTGTCGCTGCCCCGCACCGGCATGTAACTGGCTTCAAGCCACACTTCCTCACCGCGCTTGTTCAGGCGCATGAACGTGCCGCTGAGCGCCTCGCCCCGCGCCAGGTCACGCCATAGCTTGGCGTAGGCCTCGGTATGGGTGTAGGCCTCGTCGCAGAAGATCCGGTGATGTTTGCCACGAATCTCCTCGGCGCTATACCCCATCGCTTTGCAGAAATTTTCGTTGGCATCGAGAATCACGCCGTTGCGGTCGAACTCGATCATTGCCATGGAACGGCTGATGGCGGCGAGTTTGGCGTTGGCTTCGGTGAGGGCACAGGAGAAACGTTCGATTTCTAGCAGGTCGGATTTGTGCTGGCGGTTAAACATGGTCAGATCACCCTTGATTCCCGGCGCCTTGAAGGCGCATTCCATTCATTTTTTGGATAGTGCTGGCAAACCTTCATGGGGAAATAACCATCCGAAACGCTTTAAATGCCAAACGTCATCAACGGTTCTGAGTCAGCATAGACAGGGCTTGACGCTATGCAAGGCCACTAGTCAGCGAGCATTTTTAACAATGCATTAACCGCCGCAGAAGGCGGGCGGGTTTGTGAACCGACCAAGGCAAACTCACGATGCAACGGCTCCGTCAGCGGCATCACGCGCAGGCCGTTGCGTTGGGTGGGCAGGGCCATTTCCGGCACCAGCGTCACGCCGACGCCTTCGCGCACCAGGCTGTAGGCGCTGTTGAATTCCCGCACCTCCACGCGAACATCGCGCAGGGCCAGGCCTGCTGCGGTGCCCAGGCTGCGGGCGTTGGCGGTACAGCCGCCGGTGGCAAGCACGAAGGGTTGCTCCAGCAGTTCGGCCAGGGTCACGGTTGCGTCGGCCGGGCGTTGGGCGATGGGGTGACCGACGGGCAACACGGCCATCCAGAAGTCGCGGCCCAGCACCGTGGCGTTGCGCTCGGGCTTGGGGTTGAGTACGACGCCCAGATCGATCAGGTCGGCGTCGAGCAAGGCATGCACTTCGCTGTCGGTCACATCCAGGGTGGTGACGTCGATACCCGGGTGCAGCTGGCGGAAACGTTGCAGCAAGGGCGTCAGAAACGTCGCCAGCACCATCGGGAAGCTGGCAATGCGAATGCTCCCACGCAACGAAGGTCGCGCTTCGTCCACGGTGGTGCGAATCGTCTGCAGGGCCGCCATCATCACCCGCGCCTGCTCAATCACAGTCAACCCCAACGCGGTGGGCAAGGTCTTGCGCGGTTCGCGGGTAAACAGTTGCGCACCCAGCGTGCTTTCCATGGACGCCATGGCCTGGCTGGCGGCGGATTGGGTCATGCCCACCTGCTCGGCGGCGGCGGTAATGCTGCCGTGATCGGCCACGGCCACCAGCAAGCGCCAGTGCATCAGGTTCATCATGGCAGTAGCTGTCCTTATGGATAGGGTCTGAAGGTTTAATTTTACGCACGGTGCCATGCCCACGAGACTGGCGCAAATTCAACGGAGTACCTTTAGATGAAACTGTATTTCTTCCCCCACGCCTGCTCCCTTGCCCCCCACATCGTGCTGCGGGAATTGGCATTGCCGTTCGAACTCGTGCGGGTGGATAACCAGACCAAAACCACCGCCGATGGCGAGAACTTCTTGCAGATCAACCCCAAGGGCTACGTGGCGGCGCTGCAACTGGACAATGGCCAGGTGCTGACCGAGGCCAGTGCGATCCTGCAATTTCTGGCCGACCAAAAACCCGAGGCGGGCCTGGCCCCGGCCAACGGCAGCTGGGAGCGCGTGCGTTTGCAGGAATGGTTGAACTTCATCGCCAGTGAAATCCATGGCGGGCTGGCGATTTTCTTCAACCCGGTGATTCAAGGGGAAGTGCGGGCGATGTTCCTGGCCACGCTGTTCAAGCGCTTTGCGGTGCTGGTGCAGACGCTGGAGCGGCAGGATTATCTGTTGGGTTCGGCGTATTCGGTGGCGGATGCGTATTTGTTTGTGGTGCTGCGCTGGGCGGCTTTCAACGACATTGATCTGGGTGATTGGCCGGCGCTGACGGCGTTTCAGCAACGCGTGGGTGAACGGGCTGCGGTCGTTGCAGCACTGGCCACCGAAGCCGCCTGACCTGAAATGCAATTAACTTGTGGGAGCTGGCTTGCCTGCGATGGCGGTACATCAGACAGACCGCTATCGCAGGCAAGCCAGCTCCCACAGTTGATCTTCAGTGGATTGAAAGGCGATTACTGGCGATAAAGGCACTCAACGCCAACACATCCACCGAACCCGAACGGTCCTGATCCAGATGCGCCACCTGGCTGCGCACCGCCTCGTGGATCTGCCGGGCGCCCTGCCCCAGCTTCACGGTTCCTCGCAGGTCCACCGCCTGCGCGGCGACAATCAACTCGATGCTGGCCAACCACAACACCCGTTCGGTCAACCGGCGGGTTTTGTCGACCACGGCCAGCGCTTGCCCCGCGTAGTCTTCCACCCGATCCGCCACCGGCACGCTGACGGCCGGCAGTGGGTTGGCCAGATGCCCGATCTCCGCGACCAGCGCCGAACTGGTGCGCTGCAAGGCCGCCATGCCGACATGCCCAGGCCGGGTACTCAGAAAACGCGGTAAATCGCTGGAGGCTGGCGACAACAACTTGGCAATGCGTTCGGCACTGCAGGCGGCGACCCGGCTCAAGGCCAGCCCCAGTCCCTCAGCCGCATGCGCCAGATGCGTGCTGTCGAAATTCGCCGTCGCCAGCACCAGCGACTCTTCGCTGATCAGCGCCGGGTTATCGGCACCGCTGCGCAGCTCCAGTTCGACCAGTTCCTGCAGTTGCTGCAACGCCTGTTGCGCCGCGCCCTGAACCACCGTGGCACAGCGAAAGCTCAACGGGTCTTGCAGGCGGCGTGGGCTGCCCGCCAACTCGCCACCGTCAAGCAACGCCAACAACGCTGCCGATTGCTCGGTTTGCCCAGGCGCCGGGCGCAAGCGCGAAGCCCACGGCTGGAACGGGCTGAGGTTGGCGCGATAGCCTTCGCACGACAATGCCAATGCCGACAACAAGGCATGCAGCACTTGCTGCGCTTGCGCCACCAGCAATGCACCAAGGCCGACACTGGCCGCATTGGCCGAGACCAGTGCCAGGCCGTCCTTGCCGGTCAATGGCACGGTCAACGCCAGGCTCAGGTGCGCCAGAGGCGCCAAATCACTTTCGCCCAGCGAGCCCAGCAACGGCACCGCAGGCTCGACGCCCGAATTGAGCAAATCCAGCAGAGCCTGTGCCGCCTGCGGTGAAATACCCGAGCGCCCCTGAGCCAACCCGGCCAAACGCGCGGCCGTGATCGCCCGCAACTCCTGCCGATTGGCCAGGCGGCCCACACCCACCGCGCGCCCCAGTGGAATGCTCTCCTGCACCGGCGCCACCGACGTATCCACCGCCGCCCCGAGGCCCGTGGTCACGCCATAAATCGGTGTGCCGCCGGCGGCGAGCGTCAGCAACAACTGGTGGCCTTCGTCGATACGCTGGCGCGCCTGCGCGGTGAAATCTGCCGGCGCGTCTTGCTGTGCAATCGCCAGCAAATCCGCCAGCGTCAGGCCTTGCGGGTCGAGGTGAATCATGCCCAACGCAGCCGCTGGCCAATCCCCAACCGCTTGGCTTTTTCCAGCAGCGCGTGGCCCAGGGCGATGTCGCTGAGGCTCAGGCCACGGTGCCAGAACAGGATGGTTTCTTCGGGGTTTTCCCGGCCGTTTTTCAGCCCGGCAACGATTTGCCCCAGCTCGGCATGCAAGGTGTCGGCGCTGAGTTTTCCGGCATCGACATGGGCTCGCAATGCGCCAAACATCCCGCCTTTGCACTGGCCCCAATCGTCCACCACGAGCTTGCTCATGATGTCGGTGAGTGACAGTTCCACCGCGCTCATGGTGCCGTAGGGCACCACAAAGGCGCCGGGTTTGATCCAGTCGGTGCGCAGTAACGGCTCGGGCTGATCCAGGCGCGAGGCTTCGACCACGATGTCGGCGCCGCGCACGGTGCTTTCCCAATCGTGGGTGACGATCACCGGTTTGCCCAGGTCCCGGCGCAGGCGTTCAGCGAAGGCTTCACGGCTTTCGCTGCGACGCGAGTGCACGCGGATTTCCTCGAAGTCGAACAGGTGATCGAGCAGGCGCACATTCCAGTACGCCGTGCCGCGCGCGCCAATATGCGCCAGCACTTTGCTGTCGGGGTTGGCGAGGTATTTGGCGCCGATGGCGGTGACGGCGCCGGTGCGCATGTCGGTGATCGCCGAGGCGTCGAGGATCGCTTCGGGAATGCCGGTGGCAGGGTCGAGCAGGTTGAGAATCGCCAGTTCAGACGGCAAGCCCTGGCGGTAGTTGTCGACGAAATCCCCCACCACCTTGACGCCCGCATAGCCAATGTCGCCGCCCAGCACGCCGCGTAAGACGTTGAAGTGGCCGTTGATATCCCCGCCGGGAATCAGGTGAGTGCGCGGCTCGATCACCGCCTCGCCACGGCCCTGAATCGCCAGGCTGGCTTCGATGGCATTGAGGATTTCGTCGTTGCCCAGGTTTAACTCATTGATGTCGAGGCCGTTGAGAAAGTCGATGTAGATCGGTTGCATGGTCTGCTCACTGATTAAAGGTTTTAGCGATTTTTGTGGCAAGCCCGCTTCCTGTGGCGAGCGGGCTCGCCACAACACGCCCGTTCGCTACAGAAGTGCAGTGTCAGGGGGCCTTGAACACGGCCTGCTGCACATCAACCTTCTTCGGAATCAGGCCGTTGGCGAAAAACAGGTCGGCGGTGCGTTGCTGGTTGGCGACATCCACGGCTTCCAGCGGGCGGATCGGCGCAGGTGAGCGGTGTTCGAAATAGCTTTTCACCACCGCCGGTTGCAGGCCGAGGGTCTTGGCCATCAAGGCGATGCTTTCTTCGGGTTGGTCGAGGGACAGGCGTTGCGCCTTGGCCAGGGTCTGGATGATCGTGGCGATGGCCTGCGGATGCTGTTTGGCAAATGGGCTGCTGACCACAAAGAAACTGCCCGCCGGGTTGAGGCCCTGACCGTCACCCAGCACACGGGCGGAACCGTCGACCACGGCGGCCGAGTAGTACGGGTCCCACACCACCCACGCATCGACCTTGCCTTGCTCAAACGCCGCACGGCCGTCCGAAGGTGACAGGTAGACCACGTTCACGTCCTTCCACTGCAAGCCCGCGCGAAGCAGGCTTTTGAGGAACAGGTTGTGTGCACTGGAACCCTTGAGCAGCGCCACGCGCTTGCCCTTGAGCTCGGCCACGCTGTGAATCGTGCTGGCGTTGGGCACCAGCACCGCTTCGGTTTTGCCCTCGTTGGGCTCCACGGCGAAGTACTGCAAATCGATGCCGGCGGCCTGGGCGAAGATCGGCGGGATGTCACCGATATTGCCGATGTCCAGGCTGCCGCCATTGAGCGCTTCAATCAGCGGCGGGCCGCCGAGAAACTCGATCCACTGCACCTGAGTGCCGGGCAGCGCGGCTTCGAAGAGTTTGTGCTCGCGGGCGAGCACCATGCTCACCGAGCTTTTCTGGTAGCCGATGCGCAACGTGGCCGGTTCGGCCGCTGATGCCACCCCGCTGAACACCAGTGAAGCCAGAATCGCGCTTAAAAACTTAACCATTTCTACCACCTCCGATCGTTCCCACGCTCTGCGTGGGAATGCCGCCAGGGACGCTCTGCGTCCCGCTTTAACAACGTGACGCGGAGCGTCACAGGATGCATTCCCACGCGGAGCGTGGGAACGATCAATCAGAGCGCTCCCTTGACCTTGGCCGCCACGTCCGCCGGCACCCATTGTTGCCAGACTTGCGGCTGCGCTTTGAGGAACGCCAGCGCGACCTCGCGTGGTTGTTCACGTTTCTCGGCCATGTGCGCGAGGGTGGTGTTGAGCAGGTCGATCGGCAGGTCGACTTTTTCAAAGAAGCTCACCAACTGCGGGTATTGCGCCTTGAACGGCGCCGACACGCCAATCGCCAGGTGTGCCGCCAGCGAACGGGTGCCGATGGGGTGCGGGTTGTTGGCGTCGGCCAGGGTTTTCCAGGCATCGGCGTTGAACGGCGGCTCTTCCAGTTTGACCAGTTTGAAGCGGCCGAGCAGCGGCGTCGGCGACCAGTAGTAGAACAGCACCGGCTTGCCGCGACGGATCGACGAGGCCACTTCGGCATCCAGCGCCGCGCCGGAGCCGGTGCGGAAATTGACGAAGGTGTCGGTCAGGCCATAGGCCTTGAGCTTCTGACTGTTGACGATCTCCGAGGTCCAGCCGGTGGGGCTGTTGAGGAAGCGGCCTTTGCTTGGGTCTTCGGGGTCGCGGAACACGTCCTTGTAGCGCGCCAGGTCGGCTACCGATTTCAACTCCGGCGCCAGCGGTTTGATGCCGCGTTCGGCGTCGCCCTTGATCACGTATTCAGGCACCCACCAGCCTTCGGTGGCGCCTTTGACGGTGTCGCCCAGGCCGAAGACCTTGCCTTCACTTTCAGCCTTGACCCACGCGGGGCTGCGCCCGGCCCATTCTTCGCCGATCACTTGAATGTCGTCCTTGGCCAGTGCGGCTTCCAGACTTACGGTGCTGCCGGGCAAGGTGTCGGTGGGCAGGCCGTAGCCTTTCTCGACGATCACACGCAGCACTTCGGTGATCAGGCTGCCGCTTTCCCAGGTGATGTCGCCGAAGTGGATGGGTTTGACCGCCTCCGCAGCGGGCGTTTGTTGGGCCACCAGGGCCAGTGCCAGGAGCGAGCCACCGAGCAGGTTTTTTAGTGTTCTCATGAGTAGCCTCTTGGAGATTCGATTCACAACACATTCAAAGTGGGCACGGTCAATGTGGGAGCTGGCTTGCCTGCGATAGCGATGTTGAAGCCACCACCGCCATCGCAGGCAAGCCAGCTCCCACAGTTGATCTACGCCATGTTCTTAAAAGTCATAACTGAGCCGCGTGTAGTAGAACGCCCCTTCCGGCGCGGTCGGTGAGAGGTAGCTGTATTGCTGGCCTGGCGTCTGGCGCAGGCGGCTGTTGAAGTCGTCGGGTTTGCTGTCGAACAGGTTGTTCACGCCCACCGACACGCGCAGTTGCCTGGTGAAGGCGTAGTTCACGTCCAGGTCGGTGGTCCATTGCGCGCTGAACTCCTGGTCGTACTGGGCGTTGGTCTCGCTGGCCGCGTATTTGCGGTATTTGCCGTAGCGGGTTTCGTTGAGGGAAATCGTCCACTGGTTGAGCTTGTGCACCGCGCCGAACACCAGTTTGTCTTCGGGGTAGCCGTGCTCGATAAAGCCACGGGCTTCGCGGGTCAGCACTTCAAAACCATTGGGGTTTTCGTGGATTTTCTCGATGGTGGTGCGCGCCTTGGTGTAGCCGGCCGACAGCGCCAGGTTGCCGAATTGCGCGAGGTCCAGGTTGTACTTGCCGACGATGTCGACGCCGCGGGTGCGGGTATCGGCGGCGTTGGTCATGAACTGCGCCCAGGAATACTGGCCGTAACCGGCATTGGTAAGGATCTGCTCAGCCAAGGGTCCGGAAATCCCGCCGCTGAACAGCAGCCGGTCGCGGATTGAGATCTGGTAAGCGTCGATGGTCAGCGAGGCGTTTTCAGCCGGGCGCAGCACCAGGCCCAGCGAGTAGTTGGTGGATTTTTCCGGCTTCAGGGGTTGCGCGCCGAGGGCACGGGCCGCCGGGTTGTCGGCGGGCAGCATGCGGGTCAGCACCGGGTTGCCGTTGGCGTCGAGGTTGGTGGTGGTGGTCCACGAGGTACCGATCTGGCCCAGGCTTGGCGCGTGATAAGCGTTGTTGACCGTGGCGCGCACGCCCACTTGCGGCGTGAAGTCATAGCGCGCCGACAGCTTGCCGGTGGTGGCCGAACCGAAGTCCGAGTAGTGCTCGGTGCGCCCGGCAACGCCGACTTGCAGCTTGTCGGTGACCTGGTTTTCCAGGCCGAAATACACGCCGCCCACATCACGCTTGAAGGTGCCGGCATCGTCCGGGGTCAGGCCGGATGCTTGCACCGCGCCGACTTGCACGCCGTCGATACCGCCGAAGGAATACGAGTCGAAATCGCCGGCTTCCAGACGGTATTGCTCGTGACGATAAGCCACGCCACCCGACACGGTCAGCGGGTGGCTGGACCAGCTCACGTCGAGGTCCTTGGCGTAGTCCAGGGTGATGTTGGTCTGGTCGTTGACCAGCGTGGCCACGTTGAATTTGGTCGGGCTGTTGGCGCCGTAACTCGGGTTGACCGTGTTGAAGGCCAACTCGTCGTGCTCGTCGCGGCCATAGGTTGCGCTCAAGTCGAAGCGGCCGATGCTGTCGTCTTCGTAGCGGGTGCCCACGGTGACGGCGCCGTCTTCGTAGCGGTAGCGGTATTTCGGAATGGTGCCGCCGGGGTAGATCGAGGCCACGTTGTTCGGGCTGCTCGCCAGCAACGGCGGAGTGTTGTTGACCGAGGTGTCCTGGCCGAACGTGGCGAAGCTGTACAGGCGCCATTTATCGTTGAGGCCGATCTCGGCGTTGGCGGCCAGGTTGTATTTGTCGCGGCCGGCACCGCCCCAGCGCGGGTCTTGCGTCTGGCCGTCGGCGACGTATTTGTCGCCGATGTCGTCGGGTTTGTTGTTCAGGGTGTTGAAGCTCAGGGTCAGGAAACCATCGCCCGGCAGGCCAATGCCGTACCAGCCATCGGTGGTCTTGCTGAAACCGTCGCCCTGGGCGTATTTGCCCAGTTGGGTGTTGATACCCCCACCGCTGTCGCGCTCCTTGAGCACGATGTTGACCACCCCGGCCACCGCGTCGGAGCCGTACTGCGCCGAGGCGCCGTCACGCAGCACTTCGACGTGGTCGATGGCGCTGATGGGGATCATGTCCAGGTCCACCGGCTGGGCGCCAATGAACGGCACGCCGCCGGAGATGTTCACCACTGCCGAGGTGTGGCGGCGCTTGCCGTTGATCAGCACCAGCGTCTGGTCGGGCGACAAGCCGCGCAGGGACGCGCCCTTCGGGTCCTGCCCGCGCGTGGCGCTGTTGTTCTGTGGAAAGTTGAACGACGGCAGCAGCTGGAACAACGCCTGGTTCAGGCTGGTGGCGCCGGTTTGCTTGAGTTCGTCGGCGTTGATCACGTCCACCGGCGCGCTGCTGGTGAGCGCGGTGGCGTTGCTGCGTCGGGTACCGATGGCGACCACGCGGTCGAGGGTCGGTGCCTGGGCGGCGCTGGTTTGGGCTTTTACGTCGCTGGTGGCTGCGTTGCTTGCGCCTTCCTTGATGATGAACGCGCCGTCCGGGCTGACCTGCACGTGCAGGCCGGTGCCCTTGAGCGCGGCGTCCACGGCCTGGTGCGCGGACAGCGAGCCATCCACCGTGGCCGACGAGTAATTGCCCAGTTGCGGCGTGAAGGAAATCACCTGGCCGCTTTGGCGGCTGATGTTCAGCAGCACCTCATCCAGCGGGCCGGGGGCGATGTGGTAGACCTGCCGCACCTCTTCAGCGCTGGCGGCAAACGAAAAAAACAGGCTGGCCAACGGCACCAGGGCAAAGGTTCGAAGCGGCACACGGTTGAACTGACTCACATTGGCTCCCCCCAAGGAAACTCCTGAACGCTGCTCCCCGCAGCGCTTACGGGAGTGATGTGGGCCGGCCGGGGGAAAACTTGCAGATCGTTTGGTTATGTCCTTAGAACCCGGTTTTGAAATGGAAACCCGTTCAATGTGGGAGCTGGCTTGCCTGCGATGCAGGCGACTCGGGCTGACAGCTGAACCGAGTCGATCCCATCGCAGGCAAGCCAGCTCCCACAGAGGCTGAGTGAATCCGTCAGGCGGCATTGACGGTCACCCACAAGCCAGTGCGGCGGGTAATGTGGATCGGCAAGGTGCGCGCCAGGGTGTCGAGGATTTGCTGGGGGTTGTCGAGACGATACAGACCGCTCACACGCAGGCCGGCCACGGCGGGGTCGAGGCGCAAGACGCCACTGTGATACGGGCGCAGGGCTTCGATGACTTCAGCCAGGGGGCGGTCGCGCACTTGCAGGAAGCCATCGACCCACGCGGTGGCGCCGGAGGAACTGGCTTCGACCGGACCGAAGCCCGAGCGGTCGTAATGCACTTCATGGCCGGCGGCGAGCTGCAAGCGTTCGCCGCGCTGGTCGTCAATATCAACCGCGCCATTGAGCGCCACGACCTGGCCCTGCCCTTCCCGCTCGCGCACCAAAAAGCGGTTGCCGTAGGCGCGCAGCCGGGTCTGGTCGGTCTGAATCAAAAACGGGCGGTTGCGATCGCTGGCCACGTTGGCCAGCAACTCGCCTTCACGCAGGCGCACCAGGCGCTGCTGCGGGTTGAACTGGATGTCGGCGGCGCTTTGCGCATTGAGCAACAGCTCGCTGCCATCGGCCAGCGTGACGCTGCGGCGCTCGCCGGTACCGGTATGGATATCGGCCGTCAGCTCGGACAAGCCCATGGGTTTGGCTAAAAAAGCGGCGCCGACAGCCACACCCGCGCC
Source organism: Pseudomonas tolaasii NCPPB 2192 (assembly GCF_002813445.1). NCBI lineage: Bacteria > Pseudomonadati > Pseudomonadota > Gammaproteobacteria > Pseudomonadales > Pseudomonadaceae > Pseudomonas > Pseudomonas tolaasii. The sequence goes on from NZ_PHHD01000001.1 coordinate 6,781,353, forward strand.
CGCCAAGGCGATCTGCAAGACGTGGCGGCGGCTCGCTGGCGCATCCAGCGCCTGCTGCAACACTTGGCCGCTGACGCCTTGGGCCTGGGGAATCTGAAACACACCCAGCCGGGTTTCCAGTTGCTGGCACAGCGCATCGTGGCGCGGGTCAGCTGCGCGCCATTGGTGGTAGCGCTGCCAGTCCGTCGCCGTGGCCTGGCCCGAGCGCAACAGCACGTACCAGCGCGTGGCGCTGTCGATCAGTTCGTCGTTCATTCCAGGCACAGCCGCAGGCAACGGTTGAGGGCACGGGCCATGTAGTCGCTGACCGAGCGCTGGGATATGCCCAGTTCGGCGGCGATTTGCGGGTAGGTCAGGCCGTTGAGCTGGGAGAGTAAAAAGGTCGCCTTGACCTTGGCCGGCAAGCCGTCGAGCAAGTGGTCGATGGCTTGCAGCGCTTCGAGCATTTGCGCCAGGTCTTCGGGCGAGGGCGCGGCAGCGGTTTCGTCGTTGTCCAGGGCGTCTAGGTAGGCACGTTCCAGATCACGGCGCCGCCACAGTTGGTACATCAGGCGCTGGGCGATGGTGGTGAGCAAGGCGCGGGGTTGCCGGATCGGCTGTACGCCCGGCGAACTCAGCAGTTGGACAAAGGTGTCGGCGGCAATGTCTTCAGCATGCGCACGGGAATCGAGGTGGCGGTGCAAGCGGCTGCACAGCCAGTCGTAATGACTGCGGAACAATCCGCCCACGTAATCGCTGTGAGAAGTGTCGGCGCCGGACATAGTGGCTCCATCTGAGTTGGTTGCGCGTTATGTCCGGTGTTCCGGTGGGGCGATCCTAGCAAGGCCTCTTATTCTTTAATAATATTTAAAAGGTATTTTTATATAACCTTATTGAAGAACCGGATAACCTGCGTCGGCAGCTTGCCTCTGGTAGCCCAGCAATACGTGATAGTCGTCCTCATTGGCGGGAAGAACTTCACGCACGCCCAGGGTTTGAGCCACCTGCGGCAAATCCTGCAAGGCCTGGTTCATCGCCCCACGAATGCTTGCAGCCTGTTCATCAGTCAAATGCAGCGGGCCGATGTAGGGCAAGGTCGGGCTCGGCGCGCTGCGGGTGACGACGCGCAGCCCTGCGACTTCCTGCGGGGCGAACCGCGCGAGGTAGTCGAAGGTCACGCTATCGATGGCCGCCATGTCGGCAAGGCCCTCACGCAGCCAGCGCAGGCTTTCGCGGTGGGCGCCGCTGATGCCGACGCTGGCAAAGAAACGCCCGTCGCGCTGCAACGGCGCAAGGCGTTCGCGCAGCAGGTTCATGCCGCTGTTGGAATCGTGGCCGTTGATCACGCCGCGGCTGTTGTAGAACTCGGGCAGTGCGGTGCGCGGGTTGTCGTCGCGGGTCAGCAACAGGCTGCAATGTTCACCGCCGCTGCTGTGGGCCAGTTCGTAGCGCGGGCGGCCGATCACGCGTACCTGGCCGCGCAGTTGGGTCATCAGCGGGTAGCCGCAGGTTTGGGTGACGAGCAATTCGGGGGCGAGCCACAGGCCGTGCAGGTCGAGGTGGCCGGCGTCGCGGCGGCGCAGGTTCAAATGCTCGAAGATACGCGCCAGCCACAGCGCGTTGGCCTGCAGGACGGGCTCGGGCGCGACGTACATCAACAGCTCGGCGTAATGGTCGGTCATGCTCATTTCTCACGCAAAAGGGTGCCGGGGGCTGTCGATGGCCTTGAGGCCATGGCGGCCGATCAACTGCCCGTAACCCTGCACCAGGAAACCACCGCTGCGCGCCACCCACTGTTCGCGGCGCGCGTGGTAGACCGTGGGCAGTAAGTACCAGGGCAGTTTGGGCAAATCGTGGTGCACCAGGTGCAGGTTGTTGTTGAGGAACAGCCAGGTCCACGGCCAGGACGCTTCGTTGAGCACAGTGCGCTGTTCCGGCTGCGGGTGCGGGCGGTGTTCATAGTAGGAACGGATCGACGCCAGGGACAAGGCCGGCGCGGTGACCAGCAGCAGGTAATGCCACACGGGCAAGACGCTGTAGTGGGCGATGAAGCACAACATCAGCACGGTGACCGCGCCGTGGGTCAGCCACATCGGCCACACCTGGGGCAGGCGCTGGAATTCGTGGCGCGCCAGGCGGCTGATCGCCAGGGGCGCAGCGAGCAGGAAGCGGCCGAGCACGGTTTTGGTCAGCCAGTGCACGCCACGTTCAAACAATGAACTGTTGTTCCACTGCAGCTGGGTCAGGTAACGGCTTTCCGGGTCGACGCCCGGCAGGGTCAGGTCTTCGTCGTTGTGGTGCAGCAAGTGGCTGTCACGGTACAGGGTGTACGGATACCACACGGCAAACGGCGCGTAGCCGAGCAGTTTGTTGATCAGAAGGGATCGCGTGGGGTGGCCGTGGAGCAATTCATGCTGCACCGACAGCCAAAGTGTCACCAGCGGGATCAGCAACAGCGTGCTCAGCCACAGACCCAGCCAGTGGCTGCCAAGCATCACGGCGAACCAACCGGCATACACGCCGATCAACAACAGCCAGGTCGGCCACTCGGTACGGGCCATAAAACAGTCGGCCAGGGCTTCGATTTCCCGGCGTTGGGTCAGATCAAGGTAGTTGGCCATCGGCAGCTCAGAGCAGGTGTTTCCTGCTCTGTGCAATGAGGCCGGAAAATCTTGCAGATCGTTTGGTTCTAAGCTTGTAACTCAGTGACCGAACAAGCCGGTTTCGGACTTCTTGGCTTTCTTGTCGGCGCGTTTTTCATCGGCGGTCTTGGCCGGTTTCTTCTTCGCGGCTTTCTTTGAATCCATACCTTTGGCCATGATGCGTACTCCACTTAAACGGGATGTAGCATTGGGTATACCACCTATTGGGCGGCAGAAGGCGCTTATAATCCCCGACCCGTCAACGCACCTGCTGAACACCATGCCTGAATTGACTCTCGATCTGTTGGCAGAGCCCCTGTGGCCGCTGCTGAACAAGTTTTATCGCCGCCATGATTCGTCGATGAAGGCGCTCAAGGGCGGGCGTTTGTGGGTGGCGCGCGATGGCGAGATTATCGCCGGGCTGTGCCTGACGCCGGTGGTCGGCGGACAGTGGTTGACCGGGGTGTTTGTGGACCCGGCGTATCGCGGCCGGGGGCTGGCCGGGCGGTTGATTGACGCGGCCGTGGCGGAGGTGGAAGGCACGGTCTGGCTGTTGTGCCATCCGGACCTGGAAGGTATGTATCAGCGCATGGGCTTCACCCAGAACACGGTGCTGCCTCAATCGCTCAGCGAGCGTCTGGTCCGCTATAAACGCAACAAGCCGATGATCGCCATGGGCCTGAAAACCAGTGCTTAGAACCGTTGGTTAGGACCACTGCGGATAATGTGTGATCGGCCCGAACAGGGCCCGTGCTAGCCTCGCTGGCACAGTGGCCCCTTACAGGACGATCATGAAAAAGACGCTTGCAGCTCTGTCCCTCACTGCCCTCCTCGTCCCGGCCTTGAGCCAGGCAGCGGATGCGCCGATTACCGCCCAGCAATACGCCAGCGTGCTCGCGGGCAGTTGGCGCGACCCGGCCAACAGCGCGCGTGATGGCTACCGTCACCCGCAGCAAACCCTGGAGTTCTTCGGCCTGGGCGCCAAACAACGCGTGATCGAGATCACCCCCGGCGGCGGCTGGTATAGCGAAGTGCTGGCGCCGCTGCTCAAGGACCACGGGCATTACATCGCTGCCGTTCAGGCCGCCAGCACCAGCGCGTATGCCGCGACGTCCGAACAGAACCTGAAAAAGAAATTCGCCGCCGACCCGCTGCGTTACGGCAAGGCTGAAGTTGTGGAGTTTGATCCCAAGGCGCCGGTATTCGGCAAACCCGCATCAGCGGATGCCGTGCTGACCTTTCGCAATGTGCATAACTGGGTCGAGGCTGGCACCGCGCCGGCCACCTTCAACGCGTTTTACCAAGTGCTGAAACCGGGCGGCGTGCTGGGTGTGGAAGACCACCGGGCCAAGGACGGGGCGGATTTGCAAGCGATCAAGGACAGCGGCTACCTGACCACCGCGCAGGTGGTGAAACTGGCAACGGACGCCGGGTTCAAGCTGGCCGGGCAAAGTGAGGTGAATGCCAACCCGAAAGACACCAAGGATTATCCGGGCGGGGTGTGGACGTTGCCGCCGTCGCTGAGGTTGGGCGAGCAGGATAAGGCGAAGTATTTGGCGATTGGGGAGTCGGACCGGATGACGTTGCGGTTCGTCAAACCTGCAAGGTAAGCAGGCTCAACGCAAAACGAGTGTGGGAGCTGGCTGGCCTGCGATGCGGGCACCTCGGTGTGTCAGGCAGACCGAGGGGATGCTATCGCAGGCAAGCCAGCTCCCACATTTTTGACTTCATTGTGTCAGGGGGTTATTCGTCGGCAGTGGGGTCCATGTCCGGAAACATGACTTCAATAAACCCGAACTTGCTGAAGTCGGTAATCCGCGAGGGGTACAACCGGCCGATCAGGTGGTCGCACTCATGCTGCACCACCCGCGCGTGGAAACCCTCGGCCACCCGCACAATCGGCTCGCCCTTGGGGTCAAAACCCTCGTAGCGAATCTGCTGATAGCGGTTCACCGCGCCACGCAGGCCGGGCACGGACAGGCAGCCTTCAAAGCCCTCTTCCAGCACCGGGCTCAGTGGCGTAATCAAAGGGTTGATCAAAATGGTCTGCGGCACCGGCGGCGCATCCGGGTAGCGTTCGCTGGCCTCAAAGCCGAAGATCACCAGTTGCAGGTCAACGCCGATCTGCGGAGCGGCCAGGCCCACGCCGCCCACGTGCTCCATGGTCTGGAACATGTCATCAATCAATTGCCACAGCTCGGGGCTGTCGAACATTTCCGGCGGAACCGGTGGCGCGATACGCAGCAGGCGCTCGTCGCCCATTTTCAGGATTTCACGGATCATCGATCAGACTTCGTCGGTAGTGGGTTTGGAGTGGTCCCGGCCCAGGCCTGAGACGTGCTGTTTCTCATCCATGCCTGCATGTTCATCGAACTCCTTTTCCCCCGGGTCCTTGCCTTCAGCCGACATGTGTTCGATCACGGCATTCATTTCTGCACCCAGCAGTAACACGGCGGCAGAAATATAGAAGTACAGGAGCAGGACGATGATCGCACCGATACTGCCATACATGGCGTTGTAATCGGCGAAGGTTTTTACGTAATAACCGAAGCCCAGGGAGGCGACAATCCAGACCACCACGGCCAGCACCGAGCCCGGGGTGATGAAGCGGAATTTCTGCTCTACGTCAGGCATCACGTAGTACATGAGGGCCACGGCGAACATCAGCAGAATCACGATCAGCGGCCAGCGCAGGATGGTCCACAGCGTAACCACGAATTCCTGCATGCCGATCTGTCCGGCCAGCCACTCCATGACCTGCGGGCCGAGTACCATCAGCGCCGCAGCGGCGAGCAACATGCCGGCGATGCCGACGGTGTAGAAAATCGACAGCGGAAAACGCTTCCAGATCGGTCGGCCTTCCACCACGTCATAAGCGGCATTCATCGCGCTCATCATCAGGCGCACGCCCGCGGAGGCAGTCCACAGGGCGATGACGATACCCACCGAGAGCAAGCCACCCTTGGATTGCTGCAACTGGTCGATCACCGGGTTGACCTGCTCTAGCGCCTGGGGTGGCAACACCAGCTCCGATTGCATGCGCAGCCAGGTGAAGAAGTCCGGCAGGTGCAGGAAACCGATCAGGGCAATCAGGAACAGCAGGAAGGGGAACAGCGAGAACAGCATCTGGTAGGCCAGTGCCGAGGCGTAGGTAGGCATTTCGTCATCGACGAATTCCTTGACGGTGCGTATCAGCACCTGGTGTAGCTTGAGCCCGTCTAGAACCGGAAAAATCATAGCGTCTCCTTTCGCCGCAAAGAGGATGAGGTCGTGGGCGACTCAGGGGCCGTTTTCTACATCAAAAGTAGCCTACTTGGCGACTTTGAAACAATGACAGGGTTTTAGTTGCAGCGTGCGACATAAAAACGGCCATCCGTGGATGGCCGCTGGCTGCAGGTGGAAAGCCTATTTGGTGGCTTTCTTGACTGCATCCTTGGTATCGCCTACGGCCTTTTCGACCTGGCCTTTCTTTTCCTGCACCACGCCTTCAGCGCGCAGTTTGTCGTTGCCGGTGACTTTGCCGACGCCTTGCTTGATGTTGCCGACGGCTTCGTCTTTCAAACCTTTTGCCTTATCCGCTGTGCTGCCCATGGTATTTCTCCAGAAGAACAATCAAGGGTTTTGGTCATTACGTAAAGATTGACCCGGGCCGGTTCGGCAGAGTTTCAATTATTTTCAGGCTGCATTTCATCGTCGCTCGCAGGTTTGGCTTTATGTTTTGCAGCCAACCCATGAGAATGCGCGGCACATTCAGGCTATAACGCTGAATAACAGATCCCGTAGGAAGGTTATGAAACTCAATAAAGCACAGGCCATCGCCCGCAGAAACACCGAACTGGGCGGTGCCGTACTCGGCGTCAACAACTGCCATTTCACCGACCTGGACCGCAAGCGCAACATCTGGTGGTTCGACCTGCCGGTGGGCCGCATTGCCGTGGGCCAGTACGAGTGGATCCACCTGTTGATGCATAACGCCGAGACTGACCAGTTGCTGCACCTGAAGGTGCCAACCGTGTTCCTGCGCGAGAAACTCGAAGGGCTGGTGGTACGCAACGCGGGCAAGCGCAAGCCGGAGATCACCCTGGAGCTGAGCGCGGACAAGGATTCGTTCCTCAAGGATGTACGCCCGGCGGGTGCGGGCGTGAGCTTCGCGCAGTTTGCCCTGTAAGCACGCGGTTAAAAATTGTGGGAGCTGGCTTGCCTGCGATAGCGATGGGCCAGTCAACACGGGTGTAACTGATGTGCCGCTATCGCCGGCAAGCCAGCTCCCACAGTGGATTGCATTTCAATCCAGCCCATAAAAAAACCCGCAATCGCGGGTTTTTTATGGGGTTATTTTTTAAGACCGAGCTTCTTCAGCTCTTCATCACGCAACTCACGCCGCAGGATCTTGCCCACGTTGGTAGTCGGCAAGGCATCGCGGAACTCCACGGCCTTGGGCACCTTGTAGCCGGTGACGTTGGCGCGCATGTGCTCCATCACCTGGTCTTTGGTCAGGGTGGCCCCCGGCTTGACCACGATGAAGATCTTGATGTGCTCGCCGGACTTGTCGTCCGGCACGCCGATGGCGGCGCATTGCAGCACGCCCGGCAGGGTCGCCAGCACGTCTTCGAGTTCGTTCGGGTAGACGTTGAAACCGGAGACCAGAATCATGTCTTTCTTGCGATCAACGATGCGCATGTAGCCATCTTGCTGGATGATCGCGATGTCGCCGGTCTTCAGCCAGCCTTCGCTGTCGAGGATTTCGGCGGTGGCGTCTTCGCGCTGCCAGTAGCCCTTCATCACTTGCGGGCCCTTGATGCACAGCTCGCCGATTTCGCCCAGGGGCAGCTCGGTGCCGTCATCGGCGATGACTTTGCACAGGGTCGAGGGCACCGGAATACCGATAGTGCCGATCTGGGTGTACTGGATCGGGTTCACAGTGGCCACGGGGCTGGTTTCGGTCATGCCGTAACCTTCGCAGATGCCACAGCCGGTCACGTCTTTCCAGCGCTCGGCGGCCGCCAGTTGCAGGGCCATGCCGCCCGACAGGGTGACTTTCAGCGCAGAGAAATCCAGCTTGCGGAAACCTTCGTTGTTGCACAGCGCCACGAACAGGGTGTTCAGGCCAACGAACCCGCTGAACTTCCACTTCGACAGTTCCTTGACCATGGCGGGCAGGTCACGCGGGTTACTGATCAGGATGTTGTGGTTGCCGATCAGCATCATCGCCATGCAATGAAAGGTGAACGCATAGATGTGGTACAGCGGCAGCGGCGTGATCAGGATCTCGCAGCCTTCATTGAGGTTCGAGCCCATCAGCGCCTTGCACTGCAGCATGTTGGCGACCAGGTTGCGGTGGGTGAGCATCGCGCCTTTCGCCACGCCGGTAGTGCCGCCGGTGTATTGCAGCACGGCTACATCGCTGCTGGCAGGGCTGGCATCGTTGACCGGTTGGCCGTGCCCCTTGGCCAGCACGTCGTTGAATTTGATCGCCTTCGGCAAATGGTAAGCCGGGACCATTTTCTTCACGTACTTGATGACGCTGTTGATCAGCAGGCGCTTGAGGGGCGGCAACAGGTCGGCGACTTCGGTGACGATAACGTGCCTGACGCCGGTTTTGGGCACGACCTTTTCCGCCAGGTGGGCCATGTTGGCCAGGCAGACCAGGGCCTTGGCACCGGAGTCGTTGAATTGGTGTTCCATTTCCCGCGCGGTGTACAGCGGGTTGGTGTTGACCACGATCAGGCCGGCGCGGATGGCACCGAACACGGCGACCGGGTATTGCAGGACGTTGGGCAGTTGCACGGCGATGCGGTCGCCGGGCTTCAAATCGGTGTGCTGTTGCAGGTACGCGGCGAAGGCGCCGGACAATTCGTACAACTCACCGTAGGTGATGGTCTTGCCCAGGTTGCTGAAAGCCGGTTTGTTGGCGAAGCGCTGGCAGGACTGCTTCAGTACCGCCTGAATATTCGGATACTCGTCTGGATTGATGTCGGCAGCAATCCCGGCGGGGTACTTATCCTTCCAAAAGTCTTCGTTCATGGAAGCCCACTCCTCAGCGACGCGAATTCATCATCGCATTTGATGCGATTATTATTGGTGTATGTTTTTTTAAGGTGAATCTGGCGCTTTAAAGCAGGCCTAGAAGTCACAAAGCGCGCCGAGAGTAGCAGCTTTGCCAAGGGCCGCCTAGAGCCAAAAGAGGGCCCTACAGTCATAATCATGACTGTCCTACAATATTTGGTCACACTTTAAATCAGGCCAGGATAACCCAGCAAAAGGCTCTGGAATAAGGCTTTGAGGACCACAGATCACGAATGTGGGAGCTGGCTTGCCTGCGATAGCGGACCTTCAGTCGATATATCCGGTGACTGAAAGATCGCTATCGCAGTTAAGCCAGCTCCCACATTTTTGACGGTGTTTTATGTCAGGCGATGTCGCGCAATTCCCTGCGCAAAATCTTGCCCACCGGCGTCATCGGCAACGACTCGCGCAGCACGATATGCTTGGGCACTTTATAGCCGGTGAAGTTGGCCTTGCAGTACGTCTTCAACTCCTCAAGGCTCACGCCCTGGGCCCGCGCCACGACAAACAGCTTCACCGCTTCGCCCGTGCGCTCATCCGGCACGCCGATCACGGCGCAGTTGGCTACGGCCGGGTGCGCCATCACCACGTCTTCGATTTCGTTGGGGTACACGTTGAAGCCCGACACGATGATCAAGTCTTTCTTGCGATCGACAATGCTGACAAAACCATCGACATCGATCACCGCAATGTCGCCGGTCTTGAGCCAGCCTTCGTCGTCCAGGGTTTCGGCGGTGGCCACCGGTTGCTGCCAGTAGCCCTTCATCACCTGCGGCCCCTTGATGCACAGCTCGCCACGCTCGCCCAAAGGCAACTCGCGGCCTTCATCATCGATAACCTTCATCGCCGTGCCCGGCACCGGAAGGCCCACCGTTCCCAGCCGTGATTGACTGCCGTAAGGGTTGGTGCTGGCCACCGGCGAGGTTTCAGTCAGGCCGTAGCCTTCGCCAATGGAGCAACCGGTCACCGCCTTCCAGCGCTCAGCCGTGGCCTTGACCAACGCCGTGCCGCCGGAGTTGGTGATTTTGAGGTGGGAAAAATCCAGGGTCTTGAAATCCGGGTGATCCATCAGCGCGACGAACAGCGTATTCAGCCCGAGCAGGCCAGAGAACCGCCACTTTTTCAGTTCCTTGATAAAGCCGCCGATGTCCCGCGGGTTGGTGATCAGCACGTTGTGGTTGCCGGTCACCATCATGCACATGCAATTCGCCGTGAAGGCATAGATGTGGTACAGCGGCAGCGGCGCGATCATCACCTCCTGCCCTTCCCTCACGAGCGGCTGGCCGTCGTCGGCGACCTGGGACATGCACGCTCGCGCCTGCTGCATATTGGCCACAAGGTTGCCGTGGGTGAGCATCGCGCCCTTGGCCAGGCCCGTGGTGCCGCCGGTGTATTGCAGCACGGCGATATCATCCAGGGTCACCGGGTGGCGGGTCACGGCCAGGCCTGCCCCCATGCGCAGGGCGCGCTTGAACGACACGGCGCGTGGCAGGCTGTAGGCAGGGACCATTTTCTTGACCTTGTCGACCACCGTGTTGATCAGCCAGCCTTTGGCGGCGGGCATGAAGTCGCCCATTTTGGCTTCGATCAGGTAGTCGATCTCGGTGTCGGCACACACTTCCTGCACCCGTGAACCGAACAGGTTGAGGTACACCAGCGCACGCACCCCGGCGTCCTTGAACTGGTGGCGCATCTCGCGCGGGGTGTACAGCGGGTTGGTGTTGACCACGATCAGCCCGGCGCGCAGCGCGCCGAACACGGCAATCGGGTAATGCAGCACATTGGGCATCTGGACCGCGATGCGCTCGCCCGGCTTGAGGTCGTGTGATTTTGCAGGTAACCGGCGAACGCCGCACTCTGGCGCTCAAGCTCGGCGTAGGTCAGGTGATGCCCATGTTGCTGAACGCCGGACGGTCGGCAAAGGCCTTGCAGGAACGCTCGGAACACTTCGATGACGGACTTGTAGGTGCTCAGGTCGATGTCATTGGGAACGCCCGCGGGCGCGTTTGTCATTCCAAAAATCAGGTTGCATTATTCTTGTCCTCTTACCTGAGTGTGTCCGGCCGCTTTTTCGTCCGCTATAAAAAGCGGAGCTTTGGGACGTTAGCAGCTATCACCAAACAGGCAAATACGCCCAACTGTGTCATTTATTGTATGAATCTTGCCCTAACGTGTAGGCAGATACCCCGCCCCCTGACGGATGAGCTATACACTGCATCGACCCCGAGCAAAGGAAGCGCCATGAACCACAGCACCTTCTGGCTGACCGCGAACGACCACACCCGGCTGTACGTCAATCAATGGCTGCCGGAAGGCCCTGCCAGGGCGATGATCATGCTGTCCCACGGTATGGCCGAGCACAGTGGCCGCTATGGGCGTCTGGCCGAGGCGCTGTGTGCTGCCGGTTACGGCTTGTATGCGCTGGACCAGCGTGGCCATGGCCGCACCGCCGACGAAGGCACGCTGGGGTTGTACGCTGAAAAGGATGGCTGGAACAAAGTCGTGGGCGACCTCGCCAGCCTCAACCAGCACATCGCGCACCAAGCGCCTGGCCTGCCGATCATCCTGCTGGGGCACAGCATGGGCAGCTATATCGCCCAGGCGTATTTGCTGCACCACAGCGCCAGCCTGAACGGGGCGATCCTGAGCGGTTCGAATTTCCAGCCGGTCGCGCTGTACCGCGCAGCCGAGTTGATTGCCCGCATTGAGCGCGCACGCCAGGGGTTGCGCGGGCGCAGTGCGCTGATCGACTTTCTGT